>CAWCAP010000056.1:0-188668 GCA_963793395.1 Bryobacterales bacterium | reverse complement strand
GTTATATGCTGCTTGAGCTTCGTTAGGTATTGCTGGCACATCGAACTGCCAG
This sequence comes from Bryobacterales bacterium, assembly GCA_963793395.1. Lineage (GTDB taxonomy): Bacteria > Acidobacteriota > Terriglobia > Bryobacterales > Bryobacteraceae > Palsa-187. The sequence goes on along the minus strand of CAWCAP010000056.1, from coordinate 188,616 downwards.
CCGATGGAGACCAGCGTGTAGCCCTGCCGCATCAGGAAGCCGTCGCCGAACTCGGCCTCGCTGGTAGGATCGGCTGACATGACACCGTGGTTAAAAATATTAAGCAGCGTCATGCGGCCACGGTTCACCAAGTCGAAAAGCAGGACTCCGTTGCCGCGCGCGGCATCTTTTGGCCGCAGGATGAACACGTCGGCCGAGAATTCCACTTTGCCCTGACTATTGCGCGGGGCTTTATCGAGATCGGCGATGATGCGGTTGTGCGGATTCTCCGGCGAGACCGCGTAGTAGACTTTGCCTACTAATTTTTCGTAAGGCCCAATCGCGCCGAAAGCTTTGCCGCCCAGCACATCCTGCCGCCGTGAAATCTCCACACGCGCGACTTCGGCGCGCAACGCAATGGGCAGCAGCGTGGCGACTAACATGGCGCCCGTGCTTAAAACTCTGCGATTCAATGTCATGAGTCTCTCCGCAAACACGAAGTCTCATCGTACTCCAAAAGAGGCTGAACCCCGTTGCCGCCGTTCCACAATCCGGGTAGAATCCGGTCATGAGAGTCGCGTTCGCCATCACGTTTGGCTTCCTCTCAATCGGCGCGATGGGGCAAGGCATCACCGCGATTGCCGCCAACGGCGGCTTCGTGAATGTCATCAATGAACCCTTTTCCTGCGATGCGATCACGACGCTGGCGCGGACGCTGCCGGACGGCACTCACATCGCGCGGCAAACCATGACCGTGAAAATGTATCGCGATTCGGAAGGCCGGCACGCGGCAGGATCGGATTCCGGCAAAGTTTTTTGCAGGCGAGCCGGCTCCGCCAGGCTCGATCCTGATCCGCGATCCGATTGCGGGCTATTGGTACGAACTGGACACCGTCAACAAAGTTGCGCGCCGCGGTGGGTATAAATCAGTTCAACCCAGCCAGCCCGCGATTCCGGCCAAGGAGCCGGCAAAAGTCGGATCTCTCGCGAGAAACAGTTCCGGACAGCAGGTGAAGACCGAGGATCTCGGCACGCAAACCATGGAAGGGCTGCTTGTCCAGGGGCGGCGAACGACCACCACCACACCGGCCGGCGCGATCGGAAACGACCGCGACATCGTGAATGTTTCCGAGATCTGGAGCGACAAGGAGATGCGGCTGATGATCCTGCAGGTTCATTCCGACCCGCGCACCGGCGAAACCACCACCAAGATCGAGAATCTGAGCCGCACGCAGCCCGATCCAAATCTATTCCAGCCGCCGCCGGACTACATCATCGTGGACGCGGTGAAGACTCCGTAGCGAGCCCGCTCTCGTTCTTTCCGGACGGCGCGCATCTCCGGCGTATAATGAACGCAAAGTAGGAGGCGTGATGCGGTTCATTGGATTATTCTTACTGGCTTCGGCGGCGTTTGCGCAAAGTGGCGCGATCAGCGGCACTGTCGTGAACCTGCCCGGCGATCCGGTTCCCAACGCACCGATCATTGCCACCAACGTTGCGACCAAGGCAATGTATAAATCCGCCAGCTCCGATAAAGGCCTCTACACACTGCCGAATGTCCCGGCCGGCATCTACGAGATTTCGGTGGCGTTGCTCGGATACAATCCCTACACACAGAAAGACGTTACCGTCGCCGCCGCGAAGACTTTGACATTCGACATTCACTTGACCGATTACCAGTTCGATACCTTGGGAGACGGCAAAGAATTCAGAATCGATCTATACAGCCCGCATCCAACACCCTCCGGACCCACGCCGCGCACCGCCGACGGGAAGCCGGATTTCAGCGCTGTCTGGTTCGCGCAGCGGCCGGTCGATCCGGGCAAGCCCGAGCCCTTGCCGTGGGCCGATGCGCTGGTGCGCGAGCGCGCTGCGAACAATTCCAAAGATGCGCCCGGCGCGCGCTGCTTGACTCGCGGCATTCTGGCCGCCGGCGCGTTGTTCCCTTACAAACTGGTGCAGACTCCCAAGCTGCTGGTGATGCTTTTCGAGGACGACATCCCCAGCCATCGTCAAGTGTTTCTGGACGGCGCGAACTCATCCGAAGGAACCGAACCCGTCGTGGATGGGACACTCGATCGGCCACTGGGAAGGTGACACGCTGGTGGTGGATACGACCGGGTTTAACGACCGCTCATGGCTCGACCCGCAAGGCCATCCGCACACCGAACAGATGCACGTGATCGAACGCATGCGCCGGCCTGATCTGGGGCACCTTGAAATCGAGTTCACGATCGACGATCCGGGGACGTATGCCAAGCCGTGGATCATCAAACGCGTGGCCGATCTCGATCCCGATGACGATGTCGGCGAATACGTCTGCGAAAACAATCACGATCCCGAACACATGGTGGGGAAATAGGGCGGGCGCGTCCAGAAATTCGTCCCGGCGAAGGGATCGAAGCGCGCGAGCCGCTAACCGACAGTCTTCGCAGTTACGCGCGCTATGCTCGGGATATGGTCATGAAGGCTTTCATGTGGACGTTGTTGGCCGCCGTCTTCATCCAAGTCATCCCGTATGGCCACACTCACGCCAATCCGCCGGTAACTCAGGAACCCGCATGGGATTCGCCGGCGACCGCGGAATTGATTCACCGGGCCTGTTACGACTGCCACAGCAACCAAACGGTCTGGCCGTGGTACTCGAAAATAGCGCCAACCTCCTGGCTCCTTCAAAGAGATGTGAACGGCGGTCGCAGCCACTTGAATTTCACCGAATGGGATAAACCGCAGAGGCACGCTAAGGATGTCGATGACGAGGTAACCAAAGGCGACATGCCGCCGTGGTTTTATCTGCCCATGCATCCGGCCGCGCGATTGACGGCTGAGGAAAAGCAGGCGCTGATCGATGGCGCAGGGAAGTCGCTCGGACCGCAAGGCCGCGCGGAGCCATTACAAAAAGCAAGCGTCCAGCCCGTCTCGCGATGAGCCAGGCTAGACGCTATTGTGACTGAATCGAGTGTTACTGCGCGGCGCCGCGGCCGGCTGCAGCCGGACGAGCCGGATTCACCCAACCGTCGAAGGCCGGACCGTTCTGCAGGAACCGGTAATCGGCGCTATCCGGACGGCCCTTCGCGTAGGAAGCATCGGTCGCACCCAGGAACTTGCCCGCATGCAGAGTCGCATCGTGAATCAGCTTGACCATGCCCTGGTAGGGCGCGGACATGTGGTCGAACCAGCCGGAGAAATTGCCCAGATCGGTGTTCGCCACCATCACGGCGTCGACGCCGGGTACGCTCGCGATGTCGGAAGCGTGAGCGACGCCAATCGGAGTTTCAATCATCACCACCACCAGCATGTTCTCGTTGATGCTGGTGCGATACTTCATCGTGGCGGCTTGGCCTTCGCCGGCCCAGAGCCGTGCGGCTTGGCCCGCACCCATGCTGCGGCGGCCCTCCGGCGGATACTTGGCATACTTCACAGCGGCTTGTGCTTTTTCGACCGTGTCGACAGTGGGCATGATGACTCCCAACAGTCCGATGTCGGTGGCGTGCTGTATGGAGCTTTCAAGTTCATCCTGAATGCGCACCATCGGCGTCGCAACCGTGTGCGGACAAGCGGCGACCATCTTCTCGATGTCGGCCCACGTCAGGGTGCTGTGCTGCATCTCAAACCAGGTGTAGTCGTAATGCTTGGACGCCTCACAATAGGCTGCCGGATCAGGCTTTGAAATCGTCACGCTGAAGACTTGTTTGCCGTCCAGCAGCTTCTGCTTGGCTGTGTTGTAAAGTTTTCCCGGCGCTTCCTGAGCGATCGCCGGTGCACTGGCGACCATCGCCGCCAGCAACGTATATCCCGCAAATTTGAGTGTTTCAATTTTCATGGAATTCCCTCCCGCGACCACGTATGATACCTCTTTTCGAAGTGCGATGGACGCGCGAGCGGCGGTCCAGCGAAGCCTAGTTGCGTTCTAACTGGAACAAGCAATACATCAGATGACCTTTTTTATCGGCCACCACTCGATTTGCCGTGGAGCGTAGCGCGGTCGCCGCTAATTGAGCTTGAAATTGGGTGGTGCGCGACTCGTCGATCACATAACCGTCGCAGTGGGTGACGTACAGAACGTTTTCGCGCGGTGCAGGATCGGCGAAGACTACGGTGTTGTGCGAATGAATCTGGACGCCGTTGTGAATGCCCCAATCCAGAAGTCCCACCGGCAGGTTTTGGTGCATCAGGACGTCCGTGAGCCGCTCCACTCCATCGCTCCAGTAGGCACTGAATCCGTCTGATCGCGCCGCGCGCGCATAGTGCCCCAACAGCCACAGATTCGACCCTACCAGCACAATACAGAACCCCAGAAACGCCGTGCTTTGCTTGCCGCGCAGATAGCGCTCGGCGAGAGCCAAAGCACTCGCCGCCACGATGAAGTGTGGTGCAGGATAGAGCAGCACGGTGTGATGCGGTCCAGCGCCGGCATCGCGGAACACGAACATCGCGCCATAGGCCGCCGCCATCGCCACCCAACTGAATATGAGAGCAGGGAAGACGGCGGACCTTCTCAAGAACGGCAGCGCTATCAGCGCCAACACCAACGCCGGCAGCAAGGCACTCCCCGGCCCGAAGTGTGATTCGCGATACCAGCGGATCACCAGGTCACCGATCGGCGCTCCGATCAGCGGAATCTTTTCGGCGAAGGTGCTACGGAACATGTAATGTTCAAACGCGCGTCCGTCGAAGGTGTGTTGTAGCATCACCAGTTTTTCAAGCGCAGGTACAGTGGGCAGCGCGCCCGAAGCCTGCATGGTCGCTCCTCTGCGCGCCCAATTGAATGCGATCAAGGGTGCGGCGCCTACGGCGATGGCGATTGCCGCGAGTGCCACATTCCTCACGGTGACGGAGCGCCACGCTTGACGCGGATACGCGACAGCGTACGCCAATAGCATCGCCGCCAGCGGAAAGATGAAGACCGCTTTGTACCACAGCGCCAGTCCAGCTACCAGGAACGCAGCACCCAGAAGGCTACGCTTTCCGGTCGCCTCAAATCGCTGGAGCAAGTTCACGAACCCCACCGTCGCCAGCAGCAACAGGCACACCGTCATGTCGAAGACATTGATCAGGACAAAAATCGCATCCGTCGCCAGAAAAGCCGCCGCTGCAAGGGCCACCCGGCTGCCAGCCGCGCGCCGGATCACGTCAGCGAAGATTAGGAGCGTAACCACGCTCAGCAAACATACCGGCAGCCGCATCGACCAAACGTTGGGGGTCCAGAGCTGGAAGACGGGCCAATAGAGCCATGACTTCAGGGCCCCGATGTAATCCATGGTCATCACCGGAATCCGGAAATGTCCCAGGTGCCACTCGTAGAGCGCAGGCGCTTTGTCGACAAACGGTCCGACGAACAGCGCTTCGTCTTCTTCGATACCTGGGCCGGTCAGAAACACGATTTGAAGCGCGAGGAGCGCCGCGCCCACCAGCCAAATTCGGTAGCGAAAGGAGGGAATCAAGCGGATAGTGCCAGCACTCAGCGTAACATGTGGCGTGCTTGCCAGCGGTTACGGAGTTAATTGAAAGTTTACATAATATTCGTTATCAGAACCACAAAACAGAGGGCCCCGAACGGACCAACCTCTAGCGAAACTCCCGCGGCTGCCCCGTCGCTTCCAGCACGCTGGTCCACAGATCCCCGGAAGTATCGACCGTGTAGCGCTCGCGCACCGCCATCGGCATCGGAACGTGAACGAACCGGCCGTTCCATCGCCCCACCACCATTTCTGTTTTTCCGCTCATGGCCGCATGAACCGCGTTGTGCGCCAGGCGGATGCAGTAGACGCTGTCAAAAGGATTCGCCGGCACGCTGCGGATCGCGTAGCTCGGATCGATGTATTTGAGATTGCACTCCATGCCGATCCCGGCGAAATAATCGACCAGACGCTGTTTCAGAAAAACGCCGATATCGTTAAGCCTGGCGTTACCGGAAGCGTCGGTTGCGCTTCCGGCGGCCATCAGATGCTGCCCCGCTCCTTCAGCGACCACAATGACGGCGTGGCCGCGCCGTTCGCAGGCGCTCGCGCAGAACGTTGAGGAAGCCTCCCGCGCCTTCCAGTTCGAAAGGCACCTCGGGGATCAAAACGAAATTGGTATCGCTCATCGCGAGCGACGCGTAACAGGCAATGAAGCCGGAGTGGCGGCCCATCAGCTTGACCAATCCGATCCCGTTGGGCGAGGACTCCGCCTCGACATGGCCGAGCGGATGGCGCGCGTGGCCTCGGCCACCGCGGTCTGAAAGCCGAAGCTCTGATCGATGAACATGATATCGTTGTCGATAGTCTTGGGGACGCCCACCACGGCGATCTTCCCTCCCCGTCCCGCAATGCAGTTCGGTGATCCGTTGCGCGCCGCGCAGCGTGCCGTCGCCGCCGATGACGAACAGCATGTTGATGCTCATGGTCTCCATGCAGTCGACGATCTCTTCGGGGTCCTGCTCGCCGCGCGAGGTGCCGAGAATCGTGCCGCCTTGCTCGTTGATGCCGGCCACGCTGGCGGGCGAAAGGTCCAGCACAGGCCGCCGGTATTTGGCGATAAATCCCTGGTATCCATTGCAGAAGCCGTAAACCTTGTGCACGCCATAGCTCTTATAAAGTTCCAGCACCAGGCTGCGGATGACGTCGTTGAAACCCGGGCAAAGTCCGCCGCAGGTGACAATCGCGGCCCGGGTCTTGGAGGGATCGAAAAAGATTTTACGGCGCGGGCCGGCCGGTTCGAACGCCGGGAAGCTCATCCACCGGCAGGTTGCGTTCCGTCAAGCCGGAGAGCGTATCGTCGAACAGAACGCGGTCGCACTCATCGACGTTATGAAAGGTTCGCTCGCGCCCTCCAGCAACGGCAGCAGCGGCGAATCGATGCGGCACGGACCTAGCGATTTAACCCTCAAATCAGCGGCTGTGAAGTTGTGCGTCATTCAATCGATCGAATTTGGTTTCCGAAATCGACGGGGCTGCGCGGACGAGGCGAGTGCGGACGGGGCCTGAAGGTCGAGTATAGCGCTTCGCTCGCTTGCGGCACAAAGACGCAGCTTGTAGCTGAATGACTAGTGTGATATTCTCCATCAGGTTGCACGAATCGCCCAGGGGACGCGATACGAGCTTGATGGGGATCACCGATGATCGCTCTTCCCTGGCAATAGTGCGTGGATTTAAAGGGGAGGGTGATTTAAATGTTAAGAAAGTCGAAGCTTGGCCGTGCCTTGTCTATCGCGCGCGCCAGCATTTTTTGTCTATTTTCCGTGTTGTGCCTGGGGCCGCTAGCCGCACAGGTATCGACAGCGGATATCCTGGGGACGGTCACTGACTCCAGCGGAGCGGTGCTTGTTGACGCGAAAGTGACCATCGAAAATCCGGATACGAATCTCATCCGTACCGCCACCACCAATGGTTCCGGAAACTATGTTATTTCGCTCCTGCCGGCCGGCCGCTACAACATTAAGGTGGAGCATCCCGGTTTTCGCGCCGCCAACTTGAGTTCGATTGTTCTTGCGATCGGCGACCGCGCGCGCCAGGACATTCGCATGGAAGTTGGGCAGGCCACCGAATCGGTGGAAGTCAGCGCCCAAGCCGCGGCGCTGCAATCCGACAGCGCGGTGGTTGGAAATCTGATCACGGATCGCGTCGTGCAGGACACTCCCCTCAACGGGCGCAATTTTGTGCGCCTGGCACAGCTCGGCGCCGGCACCAACGAAAGTGTTCCGAACGCCATGAGCAGCGGCAATCGTCCCGACGACCGGCGGCGCACGTCCGCGGTCTCGGTCAACGGCCAGCGCGATTACGCGAACAGCTATCTCATCGATGGCATGGACGACAATGAGCGGTATATCGGCACCATCATGGTGAAGCCGTCGGAAGATGCCCTTCAGGAATTCCGGGTCGACACCAATTCATACGCCGCGGAAGTCGGCCGCACCGCGGGCGGCGTGGTCAATCTGATCACCAAGTCTGGCACCAACTCCCTGCACGGCTCGCTGTTCGAGTTCTTCCGTAACGAGCATCTGGATGCCAAGAATTATTTCGTAGCTGCCACCGCGGCCAGCCCACCCTACAAGCAAAATCAATTTGGCGGCAGCATCGGCGGACCGATCAAGAAGGACAAAACATTTTTCTTCGCCGATTATGAAGGTCTCCGTCTGCGCCAGGCGATAACCTACGCCAGCACCGTACCTACGCTCGCCATGCGCGGCGGCAACTTCGCCGGACTGGCTCCAATATACGACCCGGCCAGCGGAGCGACCAGCGCAGCCCGCCTTCCATTTGCCAACAACCAGATCCTGCCCGCGCGGTTTAATTCTACCGGCCTCGCGCTATTGAATCTGTACCCGCTGCCGACCACCAGCGGCCTGACCAACAACTTCACGCTCAGTCCAGTCCGGGCGCAGCGCGACGACACTTTCGACGCCAAGGTCGACCACATGTTCAACGAGCGAAACCAATTCTTCGCGCGTTATTCGTTCAACGACACCAATTCGTTTAAGCCCGGCCAATTGCCGGTGGTCAACGGTATCTTCGCGGGCGGCGACGCGGGCCAGTATGCCGGCACCGCCCGCCAGCGGGCGCAACAGGCGGTCGCCAGCTTCATTCACACCTTTACGCCTTCCCTGCTGTTGGACCTCAAGGCGTCCTATTCGCGCTACGTGGTGCGGACCACGCCGCTCAACTACCTGAACAATGTAAACAAAGCAATTGGAATCCCCGGAACCAATATCGATTCCGACAGCTCGGGGCTGTCTCCGATCGGAGTGGCGGGCTACGTGGGACTCGGCGACCCCACATCGGTTCCGCTGGCTACCATCAACAATCTCTTCCAATACCGCGGCAGCCTGACTTATATTCGCGGGAGCCATCAAATCAAGATGGGTGGAGATCTGCGCCGCCGCCAGCTCACTCCTTTCCAGAGCACGTCGTCCAAGGGTCAATTCCTGTTTGATACCGGCTACACCAACAACTCTTCGGTGCCTGGCTCCGGAAACTCGGTGGCTTCCCTGCTGCTGGGATATCCGACGACGGAATCGCGAACCAAGCTGCTGGTCGAGCAAGGCTTTCGAAGCTGGGAATTCGCAAGCTACGTTCAAGACGATTGGCGGGTCGCGCACTGGTTGACTCTTAACCTCGGCGTACGCTGGGAAGTGTTTACCCCCTTCACCGAAGTTGCCAACCGCGCCGCGAACCTGGCGGATATTACCAGCGGAAAAATTCTCATCGCCGGACAGAATGGCGTCGGCTCCACGGTTGGCGTGAATAGTGACTGGCATAGTTTCGCGCCCCGAATCGGCTTTGCCGCGACAGTGGCGCCGAAGACCGTTCTGCGTGGCGGCTTTGGCATCAGCTTCTGGCCGCCGAACACCGGCACCGGATCGAATTCGGTGTTTCGCGATCCGCCATTTACCAGCGTTCTGGCCCTCACCAACAGCGGCAATCTCATCTCGCAAGGTCTGCCCGCGCCCGTCGCGACGGACCCCAACAATCCCACCGGCACCATCTACAATGTGGCCAGCAACATTACCAACCCTTACGTCGAACAGTTCAACCTGACCCTGCAGCGCGAGTTGGTCGGCGGACTGGTTTTCAACGTGGGATACGTCGGCGCGCTGAGCCGCCACGTCGTGTTTAATTACAACGCGGACCTGGCGCCTCCCGGACCGGGTTCTATTCAGCCGCGCCGTCCCTATTACACCCAGATGCCTAACGTGTCGGTCATTCAGCGTGTCAATTCGACCGGAAATCAGGAATACAATTCGCTACAGACCGGGTTGGAGCATCGCTTCAGCAAGGGATTCAGCCTGGCAACGAATTACACCTGGTCCCACAACATCGACGATAACCCCGCAACTGGTGGCGGAACGCTGTTCAGCGTTTATTTCCCCCAATTGGAAACGAACTTCAAGAACGAACGCGGCGACTCCGATATCGATATTCGGCAGCGCTTCAATATCATCGCCAGTTACCGGCTCCCCTTCGGCAATCGCCTGACGGGCCTCCCGGGTGTGCTGGTTAAGGGATGGGCTTTTAATGCAGTCGCCACGGCCCAGACTGGCAACGTCGAAACCATTCAGACCTCGTCGAATCTTGCGAACACCGGCCAGACGGCGGATCGTCCGAACGCAACCGGACTTTCCTACGGCGGCCCCGGGATACGGCGACGGCACCAGTTCCATCAACCACTGGTTTAACCCGGCGGCCTTTGTGCTGAACGCTCCGTTCACGATTGGCAATCTGGGCCGCAACACAGTGAGGGGCCCCGGCGCCGTCAATATGGACTTCTCAGCCTTCAAGGAATTTCAGCCTCGCGAACGCATGACGCTTCAACTGCGAGCCGAGATGTTCAACCTTCTCAACCATCCCAACCTTGGCATGCCGAATAATGTGTTTGGCACCTCGGCTTTTGGAACCATCGGGACCACCGGCAATTACCTGGCGCGCAATATTCAGATTGCCCTTAAGCTGCTGTTCTGAGCCGCTCACCCTCGCGGCCCCATCCGGTTTGAAGCGCGATGGGGCCGCCGGGAGCACATGCGCGTGAAACAAATCTAAATACGTGATAGCCTGATGCCCATGCGCTGGATTCTGCTGATCGCGGCCTCGTCCGCCACAATGTTTGCCCAGCTTGCTGCGCCTAATGCAAGCGGGATTTCCTACGGGCACGTCCACATGTTCGTGAACGATCCGGATGCGGAGAAAAAGATCTGGGTCGATTTGCTGGGTGCGCGTCCCACGAACACCGGAGTATTACAGTTGATGAGCATCCCCGGCGCGATGGTGATCGCCTCCAAAGGGCAGAAGCCACCCACTGGCGGCTCGGAGGGCTCCACTGTCCCGTACGTCAGCTTCCGCGTCAAGAGTTACGCCGACACCAAGACGAAGCTCACCAGCGCCAACGTGAAGCTGCTCAAGGACGACGCGAAGCACAAGACTCTGCTGGGCGAGTTTCCCGAAGGCGTTCGCTTCGAATTTGTGGAGGACGCGTCAATCGCAACGCCCGTCGCCTTCCATCACGTCGAGATCGCGAGCGTGAGTCCAGCCAGTCTGCAAGCCTGGTACGTGAAGATGTTTTCGGGCACTAAGGGCAAGCACGGCAAGGTCCTGACCGCAGTGTTCCCCGGCGGTGAAATCGATTTCGAAAAGGCCGCTACGGCCGGTGCTCCCACCAAAGGCCGGGCTCTCGATCACATCGGGTTCGAGATCACCGGATTGGAAGCCTTCTGCAAGAAGTTGGAGGCCGCCGGTACGCCTTTCGATTTGACCTACCGCGCGCTGCCCCAACTAGGCGGCCTGCAGATTTCCTACCTCATCGATCCGGAAGGTACCCGGATCGAGCTGACCGAAGGATTCCGCGGCAAGTAAACGTCAGTTGGTACCAAGCTGCATCTGGGCTCCGCGTAGTACTCCGAGCCAGTTCTGCGGACACTACAATCACTGTAAGATGGGAAGTGACTTCCCCGCCCTGTTCGCGGACCTATCGCCGCGAAGCTCAATTTAATTTTCTGAGGACTTGTAATGACTCAACCCGCCGACGCGCGTGACGCCAACTATGTTTTGACGCTGGAAGAAATCGGGAACCTTGCCGAGGCCAGCGGAAAACCGGCTGAAACGCTCATGAACGTCGTCGCTTTAATCGCGGCGCGCGCCCAAACCGACGTTTGCTCGGTGTATCTGCTGGAACCGGATCGCGCGAACATGGTGCTTGCCGCCACCGTCGGCCTGCGCCCGGAATGTATCGGCACGCTGCGTCTGAAACTCAACGAGGGTCTGGCCGGTTTGGTGGCCGAACAGGTGCGGCCGGTGGCGGTTGGACAGGTCGCCAGCCACCCGCGCTTTAAATATTTCCGCGAGGCAGGCGAGGACTCGTACCAATCATTCCTGGGCGTCCCCATCGTCGACCGCGGCGTGCTGCAGGGCGTGCTGGTGGTGCAGACCGTCCAGACCAGAACCTTTCCGGACGACGAAATCCGCATGCTGACCGAAGCCGCCGCGCAAGTTGCGCCGGTGGTCAGCGAGGCGCGCACGCTGGATCGCTTCATCGCTCCCGCGCAGGAGAAGCTGTGGGCGATCGCACGCAATCTGTGGTGGAGCTGGGATCAGGATTCGACCAGCCTGTTCCGCGATCTGGACCCCGTACGCTGGCGGGAACTGAATCATAATCCGATTGCGCTGCTTTCCGAAATCCCGCTTTCTAAACTCGAGCGCCGCGCCGGAGAGCTGGTTTTGCACGGCCGCATCAACTATGCGTACCGCCGCCTCCAAGAATACCTGCAAGCCGACCGCACCTGGGGCGCAACTCACGCGGGAGTTTTGCGGCCGCGGCCAGTAGCCTATTTTTCGGCCGAGTTCGGCCTGCACGAGTCCTTGCCGATTTATTCCGGCGGTTTGGGCGTGCTGGCGGGCGATCACGTAAAGAGCGCGTCCGATCTGGACATTCCGCTCGTCGGCGTGGGACTGTTCTATGGCCAGGGATATTTCCGGCAGTGGCTGGACGGCACCGGTTGGCAGCACGAAGAATATCTGCCCACCGACGTGAATCATCTTCCTATGGCTCCGGCGATTGGCAAGAACGGCGAACCCGTCACCATCCGCATCGAAACCCGCGGCGCTTCCATCGCGGCGAAAGTCTGGCGCGTGAAAGTGGGTCGCATCGAACTTTTGTTACTGGACACCAACGTCGAGGGCAATACGCCCGAAGATCGCGAGTTAACTTCGCGCCTCTACGGCGGCGATGGGCGCGTACGCGTCCGTCAGGAATTGCTGCTGGGCGTCGGCGGTTTCCGCGCTTTGAAGGCCATGGGTATTACGCCCGGCGTGCTGCACCTCAACGAGGGCCATAGCGGATTCGCGGTCCTCGAAGCGATTCGCTGCCGTATGGAAGAAGAAGGCGTCGGCTTTTACCAGGCCATGCCTCACGTCTCGCGCGAAGTCGTCTTCACCACGCACACGCCTGTCCCCGCCGGCCATGACCGCTTCAACGCCGGGCTCATGGAAGAGCACTTCGGTCCGCTGCGCGAGGCGCTCGGTCTTTCGCACGATGCATTCATGGCTCTGGGCCGCGAACAACCCGGCAATCCCAATGAAGAGTTCTGCATGACGGTGCTGGGCCTGCGCCTCTCCCGCCGCGCCAATGCGGTTTCCGCTCTGCATGGCGAAGTATCGCGCGCAATGTGGACCGGCCTTTTCCCCGGCAAGCTGGAAGATCAGGTTCCCATCGGCCACATCACTAACGGTGTGCACGTGCCCACTTGGCTCGCGCCGCAAATGTTCCGCTTGTACGATCGCCACCTGGGCATCGGCTGGCATGAGCACAGCGGCGAATCGCGCATCTGGGAAGGCATCGAAACCGTGGACGACGGCGAGTTGTGGGAAACCCACCTCAGCCTGAAATCCCGCCTGCTAGAATTTGTACGGCGGCGCGCCAAGGAGCAGGCCGAACGGCGCGGCGAAGCTCCCGAGACGTTGGTGCGTCTTAACCGCGTTCTGAGTCCGGACGCGCTCACCATCGGCTTCGCCCGGCGTTTCGCGACTTATAAACGCGCGAACCTGCTGCTGGCCGATATCGAGAAGTTGATCACGATGGTCAACGATCCTAATCGTCCGATCCAGTTTGTATTTGCCGGGAAGGCACATCCGCGGGATGAGCCCGGCAAGCGCGTGCTGCAGCAAATCGCGGAATTGATGCGCGACCCGAAATTCGCCGACAAGTTCGTTTTCGTCGAAGACTACGACATCAACGTCGGGCGCCTGTTCGTGCAGGGCGTCGACGTGTGGTTGAACAATCCGCGCCGTCCTCTCGAAGCATCCGGCACCAGCGGGCAAAAGGTGGTGTTGAACGGCGGTCTCAACCTCTCCGTACTGGATGGCTGGTGGGCGGAAGCCTACGACGGCATGAACGGCTTCGCCATCGGCAACGGCCGGACTCATACCGATATGCGGGTGCACGACACCCGCGACGGCGAAGATTTATACCGGGTCCTGCGCGAAGAAGTGGTTCCGCTGTTTTACCAGCGCGACCAGGACGGCCTCCCGCGCGGCTGGATCAAGCGCATGAAACGCACCATCCGTACGCTGGGATGGCGTTTCAATGCCAACCGCATGGTGATGGACTACACCAGCAAATGCTATGTGCCTGCCGCTGGCGGGACATCCAGCGACATGAGCATCCGCGGGTAAGCGCCGATCTTGCGTCCAGCGGTTCTAGCTCATAGAATCGTGGGCGGAGGCTCTATGCTGCATGTTCTCCGGACCGGTGCAATTGTTTTCATTTGCGTCGGTGCTTCGTACAGTCTGCCCGGCCAGACGCCCGACACGCGTCTAGACGACGCCGTTAAGGAGATCTCGCTACTCAAGCGCTTGATGGCGGATCAAGATCGCCGTATCGCGACTCTGGAAAATACAGTGAGATTGCAGCAGCGAGCGATCTTTGCCGCTACCCGCCCGGTTCCGGTGATTTCCTCCAGAACAGTTGAGGGTTGGGCCGCTGTCAAAGTGGGGATGTCACGCGCCCAGGTGGTGGATATTCTAGGAGAGCCCAAATCGACGGACATCGTGATGGATCGGCAAACGCTTTACTACAAGGAAGCGAATGCGACTCCCATTGGCCAGGTTGTCATCACGGATGATCGAGTTTCGGAAGTCACTGCTCCAAGATTCCAGATTTACCTCCCAGCGCAGAAATAAACCAAATACCCAGTGACACCCGTGCTCTTGACAGATTCCATATTTCTATTATAGTGGAAATATGGAAACACAACGCGTTGATTCCGCACCTGCCGTTGACCGGACCGCTCACTATGCGGATATGTTCGCCGCCCTCGGGGCCGAGCCTCGTCTGCGAATTCTGCGTACGCTCTTAGCCGCGCACCCGGACGGCATGGTCGTTGGCGAGATTCAGAGCGAGCTTGAAATCGCGGCGTCTACCCTTTCCCACCACCTGGACAAGCTCAAGAACGAGGATCTCATCACCGTTCGCCGGGAGAGTACATTCCTCCGTTACGCTGCCAACACGGCAACCTTGGAAGAACTGCTGGGATTCCTGTACGCCGAGTGCTGCACTCGCAACAAAGCCATCAAGCCGGCTAAGATCACTCAACTCTGCAAGTAGGATTAGGGAGAAACTCGATATGGAATTGAAAGATGCAGTGCGCCAGAAATACGGCGAAGCGGCCCTTCGCGTCAATACCGGCGGAAGTTCCTGCTGTGGAGCGGCCCCCGGCGCGACGGGCTGTGTGGATCCGATCACATCGAATCTGTATGACTCAGGCCAGACCAGCCAAATTCCGGAAAACGCGGTGCTCGCTTCTCTCGGCTGCGGCAATCCCACTGCGCTGGCCACGATCAACCCCGGCGAAACGGTTCTCGATCTCGGATCGGGAGGCGGCATCGACGTCTTGCTCTCGGCCAAGCGCGTCGGCCCCACCGGGAAGGCTTATGGTCTCGACATGACCGATGAAATGCTGACGCTCGCTCGGCAGAACCAACGTAAATCCGGGATCGACAACGTTGAGTTCCTAAAGGGCGAGATCGAGAACATTCCCCTCCCGGATAACTCGGTCGACGTCATCATCTCGAACTGCGTCATCAATCTTTCGGGCGACAAGGATAAAGTTTTGCGAGAAGCCTTCCGGGTGCTCAAACCCGGCGGCCGTTTCGCGGTCTCCGATGTCGTAGTGCGCGGCGAGGTTCCCCCCGAAGTCAGACGCAGCATGGAGTTATGGGTGGGCTGCATCGCCGGAGCGCTGCGCGATTACGACTATGTCGCCAAGCTCGCCAAGGCCGGGTTCGATTCCATCGACATCGAGCCGACCCGCGTATACAACGTGGACGACGCCCGCCAGTTTCTGATCGGCGAAGGCATCGACGCCGACGCCATAGCGCCGCAAGTGCAAGATAAATTCGTCAGCGCATTTATCCGTGCGGTGAAACCAACGACCAAGGAATGCTGTGGTCCGGCCTGCTGTAGCTAGAAGCACCCCCCAAAAGGAACGAGGCCAAGAGATGGCTCGCATCGGAATTAACGGATTTGGACGAATGGGCAGACTCGCCCTCCGCGCTGTGTGGGATCGCGCGGATTTGGAAGTGGTGCATATCAACGAAATCAAAGGAGGAGCCTCTACCGCCGCACATCTGCTCGAATTTGACAGTGTCCACGGGCGCTGGTCAAAATCCATCAAGACCGACGTCGACGGAATAACGATCGAAGGCCGTTCGATCAGATTCACGGCTGAACCAAAACCGAACGAAGTCGCTTGGGAAGCTAGCGATGTCGATATTGTTCTGGAGTGTTCCGGAAAACTGCTGACGCCTGACACCCTGGAGCCCTTCTTCGAGCGCCGCGTTCGCAAGGTGATCGTCGCAGCACCGGTAAAACATAAGGGCGCATTGAACATCGTAATGGGAGTAAACGACGGACTCTACTCGCCCGCCGAGCACCACATTATTACCGCTGCGTCATGTACCACCAACTGTCTTGCCCCCATAGTGAAGGTGATCCAGGAAGGAATCGGAATTCGACACGGCGTGATCACTACCGTACACGACGTGACGAACACGCAGGTAATCGTCGATCTCCCTCACAAAGACTTGCGGCGCGCCAGATCCGCCCTGATGTCCCTCATTCCGACTTCGACCGGTTCTGCGACGGCGATTGGATCTGATCTACCCGGAGTTGCAAGGCAAGCTGAACGGCGTCGCCATACGGGTGCCGCTTCTTAATGCTTCGTTGACGGATTGTGTGTTCGAGGTGGAGAGGGCCACGAGTGTCGCCGAAGTGAACCAGCTCTTCAAACAGGCCGCCGAAACAACGCTCCGTGGAATTCTCGCGTACGAGGAGCGGCCTCTAGTCTCTATCGATTTCCTGAACGACCCGCACTCGGCGATTGTCGATGCGCTCTCTACGATGGTCATCGACGGCACACAAGTGAAGATCCTTGCTTGGTATGACAACGAATGGGGCTACGTGAACCGGATGATCGAGCTTGCGCAGAAAAGTGGCGGCGCTCCTGCCGCAGCGCACGACTGCGGCTTGAGCCCCGCTTCCGATGAACAGCATCCGTAGCTACGCGCTGGTGACCGGAGCCTATTGGGGATTCACGATCACCGACGGCGCCCTACGGATGCTGGTCGTTCTGCATTTTTACAAACTCGGCTACGACAGCATTTCCATCGCGTTCCTCTTCCTGTTCTACGAGTTCTTTGGGATCGTTACGAATCTTTTCGGGGGATGGATCGCGGCCCGCTCGGGCGTGAAGGTCACGCTTGTACGGTGGTTTGGCATTGCAGATCTTCGCCCTTCTGATGCTTGCGCTGCTAGACGAACATTGGCCCAAGTTCGTTTCAGTCGCCTACGTCATGGTGGCGCAGGCGCTGTCCGGCATCGCGAAAGACTTGACGAAGATGAGCGCCAAGAGCGCCATCAAAGTGATCGTGCCTGACGGCGCCGACGGCACTCTGTTCAGATGGGTCGCGCGCTTGACCGGCTCCAAGAATGCCCTCAAAGGCGTGGGTTTCTTCGTCGGGGGCGCGTTACTCGCGGCGTTCGGGTTCGTCGGCGCGTTGGTGGGAATGGCGGGAGCGCTGGTTGTGGTGCTTCTCGCTACGGTCGCTTCGCTCTCCGGGTGACTTGGGACGTTCCAAGAAGAAAGTCAAGTTCACCTCGCTCCTCTCGAAGAGTTCAGAGATCAATTGGCTTTCCGCCGCGCGCCTGTTCTCTGTTTGCCGCCCGAGACGTCTGGTTTGTGGTTGGTCTGCCGGTATTCCTGAGTCAACTGGGATGGTCCTTTTATGCAGTCGGAGCATTCCTGGCACTTTGGGTGATCGGTTACGGCCTTATCCAGGCGAGCGTGCCCGAGATTCTGCGGCACTTCGGGGCGGGGTGAAACCATTGATGGCGCCGCCGCTCGCTTGTGGGCCTTCGTGCTGTTCTTGTCCCGCTCGGACTGATTGCCGCGCTACAGTTCGGCTTAGTCATCCCGGCCCCACGCTCACTGTGGGCCTCGGTGTCTTCGCCTTGGTTTTTGCGATTAACTCGGCGGTCCATTCCTATCTGGTGCTGGCCTACACGGATGAGGATAGCGTGGCTTTAAACGTCGGTTTTTACTACATGGCGAATGCCGGGGGGCGGCTCCTTGGCACGTTGCTCTCCGGCATCGTCTTCCAGTTCGGCGGGTTCCAGGGCTGTCTGTGGGGATCGGCGGCGCTTGTGCTTGCAGCCGCGGTCTTGTCCCTTGGCCTTCCGCGCGGGCACGCCGTATCATTCATGGCCGCTGATGTAGGGGGCAGCGAGTGACGAGATAGGGAGCGGCGGATAAAGAAGCCGCCGCTGGTCCCAAATGGCAGCAAAAACCACAAGCCAGTCGGAGGAAGTGGCTCGTCCCTACACTGTTTGGATGCGCGGGAATCGAAACGGTTGCATGCGGCGCCTAACCGCCCTCCGCGCTATACTTTCACCTGAATCGCTCATCGCGGCCCAGCCCATGCACCCCAACCCCCTCCTGGACCAAAGCGTCATCCTCGACATCGGTTGCGGCACCCGCAAGGCGGAGCCGGGCGCGCTTGGCATCGACCGCTCCCCGGGCCCGGCCACCGACATCGTTTGGGATCTTGACCAGTATCCCTGGCCGCTCCCATCCAACCGCTTCGAGCGCATTCACCTTTCGCATATCATCGAGCATGTCCACGACGTGATGGCGACCATGGCCGAAGTGCACCGCGTCGCGCAGCCGGGAGCCAGCGTCTTCGTCACCACGCCTCACTTCAGCTCGCACAATTCCTATACCGATCCCACGCACGTCCGCCATCTGGCCGCCGCCAGCTTCGAACACCTCACCGGAAAGAATTTCGAATCCTTCAACGGCGCGCCTTTTCGTTTCGATATAGAGACTCTGGAGGTGACCTTCGGAGGGAATTTCGTGCTCGACAACCTGGGCCGCGCGCTCGCCCGCGGCAATCTCAAATGGTATGAGCGGCACGCCGCCTGGGTCTTCCCCGCCCTGGATATCCGCTGCCACCTGCGCGCCGTGAAATAGTCCTCGTCGCGCGCCCGCATTTGTTAAGATCGCCTACAGGCCATGCCGATCTACGATTACTCATGCCGCACCTGCGGACAGCAATTTGAGCTGATAGTGCTGAAGGGCACGGCCGTAGTTTGCCCGTCGTGTCAGGGAGAGGATCTGGAGCAGTTGATCTCCACTTTCGCAGTGAGTTCGGAAGGCATCCGTGACGCGAATCTTAAGGCCGCACGCCGCAGGCATGCCGCGAGCAGCGACGTTAAGGACAAGCAGGTCGCGGAAGCCGACGAGATCCGCGAACACTCCGGCGATTACGGTGTCGAGCCGCCGAAGAAAAAGTAGCCCCTACCTCGCAAAATCAATGTAGCCGCGGCGCGGGTCCGCGCTCACCAGCTTTACTTGCAACTGATCGCCCACGTCCACGCCCTGCTGGCCGCGTATCAGCAATCCCTCCGCATGCGGATTCAGCACGCGTACGAAGGTGCCTTTCGGCGTGACTCCCGTCACCACCGCCGCGAATGTTTCTCCGATCCGAGGCAGCAGCACCACCGCCGCGATGCGCTTGTTCATCACCCGCTCGACTTTGCGCGCGGCGTCTTCTTTCAGCGTGCAGTTGGCGGCGATCGCCTCCAATTGCGAATCGGAATAGGGCGGCGGGGTCTTCGCAAGCACGGACTTGATCAGGCGCTGCGTTACGGTATCGGGGAAGCGCCGGTTAGGAGCGGTCGAATGCGTGTAATCGCGAGCCGCCAGCGCGAAATGTCCCTGCGCAGTGTCACCCGGTCGCTGCAGCACGTACTCACCCGGACCCATCAGCTTGATAACCGCCAGCGAGAGATCCGCGTAATGCACCGGGTCCACTGACTTGCGCTTTTGCAGGAATGCGCTCAACGCGCCTGAATCCGGGTCCGCCGGGAGCGTCTCTCCGCAGTTCGCCGCTAGTTGCACGATGCGCGGCCAGCGCTCCGGGACCTTCACCACGCGGCGGATCGCGCTCACCCCGGCCGTGGCCAGCATGCGCGCCACGACGCCATTCGCCGCCACCATGAAATTCTCGATCAGATCGCTGGCGCTATTCTTCTCCCGCGTCTCGATCCCCTCCACCTTGCCGTCGGAAACCACAGCTTCGGTTTCTTCGCGGTCTATGGTGAGAGCGCCCAACTTGAGGCGTGCTGTGAGCAGTGTTTTCGCGGCCTCATCCTGCAATTTGAGCTGCGCCGCCAAAGCGGCGGATGCAGCGACCTTCGGCGGAGCCGCGCCGCCATCCAGCCACGCTCCCACGCCGTTATAGGCGAGCTGCGCCTGATTCCGCACGACCGCGCGATAGACGCCTTGCGATGTCACCGCCGCCATCGGCCGCCACCAGCATGTCGACCACTATCGCCAGCCGGTCGACGCCTTCGTTCAACGACGTCAGGTCCGTCGAGAGCGCTTCCGGCAGCATCGGGAAGGTTCGGACTCCCGTATAAACCGACGTGGTCTCGCTCGACGCATGCTGATCCGCAGGAGATCCCATAGGCACGTCCGCATCGACGTCCGCGACCGCAATCATCACGCGTATCCCGCCGGTGACGCGCTCGGCGACTTCAGCCTGATCCAGATCCCGCGAAGTATCGTTGTCGATCGACGACCATAGCAGTGAGCGCATATCGCGCACCTGGCCGTTCGTCATGGGGCTGGAGGCGGGCTGCGCCTGAAGCGCCTTTACTTGTTGGAGCACGGCAGCCGGGAAATCCGGATGAAATCCCTCGGCGAGCATCTCCTGGTGGGCCATCGCGGCCAAATCGAAGTGGTTATCGGACATAAGTTAGGGTCTCGGCGCGGCGCCCCGGATGGATTCGTCGAGCAGTTGGATGGTGTGTAGCACCCGCGGCTGCTTGCCATCTTGCCGGTCGAGCGCCGCCTGCATCTGCAGAATGCAGCCTACGTTCCCTGTCGCCACGGCATCCGGTGCGATCGCCTGGATGAACTTCGCTTTTCGATCACCCAGCGCATTTGCAGTCTCCGGCTGGACCAGATTGTAAATTCCGGCCGAGCCGCAGCACAGAGTGCCTTCGGGCATTTCGGCCACCGTCAATCCCGGTATTCCGGCGAGCAATTTCCGTGGTTGCGTGCGCACTTTCTGTGCGTGCTGCAAATGGCAGGAATCATGATACGCCACGCGCTTCGCCAACGGATGACGCTCCGCGCGCGGACCCAGCTCGACCAGAAACTCGGCGACGTCCTTGATCGTTCCTTTGAACGCCCTTTTTTCCTCGGCCGCGAAATCCTTCAGATGCGAACCACAACCGCCTGCGTTCGTAATGATCACATCCACACCCGCCTTCTCAAACGTCGCGAACATCCGCCGGGCGAGCGCACGCGCTTCTTCGTCTTTTCCGGAGTGCATCAACAATGCCCCGCAGCATGGCTGCTCATCTGGAGCCACCACCTCGCAACCCTCGGCCGCCAGCACCCGCACCGTAGCCGCGTTGATCTCCGGCAGGAACTCGCGCTGGACGCAGCCCAGCATCAATCCCACGCGCGCGCGCTTCACTCCCTGCGCCGGCGTGGTGCCCGAAACGTCTTCGCGCTTGCCCAGCTTCGGCATCAATTTGGTAGGCGACGGCAGGCCTAGCTTCTGATACGCGGACAGGAACACCCGCCCGATCCGCAGCAGCCCGACATTCGGGAAAGTATGCAGAATGCCCCACCGCATCAGCCGCTCGCGCAGCGGACGCTTATAGGTGTGCTCGATATCCGCGCGCGTTTCTTCGATCAGCTTGCCGTAGTTCACACCCGATGGGCACGCCGTCATGCACGAAACGCAGCCCAGGCACGCATCCATGTGCTGCACATACTTGGGCGTCATCTCCATCTGGCCCTCGGTCAGCATGTTCATCAGGTAGATGCGCCCGCGCGGCGAATCCATCTCGTTGCCCCACAAAATATAGGTCGGGCACGCCTGCAGGCAAAACCCGCAATGCACGCACTGCCTGATCAAATCCGGATTTATCAAATGCCCCCCACGAATACGCCGGGATTCAAAATACCGCGCGGATCGAAATGCTTTTTGATCGACCGCATCAGCGCCAGAGCGCCGCCGCCGTTATTCTGCGCGGTGTTGCCCCACGCATCTATCCCAGGAAACGGACGCATCATCACCAACGATCCGCCCCCGCGCTCGATCTTTTCACGCAATTCCGCGAGCCGCCCCGCTTGAACCCAGCCGATCCCAGTCGCTTCCACCACTGCATAACCTTCCAGGCCTTCCAGCGTCTCGGCGATCTTCGCCGGCAGCACGCTGATCTTTGCGCTCGCATCCAGGCGGGCCCACACCTCGCTGTCACTCTCCGTGAGCGGAGTCATCCCCCGCAGGCGGTCGATCTGAAAGTTGATTCCTTCTTCGGTTCCTTCAAACAGCACGTCGATTTGTGGCGCCCCTCCGCCCACTCGTACCTGCACCGCGGCCGGCACTAACTGCGCGTCCAAAATCTTGCTCAGAAGCCGCTGCATCGCACCCAGGTCCGGGACCGTGGCCGTTACCGTTTGAGTGTGTTTTGGTAAAGGATGCAGCCGGAAGGTCGCGCTGATGATGACACCCAGCGTTCCAAGTGCGCCAGTCACCAGTTTCGATAAATCGTATCCAGCAACGTTTTTAACCACTTTGCCGCCGCTCTGCGCCAGCGTCCCGTCGGCCAGCGCCAGCGTTACGCCGATCACTAGGTCGCGCAAGCCGCCATACCGCAGCCGCAAAACGCCGGTATCGTTCGCCGAAAGCACGCCGCCTACCGTGGCCTTTTCGGGCCACAACGGATCCACGGCCAACCGCTGCCCGTGCTGCGCCAGCGTTCGTTGCAGTTCGGCGATGGTACACCCGGCTTCTACCGTCACCGTGAGGTCGGCCCACGCGTGTTCCAGCACCCGGTTCAACCGCGCGGTCGACAGCATCACATCGGTACGCGCCGGCGGATTTCCCCAATCCGACTTGGTTCCTCCGCCTCGTGGGATCACCGCCGCGCCATCTTCGTTGGCGCAGCGCAAAATCTCCGCGGCTTCTTCTCCAGACTGTGGTTCGACGATGCGCACGGCCTAGAATCTCTCCGCGACGCCCGCGGTCTCAAGTGGATGCGGCTTGTACTCGCCCGGCGTTTCGCCGCACAAGCGCGGCGTGGGGAACACCTTGGTCGGATTCGCCAGCGACAACGGATCGAACGCGCAGCGCAGCTTCTGCATAGTGGCCAAGTCCGGCTCGGCGAACATTTTACCCATCATAAGTTTCTTCTCTTCGCCCACTCCGTGTTCGCCTGTGATGGACCCGCCCATTTCGATGCACAACTCCAGAATGCGCTCCGCCAGCCGTTCGGCCGCGTGTTCCTGGCCTTCGATGCGGCGATCGTAAAGCACCAAAGGATGCAAATTGCCATCTCCCGCGTGAAACACGTTGGCGACG
Source organism: Bryobacterales bacterium (assembly GCA_963793395.1). Classification (GTDB taxonomy): domain Bacteria; phylum Acidobacteriota; class Terriglobia; order Bryobacterales; family Bryobacteraceae; genus Palsa-187. The sequence goes on along the minus strand of CAWCAP010000056.1, from coordinate 165,229 downwards.
CGCAGTCCCCACTCGCTCGCCAGTCGGTCCATTTCAGTCAGAATTTTCGGCAGCGCCGTCCGCGGAATCACGCCGTCCTGCACGATGTAGTTGGGTGAAATGCGCCCCACCGCTGCGAACGCGGCCTTGCGACCCTTCCACACCACCGCGCGCTCCTCTTCGGTTTGTGCTACGCGAACTTCGCCTCCGCCGTTCTCGCGGCAAATTGCGCTGACCTGCGCGATCAACGTGTCCACTTCGGCCACCGGACCGTCCAATTCCACCAGCAGCAGCCCACCGCAGTTGGGATAGTTGGCGTGAACCGCGGCTTCGGCCGCCTGGATCGCCAGGTTATCCATCATTTCGATGGCCGCCGGCAGCATGCCCGCCGGATAATATCGCTCACCGCCGCGCCCGCCTGGGTGGTGGTGTCGAACGCCGCGAGCAGCGTCTGCACGCATTCCGGCTTCTTGACGATGCGCAGCGTGACTTTGGTAGCGACTCCCAGCGTTCCTTCCGAACCCACGAACACGCCCGCCAGATCGTACCCCGGCGCGTCCAGCGTCTTCGATCCGAAATGCGCCAGCGTCCCGTCCGGCAGCACGACTTCCATGCCCAAAACGTGCGTCGTGGTGAAGCCATATTTCAGGCAATGCGCGCCGCCCGCGTTTTCCGCGACGTTGCCGCCGATGCTGCATACCGATTGCGAGGACGGATCGGGAGCATAGAAATAACCGTCCGGAGAAACCCGCGCGGTGACGTTCAAATTAATGACGCCCGGTTCCACTACGACCCGCTGATTCGGCAGATCCACTTCGAGGATGTGGTTCATCTTTGCCAGGCTGATGACGATGCCACCGGTGACCGGCAGCGCCCCCCCGCTCAAACCCGTGCCGGACCCGCGCGCCACAAACGGAATCCGTTCCCGGTGGCAGATACGCAGCACCGCCTGCACTTGTTCAGTGGATGTCGGCAACACCACCGCGACCGGTTTCACGCGAAAATTCGTGAGCCCATCGCACTCATAGGTACGCACTTCTTCGGCCGTGGAAATCAGGCCGTCCGGGTCCAGAACATTTCGCAGCTCGTCTAGGAATGACATGGGAATGACGTCGGAACAACTATCGTACCCGATTCCCGCTAACGAAGGACAAATACCAAGGCCCATGCGCTCCCCGGATGATATTGTGATTGGGGTGACTTCAGGAGGTCTAGTGAAACGCTTTCTTTTGACCGTTATTTGCGCATCGTGCGCGTTTGCGCAATCGGCGAATCCTTTCATGTCTGAGCTGAAGCAGTTCTATACAGTCCGCAAAGGCGATCTGCTGAAAGCCGCCGACCGGATGCCTGCCGATGCCTACGACTTTAAGCCCAGCCCCGATGTCAGAACCTTCGGTCAACTGATCGCGCACATCGCCGACGCGCAGATGGGTTTTTGTTCTGGAGCAAAAGGGCAGCCAAGACGCTTGAATGCGGCCTCTAAGACTTCCAAAGCCGACTTAGTCGCGGCCCTGAAACTTTCCTTCGATGAATGCGACGGCGTGTTCGACACGACCACCGACGCCATCGCCACGCAAATGATCAAGTCCGGCGATGTCGAACATTCCAAATTCTGGTCGCTGCTCTACGCCACGCTTCATGACAACGAGGAATACGGGTACTTGGCGGTCTACCTGCGCTTGAAGGAACTGATCCCGCCATCGACGAACGCCCGGTAGAGATTAGAAGAACGCGATCGCGCGTCCCGCGAGGCCCACGCCAAACCACAGCACGATGGAGAGGCACGCAGCACACTTACTGACTGCCGGTGACGGAGGGTCTGCCTTGGTCAAATTTCGATTGAACGTAAAAGTGAACACCAGCGCGGCCGCCAGCAATCCCATCTTCACGAAAAACGGCAAGCTGGCGTAGCATTTCATAGCTTCTGAAGCAAACAGGAGAGCGCCCGACGTAATGCTCACCGCCATTCCCACAAAGGTCCATGGCAGTGCATCGGCCGCGACCGACTTAAGAGAGTACCCGTTCAGTCCCCATCCGAATAGGCGTAGGTTCAACACCGTCAGCGTGCCCAGCAGCAAGGTGAGTCCGAATAAGTGGAAGACCTCGATCAAAGCAAAAGCCCAGGTGGAATCGCGAATCCATACCGCGATCCAGGTATGATCGGCCCAGCGAAATAATGGCAGAGTCGCGTGAATCATATAGCTACTTCATTCCGTACGCGGTCCAGCGTCCGAACCCAACCACGCCGAGCCAGCAGATCAACGAAATCCAGCCCACCGCCCGCGCGCCGGACGGCGTCACGCCGGTGGAATCCCACGTCTTCATGGTCGGCACATACTTGATCTCGAAAAATAGCGCGTTCAATCCGGCCAGCGCCAGAAACAACAGCTTGATGCGGAACGTTGGGCTGCGATAGCACTTCTCCGCCTCCGACCAGAACAACAAAGCCCCGCTGGCGAACATCGCGGTGAAGCCTGCCAGATACCAGCGCTTCAGCTTGTGCATGATGTCGGACGCGAAAATATGGTGCATGCCGGCGCCTACCAGGCGCAGATCCAGCATCACCAGGATGCCGACCGAAACCGCCAGACCCAGCACGTGCACTGTCTCGATAATGGGGAAAGTCCAAATCGATTCGCGTATGGAGGTGCCCACCGCAGAATCTTGGAGCGCTTGACAGATTTCGTAGAGGCTCATCCGCTTATTCTAGTGTGCCTTGCGAAGAATAACGAGTTTAACATACTCGTCGCGGCGTTCCGCTCGCGGTCGCCGTTGTATACTGCAACGAGGCAACCCATCACAGGTTCATCGAGGAGATCCGGTACATGAGCGAAGTCTTAAGCGGCGCGGAATTCAAGAAACAATTGCGCGAGGGAGTCCCCAAGTTGGGACTGTTTGTGAACTCGCACAGCCCCACCGTTGCCGAGCAATTGGCGCACAGCGGCTATGACTGGCTGCTGGTGGATTCGCAGCACGGCCCCATGGGATACGAAACGCTTGTCCGCCATGCTGGCGGGCATTTCGAGCGGCGGCGCGAAATCGCTGGTGCGCGTGGCCGGCTACCACGATCGCGCCGGGCATTCAGCAGTCGCTCGACACGGGCGCCGACGGCGTTCTGGTGCCGTACATCAACACCGCCGAAGAAGCCGCGCCAGGCCGTGAGTTGCTGCCGTTATCCCACGGCCGGAACGCGCTCGGTCTATTTTCCGCAGCGCAGCATGAACAAAGCCGGGCTCTGCTCGGCTACGCGGGCGCGGCCAACGATAACGTGATCGTGGCGCTGCAAGTGGAGACCGCGGATTGCATCAAGAACATCGACGAGATCGCGGCCGTGCCGGGCGTCGACATGCTGTTCCTGGGCCAGAACGATCTGTGCATGTCCATGGGCCTGTATGAAAAGTACGAGTTCCCGCACATGTACACTTCGCCGGAGCTAGGCGACGCCACCGACAAACTGATCGCCGCGGCCAAGAAGAACAACGTGATCCTGGGCCTCTTCCTGTTCGGCACCGTCGCGCGTGGGCGAGTTCCTGGAAAAAGGCTTCACGTTCATCAGCCTGGGCAACGATCTGCACCACATCCTGACCCAGGCCGGCGCCTACGTGAACGACGTGGAAAAGATCGCGAAGGAAAAGGGCAAGTCCTGGAAGCGGCGCGACACGGCGCTGTTCTAGATCGCCATGACAACCATGCATCTGGTCGACAAAATGGCCCGTATCGGGGTCGAATCGGCGTTTGACGTCCTGGTGAAGGCGCGCGCGCTCGAAGCCCAAGGTAAAAGCATCATTCACCTTGAAATCGGCGAGCCCGACTTTCCCACGCCGCCCAACGTAGTAGCGGCCGGCCAGAAAGCGCTCGGCGAAGGATGGACCAAGTACGGCCCGACGCAGGGCCTGCCCGAATTGCGGCAGTCCATCGCCAGCTACATTTCGCGCACGCGCGGGATCAAGGTGGGGCCGCAGAACGTTTGCGTAGTGCCGGGCGGCAAGCCGGTCATGTACTTCACGATCATCGCGCTGCTCGCAGGAAGGCGACGAAGCGATTTTCCCGGACCCCGGCTTCCCCATTTTCGAATCGATGATCCGCTTTCAGGGCGCGAAACCGGTGCCGATTCCGCTGCGCGAGAGCCGCGGTTTTTCTCTGGACCTCAATGAACTGCGCGATCCGATCACGGACCGCACCAAGCTGATGATCCTTAACTCGCCGCAGAATCCGACCGGCGGCATCATTCCGGCGGACGACATCAAGCAGATCGCCGACATTCTGCGCGACCGCGACATCATGGTGCTGAGCGATGAAATCTACTCGCGCATCAGTTACGACATCCGCCGGGCTACAAGGGCACGCCCACTTCGATCGCCAGCATGGACGGCATGCTGGAGAAGACCATCATCCTGGATGGATTCTCGAAGACTTATTCGATGACCGGCTGGCGCTTGGGCTATGGCGTGATGCCGGAGTGGCTGGCCGAAGCGGTAGTGAAGCTGATGGTGAATTCCAATTCCTGTACCGCGAGTTTCACGCAGCGCGCAGGCATCGAAGCGCTGGAAGGTCCGCAAGATTCCGTCGACAGCGATGGTAGCCGAATTCAAGCGGCGGCGCGACGTGATCGTCGAAGGCTTGAATTCCATTCCCGGTTTCCGCTGCCCTGTGCCCGCGGGCGCGTTCTATGTTTTCCCGAATGTCGAAGGCACCGGCATGGATTCGAAAGCGCTGGCCGACTATCTGCTGTACGAAGGCAGGCGTGGCCTGTCTCGACGGCAAGTGTTTCGGCGCCCAAGGCGAGGGCTACCTGCGCCTCAGCTATGCGAATTCGTTCGAAAACATCCTGGAAGCCGTGGAGCGCATCCGCCGGGTGTCGTCGAAGTGGACTGCTAGAACCTGACCCGTTCCGGCGGTAACCTGTAAGGCATGAGCGAACTTACACGCCGCAGCCTCTTGGGTTCGTTTGGTTATTTAGCCGCATCGCGAGTGTTGTCCGCGCAAGCCGCGCCGCCGATCCGCGTGCGGTCCTTGAATCACATGACGCTGGCAGTTGCCGATCCCGCGCGATCGCAGCAGTTCTATCAGGGCTTGTTCGGACTCCCGGTGCAAGCGCGTCAGGGAGCAACTACAGCTTTGCGCATCGGTCCGGGACCGCAGTTCCTAGTTTTGAACAAAGTAGCGAACGCCAAACCCGGCATCCATCACTTCTGCATGACGGTCGATAACTTCGACTCCGAGCGGATTCTGAAGACTCTTGCGGAACACGGCGTGACCAAAACCGATGGCGCTGCGTCCGATCCGCTGAAAGCCTGGGTGAGGGTGCGCCGCGAAGACACTGGCGGCGCGAAGGAAGGCACTCCGGAGTTGTACTTCACCGATCCCGACGGGATCATTGTCCAGCTTCAGGACACCGCCTACTGCGGAGGAGCGGGTCGACTGGGAAGCGTATGCCTCGCCAAGCCGGAGCCGCCTCCGCGCAAAGGCTTACTCGCGGTGCGCGCGCTCAGCCACTTCACTATCACGGTTTCGAACCCGCAACGTTCCCGGGATTTCTATCAGGCACTCTTTGGCATGCCCATCCAGGCGTATCAGGGCTCGGTACCTGCTCTCGCCGTGGGCGCGGGCCCGCAGTTTCTGATGTTCGCAGGCGGGCCAAAGGCGACGCCCAATATCGGACACGGCTGCTTCACCATGGAAAGCTTCGACCCCGACAAGGTGCTGAAGACCCTCGCCGATTTCGGAGTGACTCCAAGAGGCGACGCCCGCGGCCCAGCGGGGCCATTAAAGTCTTACGTGAGCATGCGCATGGAAGATCGCGGTGGAGCGAGAGAAGGCACGCCTGAGCTCTACTTCACCGATCCCGACGGCATCCTGATGCAGCTCCAGGACGTGAGTTACTGCGGCGGCGGCGGTTACTTCGGCGAAGCCTGCCCGGCCCTGGCTTAGTTCATACTGTGGAGATGATCTCTGCCCTCGACCCCGGTGCGGTTGCACGCGTCGACGACCTGAGCCGCGAATTTGTGGAGGCCAAACCCTTCCGCCACGTCGTGATTGAGCCCTTCCTCGACGCGGGCTTTTTCGCGGATCTGATGACGCAGTTTCCGCCGTTTGATCGCGAAAAGGCTCTCAACGAATTGGGCGAGGTCGGCGGCAAGGCGGTGTTTTCCAATTTCTCGCGGCTCGGTCCGGCCTACGTGCGCTTTGACCGCCTGATGCAGGACCCCGAATTTCTCGCACTCGTCGGCCGCATCACCAGCATTCCCAACCTGCTTTACGATCCCGAATACATCGGCGGCGGCACTCACGAAAACCTGCGCGGCCAGGAACTCGACACCCACGTGGACTTCAATTATCACCCGACCACGCAAGCCCATCGCCGCTTGAACTTAATCTTATTCTTGAATCCGAAGTGGGAGGAATCCTGGGGTGGGAACCTGGAACTTTTGGCAAATCCTTTTGAGGAAGACTGCCGGTCCGTGCTTCCTTTGGCAAACCGCGCTGTGATTTTCGAGACTACGGAAGCTTCCTGGCACGGCTTCCGCAAGATCCAGTTGCCGCCGGAAATAAACACTTCGCGCCGTTCAATCGCCGTCTATTTCTATACCAAGGAACCTCCCGCGCAAGGCGCCGCGGCCTCGCACGCAACCTTCTATTATCAGCGGCCGCTGCCAGCGCACCTGCTCCCTGGCTATACGCTGACCGATGCGGACGTCAAGGAGATGCAGGGGCTCATGGCGCGGCGCGACGGCTATATCCGTTTCCTCTATGAGCGCGAGATGGAGTTCAACGAAACGCTGGGGAACGTCATCCACTCGCCGACGTTTCGTCTCGCCTCGCATTTCGCCAAGGCCGCGAAATTCGTGCTCCGAAAAAAAGATTAATTACTGCTGGCGACGGCGACGCGGCTGAGAGTATCGGCGTAGGCCGAGATGCCTTTATAAAGCGCCTCGGCAATCTTCTGGCGATACTCGGGCTTACGCAAGAGCACCTCTTCGCTGGAGTTCGTCAGGAAGCCGATCTCAGCCAGCACGCTCGGCATTTCCGCCCCGATCAGAACCACGAACGGAGCCGATTTGATGCCGCGGTTCTTCGCTCCCTGTGTGCCGCTCTTCGAAACCGCCGAAAGCGATGTCTGCAGTTTGGCAGCGAACTCTCGCGATTCGTCGATCTTGTCCTTGAGCGCGATCTTCTCCAGTAGATTGTGCAGCTCATGAATGGACCGGTCCGACGTCGCGTTCTCGCGCGCGGCCAACTGGAGCGCAGTCTTCGAAGTGGTGAAGTTCAGAACGTAAGTTTCTACGCCGGCCGCCGCGCGATATGGCGAGGAGTTGGCGTGGATCGAAAGAAACAGGTCCGCCTTCCGTTGATTGGCGATGCGCGTCCGCTCCTCCAGGCCTACATACGTGTCGTCGGAGCGCGTATACACTACTTCGCTGCCCATGCGGTCTGCGATCAACGCGCCCAGCCGCTGCGCCACATCCAGCGTCAGATCCTTCTCGTAATAGCCGGAGGGTCCATGCGTGCCCACATCGTTTCCGCCGTGACCCGCGTCGATCACCACCCGTTCCAGCTTCAGTCCCAGCGCGCGCGTGAGCGACCGGTCTCCGCGCGTCGCCGGCGTGGATTGCCGGACGATCCGCGGGGTGGCGGGCACGATGAGAGCGCCTGGAGTATTGGAAGCGGCCGCAACCGGCGGGGGCAATTCGCGAGGCAGCGCCGCAGTGAAAGATGGCAGCCGGGCGGGCTTCGACAACGCGGCTACTCTGAGAGGTGCGTCCACATCGGCGATCACCGGCACGGGCTTCGGCTCGCGTCTTGGCTGTGCCGGCGGCGGTACGAATTTTCGCGGTTCCGGTTTCGAGACTACATCTGGCCTCGATATGACAGGCAAAGCCGTTACCTTCGCCATCACCGGTTGCGCCGGAATCGAATCGCGGTCCCCCGGGACCGTCAGATCCTTGGAAACCGTCAAGTCCTTCACGCCGCTAACGCTCGGCCGCTCGGACAGCATTGGCTTGGTCTTGGATCGTAATTCGATCACCAACCGGCTGGGATTCGAAAGCTGAGACGTAGTAACGGATGTGGTCTGCGCCAGGTCCAGCACGATGCGCGTCATCTCCGGCTGATTTTCCGCAATGCGAATCTGGTCCACGAGTGTATCGCCCACCGCAATGGTGTGGGCGGCGCCATTACGCTTGCCGCTCGCCAGATCCGGGCGGGCGCCGTGGATATCGAAGAACATCCGCTCGGGGTCGGTGAGATGGCTGTACTTGAATGTGAAATCGGAGGATACTTCGATGGCGATGCGAGTTACATCGCCCAGTGACCAGAACCGTACCGCGGTGACTTTGCCGGAATCGGGTGCAGCCGCGACGGCGCACACTCCCGACATCACGAATACGCCGGCAGCCAAAATCGTCCGGCGAATTCTTGATTTATTCCTGCGCGGTTCTGAGAACCAATCTGCCATCTTGATCGATCGACTGCTCCAGCTTCGGATGCTTTTCTTCGCCGGGCGTTGCCTCTGCGGTGGCCCCGCCGCCGGTCGCTGCCTTCCCGGCTTCTACTCGTGCGGCTTCCATCTGTTTGGCCGTTTGATACCGCTGCCCCACTTGATTCACGTAATCCTGTGTTTCCGCGAAAGGCGGCGCGCCCTTATAGCGGTCCACTGCTTTCGGACCGGCATTGTAGGCGGCCAGCGCCAAACGGTCGTCCTGATACACATTCTGTAAGTACCGCAGGTATTTTACACCCGCTTCGATATTTTCAGCCGGATCGAAAGAATTGCTCACACCCAGCATGCGCGCGGTGCCCGGCATCAACTGCATCAAGCCTTCGGCGCCTTTGGGCGAAACCGCGTAGTGGTTGTAATTGCTCTCCACCTGAATGACGGACTGCACCAGCAGCGGATCGACGTTGTGCGCTTTCGCGCTCTTTTCCACCAGTTGCTGAATTCGCGCCGGAGGAGGGGCGACGGCCGCCATTTTCGGCCGCGCCGCGCCGCCCGAAATTGCGCGCACCAACTTGCCCGTGCGGCGGTCGACACGCACCACCGACACTTTTCCCGTGTCCGCTGGAAGCGTCAAAAGTGACGACGGAGCAGGGTCGGCAGCGCGCATGGGGGAGGCGGCTAGCATCACAATACCTAAAAAACAAATATACACCTTTTTGTTTGGGCGTGGGGCCGCCCGATAGTCCCGCCGCTGCATTGCTACCATCTTCTCATGGACTCCACCGCGGGATTCGTCCTCACCGGCGGCCGCAGCTCCCGCATGGGACGCGACAAGGCACTGCTGCCCATCGAGGGCGGGCTGCTGGTTGAGCGCACAGCCGAACGGGTCCGCGCCGCTGCCGGAAATGTGACGCTGATTGGCGCGCCGGGACGCTACGCGCATCTGGGGCTCCCTGTCCTGCCCGATCTGGTTGAGGATTGTGGCCCCATCGGCGGGCTCCATACGGCTTTGAAATCGACCCGTGCCGACTGGAATCTGGTGGTCGCCTGCGACATGCCTAGCCTCACCGCGGCCTTTCTGACCGAGCTTCTGGCCGCCGCCGAAGCAACAGGGCTGTGCCTGCCTCGCGCCCGAGACTGACTCCGGATTGCATCCGCTGTGCGCCGTCTACCACCGCCGCGCAGGTGCTGCCGTCGAATTCGCTATCGACCATAAATCTTTCAAAATGCATGATTTACTCAAATCCCTCGGGGCCGTTTCCTGGCCCGTTTCCGACGCTTCGCTGCTTGAAAACGTCAACACACCCGTCGAGTGGGGCGCGCGATGAGCGAGCATTACATCGAATTCCGCCAATGTATATAAGACGTTCGACTACCCGGTTTTAGTCGATGTCAATTTTTACGTGGATGCCGGCCAGACCCTCGCCATCATCGGCCGCAGCGGCGTCGGTAAGTCCGTGAGCCTGGGCCACATCATGGGATTCCTCAAGCCCGACAGCGGCCGCGTGATCGTCTCGCTACCAGGACATCACCGATTTCACCGAAGCCGAGCTGCGCCCGATTCGCAAGAAAGTGACCATGGTGTTCCAGTCCGGCGCGCTGTTCGATTCGCTGACCGTGGGCGAAAACATTCTTGTTTTCGCTGGAACTGCGCGATGACTACAACGCCGCACAACAAAGAAGACGTGGTCAACGGGCTGCTCCACATGGTGGACCTGCTCGACTATCAGCGACATCTATCCGGCCGACCTTTCCACCGGCCACAACCGCGCCGTGGCGATCGCGCGCGCGCTGGCGGCGCAGCCGGAGTGCATCCTCTACGACGAGCCCACCACCATGGTCGACCCCATCATGTGCGATCACCTGGGCAACCTGATGCTGCGGCTGAAGACCCAGCTGCAGCTGACCGGCGTGGTGGTCACGCACGATCTGGACCTGATGCGCAAGGTCGCCGACAACGTGGTGGTGCTGTTCGAAGGCAAGGCCATCTACTTCGGACCGGTGGCGGATCTGGAGAAATCCGCGCATCCGCATATCCAGGAATTTCTGGCGATGGATCGCGTGGTGTAAATCTACTTGCCTACCGCGTGAGAAATGCTCTTCTCATTTTCCAGGCAGAAGTAATCCATCATTTCAGTATTCGGCTGGATGAATTCCTTCACCTTTGCGGTCCACGGTTTGGTGTAAGCCTTCGGATCGTCCACCGTGATTTCGAGCTCCATCAGGCCGTAGTTCACGCGGTGATAACGCTCGATGATTTTTCCCGCGTCGGTCAACGGATTGCCGGCGCGGTCGAGCCACTCGCCGTCGATGAAGCCGCTAGTCTCGACAACCAGCGTGTCGCCCTCCCATTTGCCCAATGAATAACCGTTCGGCGTCGGCAGCGGATCCACCAGCTTAGGCCGTCCGTCGGTAAAGATCTGACGATAGACGGTGTCGCGCTCCACCAGAATCACCAGCAGTCCGGGAAGCTGGATGAACTTGCGGAAAAATGGATTGATGGTTTCTTTCACGATGCCAGTGGGACGGCAATTCGCGCCAGGATCGTCCTTGCCATTTTGCTCGCGCCGGGTCTTCACCAACGCCGCGGCCCACGGTTGATACGGCACGCCACCGGGAACATTCCAACCCAGGTTCCCAAATTCACGGCTGACTTCCATGTCCGGGCAGCCGTCCTTAGGACACGGTAGATTCCTTTCCAGAAGCCACAGTCCCGAGAGATCCGGCTTGCCATCGGCAGCGCGCGGCGTGGGCGCATCCAGATTGGGCGTGCCATCGGCCTTCTTGGGGACTCCGGGAGTCGGGTAGTTAATCCACTGCGCCGAGAGTGAAATGGATGCGGCCAATGAAATTGCCGCTACCGCTGCCATCTTCATGAACGATCTCCTGTACGCGCAGGCTAGCATAAGTCGCGCCACCCGCGGATCGCCGGACATCACTTCCCGACCAAGTGTGGGATATCCTTTTCGCTTTCGAGACAATTGTCGTCCAGCAGTTCCGTATTCAGGACCAGCACCAAAGGCAGCTTGACGGTCCACGGCTTGGTGTAGGCTTTGGGATCGTCCACGGTGACGTCCACTTCCATTTGCCCGTAGTTCACGCGGCGCAGGCGCTCGGTCACTTTGGCCTCGCTGGTGAGTGGACTGCCGCCGCGGTCGAGCCACTCACCGTCGTGAAAACCGTTGGTCTCGATCACTAGCGTGTCGCCCAGCCACTTGCCTGTCGAGTAACCGTTCCAAGCGGGGTTAGGATCCACCGGCAGCGGGCGGCCGTCGAGAAAGATCTGGCGGAATGTGGCGTTGCGTTCATGAAGAATCACCAGCAGACCAGGAAGTTGGATGAGCTTGCGGTACATCGCATCCGTGTGCAGCCGCAAGAATCCGATGGGCAGGCAGTGCGAGCCGGGATCGTCTTTCCCGTTTTGCTCGCGCCGCGATTTTACCAGTTCCGCGGCCCACGGCTGATACGGCAGACCGCCTTTTAGGCTCCAGCCGAAGTTGACGAACTCCTGACTGACCTCCGCGTCCGGACAGCCACCCGGGGGGCAGGGCCGATTTTTAGGTGTGTCCCAGATCCCTGAGAAATCCGGTTTACCGTCGGAAGTGCGCGGCGCAGGAGCGGTCAGATTCGGCGAGCCGTCGGGATTTTTCGGAACGCCAGCAGTTGGATAGTTCAACCATTGCGCGGACAGCAACACCGGCATCATGAGCAAGGCCCCCGCCAGGAATGCGCTGCGTTTGTCCGTCACAAGATAAATATAGTGCATCCCGCCGTGAAATACTCGTAGGAACATGCCACAGGAAACACAAGCCGGGGTGATCGGCGAGAGCCGTGAAAAAGAAACCGGTCGCCTCGAAGCCTTCAGCGACGGGGTCTTCGCGATCGCGATTACGCTACTGGCGCTGGAACTCAAGGTTCCGCATTTCGACGGGAGCGGTGACATGACAAACCGCCTGATCTCCGGCCTCACCAGCCAATGGCCGAGCTATTTCGCATTCCTCACCAGTTTCTTCACGGTGCTGATCATGTGGGTGCATCATCACGCGATTTTTCGCCTGGTGAGGTGCGTCGACGCCACGCTATTGTTCGCGAACGGATTCCTCCTGATGCTAGTCACGCTGGTTCCTTTCCCCACCGCGGTGGTCGCCGAGTATCTGCGGACTCCCGCGGCCGGAGCCGCTTGCACGTTTTACGCGGGATTCTTCGTGCTGGTTAGCATTGGCTTCTCCGTGCTTTTGTGGGCCGCATTTCGGACATCCGTGGTGGATCCCCGCGCCAGCGCTAAAAGAATCGAAGGTCTGCGGCGGAGCTACCGGCTGGGGCCGCCAATATACTTGGCGGCAACCGTCGGCGGATTGTTCAGCCCCTGGCTCGCGATGGGAATTTGTACAGCGTCGTGGATCGTGTGGGCCGCGACTACGCGAGAGTGCTGACTGCTTCCCGTACGCCCATTTGCCGCAGGCAGCGGTCGATCCATTGCTTGGTCAGTTTCTCCTGCACGCCATTCTGCGAGAGCCGAGTGCGCAGGTTCGCCCAATCCACATGATCCAGCGGCTGATCCTGATTGAAGCAAGAGAACACGACGGTCTCTTCGCCGGTCACCGGGTCTTTGTGCACCTGCAGGCACTGCGCGCAAATCTCTTTCATCATGCACTGCATCGGCGAGTTGATGCTGCCACGCCGACGTGATCCGGCTTCAGATAAGGCTCGAGTACCGTGTGCCGTGCACGCGCCACCGCAGCCATCATGCCGTCCGAGCCGATCGCGATCACGCGATCCACCGAATGCAGCGGGATCTCCGCCTCGCCCAGCGAGCCGGTCGCGTATGCCTCGATCGCCTGCACAATGTTTCCGACGAAAGCTTTGTCCTGCGCGCGGCCAGGCGTGAAGCCCGGAGCCTCGTCGCAGCACCAGACCACCACGTCGGCGGCTTTTTCGATTTCGTCAACTTTGTAGCGGTCGACGATCTTCTTGTATCCCGCAAAGTAAATGGTGCGCGATCCGTTGGCGCGCAACTGCTGCCCGATGGAGAACAGCACCGCGTTGCCCAAGCCGCCGCCCACCAGCAGCGCGGTTTCCTGCGCGGGAGTCTCGGTCGGCGTCCCGGTGGGACCCATCAGGATCACCGGCTCGCCCGGCTTCAGCAGCGCGCACAGATCGGACGACCCGCCCATTTCGAGCACGATGGTCGAGAGCAGCCCCTTCTCGCGATCGACTGACGCGCCTGTCAGCGCGATGCCTTCCATGCCCAGCACGGTCCCATCGGAACGCGGCGCCAGCGATTCGTAATTCTGCAGGCGATAGAACTGCCCCGGCTGGAACGCGCGTGCTGCCATGGGCGCCTCCACCACGACCTCGACGATGTTGGGCGTCAGGCGAATCACTTCGCGCACCTTCGCGCGCAACTCGCCATTCAACTTGTGCAACAGATCGGCTGGCTTCGGGCCCGTGGGCGCACGCCGCGCCAACAACCGCGAGACCACCGGATAACCCTGCTTCGCGCTCGCCATCGCCTTGACCACGTTGCCCGCGAACGACGGATGCAGATCGCCGAAGAAACTGATGCCGCGCCCGTCTTCGCGGATCGACATCAGCACTGAAACCTTATCCGGCTTCGCCAGACGCTGCGGCTTTACGGGCTGCCCGTCTTCATCGACAGCCTGGAACCACTTGCCATCCAGGAACACGTTAGTTGCGTCTTCGCGCGCCAGCACCGTATTGGGCTGCGTCCCGGCAGCGACCAGAATCGACCGCGCAGGCATACGCATGCGCTCTCCAGCCTGTGTCTTTACCCACACCCACAATGCCGCGGCGTGGCCGTACTGATCCACTTCTACTTCGTCCGGCGTCACGCTCTCCGCGAAACGGACGCCTTCTTCGAGCGCCTTGGCGACTTCCTCATGGTTCAGTGTGTAGCTGGGCGCGTCGATCATGCGCCGCCGGTAAGCGAGAGTGACGCCACCCCACGAATTCAGCAAATCGATCAGTTTTGGATCGCGGCCTTCGCGCGCCGCCAGATCGCGTTCGGCGCGAATCGCCTGTCCGTGCGTCAGAAATTCATCGGCAGTCGCGAGTTCTTCCGGCGTCCAACTTACGCGCACCGCCGCCTCGCCCTTCTCCGCCGCCAACGCCTCATAGCGCTCCAGAAACTTGTCCACCTGGACCACGTAATACGCCATCGATTCCGTGGCCGTATCGATAGCGGTCAATCCGCCGCCAATCACGACGATGGGCATACGCAGTTGCAGATTCGCGAGCGAATTCGATTTCGCCGCGCCGGTGAGTTGCAGCGCCATCAGGAAATCGGACGCCTGGCGCACGCCGCGCACGAGACCGTTCTTCATCGGGATCACCGTCGGCCGACCCGCGCCCGCGCACAGCGCCACGTGATCGAACCCAAGTTCGAAGGCGTTGTCAACGGTCAGAGTGCCGCCGAACCGCACGCCGCCGAACATGCGGAACTCCTCGCGGCGCTCCAGCAGCAGCCGGATAATCTTCAGGAAGTTCTTGTTCCAGCGAACCGTGATGCCGTATTCCGCCACGCCTCCGAAGCCCGCCATCACGCGGTCGTCGAGCGACTCGTACAGTTCGTTCACATCGCGAATCGGACGGAACGGCACGCGCTCGCCCAGCGGCGTGACGCCGGAAATCGACTCCGGCAGCGGCTCGATCTTCAACCCGTCCACCGCCGCGACCACGTGGCCGTCGTTCATCAGGTGATGCGACAGCGTGAAGCCCGCCGGGCCCAATCCCACCACCAGCACCTTGTATCCGGTCGCCGCCCGAGGCACGGGACGCGCGAAGTTCAGCGGATTCCAGCGCGTCAGCAGGCTGTAAATCTCGAAGCCCCACGGCAGCTCCAGAACATCCTTGAGCGTGCGTGTTTCCACCTGCGGGATGTCCACCGGGTCCTGCTTCTGGAAGACGCAGGCCTTCATGCAGTCGTTGCAGATGCGGTGCCCGGTGCCGGCGGTCATCGGATTGTCGATGGTGGCAATCGCCAGCGCGCCAATGGAATTGCCGTCCTGCTTGACCAAATTCATCTCGGAGATTTTCTCTTCGAGAGGGCACCCAGCCAGCGTGACGCCGAAGACGCTCGATTTGAAACCGCCTTCTTTTTCCTTGAGTCCTGTCGAGCAACTATCCTTGCCCTGGTTATGGCACTTGATGCAGTAGTGCGCCTGATCCAGCGCGCCGGTCAGGTCCATGCCCGCATCGGTCAGCTTGAAACCTTCGCGATGCCGCCAGTGGCTATCCGGCAAAGCCAGTTCCGCGATCCCATTCACTTGGAGTGTCTCGGACCGGAACCAAATGCTCCATGTCCAGTTTGTGCGGAACCTTGAACAAAACACCGTGCTGATGTTTGTGGCGGCCCGCCGGAGAGAGCGCGGCCCACGCGGCGTACTGCTGTGCGATTTGCAACTGCCGCGCATGCTCCGTCTCGTCTTCCAGCCAATGCGATACGTGCTCGACGAAACTCTGTTCCGTCAGCGGCTCGCCGAACAGCGATTCCAACTCCGCCCCCAGAGCCCCGCCGTGTATCAGCGCGGCTTTCTCCGCTGTCATTCCGCTGATGGCCTTCTTCTGAACGAACTTGCGTTTCAGTGCATAGAGCGGCGCCAAAGCTTCGTGCTTCGCCTGCAGCGCGCGTACTTCCGCCGCAATGCCGAATAGCTCGCCGATGAAATCTTCGAGATGCGGAGCGATCGCGATCATCAGTTCGGATTGCTGCTTGCGCGTCAACGCAGAAGGTGCCTCGCGCGCCTCCAACATATTTTTCAATAGAGCAGCGTCTGCCGCCTGGAGATTGTCGCAAAATGCCGCATCCAGCCGGACCAAGCCTTCGCGGCCGTACAGGTCTTCGAAAGCGAATCCAAACGCCAGACGGAGTTGTTCGTGAATGTTGTGCATCAAGTTTTAGATCAGGAAGTGGAGACGTCCCGGGAGTTAATGCCTATTATCTCACGCCGCCGCGGAAAGCGCTGCAAAATCCATTGAAAATGCAGGTTTTCGAAGGGAAACGCGATTCCACGGAGGTGACTGGCGTGCCTTTACCGCAGCCCCGACTCCATCAGGAACGCCGCCGCGACATCTTTTGGCTGCAAATGATCCAGGTCCACCTGCGCGTTCAATTTCCGCATCTTCTCAACCGTGAATTTTCCGGAAAGCTCCTGCAATGCCGGGCGCGCCGCCGGTACCGCAACCAGCAGGCTGTCCTGCACCAGCAGCGCGGCCTGCTTAGCCACGAAGACGCTCCGGTCGTCGCGCAGGGTCTTCCAGTTAGCTTGCGTAAGATTGCCATCGGTGGCCCGCGTGATGACCATCGTCACGGTTCCCTGCTGCAGCGCTTTAAACAGATCGCCGCCGTCCATGTTGCGCGGCGCCGCTTTCATGGGCAGCTTATATTGCGTAAATGGCGGCATCCCGTCGGATAACTGCTGGAACTCCGAAGTCACGCCCAGGGCCCATCCATCGCTCACCGCCGCCGCTTCGCTGAGCGTCGAGACTTTGCCCGCGCGCGGGTCGCCGGCGCGAATCACCGCCACGAACCGGTTGTCAATTCCCAGCGGATCGAACAATTCAGCTTGCGCCAAACGCTTCATCTCTCCGCGGGCGCGAATGAAAACCAGGGAGGCATCGGGCGACACCTGTTCCTTCAGAATCTCGTTCACGATCGAACCGCTGTACTCGGGATAAAGATTCACCTCGCCGCTCTGCAGCGCCTGGTACGCGTTCACCGTCTGGCCCAGGTTGGGACGCCGGTCCACTTTCCGTCCCAGCCGATGTTCCAGATGCTGCGCCACGATTTCTCCCAGCAGCGTTTGCTCGGTGCTATTCATCGATCCCACAGCGATCTTGGGGCCGTTGCCGCATCCTGTTGCAGCCAGGGTCGCGAGCATCGATAGCCCGCTCACTAAACACCTCAGCGCTGTCTGCCGATTCATAAGTTAGCTATCAGGATACTCGAAGCTCAGGCAACATGGGGCTCTGATATCCTTAAAAAACTGTCTCAACGAGCCATCTAAGCTGATGTCGTTTCAAATACATCCGGTGCGCGAGATTCTAGTGGTGCCGGCGCTGCCACCCGCTCTGAGCCGTCTGCCGGAGCTGGGCTTGAACCTGTTATGGTCCTGGAACCACACCGTGCGGGCAGTATTCCGCCGCCTGGATCCCGCCGTCTGGAAGGCCACCAACCACAATCCCGTAGTAATGTTGGGCCGCGTGGAGCAGGCCGCGCTGGAACGTGCGGCTGCCGATCCGCGCTTCCTTGCGCTTTACCGGCGCGCGTGCGAAATCCTGGATTCGTATTTGTCAGCCCATGCGCCGATTCCGACATGCTGGTGGCGTATTTTTCGATGGAGTACGGCCTGCTGGATTGCTTGCCCATTTATTCCGGCGGCTTGGGGGTTCTCTCGGGCGATCATCTGAAGGCCGCCGAGCGACGCGCTGCTGCCGCTGGTGGGCGTGGGCCTGCTGTATCAGAACGGCTATTTGCAGCAGAAGCTCGATCCGGATGGCTGGCAACAGGAACACACGCCGGTCAACGACTTTTATTCGCTCCCGATCACGCCCGTGAACCGGCCCGACGGCGGGGAACTGCTGGTCAGCGTGGATCTCGCCGGCAGTCGAAGTTTTCCTGAAAGTCTGGCGCATCGACGTGGGCCGGGTGAAGCTTTATCTGCTGGATAGCAACATCCCGCAGAACGCTTGCGCCGGAGCATCGCGAAATCACCAATCAGCTCTACGGCGGTGACGATCGCAAGCGCATCCACCAGGAGATCGTGCTGGGCATCGGCGGCCTGCGCGCGCTCAAGGCGCTGGGCCTCAACCCCACCGTCTATCACATGAACGAAGGGCATTCCGCATTTCTGGCCATCGAACGCATTCGAGTCCTGATGGCGGATCAAGGTCTCAGCTTCGAAGAAGCGGAGCATGCCGCGCGCGCCAACAATGTTTTCACCACCCACACCTCCGTGCCGGCTGGACTCGACGTGTTCGATCTGAACATGGTGCGGGAACATTTCGGACCCTACTGCGCAAAGGCCGGAATCGCGCTGGATTCCTTCCTGACCCTGGGTCGCGCCTCCGGCGCGAATCGCAACGAGCCCTTCTCGATGGCCGTGTGCGCCATGCAGACATCGGCCTTCCGCAATGCCGTAAGCCGCCTGCATCGCGAGATTTCGCAGAGCATGTGGGAATCCTTGTGGCCCGGCTTGCCGGTGTGGGAAGTTCCGATCGCGGCCATCACCAATGGCGTGCACCTGACTACTTGGATCAACGGCGATCTGGCCAATCTTTACGATCAGTACCTGCAGCCGGATTGGCGCGAGGGAAATAACGAGGCCGAAGTCTGGCGGCAGACCGGAGACATTCCATCAAGTGAGTTATGGGAAGCCCATCGCCGCCGCAAACGCCGCCTGGTGAATTTCGTTCGCGAGCGCGCCGTCGCCAGCGCATTGGCGCGCAACGCTCCTGCGCCGGAGGTGGAGCGGGCGGGAGAAGTGCTGGACCCGGCCGTCCTCACCATTGGTTTTGCGCGGCGCTTCGCTACTTACAAGCGCGCGACTCTGGTCTTCCGGGATTTGCCGCGCCTGAAGCGGATTCTCACCAATCCCGCGATGCCGGTGCAGATTGTGATTTCCGGCAAGGCGCATCCCAAGGACATTCCAGGTAAAAGATTGATCCGCGAGATCGTGCAGTTGTCGCGCGATCCCGAGTCTCGCGGCCGCATCGTCTTTGTCGAGGACTACGGGCTGGAGGTCGCGGGCGAGCTGGTGCAGGGCGTCGATCTGTGGCTCAACACGCCGCGCCGCGGAGAAGAAGCCTGCGGCACCAGCGGCATGAAAGCCGGCATCAACGGCGTACTGAACTTGAGCATTCTGGATGGCTGGTTCGACGAAGCGGCGGAAAGCTCCGGCGGCTGGGCCATCGGCAATCGCGAGCCTTACTCGGCCGATCGCGACGAAGCCCACGCGGCGGCGATTTACTCCTTGCTCGAAAACGAAATCGTGCCTCTGTACTATTCGGATCGTGTTGAAGACGTCCCCGTCAAGTGGATGCAGCGCGTGAAGCAGAGCCTGAACTATGTAAGCGCCCACTATAATTGCCGGCGCATGGTCGAAGACTACCGCTCACAACTCTACACTCCCGCGCACCGCGCCTGGGATGCCATGGCTCGTGATGGTTTTGCGGCCGCGCATCAGCACACGATCTGGAATAGCCAGGTCAACCGGCTGTGGCCGCAGATCCGTTTCCTGGAAGCCAGCGCCGGAACCGACGCCACCGTAAACGCCGGCGCATCCCTGCCGCTGCGGGCGCGCATCGATCTGGCGGGCCTTGCCCCTACCGATGTTCGCGTGGAAGCGCTGGTGGGCAGGATCGGCGCGCAGGGCGATCTGGAAGAAGCGCAGGTGCTGACCCTCGATCGCCTGGAACAACAAGGAACCGTGTTTTTGTTTGGGCGATCTTTTGCCCCCTTAACCACCGGGCGGCTGGGTTTTTCCGTACGCGTGACGCCGAATCACTACGCGGACCCCTTAAATCGGCCCTGCAACGCGCCTCTGAAGTGGATGGCTTAAACGGAACCGGAAACGATTTCCTGCCCGGCGGCATCTAAAGTCCAGAAGCGGTATTGCCGATCAGCAACTAGACCAAAAAGATTTTGCTGGATTCCGCGGCCGTTCCGTGGTACATAGTGGTTTGGCAGTTCGTGAGCATCCAGTCCTTTAAATGCCCCCAAGTCTGGTTGCTCTGCCGTCTCTCGTAACCGAAATTACCGGTCTCCAACCACCACAGCGCGAGTTGTAGATTCACATTCAAGGAGTGCCTTCTAGCAAGATTATGGACGGCGATCGAAAGTATAATCAGCGCGGTTATCAGGAATCCAACCGCGACTTCTCCGGCAATAACGATTCCCGGCGCGATGAACGTCCTCGTCCGGCTGGCCCGCGCCCGCCGATCGATGTGACCGGCCCCCGTTTGCCGAGATTAGTACAGGCGGTGGCGGCGGCGCGCTGCTATAACTGTTCCACTCCGCTACCAGCGGGCTCGGATTTTCCAGCCGAGTGCCCCAAGTGCCACACCGCGCTGCATTGCTGCAAGCAGTGCGCCTACTTTGAGCCTTCGACGCGCTTCCAATGCGTGAAGCCGGTACCGGTACGTATAGTGGTCAAGGATCAAGCCAACGATTGCACGCTGTTCAAGCCGCGGGTCACGGTGGCGCGCGATTCTGCCGCCGCGCCGCCTGCTGCGTCCAGCCAGAACGGTAACGGCGGTCCTGCGCCACGCAACGCCGACGACGCCCGCGCGGCTTTCGACAGCTTGTTCAAAAAGTCGTAATCGTTTTCAGCGGCCGCATCACAACCAGTATTCCCATTTCCCCGCCGCCACCACGTATGCGCTCAGGCATGCATTCGCCACTGCGTGCGCCAGAATCAAATCCCCCAGACTCTTGGTACGCAGCATCCACCAGTTAAAAATAATTCCCGCCATCAGACCCACGTCCCAGTAGGCCCCATGTTCGCTTGCGAACAGCAGAGCGACGGTCCAGAACGATAGCGCGGAATAAGCGCCCAGCGGCACCCGCCGGAAATCCTGATCGATCATCCAGCGCATCAGCCAGCCGCGCCAGAACAGTTCTTCGACGATCGGCACCACGATCACCGCCCGTAAACTCCGCAGCCACAGCACCGGGATGTCGTGCCGCGCAGCCTCCGGCATGCTGCTGCGCGCCGCTCCGACGATCGAATTTTCGAATAAAAAAGAATGCCGGTAAGCGGGAAACAGCAGGTCCGGCGCGATCCAAAGCACAAAGATAGCTACGCCGATCGCCAGCGATCCAACCCACTGCGTTACGTGAAAATCCAGCGCCGGCCGCGCCACGAAATATATAACTGCGGCCATCACTGTCAGGCGCACAACCTGGTCCGTGAATGCCGGCATGGGCCATGCCAGGCTCAGCCCGATCAACGCCATGAAGGCGGCGAACGGAACCACATAGGGTACCGCCGGAGAAAAGGGAACAGCTTCGGAACGAGTCACCGATGCGTCCGCTGGTTTACATGCTGGCTAACAACTGGCGGATCTTAACGCCGTCGTCCTTCGAGGGATTGAAGCGGATCGCCGTCTCCAGTTCCTTTTTAGCGGAAGGCTTGTCGCCTTTTTGCAGCAGAGCCATCCCGTAATGGTAGTGATAGGCGGCGCTGTTCGGCGAAGACACGACCAATTCCTTAAAGGTGCGAATGGCATCGTCGCTCAGGTTCTTTTTGAGGTAGATCCAGCCCAGCGTATCCATGACGTCGGGCGAGTTGGGAAGGCCTTGGCGGGCGCGCTGGGCCATGGTTAAAGCTTCGTCCAGGTCCTGCCCTTCCTCGGCTTTGATGAACGCCAGGTTGTTCAGCGCGATCGGATGATCCGGCTGGATCTTCAGAATCTGTTCGTAGATCGGCTTGGCCTGATCGCGGCGGCCAGTGCCATCCATCAGGAGGCCAAGCTGTAACAGAGGCCGCGCATCGGCCGGCGCCGCTTGGCTAGCCAGGCGGAAGGTATCAATCGCCGCATTGACATCGCCCTTGCGGCGTTCCGTCTCTGCCAGGCGCAGCAGGAGATCGGCCGATTTAGGATCGGTTTTCAAGAGGGACTGCAAAAGCTTCACGGCTTCGTCGTAGCGCTGGTCCCGCACATACAAGTTTGCCAATGCCAGTTGGAGATCGCGGCGCTCCGGCTCGCGGGCAACCGAATCCTGCAACAGCTTGATGGCCTCGGGCATGCGGTTCTGGCTGGACAAGGTCTCAACCAGCCCGATCATGCCGCGCGAATCTTTCGGATTGGCTTTGTATAAATCGTCGAACACTTGCTGGGCGTGCTTGTAATCTTTCTCTGTCCATGCCAGGTAACCCGCCTGGTAGCGGGCGTCCGGATTGTTGGGCGCAATCGCCAGCACCGTGTCCAGCTCCTCCCGGGCCTTCTGTGCATCTCCGATGCCCATGAGCGCGCTCGACCGGTTGAGCCGCGCCGGCAAATCGTTCTTGTTCAAAGCGATGGTTTCATCGGCTTCCTTCAACGCCTTGCCGTAGTCGGCTTTGTTCAAGTAAATTCTGGTCAGCATGTCGCGGGCGAGAATGAAGTCCGGACGGATCTTGATCGCGGCCTCCAGTTGCAGGCGCGCCTGCTCCAAATCGTTTTTGGCCACGTAGGCCCGCGCCAGATTGAAGCGCAGCAGGTGGTTGTCGGGAGTCTTGGATACCAGCGACTGCAGATCGTTGGCAGCCTGATTGATCTGCTTCAAGTCCCCGGTCACCAGCATCAGGGCGGCCCGCATCGCCACGGCATCCCGATCCTCGGGAGCCTCCTTGAGAATGGTGGCCAGCAGTTGGTTGGCTTCCTGGTTGTGTCCGGTGGTCGTCAGCAGCTCCACCAGCCGTTTCTCATAGAGAGTCTTATCCAAGGGAGACGCTTTCTCCCCGGCTTCATATTGCGCCCGCGCCCGATCGAAGTCGCGCGCCCTGAAATACAGGAAATCGCCGGCCATCAAATGGCCCTGTTGAAATTGCTTCTCGTCCGACAGGCGCTGCAGCACGGCGTCTACTTGATCGTTCTGTTTGGTGTATAAGTAGTGCGCGGCCAGTTCCACCAGGTAATTGCCCTGCTTGGGATTGTTTTCAACCTTCCGCTGCAGAATTCGCTCGGCCTCCGGCAGGCGCTTACTCTGCATGTAGTAGACGTACATCAGGTCGTACATGGGCGCGAAGGTCTTGTTTTTATCGATGACGGACAGGCCCAATTTTTCGGCCTCCGGCGCTTGCTGATTGGCGTTCAGCGCCTGAAAATAGGCCATCGACAAACCGATTTGATCGGGCTTGATCCGGTTGGCGATTTCAAACTCTTTCACGGCACCCGCCGCATTCTTCTGCAGCAATGCCAATTGCCCTTCTATGCGGTGCCCGTCAAAGGAATTCGGGTCTTTTTGCACCAGTCTGTCGGCGAGCTGCTTCACTTCTTTCATCAACTCGTCGGCGTGTTCCCGGTCCTGGCTGATGGCGACCATCAGAATGTCGGACAGCTTGATGGCGGCGTCCGTATTGTCCGGCTCCAGCTCCACCGCGCGGCGCAACGAGCGCACGGCGTCGCCATAGGAGGCGAGTTTGATATCGGCCAACGCCAGGCGGTAATAAGCTTCGCCAAATCGCAGATCCTTTTGGAGGGCCCGCCGGTACATAATTGAGGCTTCTTTGAATTTGCTCTTCTCAAAGAATTTGTTGCCATTGTCGACGTACCGTCGCGCTTGCACCTTCGGGTCCCGGTTGCAGGACGCCACAAAGATCGTAAATACCAGTAATAACAGAAGCTTACGCATAGTCACCTACTCCACTTGACCATATTCGGCAGAGGGGCGCAATCCCTCTGACGGGTGGTTTTGGCCAGTACCTTAGGACTATCCAATGATGCCGGGGGCGCGCCCGCCCATCCGCCGGCGATTCGCTGTGCGATCCCCTAGCGCGAATGAATCACGCGTGTCTCGCAAATCCGGTCGTGTAATGCGCGCTTCTCCGGGTCGAACGCAGCCATGATGTAGCCGATCATCAGAATAAACGCGCTGATCCACATCGCAAAATGCCGCCCGAGTGCCAGCATCGGCGTGATGGGTCCGCCGTCCGCGCGGATCACGCGCAGTCCCAGCGCCATCTTCCCTGGTGTCGCGCCCTGAGACGTCAAAAAGTAGACTTCATAGGCCGCGCCGAGTGCGATCCCGATCAGAGTTGAAATTCCGATTACGCCGATCATTGCGGGAGCAAAAATCAGGCCGGCTCCCGGCTGTCCGAAGCCGCGGCCCAAGCCGCCCATGCCCATGGTCCCAATTCCGAACATCAGCATGAGGGGAAGCCGCACGATGGCATTGACCACGCCTAAGAGAATGCCATCAATCAGGCGCGCCAGAAACCGGATCCAGAATCCGGCGTAGCGGCGGCCCGCTGCCACTGCCGCCGCCGGATGCATGCCGCGCACCACACCCAGAGGCTGCCACGACGCCAGCCCCTCGTGCCACACCAGCGTATCGGAGCGCACCGTGCCGAGAGTCACCAGCCGGTTGAGTTCGGTTTCATCAATCGGTCCGGCTTGGGTTCCGCCATCGGAGTAATACCAATTCATGCGTATACCTGCCCGTGCGCACGCTCACTCATGCGTACACCTGATTTTCGCTGGCCAAGGGCCATTGAGCCTCAGTGTAGCAACGCGCGAAGAGGAGCGTGGCGGCGGGAAAAAGAAATCTCCCCGCGACAGAACCCACGACTGTCCGGGGAGAGAGAACCATCCTCTAAAACTGATTGGCGTCTTAATTCTGCGCGACGATGTGGGCGCGGCGGTTCTTCTGCCAGCAATCCTCTGTCGCATCCATGCAGACGGGCTTGTCCTTGCCGTAGCTGATGACCGACAGTTGCGCGGATGAAATCCCCATGGTCTCGAAAAATTCCGCCACGGCCTGAGCGCGCTTGTCGCCCAGCGCCACATTATATTCTTCCGAGCCACGCTCGTCGCAATGACCTTCGATACTGAGTTTCTCGCTGGGATAGGCAGCGAGGATGCCGCGAATCGCACCCATATCATCCTTCAAAGCGGTAGCCGCGTCGGAGCGGATCGTGCTCTTGTCGTAGTCGAACAGGGCGTCTTCCAAATGGGCCAGCCGGTCATTCAGAACCTTCCGCTCCTCCGCGCTAATACCGGAATGCGGATTCTGGCTAACCGGCCGGCCCACGGACGCTGCCGCGCCTGAGGACGGGGACGCAACAGACGTTTTCGCTGCGGGCGCCGCCTGAACTGGCTCAGGGGCCCGGGCCGCCACGGGCACGGCCTTGTGGCACGCTCCCGTAAAACACAAACCAATAAAACCTAAAAGACCAACAACTCTAAGGTTCATAAATGAACACCCTCTGCGCGGAGGAAATTGCATCTTTATCAGTAAGCAGCAGCTCTGTACAGCCTCGCAATACCGCCGGGACGGTATTCGGTCGAGCCGCCCGTCGAGTAGACTGTTATTGGGAATGCCCCGCAATTCGCTACAACACGGGCGGCGCCTGCTGCTGGTCGGCTTTGGTGGGTTATTGACACTTATGTTGGCGGGCAGTATCGACTCCCTCATCCGGCTGCACGATGTAAACCGGCAGGAAGCGGGACTGCGTGACGTGTACCTGCAGCGCGCTCTTTCGCTGGAACAAGTCCGCGCCGGGATCTATCAATCGTCCATTCTTTTGCGGGATTATTTGCTCGCCGATGATCCCCAGTCGGCCCAGGAGCTCTCCGACAAATGGGCCGAGATTCGCCGCAGAACCGACCAGGCGATTGCCAAAAGGTCGGCTTCGGCCGAACCGGAAGAGGCTCCGCTATTCCGAGATCTGCGGAAACAAGTGCAGGAATATTGGAAATTGCGCGAGACCCTGGTGCTAAAGCCAGATCCTAAATCCAACGGGAAGCACAATCCCTACTCGTCTGGTGACCTGGTCAGGCGGCGCGCTTCTCTATTAGCATTGCTGGATCGCATTGATCGCACCAATCAACTGGAACTGGACATGGCAGACGCCAAAGTGAATACGGCTTTTGACGCCCTCCGCCGCCGAACTCTCCTGAAGGCGGCGGTGGTCATGAGCGTGGGAATCGGTTTGGCTTTTTTCACCGCGCGGCGCACTTTGATGATGGAAGCCGAGCTCCAGCAGCGCTATGAAGAAGGCCAGCGCGCGCGCCAGGAATTGCAGGAGCTTTCGGCCCGCCTGGTATCGGCGCAGGAGGAAGAGCGCCGCACCATATCGCGCGAGCTGCACGATGAGGTGGGGCAGTCTCTCTCGGCGCTGCTGATGGAAGCCGGCAACGCGGCGGCGCGTGTTTCACCGGATTCGACCGAGGTCCGGCGGCACGTCGAATCCATCAAGCGCCTGGCCGAAGCCAGCGTGCAAGTGATCCGCAATATGAGCCTGCTGCTGCGCCCCTCGATGTTGGATGATCTAGGGCTGGTGCCGGCGCTCGAATGGCAGGCGCGCGAGGTTTCCAAGCGCACCGGACTGCGGGTGCAGGTCACCGCCGACGAAAACGCCAGCGAGCTGCCGGATGAACACAAGACCTGCATTTACCGCGTAGTGCAGGAAGCGCTCCACAATTGCGCCCGCCATGCGCAGGCGCACAACGTAACCGTAGAGGTCCGCCAGCAGCCTTCGCAAATCGTGCTTACCGTCGAAGACGACGGCCACGGCTTCGATGCGCGCCGGGTGCGCGGGCTGGGACTGGTGGGCATGGAGGAACGGGTTCATCATTTGGGCGGCGCGCTGCGCGTGAAGTCCCGGCCAGGCGCCGGAACCACGATTGCAGTGGAGCTGCCGCTCGCCAGTTAAATGCCAGCAGGAATTACAATGACCGAAACCATCAAAACCGCGACCAGGATAGTACGCATTCTGCTCGCCGACGATCACACTGTGATGCGCGCCGGACTGCGCCTGCTGCTGGAGCGCCACGAGAATTTTGAAGTGGTGGGCGAAGCGGCCGACGGGCGCGCAGCCGTCGAGTTCGCCGCCGAGCAGAAGCCCGACGTCGTCGTGATGGACATCGCCATGCCACACCTCAACGGAGTGGAGGCGGCGCGCCAGATCCTGACCCGTAATCCGGACATCGCCATCGTCATGCTCAGCATGCACAGCGATGAGAGTTATGTGCTCCGTTCGCTCAAAGCCGGCGCCCGCGCCTACCTGTTAAAGGATTCCGCCGAAGCCGACTTGATTGCCGCCATCCAGGCCATCACCGAAGGCAGGTCATTCTTCAGCCCCGGCGTGCGCGCGCTATTGAAGGAAGACTATATCTATCGCCTGCAAAAATTCGGCGCCGACGATACCTACGAGCTACTGACCGCGCGCGAGCGCGAAGTTCTGCAACTGGTGGCCGAGGGCCGGAGCAACAAAGAAGTCGCCAGCCTGCTGAGGCTGAGTCTCTACACGGTGGAAACGCACCGCACCCACATCCTGCAAAAGCTGAACCTGCATAGCGTGCCGGAACTGATCCTGTACGCGGTGCGCAAGGGAATCATCAGCTAGCGCTCGAATTGCGCCCTCGACCGCTTTCGAGTACATTTGAGTGACGGAGGAAGAACCCAGATGGCGTTTTGTGCGAATTGCGGTGCGGAAGTTCAAGGAAAGTTTTGTGCGAAGTGCGGAGCCCCGAACGCAGCCGCGGCAGCGCCGCCAGCCTCCGCCCCGCCGCCACCGGAACCACCTCCGAGCGCTTATTCCGCTCCGCCACCACCGCCGTATTCGGCTCCGCTGCCGCCCCCGGCCGCTACGCCCCAGGCCCCCGGCCTGGAAGAGAACATGGCCTGCGCCCTCTGTTACATATTGGGACTGCTCACCGGCGTCCTGTTCCTGGTGCTGGAGCCTTACAACAAAAACCGGCTGATCCGTTTTCACGCATTCCAGTCGATATTTCTGAACCTGGCATGGATCGGCGTGTTCATCGCGCTCTCGATTATCGGTATCGTGTTGTTGCCCATCCCGTTCCTGGGCCCCATGTTGAGCATTATTTTGCATCTGGGAGTGAGTCTGGGCGCTTTCATTTTGTGGTTGATGCTGATGTACAAAGCGTATAACCGCGAACGCTGGGTCCTGCCGATTATCGGACCTCTGGCTGAAAAGCAGGCGTAGCGAGAATGGGTGGCCGCGCGTCTAAACTCTACATGCGGCGGCTGTCCACAGCATCATTACTACTCATAACCCTGTCGCGCGTGGGAGCTGCGCAAGCGCCGGCAGGCGTGCGCGTGCCGACTTCTCCCGCGCCCACCACCCGCGCGCGGGCAGCGCAGACCCCAGCGGCTGTTCCGGTCGCGTTGTCTCCCGCACCCACGGCGCCGACCGTTGGCATTATCGATTTCTACGGTCTCAACAAAGTAACGCGAGACCGCATTCAAAAGACTCTTGGCTTCAAGGAAGGCGATCCCTTCCCTGCCTCGAAGGCCAACGTCGAAGAGAGCCTGGATCAAATCCCGGGCGTGGTCGAGTCGCACTTGGAAGCCGTGTGCTGCGACGAAGGCAAGATCGTGCTGTATGTCGGTATCGAGGAGCGCGGTGCGGTGCACTTCGATCTGCGCGAAGCTCCGGAAGGTGAGGTCACGCTGCCGCCAGACGTGATCGCGCTCTACCGGCGCTACTTCGATGCGTTTCAGGAAGCCGTGCGCCACGGATCGACTGCCGAGGACCTCACGCACGGCCACTCGCTGATGGCCGATGCTCTGGTGCGCGAAATTCAACTGCAATTTCCCGCCGTCGCCGAAGCGCACCTGGGTGAACTACGCAATGTGATGCGCAACTCGTCGGACGACGAGCAGCGCGGCATCGCGACGTTCCTGATCGGCTACACGCCCAAGAAAAACCAAGTGGCCGAAGACCTGCAATTCGCACTGCGCGACGCCGATCCAGGAGTCCGTGCCAACGCGGCGCGCGCCATCGTCGCCCTGGCGGTGTATGCACGCCTGAACGCGGACTCCGGAATCAAGCTGGAACCCACCTGGTTCATCGAAATGCTGAACTCGCTTTCCTGGTCCGACCGGGAACGCGCCTTGAACGCTCTGCAGATTCTGACGGACAGCCGTGAAGCGGCGATGTTGGAGCAGTTGCGCAATCGCGCTCTGCCCGCGTTGGTGGAAATGTCGCGCTGGAAGACGTTGGAACATGCCCTGCCGGCCTTCATCCTCACCGGTCGCGTCGCCGGATGGAGTGAACAGCAGATTCAGGACGCCTGGACCCGCGGCGACCGCGAATCGGTGATCACCGCGGCTACGGGCAACGGCAAAAAGGCCCGCTAGGCCGGCCCCATCTGGTACCTCGACTGTCTTCTTCCCAGTACCCTAATTCCGCAAAACTTCTTTATTCGTAGTCGTGATTTCGAGTTATACTCTGGCAATGCCTTGCACACGCGCAGTTTTTGCCTGTAGCATTGTTGCCCTCGTTTCCGGATTTTCCAGCAATACAGCCCAAGCCCAGCAGAAAACCTTGGCGCCCGCCGATTTCCTATCCTGGCTGCCCATCAGCGATGCCGAACGGGAACTAAAAGCGCCCACGGTGGATAAGGATGCAGGCGCGGAAATCCTATTTTGGCGGGTCCATATCGTTGACGAACTCTTGAGTGGCAATCGAGACATACAGCGGGTCTTCTACCACTATGTCCGGCTAAAAGTATTTGACGAAAAGGGCAAGGAAAAGGCCGGGACCATCGATCTTACCTACGGTAACCGCGGCGCAATTCTGGATGTTTCCGGACGGACCATAAAAGCCGACGGAACCATCCTCGAACTCGATAGAAAAGCGGTCTATAAGCGCGACATCGTGCGCGCCGGGGCTCTCACCCGCAAGGCCGTGTCCTTCGCCATGCCCGGCGTGGAGCCCGGAGCTATCGTCGAATATCGCTGGCGGGAATCCGACGATAGCGGGGAGATACTTCAGGTCCGCCTGAAATTTCAACGTGAGTTCCCGGTAGAAAAAGTAACGTATTACTTCAGTCCGCTGCCGGAACAGATTATTGGCACGTACGTGATGGCATTGATTCCTTTCAATTGCCAGCCTTCGCCCGTCAAGCGGGAAAACGACGGATATCAGTCGATTACAGTTGAGCACCTGCCCGCCTCGCGCTACGAACCTTATGCGCCAAGCGAGGCCAATCTGGAAGCTTGGGCCCTGCTCCACTATCAACAGGGCGAGCGTAAAGATCCGATAAATACTGGAGCGAAGTCAGCAAAAAAGAATATTCCGAGTTGAAGGCGTCTTTAAGGTCCGACGGCGAAGTCAAAGCGGCGGCCACCGAGGCTGATTGCCAACGCCAAGAGCGACGATGAAAAGATTGCGGCGATCATCGGAGCGGTACGTTCGCATGTACGCAACCTCTTTGATCCCGGCGTCACCGACGCAGAACGCCAAGCCTATATCAAGTCTTTGCCGAGAGACCGGCTGCGCGCCGCCGCTGAGATTTATAAGAGCGGTCTCGGCACGGCTAATGAAATGAATGTGGTCTTCGCTGCGATGGCGCAGCAGATCGGCCTGGAGGCGCGGCCGGTCCTGGTTTCGGACCACACGCAATACTTGTTCCACCCTAAAACCACGGTCGATACCTTTTTCCTGCCGAACATCGACATGGCAGTGAAGCAGGGCGACACCTGGAAAATCTTCGATGTCAGCACGAAATTGCTGCCCCCTGGAATGATTTCCTGGCGCGAAGAAGGCGTGTATGCTCTGGTCGCGGATTCCAAGGCGCCCATCTTCATTCAGACCAAGTTCACGCCCCCGGAAGCCTCCGCCGAAGTGCGTTCCGCGCACCTTCAACTTTCGCCCGATGGAACTCTCGAAGGCGACGTGGAGGAGAACTACAGCGGACATCGCGGCGAAGTATACCGCGCGGAGTTGACGGAAAAGTCGCCGGCGCAGCGCGAAGAATGGCTGCGCGACCGGATTATGAAAATGTTCCCCGACGCGGAAGTGACCGATCTAAAAATCGAATATTTCGGAGATCCGGCCCACCCCTTGCGCGCAACTTATCATTTATCCGCGCCGCACTATGCGCAGGCCACTTCGAAGCGGCTATTGTTCCAATCGAGTCCGTTTCACCGCGCGATTGCCTCGGAATTTTCTGCTTCCGAGCGGCGCTTCCCGGTGGAGTTTCCCTACGGATGGCGGGAACTCGATGAGATTCACATCCAGCTACCGCCCTTGTGGGCCTTGGATAACGCCGATAGCCCCGCGCGCCTGGCATTGGGAGCGACCGGTTATTGGGAAAATGTTCTCACCATTAACAAGTCGAATGAACTGGTGTCGAAACGCGAATTCATCTTCGGCCGCGATGGCGCGCTCAATTTCGCGGTGCAAGATTACCCAGCATTGAAGAAAGCTTTCGATTTGATTCAGGTCCGCGATCAACATTCTCTATCACTGAAAGCTGCCAACTGATGCGGATTGCGCTACCTGGCCTTTTCCTTATTGCGCTGACGGCGACGTCGCTACAAGCCGCCGAGGACGCTCCGACCTGGGTGCACGAAGCAGCCGCGCAAAACGTGCCCGACTATCCGTCGAAAGTAACTTCAGTGGTCCTGCTGCAGGAAGAAATGGTGACTGTGGATCCCGACGGCCGGCGCGTAATGCGGGAGCGCGGCGCAATCAAGATCCTACAGCCGGCCGGCGATCCGCTGCGCAGCTATCGCACCTACAACGTCAAGAACGGACGCATCCGCGATTTTCAAGGATGGCTGATTTCCCCTGGCGGCAAGGCTGTTCCCTACGCGAAAAACCGTATGATCGACGTGGCTCTGTCCCGCGACTACGTATACGATGAAGCCCGCGCCAAGGTGCTGGAATGCGGCGCCGCGGCGCCCGGCTCAGTGTTCGCCTGGGAAGTCACCGAGGAGGAAAAAACCATCTTCACGCAAGACCGCTACGGCTTTCAGGGGCGCGACCCGGTCCTGATCTCGCGTTTTATCCTGAACCTGCCGCAAAGTTGGGAAGCTCGCGGCATCGTATTCAATCACGAAAAGCTCGACCCCCAAGTCGCCAACGGCGCCTATACCTGGGAATTGCGCAATCTTCCATGGATCGAAGGCGAAGACTATAGCCCATCGCATCAGCGCGCTCGCGCCGCGTTTGGTCGTCAGCTATTTTCCGCCGGCTGATAATCGCGCGGGATTGCAAGGCTTAAAGGACTGGACCGCCGTCTCCAATTGGCTCGCTCCCATGGTCGATCCTGCGGCCGCCGTGACCGATACGGTGCGCGCGAAAGCGCTGCAGTTGACCGCCGCGGCGACCGGAGAGCTCGACAAAATCCGAGCCATCGCTGCCTTCGCCCAGCAGACGAACTACGTCGAAGTCAGCCTCAATATCACGCGCGGAGGCGGCTACACGCCGCATACGGCCGCCGAATCGCTGGCCCGAAACTACGGCGACTGCAAAGATAAAGCCACGCTGATGCGCGCGCTGCTGAAAGCTGTTGGCATTGATTCCTATCTCGCCACCATCAGCGCTGACGACCGCACGTATGTCCGCCCGGAGTGGGCGTCACCCTAGCAATTCGATCACGCCATCATCGCCGTGAAGGTTTCCGATGGCCTAAAGCTTCCTACCGTCATCACCGATTCGCCGCTCGGCCGCCTGCTGATCTTCGACCCTACGGACAGCATCACGCCCGTGGGAAGCCTGCGTACCGAAGAGCAAGGCAGCTACGCGCTGGTGATCGCCGGCGAACGGTGGAGCGCTGCTGAAAATGCCACTGCTCCCCGCCAGTGGCAACCGCATCGAATCCGCGGTCGAAGCCACCATGAACGCCAATGGCAGCCTCAACGCAACCCTGCAGCGGCAGTACTTCGGACAATCCGGTATTCCGTTGCGCGCCGTCGAGAAACTGCGCGGCCACGAGGAATTGCAGAAACGTTTCGAGCGTGGATTTACGCGCCGCCTGGGCGGGGTGACGATCAAGAGCGTCGCCGCGGAAGGGAGCGATGATAGCCGCCTCGCCGTGAAGGTCGATCTCACGGCCGAGCGCTTTGGCCAGATCATGCAAGATCGCTTGTTGATCGTTCGCCCCGGCACTCTTTCAAGCGGCGGCGAATATTACTTCACATCCCGAAAGCGTTCGTCTCCGGTGAAACTGGAAGCGGACCTGCGCCACGATTCCATCAAAGTAAAACTGCCCGACGGATTTAAGCTGGACGAACTTCCGGAGCCTGCCAAAGTAGAAAGCCCGTATGGCAGCATCCAGGCCACCTGGGCCGTTCGCGACGGAGAAATCGTCATGGAGCAGACGCTGGAAATTCGAGATATAGTGGCCCCCGCTGCGGACTTCGCGCAAGTGCGCGACTTCTTCGACAAGGTCGCGGGAGTCGAAGGTGCACCGGTTGTGTTGGTCCGGCAATAACGCACTGGCGCCTGAATCTGTCAGACAGCGCGAAATAAATCCTGGCTGCCCGCCCGCGCGTGTGGAATCATCTAGAGCTATTCGTTTTAAGATATAATCCCCCCTATACATTTGGCCGGAAAAAGCCGATTTTGAAGATAAAGGAGTGTCATGCTCCTGGGGTGAAGAAGAACTGACGGACGAAAATATGCGTGTCTTTCTTTTATTTGGAATTTCTCTTTCCGTGCTCCTTGGTGCGGAATCCCCGGCTGGCAACTTATGGGCCGAGCTAAAAGCCAAGCGCGATAAGCTCTCAAGCTTTCATCAAGAGTTTGAGATCACGCAGACCTTTAAGATCTCAGGCCACAACCAGTCATCGAAGCGGCAAGCCGTTCTCGACATGGCCAAGGATCAATGGCGCGAAAAGTCCAGCAGCGGATCCGGTGAATACATATGGATTTTCGATGGCAAGGACGTATTAACGATGGAAGAGGGCGGCGGGGAATACTTGCGTCGGAAGCGCGCATCCAAGGAAGATGAGCTGCCTTCCGTATATAACTTGGGCACCCCTGATCTGTCTAAATTGAAAGAGGCCGAGCGCCGGCCTTGCGCAATTCCTGGGAACGATCACGTATGTGTCGTTCTGGATGGTCCTCTGAAGAGATCAACTCGCTATATGTCGCCGACGGTTACGTACCAAGTGCTGGACGGTAACGCGCGAAACATGTTCGACGTGGAAACGGGTCTGTTAATTGCCTCGCGCACCGTTGAGGCAATCGACAATGGACGGGTGGCCTATCAATTGGACGTGACCCGTATTCTAAAGCGCATATCCTACGGTGCTCCTCCCGATATCAGTCTTTTCAAGCTCCCTTCCACTGACCTTCGTGAAGTGAAAGAGCTGTCGCGGTGGAATGCAGCGAAGATGAAAAAGGAATTAACCGGTAAGGTGGCCCCGGAATTGACCGTCACCGACCTGAGAGGCGAGGCGGTGGCGCTGTCGGCTTTGAAAGGCAGGACCGTCCTTCTCGATTTTTGGACTACATGGTGTCCCCCTTGCCGTGCCGATGCTCCTTCGCTCGATAAATTGCACAAAAAATATGGCGACAAGGAACTCACCATCGTAGGAATCTCGGTAAGTGAGGAACGTGAAATCGTCGAAAAGTTCTTGAAGGAGCACCCGCACGACTTTCCTGTGGTCCTCACCACCGAAAATGAGATGCCGCGCCCCTATCAGGTGGGCGTTTTCCCCACATACATCGTGGTCAATCAGGACGGCTCTTTTGCCGCGGCGGTCGAGGGCGAAAAGGGATTCGGCGACCTTAAGAATTTGCTCAAAAAGGCGGGCATGGATGTCGAATAGTGCCCTCCCCATCCGCATGAAATATATCCAAACTGGGAAGCGTCGCAACCGTTTGTTTACCGGATATCGAATCCTCACGGCGGCTGGTGCCGCAAGCCTCATCTTCGTCTGCTCGGCGATCGCGTACCAGGATTCTCTATCCGAACGCTTGACTGAGGCGCAGAAGGAACTTTTTGCGGATCGTTTCGAGAATGCTTCCTCTTTGTACTCAAAACTCGTCGAAGAAAAGCCAGAGCAATCGGAGGCTTGGTATGGATTGGTCAGGGCCGAGATAGCGGCGCACCACTCCGCGAAAGCTTACACCGCAGCCGACGAGGCTCTGGTGAAGGCTCCTCACACCGCCGGAGCCGAAACTGCGGCCGGTTTGGCGATGTATCGGCGCGGCAATCTTTCAAATGCAGAATTGCATTTCCGGGCGGCCCTGGCGATTCAGCCCGATTATCCGGGCGCGCTGCGCGGACTGGCGTCCATTTATTCCGCGGTTTCAAAGTTCAGGACGGCACGGGATTTCCTTCTTCGGGCCTATCGCCAATCGCCAGACGATCCCGGACTGATGGTGGCATACGCGAACACGCTGAAAGGTCCGGAACATATCGCTGCGCTCGAAGCCGCGCTGGCCAAAATCGACCCCGCTACCGAACAAGCCAGAAATCTGCGCGTCCATATCGCCAATGATCGCGCCATCGGCGATCGAAAGCTGCGCCGGCTGGTTAGCCCATATGAGAGCAGCCGGATCAAACTTTCCCTCATTCTCAACGGACCGAATCGGCCGCGGGGGTGGGCGCTAAGGCTAGTTCTGAATCAAAAGGAAACGGTGAAGTTAATTCTAGACACCGGAGCATCCGGCATTTCGGTCTCACCAAAGTTTGCCGAAAAGGCCGGGCTCCAGGTGATCAGCGGCGAAGCTTCGGACGCCAAGGGGATTGGTGACAAAACTCCCTCATCGCTGATCTCCTATTTAGCTTCGGAGGTTCGTGTGGGCGATGTCGTATTTGCGGACTATCCGGTTTCCGTGTTCCGCAACGCGCAGTCGGCGGATTTCGACGGACTGATTGGAGCCGACGTTTTCGCGCGCTTTCTGGTTAAGATCGATTTTCCAAAAATGGAGTTGTTGCTGGAACCTCGTCCACAACGTGAGGAAATTGGCGACGATGCGGGACCGGTGGACGCGGGCAATCCGGCCCCGGGTTTTTCTCGCGTGTATAGGTTCGGTGACCACCTCGGAGTGCCTACGATCATCGAAGGGGGACGCCCCGGAGTGCATACAGCGTTGTTTCTGATAGATTCCGGAGCGTCGTCCAATCTTATCGATACCGAAACAGCTAAGGAATCCACCAGCGTGAGTACAAACTCGCGGATCATGGTCAGAGGGATTCAAGGCAACGTTGACAAGACATCCTTGGCCACCGGCGTCTCGCTCATCTTCGCGGGGTTTCGGCAAGAGAATGCGGGCCTCATTGCCATCAGCCTGGAAAAAATGAGCGACTCGATGGGTGCCGGCTTCGGAGGAATTCTAGGTATGCCCGTGCTGGCCAATCTCGCTGTAACCATTGACTACCGTGAAGGAACCGTAAAGATGGAGTACAAGAAACCATAGAGGATCATAAAGGAGGCCAAGGGTCGTATAGAATGGACCCTATGGCCGACACCACCGATCGTACTTTTGGGTTCAACACCCGCGCGCTGCATCACGGCTATCAGCCAGATCCCACCACCGGCGCCCGCGCCGTTCCCATCTACCAAACCACATCGTTCGTGTTCAAGGATTCGGCGCATGCCACGAATTTATTCGCGCTGCAGGAATTCGGCAACATCTATACGCGCATCATGAACCCCACGACGGACGTGCTGGAGCAGCGCGTCGCATCGCTAGAGAACGGCGTAGCGGGACTGGCCATGGCCTCCGGCCAATCGGCGCAATTCATCACCATCAACAGCCTGCTGGAATCCGGCGACGAAATGGTGGCCGCCAGCACGCTCTATGGCGGCACTTACACCCAGTTCGACGTTAGCTTCCGCAAGATGGGCTACAACGTCACCTTTGTAGACCCCGACGATCCCGAGAACTTCCGCAAGGCCATCACGCCTAAAACCAAGTGCCTCTATGGCGAGACCATCTCCAATCCGCGCGGCAACGTGCTGGACATCGAGGCCGTGGCGAAGATCGCGCATGAGCACAACATTCCGTTGGTGATCGATAACACGTTCGCCACGCCCTATCTCTGCCGGCCCATCGATTTCGGCGCGGACATTGTGGTGCACTCGCTCACCAAGTTCATGGGCGGTCACGGCAATTCGATCGGCGGGATGATCGTCGATGGCGGCAAGTTCGATTGGAAGAAGGGCGCGTTCCCGCAGATCAATCAGCCCTCCAAGGCATACCACGGCATGAATTTCAGCGAGGTGTTCGGGCCCATCGCGTTCATCATCCGCGCGCGCGTGGAAGGCCTGCGCGACATCGGATCGTGCCTCAGTCCCTTCAATTCATTCCTGTTCCTGCAAGGTATCGAAACCTTGGGGATGCGCATGGACCGGCACATATCGAACACTATGGCAGTGGCGAAATATCTCACCGGCCATAAGAGCGTGTCCTGGGTGAACTATCCCGGCCTTCCCGGCAACCAGTATCACGATCTGGCGAAGAAATACTTGCCGAAAGGCGCGGGCGCGGTGTTCTGTTTCGGCGTCAAGGGCGGCCTCGAAGCGGGCCGCAAACTCGTCGACAACGCGAAGCTGCTGTCGCATCTGGCGAACGTGGGCGACGCGCGCAGCCTGGTGATCCATCCGGCTTCGACGACGCATCAACAACTCAGCGCCGCTGAACAGAAAGCCGCTGGCGTGGAGCCCGATATGATCCGCGTGTCGATCGGCTTGGAAGACATCGACGACATTCTGTGGGATCTCGACCAGGCGCTGACCGCTAGCCAGAAGTAGCGTCGCGGCTCATTGTTTTCACGGCTTCGAACCAGACGCCGCCCGCGATCCCCGCGCCCAGGCATAAGGCGAGATCACGCGGATGCAGGGTGCTGAACCGAAATAGCGAACGCAGCCACGGAACATATAGCACCAGTGCCAGCAGCAACAGCGCTGCTCCCGTCACCCACCACATGGCTGGATTCGGCTGCCGCAGGCTTCTCCAAACGTTGAGCGAGCGCGAACGGCTGGTCGCGATCAGCGCTAGATTCATCAATACCAGCGCCGTAAACGTGAGAGCACGGGCGTCGGCTTCACCCTGCCCGCGCGTATACGCTACCGCAAAAATCGCCAGCGAGATCGCTAACATCCCGGCGCCTTGCAGCACACTCATCCCAACGAAACGGCGTCGAAAGAGACTCTCCGTCGAAGAACGTGGCCGCCGCCGCATAATGCCCGCCTCTTCGCCTTCCGCTTCAAAGACGATGGAGCATGAGGGATCAATAATCAGTTCCAAAAACGCAATGTGCACCGGCCCAAGAATCAGCGGCCAACCCAACAGCACCGGTAGGAACGAGAGTCCAGCGATCGGAACATGGATGGCGATGATGTACGCCATGGCCTTCTTCAAGTTGTCGAACACGCGCCGGCCCATGCGCACGGCTTTCACGATGGAAGAGAAGTCGTCATCCAGCAGCACCAAATCGGCCGCCTCACGCGCTACATCCGTGCCGCGCGCTCCCATGGCGATGCCGATATTCGCGGCCTGCAAAGCCGG
This sequence comes from Bryobacterales bacterium, assembly GCA_963793395.1. Taxonomy (GTDB): domain Bacteria; phylum Acidobacteriota; class Terriglobia; order Bryobacterales; family Bryobacteraceae; genus Palsa-187. The sequence goes on along the minus strand of CAWCAP010000056.1, from coordinate 126,865 downwards.
AGCGTCGTTGACGCCATCGCCGGTCATGGCGACGATCTCGCCATCCGCCTTCAGCGCCTCCACCAGGCGCAGCTTCTGCTCCGGCACCGCGCGCGCAAAGATACTGATCTCGCGAATTCGCTGGCGCAATGTCGCGGAGTCCATGGCGTTCAATTCCGGCCCGGTGATCACTCCGGATGCCTGGTCGAGTCCGGCGCCGCGCGCGATGCTGCGGGCCGTCGCCGCATAATCGCCGGTGATCATCATTACTCGGATGCCCGCGTCGCGGCACTCGCGAACCGCCTCCGCCACCGCCGGCCGCAGCGGATCGGCCAGTGCAATTAGGCCCAGAAACTCGAACGTGAAATCGTGCTGATCGCCCGGCAGATTCTGCGAGCTGAAATGCGACCGCGCGACACCCAACACGCGCAGCCCCTCCTGTGCGAGTTCGGTAGCGCCGGCCAGGACCGCCATGACATCGCCTTCCGACAGATGGCACAAATCGGCGATGGCCTCCGGCGCGCCTTTCGCGGCGATGATGTAGTCGGCGCCATCGGGCGATCGCCACACCTGCGAGATTGCCAGCAGGTGCCGCGCCAGCGGATACTGGCGCACCAATGACCAGTCCCCATGCAGATGCTCAGTGCCCGAAAGCGTGCGCCCGCCCAATCGTTGGATCGCCAGATCCATGGGATCGTGCGCCTCCACCTGCGTCGAGAGCATGGCGAATTCCAGCAGATCGTGCCACTCTTCCGGCAGCGCGGCAGGCGTCGAAGCGGCGGAGACATCCAGCACTTCCCCGCCCGCAAGAAGCCGCGTGACCTCCATCTGGTTGCGAGTCAACGTGCCAGTCTTGTCGACACACAGCACCGTCGCTGCGCCCAGCATTTCGATCGCTGACATATTGCGAGTCAGCACCCGCACCCGCGACATGCGCCACGCGCCCAAGGCCATGAACACCGTGAGCACCACCGGCAATTCCTCCGGCAACACCGCCATGGCCATGGTGAGCGCGGCCAGGAATCCGCGCAGCCAATCCCCGCGCGTGATGCCGTAGATCAGCGCCAACACTGCGCACGCGGAGAGCCCCGCCGTAGCCATGATGCGAACCACGCGGCGGGTATCGAGCTGAACCAGACTCGGCTCGGCAGCCGCGTTTTGCAGAGTCTTGCCGATCTTACCCAGCTCGGTCTTGAAGCCGGTGGCCAAGAACGCGCGCCATGCCCGCGCCTTGCACCATCAAGGTTCCCGAATAGACGAAAGGCAGATCGTCGCCGCCGGGCGACTCCATACCGGGTTTCGCAGCGCTCCCCTCGGCTTGTTTACGAACCGGCACCGACTCGCCCGTCAGCATGCTTTCATCCACCGCTAGATTCGTCGCCGAGAACAACGCCGCATCGGCGGACACGCGGTCGCCTTCGGCCAACACCAGAACGTCGCCCGGCACCACCTCGCGTCCCGCAATGCGCTGCCGTTGGCCGTCGCGAATCACCAATGCCCGCGGGCTCGAAAGATCGCGCAGCGCTTCCAGCGCCCGCTCCGTTTTCCGCTGCTGATAGATTTCGATGCCGATCACCAGCGTCACGAACACTGAAAGAACCAATGCCTCGCGCACGTCGCCCAGCAAGAAATAGATCGCCGAGCAGGCCACCAGCAGCAGCAACATCGGCTCGCGCAGAATCTCGCCCGCGATGCGCAACAGATTTTTGGGCCTGGAAGAAGGAAGCTCGTTAAACCCGGCTTCGCGCAGCCGCCGCGCGGCCTCCTGCCCGGATAATCCCGCGACCGTGTCGGGCACAAGGCTCACACGCGCCAGTCTACATTACTTCAGGCGCGTGGCCAGTTGCAGATTCGAAGTGATGCGCTTGTAGCCGTAACCGATGTGCATGGGCAGCGGCTTGGGACCTGAAGTCTTGTAAGCTTCCCGCAGATCGGGCTGCTCCATCCAACGGAAACTGCCGTAAGGCTGGTTGTAATCCCCGTAGAGCTGCACTTTCCATTGATCCGGCGTGAACTTTTTGAACGGCAGTCCGGAGTCATCCTGCAAAACTGCATCGCTGCTACGGAGCAACGCGTCGACGATCATCGAGAACCCAGCGTTATGCGGCATGTAGGAAGTAGCTTTCAGCATGGAAACTGCTCCGGTCAGGTGCGAAAGATACAACTGGAACGGCGTATTCTCACGCAGCCGGTCGTTCGAAAGGTTCACCGAGAAATAAAGCAGGTGATGAATCGACGAATCGGCGTCGGTCTGGAATTCGACTTCGACACCTTTGTTCCCGTAGCGCGTGGACGCATGATAGTCCGCCGCGCGATCAATCACCTGGCCCGTCTCGTCGAGCCGCACATAGCGAAAGCCCACGATCGAGTGTCCCGAGCGCACCAGCAGTTGCAGGATCGGCACCAGCAGGCCGTCGGTGACTTGGCCGCGGAATTGGCGATCCATTTGACGGGTGATGAAAAAGCTGCGGCCCAGCTCGGAGGCCATGGTGTCACGAATGGCGCTCAAGTATTCCGGCGTCTGCTTCGCGGCGATCTGACGCTCGGTGGGCAAGGTACCAGCCGGCTCCAGCGCCACCATTATGTAAAGCGGATTATGCGGAAAATACAGCGCGGCGGTCAGCGAATCGGGACCGCTAAACGGGTAAAACACGGTGGCGGTCTGAAGCGCCGGAGTGCTCAGCTCATCCGCTTGGAATTTGCGCAAGCCAGGAAGCTGATCCCGCTCCGCCGACTGCCAGGCGGCATCGACAACGCGCCGATGCTCTTTCCAGACGTCGCTTTCCTCTAAAGCCACGTAGGGGCTCCCCGGCGTGCCGGGCATCCCCGCCAGGAACCGGGCGACATCATTGGCTTCGCGCGAATGCGGAACTAAGTCAGGCTGCTGTTCCTTCGCCAGACTCTCCGCCGCCACCTTACGCGGCGAACTACAGCCACTGAATAAAACCGCCAGGGAGAGAATACAGGGAACGAGCAAACGACGGAAAAGCATAATGAAAGGTAGCTACAGCAGCATAGCAGATTCGCTGCAAAAGCCCAATAAATAAGAAGCAATATTAATGCGGACGGGAACGCGGAGCCGTGTATGCGGCCCCGCGGATCACCGATGGCAGAGGAAACTATTTCACTTCAGCGGGAGTAGAAGCGGCAGGCCCTTGGCCCATGATCAACAAGACGGTGTCACCTTCCTTCGCGCCGTCGTAGTGGATCTGCTTGCCGTAGTGCGTAACGAAGCTGCCGGCCGGAACGGGAGTCGTGTGATCGGGATCATACTTGGCCCCAGTGCCCACCCACCAGGTTCCGGACAGAACTTGTATGTAGCGGTCATTTTGATGAAAATGCGGACGGCTGGAGTGCCCTGCATGCCACTTGGTCAGCACGGCGTAAAAACCAGGCTTGGTGGGGTCGCCGGCCACAACGTAGGTGGCGGAACCAGCTTCGCTTTCTTTCCACTTGATATCTTTCGGCAGTTGGATGTTGATCGCCGCGGGATTCAGTGGTACCGGAGTCACTTCAGCGCCAATCAGCGATCCCATCCCGACCAAGGCGGAAGCCACGAACGCGCTCACAACCACTCGTCGCAACATCAAGGAACTGGACATGTTTTTCTCCTCTACTTCAAAAGCTGAAGCTTCGAGTAATTTATCACATCGGATCGGGGCCCGCCGGCAACCCGGTCGCATTGCATGTCACCGCGAGCTACAATGAACGCCAAGCGGATGCGCCAAGGAGGTGCCTTCGAATGAGGATCATCAGTGTTTCTCTCGCCTGCAGTCTGACGGTAGCGGCGGCGATGGCCGCCACCAGCGGCGTCACTTTCAATAAGGATGTCCTGCCGGTCCTGCAAAAGAATTGTCAGGAGTGCCACCGCCCCGGCGAAGTCGCTCCGATGTCGCTGCTGACTTATGCGGAAGCCCGGCCGTGGGCCAAGGCGCTGAAGGCTGCCGTCGTCACGCAAATGATGCCGCCGTGGTTTGCCGATCCCAAATATGGCCACTTCGCCAACGACCGCCGCTTGAGCCCCGAAGAGATCGCGATCATTGCTGCGTGGGCCGATAACGGCGCGCCAGAAGGCGACGCGAAAGACAAGCCCCAGCCCAGCTCTTTCCCGAAGGTTGGCGGATCAAACCCGACATGGTGATCGAAATGCCATCGGCGTTTCCGATCCCGGCCAAGGGCACCATCAACTATCAGTTCATCCGCGTGAAGGGCAACATCACCGAAGACACGTGGGTGGAGGCGGCCGAGATGCGGCCCAGCAATCCCAAGGTGCTGCATCACGGCAAGGTTTGGGTGCTGCCTCCCGGGTCGCACTGGATGGAAGGCGCAGTGCTGGCAAGCCTTACGAAGAACAAGAAACCACCGGCAACAGTCCGCTGGAAGGCAACGATATTCTTGGCAAATACAATCCCGGATTGGGTCCGCAAGTTTTCGATATCGGCGGCTCGGCGAAGTTGATTCCGAAGGGTTCGGATTTCGTGTTCGAGCTGCATTACACCGCCTCCGGCGAGCCCACTTCCGACATTTCGAAACTCGGATTGGTGCTGGCGAAGTCGCGGCCGTCGGTGCGCTATTATCTCTCGCCCGGCTCGCCATCGGCGTGGAACCTGGTGATTCCGGCGGGCGACGGCAACGCGGAAGTGGTGGCCGAAAGTCACTGTCGGCATCGACACCAAGCTCACCTACATTCAGCCGCACATGCACCTGCGCGGCAAGGATTACGAGCTCAGGCTGATTTATCCCACCGGCGAATCGCAAACCGTCTTCAAGGGCAAGTGGGACTTCAACTGGCAGTTGGGTTACACCTTGAAAGAGCCGATCGTGCTCCCGAAGGGCACGCGCATCGTGACGGTCGTCCACTACGACAATTCGGTCAACAACAAATACAATCCCGATCCGCCAGAAGACCGTGCTGTGGGGCCTGCAGAACTGGGATGAAATGCAATCCAGCTTCCTGGGCTTCCTGATTCCCGCCGACACGAATGTCGGCCGGATGCTGCGGCCCTCCGGAGCGAGCCTCCAACCCCGCCCGGCTTCGGGCGCCGGGCCCACGCTGAGCATGGTGAATCTGCCGAAGTAGATTATTGCCTCTCCTGCAACAAAACGCTTCTCGCGCTCTTTAGAGCGTCACGAAGGTCTTGCCGCGCGTCGTGCCAATAGCGCGAGAAAACCAGGCTGCGTTTGTGATCCACGTAGTAGGCGAGCAGACCTGCAACAGCGAATCCCGCCAACAGCGTGCCCAGAAGTTTGGGATCGGTGAACAACCGTTTCGCGGCGGCGAAGAGCGGGGACCATTGCAGACTGACGCCATCGTAAATCAGACGTTCCGGCATTCTTCAAGACCGTCCACGGATTGCGGCGCGAACCGGCGTCCGGCGGCACCGACGCGGCCAGGATCGTCACCAAGCAGCACAGCACGTAAATGTAATAGGCGATGCGTCCAATGAAGACCGTTCCGCGGGCTTTCTGAAGATCCGATCCACTGCGGGCGAAGGCTTGGTCGAGCGCCGATTTCGCAGCCTCAGCCCGGACCATAAGTGCCTCGTTTTGTTTTAGATCATCTGTTGAAGTGAAAGTAACGCTGACAGCCGGAGCCAGGGTGCCGGGCGAGTACCCGTCGGTACCGTGGGCAATGCGCTCCAGCACGCTCAGATGAATCGGCGGCAGCGTCCCCGCCTTCTGGTCAGCCCACAGCTTTTGCATGTTGCGCGGCTTCCAGCGGTAGAACACTCCGACGCCCGCGCGCGAATCGTACAGCTTGTCGTCCACGTTGCCGTGTTCCCAGTAATTCTTCCGGTCGTCGGCGAGAATGCGCAGCCCGTTCTGCTGCGCCTTCTGCATCATCCAATCGAGCGTCACCAGCGACATCCCCTGCTTCGGATAACCGCCGCCCACGTTCGAGTGAACGCCCGCGAACCAGACCTGCTCGATATTGGGCTTGGCCTCCCACAGCACCGGCCCGAAAGCCGCGCGCGCTTCGTCGATACTGAGGGCGTGCGCCGCCTGGTCGACTTTGTCGCTCAGGATTTGGTCGGGAAACTTAAAGCGATGGATTACAGCGTTGATTACATCGCTGGTGTGGAAAGGTCCACCGACGGCGTCGACCGTATCCCAGACACCGATGAAGCGTATCCGGACATCGCCGGGAACGCCGTGCGCTTGCTTGAACCCAGCCATCGCATCGGCATCCGGGCCGCGCAGGCGCAATGTAACGAGGATCTGATTGAGCACGCTGCCGAGTAATGTTCTATAAGACCGCCGATATGTGCCGTAAGCCTTCCTCACCGCCGAGCGCAAGGCATCGGTTGTAGGCAGCTTGCTGCGGTCGAGGACTCCGCACTTCGCGATCAAGCCTGCCAGCGTCCGCACCGTGAAGGCACCCCGGCTGAAGCCGAACAGGTAAATGCGATCGGCGGGCGTGTCAGCATCACCGGGATCATAGACCCGCACCAGATCCATATACAGGTCTCGAACGTTCTTAGCGAGCCCGAATCCGAACGCCCCGCCCAGCAGCTTCAAAGGCAGGAAAGATTCCGTGCCGACCCCATCGTCGTAGAACGCGACCTGCGGATCGAGAGTTGGATCGACACGATGGCCGTTGAGGTCAATCGCCTCAAATATTTTGAAGACGTTGGTGCCGCGGTCCTTGATGGCGCTGTTGCCGGTCCCATCCGAACAGATGATGATGTTCTTGGGCATACGCGAACTTTGTATCACAGACGGTGGCGACGTACGGGGGCCGGGTGCGCGACTTGTTGAGTCGACTGCACAAATCGGCATGCCCCCGGGCGTGATCGCCCCACCGCTAGACTAGTTTTTGTGCGCGTCTTGATTTCAGCAGGGGAAGCTTCGGGGGACCTCTACGCTTCGCGGCTGGTCGCGGCGCTGAAGGCGCGTCATCCGGAAGCCGAGTTCTTCGGTTGCGCCGGTCCACGAATGCAGGCCGCCGGAGTCGAGGCAGTAGTAGACGCGCGCTCGCTGGCGGTGGTTGGGATCGTCGAGGTGCTGGGCCACATCCCGCGCATCTATGGTGAATTCCGGAAGCTGGTGCGAGCGGCGAAAGCCCGACGGCCGGATCTGGCGATCCTGACGGACTCGCCCGATTTCCACCTGCGCCTGGCCAAGAAGCTGCACGTGCTGGGTATACCGGTGGTCTATCTGATCGCCCCGCAGGCCTGGGCCTGGAGGCAGGGCCGGGTCAAAACCATGCGGCGAACGCTCACGCGGCTGCTGTGTATTTTCCCGTTCGAAGAGCAATTTTTTCAGAGGCACGGCGTACCGACCACATTCATCGGGCACCCGCTGGCGCGGATCGTCAAACCATCGCTGACGCGCGCCGAGTTCTTCGAAAAATTCGGCCTCGCTCCGGATGAGCGCGTAGTGGTCCTGCTGCCCGGGCAGCCGCCACGGTGAGGTCGCGCGCCACATGCCGTACCTGCTGGATGCCGTCAAACGGATGCAAGCCGCGGGCAAAATGCGATTTATTTTGGCTCTCCCGGCCGGTTTTGGCGCCGAACACACAACTTTTTGGGAACCGGCGCGCGCGGCGTCCATCCAAGTGATAGAAGGGCTGACCTGGGATTGCCTTGCCTACGCGGATGTCGCTTTGGCGGCGAGCGGTACCGTAACCATCGAGGCAGCGATGCTCGGCACGCCCATGGTGACCTTTTACAGGGTAAACGCGTTAAGTTGGAGATTGGGGCGCTGGATGGTGAAGGCTCCCTTCCTGTCGATGGTGAATCTGGTGGCCGGGCGGAGGATAGCGGCGGAGTTGATCCAAAACGAAATGACCGGGGAGCGGATCGCTGCCGAGGCGCTGCGGTTGTTGAATGACGATGACGCCCGGGGCACGATGAAGACCGATCTGGAAGAAGTGAAGGACAAACTTTCGAGCGAACGCGACCCGATGGAAGTGGCGGCCGAGTGCATCGACGGAATTTTAGTGGAAAATGGAATCAGGTGATTGGAATTGCGCAATGAAGTTACCTAAGGTTTCGGGGTTGGTGCTGGTTGCGGCCGTTTCCGCTGTCATGGGATTCGCCCAGGACAGACAGCAGGCGCGCGCGCGAATCGATGTGCAGACGGTGGCGCTGGACGCTCGCATCAATCCCACCGCGCAGACACTTAGCGCAACGGCGAAGATCACCTTCATCCCGCTCGACAACACTTCTACTGTCACCTTCGAATTGAATAACGCGTTGAATCTTACGAGGGTCACCGACTTGGAAGGCCGGCAGGTAACCGCTTCCCGCTTTGGCGAAGACATGAGCGTGCGTCTCAGCCTGCCGCAACCGTTGCCGAAAGGGCAGCCCGCGACGCTCACCTTCGTCTACGAGGGGAAGCTGACGGGACAGGAAGAATCGCCGGTTTTCGGGATCAAGTTCGCGGCGATTACTCCGGACGTCGCGTACCTGATGTACCCGGCGCGATGGTTCCCGGTGAACGACTACACCGCGGACCGCTTCGCGTCGGATTTCCGGGTGACGGTGCCGGACGGATACCAGGTGGTCGCGAGCGGCATCGGCCAAGCGGACGCGAATGCGCCCGCCGGCATGCACACCGAGCGCTATCAGTTCGAACGGGCGTCGTTCCCGGGCAGCATCGCCGTCGTGAAGGGCGAGCCGGAAACGGTTTCCGCTGGCGGCGTGTCGACGAAGTTTTACGTGCGCAAGGGCGCCGCCATGGTGCAGGCCTACGGCAGCGAGATCGCTAGAGCCATGGAATTTTTCACCGGCATATTCGGACTGCCGGCGCGCAAAGACCTAACGGTGATTGAAACGGAGGACGGCGCACCCAACGGGTACGACGCTCCCGGGATCATTTTCCTTGCGCCCAAGGCGATGGGCCAGACGGTCAACATGAAATTAGTTGCCAACGAAGTATCGCGGCAGTGGTGGGGCGCTGAAGTCTCGCCGACGACGCGCAACCATATGTGGATCGAAAATGGCCTGGCGCGGTATTCGGAAATCCTGTACCTGGAGCACGTGAATGGTCCGAGCGCGCTTGACGGCGAGATCCACGATACCTACGTCGAGGCGCTTACCGTGGATCAGCCGCCGCTGATTCAATCGGCGCGCTTGGAAGACTATTCGCCTGAATACTGGGCGGCCACCGCCAGCAAAGGCGCGGCTGTGGTGAACATGCTGCGGCTGATTGCGGGCGACGACAACTTCATGAAGATCCTGAAGGCTCTGCCGGAACGGTACCAGTGGAAGAGCATCAACACCGACGAGTTCCGGAAATTATGCGAGGAATTCGCGGGGCAGAGTCTGCAAGGCTTCTTCGTACAGTGGATTGAATCCAGCGGCGCGCCCGAATTCAAGATGGAATACACGGTATTCCGCACGCAGAAGGGTTTCCGCGTGATGGGCAAAGTTTCGCAGGATCTGGATACTTTCCGCATGCCGGTGACGCTGCACGTGGAAACCGAAGGCAATCCGGAAGAAAAAGTCATTGAAGTGGTGGGCACGTCTTCGGAGTTTGCGATGGAGACGTTCGGCAAGCCCAAGCTGGTGACGCTCGATCCTAAACAGCAGGTGTTGCGCTTCGACGACACCATGCGCGTCGCGGTGGCGATCCGGCGCGGCGAGCAGTTTGCCGAAGTGAGTGAATTCCAGGAAGCGTTGAAGGAATATCAGAAGGCCATCGATGTGAAACGCAACAGCTCGCTGGCGCATTATCGGGTGGCCGAGCTGTTCTTCCTGCAGAACAATTATCAATCTGCTGCCAACGGTTTCCGCGAGGTGCTGAATGGCGATCTGGAGCCCAAGTGGACCGAAGTCTGGGCGCACATCAACCTGGGGAAGATTTTCGATGTCACCGATCAGCGCGAGCGCGCGGTGAACGAATACCGGCAGGCGCTGCGCACTAAGGACGACACGCAGGGCGCGCTCGAGTTGGCCGGCAAGTACATCAACGAGAAGTATGTGCGGCCGCCAAGCTCCAACTAACGCGGATTTGGCCCACAGATAAACACGGATGGACGCAGATAGGTCAGAGCTGCATCGTCTTGACGGGCTGCTTGATAATCAAGTTCACTGCGGTGGCCTTCTGCACTTCTTCGACGGTGGTATCGGGGGCGATTTCTTCCAGCACCAGGCCTTCGGGCGTCACCTGAATCACGGCTAGTTCGGTGACGATGGTGTCCACGACCTTGATGCCGGTGAGGGGCAGCGTACATTTGGGCAGAATTTTGGAGGCGCCTTTTTTCGTCGTGTGCTCCATGGCAACGATGACGCGGCGCGCGCTGGCGACCAGATCCATTGCGCCTCCCATGCCTTTGACCATTTTTCCGGGGATCATCCAGTTGGCGAGGTCGCCCTTTTCGTCCACTTCCATCGCACCCAGCACGCTGAGATCGACGTGGCGGCCGCGGATCATGGCGAAGGATTCGGCGCTCGAAAAGTAGGAAGTGCCGGGCAGTTCGGTCACGGTTTCTTTGCCGGCGTTGATGATATCGGCGTCCTCGCAGCCTTCCTCCGGATAAGGCCCGACGCCGAGCATGCCGTTTTCCGATTGCAGGATGACGTCGATGTCCGGCGGCACGTAGTTCGAGACCATGGTCGGGATGCCGATGCCCAGGTTGACGTAAAAGCCGTCGCGCAGTTCATGCGCGATGCGGCGGGCGATGCGCTCGCGCTTCTGGTGATCGGTAAGGGGCGCGGCGGGGGTGTTCATTTGGCATCCTCACGAAGGGTTTTCTTCTCGATGCGTTTTTCGAAATGCTCTCCCACAACGACGCGCTGTACGTAGATTCCGGGAGTGACGATGTGGTCGGGATCGAGCTCGCCGGGCTCAACCAGGTGCTCGATCTCGGCGATGGTGATGGCGCCGGCCGTGGCCATAATCGGATTGAAATTACGGGCGGCTTTCCGGTAGACCAGGTTGCCGAGGCGGTCGCCCTTCCAGGCCTTGATGATGGCGAAATCGGCGTGGAGAGCGCGCTCCAAAAGATAAGGGCGGCCATCGAATTCGCGCACTTCCTTGCCTTCGGCGACCAGCGTTCCCGCGCCGGCGGGAGTGAAGAATGCCGGAATGCCGGCGCCCGCCGCGCGGATCGCCTCCGCCAGGGTTCCTTGGGGCAGCAGCTTCAGATTCAGCGTGCCGTCGAGCACCATTTTTTCGAGCAGCCTATTTTCGCCGACGTAGCTGCCGGTGTGCGAGACGATCTGTCCAGCGTCGAGCAATTGCCCGGTTCCGTAGCCGTCGATGCCGACGTTATTGGCGATAGTATTCAGGTTCTTGACGCCTTTTCGTACCAGCGCGCCGATCAGATTTTCGGGGATCCCGCAGAGTCCGAAACCGCCGAACATGATGGTGGCGCCATCGTGGATGTCGGCGACGGCTTGGTCCGCGCTTGCAATGACTTTATTCACAAGCTCTTAGTATAGCGATGGGTAATTCGCGAAAGTCCTAGAACTAAATCGGCCGCGATAGTCTGGTACCCCGCGCCGCTAAATACCAACCGCGGTCCCATTCGCCGCACGGGCGCCTCCGATACGCTCCCTTCATGGCGCGTCCGGCATGAAGTCACGGGTTCTGAATTTACTCAGCCTCAGCGGTGTTTTCGCTTTTACCGCAGCCTTGATTTGGTGGCTGGCGGGACGGCGGCTGATTTGGTCCATGGATGAAGGCATTTACCTGGAAGGCGCCTGCCGCATCCTGGCCGGACAGATGCCCTACCGCGACTTCTTTGCGCTCACCGGACCTGGTACTTTCTGGAACCTCGCCGTCCTGTTTAAGGTGTTCGGGATATCACTGGCCTCGGCTCGCGCGCTGCTGGTGCTGGATTTGGCGTTGATTGCCACCTGTATGTACTGGTTAGCCGCAGAGTTCAGTTCACGCGTTCTGGGATTTTGGCTGTCCGCATTCTTTGTGGCGCTGCTGGCCGGAGACACCGACATTTTGGTAGTGAATCATCGCTGGGACAGCGCCGCGCTATCGACGCTCGGCGTCACATTGTTGGCTGCCGGCCTGCGTTCGGGGAATCGCTGGCTCATCGTGAGTGCTGGTGCGGCGGCGGCTTACGCGGCTTGGATTACGCCACCGGTCCTGCTGGTCCTGGCGCCGATGCTGGTTTGGAGTTTCTTGGCCCGACGTCGGGCCGGCGCGACTTCCTTGATCTGCTGGAGTGGTGTCGGTATCGGCTTTAGCGGGCGGAGTATTGATCGCTACCGGGTCATTCGGACCGATGGTTCACCATCTTGTCTGGACTGCGTCTCAATATTCGACGGCAAACCGCTCGCCTTACGGCAGCATCCCTGGCGGATATCTGGCGCTCTTCGCCGGAGCTCACGGCACGGAAGTGTTGGATTCTGGCGATGGTCGCGTTCTTCATCGTGCTGCCGGCGCTGGTTCCGATTTGCGCGTTGCTCGGATTCGCGGCCTCCCCCCGGTTATGGAAGACTCCGCTCATGTTTATCCTGGCCTGCGCAGCGGCTTTGGTGCTCGCCGCCGCGCCGCGTATGGATGTGGCGCACCTGACATACTGCTCGCCGCTATCCTTCGTGGTCGCCGGTTGTGTACTGGCGAACCTGTTGCCCGGACGCTTTCGCGCGCCGCTGGCCATGGCGCTGGGTTTTGGCGCGTGTCTCCTGCTTTCGAATGCGGTCACCCTAAGGCTGCATTCGGAAACAGCGCAGACACGCGCCGGCGTGATGGTGGGTGGAGCTCAGGATCTTGCTTTAGAACGCGCCTTGGAAACCGGGGTCCAGAAGGGCGAGGCGTTCTTCACTTTCCCCTACATGCCGGTCGCGTATTTCCTGACGCAAGGTGCGAATCCCGACGCGCTACTCGTTCTTGCAGCCCGGCATGATGGCGGATGCCGATGAGGACCATGCGCTAGCCAGCTTGCAGGAAGCGCCGCCGTCCAAAGTGTTTTATACGGATGTGCCCGAGGCGGCAGTTCTGCACCTGTTCCCGAGCAGTGATCCGCACCGTCTGCGCATGCGCCGGATCGAAGGCTGGCTGCGGCAAAACTACGATCGCGACCCGCAGTTTGCGAAAAACTTCCCAGGCCACGATCTGCTGACCCGGCGCCGGGAAACGCCGGTATTATCGTCGCAACTTGTGCGCCGCTAGGAAAGCAGTTCCCCCCTTCCAATGTGAGGGTATTCTAATTCCTATGGAAGGTCTCGTCATTCGTGAAGCCGAACGAGCGGATGGAAAAGAGCTCTGCGAGTTGAGCGCTGAGTTGGGCTACCCTTCGCCGTTGGATACGATGCAGCGGCGAATTACCGTGATCATGCGTCTCGCGGATCACGCGGTCTATGTTGCGACTTTGGATCAAGAAATCGCCGGCTGGATCCATGTCGCGATTGTTCACCATTTGCAAGCCGACCCCCGCGCCGAAATTGGCGGACTGGTCGTGGGGACAAAAGCTCGCAGCAAAGGAATCGGACGGGAATTGGTCGCCCGCGCCGAAAAGTGGGCGTCGGAGCAGGGAGTAAATAGCGTAGCCGTTCGATCGCAAATCGCGCGGCAGGACGCTCACCGCTTCTATTTGCGCGAGGGGTACAAGCAGACAAAACTTTCCGCGGTCTTTACCAAAATGTTGACTTGACGGCCCAAACTGGAGAACGGGTGCGGCCTCGTTGAGAACGCGCCGGGGCACTTTGACGGCCCGTTCTTCGTTGACAAGTGTAAGGCAACGGGCTACAGTGAAATTAGGTGGAAATAAAGAGTTTCGTTCACAAGGGATTGAAAAGACTCTACGTTGATGACAACCCGAAGGGCGTGCCGCCAGACTCAGTGGATAAGCTCCGCGCCATGCTTTCTTTTCTCCAGGACATGCAGGACTCTGAAAGACTTCGCTCATTTCCCCTGTGGAAAGCACATCAGCTCACAGGGCAGCGCAAAGGAGTGTGGAGCTTGCACGTCACGCGCAACTGGCGGCTGACATTCCGCATCCAGAATAACGAGATCCTGGATATCGACTATGAAGATTATCACTAAGAGGAGCAAACGATGCGCATGCTAAATCCGGTTCATCCCGGCCGTTTTTTGCGAACGGAAATTATTGAGGCTTACGGCCTTTCCGTAACCGACGCGGCGAAGATTCTTCGCGTGTCGCGCCCCACTCTATCCAGCCTGCTAAACGTTAAGGCGGATCTTTCCGGCGATATGGCGCTCCGCTTCGAGAAAGCGTTCGGCGTTGACATGGATACACTCATGCGAATGCAAAATTCTTACGATATTGCGCGCACCCGGAGCCGTGAAAAAAAGATTCGAGTCGGGCGCTATGAGCCGCAACCTGCAGCGTAAGGTACCGGTTTTGGCAAGAAATAAACGAGCAAATCTTCGGGGCTTGCCATTGCTTCGGAGCAAACGGGTTCGGAAGCGCCTTGATCCGATGTGAGCTACCAGCGCCAATCTTGATCGGAGAACAGCGTTCTCCATGTGTCTGCCTCCGGATCCTTTTGCGTACACCGAGGCCACGGTTTGTTGCTGATGCCCGCCAGCGCAAAGCTATACGGCGGTGTCCAACGAATCAGGAAGTAGACGTTTCGCTCGGGATCGAAATTCCTTTTGGCATCATGAGGCTCGAATCCAACTTGCCAAAGGTCCGGCGTCTGACAGTGTGTTGTATCGCCAAGAAAAGCGCCTCCGACAAAGTCGGCATGCAGTTTTTGATGCCACATGGACAGATCCGATGACAAAGACCACGCTTGGCTCTCGCTCCACGGCTGAGTCATCCACTCGTCCACGAAGTCTCTTGGGCTCAGAGCCACCGGTGCAACGCGACGAACTCGATCTCCTTCGATCAGGAAGTGGCGGACAGCCTCCCGATTATGTACACCGGAGTCAACGCTACGCTGCGTGAATTCTATGATGGCGTCCACTGGGCCGTCAAAGTGCATCGGCGAATTTACAATGCTTCCCTTTATGTAGCCCTGGCCCCGCAGGTAAGCATCACCGGACTGATCGACCAGGTTTTTTGAACCCGATGAATCCACCCGCCAAATCCTGTAGTAGACCCGGTGCCATGCGGATGCGCAGCCCCATTCATTCCCGAGCGTTAGGATGTACTCTGGCCCGGTTTGTTTCCCGTCCTTGTAGGATTGCCATATATGCACCGCGTCAATGTTCTGCGGAGTGTATTTTTGATAGTCATTCTGTTCTGATTCCCAGATCCGTTGCCACTTGCCATCGATTCGCTTGTATCCATACGCGGACTCGTCTTCCTCACAGACGATTCCCACTCCCGTGATTACGATGAGGAGTCCCGAATCCCACCTGATGCTTACATCGCCAATCGAACCAAGTAGGTTTTGGTCATCTGTGGAAGGCGCGACGCTGACTTCCTCCAATGCCTTGTTAATTTTTTCCGCAACTTTCGTCTCGTCACCTTCCTTTTCAATTGGGCCGAGCTGCGATTCGATCCAATCTCGTAGCTGATGCTTTGCGAGTGTGAGCTTCGGTCCTTCACCCGGGCTCACCGCGGACACGCCCGTCTGAGCACTCAACGACTGCAGGGTCTGATGCAGCGCTGCCAATCGGGAGTCGGTTTGCGCCGATCCGCTGTAAACCAGCACGAGAGTCAAGCCAACGAGCCGCATACCCGTTATTTTAGTGACTAACGAGACACGTGTGAGCTTACTTCAGCGCGAACGTAAATAGCGAACTACCCGCGGCGAAGGCAACGTATTGCTTGCCGTTCACCTCATACGTCATCGGACCCATCGCGATCTCGCCTCCGGCTGCGACCTTCCACAGCAGTTTGCCGGTGCGGGCGTCGAGGGCGTGGAAGTAACCTTGGCGTCCGCCGGTGAAGAGAACGTCCGACGCCGTGGTCAGTATCCCGCTGGCGGTCACATCCGGCATCGGGAACTCCCACTTTAGCTCGCCGGTTTTAGGATCTAGAGCCCGGACCACTCCGAAACCGTCCTCCGGGTCAACCTTTGTTACCTGCGGGCCGCGGGTTCCGCCGCGGGTGGGTTGCACTCCGCCGCCCGAGAAACGCTTCCCTTCCTCATACGGTGCGTCGACTTTCTGGAATTTGCCGTGGACGTGCTCCCACGCGGACACGTAGAACAATCCGGTGCGCGGGCTGAAGGATGGCGAGTACCAGTTGGTGCCGCCGGTCTGGCTGGGATAAACGTCGGTGCCCGCTTCGGTCGGTTCGGCGGCGTTAATGCGCATGGGCCGGCCGGTTTCGTCGAGCCCGGTCGACCAAGTCACTTTCACGAACGGTTTGCCCAGAAGGAACTTGCCCGTGGTGCGGTCGAGCGCATAGAAGTAGCCGTTGCGGTTAGCCCACAGCATGACTTTGCGCGATCCGGCAGGGGCTGCGGCGCCGGGCCACTGGATGTCAGCGAGCACCGGCACTTGTACCGCGTCGTAATCGAAATCGTCATGCGGCGTGAACTGGAAATACCATTTGAGCTTGCCGGTATCGGCGTCGAGAGCGACGACGCAATCGCTATAGAGGTTGTCGCCGCCGCGGTGGTCGCCATTCCAATCGGGACCGGGGTTGCCGATGCCCCAGTACGTGAGATTGAGATCGGGATCGTAGGAGCCGGTGACCCACACGGAGGAGCCTCCAGTCTTCCAGGAATCGCCGGCCCAGGTTTCGTTGCCGGGCTCGCCCTTGCCGGGGATGGTGTAGAAGCGCCAAGCTTCCTTGCCGGTGGAGGCGTTGAAGGCGGCGATGAAACCGCGGATGCCGAACTCTCCGCCGGCGACTCCCATGATGACTTTGTCTTTGACGATCAGCGGGGCGTGTGTCAGGGCATAACCCGAGGTGGCTTTGGCGACTTCGGTGTCCCACAGGAGTTTCCCGTCGTGGGCGTCGAGCGCGATGAGGTGGGCGTCGATGGTGCCCATGTAAAGCGTGTTGCCGAGGATGGCGAGGCCGCGGTTGATGCGTCCACAGCAGGGGCGCGCGTCGCGCGAGACGGCGTAGGAGTAGAGCCACTTGATCTCGCCGGTGGCGGCGTCGAGGGCGACAACGTCATTCGGCGCCTGCGTGACATACATCATTCCGTCGACGACCAGCGGAGTCGATTCGAATTTTTCGGTGCTGCGCGCCTGGAAGGCCCACTGCATGGTGAGGTCCTTCACGTTCTCGGGAGTGATCTGCTTGAGGGGGCTGTAGCGCTGGCCGAGAGTGGTGCCGGAATAGGTGAGCCAGTTCTGCGGCTCCTTTTCGGCGTGCAGAATCCGATCGAAAGTGACTTGTGCGTTCGAGCCGAGACACGGCCAAATAGAAACGCAGCGCGAGCAAACATAGTGATTGCAATCCCCTTCCCGTTCATAATAGCGCCCTTCACACGGCTACAATAGACGCGCCTATTGTAGAATTGAAACTCCGTCCATGAATCATCTCAAAGGTCTCATCCGCGAGGTGCCGGATTTCCCCAAGCCCGGCATCCTGTTCTATGACATCACCACGCTCTTGAAGGATGCGGCGGGGTTGAAGTCCGTCATCGACGGGCTGAGCGCGAAGTATCACGGCCAAAAGATCGATACCGTAGTCGGGATCGAAGCGCGCGGCTTCATCTTTGCTCCAGCGGTCGCTTACGCCTTGGGTGCGGGGTTCGTTCCGGTACGCAAGCCGGGGAAACTTCCCGCGGCGGCGGAGCGGGTCGAATACGCGTTGGAGTACGGCACTGACATTCTTGAAGTCCATCGCGATGCGGTTGAAATTGGCAGCCGGGTGCTCATCGTCGACGACGTGCTCGCGACCGGGGGCACGGCGGCGGCGGTGGTGAAGCTGGTCCGGCAACTCAAGGGCGAGGTGGTGGGTCTCCAGTTCGTCATCGAGCTGGACTTCCTGAAGGGCCGCGAAAAATTGCCGGGTTTGGACGTGCAGGCCCTGGTGCATTATTAGCAATGACGCGGCGGGTGCGGCTGCGGTCACTGGCGAAGGTCAACCTGGATCTGCGGGTGCTCCATAAACGCACCGATGGGTTCCACGAGCTGCGCACCGTTTTTCAGACGATTTCGCTGGCCGACACGATCGTCATCGAATATGAACCGGCGCGGCGGACAGTGCTGGAACTCGACGATCCGCTGGCCATCCCCGATAACTTGGTCCTTCGGGCAGCTCGGATCGCGCTGGACGCCATGAAGGTCCACGCGCGGGTGCGATTCCGGCTTCGGAAGCGTATCCCGATGGGCGGCGGATTGGGAGGCGGGTCAAGTAACGCGGCGGCGGTGCTGCTGGCGTTGCCGGTACTCGCCGGACGCCGGATCTCGTTCGACAAGTTGCTGGAAATTGGCGCCGACTTGGGCAGCGACGTGCCCTTCTTCCTGACCGGCGGAACGGCGGTGGCGATCGGACGAGGCACGGAGTTTTACGGCCTGCCGGACGTCGCTCCGGAGCCGATGCTGGTGGTGGCATCCGGCATCCATGTCGCCACCGGACCTGCCTACGCGGCGCTCGGCCGAGGTTTGACTTCACCCGATTTGTCACGTAGAATTAATGATTTCCGGCTCTTTGTGCGGACGCTTGGCGACTTGCGTTCGGCGGGGGCGGCGAGTACGCTCAGCGCGAACGACTTCGAGTCTGCCGTTTTCAGTCAGCAACCCTTGCTCAAAAAGATGTGGGGCCGATTGCGGAAACACGCGGCGGGTGCGCGGATGACGGGCAGCGGGTCGGCGTTATTCGCTGTTTTCGGGTCAAAGGCCGAGCGCGATCTCGCGGCAAAGACTTTGGAGGGGGACAGGGTGTTCGAAGACTGCCGCGTGATTCTGGCCGACCTGGTGAGCGGTACAAGCTACCGCAGTCTGTGGCGCCGGCAATTGGCGGAACACATCGATCAGCCCGGGTCCGCAAAAGACTTACCATGGCCGCCCCGCAGCCGGCACGCCGCATGAGGTTTAATCACTTCAAAGTGTTCTCGGGCAACGCGAATCCCGCCCTGGCGGCGGAGATCTGCTATGAGTTGGGATGCCAGTTGGCGGCAGTGAACGTCAAGCAGTTTTCGGACGGCGAAGTGCACTTGCAGATCCAGGAAAATGTGCGCGGCGCCGATGTTTTCGTGGTCCAGCCCACCTGCCGCCCGGTCGACCGGAACTTGATGGAACTGCTGCTGATGATGGATGCGCTGAAACGCGCGTCAGCAGAACGCATCACCGCAGTGTTACCCTATTATGGGTATGCGCGGCAGGATCGTAAAGACCGGCCGCGTATGCCGATTTCGGCGCGTTTAGTCGCTAGCTTGATAGAGCGCGCTGGAGCCAACCGCATCCTGGCGCTGGATTTACATGCGGCGCAGATTCAGGGTTTTTTCGATGTCCCGGTGGACCATTTGTTTGCGGCTCCGGTGATGATCGATTACTTCGAGGGCATGCGGGGCGAGAGTTTAACGGTGGTTTCGCCGGATGCAGGGGGCGTGGAGCGGGCGCGGGCGTTCGCCAAGCGCTTAGGCTCGCCGCTGGCGATCATCGATAAGCGGCGTACGGATGTGAATGTCGCCGAGGTGATGCATATCATCGGCGATGTGGAAGGACAGCATTGCCTGATCGTGGACGATTTGATCGACACGGCGGGGACGCTGGTGAAAGCTTGCTGAGGCGCTGCTGAAACAGGGCGCCAAATCGGTGCGGGCCTGTGCGACACACGCAGTGCTGTCGGGCCCGGCGGTGGAACGGATTGAGAATTCCGAGCTGGAAGAAGTGATCGTGACCAACTCGATTCCTTTGCCGGATCAGGCGGATGACTGCAAGCGGATCAAACCGCTTTCGGTGGCTCCGCTGCTGGCGAAGGCGATTCAGTCGATTCATGAAGACGGTTCGGTGAGCACGTTATTTGTTTAGGGAACGAAGGAAAAGGCATGAGAAAAGAAATTACGATTTTGGCTGAGCAGCGCACACTGCGCGGGAAAAATGAAGCGCGGCGGCTGCGGGCCAGTGGTTCGGCACCGGCGGTGCTGTATGGCGGCAGCGGAGACGCGGTCGCGGTGGCGATAAAGCCTAAAGAGATTAATCGGATCTTGCACAGCAAGACCGGGCACAACACGATTTTCGATATTGCGGTGACGGGCGGCGAGACTTCGCCGGTCATGATCGTCGACTGGCAGAACGATCCCATCAAGGAATATCTGCTGCACGTGGATCTGAAGCGCATCGACTTGAACGCGCGCATTCGCGTCAAGGTTCCGGTGCACACCGCGGGCGATCCCAAGGGTGTGAAGCTGCAGGGCGGATTGCACGAGCTGATCACGCGCGAAATTGAAATCGAGTGCCTGCCGGACGAGATTCCCGAAGAATTCGTGGTGGACGTCAGCGAACTGATGATCGGGCAGAGCGTTCGCGCGGGCGACATTCCGTTGGTGGGTTCGACCAAACTATTGAGTCCTGCCGATTCCGTGATCTCGCACGTGATCACGATGAAGGCTGAAGCCGAACCGGTAGCGGCGGAAGGTGCAGCGCCCGGCAGCGGCGGCTGAGCCCGAAGTGATCAAGAAGGGCAAGAAGGACGAGGAAGGCGCGGCTGACGATAAGAAGAAGCCCGCCGCTGAAGACAAAAAGAAGAAGTAGCCGCTGTAAGTTGGGCGGCGCGCGGACCCGATGCCGGACGAGATCGAGTTTCTGGTGGTTGGTCTGGGCAATCCGGGAGCGGAGTACGAAAATACGCCGCATAACCTGGGCTTCCATGGTGATCGACCGGCTCGCGGCAGAGAATTGCCATTCGCGTCACCCGCAAAGAGAATTTTTCGCGGGTGGGGTTGGGAACGATTCGCGGAAAGCGCGTCGCGCTGGCCCAGCCGCAGACGTTCATGAATCTGAGTGGCCCGGCGGTGAAGGGGCTGCTCGAACGGTACGGCTTGGGGCCGGATCGTTTGTTGTTGGTTTACGATGAGCTTGCCATTCCGTGGCAGGAGCTGCGCATCCGGCCGAAGGGGTCGGCGGCGGGGCATAACGGAGTGAAGAGCGTGATCGGCAGTCTGGGCACGCAGGAATTTGCGCGGGTCCGGCTGGGATTCGCCCCGTGGATGAAACCGGGGCCGCCATTCCAATCGGGGATGGAGCAAGTTTCGTGCTCGCGCCGTTTAGGCGGGCGCAGAAGCAGGAAGTGGAAGAGGTGGTCGGGCGAGGAGCCGCGGCTGTCGAATCCATAATCGCTGATGGCGTCGAAAAGTCCATGGCGATTTTTAACCGTCGCGCCGGAGGCTTAAATACAGAGGAAGAATGAGAGTCTACGAAGAGCTGTTTATTTTGAAACCCGACACCGCGAAGAAGAAGTCGACGGGTTCGTCGACCAGATCCAGCATGTGATCACTGACGGGAAAGGGACCGTCGATAAAACCGACAAGTGGGGCGTGCGCAAGCTGGCCTACCGCGTGCAAAAGTACAACGAAGGGTTGTACGTGCTGATTCAGTTCAGCTCCACGCCGGACTTGGTGAAGGAAGTGGAACGCCGCATGCGGGTAGCCGATTCGGTGATCAAGTTCATCACCGTGCGCATCGACGAAAAGCAGAAGAAGATTGCCAAGCGCAAGAAGGCTCGCGATAAGCGTGCTGCGCGCCGGCCGGCTCCGGCTCCGATGGCGCCTGCTATTCCAGCGGCAGCGGCTCCGGCAATGCCCGCGCTTCCGGCTGAACCTGCCGCTGTCACACCTGCCACTGTCACACCTGGTCATGCGGTGCCCGGCGCACCGCCGGTAGCAGCGCCTGAATCCACTGAGGGCAAGGAGTAGTTATGGCAGAAACCAGAGGCGGCAGACCCATCAGCGGTTCCTCACGTCCCACCGGCGGCGACAAAGCCGTGATGGGCAAGAAACAATATTTCCGGCGCAAGAAGATGTGCCGGTTCTGCGTCGATAAGATCGACGACATCAATTACAAGGACGTGCGCCTGCTGCACTCCTTCATTTCCGAGCGCGGCAAGATCACGCCGCGGCGCATTTCGGGAGTCTGCGCGCCGCATCAGCGGCGGCTGGCGGAAGCCATCAAGCAGGCACGCAACATCGTGCTGATCCCGTTTGCGACGTCGATGTAAAGGAACCCGACATGGAAGTCATTTTAAGAGAAGAAATCGATAACCTGGGCCGGCGCGGCGATGTGGTGAAGGTCGCCGCCGGCTACGCGCGCAATTATCTGCTGCCCAAGCGGCTGGCGGTGGCGGCGAACGAATCCAACAAGAAGATCGTGGAGCAGGAAAAGCAAGCCCACCTGCGGCGCGAATCGAAGGAAATCGGCGATGCGCAACGATCTGGCCAAGCTGATGGGGTCGGTGGAAGTGACCATCGCGC
Source organism: Bryobacterales bacterium (assembly GCA_963793395.1). Taxonomy (GTDB): domain Bacteria; phylum Acidobacteriota; class Terriglobia; order Bryobacterales; family Bryobacteraceae; genus Palsa-187. The sequence goes on along the minus strand of CAWCAP010000056.1, from coordinate 104,687 downwards.
AGAAGGCGGGCGAGAACGATCACCTGTTCGGCTCGGTGACCGCGCAGGATATCGTCGCGGCGCTGGAGAAGCCCGGCTATACCATCGATCGCAAGAAGGTCAATCTGCCGGAACCGATCAAAGCCCTTGGCGATTACAAGGTGACCGTAAGACTGCATCGCGAGGTTTCCGTGGACGTTCCGGTGCACGTGATCAAGGAAGAATAGTGGCTGCGGACCTAGGGCCAGGGGCCAGTCCGTACGAATTACTGGAAGCGGCGGCACGCGGACGTATCGGCGTCGACCGCCGCTTTCTTCATTCCATCGTCGATAGCGGCACGCCAAAAGAGGTCGCGGCCGAGATCCTGCGCTTCTCACGTTCGCCGCAAGACGAGTTCCCCATCAACGTCGATCCGCTGCTTACCGATCTGTTCCGGCATTTCGGAACCGAGGAGGCGTTAGAGTTCTACGTCGATGCGATCCGGCGCGCGCCGGAAGATGTGGACGACAGCCTGATTCAAGCGCTGCTGCCTTTCGCCGAGAAGGCGGCCGGGCCGCTGCTGGCGCTCTACGAAGAGCTGGGTGAAGAACAAGGGTCGGATGTGGCGTTCCTGCTGGCCGCGCTGAGAGTGCGCGATCCACGAGTCCTGAAGTTACTGCTCGACCGCTTGGAGTACGATGCCGCCGACGGTGCGTTCTGTCTGGGGCTTTACGGCGACTCGGCGGCGCAGCCTGCGCTCGAAAAGATGCAGGCGGAGGTGCCGGAATCGGAAGGCGATCTGCGGCGCGAGATCGACTACGCGCTTGAACAGTTGAAGGCTCCAGAACCCAAGTATCAGCCCGAGCCATTCGACCTCTTCGCCGAATACCCTGAGCACGAACTGCCGGCGTTTGAAGTTTTAGACGAAGCCGAACGCATCGAGATGATGGAATCGACCGAGGCGGATGTTCGAGCCGGCGCGGCGCACACGTTCTTCAATCAGGATCTTGAGAAGCCCGCGCGCGACGCATTATTTGCGCTGGCTACCGGCGATTCCGAGGCCACGGTTCGCGGTGAAGCATGGGCGTCCCTGGGCGATGCCACCGCTGGCGACACCAAGGAAACAGCGCGCATCCGCGATGCGATGATCGCCACGCTGAATGACGAATCAAAATCCATCGAAGAGCGCGGCGGTGCGGCCATCGGTCTTTATGCAGTGGCGGATCGGGACGACGTTCGCAAAGGTCTCGAAGCCTTGTACGCGGCGGGCGGCAAAGCTCGTGTCAAGGCGCTCGAAGCCATGTGGCGTTCGCTGTGGCAGCCTTATGCGAAGTACTTTCCGGAGCATCTCGACGACAGCAAGCCCGAGAATAAAGACGTCGAACTGCTGCGTCATGCCCTGCGCGGCGCGGGTTATTTCCGGCTGACCCCGCAGATCGACAAGATCGCTAGCTTCTTCAATCGCGCCGAGCCGTATGACGACCTGCGCGACGATGCACTTTTCGCTTACGCACTCGCGATGCCGGGTGAAACCACACGTGGTCGCGTCAAAGGGATGCTACGTAAGATCGATACCATCGCTAACCTGTCGCAAGCCGAGACGGAGTTGGTGATGTTTGCGCTCGACGAACGGCTGAGGCTGCACGGGATGGCTCCAGTATTCGAGGCGGAGCAAGCCGATGAGCATGATCACGAGCACGAACTAGCCCCACCGAGTCCCGGACCGGAGCCGCCCGCCGCGGCTTTATATTCGCAGATGCCGTCACAAAAGACCGGCCGCAACGAACCCTGCCCTTGCGGCAGCGGCAAGAAATATAAAAAGTGCCACGGCGTTGTGCAATAGAATAGGCATAAGCCGTGGCCACTTCCAAGCCTTCCCTTCTCCGGCAACTCGGCGTCTTTAGCGCGACCGCGCTGGTGGTTTCGAACATGATCGGAACCGGCATTTTCACTACCACCGGCTTTCTCGCGGGCGATCTAGGTTCCGCCAACCTGGTGCTTTGGATCTGGGTGGTGGGCGCGGTTTCGGCTCTAACTGGCGCGTTCTGTTATTCCGAACTCGGCATCAATATGCCCAGCTCCGGCGGTGAGTACGTCTACCTCACGCAAGCCTTCGGCCCGACCTGGGGTTTCATGACCGGCTGGGTTTCTTTCTTCGCGGGATTCTCGGCTCCTATCGCCTTGGCAGCCCTGGCATTCTCGGACTATCTGGCGCAATTTTATCCGGCGTTCCATCTGGAAGACTCGCGAGTGCTGTTCGGATCGGGCGACTGGAAATTTACTTTCGGCTGGGCGCAGGTGGCGGCATGCATGCTTATTCTGCTCTTCACTTCTATCAATATTTTCGGCGTGCAGCGCGTGGCGAAGTTGCAGAACGTGCTGACCGGGGCCAAGATTCTGACTCTCGTCTCCTTTGTCGTCCTGGCATTTACCATCGGCAATGGCGACTGGCATCACTTTTCTGAGCCGGCGGTGCGAACCTCCACGAATTCGATCCCAACCCAATTCGTCGTCAGCCTGTTCTTTATTTACCTGGCCTACAGCGGCTGGAATGCGGCCACCTACGTTGCGGAAGAATTGAAGCAGCCCGCGCGGACCCTTCCCCTAGCTTTGACTGTGGGAACCATTCTGGTGGCGGCGCTTTACGTCGGATTGAATGTGGTATTCATCTACGCGGTGCCGCTAGAGACGCTGAAAGGCGAAACCGCAGTGGGAGCACTCGCGGCATCGCGTTTATTCGGACCACAAGTGGCGGGCATCTTCGCTGGATTGATGGCGCTGTCGCTGATGTCGACCGTCAACGCGATGGTCACAATCGGCCCGCGCGTATATTATGCGATGGCGAAGAACCGGGCATTCCTGGCATCGGCCGCGAAAGTGGATCCGCGTTGGCACACTCCTGTGGCGGCCATTGTCGCGCAGGGCGTGTGCGCAATGCTGATGACGTTGACTCCATTCCCTCAGTTGGCAATTTACATTGGCTTCACGCTGAACGTGTTCGCCGTGATGAGCGTAGCGGCGCTCATGATCTTCCGGCGGCGCGCGGGCTGGCAGAAACTGCGTGTGGTGAGCTTCGCTTATCCACTGATCCCGGTGTTGTTCTTACTAGTCGGCGTGTGGATGATCATCCGCGGCGTGCAGTTCAAACCCATGATTTCTTTGGCCGCTGCGGTAACGCTCGCTACCGGCGCGGTGGTGTACCACTTCCGCCTGCGCGCTCGCCAAGCCCCCGCTCCGACGGTCGAAACCTACTAGTCGCAGGGCCAAACTCGCGTTGGCCCGCTCCCGCGCGGTAAACTTGAATTTCATGTCCCAATTGAATCCGCCGCGCCGGTTGGTATTTCTGCCCGGCCCCACGCAAGTTCATCCCCGTGTCTATGAGGCCATGGGGAAGCCTATTGTCGGCCATCTGGATCCGTATTTCTTTGAAGTTTCGGAGGACATTCGCCGCGACCTCCGTCCGGTTTTCGGCACCCAGAATCCGTTCGTCCAGGTCATCTCCGGCACCGGCAGCGCCGGCATGGAAACGTCGCTCGCGAATTTCGTCGAGCCCGGACAAAAGCTCGCTGTCTTCACCGCCGGATACTTCTCCGAACGTTTTGTAGAAATGGGACGCCGCCATGGCGCGAACGTGGTCTGCACCAGCAAACCTTGGGGCGAGACCTTCACGGAAGCCGAAGCGTCTGCCTTCCTGGATCGCGAAAAACCCCACGCCGTGGCTTTCGTGCACGCCGAGACATCCACCGGCGCGCTACAGGACCTGTCTGCCATCACCCGCCCCGCGCATGCCGTGGGCGCGATCACCATTGTCGATTGCGTGACGTCATTAGGCGCGATACCCATCAACGTCGATGCCAACGGTGTCGACGTCGCGTTCAGTTGCATCCAGAAGGGCCTGAGCTGCCCGCCGGGTCTTGCGCCGATTACGGCATCACCGGCTGCGGTAGAACGGCTGCGTGCGCGGAAAGGCCCGTGTCCCATTTGGTACATGGATCTGAAACTTCTGCTCGACTACTACGAGGGTGCGCACCGTTATCATCACACCGCGCCGATCACTACCTTTTACGCTTTGCACGAAGGACTCGCACTGGTGCTCGAAGAAGGCGTGGAGGCGCGTTATGCCCGCCACCTCGCGATGCATAAGGATTTCTTGAAGCGGATCGAGTCAGCCGGTCTCGAGATGTTCATCGCCGATGAAGCGCGGCGCATCACAACCGTCAACACCATCCGCGTGCCCGAAGGCGTGAACGAAAGCGAAGTGCGTAAGCGTCTCCTGGAGAAGTACGACATCGACATCGCGGTAGGATTCGGCCAACTGCTCGGCAAGATCTTCCGCATCGGCCTGATGGGTCCGCTGGCTACACCCGACAACGTCGAACTGCTGAGCGGCGCGCTGATCGACTGCTTGCGATAAGCCTTTATCGCGCGATCAAGGGTGAGGCAGGAAGGCCAAGTTTTCACTCAGGACGTAAATCGTAATCGCCGCGAGCATTAAAAACAGTCCGATCCAAAAGAGTGGACTGCGATGCGCACGCTTCCAGTAAGGGACTTGAGGTGCGGGATGAACTACCCTCGGCCCTTCTGACCCTTCATTTCCGTGATTGTGATGCTTGCTTTCAACGACTGGTTCCATGAGGCCCCAGTGTCAAGATACCACCGGGGCGAAGTCGTTTCGTTGTTCAGTAGGCGCCGATGCCCTCGGTAAGCTCGATGTAGCCACCCATCGGATCGGTCAAAAACGCAATCGCGATGCCGAGTTTCGGTATTTTTCGATACGGAATATCAAGTTTCACCCCGTTGGCCTCAAGCTGTTTGCAGAAGGCTTCCAGGTTCGTAACTTCGAACCCGATATGGTCGATCGCCCGCCCTTTGGTGGCGGCCCGTGGCGTGTCTTCCTTGAAACTCGAAAAAGTCAGGTTCATGGTGGAAATATCCGCCGTGACCGGCAGGTTGCCGCGGTTTCTGGGCACGGCTTGGAATGTTTTCACATACCAATCCCGCAGGGCGGCGATATCCTTCACCTGGTAATGCACGTGATTCGGCGTGGGCGGCCCAGTAAGGGTGTCGTCTTGCTGGACTTCAACCTTTAAGCCGTCCGGCCCATCGATATAGGCGTTGGGGTTCCCCTCAGCGCCTTTGAATATGGGACGGGTCGCGTATCCCATATCGCGAGCTTGTTTCAGCTTCTCTTCGGTATTGTGAACCTTGAATCCGAAGTGATCGATGGTGGCGCCTTCCGAGGGACCGGTGGGGTCTTTCACGGTGAAGAGAATGATCATCCCCGGAACCTCGACGCCTTCGAGACCTTCCTTTTTCAACGGCGTCGCGCTAAATAATTCCGTGAAGAATTTCCGGTGGACCGCGATATCTTTGACATTGAGATGCATGTGCCCCATGGTCACGCCCGCTGCGTTGGGAGGCAGTAGTTGTGCTTGCCCGGTGCCCGCCAGAACCGCTGCTATCGCAACCGCAAGAAAGAATCTCATCGTCTTCACTCCCCAGCAGCGTAGTATACATGGCGGCGGCCATACCCTGCATTGGCGGCTATTCTGGGCGATAATAAACTCAATTGGGTCGCGAGTGTCGTCTCGCGGTAACGGGTGGTCACGTGACGGAGATTTCAAGTTCCAGACGTCCGAGCTGGCGGGCGGTTGCCTTGGCATTCGCCATGATCCTGCTTTTCATGCTGCTCGTGGGCCTCAAGGCCCTGAGCTACGCCAACCAGATCGGAACCGAAATTCAGAGGATTCAGAGAGACCAGGAAGACAGCGATCAGGTCCTGGATGAACTCCGTGCCGACACCCATGCCGTCGAGGTGGAGCTGGCGGATTATTTGATAGCGACTCCGCCCGAAGCCGCAGCCGCCCGCCAGAGATTCTTCGATATCGAACAACGCATGAATGTGGATGCCACCCGCCTGGAGGCTCAATTGGGACCACAGGTAAGCGCCCCGGTGCAGCGCCTCCGCTTGGGGTTGAAGCGGTATCTGCTCTCGATCGCTCCGATTTTCAAATGGACTCCGGCGGAAAGGCAAGCCCAAGGAGCGGCATTTCTGCGCGACAACGTCGTGCCGGAACGAACCGCCGCGCTGAACGCGACTCGTGAAATTGAATCCCTGCGAACCATCGATCTGCATCGGGAACGCGAGAAACTGCTTCGCGCGCGCCAGGACTTTCGCAAGTTCGGCCTGATCGCCCTGCTGGCTCTCATTTCATTCGTATCGATGGTGGGCTTCGTCACCAGCCTGCGGCTTCGTACTCTGGAACAGCAGGCGCAGCGCATGCAATTGCAGACCGAGGAGGATCGCGAAAAGCTTCGGCATCTTTCGCTTCAGATGTCCAAAGCCCTGGAAGATGAGCGGCGGCTCATTTCGCGGGAACTGCACGATCAAATCGGCCAGTTGCTGACGGCGATCCAGATGAAATTCAACAAGATCGACACCTCCACGGACCCTTCCGAGCGTACTCGCTCCGTGCAGGAGGGCAAAGCGCTGGTGTATAAAACGGTCACCGCAGCGCGAGATATGGCGATGGGCTTGCGTCCGTCGGTTCTGGACGACCTGGGCCTGGTCGCGGCCCTGGAATGGCAGGTTCGGGAATTCAAAAGGCGCAGCGGGATGCTGGTGAACCTAAATCTGGAAGGGAATCTGAGTGATTTGCCGGAAGGTCATCGCACCTGTGTCTACCGGATCGTGCAGGAAGCGCTCACCAACTGCGGCCGTCACTCGGAGGCCAAGCATGTGGAACTCACGGTTCACGGGCGCAAGGAAATGGTATCGCTGACGGTTTGGGACGACGGAAAAGGGTTCGACGCGAACCCATCGACCAGACGAGGGTTGGGGCTGGTGGGGATCGAAGAGCGCGCCCGCGAGTTGGGTGGCAGCGCGAAGATCCATTCGCAGGCGGGCAAAGGGACGCTGCTGGAGGTGGACATACCGTCCGGCAGCGAGGTGCATGCATGAGTAAGCTTCGGATTTTAATCGCGGACGATCACAGCATCGTCCGTCACGGCTTGCGCTTTGTGTTGGAGAACGATCCCGATCTGGAAGTGGTCGGAGAGGCCACCGATGGCCGCGAGGCGGTCCGTCTGGCGGAAGAACTGCGGCCGAAGATTGTGGTGATGGACATCGGCATGCCTCAGCTCAATGGCCTGGAGGCTACTGCCCAGATCGTAAAACGTGACCCGGATGTCGCGGTGATCATCCTGAGCGTCTATACCGACGAAATTTATCTCGTCCGCGCGCTGAAGGCGGGAGTCAAAGGCTATCTGGTCAAAGGCTCAGTTGAAGACGATCTGATTGCCGCGGTGCGGATTGTTGCCTCCGGCAAATGTTTCTTCAGCCCGGAGATCTCGCAGTTGCTGGCGGAAAACTACACTCGCCAGCTTCAAAAAGAAGAGGTGCAGAACTCTTACGATCTGCTCACGGAACGCGAGAAGGAGATTCTGCAACTGCTGGCCGAAGGAAGATCGAATAAAGAAGCCGCTGCCATCCTGAATGTCAGCCCCTACACGGTGGAGACCCACCGCATGCACTTCATGCAGAAGCTGAACCTGCACAACCGGGGCGAGATCGCCCTCTATGCTGTGCGCAACAAGATCATTAGCTAGAGTACGAGTTTCGTCGACCTAAACGGAACCGGACCTTCGCAATTTCACAAAGGCCCGGTTTGACATCTCACCGTGTTCGGTAGGCTGGTGCTTAGAAAGTCACCTTCATGCTCAACCGTATGGTTCGCTGATCTAAGCCGTCCCGTCCGGTATTCGCAATCTGCTTCGATACGTCCATGAATAAGGCATCGCCGACCTTGTTGCTGGTAGTGTTGCTGGTCTGCACCGTGTAACCCGGTCTGGCACGATGCACTTCGTTCCCCACATTAAACATTTCAACCAGGAATGCGAAGTTCCATCTTTCCCGGAACGCGAACTTCTTGGTGAGGCTGAGGTCGGCGTTGAATAGTCCCGGGCCACGGAACGCGTTTTGGCCGCAATCCCCGAAGGCGTTGGAAGGCCCCGGCGCGAAAGTGGAAGGATCATACCAGTGCGTGACGCTCTGGGTCTTGATCGGTTGTCCTATACAGTTGCCAAAATTGGTGGAACCGTTCGCATTCAGGCTGGTGCTGGTGGTGACGCTAAACGGCAGACCCGTATAGTCGCTGAGCAGGCCACTGAGCTGCCAGCCGCCGATGATATTGGCTGCCTTGCCCGAGGAAACCCAGCGTTTACCCTTGCCGAAAGGCAGCTCATAAATCGCAGTCGCTTCGAAATTCTTACTGATGTCGGTGGTAACCGGGCCGTAGTTATAGGTCCGGTATAGCCATGGCATCGCTGCCCCGCCCTGCGTTCCGCCGGGAGTGATGAACCCCAGGTTCTTGGCAAACGTGAAGCCGGCGCTGATGGTGACATCGGCAAAGCGTCCCTGCGTCCGGGCCTGGAGGGCGTTGTAATTGGTACCCCCTTGCGTGCCGAGTAGCGGGGTGCTGGCAATTCGTCCGTCCCCAACCGCCTGGCCATTGCGCCCGGGAGTATTGAGGAGGAGTCCGGCGGTACCGGTGCCGATCGGAGACCAGTTTTCCTCCAAAGACGACATCGGATCTTTTTGTTGTGAACCCGCGTAGGCGACGGAAGCGGTCCAACCTGGCTTGATGCGCTCTTCGATGGTGAAGTTATAGGTTTCAACGTAAGCCCGTCGATAGTTGGCTTTATTGAAATCGAACAGGCCAGCCGTGCCGGGCACCGGCACTTGACCGGTGGTCAGAGGGAATGGATTCGTTGGCAAGTTGATGCCCTGGCGAAGGGTTATGGCGTAACCCATGCTGCTGGCAGGCAGTTGGATCACACCCTCGATGTAGGGGAAGTTAATCCGGCGGTTGGCCAGCCCGAAAATATTAGTCGGATCGGTCGACATTCCGAAGCCGGCGCGGATGACAGTGCGGTCTCCTAGGCGGTAGGCAATCCCCAACCTCGGAACAAAGTTCGCTTGATTTTTGTCGAAAATGTTGCACGATTTGGGCGTGCTGGCGACGCCGCAAATCACCATATTGTTGGTGGTCTGGTTGTAATACTCCGCGCCCGTGCCCTGGCGGCCGGGGACCGGGAAGTAATCGAAGCGAACTCCCAGGTTCACCGTCAACTTGGGTGTAACCTGCCACTGATCGCGCGCATAGCCGGCAAAATACTTGTTGTTGGTGTAGTAGTAATCCGGCCATTGGAAGATCTTTCCGGCGTCTTGGGAATAGCCCAGCAGGAACGACGCAAAGGAGTTGAACTCGGTCCCTTGGTCGCGGTGCCGCAGGAATTCCCGGTGGCATTGGAGCAACCCTCGGTGGTCTGCTGTGCAAAATGGAAACCGCCGGCGCCGCTGATGTAGCTGCCGCTGGCAGGCTGATATTGGCTCTCCCGCGAATTCTGAATATCGGAATCGAAGCCGAATCGGAAATTGTGATTTCCCCTCACCCAAGTGAGGTTGGCATCGTAGTTCCGTTCTGGATCCCAATAATCCTGCGGCTGGAACCGGCTCACGGAACCGAGCGGCAGCGACGGGCTGAAGCCGTCGAGAGTGATCGACGGCATACCGCCCTGCTGCAGCGCTTTGTACTTCGGAAGACCGGACGTGTCCAGGCCTGGAATTTTCATCACGGTCCAGCCGAAATTCAGGTCCTGGGCGGGCTGGTTGCTCACGGCGATGTTTACGTCATAGCCGTAGTGCGCGTCGAAAATCAAACTGGGGCTGATGATGTACGTTCCGGAAACGGTGCCGTTGAAGACGTTGGTGTTCCCGGAACCTTGGGCCGTATTGGTGGTGGACATACCGGGTCCGCCCAGAGCGCCGAACTGAGTGGGCGTCGTCCAGGCATTGTTACCCCAGCCCAAGCGAACGAAAGTGCTCAGTTTCGAGGTCGGGTTCCAGTTGACCTTGGCCGCGGATTGATCGCGCCGCAGATAGGTTTGGCCATTGGTGAGCAAGTTGTTGGACAAGCCAAACGCTCCACCTCCGGGCTGGTTCGGAAGCGACCACAGATTTCCGTTCGCCTTGCTGTAATCCAACAACGCTTGAACACCCGGGTCGATCCGGTTCGTGGGAATGATTTTGTTTGCAAATGGCACCCTGCCGACGCCGGTGACCGCGTTGCCCGTGGCCGGATCGAAGATCTGGTTTGGAGAGCCGCTAAGATCGCCGCCCCTCATCGCCACCGTCGGGACTTCCGCAAAGAATGGAGCAACCTGAACAAAGCCAGTGCCTTCAAAACTTAAGAAGTAAAATAATTTGTCTTTCTTGATGGGTCCGCCGATGGTGCCGCCGTATTGATTTTCGATGTACTTGGGATTCGATTGCGTACGGTCCGCTAGATACGGGTACGCCTGCAGGTGCTGGTCCGTATGATCTTCAAACAAGACTCCGTGGATGGAGTTGGTCCCGCTCTTGACCGTGATATTCACCGCGCCGCCGCCGGTTTGCTGCTCGGCGTCGAAGGAATTGCCGGAGAGACTCACATTTTCGATTTCTTCCAGAGCGGGAATGAATTGAGGTTCGGCCAAGGCCGTCATGTCGAACGTTCCCGTACCGTCCACGCGAACGGTATTGGTATTGGTGCTTCCGCCATTGACTGAAATAATCAATCCGCGATTGGAGTTCGCCGTAAAGGAATTTGAATTGGTCGGTGGCGAGACACCCGGAACCGTGACAAACAGCATCTGGTAGTTACGCCCCGGAGGCACCGGCACGTTCTGCAAGGTGCGGGATGTTACGTCGTCGCGGATGTCGGCGCGGTCCGTTTGCAGCGCGATGGCGTCGGCCGAGACTTCCACATTCTGCGTCAATTGGCCGATGGATAAAACCACGTTGGTGCGGGCTACTTGCTCTGGCGCTACGCGAACCCCAGTCGTGGTGCTGGTCTGGAAGGAGGGCGCGGTCACCGTAATGGTGTATAGACCCGGCGGCATGGTCGGCAGGTTGTACGACCCGGCCCCATTGGTGGTTGTGTCGCGACTGAAGTTAGTCTCTTGTTCGGTGGCCACGACTTTCGCGCCGACTACCGCCGCCTGACTCGCGTCGGTCACGTTGCCTGTAATGCTTCCCTGGAGTAACTGCGCGCGGGCCGGTTCAACCCAAACCGTCAATCCTCCAAACACGGCCAGGAAAGCCGTAAAGAACACACTTGCCCCATATAAGCGTTTCATATTGCCTCACCCCTGTTAGGCATTCGCCTAAAAATTATTCGATAAAGTTACGACTTACCGCCCAACCGCTGCAGCCCGGCCAGTTTGAGGACCTCGCGCTTTTGAAACTGTCCACTGGGGCCGTCACCCACGGCCACACCATGAACGCAGCAATCGATATCAACGGACTGGGCCGGGCTCTCGCAGCAGCTTTGTAAACGACTCTTAAGACTCCTGAACGAGCCTAAGGCAGCCCGGCGGCGCGCGCCATCCCTAGAATGCATGAGATTCTCCGAAAGTGCACAGTATGCTGCCTTCCGAAGGGAATTCCGCGGGAGAGTCGTTGTCTCAAGTCGCGGCCGGCGGGGAGCAAACTCGGTTTAAAACCGTCGCGAACGGCAACGGGTGGCGGCGCGGAACTCATCGTTCCGGGTAGAAAAGCGATGGGATCTGCCCCTACCGGCGGTAAATGGGCGCCTCTGCCGGATACCAGTAGTGTGCGAATTTACGATATCTCATGGGTTCTAGGGATGGCGCGGGCGCCGGGGTTCATCATAGTCTGCTTGGGTACACTGAAGCGCCGGTCAGTCGGCGCGCCCCATCAGTGCAGTAACTAGATGCCGAGGGTTCCCAACCCTTTTTGGGAATTCTTAGCTACGGGTGACGCTCCGGTGACACGCGGCGCCACCCGTTTCCCGCCTCTGTCCCCGTGGAACTCCACTTGCTAGCGCATACGACAGTGCTTTCCTGAGCGGCGGACAACACCGGGTCTAGCGCATTCCACCTCGATGGGTGTAATATGGCTGACGCCGACCGCCGATAGGGAAGGTCGGGAGGTGAGTTTATGCCAGCCATGTTGCTGCGATCCGCTCTCGTCAGCGTGTGCGTGCTTGCCCTACCCGTTGCAGGGCAGAGTCAGACGGCCTCGAGTTTACCGCGAGCAGCATCGCTTGATCGGTTGGAGACCTCTCCGACAGTTTCGGCCGATATGCTGCGCCATCCGATTTCTTCCAGAACCCGCCGCATGCTGCACCGGGCTATCGATTGGATGCGCTCCGGCGAGCATCAAAAAGCTATCAAACAACTGCAAGCCACACTGGCCATGGACCCGTCCTCCGCCGCCTACGTTCATAGTCTGCTGGGCTATGAGTTTATGCGGACGGATCAGGTGAGCGCCGCTATCCACAGTTTTGAGCAAGCGGTATTGCTACTGCCGCACGACCCGGCGAATCATCACAACTTCGCGGTTTCACTCACGGTGGCCGGCAATTACGAGCGGGCGGAAGAAGAGGCGCGGCGGGCTCACGATCTCGCGCCGGATAACCCCGACATTCGATATCTTCTGGATGTGCTGGAGTCTTCTACAAAGTCCCAAAACACCCTGAATGCACAGAGAGCTCCGGACGAAAGCAGGTAGTCCGGCCGCTTCGTAACGCGCGGCCATGCGGACAATTACTACTGCGGCTATTTGCTGGGACCGCCGTCGTCCGTGGCGCCAGCGAAGATTTTGCGTCCGTCGCCGAGGGTAACGTTGCGGGCGTTAGCCAGCTTGCTGCCGTCCTTGGCGAGATAACCTTCCACGGTCACCGTGTCACCGGGCTTGAGGGAGTTTCTGGTCCAGCCGCGCCGCATGAGGCCGTTGGGGCTGCCGAGCTCGAGCTCCCAGTTGGTCACCTTGCCGCCTTCGTCGGTCACGTCCACATAGAAACGGGCGTGCGGATTCTGCCATTCCATCTTGGTCACCAAACCTTTGAGGGTTACGGGCTTGCTCGAGTCATACTCGGCCGCAAAAGAGTGATGCGCCAGGGCCGGCAGAGCGCCCAACGCCAGCAGGATGCCGGACACGAAAACCATCATTTTGTTCTTCATAATCACTCTCCAGGAATAGCTTGTGCGTCCCAACATAAGGCAGCTATTGAGGTAACTTTACTCCGAACGATCCTCGGACGTCAAGGGGCGCGCTGATGACTGTGCCGGAACGGCGCGGTCAGGTTCGCATGCGCGCCAGGAAATATAAACCGGCTAGGGAGAAGATGGCGTCGGGGGACCAGGCTGCAATCTGCACCGGCAACTGGCTCAGATTTCCGAACTGTTCGAATACCTGCCCCACGGACCAATACACGATGGCGATTCCGAGGCTCACCCCCACTCCCGCCATGGCGCCCCGATTCCCGGCCAGGAAGGCGAACGGGATCGAGACCATCGCCATGATGAGAGCGAACAACGGGACGGCGAACTTTTTCTGCAGTTGCACCTGTAGGGCGACGGTGTCGAAGCCGCTCTGCTGCAATTCACGGATGTAGGCGCCCAGCTCGTGGAAATTCATCTGGCGCGATTGCTTCACTTCCTTTACGAAGTAGTCGGGTGGCTCTTCGAGTTCCGGGAACGTGCGCGTGCTACCGGAGAATTCATCGAAGCGCGTCACGGTGTTGCCGTTCATGTCGCGGCTCCAGCCGTTCTCAAATACCCAGGCGTTGAGGCTGGGCTCCCAGCGCGCGCGTTCGGCGGTGATGTGGCGCTTCAGGCGAAAGCGTCCCGGATCGATCTCGAAAACGTTCACGCCCAGCATCACGTGCTGCGCCTGGTCGAAATACTTGTAGTAATACATGCGGTCGTGAAGACCGGAAATCCAGCGGCGGTCGGGGCGCAAAAAGGTCTGCGCGGGACGGCCTTTGATCTCCGCCCGGAGTGCATCCTGCCGCTTGTCAGACTCCGGCACCCAATAGTGATCAAATGCAAACAGGGCGCCGCTCAGAACCACGCCCGCTACTAGAATGGGGGCCGCCAGGCGATATACGCTGACGCCGCAGGCTTTGAGCGCCGTCACTTCGTTGTGCTTGGTGAGTACACCGAACGAAACCAGCACGGCTGTAAGTACGGCAAACGGCGCCAGTTCGTAAAGCAGCCGCGGCGTGAGAAAGAAGTGGTATTCGAGTACGCGATCCATGCCGATCCGGTTGCGGATGATGTCGCTCAGCAACTCGAAGAACGTGAAGACCTGGAACATCAGCACGAAGCTCGCCAGCAGTATTGCGAAATAGAACAGGAAGCCGGAAAGCACATAGGTATCCGTGATGCTGGGCAGCAGGGAAAAACGAGCCAGCCAGGTTCTCGGCTCCAGCCGTTCGAGCGGCCTTCGCAGCAGCGGGAGCCCGCGGACTCGCCGCAGGCGCGCACTGATCGCTCCCATCAGATCGAGATCGCCGGGCCTTTCCAAACGCACGAGCATGGTCACCCCGCCGATGGCGAAGACCAGGTTGGGGAGCCAAACGGCGGCCTCCGGCGTGAGCGAACCTTGGCGCGCCATGCCGATGAAACCGATCAAACCGATGTAATAGAGGAATGCCAGGCCGGCGGTCATTACCACTGCAGCCGACTTCCCTGCCCTCCTCCGCGTGATGCCCAACGGAATTCCTACCAGTGCCATCAGCAGGCAGGCGAAGGGCAACGCCAGACGTTGATTGAATTCGGTGCGTGCGTCCAGCCTCTCGGTGCGGTCGAGCGACGGGTTGCGATAGGCCTGGCGGTAGAGCGGCCGCGTATCCATTTCGACCGATGGGCGCGTGGCGCGGACTTCGGCGGGCTTGCTGGCCTCCAACGCCTGATCGCCGGCCGGAAACGCGGTGATGCGGTAGTCGCCGACATCTTTGCCCGCTTCGTAAGTGCTGCCGTTCCGCAAGGAGAGTTGGAGACGGTTTAAAGCGGGGTCGGCCAGCACGACAGCTTCAGTGGCCAGAGTAATGCGCGGCTCGTCGCCTCGCTCCTGCGACCCAGGCGGGCGTTCTTCAGGAGGGGTAATGTCGGCGAGAAAGATTCTCTTCCAGAGCCCAGTCACGCCGGTGGTTACGTCCGTCACATACACAATTGAGTTGGGGAAGCGTTCTTCAAACACGCGCGGTTGCACGTCGGACGTGAGCCCATTGCCGATCAACAGGTTCTCAATCCGATAGCGCTCGCGGATGGTCCAGGGCGTCAGCCACAGGGAAGCAGCCGCGGCGATCAACAAAGCTAAGCTGCCGAATAACAAAATAGGCGGCGCCACCCGTTGTCCCGGTATGCCGGCGGCGCGCATGGCCGTAATTTCGCCATCGGTCGACATGCGGGTGAGCGTGATCAGGGTTGCTACCAGCACTCCCATGGGAACGGTAAACGGGAGCGATTGCGGCAGCACCAGGAAGAACAGGTAAAAGACCGTCGAACGCGGGCCCGTGCTGCGCACGAGGAATTCGAACAAGGGACGCGCCCGCATCAGAAATATCAGGAACGTGAAGAGCACCGCCCATAGCAGCGCCGTCGTCACCAGTTCGCGAAAAATCGTGCGGCTCAGCAAACGCATAGCGGATACTAGCGGGCCGGTGGGGGCACCAGGGCCGGTTTTTGCAAGGGGTTCTGAAGCTGGTCCACTTCCAGCTCGTCGAACAACAATGCCGGCGAGATTACCGACGTAAGAGCGAAATAGCCATTGCCGCCGGAGCGCGCCAGCGGCGCACCATTGTTGATGTAATCGAGCACGGCGGTTTCCGTGGAAGCCGCGAGAATATCGCGCAGGGAGCGCGTCGAGAGTCCGCGGAAGCGCATGCCTCGAACCAGTTCTTCGCGGCCGTCGGGATAGACGCGATACATAAGAATGGGAGGGCTGACCGGCCGCACCGATCCGCCGGAATTAGCCGAAGCGGTTTGCAGGGTTTGGATTTCGGCGCTGCTTCCGATGAATGGAAAATCGAGTTTGCGAATCAGCAGACCGTAGGGCTTGTCGCGGTCTTTGCACATCTGGATGAGCCGGGTCTTGAGATCCGCTAGCGGCGTCGACTCCGCCGGCCTGACGAAAAGATTGCTGATGGCGGCCATGCGCGTGCCGAAACCGCCCGGGAAACGCGCGTGCCCGTTCGATCCAGGTTCTCTCTTCACGGGCTGGCGCGTGGTCAAGAAATTCTTGAGCACGCCCTTCTGGATCACGGGCACTGCTTGGGCTCTTACACCCTCATAGTCGAACTGATAATAGCCCGCGAGCGGCTTGCCTTGATACGCGGCCTGAGTGGGATCGTCTACTACGTCGATCCATTCCGGCAACACGCGCGAGCCGGTACGTCCCTCGAATTCGCTGGCAATGACATTGAGCGGACGGTTGGGATCGGAAATCGGCTTGCGCGGAACGCGCAGGTTTTCGCCCAGAAGCTGCGCCAGTAACTGCGCGGCAGCCGCCGGCTCAAACAAGGCCGGACCTGTGAAGGATTCGCCCAGGGGCGCCTGCAGCAGCGCTTGAACATTGTGCGCCATGGCTTTCAGCGAATCTTGCACTTCTGCTTCCGGCGGTACTTGGGCCAGCTCAAGCGCAGGTTTCGAGAACGAGTCGCGCAGAACCATCCCGTCGGGCGCCTGTCCTTCGGCACGCGCAAACATCCAGGCCCCATCATCCTGATAGCGCAGCGCGGTTCCTTCGGTATTCAAATAGTAAGTCTGGTCCTGATTGAAATGGAATTCGACGCCGGACGCCAGCACTTCGGGATAAGCGGTGAACACCGCCGAGTGCCTGACCATGCGGGCCTTCCAGGCAGCCTCGTCGAACTTGGTGCGCCCGATTTTGGGAAGGCTTTGAACCGGTTCAGCCGCGGAAAAATCCGCCAGCTTCTCGGTGGGGGCAGCGGCATTCGTCAGCGCGGCCCGTTTGCGCGCGATCGATTCGACGGCGGCTTTATAAGCGTGATCGGTTGCGAGCCACAGATTTTCGCGCAGCGCGCGGTAGTTGTCGTCTAGCGGAAAGGGCTCGGTGTCATAGCGCGAGCCGGTGTAATAGCCGCTATAAATGTGACCGGTATTGTCAAAATCGTAGCTGCCCACGCGCACTTCGATATTCGGAAGCCGGAAACGATTGCGCGACGTGGACGTGATAGCTCCGAAGCTCGCGTTCACTTCGAAGGCGTCGGCGTCGTCGAGTGTGTAGCTGATGAAGTAGGGCGTTTCATCACCGCCGCCGCCCACCACGCGCAACTGGCGGGAGCGCTCCAGCTCGTCCTTCATGGCCCGCAGGATGACGTCTTCGGCGTAAGGATCTTGGGCCAGTAGACGCAAGGCTGGAGCAGATAGACCAGCCGCGATCAGGAAATGACGCCGTGAAAACGGAGCCATTAAGGATTCGCCTCCGGACGCGACAGGTACGGCGGCTGATCTTGCGACCGCTCCTTGCGCTGAATCTCGATGCTCGACACCAGCAGGGCCGGCGAAATCGCGGACACCGGCACGCTGCCGGATTCGGCGCCGCAAATTCCGTTGAACACCTCACTCTTATCCGAGGTAGCCATGATATTGCCGAAACTGGCGAGAGGCGTACCGACGATGCTAACGCCGCGGATCAGCTCATCGGGGCGTCCGTCCGGATAAATGCGATACACCACCAGCGGGATCACCGTAAAGGCCTGCAGACCGCGGCGGGCCGTGGTGGTGTAGCCGCCGGTGACTTGATCGAAGAATAGTCCGTAAGGTTTGCCTTGCTTCTTTACTTCTTCAATCAGCATTTGCCGCAGCTCTTTGTCGCTGACTTGCTTGGACGAATTCACGAACAGGTTCGATTGCCGCGAAACTATTTCCGCGCCCGGCTGGCGGCGCCCGTGTCCGTTGGAAGTCGGAAAACCGTCGATCGGCGAGCGCGACATCAGGAAGGTCTTGAGCACGCCGTCTTCGACGACCGGAACGCGGCGGGCCTTCACGCCTTCGTCATCGTATAAATACGAACCGTTAAGCCGCGTGCCTTGAAACTCGGTCAGCGTGGGATCGAAAACCACGGAGAGAAACGGCGGCAGAATCTGTTTGTCCACACTCTTGGTGAAGGTCTGTCCTTCGGCTTCGTCTTTCTGGCGATGCCCTTCGATGCGATGTCCGAAGATCTCGTGAAAGAATACTCCGGCGGCGCGGCCCGATAAAATCGCCGGTCCGACAAAGGGATCGGAAGGAGCGGCGATTAATAGATCCTGGAGATTCTTGCCGGCTTTCTCGACCGCCGCCAGGATGTCGGCGTCCTTGGGCAAGCGAGAGGGATCGTCGGTTTCGAAGGTTTCCAGGGTCTGCAAATCCATCCCGTCTGCGGCTTTGCCGGCGGTCGTGATCACAATGCGGCTGAACAGGCGTCCCTGCCCGAGACGGGTGCCTTCAGTGGTGACTAGAGTCTCCATGGTCCGCTCGGTTTGCATCGAAATGCTGGAATTCAGCGCGCCCGGATATTTAGTGAATTCCGCGGAGAGCCGGCGCAGGCGCGCGGCCCATTCCGTAGCGTTGAACTTGAGCGCAGGAGGCTGCTGGAAAAACACCTGCGGCGTCTCGGTAGAAAAATCGTCGGAGCCGTCGGTGGCCGCCGCACGCAACTTTTCATCAGCCTGAATCTGGATGAGCCGCTGCGAAGCGCTGCGATATACCCGGTCGGTGGCGAGCCACACGGATTGGCGGATCGATTGCGGATCGTCCTCGATCGCGATAGTGGAGGTGGAAGTGAAGTTTGGAATCTGGCCGTTGACGCGGCGGTAGTTATCGAATTTCGGGGAACCAACGCGCACGGTGATGTCGAGCAGCCGGGCCCGGCCCTGATTCTGGCTAGAGATCGCGCCGTCGCTGGCACTCAGAGTCGCGGATTCGCTATCCGTGACCGAGTAGCCCATGAAATAGGGCGGCGGATTGCCTTTCTCTTTGAGCGCGGCAAAGTTGCGATTCAACTCGCCCGTCAGAATGTCGATCAGCGGCGACTGCGCTGACACACCAGTAGCCGCAAGAGCCAGCACCAACAGGATTCGCACGCTCTAAGCATAACAAGATCCACGAACGGAGCTCTTTGGTTCTGAAGGGTAGCGCGCGAGGCACTACCCTTATGAAGCGCGGCCTGTAAGGCGGCGATGCGGCTATCGACTGAGGGAGATCGGCACCTAAGCCGTTGCCCCCACCATTCCGCGCTGCTTTAAGCCGTTGAGAGCCAGGCCATAACGGCCGCGCACTCCGGTCTTCTCAAAGATGTGTTTCAAGTGAATCTTAACCGTCCCCGGACGGATACCCAGATCGAGCGCGATTTCTTTATTCTTGAAGCCCTGCTCGACCAGTTCCAGAACCTGTTGCTCGCGGGCTGTCAGCTCGCTGCGCGGATAGCGCTCGCCGCGCCGAAGCTCGCCGAATACCGACTCTTCCATCCAGCTCCGTCCGCTGGCCACCGTGCGCAGGCACGCGAGAATGACGGACATCTCGGCGGTTTTGCGCAGGATGCCGCGCGCGCCGGCTTGCAGAAAGCGCAGCGCCTCGGCCTCGGTAATAGACGCGCCCCAAATAACGATGGCAGTGTTTGCTGTAAGATCCACGGTCCCGGAGCGGATCGCTGCGAGCCATTCGAGAACAATCTGTATCCCGAAAGCTTTGTCCAGCATGAGCACCGAGGGCGCGGAATCCCGCAAGATATCTCTCGCGCGAGCCAGCGAATCGGTTCCCTGATCGAAGCGCAGGCCTGACATGTCGGTGAGCAAGGTTCGGATGCCCTCCGCAGTCACCGGTTGCGTGTCGCAAACGCTAACCGTCTTTACTTCAGTTTGAACCCGCTGGTGTGGCGCCCAACCATCCGCTAGAACGGGCGATACCGCGGTGCTTGTGTCGGTAACATTCATGGTTCTTAATTGCCCTCCCTGGGCTTACCCAAGCGAATTTGACTCCATTTCATTCCTTCAACAGCGTGCCGCTGTGCCTTCAGCAGCGGCCGCTGCATCCGGCGTAGTCCGCAACGGAGTAAAACCGCCTTCGAAGCCTCATCGGCCAGTGGTACCACTTTGTTAGTACATGAAATCGACTTGATCTCTCATGCTATGATCGGGTAGTCGATTTATTGCATTGAAACGCAAATCAATCCGGTTCGGTCTCCATGGCGAATTCTGAGACCCCATTTTCCAGGCGACCACTAGCCATCAGTCCGAACGCTCCGCTCCTCGATCAGTTGGAGAAGCTTCTTGCGGCCCATTTGGGAGGCGCTGCGCTCCACCGGCTGCAAGCCTATCCATCTCCAAGAGATCTTCCGAACTTATTGCCCGGCGGAAACCAGCATTTAGTGTTTCTGGACACCGCAAGTGACCGCGATCAAGCCGTCCAGTTGTTAGAGGAAATCGGGCGCACCGGATCGCACATTCAAGTGATCGCGCTGCTCGCGAGCAACGAACCGGACTTCATCTTGCGATGCCTGCGCGCGGGCGCCTCGGATTTTCTGATCCTTCCTTTGACGGCGGAACAAGTCGATGCGGCTTTCGGAAAGCTCTCGCGCGCGCAGCCGGCGCAGGAGACTCCCGGCAGAGAAACGGCCAAGACTGTCGCGGTCATGCCGGCGAAGGGCGCATGCGGAGCCACGACTGTCGCTTGCAACCTCGCGTTTCAATGGAAGCGAATCAGCGGCAAAAAGATTCTGTTGATCGATATGGACCCGCTCACCGGGAACCTGTCGTTTCTGCTGAAAGTAAAGTCGGTCTATAGTTTCCTGGACGTTCTGCAGCGTTCCAGTGAATTAGACTCCGATTTGTGGGGCGCCATGGTCCGCCCAGTGCACGGCGTGGATGTGCTGCTGGCCCCCGAGCTGATGCTGGATCAGAATCTGGACTTGCGGGATCCGTCGCCGATTCTCGAATACGCGCGGCACGTCTACGATGTAGTGATTCTCGACACGGCCAGCGTCTATACCGACTGGAATTTGAACTGCGCACGGGCGGCGAATGAGCTGTTACTGGTTACGACTAACGAACTGCCGGCGCTGCAGGCGGCTCAGCGCGCGCTTTCTTATTTGGATACCAATCGCATCGGGCGCTGGAAAATCCGGCTGGTGGTGAACCGGTATTTGCGGGACGTCGGATTGAGCCGCGAGGTGATCGGCACGGCTCTCCATACCGATGTGTTCGACACGCTGCCGAGCGATTACGAAGCCGTCCAAAGGGCGTTGCTGGACGGCAAAGCAATTCCACCCAGCACTCCATTCGGCAAAGGGATCGCGCAAATGGTGGAGCGTCTGGGTGGCAAGTCCGAACCAAGCACTAAAAAAGGTTCCTCGCTTTCCGGCTTGCTGGGATTGTTTTCCAAGACTTCTAAGTAGATGGCATGCGCTTCTCTTCTGTGAAAGCCCTCCCGGCGGGCTTATCCATCATCGAGAACGTTCCGCTAGCCCGCTATACGCGCTTCGAGATCGGCGGCCCGGCGCGTATTCTCGCCGACGCCGCAAGCGAAGCTGCACTGACCGAGGTCCTCAGCGCGATCGAAGAGAGCGGCGAGCAATGCGCCGTCATCGGAGGCGGCACCAATCTCGTCGCGAGCGATCGCGGTTATCCGGGGGTGGTGGTGCGCTACACCAACTCCGCGCTCGAATTCGCGGGCGATGCCGTGACGGTGGCCGCCGGCGCGGTGCTGCAAAATCTGGTGGATGCCTCGATTGACCAGGGATTGAAGGGCCTGGAAACCATGACTGGAATCCCCGGCTGGGCGGGGGGCGCCGTGTACGGCAACGCCGGAGCCTATGGCCACTCGATTCAGGAGCGAGTGACCGGGGTACGATTTCTGGAGAAAGGCCGGGTATGCGAAATCTCCAATGCCGAGTGCGAATTCGCATATCGTGAGAGCCGCTTCAAGCGACGAAAAGACTGGGTGATCCTCTCGGTGACTCTGCGGCTGGAATCGGGGGACGCCCAGGAACTACGGGCCACTGCAAGTGGGATACTAAAGATCCGCAACGAAAAATATCCGCCCGCGATGCGCTGCGCCGGCAGCATCTTCAAAAACCTTCTATGGTGCGATCTGACGGAGGCGGTGCGAGCCCTGGTCCCGGCGGCAGTCGTCCGCGAGGGGAAAGTCCCATCGGCTTATTTTCTGGAACAAGCGGGCGCCAAAGGCCTACGGCGCGGCGGAGTGCGGGTGGCGGACTATCACGCGAATCTCATCTACAACGAAGGCGGGGGTACGGCAGACGAAGTGGGCGAGTTGATCGCCGAATTAAAGCGGCGCGTGGGCGGCCAGTTCGGCCTGGATCTCGAAGAAGAAGTTCAATTTTTATAGCCAAGTGTCTGACAATATTGGCAAGTCTTCGATGAGTAGTTTGCCCAGCTATATCCTATTTGAACGCCGCGAATCTGTCGAAACTAAATGTGGTCCCCAAGGCGTCCTTAGCAGTTACGGGGGATTCGGCGGTGACCGGCGGCGGAGTAGACTTTAAGTTCGGAGGAAGTGTGGTGAACGCAATATCCGGGGCCGATATGAACGCTGGCCGCATGGTCAGAAAAGCGACGCTCTATAAGCTGGCTTCTTGGATGCTGGCTGGAGTCTGGTTGCTGGCCGGTTGCGTGGCGACGCCACGGCTCGCCGCGCAGGAAATAAGAGGCGGCCTAGATTCCGGCGACGATGACGGGCCGAGCATCGGTGCGAGTAACGCCAACGGCGTGGGGTTCACCACCGGCAATAACATCAACTACAACGGTGGGCCGGTTTTGCTGGGGACCAGCCATATCTACATCATTTGGTACGGAAGCTGGGACGGCAGTTCGATAGGCATTTTGAGTAATCTTGCCAGCAACATTGGCGGCTCGCAATACTTCAACATCAACACCGGATATTTTGACGGCACCGGGACCAGCATTTCTAACTCCGTCAGCTTCTCCGGCAGCACCAACGACAATTACTCGCGGGGCAAAAACTTAGGCGAGAACGACATTTGGACTATCGTCGCCACCGCGTTAGGCCATGGCAGCTTGCCTATCGATTCGAACGGCGTCTACTTTGTTTTGACCTGGGGCGATGTGCAAATGCCTGGATTTGGCAGCTCATTCTGCGGATGGCATTCGCAGGCCACCTACAACAACACCAACATCCAGTATGCTTTTGTGGGAAACCCAGCCCCCGCGCAACTCGCCGGGTGTGCCGAACAGACCACCACCAGTCCAAACGCGAATCCGGGGGCCGATGCCATGGCCAGCGTGTTCTCGCACGAATTGGAGGAATCGGTTACGGACCCTGGAGGCAGCGCCTGGTATGATTCCAACGGACAAGAGGTCGCGGATAAGTGCGCCTGGACTTTTGGAGCCACCTACCCTGCCGCTGGAAATTCGAAGGCCAACATGTCGCTGGGGGGAATGAATTACTTGATCCAGCAGGACTGGGTAAATTCCGGCGGCGGTTATTGCGCGCTGTCGGCTTCGTATGGACCCGACTTCGTGTTAACCTCGTCGGCGAATTCGCAATCGGCCACTCAGGGCGCCGTGACCGGGAACTACCAAGTCTCGGTTTTAGCCGTAAGAGGGTTTACGGCAAGCGTCACTTTCAGCGTAAGCGGCCTGCCTGCGGGTGCGACCGCCAGCACCATCCCGGCTTCGTCGATTGGGGCCAACTTCACCATCTCGACAGGCACTGCGGCGCCGGGCACCTATTACCTGATGGTCTCCGCGAGCAGCGGCTCCCTCTCGCGCTCGACTCCGGCGACCCTGGTCGTCAAGGGGCAAACGGGCGTGGCGGATACGCTCACGGTTGGAACCATCAGCCCGGAGCCCAGCCAGGTGGGGCAGACCTATTCGGTGAGCTATTCGGTGGTGTCGGGGGGTACCGGCACACCGACTGGCAATGTGACGGTATCGGACGGGTCGGTTAGTTGCACCGGGACGGTGGCGTCCGGAAGTTGTAGCCTAGCCTCGACCACGATTGGAGCCAAGACCCTCACCGTTGCCTACGCGGGAGACGGCCACTTCGCGGCCCGAACCACAACCGCAACACATCTGGTGACGAACGGGGGAGCGCTATCGCACCTGACCTCCGGCGGCGGCTGGGAGACCAGTTTCGCGGTTGTGAATCTTGGGGCGGCCTCCGCTTCGATGTCCCTGAATTTCTTTGGAGATAGCGGCAGTCCGCTGGACTTGGCACTCACGTATCCGCAAAGTTCCGCGGCGCCGGCGAACGTCTCAACGGTCAGCCAGATACTGGGTTCGAACCAGATGCTGTTGCTCGACACGAATCCGCCCGGCACGGTTCCGCTCAGCGAAGGCTGGGCCAACTTAACCAGCACCGGGGACCTGAACGCCTACGAAGTCTTCCACTATGGCCCCAGCGGACAGGAGGCAGTGGTCCCGATGCAGACCATCGGCTCATCCTATCTGATGATTTTCGACAACACCACCTTGGTGAATACTCTGGGAACCGGTGTAGCGATTGCGAACGCAGCGAGTGAAACCGCGAGCGTTCCGTACATAATTAACGACGATACCGGCACCCAGATTGCCAGTGGATCGGTTTCTGTGCCGGCGTCGGGCCATACGGCTTTCACGCTATCCGATCAGTATCCGGTGACAGCAGGAAAGCGCGGCACCTTGCAGTTCACGACCCCATCGCAGGGGCAAATTAGCGTGCTGGGGATCCGGTCAAATGGCGATTCGTTTACGACGATTCCCGTCACGACCTCGGCCACCTCAACCGGCGGCAGCATGGCGCACATCGTATCGGGTGGCGGATGGCGAACCGTATTCTACATCGCGAATACGACGGGCAAAACTTCCACCATCACGCTGAGCTTCTTCGATGACGCCGGCAATACGCTTCCGCTGCCTCTCACCTTTTTGCAGACCGGGACGACATTGACGGCCGCGACCCTTACGAAAACCCTGGCGAACGGAGCGCACGCTCGCGATCCAGGCGCAGGGGCTGACAGCCCAAGTAGCGTTAGGCTCCGCGCAACTGACCAGCGATTCGGGAGCAACAGCTTTCGCGCTGTTCCGCTACGATCCCAGCGGACAGGAAGCTACAGTGCCGTTCGAAACGCGCAATGCCGGCGACTACGTGCTGGCTTTCGATAACACGGCGCCTCTGGCTACGGGGGTCGCGATCGCAAATCTTTCGAGCCAGGCCGCGAATGTCGCAATGACGCTGCGGGATGATGCGGGGAATACGCTGGAGACCACTTCGATAGCGGTGCCCGCTAACGGACATTACGCTTTCACTCTGGGAACGGTTTATCCGCTGGCCGCGGGGAAACGCGGCACGGTGGAGTTCAATTCCACCGGCGCCCAGATCAGCGTACTGGGGATTCGGGCCAATGGGAATGCGTTTACGTCGATTCCGGTTTTGACTAGGTGAAGCTCCCGTTCGTCGCCGACTAACCCGCCACTGCTTCTTCAGCGTGATATGAGCTACGGACCAGCGGGCCGCTTTCGACGTGCTTGAATCCTAGCTCATAGCCCAGCTTCTTAAGGTCGGCGAATTCTTCGACGCTGACGTAGCGGATGATGGGCAGGTGCTTTAGCGAGGGGCGCAGGTATTGGCCCAGCGTAAGAATATCGACGTTGCTCTGGCGCAGGTCGCGCATCACTTGATGCACTTCTTCGATGGTCTCGCCCAGGCCCAGCATTAAACCGGACTTTGCGGGGATCTCTGGCCGTTGCCGCTTCACATAAGCCAGCATGTCGAGCGAACGTTCGTAGCGCGCGCCCAGGCGCACTTGCCGATAGAGGCGCGGCACGGTTTCGGTATTGTGATTCAGCACGTCGGGCGAGGCTTCGAGCACCAGGTCCATGGCGGCGTGCGAGCCTTGGAAATCCGGCGTCAGTACTTCGATACCGCATTCGGGTAGGCGCTCGCGGATGGCTTTGATGGTGAGCGCGAACAGCTCCGCTCCGCCATCCTTGCGGTCGTCGCGATTGACGCTGGTGATGACGGCGAATTTGAGTCCCAGGACGGCGCAGGCTTCGGCGACGCGGCGGGGCTCGTCGTAATCGACGGGCAGCGGACCGCCTTTTTGCACGGCGCAGAATCCGCAGCGGCGGGTGCACACGTTGCCCAGAATCATGAAAGTGGCGGTGCGGCGGTTCCAGCAGTCGCCGATATTGGGACACGCGGCGCTTTCGCACACGGTGTGCAGGTCCAGCTTCTGCACCAGCTTCTTCAGGTTGTGATAGTTTTCGCCGACGGGCGCGGGCGCACGCAGCCACACGGGCCGGGGAGCGCGGGGTTTGGGATCAATGCTGACGAGCACTAACTCGATTGTAGCAACTGGCTGATTCTGGTCTCGATAATGCGCGATTCGTCGAAGCCGCGGATGCGGCTGGAAGAAGGCCGGCGACTGGTCGAACGCGGCGCGCGGGATGAAGCCGATCAACTCGCTTTCGGCGATGGCGGTGCCCAAGCGCGCGGCTTCGGCTGCGACCGTGGCATACAAATCGTCAAGGGGAATGGCAGCGAAGTTGGTCAGGTTCATGGAGACCTGCGCGCGGTCGAGCGACGGGAGATGCAGTCCCATGGCTTTGACGAAGCGAAAGCCTCCGGAGGACTCGCGAATCTTGACGGCGATCTGCTTGGCGATCGCAACGTCGGGCGTCGTCAGATTGATGTTGTAGGCGATTAGAAAATTACGCGCGCCCACCATCGCGGCGCCGGCCGTGGGATGCTGAGCGACATCGCCGATGTCGGGCGGGAGGCCGTCGAATCCGGGCTTGCGGATATGTTCCAATCGCTTTCGCGACGGGTACCCGGGCCGCGGCTTCGTAAAAGTATACGGGCACGCGGTAACGGTGCCAGATTTCGGCGCCGGCGCGATGGGCGAGCGCCACGCAGTCTTCGAGCGTCGATCCGGCGAGCGGAACGAACGGCACCACGTCGGCTGCGCCCACTCGCGGATGCACGCCGGTGTGGTGCCGCAGATCGATCAGCTCGGCAGCTTTGCCGGTAGCGCGCACGGCGGCTTCGAGCACGGCGTCCGGTTCGCCCGCGAAAGTGATTACGCTGCGATGGTGGTCGGCATCGGACTCGAAGCCCAGCACCGCAATACCGTTCACGTGTCCGATGACACGGGCGAGGGCCGCGATGGTGTGCGGGTCCCGCCCCTCGGAAAAATTAGGCACGCATTCGATCATTACTGGGATCATAAAGAGTGCACGCTCCAAAAGACAACCAGAAGAGGACGCTCGACCGGGTACTCTCCAAATTCGGCGTCGGGTCGCGGACCGAGGCGCGCAGTTGGATCGGCGCGGGGCGCGTCACCGTCAATGGCAAGAAAGTGCAGACGCCGGATGTGTGGATCGATCCGGAGAAGGATCGCGTCGAGCTCGACGGCCATCCGCTGACCGCTCGCCAAAAGCGTTATCTGCTGCTTTACAAGCCCAAGGGCTACCTGACGACTTATAAAGATCCGGAAGGGCCGGCCGACCGTATACGACCTGCTCGGAGGCGTGAAGGACTTCGTGTTTCCAGTGGGCCGATTGGATCAAGATACGACCGGCCTACTGATTCTGACCAACGATTCAGCGTTCGGGGATCACATTACCAGTCCGGAATCGAAGGTCCCGAAGACTTATCTGGTGAAGGCTTCGCTGCTATTGGACGACGCGCAACTGGAGCAACTGCGCACGGGACTCACGCTATCCGACGGCCCCACTCGCCCGGCCATCGTCAAGCGGATTCGCGATGCGGCGAAATATACCTTCTTCGAAATTACGATCACCGAAGGGCGTAACCGGCAGGTGCGGCGCATGGTGGAAGCGCTGGGAGCCAAGGTGCTGAAACTGGTGCGCACGGCGATCGGCGGCATCGAGATCGCCAGGCTCGAAATCGGCAAGTCCCGGGAGATGACGGAAGAGGAGATTACCGGACTGCGCGGGACGCGCTCGATCAAGAAGCCTTCGCGCGCCGGGAATCCGGCTCATCCGCCGGATCGGAAGGCTGCTCCGGCGCTGCGCCGAAGCGGAAAGTCAGCGCGCTGGGCAAGTGGAACTCCCCGCCGCGGCCGTAACGATTGAGCACTCCGGCTGCAACGTGCAGCACCACAGCGGTCACGATCCAGATTTGCCAGTGGGAAAACAATCCGCGGATGGCGAATTCGTTGGTCACGCCGACATCCGACGCCAAGCGCCAGAAGCCCAGCACGTAAGCCATCAGGGCGGCGGGAATCAGCAAAGCGCCGGAGGCCAGAGCCAACTGGCGGTTCTTGCCGCGCGTTCTGCGCAGCGGATGGCCTTGCCGTAACTTTATGCGAACGATCATTGTACTGAATCGTCCAAAATCCCAGTCTAACAGGTGGCCGGAAACGCAGCTTGCTCGGGCGCGCTGGGGTTCCCCAAAGTTGTCTGGCAGAGTGATACATTAGTGACCAACAGATAGCGGCCTCCAGCGGCATCAAGGGAACATGGGTGGGCCCTGCCGCTTGCACGGGCGCAAGCCGATGAGGGGGAAGTCGAAATGCGGCTTTATAGGATATTTGCCACTTGTGCCGTGGCGGCTATAGGGTTCGGGGCCCGCAATCTGCCGGCCCAAACTCTGACGAGCGAAGCATGGAAGCTGGAAGCCAAAGGCGACGCAGCGGAGGCTCGTAGCCAGTTACAAAAGGCTGCCGAGAACGCACCCAATGATCCACTAGCGCTGGTAGCGTACGCGGACTTTCTCGCCCACCACCGCGATCCGGCTGCGCGCGGCTCGTATGAAAAGCTGTTGCAACTCTACAGCACCAACGGCGCCAGCCCCGCGGAACGCGCCAAGGCCGCACGGCGTTTAGTCGAACTTGACCTACTGGCGGGGGACCGGGCCAGCGCAGAAACGCATCTCGCGGCCTTCCGGTCTTCGGGCGGAAGCGGCTTGGTTTTATCGGCTGCGGTTACGCCGCCGCAGTCTAGCTTTATTGAGATTCCAGGTCCTTTGCGTTCGTTCGCGCGTATGTCTGCGATTTCTCCGGACATCTCGCCGGAGGATGTCATGCCGGCACTGGCGCACAACGTCACGCTGAATGGCTACGCGGCTGGGCACGGCGGTGAATCGCTGGAGCCAACCGAATTTTTGAAGCTGGTAATTCGATATTTGAGTCAGGCGCGTGAGTTGGAGAAGCTCGCGGGCGCCGACAAAGTTCTGCAAGTCCCGACCTGCGACTCACCGGTGACGGGCGACCTGCTGCGCATTCTAGGGTACCGGATGCGCGGCGGCTGCGGCTCCGATCTGGCGCTCGAAACGGTGAATCCGTCGCGGGCTTTTCTCACCATCGATTCGGGCTTCCCGCTATCGGAATTGGAAGCGGCGCTGCGCACCAATCGTGCGTTCATTCTGGATTATCACCCGGCGCGGGTGCCGATTTTCTACACTCCCGATTACTGGCAACCGGCGGCCGCCGGCCCGAAGCCGGTCGAATTCATCGATTACTTTCTAAATGAACCTACCGTCTGCCGCTTGTATTCGGCAACCGCCGCGCTGGATCCGGAGACCGCCGGTCAGATGCGCAAGGACTTGCCTGTCGCCAAAGCGAAAATCTACGCGCACGTACTGGACTTCTTCGGCTCCATGTTTGAATTGCGGGATGGCAAGGCAATGGTTCCGGGAGGCGCGCGGTCGGAAAAAGCTTGGGCTGACTTGGTGGGAGTGGCTCCAGATAAAGGCGCCGCGTTTTTCGAGCGTCTAGTGGAAAAGGACGACGGATGGCTGGCTTCTTACTATGATTCGCTGGCGCGCATCAACGGCCCGGTGCAGGCCTATCTGGCGGACCCGGATCGGATAAAACGGTTCTATGTGGCGCTGCGCGGGAGGGTGACCAGTCCCGGGCCGGCGCGACCGGTGTTCCGGGCGAATGCGGATCTAGTGCTGCTGACCACTCGTTTGGGTCTGGATGCCAACGGCAAGCCGCATCTGCCGGGCGGCTTGGATGTTTGGAAGAGTTTGTTCTCGGGAAAAGAGGCCAAATACGACCAGCGTCTAGCGAAGGCGGCGCCGGGCTGGAAGGATTCCGAAGAAGTCGTTGAAGCGATGTTCGGTCTCTCGCGGAAGATGGTGGAAAATGAGCCGCTGAAGATTTTCATGGCTCTAACCGACATCGAGCGTAACCGCGCCAAGCCGCTCGATACCAACACCGTTGAGATCCTGGTCCGCAATTATAAGGAATACGGCTCGCAGTATTCTTTGTTCGCGGAAACTCCGGCGATTTCGGATGCGACCATCCTGGCGTATCTAGATGCGGCCCGCGGTATCACGCAGATTCGCGACGCCGGTCTGCGCGCCGACGCCGCCGGAACCATGCAGGCGCTGGCTGGATTCTGGCAGATCTTCGTGCGGCAGAGGAGCGTTCAAGCCGCGGACGCGGACGCTGCATTTGCGTCAGTGCTGCAGGGCTTCGCAAAAATTCAAAATCAGCGGGATGTTTTTGATGCCGGACAAAAAGGCGTCGGCAAGCTTCTGGCAGCGGCGCGCGCGCCTGCTTCCGGGTCGCCCCAGGATCACATGATGGATTTGCTGGCCGGCACCAAGGCGACCAGTGAAGGCGCGCTCTCCGACGCTCATACGCAAATGATCGAGGAGATGACGCGCGTGTTCGAGGCGCAAAGGCTGGTATCGCTGGACACTATCTTTACGCTGGCTGACCGTCTGGACGCCGCGGCAGCCGGACAGAAACTGGACAATGCCACTGTGGTCCGGCTAGCCGGACGCATCACGGAAATTCAGTTGCCACGCACGGCTTTGTCCACGAAGGACCGGACCGAATCGTCGACGGGTTACTGGACCGACCGCCATATCGACGGCGAACGCAAACTGAATCTGCGTGCGGCGATCGAGAAAGCCGGCGCCGATCCGCAGAAGCTGCGGGATATTCGGGGGGCGCTGGCGCCAGTGCTGCGCGACACGCTGGTGGGATTTAATTACGTGCATTACGCGCCTCCGGGGGCGCAGGTGCTGTTCACAAATCCGGCTTTCGTGCGCAACCACGATTTCTTCGGCAGCTCTTCGCATCCCGCCACCTGGTCGGGTACCGAGGTTTCGGGCAGCGGCTGGCCCGCCAATGCTGGAGGACGCTTGATGGGTTCGCTGAGCTCCCTGCCTTACGCGCTGGCGGAGGCCGAGCAGAACTTCCTGATCCCGACGCGTGAACAGGCGCTGATCTGGGGCGATCTGGTACCGCAGATGATCCTGAGCGCGGTGATCCCGCGCTGGTGGAACGTGACGCCCACGCAACTGCATTGGGTGGGGCTCAACATGGCTTACGCAGAATCCTCGCTCGCGCAGTCGGCGTTGAACGAAGCGCGAACGCCGCCGGGTGGTGGCCGTGCTGGATCATTACATACCGCCGGCGCGGTTGAAGAAGATCGAACGTCTGCTGGCCGAGGGCGAGGTGCGGCGCGCGGCGGACAACATTGTTCCCTCCGAATTGTATCGCGTGGCGCGTGAACTGGCGCCCGGCGATCGACGATTCGGCGCTGGCCGATGACTTGCGCAGGATAGCAGCCGAAGCACCCGAAGAAACCAGCGCGCAGGCGATATCGCACGCGTTTGGAACGCCCAAGCCGCTGCTCTCTACCTCCTATGAACCGGCACTGCTGAACCTGCGGACCTTTCCTACTTTATTGGGATACTCCAGCCGGATTCTCGCCGAGAGCTGGGAATCGAACCTGTTGTTCTATGCGGCATTGGCGGATGAAGTCCACATGCGGCCGGACGAATTGAACCTGCGCGTGCCAGAGTGGACGCAACAGACCGTGGAGCATATTTTCGCCACGCACTTGGAAGACTGGCCGGCGCTGCTGCGTTCGCTTCGCCTAGTGGGAGACGACGTGCTGCAGAAGGCGCGCAAACAACTGGTCGCGCAAAATCAAAAAGCGGAATAGTGGAAGAGACTTGAGCGAACTGGCAGGCAGGGAGGATAGAAAATTGCTTCGTCGAATGGGTCTAATCTTTTTGTTGGTCGTGCTGGCGGTGGCGCAGGACCGTCCCACGTTCCGGGTCAAAGTAGATCTGGTGGTGCTCTCGTTCACCATCACGGATAACAAGGGCCACTACATCAATGGCCTGCAACCTAAAGACTTTCGCATTTTAGAGGATGGCATCCCGCAGAAACTCTCGAGCTTCGCCGAGGGGAATAAACCGCCGCTCGAAGTGGACGCCGATGGCTCGACTCGTCCCATGCCGATTTCCGAACAAGGCAAGCTCGCTGGCCGCCTGGATGCAGTGTTAGGGACCAACGTATTCGTCTTGTTCGACACCAGCAATTATATGTACCGCGGGTTCGTTTACGCTTCCGACGCCATTGCAGAC
The DNA here is from genome assembly GCA_963793395.1 of Bryobacterales bacterium. GTDB lineage: Bacteria > Acidobacteriota > Terriglobia > Bryobacterales > Bryobacteraceae > Palsa-187. The sequence goes on along the minus strand of CAWCAP010000056.1, from coordinate 72,557 downwards.
TTCGTGCGCGGCCTGGATCGCGCGGATTCCGTGGCCGTCTACACCTACAGCCGCAATCTAACGCGCGCAGCGGCGCTCACTAAGGAGCGCAATGACGCGGTCACGGGCCTGCGCAACGCGGTGGCGGGCGACGATTCGGCGCTCTATAATTGCCTATTGCTTACGCTGCGCGATGCGGCCCGCGTTCCGGGGCGCAAAGTCGTGATCGTGTTTTCGAACGGACCGGATAACGCAAGCATGGTGGCTCCAGACGACGTCCGCGCGGTGGCGGAAGATGAAGGCATTCCGATTTACGTCATCTCCACCAACGAAGTGACCAAGGACCCGATCTCGTCGAATGTGTTCAAACGGATCTCTACCGGAACCGGTGGGAAATCCTACTTCGCCAAGACCTGGCAGAAACAGGTGGAGGCGTTCGAGGCCATTCGCGAAGATCTGGGCAACTCTTATACGGTCACCTATTATCCGCAGCCTAATCCCAATGACGGATTCCGGAAAGTCACGGTAGAAGTGCTGTCGGATGTGGGCAAGAAATATCGCGTGCAGGCCAGGCCGGGATACCGGCCGCATGGCGGCTTCTGACGCTTAGTACAGCGTAACCGGCACCCGCTCTTTCGCTTCTTCGTCGAACGCTTTGGCGTCCACGAAGCCGCAGGTGTGTTTCGCCATCACGGTTCCCATGCTCGGCACTGTGCCCGGCGGCGGGTGCTTCGCGGGATTCCAAATGTCGGATCGCACCAGCGCGCGGCTGCATTGGATATAGGCTTCCTTCACCGTCACGACGATCACCGTGCGGGGCGCCTTGCCTTGCATGACAAACTGATCGGTCAGAGCCGGATCGCGGCTGATGACCGCCTCACCATTGATGCGGAAGCTCTCGGTAACGCCGGGCACCAGGAAAAGCAGCCCGATGGTGGGATTCCGCACTAAATTGTGAAGCGTATCCAGGCGATTGTTGCCGCGGCGGTCCGGGATCAGCAGAGTGTAGTCATCGGCAACCTTGACGAAGCCCGGGACGTCTCCGCGCGGCGAGTTGTCGGCGGCGGTGGGGCCCTGGCTACCGATGATGACCATCGGCGAGGCGGCTATGAATGCGCGGCAGAGGTCATCCAGATGATCGAGCTGCTTGCGGACCGAGCGTTCGAGCGCAGGTCCGTACATATCGGCAAGCTCGGCTTCGTCGCGAACGATTAGCGTAGGGTCAAGGTCCATGCTTATGGCTCCCCTTCCAATTTTCGCAGGCGGACTTCGACGCCCGGTGTATTCTTGAGCGCGTCAGCGAATTCCTGCGTGTTCTGGCCGCGATAGTGATACGGATATACGATTTTCGGCCGGAACGCGGCGACGCACGCGGCCGCTTCGGCAGGCGGCATGGTGCGCGGAGGATTCATCGCCACGAAGGCTACCGAGATGTTCGTCAGCGCTTTCATCTCCGGGACGCATTCGGTGTCGCCCGAGAAATAAACTCGGGTGCCGCCGAAGGTCAGGATGTAACCGTTGCCGATGCCTTTGTGATGAAACGGCTTGCCTGGCCCCGATCCCAGCTTCAGGTTGTACATCGGCACGGCTTCGATCTCGATCCCCAGAAAAGTTTTCTTTTCGCCGTTGCTGATGGCGTCGGTATCGCCTACGGTTCCGTTCAGCGTATCGGTGACCGCTGGCGGCCCCACTAAGATCGTCGATTCCTTGCGCAGTGTTTTGAGCAGCGCCGCGTCCATGTGATCGGCATGAGTGTGCGTGATGACGATCAGGTCGGCTTTGGGAATGCCGGTATAATCCGCTTGACTCCAGGGATCGACGTGGATGACCTTGCCGTCGAACTCCAGCATCACGCTGCCGTGAAATAGAGGCGTGATCTTGAGTGGCCCCTTCGACGTTTCGACGGTATCCGCCTGGTGGTTGGGCGTAGCTGCACCGAAGGCCGACAAAACGCCAGTCAATAGCAGGATGCCCAGGGATTTCGCACGCATGATCGAATTCTATCGCACATGACATTTCTCGCCACACCAAGCAGAAAGATTTGGAACGCATGGCATACTGAGAGGTATCGCCTCCGAAACACAAAAACGCTGGATTGTTGCAATCGACGGGCCTGCGGGCGCGGGCAAGAGCACCATCGCGCGCGCCATAGCGCAGCGGCTAGGGTTCACCTACATCGATACCGGCGCCATGTACCGCGCGGTGGCGCTATGGGCCTTGCGGGTCGGCGTGGATCTGGACGATCTGCATCGTCTGGAGCAGCTCGCAAAAGAGGCTCGTATCGAATTTGCAGCGGCCGAAACTACGGTTCTCTTGAACGGCGAGGACGTGACGGCGGCGATCCGTGAGCCGCGAGTCAGCGAGGCGGCTTCAAAAGTTTCGCTCGCTCCGGGAGTGCGGCGGGCAATGCGCGATGAACAACGGCGTATCGGATCGGCGCAATCGGTGGTGATGGAGGGCCGGGACATCGGCACGGTGGTGTTCCCGGACGCGCAGGTGAAGATCTATCTGGATGCCGCTCCCGAGGTGCGCGCTGAGCGGCAGGCCGCCGAGACTGGCGGCGTGGTCGAGAAGATTGCGCAGGAGATCGCCGAGCGCGATCATCGAGACCGCACGCGCACGGAAGCACCGCTAACGCAGGCTCCCGACGCCGAGTATCTGGATACCACGCGTCTCTCGCCGGCAGAAGTAGAAGAAGCGATTTTGAAGTTGGTCCGCGCGCGAACGTCGAATGGAAAGGGACATCGTTGAATAAGAGTAGTGGTCTGCTTGTGATGAAATTCGGGGGGACCAGCATGGGCTCCGCCGAACGGATCGAGGCTGCGGCGCGCCTCACCACGGAACAACACGCGAATCGCCCGGTGGCGATTGTCGTATCGGCAATGTCGAAGGTGACCGACTTGCTGCTCGACTCCTTGCGCAAGGCGGAGGCGGGTGACGAAGCCGGTATCGACGCGAACCTGGCGACCCTGACAGAGCGCCACGAGACTTGTTGCCGCGCTTTGCTTCCTGCGGAATTTCAGGAAACCGCGATCGAGGGAGTGCACGGCTTGATCGCAGAATTCGCGCGGATCGCCAAGGGCATTCTGATGCTGGGCGAGCGCCCGCTGGCGTCGGTGGATCGTGCAGTCGCTATCGGCGAGCGGCTTTCGGCGCTGCTGATGGCGGCCTACCTGGAATCGCAGAACACGCGCGCGCGACGCCGTGAACGCGGCCCACGTGATCGTAACCGACGATGTGTTCGGCAATGCTTCCCCACTGATGGAAGAAACACGTGCGCATGCCGCAAACGTCGTGAAGCCGCTGCTCGACCAACGGATCATCCCGGTAGTGACGGGGTTCAATGCGGCGACCGTCGATGGACGTCCCACTACGCTGGGACGCGGCGGCTCGGATTTCTCAGCGGCCATTCTGGCGGCGGCGATGGATGCGGAAGAGTTGTGGATCTGGACCGACGTCGATGGCATCATGACCGGCGATCCGCGGCTGATTCCCGACGCGCGGGTATTGGACGAAATCACTTATAGCGAAGCCGCAGAATTGGCTTACGCGGGCGCAAAGGTGCTGCATCCGCGCACGCTCGCGCCGCTGATCGAGCGGCAGATTCCGGTCTGGAGCAAGAACAGTTTCGCGCCGGAGAAGCCAGGGACACGTATCGTGGCGCAGCTCGGCGGCGGAGCTGACGTGGCGGGCGGACCGCATGCCGTGACCTCGATGACAGCGGTGGCCCTGGTGGCCATCGAGCCGGCCGGAGCGGCGTTCAGCGGAACTACCTTAAGCGGGACCCGGCTGATGGCGGAGGCGCTCGAGGCCTTGGATTCAGCGGGCGTGGAACTGCTCGCCATCACCAGTTCCAGCTATCGCCAGAATTTCTGCTTCCTGGTGCGCGAATCGGAATTAAAAATCGCGCTGGAGCACCTGGAAGAGGCCTTTGCCTTGGAACTAACGCACGGCTACGTCAAACCGATTCAGGTTGACGCGAACGTTGGATTGATTGCGGTGGTGGGCGAGGGAATGCGCGGCACTCCCGGGTTAGCGGGACGGATTTTCACGGCTATTTCGCGGGATAACATCAACATCATCGCCATCGCGCAGGGTTCCAGCGAATTGACGATTGCGATTGTCGTCCGCCGGGAAGGCTTGGAGCAGGCCGTCCGCGCCGTTCATCGCGAATGCGGACTCGGCGTGGCGCACGGCCAAACGGTGCTCTAAATACCGCGCATAGGCGATTTCTAAAGGTCTGGAGTACAATAGAAACTAGGCGTTTTTGCCCCACGTAGGAGCTTTCACCACAATGTTCAATTTGTTCCATAGCAGCGCCAAACTGACCAAGTATTTGTTGGGCGGCTTGCTGCTGATCGTGGCCGCATCGATGGTCACGTACTTGATCCCTAACACCGGGCTGACGGCTTCGACCGATACTGGCGCCGACAATGTTTTGGCGGACGTTGGTGGCGCCACCGTGACGGCGGAGCAGGCCAAAGCCTCCATTACCCGGCTGGTAGCCGGCGGCCAACTGCCGCGCGATTCCGTGGACGTTTACTTGCCACAGTTGGTAGATCAGATGATCCAGGACCGCGCTGCGACTTACGCCTTCGCCAAGATGGGGCTGACCGTGAGCGACGACGAAGTGCTGGCTGGCATGATGCAGGTATATCCGCAGTTTTTCAAAGACGGCAAGCTGGTTTCCGCGGACCAATTGGAACAGACAATGCTGAGCCAGCAAGGCATGACGCTGGCCCAGGGCATCGATGAAATGCGGCGGCAGTTGCTGCTGCGCAAGCTGCAAAACGTGGCGTTCACCAGCGTGGTGGTGACGAAGAATGAGGTCGACCAGGCCATTATCCACAAACACCAGACCGCGAAAATCGAGTACATCGCGTTTCCGGCTGCAAAATTCCGCGATCAGGTGAAGGCGACGCCGGAGATCCTTAAGCAGATCTACGAAAAGAGTCCCGCAGCGTACAATTTGCCAGAGAAACGCTCCTTCGATGTTTTGATCGCCGATCAGGCAAAGATGGCGCAAAGCATGACCGTGACCGACGCCCAATTGCGCACCGCGTACGCGTCTTCGATGGACAGCTTCCGCACCCCCGAGCGGGTCAAGGTGCGCCATATTTTATTGATGACGCAGGGAAAGTCGGATGCCGAAAAGAAGGCCGCACTGGCCAAGGCGCAGGAACTGCTGAAACAAGTGAGAGCCGGCGGGGACTTTGCCGACCTGGCCAAGAAAAATTCGCAGGATCCGGGATCGGCGGCGAACGGCGGAGATTTGGGCTTTATCGTGCGCGGGCAGACGGTGCCTCCGTTCGAGAAGTTTGCGTTCTCGGCAAAGCCGAAAGACATCAGCGATCTGGTGACCACCGAGTACGGATATCACATTATCCAGGTGGAAGAAAAAGAACCCGCCCGCGTTAAACCCTTCGACGAAGTGAAAGACGCCATCGCTGAACAACTGAAGAAGCAGGGCGTGAATGACAAAATGCAGGCGTCGATGGATCAAGCCCACGCTGCCCTGCTGAAGGCTCCCGGCTCCGCAGCCGAGGTAGCCAAGCAGTTCGATCTCGAATTGGCAGCGGCGAAGGATTGGTCGACGGGTCAACCGATTGTATCCATCGGTCCATCGCCGGAGATCTCGGGCACAGTGGCAGCCATGAAGCCGAATACTGTTTCGGACGTGCTGGTGGTGCCGGGAAATAAGCTGGCTCTTGTGGTGCTCAACAGTATCACGCCCCCTAAGCCCGCGGAATTTGCCGATGTCGAAGCCAAGATTCGGGAACAATACCTTACGGGCGAGTCCACGCGCTTGGCCGCAATTGCCGCACAGAAGGCAGGAGAACAGGCGCGCGCTGGCGAGGATTTGACGGCGATCGCCAAGAGTTTGAAGGTGGAATCCACCAAATCCACCGATTTCACCATCAACGACTCCATCACCGGACTGGGCCCTGCAGCCGAGTTGCCCGATATCTTTCTCAAGCCGGTAAATTCCGTAATCGGGCCCGTAACGGTCGAGGGCAAAAACATTGTTTACAAGATTACGGACCGGCAGAGCCCCGATCCAAATAGCTTCTCCAACGAGCGGGACGCTGCAATCCAGGAACTGAAGCAGCAGAAGGCGCGAGCCATGTACGGCCTGTTTCAGGACAGCTTGATGGAACAGGCGCGGCAGGATGGAAAGCTGAAGATCCATCAAAACGCGATCCATCAATTGACCGCGGACTTCCACGCAGCGCGTTAGGGACGGAACCGGCGTCCCCAGTGCATTTCGCCCTTGAAGTTTGGCGCAGCCTTACCGATCCCGATCAGTTGATCCACTTGCTCACCCAGGTGCTTACTGGGTGGCTGGGTTACGGCCTGCTCGCAGGCATTGTATTTGCCGAGACCGGGCTGCTGGTGGGGCTATTTCTGCCCGGAGATTCGCTCCTATTCACAGTAGGAGTGGTAGCCGGCGCCGGCGACCTGGACATCGTGAAAATTTCGCTGTTGCTGGCGATCGCGTCCGTCGCGGGTGATCAAAGCGGTTACTTCTTAGGGCGTCGTACCGGACCGCGTATCTTCGCTCGTCCGGATTCACGCATTTTCAAGCAGGAATACGTGACGCGCACGCAGGCGTTTTATGCCAAGCATGGCGGCAAGACTCTGATCTATGCCAAGTTCGTCCCGATCGTGCGCACCTTCGCGCCGTTCATGGCGGGAGTGGGGCGCATGGCGTATTCGCGCTTCGTTTCATTCAACGTATTCGGCGGGCTGGGCTGGGTGCTGTCGATGACTCTGGCTGGATACTTCCTGGGTGGGGTGCCGTTGGTTCGCAGGAATTTCGAGAAGGTGGTCCTCGGAATTGTGGTGCTGAGCCTGCTGCCGATCGCTATTCAGTACTGGCATTCACGCCGGGCTAGCGCAGCGGCACGTTAAGGCTCTGGATTGCGCGTTGAACCACGGGATCGCGCTGCATCTCGATCTGGTCGCCTCTTTCCACGCCAAACTTCAGATTCACGATTTCCTGTTTCACCTTGCTCTGGATCAGGTCGCGGTCGCGGAGCCAGTCGGAGACCCCCGGCTGGATTCGGTGCGCCGATAGATACACTTTCAACTCGTCTAGCAGGTCGGACGTCACATCGAAATTATCCGGGATATCGTGGGATTGCACATACTCGCTGGCGAAAGTAGTGAGCGCCCCACTAACCTCCAGCACGTAGACCAGCCGGCTCACCGGAGAAGGCTCGACCGCAAAATCGGGTTGGATGCCCCCGCCGCCGCGCACTTCCCGGCCGGCGTCGGTATGAAATACGCCGGGCGTGGCCTTGGCCGCAACGTTAAGCGAACCACTTTCGAGCGGCTTCTGCAGGGAGCGCCCGCTGGGCGTGTAATAGAACGCAATGGTGAGCGCCAACCCGGTATTGCTTGAAAGAGGGAATACATTTTGCACGATGCCTTTGCCATAGCTGGGCTCGCCAAGGATCGTGGCGCGGTCGTGATCCTGCAAAGAGCCAGCCAAAATTTCGGCCGCACTGGCGCTCTTCTCGTCCATCAGGATCGCCACTGGAAACGCGTAAGGCTGCGCCAACGGCGCTACGCGCGCTTCCTGTTTCTGTTCCGCGCGGCCACGCACGGTGAACACCAGTTGCCCGGGCTGGAGGAACATCGATGCCACATCCACTGCTGCTTGCACCGCGCCCCCGGGATTCGCGCGCTGGTCGATCACCAGGCCTTTCAGCGCGTTACCGCCCAACTTCTCGATAGTGGCCTTGACGAGTTTACCCGTGGGTTCGTCGAAACTTTTGATGCGCAGATAGCCAATGCCAGGCTCGATCAGGAAGCCGCGGTCCACACTGGGTGCATCGATCAGTTCGGGCGAGAGCATCAGGCGGAACGTCCGTACGTTGCCGGGCTTGCGCACATCGAGCACGGCCGCCTGCTGCCGCGCTTGCGAAAGAAGCTGCACCAGTTGCTCGGGCACCAGCGGCGCAATCGGGATATTGTTGATGGCCAGGATTTCGTCGCCGGCGCTCAGTCCGGATTTCGCGGACGGCGAGCCTTCCATGGTTTGCAAGATCGTTACCTGCCCGGGGTTGATGCTGACGATGGTGCCGAAGCCTTTGGACTCGCTCCTTTGCATTTGCTGGAGCTGCTGGAACTGATCGGGATCGAAGAAGATGGAGTGCGGATCCAGAGTGCGCAGCATGCCGGGGATGGCGCCCTGATAGAGAGCCTGATCGGGCGAGACGGGGTCGGCCGCCTGCTGGTCGACAATTGTGAATACATCTAATAGCTTCTTGAGATCGTCGGCGAGCCCGGCGGCGGGATCGTCGTCGGCCCGCAGCGCGGCGGGCAGCAGCAGCAACAATACAATAAGTGGCAGAGTGCGCATACTTTTAGCGATGAAAGCGGGTGGCTTCACGCTCGCGATGGCGTTCGAGCGCGAGGTCGATCAATCGGTGATCAGCTCGGCGTAAGGAACGCCCGCCGCCTCCCACATTTTCGGATACATGCTGATGGACGTAAAGCCGGGGATGGTGTTGAGCTCGTTGATATAGAATTTGCCGGTGGCGGTTTCCAGCAGAAAATCCACGCGCGCCATGCCTTCGCAGTGAACGGCTTGATAGCAGGCGACCGCGAGGCGCTGGACTTCGCGAGTTTGCTCCGGCGTCAGATCGGCCGGCAGAACGGTTTTGGAAGTACCTAGCAGGTACTTGTCTTCGTAATCGTAGAACTCCCGCGAAGGCAGAATTTCGCACGGGACGGCGGCGACGGGATTCTGATTGCCGAGCACGGAGCATTCGAACTCGCGCCCGGCGATGCCGCGCTCGACTAAAATCTTGCGATCGAATTCCCCCGCGCATTCCAGTGCGCGGGCGAGCTCTTCGCGCGTCTTCACCTTGGAGATTCCCACTGACGAACCCAGATTCGCGGGCTTCACGAACATCGGAAACGGCAGGCGCGAGCAGATGTCGTCGAGGTCATACTGGCCGCGCGACAGCACCATGTACTCCACCACCGGCAGGCCGCGCTCGCGCAGCAGGCGCTTCATCACCTCTTTGTCCATGGACACCGCCGAGCCGAGCACGCCCGCGCCGACGTATGGCAGACCGGCCAGTTCGAGCAGTCCCTGCACTGTGCCATCCTCGCCAAAAGTGCCGTGCAGCACCGGGAACACCACGTCGATGCCGGGATTGCCGCCGGGCTCGGGCGAAATGGCGCGCGGCTCCCAGCGGCCTTCCGGAGTTATGAAAATGCGCTGAACTTCATAGCGCTCAGGATCCATCGCGGCGATGATCGATTCGGCCGAGCGCAGCGAAATCTCATGCTCTCCGCTGCGCCCTCCGTAAAGTACGGCTACCGCGTAGTTTCATAGAGATTCGTTTTCCCAGCGCGCTGGTGGCAAGTTCGACGGCCAGCAAGGCCGTGCGGTTCGCTTCATCCAGCACCGGATTCACTTCCACCATTTCGAGCGAAGTCATGCGGCCGCTATCGCAGACCAGTTCCATGGCAGGTGCGCCTCGCGGTATGTGATGCCGCCGCGCACCGGCGTGCCGACGCCAGGGGCCTCCGCGTGGATCGACCGCGTCCATGTCGAACGAAAGATGGAAACCGGCGGTGCCCGCGCTGACGAATTCGATGGCCTCCCGGATCACGGCGGGCATCCCGCGCTCGTCGATGTCGCGCATCGTGAAGGCATGCACGCCGGCGCCGCGAACGTTGAAGCCTTCGACTTCATCCACGCTGCGCAGGCCAATCAGCGCCACGGATGCCGGCTCGACCTTGGGCGCGGGACCACCGATATGCGTGAGTTCGCGCGGCCCCAGCCCGATGCAGCAGGCCAGCGGCATGCCATGCACGTTGCCGCTGGGACTGGTCGCGGCGTGTTCATGTCGGCGTGCGCGTCGATCCAGATCAGGCCGAGTTTTACGTTGCGCTTTGCGAAAGTGCCGCGACATGCCAGCGACCGTGCCGATGGCGATCGAGTGATCGCCGCCCAGCACCACCGGGACGCGGCCCTATCGGCGGCCTGTTCGACCATTTCCGCGAGGCGCGCGCAGGTGTGCGCGATCTGCGGCAGATAGCGGGCGCCGGGGTTGCCGACGGGGAGGCTCTCGGGCTGATCGACGAGCACGTTGCCCAGGTCCTCGACTTCGTAGCCCAGCCCGCGTAAGCTTTTCGTTGAGGCCCGCCAGGCGCAGCGCGGACGGCCCCATATCGACGCCGCGGCGTCCCGCGCCCAGGTCCATCGGGCGCCGATGATGGCGATGTGAGATTGCTTCATGGCTTGTCGACTACGGCCGCGTGCGGTACAGCATGCGCGGGAACGCGATGGTCTCGCGGATATGCTCCAGGCCGCACATCCAGGCGACGAATCGCTCGACGCCCATGCCGAATCCGGCGTGCGGAACGGAGCCATACCGGCGCAGATCGATATACCAGTCGAAGTCCGCTGCCGGCAGATTGTGTTCCTTCAGGCGCTGCAGCAGCAGGTCCAGATCGTGGATGCGCTGGCCGCCGCCGATGATTTCGCCGTAGCCTTCGGGCGCGATGAAATCGACGCCCAGCGCCACTTCCGGACGGTCCGGAGCAGGCTGGAAGTAGAACGCCTTGACCTGCGGCCGGGATAACGATCCACCATCACGGGCCGGTCGAGATCCTCGGTGAGCAGCGTCTCATCGGTGTTGCCGAAGTCGCTGCCCCATTGGATCTCGCTGCCCTTCGACTGCAGCTTCATCACCGCTTCGTCATAGCTCATGCGAGGAAACGGCGCCTGGACGGCTTCCAGCTTCGTGACGTCGCGCTCCAGCGCCTTCAGTTCTTCTCGGCGATTTTCGAGCACGCGGCCGACGACGAAAACGACCATCTCTTCGCCCACGCGCTTGACGTCTTCGAGATCGGCGTAGGCCATCTCCGGCTCCACCATCCAGAATTCGGTCAGGTGGCGGCGGGTCTTGGATTTTTCGGCGCGGAAGGTCGGGCCGAAGCAATACGTCTTCCCGAAAGCCATGGCGGTGGCTTCGTTATAAAGTTGCCCGGATTGCGCCAGGTACACTTTCTCGTCGTCGAAATAATTCACCTCGAACAGGGTGGTGGTGCCCTCGCAGGCGGCGGGCGTGAAGATCGGCGTATCCACCAGCGTGAATCCGTGCGAATCGAAATAATCGCGGATGCCCTTGATCACTTCGTGCCGCACCTGCAGCGCGGCGTGCTGGCGGCGGCTGCGCAGCCACAGGTGGCGATGATCCATCAGGAAATCGACGCCGTGCTCCTTGGGCGTGATCGGATACGGATCGCTCTTCGGACACGCGCTGCACGATGTCGGCGCTTTCGACATCCAGCTCGTAGCCGCCGGGCGCGCGCGCCTCGGCGCGAATCTTGCCGCGCACGATCAGCGACGATTCCTGCGTCAGATCCTTCAGCTCTTCGAAGGTTTCCTCCGGCAGCGCGCTCTTCACCGCGACGCATTGGATGATGCCGGTGCCGTCGCGCACCTGCGGAAAGCAGATCTTGCCGCTGCGCCGCAGGTTGTAAAGCCAGCCGGCGATCTCGACGGTCTCGCCCACATGCCGGCCGGCGTCGGCGATCGTGATTCGCGGTACCGCGGTTTCAGGATTCGTCGATTTGTATTCAGACTTTCCAGCGTGTCAAACAGCCTGCGTAAGCGTATCGAAGGGCGGCCCCATATCGGGCACTTCACGCAAGCTCCAAGCAGCAGCGGATAGTGGTCGCCGCTGAGAACGGAGCAGCTGCATGGCGCGCGGCCAGTCGATGCTGCCCCTGCGTTCCTGCCCTGCGCCTGGATCGGAAAGAGGTGCAGGTCCTCCTTCCCATCGTTGTCATGGATGTGCGTCGAGCGGATGCGGCCCTTCAGCGAGCGGTACGCGCTTTCCACGCCTTCGTTCATATGCGCGTGCCCCACGTCGAGACAAACGTTCAGGTTCAGATGCGTGGTCGCCGAGGAACATCAGCGAGCCGCTCGGCGCTCGACAGCTCGTTGGGCGTGTTCTCGAGCAGCACCTCCACGCCGCGCTGGCGCGCGAACAAGCTGATCTCTTCGAGGGCCGTGAACGCCGCGTCCACTTAGCGCTCGTCGTACTCCTCTCCGGTCACGCCCATGTGCTGAATCAGGTAACGAAACGGGAATGATCTCGGCGATCTCCAGCGCGCGCTTGATCTCGTCGATCATCGCCATGCGCTTGCTCTTCACCGGCTCGGTGATATTGATGACCGCCTGCGGCCCGGAGCGTCCGCCAGCACATCGTCGGCTGTACATGCGGCGAGTGCAGCGAATGCAGCTTCAGCTCGGATTCGCGGAACCAATGGCCCAGCTCCGCGATCTTGCGCGCGATTGTGATAATCCAGATGCTGGCGCGCGCAGAAGATCTCCACCAGCGGGATGCCCGCCTCCCAAATCCGGTCAAGCCATACGTGGTGAGACGATGGTTGACCAGCAGGTGGGTCGAGAGGGCGCGTTGCATGGGGCTAGAGTTCTAGTATCCCGCAGCTTTGCCGGTCCAGCGCGTATCGGCGGCGCCCTGCAGCCATCCGCCGTCGCTCAGAATCGCGTTGACCCGCGCCAACACCACGCCTGGTGAGTAATCCACCTGATGCCCGCGTGCCTTCAAGCAGCGCCACCGTGTCGGGCGAAATGCCAGACTCAAGATACGAGCTTGTCGGGCTTCCACTGATGGTGAAAGCGCGGCGCGTCGACGGCGTCCTGGACGTTCATGCGGAAGTCGATCACATTCAGCAGCACCTGCAACACCGCAGTCGTGATGCGCGGACCGCCCGGCGCACCCAACACCAGATAAGGCTTGCCCTCACGAACCACGATGGTGGGCGTCATCGCCGAAAGCGGCCGCTTGCCGGGCTGGATCGCGTTAGCTTCGCCCTGCACCAGTCCGAACATATTCGGGCTATTCGGTTTGGCGGTGAAGTCATCCATTTCGTCGTTGAGCAGGAAGCCCAAACCGGGAACGGTAACGCCGCTGCCGAAGCCGTTGTTGAGAGTATACGTGACAGCGACTGCGTTGCCGGCGGCGTCGACGATCGAGTAGTGCGTGGTCTCCGTGCCTTCCCGGCCCGCAGGCTTGCCAGGGTTGAGTTGATCGCTGGGAGTAGCGCGATCCGGGTCGATCGAAGCTTCGCCGCTCGCGAATATACAGCCGGATCCAGCAGGCCATTCAGGGGCACTTTCACGAAATCGGAATCGCCCAAATACTGGCTGCGATCGGCGAAAAAGCGGCGCATGACTTCGGCCGTGTAATGGATTGTCGATGCCGCGCCTGGCCCCGCTTTCCCGTAGCCGCTGTCTTCCAGCATCCCCAGCATCTGCAAAATTCCGATGCCGCCGGAACTGGGCAAGGGAGCGGTGAGTATAGTCAAACCCCGATAGGCTCCGGTGAGCGGCGTCCGCTCCACGGCCTGGTAACTCTGCAGATCGGCGAGCGTGAGCAGGCCGCCATGCGCCGCCATTTCCGATACTAAGCGGTGCGCGGTCTCGCCTTCGTAAAACTCGCGAGCGCCGGACGCCGCGATGCGCTGGAGAGTCGCCGCCAGTTCGGGCTGCGACGAACACATCGCCCGCCTCGAAATATGACCCGCCTTTTTGAAAAATACGCTTCGATTCCGGATCAACCGTCAGGTTATGCGCGTTGTGCAGCGATTCGGCGGATTTATAGGAGAGAGCGTAACCCTTCGTTGCCAGATCGATCGCGGGCGCGATCACCTCGCTCCATTTTTGACTTCCATATTTCGTTTGCGCCAATTCGAAGCCCCGGACGCTGCCAGGGACTCCCACGGCGCGCCAGCCGTCGACGGAATCCCGCGTCGGATTACCCTGCGCATCAAGGTACATGTCGCGCGTGGCCTTTTCGGGAGCGCGCTCGCGAAAGTCGATAAAAGTGGACCGGCCATCGGCGAAGCGCACCAGCATGAATCCGCCGCCGCCCAGGTTGCCGGCGAAAGGATGCGTAACCGCGAGCGCAAAACCCACAGCTACCGCGGCGTCCACGGCATTGCCGCCGTTCTTCAGCACCGCGACACCTACGTCCGCCGCAAGGGGTTCGTCAGCGACTACCATCCCGTGCCGCGCGCGGACCGGCTCATGAGCGCTTAAAACAGCAGTCATCAACGGCACCAGAATTAACGCCCGAGACATCGCCATCAAGCACGATTGTACTAAGTCCGCAGCGAAGAGCTCCCCCAGTGTGAACAATAGATAGTTTTAATTGCTACCATCAATAAGTTTGAAGGCGGCCCAAGTGAGTCCGCCGCTATACTAGCCGAGTTGCTATTCCACGCCACGGAGCGTTTTATGACTAGGTTGTCATTGTTGTTCCTCTCTTTTTGCGCCCTCGCTGCGGCCGAACCGGCTGCCGATCTCGATAAACGCCTCGCCGATTTGGAGAAGGCGGCCAAGTCCGCCCAATCTGCCGGCGATAACGCTTGGATGCTCACCAGCGCCGCACTCGTGCTGATGATGACGGGCCCTGGCCTGGCTCTCTTTTACGGAGGATTGGTGCGCACGCAAAAATGTTCTCTCCACGATGATGCACAGCTTCGTGCTGATGGCTGTGGTGAGCGTTCTATGGGCGGTGGTGGGCTACAGCCTCGCTTTCGGCGAAGGTAACTCCTTTATCGGCGGCCTGCAATACCTGTTCTTGCATGGCGTGGGAGCCGACCCCAATCTCGACTACGCGCCCACCATACCGCAGCAGACCTTCATGATCTATCAGTTGATGTTTGCCATCATCACGCCCGCGCTGATCTCCGGAGCGTTTGCGGAGCGTATGAAGTTTTCCGGCAATGCTGCTGTTTAGCATCCTGTGGACGCTGTTCGTTTATTTACCGATGGCGCACATGGTCTGGGGCAAGAACGGATTCCTGGGCGCTACCTGGGGCCGGGTCTCGACGTTCGATTTCGCGGGTGGAACTGTGGTCCACATCACTTCCGGTGTTTCCGCGTTGGTGTGCGCGTTGTATCTAGGGAAGCGGAAGGGCTACGGCAGCGACCCCATGCGCCCGCACAGCCTGGTCCTGAGCACGATCGGCGCGTGCCTGCTGTGGGTGGGTTGGTTCGGATTCAACGCTGGTAGCGCGCTGGCGGCGTCATCGCTCGCAACCAGCGCCTTCGTCGCCACCCATTTCGCCACCGCTGCGGCCGCGCTGGGATGGCTGTTTGTCGAATGGATCAAGAACGGCAAACCGAGCATCTTGGGAGGCATTTCCGGAGCAGTGGCCGGGTTGGTCGCGATCACGCCTGCTTCGGGATTCGTGACACCGATGGCGGCCATGCTGATCGGACTCGCCGCGGGCGTGGTTTGCTATTTCATGGTCAGCGTCGTGAAGAGCAAACTCGGCTATGACGACGCACTGGATGCCTTCGGCGTCCACGGCATCGGCGGAACGGTGGGCGCAATTCTCACGGGTGTCTTCGCCACCAAAGAGATCAACGACCTGCGCATGGGCAAGCCCATGGGGCTGATCGACGGCAATCCGGGACAAGTGCTCAACAACCTGATTGGCGTGCTGATCGCCTGGGGGCTCGCCATCGGTGGTACGTGGATTATCCTCAAAGTATGCGACGCGGTGACCGGCGTGCGCGCCGACGAACAGTCCGAAATTGAAGGACTGGATCTCAGTATGCACGGCGAAGAAGGCTATAACTTCGAAGCGTAGGCAACGTATCAGGAGAAACCATGAAAAAGATTGAAGCCATCATCCAGCCGCACAAGATCGAGGAAGTGAAAGAAGCGCTCAAGCGGATCGGCATCGATGGGATGACCATCACCGAGGTTCGCGGGCACGGCCGCCAGAAGGGGCACAAGGAGGTCTACCGCGGTATGGAGTATCAGGTGGACTTGCTGCCGAAGGTGAAACTCGAACTAGTGGTGGCATCGTCTCGAGCCGAAGAAGTTATTAAGGCGCTGTCGGATGCCGCACGGTCGGGAAAAATTGGCGACGGCAAGATTTTCGTATTCGACGTGGCCGAAGCCATTCGCATCCGCAATGACGATCGGGGTGAAGCGGCTTTGTGAGCGGGACGACGTGAATTGGACGACGTGGTGCTTGTTCGCCGTCACCGAGACGGTTCTTTCATTGACGCCTGGACCTGCGGTATTGTTCGTGCTGTCCAGCGCGCTTCGCGCAGGCGCCGGCAAGAGCGTCGCGTCAATCCTGGGGATTCTCAGCGCCAACGCGGTCTACTTTGCTCTGTCGGCCAGCAGCCTCGGTGCGCTGCTGATCTCGTCCTACCGAGTGTTCTTTCTGGTCAAGTGGATCGGCGCGGCTTACTTGGTGTATTTGGGCGCCAGCGCGATTCTTGGGCGGAGCGAAGTTCTCCCGGCAGGGGAGCTCGCGGGAACCGGCGCTAGCGCCGCGCGGTTGTACGGAGACGCCTTCGTGCTGCAGATGTCGAATCCCAAGGCCATCGTCTTTTTCTCCGCCATCCTGCCGCAATTTATGAATCCGCGCCACGCCGTGCTTCCACAGATCGTGGTGCTTGGCTTAACTTCGGTGACCTGCGAGTTCGCAGTGCTTTCGAGCTACGCTTTAGCGGCCGCCCGAGCTTCCAGGCTCGCCCGGCAACCACGCTACGCCAAATGGACCAACCGCATCGCAGGTGGCTTGTTGATTGGCGCAGGAGCTGGGCTGGCCGCCCTTCGGCGGGATTGATATGCAGCTAGACTTTATCCGGCCACTTCTGCCGCCCGTGGAACACTGCGAGTAGCTCCAATCGACCTCCCCGGATCCAATACGGAATGACATACGGAGTCGCCGCTATCACCAATTCACGAGTTCCTGCGATTCGACCTGGTCTGCCAATGTGTGGCTGTACGGTCAGGAGATCAACGGCATCAAGAATTTGGCGAGCGACCCGGCCTGCGCTGCGAGGACTGTCTTCGGCAATATAGTCTCTTAGCGCAACCAAGTTGTCGATCGCTCGCCGCGACCAAACAACCGTCATCGCGGCGCTTTGCCTTCGGAAGGCTTACCCCATGAACGTAACCATTTCGCGGCGCGATCGTGACTGACAACTTTTCCCGCCTCGGTGTCGGCAATTCCGGCCAGAATCTCGCCCGTTTGCCATTCTTCCGTCTCGACATACGCGGTGATCGCTTCGGCGGCTAGGAATGATTTCGAGCGCTTTGACCGGCGTGCAAGCGCGTCCAAGCGCCGCTTGGTCAGGGAATCAATCCGCACTGAAAGCGTCTCTGTCATCGCCTGTGTGTAATTGTATACATCTCGATACACCAAAAACAATGGCAGTCCAATAAGCAAGTTTAGCGATTTGAAGCTAGCCTCGGCGGTCTTTGGCGCCCATCAACTCTTCGATGTTGACCAGCTCGGTGGGATAGTTGCCGGTGTAGCAGGCGTAGCAATAATCGTGATTGCGTGTCGGCGACGGCCTCGCGCAGGCCAGGCCGAGCGACAGATAGCCGAGCGAATCGGCTTCGACGAAGCGGCGGATCTCTTCCACCGTGTTGTTGGCCGCGATCAGTTCGGCCATGCTGGGTGTATCGACGCCGTAAAAACACGGCGAAATGGTGGGCGGACAGGAGATGCGCAGATGCACTTCGCGCGCGCCGGCGCCGCGCACCATGCGCACGATCTTGCGGCTGGTGGTCCCGCGCACGAGGGAATCGTCCACCAGAACCACGCGCTTGCCTTCGAGCAAGATGGCGCACCGGGTTGAGCTTCAGCTTCACGCCGAAATCGCGAATGGCCTGCGAAGGCTCGATGAACGTGCGGCCCACGTAGTGATTGCGGATCAGCGCCTGGCGGAACGGCATGCCGGATTCGGCCGCATAGCCGAGCGCCGCCGCGACGCCGGAATCGGGCACGGGCACCACGACGTCGGCATCGACCGGCTGTTCGCGCGCCAGCAAGCGGCCCAGCTTTTCGCGCGATTCCTGCACGGGGCGGCCGAAGACGATCGAATCGGGCCGCGAAAAATAGACGTGTTCGAAGACGCAGTGCGAGTGGGCGCGGACCGGAGCGTAGCGCTCGCGCGTCATGCCCTCCGTGCCCACGATCACCATCTCGCCGGGCTCGACGTCGCCCAGGTAGACGGCGTTGATCAGATCGAACGCGCAGGTTTCCGACGCGAATACGTAGCAGATCGATCCGCCGGACAGTTCCATCTGCCCCAACGCCAGCGGCCGGAATCCGTGCGGATCGCGCGCGATGATGATGCGGTCTTCCGCCAGAAATACCAGTGAAAATGCGCCTTCCAGCTGCAGCAGCGCTTCGCGCAGCGCGCCGGCCAGCGTGCGTTCGCGCGAGCGCGCCACCAGATGCAGGATCACTTCGGTATCGCTGGAGGCCTGGAAGATGGAGCCTTCGCGTTCCAGTTCGCGCCGCAGTTCGGCGGCGTTGGTGATGTTGCCGTTGTGCGCCACGGCGATGTGGCCTTTATTGCAGGCCACCGAAAACGGCTGCGCGTTCAGCAGCACGGTATCGCCGGCGGTGGAGTAGCGCGTGTGGCCGATGGCCAGTTCGCCCGGGCAAGTTCCGAGCACTTCCGGCGTGAAAATGTCCGCCACGTGGCCCATGCTCTTGTGGCAGTGAATGTGGCGGCCGTCGCTAGAGGCGATGCCGGCGCTTTCCTGGCCGCGATGCTGCAGCGCGTACAGACCCAGGTAGGCGAGATTGGCGGCTTCGGGATGGCCGTAGATGGCGAAGACGCCGCATTCGTCGTGGAATTTATCAAACATAGATGCTTTTAGGCGTCGACGCTGTCAGGCATGTATCGGCTCGTAGCTGCTCGGCTAGCGCATTCTCCCAAACCTGCTTGAGACGATCCACGGGGGAATTGATCCAGGTCACGGAGCCGTCATCCGATCCGCAACCCTCCTTCATTGTAACGCCGATGCGCAGCGCCTCCACGTCATGCTTGCGGGCGATTTCCTCCACGGCTTCGGGCACGGCGGTCGAAACCAGAATTCGCGAAGGGCCTTCGTGGAACAGCGCGAACTCCGGCCTGAGATCCGTCGCGATCTCAATCGCCGCGCCGATGCCGTCACCGTAGCATTCCGCCAGCGCCACCGCCAGGCCGCCGTCGCTCACATCGTGCGCCGATTCCGCATGGCCCTCGTTGACGATCTCGCGGATCGCCGCCTGCACGCGCTTTTCGTAATCCATATCGAGCGCGGGCGGCAATCCCCACATCTTGTTTAAAACAACCTTGGCGTATTGCGTGCCGCCGAAGTGGGTGGCATCGCAAGCGCCCAGGCCGCCCAGCAGCATCACGGTGCGCCCCTCGATGCTTGAACGGAATGGTCACCGGCTGCGCGGTTTTCATCAGTCCCACGATGCCCATCACCGGCGACGGCCAGATCGCCTCGCCCAGCGTTTCGTTGTACAGGCTGACGTTGCCGCCGGTGATCGGCGTATCGAAGAAGCGGCAGGCCTCGCTGATGCCTTCGATCGCCTCGACCATTTGCGCCATGATTTCGGGCCGCTCCGGATTGCCGAAGTTCAGATTGTTGGTGGCCGCCACCGGCATCGCGCCCACGGTCGAAAGATTGCGGCAGCACTCGGCGACCATGCAGCTTCGCGCCTTCGCGCGGAGAAAGCGCGCAGTAGCGGCCGTTGCCGTCGAGCGACATCGCGATGCTGGTGCCGGTCTCCTTGATGCGCACGATCGCCGCATCGCCGCCCGGGCCGGCAAGCGTATTGGTGCGGACCGTGTAATCGTACTGCTGCCAGATCCAGCGCTTCGAACACACGTCGCCGGAGGCAAGCAGCGCGAGCAGATCGCCGTTCAGATCGCGGCTGCCGAATTCCGGCGCCTCCATCGGCGCGGGGCGATAGGGCGCGACATCGTGCGGACGATCGTAGAGCGGAGCCTCGTCGGCCAGCTCGCGATTGGGAATTTCGGCCACAACCTCGCCGTGATCCTTCACGCGCAGCATGCCGTCGTCGGTGACTGCGCCGATGGTGACCGCGTCCAGTCCCCACTTCTTGAAGACCGCGAAGACTTCGTCCTCGCGGCCTTTTTCGGCCACGATCAGCATGCGCTCCTGCGATTCGGAGAGCATGATCTCGTAGGGAGTCATGCCGGTTTCGCGCTGCGGCACCAGCTCAGATCGATCTCGATGCCGGTCCCGGCGCGGCTGCCCATCTCGCAGGTGGAGCAAGTCAGCCCGGCCGCGCCCATGTCCTGAATGCCGACGATCGCGCCGGTGTGCATCGCCTCGAGGCACGCTTCGAGCAGCAGCTTCTCCATGAACGGATCGCCGACCTGCACGTTGGGGCGCTTCTCCTTCGACTCTTCGTCGAACTCGGCCGACGCCATCGACGCGCCCTTGATCCCGTCGCGGCCGGTCTTCGCGCCGACGTAGATCACCGGATTGCCGATCGCCGGTAGCGCGCCCGAAGAAAATCTCGTCGTGGCGGAATACGCCCAAGCGCAAACACGTTCACCAGCGGATTGCCGTTGTAGCAGGATTCGAAAACCGTCTCGCCGCCGACTGTCGGAACGCCGAAACAATTGCCGTAATGCGAGATGCCGCCGACCACGCCTTCCAGAATCCGCCGGTTGCGATCGCCACACTCCGGATCGTCCAGCGGCCCGAAGCGCAGCGCATCCATGCACGGCGATCGGCCGCGCGCCCATGGTGAAGATGTCGCGCAGAATTCCGCCGACGCCGGTCGCCGCGCCTTGAAACGGCTCGATAAAGCTGGGGTGGTTGTGCGATTCGATCTTGAACGCGATGGCGTAGCCGTTGCCGATATCGATGATGCCGGCGTTCTCGCCGGGGCCCACCAGCACGCGGTCGCCCTTGGTCGGCAGTTTCTTCAGATGAAGGCGCGAGCTTTTATAGGAGCAGTGCTCGCTCCACATCACCGTAAAAATGCCGGTTTCGGTTTCGTTAGGTTCGCGCTTCAGGATCGACCGAACCTTGTCGAGTTCGGACGGCGTCAGGTCGCTCATGCGGCGGCAACCGACAATGAATGAATCATCGATTCCAGAATCACTTTGCCATCGGTGGAGCCCAGCAGCGCATCGGAGGCGCGTTCCGGATGCGGCATCATGCCCATGACGTTGCGCTTCTCGCTGCAAATGCCGGCGATGTCGTCGAGCGATCCGTTGGGATTATCCACGTAACGCAACACCACGCGATCGTCGCGCCGCAGCGCAGCGAGCGTGGCATCGTCGGCAAAATAGCAGCCTTCGCCGTGCGCCACCGGAACCGTGAGCAGCTGGCCTTTGGTGGCCGCGGAGGTGAACGGCGTGTCGGTAGTTTCGACGCGCAGCGCCACCGGGCGGCACACGAACTTCAAATCGCGGTTGCGCAGCAGCGCGCCGGGGAGCAGTCCGCTTTCCACCAGCACCTGGAAGCCGTTGCAGATCCCCAGCACCAGCCCGCCGCTCTGCGCGAACTCGCGCACCGCCGCCATCACCGGCGAAAATTTCGCGATCGCGCCGCAACGCAGATAATCGCCATAGGAGAACCCGCCGGGCAGAATCACGGCGTCGACCAGCCCAAGCGTTCGAGAATCGTGCCAGATGAATTCGGCCGAATGGCCTAGATTGTGGGAGACGGCATACCAAGCGTCGTGATCGCAGTTGCTACCCGGAAACACGACGACGCCGAATCGCATAGAGGAAACTTCAGTGTAACAAATGTCGGAGAGTCGACGTCGCAAAATTTCGGCGCAACACGGTCCTGACGTACTACCGAACTTCGTGAGAAACGGTTTCGGTTCGTTGCTCCGCGTTCACGGCGCGCAGCAAGTGCTCGGCATAAGCCGCGGCGGAATCCTCGCCGCGACAGATTCGTCGCAATTTCGGGCGCTCAGTGCGGGCGCACCCAGCGGCGCAAACGGCGCCGACGGCACGGGAGCGCGGCGTCCGCTCACGACCAGCTCTTTGATTTCGCGAATATCGGTGGCGATCTGATACAGCTTGTAAACTCCGAAAAAGATCACGACGTATGCCACAGTCGTGAGAATTCCGTTAACGATGGCTCCAAAGAAATCCATGGCACGCTCCTTAAAGTCGAACCGGCGCGGCCCATCCGGCTCGCGCACGATCCTTCAAGAGCGTTATCGGCACGCCTCTCGGGAACTTTACGGCCGCGAGCATTACTCTTTTTTCTTGAAATCCAGCGACGCCGAATTCATGCAGAAGCGCGTGCCGGTGGGGCGCGGACCGTCCGGAAAAACATGCCCTAGGTGCGCATCGCACTGAGCGCAAAGGGCTTCGACGCGACGCATGCCATGGCTGGTGTCGGTTTCCGTCCGCACTTTGGTGGGATCCAGCGGCGCCGAGAAACTAGGCCATCCAGTGCCCGATTCAAACTTGGCCGCGCTGTCAAATAGCTCCGCGCCGCAACAAGCGCACTTATAGGTGCCCTCTTCGTGGTTATCCCAATACTTGCCCGTGAACGCTGGCTCCGTGCCCTTCTGCCGGGCCACGTGATACTGCTCCGGAGTCAACTCCTTACGCCACTCTTCGTCGGTTTTCTTTATCTTTTCCATAGCACTTCTAGCTTACCCGACAGCGCGTACACTGGAATTTGACACAGCCATCGCGCCTTTCCGAGCGCACCTTCCATCCAGATCCCATCCAGCAGTTCCGCCGCTGGTTCCGCGCGGTGAAACGCAGCCGGGATGCCCGAACCTAACGCGATGACCCTCGCCACCGCCACGCGCAGCGGCCGCCCGTCCGCGCGCATGGTCCTGCTGAAAGGAATTGACGCGCGCGGCTTCCTGTTCTTCACCAATTACGAGAGCCGCAAAGGACGCGAACTAGCCGCGAATCCGCATGCCGCGCTGGTATTTTACTGGCGCGAGGTCAACCGCCAGGTTCGCATCACCGGACGCGTGTCGAAACTCCCGGCCGCCGAATCCGACGCCTATTTCGCAACGCGCCCGCTGGGAAGCCGTCTGGCGGCGCTGGCTTCGCGGCAAAGCTCCGTGATCCAGTCGCGCGCCGTGCTTGAAGCCCGCTATCGCCGAACTTGCAGCCAAGTATCCCAATGACGGCCCGCCGCGTCCCATAAACTGGGGAGGATATTGTGTCCATCCCGATGAAATCGAATTCTGGCAGCAAGGCCCGCACCGCTTGCATGACCGCCTGCGCTATCGCAAGCAGCCGCGGCGCTTGGATTCTGGAGCGCCTGTCTCCTTAATAGCGCGGCCCGCGCGCCGACATCGACGTCCCGCGCACCCTCAAGGGCATTGAGGACCGCTACAACCGCACCCAAACCCTGCAGCTTTCCTTCACCGAAAGCTACCAGCAAGGCGCGCGCACCCGCGTCGAAAAGGGCGATCTGTTTCTACGCAAGCCCGGCCGCATGCGCTGGCAATACACCGCCCCCGCCGGCAAGCTGTTCGTCTCCGACGGCAAGTTCATTTACTCCTACACGCCGCAAGACAATCGCGCCGAGAAGATGAAGCTGAAAGAAACCGACGACATGCGCGCGCCGCTGGCGTTCCTGCTGGGACGCCTGGATTTCAACAAAGACTTCCGCGAGTTCCGCGCGCACGCCGAAGATGGCGGCGTCTTCATTACCGCCATTCCAAAATCGGACAAGCTGCCCTACAGCGAAGTCTCATTCCTGACCACGCCGGACTTTACCATCCGCCGCCTGGAAGTGAAGAACCAGGACAATTCCGTGCTGCGGTTCGCGTTTGAAAATGAAAAGAAAGATCCCGCCCTGCAGGATTCTCTTTTCCACTTCACGCCGCCCCCTGGCGTGGAGTACGTGGACGCGTCGAACCAGCCGTAGCGCGGGCCGTTCTTGCCTTACAACTTCTGCGCCCCTTCGACCTTGCCAAGTCTACGATCGAAGGTGCCGAGCGGGAGATTCCCAGCCTTCCGCGCAACCTGCAGCATCAAGCAATCGGAAAAACCCAGCGATGGCCGGGAGCGGAATAGATCGAGCGCAGCCGAAACTGCGTCTGAATCCTGCAAGACCAGATGTTCGTGATGAAGAAGCATCTCAACTGCGGTGGCCAGGCCCTTCGGGCTGCGCTTGTATACCGCCGCCAGAACCCAAACGGCTTCCGTAAGCGCAAGCAGCGGCACCCACGCTCCCTTGGCGATGAACGCGTCGGCGGAAGAGGCTTGGCGGGCATCGTCGCGTGTGACTAGACGCACCAGAACATTCGTGTCAACCGCGCGCATAACGCTCCCGCGCGCGCCGTCGAATACCTTCTTTCATCTCCGCCACTGTTTTGGATTTGGGCGGCTTTCCTTCGAATAACGCCTGATGAATGTCCTCCGACGAGAACCGCGCTGAGCGCCGCACGACGATCTTATCGCCCTCTTCATCCCATTCCAGAACGGATCCGGGACCGATGCCCAAGCTTGCGCCGAATATCGCTGGGAACCGAGATCTGTCCTTGCGCTGTGACTTTGGAATGAGCGAGTGCCATGCCTTACATTACCACGGTAATGGAAAGCACGCGGACCAACGAACGCATTGCCACTTCAGAAGCCGCCGCCCGCTGCGGTTACAATAGAATTTCCATGCGCATCGCTCTGGCGCAATTGAATCCCACGGTCGGGGACTTGGCCGGGAACGTCGACCGCATGACTCGCGCCTCGCGCGATGCGGCCGCTCGCGGCGCCGAAGTGGTCGTGTTTCCCGAGCTTTCGCTCACCGGCTACCCGCCGCGCGATCTGGTCGAAAAACCCGCTTTCCTCGAAAGCTGCGAGCGCGAGCTGGAACGCCTGGCCCGCGAAACCGCGGACCTCGGCCTGAGCGTCATCTGCGGTTACGTGGGCGCTCGGAAGCCGAAACCGGCAAGCGCGCGCTGAACAGCGCGGCTCTCATCGAGCGTGGCGAGATCGTGTTCCGGCAGAGCAAAATGCTGCTGCCGAATTACGACGTCTTCGACGAAGCCCGCTATTTCCGCCCCGCCGAGCGCGAATATCTGTGCACCTTGCGCGGCACTCCCGTCGCGCTCACCATCTGCGAAGACGCCTGGAACGACCGCCGCTTTTGGAAGCATCGCCTCTATCAGCGCGATCCCGTGGAAGAACTGTTCGAAGCCGGCGCGCAGATGCTGATCTGCATCAACGCGTCGCCCTACAACATGGGCAAGCGCGCAATCCGCCGCAGCATCTATCGCGCCGCGGCCCGGCGCTACGCGAAGCCCGTGATCTACGTGAACCAGGTGGGCGGCAACGATCAACTGGTCTTCGACGGCACCAGCTTCGCCATGAACGGCGCCGGCGAAGTGATCGCCGCCGCGCGGTCCTTCGAAGAAGACCTGATCGTCTGCGATCTCGACGCCGGCACCGGCGACCGCCATCGAGACTTCGCCGACGAATGCGAGGCCGCCTATCAGGCGCTGGTGCTGGGCACGCGCGACTACATCCGCAAGTGCGGCTTTTCGAAAGTGCTGATCGGCTTGAGCGGCGGCATCGACTCCGCGCTGACGGCGGTGATCGCGGTCGACGCGGTTGGCAAGGAGAACGTCACCGGCGTCGGCATGCCGCGGCCCGTATTCCTCGGAATCGAGCATCACCGACGCCCGCGAGATGGCCGAGAAGCTGGGCATCCGCTTCGAGATTCGTTTCGATCACGCGGAGCTTGTGAGCGTTTCGAACAGGAACTGGCCCCGCTGTTTCAAGGCACGCAGCCCGGCGTCACCGAAGAAAACCTGCAATCGCGCCTGCGCGGCGTCACGCTGATGGCGCTCTCCAACAAAACCGGAGCCATGGTGCTCACCACCGGCAACAAAAGCGAGCTCGCCGTCGGCTATTGCACGCTCTATGGCGATATGTGCGGAGGTCTGGCCGTGATCAGCGACGTTCCCGAAAACTCTGGTCTACAAACTGGCGCGCATCGGCGAACCAGCGCCACAACGGCGCCATCCCGGAAAGCGTTTTCACCAAGCCCCCTTCCGCCGAGCTGCGGCCCGATCAGAAAGATACCGATTCCCTGCCCCCTTACGACGTGCTGGACCCGATTCTCGAAGCTTACGTCGAACAATACCGCACGCCGCAGCGAAATCGCCGCCAGCCTGAACCTTCCGCTGGAGTCTGGTGCAGGACATCGTCAATAAAGTGGACCGCAACGAATATAAACGCCAGCAAGCCGCGCCCGGATTGAAAGTGACCACCAAAGCCTTCGGCGTCGGCCGCCGCATGCCCATCGCGCAAAGGTTTGCCGGATGAAATTCAGTTCTGTTTCTCGCGACAGCGCTCAGCGCTGTTCGCGCTCGACTTCCCGATGTCGCTCGCGGTCGCGCCGGACGGCCGCGTGCTGGTGCTGAACGGCGGCGCGAAGCGTCCATCAGCGTGGTGAATGGCGCCGAACTTCCGCTGCCCGACGCCTGGCTAGGCCTGACCTTCGCGCCCGACGGCAAAACGGTTTACGCCGGAGGCGGATCGCGCGGCGTGGTTTACGAATTCGCCTACGCGCAAGGCGAACTGAAACTCACGCGCGAGATGAAGGCCGGCGATTTCACCGGCGATGTCGCGCATGTCGCCGGACGGCCATCTCGATCTATGCGGCGGACCTCTTCGGCAACGCCATCGTCGTGATCAATCCGCAGTCCGGCCGCGTGATCGAGCGCTTCAAGACCGGCCGCCGCCCGTACCGCATTCTGTTCCATCCCGACGGCCGTTCCTATTTCGTTTCGAGTTGGGCCGACGCCTCGGTTTATCAATACAACGCCGCGAACGGCGAAGAAATCGGACGTATTCGCCTGGGCTCGCACACCTACCGATATGGTTCTGAGCTCTTACGTCAACCGGCGCCGGAAGAAGGGCCGAGCCGCCGCGGACGCGAAATATCGCCTGTTTGTTGCGGCGGCGAATACCAATGAAGTTTTCGTGGTCGGGATTGGCGATAACAAAACCATGAATCTGGCGGAAACCATTCACGTAGCGCCCGCGCCGCTGTCGCCGCTCGGCATGACGCCCAGCGCGCTGGCGCTTTCGGCCGATCAGAAGCATTTATATGTGGCGTGTTCGGACGCGAATGCGGTGGCGTCCGTGGATGTTTCCGATGTGCGCGGCGTGGTCGAAGGATTTCTGCCCGCGGGCGCCTATCCGGCGGCGGTGCGGATCAGCGGAGATCGCGTTTGGGTCGCCAACGCGCGCGGCAACACGGTGGAAGCGCTCGGCGAGACGTTCCGCGCGATCACCGACCCGCCGGAGCCTGGACCTCGCGCCCGCCGAACACGTGATCTATGTAATCCGCGACAACCAGCCGGAAGCCGCTGATGCGCGCCATCGCAGGGCTCGCGCCGGATTTCACCGTGAAACTCGGGCGGCCGTCCCAATTTCGATATCGCCGACCCAGCCAACACTCCGCCCGCCGGATATCTTTGGACCAACGCGCTGCGCGGCCGGGCTCACGGTCGCGAATTACGGAGTTTTTGTCCGCAATGGACAAGCCATCGATCCCGCGGCCAGAGCCTTTACACGAAGCCGGACGCGTCGACTTTCGCCGAAGACTTGAAACAGTTCGACTCCAGCGGCATGATGCCGCGCCTGATCATTGTGCAGATCGCGGGCGACGAAGCCCTGGCGGCACTCAAAAGCGCCGTCGCCGAAGAGCCGCTTCGCCGCGAAAACGGAAATCGTAGTGGGAGACTTGCGGCGCGTCGAAGCGCTGCTCGGTCTGCGTCCCATGACCCGCAAAGATTGACCGACTTCAACCGACTCGAAAGGACCGATGACAACCGTCTGCTTCCTCTGGCACATGCACCAGCCGTTCTATAAGGATTTGTGGAGCGGCGAATATAAACTGCCCTGGACCCGGCTCCACGCGCTGAAGGATTACGCCGGGATGGTTGAGATCCTGGCCGATTTTCCGGCCATTCATCAAACCTTCAATCTGGTGCCGTCGATGATCGCGCAGATTGACGAATACGCTTCCGGGAAAGCGTCCGATCCGTTTCTCGACTGCGCGCTGGCGCCCGCCGAAGACCTGAGCGAAGCGCAGCAGCAATTTCGTTCTGAAGTATTTCTTCCAGGCGAACTTCGACCGGCTGATCTCCCGCTATCCGCGCTATCTGGAACTGTATCGCAAGCAGGAACGCAAGGAGCATTTCTCGCCGCAGGATCTTCGCGATCTGCAAATCTTCCATCTAGTGGTCTGGTTCGACGAAGATCTGCTGGCGCGCGATCCCGAATTGATCGAGCTGGTCCGCAAGGGCCGCGATTTTTCGCTCGCCGATCAGGCGAATGGTCGCGCGCAAGCAGAGGGAAGCGCTGGCGCGCGTGCTGCCGGTCTATCGCGAATTCGCTGCCCGCGGGCAGATCGAAATCTCCACCACGCCGTTCTATCATCCGATCCTGCCGCTGATCTGCGATTCCGATATCGGGCGCGGTGTCGAGCCCAGGCCTTCCGCTGCCCACGCGCTTCTCATATCCCGGCGACGCGCAAGTGCAACTGGATCGCGCCCGCAGCTACATCTTCGAGAAGCTGGGCGTGGCGCCGGTGGGCTTGTGGCCTTCAGAGGGTTCGGTTTCGGACGAAGCCTTAGCCCTGGCCGCGCATGCCGGCTTCACTTGGGCCGCTAGCGACAACGGCGTGCTGGCGCGCACGCTCAACCGCGACGCCGGCGTGGATGTCACCTACCGCGCCTACATACTGGCAGCAGAATGGCCATTCGATGCGCATGATTTTCCGCGACCATTACCTCAGCGATTTGATCGGCTTCGAATATTCCCGCATGAACGCTGCACGACGCGGCCGGACATTTCCTGGATCGCATCCGCCAAAACACGCAAGGCCGCGAATGTTTGGTGCCGATCATCCTCGACGGCGAAAACGCCTGGGAATGGTACGAAGCCAATGGGCGTCCGTTCCTGCGCGAACTGTACCGCCGCATTCTCCGAAGACCCGGATATGGAAGCGCTCACCGTCTCCGAAGCGCTTGCGAAATTCGAGGCCGAGCCGCTGCATGGCATCTTCCCCGGCTCCTGGATCAACGCGAATTTCAACGTCTGGATCGGCGCGGAAGAAGACAACCAGGCGTGGGAATTGCTGCTGGCCGCGCGGCGCGCCTACGACGAAACGCCGGACGTCCCCGAGAGCGCGCCGCAAACTGGCCTACGAAGAACTGCTGATCGCCGAAGGCAGCGATTGGAACTGGTGGTATGGGCCCGAGCACGGCTCCGACAATCGGCCGGAGTTCGACCAGCTCTATCGCGATCATCTTGATCAACGTCTATCGCGCGCTGGGACTGGTCCCGCCGGAGGTGCTTTCGCGATCCATTCTGCAGCGTCGAGCATAGCGGCGAGATTCATGAGCCGCCGCTCAATCCCATCCACATCACGCTCGACGGCGAAGTCACTTCGTATTTCGAATGGATGGGCGCGGGCCGCTACCGTCCCGATCCGCGCTCCGGCGCCATGCACGGCGCCGCGCCTCCGGTGTGGGAAATGTTTTACGGCTGCGACGGCAAATCCGTGGCGCTTCGCCTGGATGGCTTGGACAAAGGCGTGACGGTCCAGGTCGAGTTTGAAACTGGGATTGTGCAGGCGGAAATAGCCATCGGGCGCGTCACGGAACTGCTAGCTCCGTTGAGTGGGCATCGCCTGCGCGTGAACCTCTCCAGAAACGGTTTGCCGGTCGCGACTCTTCCCATGCATGGCTGGTTTGAAGTCGGCGAATGCATGGCCCTGGTGAAAACGCAGTTGTCCGAGACAAATCTTTCGTGACCAAACCCGCCACACTACTCTGGCTGCTGACCGCTGCGCTCGCTTACGCGCAGCAGGCCGTCATTCAGGTGAATGTGGATGCACGGGACGCGCCTCGCAAATTGATCCACGTCCAGCTTCACATCCCAGCCAGTGCCAGGGCCGGTGACGTTACTTTACCCGCAGTGGATCCAGGGTGAGCACGGCCCCACGGGCCCAATCGCGGACGTCGTCAGCCTCAAGTTCCGTGCAGGCAACAAGACCCTCGCCTGGCGCCGCGACTCTGTGAATCTCTATGCGTTCCACGTAACCACACCGGAGGGCAGCACGGCGCTCGACGCCACGTTCGATTTCATTTCGCCGGCCGACGCGGGTGGATTCACGGAAGGTTCGTCGATGACCACCGAGCTTGCGGTCCTGAACTGGAATCAATACGTGCTCTATCCGCAAGGCACCCCGTCGGATCAACTGCGGTATCAGGCCACTCTTCGTCTTCCACCCGACTGGCACTTCGGCACGGCGCTCGGCGTCGCAAAAGAATCAGGCGATGAAATTGAATTCCTGCCCACTTCTCTCACTACCTTGGTGGACTCGCCCGTCTCGGCGGGAGCGCATTACAAGACCATCGAGCTGGGCACGTTCAACGGAGCGCCGCACTACATTCACATCGCGGCGGATAGCGAGCGTGCACTGGCCATGCCTCCCCAAGCGATGAAAGAGTACAAACGTCTGGTTGCGGAAGCGGGCGCGCTGTTTGGCTCGCGCCACTACCGCGAGCTATCACTTCTTGTTGACGCTCAGCGACCATGTGGCCAGTTTTGGCCTGGAACATCACGAATCGAGTGACGACCGTCTCGGCGAGCGGGCGCTGCTCGACGAAGACCTGTTGACGTTCTTCTCCGAATTGCTGCCTCACGAGTATGTGCATTCCTGGAATGGCAAATATCGCCGCCCGGCCGGACTGGCGACCAAAGACTACAGCGAGCCTCTGCGCGGCGATTTAGTCTGGATGTACGAGGGGCTTACCGAGTATCTAGGCTCTGTTCTGGCGACTCGCAGCGGGATGGAACCTCCGGAATTGTTTCGCGACCGGCTGGCATATGTGATTTCGCATCTGGAGTATGAGTCGGGGCGCTCCTGGCGACCGCTGTCGGACACCGCGATCTCCGCGCAGATTTTGTTTCCGGCGCGTGAAGATTACTCTGCGTTGCGCCGTGGCATCGACTTCTATGGCGAAGGCCAGTTGGTTTGGCTGGAGGTTGATACTCTGCTCCGCCAGTTGAGCCACGGGACCAAGTCCATCGACGATTTTTGCCGTGAGTTCTACGGCGGTGGCGAGAGCAGCCCGTCGGTGAATCCTTACACGCTAGAGGACGTCGTCGCTGCGCTCAATCGGGTCCAGCCATACACGTGGGCGGATTTCTTCCGGGAGAGAGTGGACAGCATCCAAACCGGCGCGCCAGTTCAGGGCATCGAGAACGCGGGCTGGAAATTGACCTACGACGATATCCGCCCCGGATACTGGAACACGACAGAGGATCAGGATCGCACCACAGACATGCTGCCTTCACTAGGCATGACCGTGAAGAGCGACGGCTCGGTGGCCGATGTCGTGATCGGTGGCCCGGCGCAAAAAGCGGGAGTCGCACCGGGAGTTACCATCACGTCGGTAAACGGCCGCCAGTTTACCGCTACCGTGCTACGCGAGGAAGTTCAGGGCGCCGCGAAGAGCAGCGAGCCCTTTCGAACTCACGGTCCGGAGCGGCGAATACACCAGCGTGCGCAAGGTGGATTATCACGGCGGCGAACGCTATCCGCATTTGGAGCGCCGTAACAACAAGCCCGATATGCTGACGGAAATCGTGCAGCCGCGGACTAAGTAGCTACAGCCCCATGATGTGGTAGCCGGCGTCGACAAACAGCACGTCGCCGGTGACGCCGCGGCCCAGGTCGCTGGCGAGGAACACCGCCATATCGGCCACTTCGCCTGGCGTCACATTGCGGCGCATGGGGGCGTGAGCTTCGACTGCTTCGAGCATTTTCGAAAAATCCTTGATGCCACGCGCGGCCGCGGTCTTCACCGGGCCCGCCGAAATCGCATTGACGCGAATATTTTGCGGACCCAGATCGCCCGCCAGATACCGCACCGACGCTTCGAGCGCCGCCTTCGCCACGCCCATCACGTTGTAGTTGTGCACGACGCGCGTCGATCCCAGATAAGTCAGCGTCATCATCGATCCGCCGTTGGTCATCAGCGGAGCCGTCGCGCGCGCCACCGCGACCATCGAATACGCGCTGACATTCTGCGCCAGCAGATAACCCTCGCGCGAGGTTTCGACAAAAGGCCGCGCCAGGTCGGCGTGGTTCGCGAACGCGATGCTGTGAACCACGGCGTCCAAGCGTTCTTCCGAAGCCAGCGTCTCGCTGAGCTGGCCAGTCCTCGTCCCGCGTGACGTCGCACTCGAACACGCGGGCCGCGCCAAGCGAGCGCCCAATTCTTCCACGGTCTTCTGAGCGCTCGCCCTGATACGTCAGCAGCAGCCGCGCGCCCTCGCGCTGAAACGCTTGCGCGATCGCGTAGGCGAGGCTCCATCGATTCGCGACGCCCAGTATCAGCGCGGTTTTTCCTTCCAATAATTGAGACATGAAATCGCATTGTAATTCAAGAGCCCTTACACACTTGGATCTCTCCACTCCACTCATGTATGTCAAAGGCGTCGGGCCGGCGCGCGCCGCGATGCTCGAAGCCAAGGGCCTAAAGGCGGTGGAGGATCTGCTCACCTACGCGCCATTCCGCTATGAAGACCGCAGCAACGTGAAGCCGCTGCGCGAGCTTGCGCCGGGCGAAATGGCGACGGTGCTGGCCGAAGTCCGGTCGACGAAAGTGTCGGGTTTTCGGCGCCGCAATTTGGGCCTGTTCGAAGCCACTTTCACCGACGCATCGCGCGGCGTGCTGGCCGGCAAGTGGTTTCACGGCGCCTATCTGGCCGACGTGCTGGCTCCAGGACAGAAGGTCGCGCTCTACGGCAAGGTCGAGTTCGATACTTACTCCGGGCACCTTGCGATGATGCATCCCGAGTACGAGATTCTTGCCGGCGATGAAGACGGCGACGCGTCGCTCCACACCGGGCGCATTGTGCCGGTATACGAAGCCGCGGGGAAAGTGAACACGCGGGCCCTGCGGACGCTGCTCCATCGGATCCTGGAGAGCACCGCACCGCTGCCGGACGATCCTCTCCCGCCGCACATTCGCGCGCGGCTAAAGCTACCGGACCGCTGGAGCGCAATCCGCGAACTGCATTTCCCTCCCCCGGATTCAGATCTCCGCGTGCTCAACGCTTTCCGGTCCCCCGCGCAATACCGCCTGATCTTCGAGGAATTCTTCTGGCTGGAGTGCGGCCTGGAACTGAAGCGCGCCAAGGCCCGCGCTGCAGCCCGGTATCGCAGTTCGAGCTGACAGATCGCGTGCGCGAGCGCATCAAGGCGATGCTGCCGTTCAAGCCCACCGGCGCGCAGAAACGCGTGCTCACCGAGATCGCCGAAGACATGGCGCAGCCGCATCCGATGTACCGCCTGCTGCAAGGCGACGTGGGCAGCGGTAAGACGCTAGTGGCGGCCGAAGCCGCGATCATCGCCATCGAAAACGGCTATCAGGTGACGGTCTTGGCGCCCACCGAAATTCTGGCGACGCAACATTATTTCTATTTCAAGAAGCTGTTCCAGAAGCTGGATTACGTCACCATCCTGGTGACCGGCTCGTCCACCGCGCGCGAAAAGGTGCAGCTAAAGAAACTAGCGGCGGCGGGACTCGCGCATGTCATCGTGGGTACTCACGCGCTGCTTGAATCCGACGTGATATTCAAGCGCTGGGCCTCGCGATCGTCGACGAGCAGCATCGCTTCGGCGTGGAGCAGCGGCAGTCGCTGCTGGAAAAAGGCGCCGACAAAGGCACGCCTCCGGACGTACTGGTGATGACCGCTACGCCGATTCCGCGCACGCTCGCGCTGACGATCTACGGCGACCTGGACGTGAGCGTGATCGACGAAATGCCGCCGGGACGCAAGCCCATCGTCACCAGCACTGTCACCGAAGATAAGGTGGAACAGGTTTACAGTTTTCTGAAGAAACAGATTGCGCTGGGGCGGCAGGCATATGTAGTGTATCCGGTGATCGAAGAGTCCGAAACGCTCGCCACGCTTACCTTTCTACTTGGGCCGACATGAAGAAAATATCTTTGAAGCATTTCGACCCTCAGAGCCTGACTGAGAAGCATCAGTGGATAGAATGGCTATTTCCAACTGAAAGACTCGATACTAGTCTGCGCTTTCATGATCAGGGGAGTGGGGAGGTTATTCTTAGACGCAACATTGTATGCTCTTGCGACGTATCGGAGCAACATACAGACGAAATGAGCTGGCTTGTATTGAAAGGCTTTATCGAAAATATATATAAACAGGTGAGCAGGATCGCACACGCCTCCTACCCTAACAGTTTGCACTAGCTCAGTGTTGAGTGTTTGCTATGGGCTCCTGCAGATAAACCAGTTGGCCCAGTGACTCCGAAATGGGCACCACTGGAGGGAATGGCGCTTTTTGACTACCAAAGTGAGGCCGTTGATTTCATGGTTGCACATGAGGAAGAGCCCTATCGGGGAGGATTCCTGTCATTAGACATGGGAATGGGAAAGACAGGTAAACAATCAGAAATATTAGCACTAAGTTTTCCGTTATCAGTTGTGTGTGTGGTGTTGTTTTGTAGGATCTTCGGCCAATACGGAAATTTAGGAAAAACGTTGATCCTGGCGGGCAAAACTATTGTGAAACAGTGGTTGGGGGAATTCCACAAATGGACTGTCGGCTTCAAAGTGTTTGTGATAGAATCAGGAAGAGAGAGCGCCTTTTGAGTATTGGAAGTCTGCAGATTTTCGTGCTATGTACGCCGATGATGTTGCTCAGCAAATCAGCGACTGTAAACTCCTTATTATTATGATAATACTATATTAGCCTAATCTACACTGGCAGATGGTTCGACATTTCGCTTGGTATAGAATAGTTGTGGATGAGGCGCACTCGTGAAGAATGTTGCATCGAAAACACACAAGACCATTGAAGCATGTATAAAACAGCGTCTTTGGCTAGTTACAGGCACCTGCAAACCCCTTTTCTAGACTGTCCTACCCCCTCCCCCCACACCCCCCTGACCCTCTCCTACACTCCCCTCCTACTCCCCCTACCCCCCTTCTACCCCACCGCCCCATCCCTCTGACCCCCCCACTCCCCCTCCTATCTCTCCTACCCCGGTCCTATCCCTTCAACTCCACCTCCTATCCCTCCTCTTACCCCTCTCATTTTTACTATAACACAACAACTAAGCACACCTGTGCAACACAATCTAGCTGAGTTTTTTCTGGGTCCGTATGCTTTAATCACGGACCTCAACCCCAATTTTTATGCTGGCAAGAACTACCGAGAGTCTCTTTTAGTCCGA
This sequence comes from Bryobacterales bacterium, assembly GCA_963793395.1. GTDB lineage: Bacteria > Acidobacteriota > Terriglobia > Bryobacterales > Bryobacteraceae > Palsa-187. The sequence goes on along the minus strand of CAWCAP010000056.1, from coordinate 37,488 downwards.
CAATGTTCTTCAACCAATAGAGAAAGAAAGAAACTATTAGAACTGCCTCTTTATGTCTCAATTTTCTTTCAAAAATCTCTTAGATCATGGCATCTATAATAGATAAACATCAGCATCTGATCCCATTTCGCTTGAGCGAAGATGAGGATGACTTTGCGACTGCTCTTTATTGGGTGATAATTGAATCATGGTCTGTCTTTCTGCTTCTTAGTTTTTCGTATAATTATAACCAGCATGTTAGTGTTCCTGGATGTGGATGGCTGTCAGTGACAAGGATAATACAAGCATGTTTACATTGGCTGATTCCGCTGCTGGGTATATTAAACTTGAAAAAGTGCCTAATTCACTTACGTTTGGTACAAGTGTCCTTGGAGACAAGAAGAATCATACTAACATTGGTCCAGACTGTGTTACAAAGCAGCAGCAAATAGACATCACGTACACCTTGCAGTTATTAACAGCACATTATCAAATGGCAGGTCTGCAAAAGAAGCTGAAGGCATGGAAGACAAGCCCAAAGGGCCAAAGAAACACAAAAAGCAAAGCTGGAAGGCTGCGGACTGGATTGAAAACGGCTGTGATATATCCAACATCCCCATTTAGACGCGGTTTCGGTTTAACCCTCTACCCCCTCCTACCCCCCCCCCTACCCCCCTCCTACTCCTCTCCTACCCCCCTCCTACTCCCCTCCTACCCTCCTCTTACCCCCTCCTACCCCCCTCCTACCCCCCTCCTACCCCCCTCTACCCCCTCCTACCCCTCCTACTCCCCTTCTTACTCCCCCTCCTACCCCCTCCTACTCCCTCCTACTCCCCTTCCTACCCCCTTCCTACCCCCTTTCCTACCTCCCTCCTACTCCCTTTTTACCCCCCTCCTACCCCCTTCCTACCCCCCTCCCCTCCTCTTATCCTCTTCCTACCCCCTTCCTACCCCCTTTCCTACTCCCCTCCTACCCCGCTCCTACCTCTCCAAACCACTTCTAACCCAGTTCATTCCGCTAGCGAGGTGATCGCAATACTGCATAGCATTCTAGAAAACGACTCTGTGCTAATATTCTCAGAAAGCATGTTGGGGTTGCTGCTGCTGAAACGTTACGTCACCCAAGAGAAATGGGAGCCAACTAGCTTTCCAACGAGCTTAGCGACTTTTCACAGTGGCACTGCAGTCCATGAACGGGAGTTAATTGTGAAGCGATTGAATGCACAACCACAGCAGGAACGAATGATAATTTTTATCACCAGAAGGACTGGTGGGGAAGGTCTCAACCTGCAGGGAGCAAATCATGTGATACACTTGGAACCGTATTGGATACCTTCCCCCGAGAGACAGGCATTTGCAAGAGTGCATCATACAGGCCAGACCAAAGAGTGCTGGGAATATAGCATGGTTTGCGAAAGTCAGAGTTCCTGTGACCCTGTCATCCAAAAGATCAAGGCTATGTGTCTGGAACATGAAAAGGTAATTTTGGGTGTTGGTGATGATTATGCAGGACAAAAGGCCATAGTGCGCAATGAGATATTGCGTGCCATGACAGATCAGTTCATAGAACAGTAGGTAGCATTTCTGGCCTTTTTCCATAACTAACCTTTTTTTTAAAGTCGTAAGCAAGATGGAGCGCAAGGCAAACAAAGCCGATACACAGGCGCACAGAACACAAAAGAAGCAGTGGATTATCATTGATGACAAAGAAGACGAAGATCGAGCTTGGAAAGGCAAAAGAAAGCGACAAAGGTAAAGAGAAGGAGAAGGGGAAGGAGAAGGAGAAGGAAGAAGGAGAAGGAGAAGGGGAAGGAGAAGGAGAAGGGGAAGGAGAAGGAGAAGAAGGATAAAGAAAGAGATATCGCTGATAGGGAGAGGGCTCCCTGTATCATAGATTTAGCCTACGACAGTGAAATCGATTTGTCTTCAGAAAACGATGAGAGTGATGAGATTTCAATCAGTACTGACGATGGAAATGCAACTCAAGGCAAGCTAATTGATGTTGTCATCAAATTCGGCAAGATGAACTACAAAAGACAGATCCTGCTAGATGATTTGGAGGATGATACGACATCAACTGACTGGGTGAAATTAACCCCAGAGGAGCTGCTTGCCACTATTAGTTCAGACAACAATTCGGAGAGCGAGTATTAGCAATACTGTATCTTCCCGTGGTCATCATCCACTCGCCTCCTGTGCTACTGCCCTCCTACCCCCTCTTACCCCCTTCCTACCCCCCTCCCAGTTCACCTTGTCCACTCGCAAGCAAGTGTAGACAGTTTTTCTGGATCCCGACAAAATCCTAGTTTCTAGCTTTTGTTTTTGTTTCTCCTTTCCTGGTTGTATGATGCAGGACCCAATTGTGGCTTTCGATATTGCTTTGGGGCTTCCTCTTCATTTATCACAATGGCCAGCCTCAAGGATAGTAGATGACATGGTGAACAACCTCTCTATTTCCTGGCGCTTCGAAACTTCAGATCAAGGAGTGCTATTGCCTTCCAAGTGGGACAAGGTGAACTGGGATGCCTCTAGCAATTTTTATGCACAGCAGGAAGACTACTGGTGATGTGCCCATGACCTGTGTCGAGAATGTATGTTTGTCAACTTTGTCTGTTCAAACCAACAGTTGTTTCTTCTGTAGGGATTATTTTTATCCCAGCTGTTGCTGGATTTCAGCAAGCAACTTTCAACATTGTGCTACAGGATCGTCTTAGGTCAGTCTTTCAAGTCGAAAAGGGGTATGCGCTCACACAGAAAAGTACACTGTTTAGCCAACCACTGTGTGTTGCTGTTGACACAGTAAATCGAAGGTATGATGAATGCTGATCGAGGGGGGCTGGAGGGGCAGGAGAGAGTAGGAGGGGGGAGGGAGGAGGGGGTAGGAGAGGGGTCGGAGGGGGTAGGAGGGGTAGGAGGGAGGAGGGAGGAGGGTGGTCGGAGGAGAGTAGGGGTAGCAGGGTGGTCGAAGGGTAAGAGGGGGAGGGGGAGGTAGGAGGGAGGAAGAGGGGGTAGGAAGGGTAGGGTAGGGTAGGGGGGAGGAGGGTGGAAGAGGGTAGGAGGGTGGAGAGGAGGTAGGAGGGAGAGGAGGGGGGAGGAGGGTGGTAGGAAGGAGGGAGTGGTTCCTGAATTTATGGTACACTGACTGTGTTGAAAGTTTTTCTGTGGCCAGCCGGTGTACTCTGCTGTTCAAATTAGTGGGGCGTTGTATCACTGTACAGTGGAAATGAAATTCATGCAACCTCTCGATCGAGTGCTACATGGCTACTCGAATTGCAGCCCAGCAGCGTTTACATCAGTCTTTCTTCAAATGCTGGAAAAATCATCAATGGCACAGAGCAACACACTATTCCGGCGGTTTGTACACTAACTACCATCATTAGGAACTGGCTTGCTCATACCGCAACAGCAATTGCGGCCAGTATTTTGCCAATACCTCCTTCATAACGTACCAGAAATTGGGGAGGGAGGAGCTTTTGATACCACTTTGCTAGAACAAAGAATGGATGCATCGCCAGAGGGTGAGGATTGTCTGTTACCGAGTCAGGTGCCCACTGCTGCCTTTCTTACCCGAGTTGTAGAAACGGTGAACAATGTGTTGGAATGTGATGATCTGATTCCATAGAATTATGTCTCCACGGAAAGGTGGGGTCCACATACAAGAAAGTTGGCAGGGCGAATCTTAAAGATAAAGTCAGGTACCTCACCTCTTCGGCACTGTTGGATGTATCTTTTGGAGCTGGAGTGGGCTCTGTTGGAAGAGAATAAGGATGAAGCAGCATAAGCATAAAAAGATATACAACACGTTTGCAGAATGAAAACATCACACATGGAACACTTTCTGCAGGCGCAGCATCCCATTGTTGGTCATGAGTGGAAAGTAATGACCCTACAATTCCGGTTCTACCCCAACGGCTGATATTCGATTCCCCCACACTCGGATTTAGAGAGCACACTATACTCCAATTCGCTGAAGGAGATATGGGTGGCTAGTGAGTCTTTTGGAGCAACACGAAGTATGCATTGGTGGGTTATAAAACAAGGCTCCAACGCTTCAGGCAGGCGCCAGCGTAAGTCAAAGGACTACATACGCGTTGAACCATCAGTGCCGCTTGCAAATGGTACAGTGATGGTGTGCCCTCCCGGTCTGATGCCAGATTCATTGCACACTGTGGAACAAGAACTAACAGTAACAGAGGGCCGCATTGTGCTGACATATTGTCCGGGTCGTATATCAATCGCTGCTGCTGTTAAGCAGCCACAGGACACATATCTCTTAGCCTGTACAGAACAGTGGGAGTTGGATTGCAGTAGAAATACAACAAGCAATCCATTTCATGTGAGGTTCGTTGGAGCAACAGCATCCACTGTAAGTGGAAAAACTTTCGTTTATCCCCTGCGGCGATCCAGTGGGAAGGGATGCTTTCTATTTGGACCTGTCCTTGCGTTGAATGGTGCCTCTCTGGTGGGGATTGTAGGATCACGGGCTTTGATGACAATGCTACAAATTCATTGCAGCGGTCGAACTGGAATGATTTCTGTGGGTGGTGAAGTAGAATCTTTAATTCTCCGGTAACTTTACCCCCCCTCTACTTCTCTTCCTATCCCCTCCTACCCCCTCCTACCCTCCTCTTACCCTCCTCCTACCCTCCTCCTACCCCCCTCCTTCCTACCCTCCTCCTACCCACCTCCTACCTCCTCTCCTACCCCCCTGCCACTTGCCTGTTACCTCTCCTACACCTACCCCCTCCTACTCCCTCTGCTCTTATTTGCTAAACTCTTTACCTACTTGTCCTATCGGGGAATCTCTTTATTTGTAGTTATCAAGCATGCACCAAAGATAAGGGCGATATTATCCGTACAGAAGGGTTTGGTATCGGTAAACATCGTGAGCAACTACTGGAGGGCAGAAATCTATTCTTTAAGAACAACATGATGAAAAGCATCCCTATCAAAATAGTGCGACACCAACAGCTGAAGTCTGCATGGTCTCCCACAACAGAAGAGTGTTGCTACTCTGGCGAATATACTGTTCTGGGTTTGCGTGTATCGTTTAAATCACCTCAAGGCCAAAAATTGTACATTTATCTGATGCAAGTGAGTGGAGATATGTCTTGTGCAAGGTTTCATCCCCTCAAATTGAAAATCATAGCACATGGAGGTATATCAGCTGCCCACTGTCCACAGTGCAAGAGTAGTTAATGTATGTACTTCGTAAGTTGTAGTATGTTGCTAATTTGAAACTAATGAAGGGTTACAGTGATGTATGACATAGACAGAAAGAAGTGTACTGTTTATAAATCGTTGTACATGCAATAAAACATTATTGGTACACCATGGTACTTCATAGGTGACTATTGTAACAGCTTCCTACCACTTGCCATTCCCTTCGTAACCCTGTTCCTACTCTCTTCTTCACTTCCTACCTCCTTCCTACTGTAATGTACCAATCAAGAACAGAGCTAAAGAGTGCTCTAAGATCAATAGGTAATATACCTATGAGGGACAGAGCTAGAGAGTGCTCTAAGATCTATAACAATGCCTGAGGCTACATTAGATCTAGAGGAGGCCATATAGACCAATAGAATCATTGGAATTTAACTTAGCAATGAAGTTATCCAATGGAATATTAAGGACCAATAATTATAAAGATTGGTATGCAGGGCAATGTAATGCCAAACCAATCAGAAGTGTAGACAAAGGGGAGATTAGTATTTAAACCCCTTATGTCAAGTTAAAGCATTGTACTCAATACAACACTTATCAATCAAGCCTCAATACAGAGACCTTGACACACTGTCAGTACACAAGTACTCACAGAAGTGTTACATTGGCGACGACTCACTGACACGAACAAACCCCTACAAACCCACAACACTACCGCTATAATAGCAGCGACAGACAATCCTACTACACAGAGCAGGAAACCTCGCAAGAAATCGAGTAGACACATTCTCGCCGGCACTACACGCTACAAGAAAAATTCTCGCAGGGACAACACCCCGACAAGCGAACAACCGTAGGAAGAGACAGATCACCAACGAACGAAATGAGTAACAGAGGAGGCAGAAGAAGAGCCATAGTGTAACACTACTGTGAGTACTTGTGAGCTAACAGTGTGTCAAGGTCTCTGTATTGAGGCTTGATTGATAGGTGTTGTATTGAGTACAATGCTTTAACTTGACATAAGGGGTTTAAATACTAATCTCCCCTTTGTCTACACTTCTGATTGGTTTGGCATTACATTGCCCTGCATACCAATCTTTATAATTATTGGTTCTTAATATTCCATTGGATAACTTCATTGCTAAGTTAAATTCCAATGATTCTATTGGTCTATATGGCCTCCTCTAGATCTAATGTAGCCTCAGGCATTGTTATAAATCTTAGAGCACTCTCTAGCTCTGTCCCTCATAGGTATATTACCTATTGATCTTAGAGCACTCTTTAGCTCTGTTCTTGATTGGTACATTACATCACCCCCCTCTTTACTTTCATGAATGTCCTCATTCACTTTCTTCTCCTTTTAGTAGGTCTGGGGTTAGTTTTCTTTTCTGCTTCAGCAAGCTTTCTCTTTAGATTCCATTTTTCAATGATATCTTTAGCATTTTCCATATTACTTGCTGGTTCCCAAGTGGGTCTTTTGTAACCAACCCATTTCACTTGGTATTCTTTTACACCATCTTTTTCTCTTTCTTTAGTAATACCTTCTACTTCCCATTCATCCCTAATATCTTTCTTCTTTGCACTCTTATTCTTTCTTCTTTGTTGAGTGTAGAAAGTTCTTCCTTTGGGATTTTCAATCTCAATGGGTTTTTGTATAGGTTTTACTTCTTCAGGCTCTTTTTCTTTAGTCAATTCTATAGGCAAATCCCCTATTTGACTAGGTCTTAGCTTTGCTAGTTTCAATTTTCTAATTGAGACTATATTTTTGTCTTCTACATTATTCAAATGTGTAATCTCCACATTTAAATTATGTTCTCCCTTACTTATTACTTGAGTAATCTTATAAGGGCCTCTATACTTAGCTTTTAGTTTTCGATTTTCATCTGGTGTTTTCTTATCTTCTTTCCACCAAACTAAATCATTGACTTTGAATGGATTATCAATCCTTCCTTTGTCAAATCTTTCTTTTTGAGCCTTTTTAGCCTTTTTTACTTCTATATCAACTCTTTCTTTTGCTTCTTGCAATCTTTGAGTGATTTCTCTGGTGTAATTTTCTATTTTATTATTTGCATGTTTGTTCAACCAGTGTTTTACCCTTACATCTAAAGGATCTACTGGGTCTCTTCCATATATCAAGAAATATGGTGTTTCTTTTGTTACTGCATGTTTTGCAGTTCTATATGCCCATAAAGCATAAGGAATCATCAAGTCCCAATCATTAGGATTTGATCCTACAAGCTTTGATAAGGTATTTGTGAGAGTTCCTATGGCCTTTTCTGCTTGGCCATCTCCCATAGGGTTATAAGATGTTGTTAATCTTTGTTTTACTCCTAACATTTCTGTTACTTCTCTGAATACATCTGATGTGAACTGCACACCTCTATCAGAGATTGTTGCTGTAGGTGGTCCATGTCTACATATGACTCCTTTGATGAGTCTATTTGCTACTGTTATAGCTTCTTCATTAGGTATAGCAAATGCTTCTACCCATTTTGTATAATAGTCTGTGAACAATACTATTGACCTATTACCTCTTTCTGTCACAGGAAGTGATGTCAATATGTCCATTCCCATTAATTGAAATGGGTATTTAGCTATAACTGGAGCTAATTTTCCTTTCTTTGGACCATAGTCTCTTGAATGAGTTTGACAAATCTTACATGTTTGTACCCATTCTTTTATATCACTTTTCATCTTTGGCCACCAATACCATTGTGCAATCTTATTGATTGTTTTTAGGTATCCACAATGACCTCCTAACAAGTCATCATGATGGCTTTTCATTATGTCTTCTCTCAAACATTTAGGCAATACTAATTGTAGAGATTTTTCTTTCTTTTGTCTTTGTTTTCTAGTATGAAATACACATTCATCTTTGATTATCCATTTAGTGCCAGTGGCATCTTTTAATGCTTTCTCAATGCATTTTTGTAGAGTTACATCTCTAGCTTGCATTAATGCCATTTCTGCACTTGGAATGTCAAATGGGTCATCCATTTTGTCTAATTTTTCAAACCATAGTCTGGCTTGTTCTTTTTCTGATGCTGATACCACTCCTTTTGATATCTTTTCTTTATCATTGTTTGATATTTCTTCTTCCATTACTGATAGTACCAGTAATTCCCATGGAGAAAATGTTTCTTCTTTTTCTTCTTCTTTTAATATTGTATTGCATTGTTCTTCTGCTTTTGCTGCAAAAGGTTCTCTAGACAATGCATCTGCTACTGTATTTAATCTTCCTGGTGTATAATACAGTGTAAAGTCATAATCTTGAAGGTTAAGAATCATTCTTGTTAGCCTTCTTGTTACATCTTTCTTTGTTTTTATTCCTTGCAAAGGAGAGTGGTCTGTATATGCTTTGAATGGTGTCCCCCATACATATGCTCTCCAATGTCTTATAAAGTGGTATATTGCTAACATTTCTCTCTCAGAAGTGCTATACCTTCTTTCTGTTTTACTTAGGACTCTACTACCAAATGCTATTGGTTTTTCCTGATTATTTTCATCTAATTGGAATAGAACACCTCCTATAGCATAGTCTGAAGCATCAGTTCTTATTCCAAAGGGTTTTGTCACATCTGGCAATGTTAACACTGGGTGTTTACTAATTGCTTTCTTTATTTTATGGAATGCTTTCTCAGCTTCCTTTGTTAATGTTACTTTGACATTTTTCCCTTGAGCATTGCTCAAATCTGTTAAAGGCCTTGCCTTTTCAGCATAGTGTTTTATGAATTTTCTGTAAAATCCTGCCATATTACAGAATTGTTTTATTTCTGTATTTGTTGTAGGCATTTTACATTCTAATACCTTTTTCACATTTTCTTCAGTAGGTCTTTGCACATTGTTACCTACTATGTGTCCTAGGTATTCTACTTCACTTCTGCAAAAGAAGCATTTTGATGGTTTTATTGTGATATTTACTTTTTGAAGTCTTTCCAACACTTGATTCAAATGTATCAAATGTTCTTCAAATGTATCACTATATACAATGATATCATCAATGTATACAATACAGTTTTTCCATAGCAATCCTGCTAACATTATTTCCATATTCTTTTGGAATGTTGGGGCTGCATTTGTAATCCCCATTGGTAATGACTTATATTGCCATCTACCATCTTTGGTTGAAAAAGCTGTCAATCTTTTGCTTTTTCCATCTAGTGGTATCTGCCAATATCCACTAGTGCAGTCTATTTTTGTTATGAACTTAGCTTTATGCAAGCTATCTATAGCTTCATCAGTTCTTGTGATGGGCCAATATTCTTTTATAGTATCTTTGTTTATATTTCTATAGTCTATGACTGTTCTCCAAGTACCATCTTTCTTGGGTACTACCATAGCTGGTGAGTTATATTCACTAGTTGTGGTTCTTTCTATGACTCCTTGCTTGAACAAATCTAAAGCTTGTTCATTTAATATATCCTCTTCTTTATATGACCTTCTATATTGAGGGGTCCATATAGGATTATTATGAGTCAGTTTTATTTTGTGTGGTATAAAGAAAGAGCTTCCAGCTGGATTTTTATCACTAAATCCTGCTGACATTTGTGCTTTAAATCTTTTCAATAGATCTATTAGCTGTTCTTTCTCTTTTTCAGTTATATTAGAGTCTTTCACCAACTCTTTTATTTGTTCATCTGTAATAGTTTCTTTGGTTTTCCCAGACTCTTTATCCCTTCTCAAAGTAGATTCTATATATTGTTGAGTACTATCAACTTTTTCTTGAACTACTGGGCCATCCTTTCCCATAGGGAGAATCTGGTCACTGTCTAGCCACTTTACTAGATCTTTTTCATCATAAGAATCTAATTTTTCTTGGCTCAGTGTACTTAATGAATCATATTGCAACTCTTTTGGATCTTCTTCTATAGTTGTACTCCTCTGGCCAAGAGTTTCCTCACTAATAGTAGTCTCCAAAGTACTTTGCAATCTCACTGCACTGAGAGTTTTGGGAGTGTTACAGGTTATAGTTGAATTAGGATGATCTCTTAAATGCAGAAAACCATCTTCTTTTCCTATAGCCATATTGGACTCAACTATTTCTTCAGTTGCTCCAGCTCCTGTAATTGAACTCTTGATTCTCTCAAGGTCCTCTACTACAGCCTCTGAATTGTGAGTGGGTTGCACTTCCAAACAGCTCTTAAATGCAGAAACCGTTTTTTCATGCATCCTCTTCTCTATATTCTCTGGGTCCTCATAGAGTTTAACATTCCTCACCTCAGGATGGTTCTCTTTTTTTGTTTTGGGTCTGTTTTTAGTTTTGTTGTTGTTATTGGGCCCATGTGAGGGTGTTAATAACTTAGTGTCAGCTTCTTTTTGTTCTGAATCACTAACAGTGACTTCTGATTTCATTAATTGTTGTATATTTTGCATGGCAATCTCTTCTGTAATAGCACATACTCTCTCAGTATCTTCTACAGTTAATTGCTCTGCAAAAGCTAATATATCTCCTTTGATAACTTTGAGTTTTCTAGGAGTTTCATTTACTATTTTCAGATTGACATATTCAATGTCTTCTTTTGTTAGTGAATGTTGTTCTATGTATGACTCTATCAACTGATCATTTAACACATCATTGTTAGAATTCACCACATATTGTGTTTTGTTTCTTAATTCACCATCATGGTTTTTTATTACCCTTCCTAACATATTCACTACTGAATAAGGAGGTATTATTTTGTTTATAGCAGATACTATTGCATGTTGATGCAACTCTTCTAAAGTAATCCAGATAGGCACAGACTGATCTCCTATCTTTACTTTTCTGTTTTTCATTTTAATGACTGCTTCATGTAATATGTTCATGCCTACTATCATTGGGCATATAAGGTTTTCTGATACTCTGAACTTCCAGTCAAAGGTTTTGTTTCCAAATTCCACAGGAATGGTAACTGTACCCACTATTGGTATTCTAACCTTTTGGGCATCTACCATTTGTGCTTTGGTTTTCTTAATTAAGTGGTCTAATTTTAAGTATTTGAGCCATGATAGAGCTACTACTGAGTGACTTGCTCCTGTATCTATCAAGGTTCTAACACTTCTAGATTTAACTACTAGCATTGCAAATGCTGCAGTCCACTTCTTTTTCTTTTTGTTTGGTTCTGGTGCATTTTCTATGCCACCTACACTTTCTTCATTAGGGAGTTCAGTAGTTATTTCTACTTTTTCTAACTCCTCTTCAGTGGGTGTTCCAGTTTTCTTTCTTAAGATGTTCATTAATTGAGTTATTTTCTTCTTTCTCAATTTGTGCATCTTTGGAGTCCTTTCATGTACTCTTTTTACTCTACTTTTTATAGGTTTTCTCTTTTGTTTTTTATGTTTTCTCTTCCTCCCTTCTTTCTTTTCAGACAAGATTTGGTCTGTATAGTTGGAAGAAGGTTCTTTATTATTATTATTATTAGTATTAGTGTTTAAAGCAGCTAACTCTTCCTTGAGGGCCTGTCTGAGGAAGGACCTTATGTCATCTTCCTTCACTTCCCTAAGGGGTTTCTCTTCAGTTGCTACTTTCTTAGTAGGACAGCCCCAAGCATAGTGGCCTTTTTCCTTACATTTATGGCAGATGATCTCTGAGATATCCCTTTTCTCCCTTTTGTTACTTGTTTGAAGTGGGGCATTCTCATCATTTGCTTTTCTCTTCATCCCTTCTTTTCCTTTGTTTTTGAAGAAGCAATCTTCCTCAGAATGATTTGTCTTCTTACAAATCTTGCAAGGAGGGTATGTAGACCTTTTCACATCTCTAGGCCTAACTTCATCCCCTTTTCTCCTCAGGAGTTCAATTTCTCCTCTTAATTCTTTAATTGCATTCCTGAGTTCCTTGCCTTCACTATCCATCATTGGTGCTGCTTGGGGGAAGGAGAGGTCTTTCAGCATTGTGGCACTGCTCTGTCTTTCTTTGGCAACTGTGATCTTCACCAATTGATGCCAAGACACATCTTCTGAAGCAGTGTTCAGCCACTTGCTAACGTTTCTCTTTGTGTCCCCTTGGGCTAGCCCATGGATAAATGCAATTTTTGACCCTTCATCTTCCTCCTTCAATCCCAATTCTCCCAAGGCAATGCTAAATCTCTGGGCATAGGCTTGGATATTCTCCTTTGGCCCTTGCCTCACTAGACTTAGTCTTTCTAGCCTTGTTGTTCTGGGTACATGACTTAAGAAGAATTCTTTTACCTCTTTGGTATATTCTTCCAGAGTCCTTGGAGGTGGTGGACTTCTTCTCTTCAGGATCTCCCTGAACCAGATTTGTGTTCTCCCTTCCAGGGCACCACTAACCTTCCTTAGAATCCATCCATCTGGGTCTTCTACCCTTTCTTCCACTAGAGAAGCCTTTAAATTATCTAATGCTGCTAGGTATTGAGCCACTTCTTCGGGTTCCCCTTTGAAGGTGGGTACCTTAGGCTCTTTCCTGACCTGCAGAATGATATTATTATCTGTTTTAATGACTTCTATAGCTTTGGGTACCTGTAGAAGTGCTTGTTGAGGGGGTTCTGGCCCTTTTTCTATGGGTGTTTTAGGTTGATACATTTGTTTTATCTTGTCACATTGTCTCTCTGTGATCTCCCTCAACTGCCTTCTGGTCAGAGTGATAGGCTCATCATCTGATATCACCTCATCTATTACAAAGAGAGTGTTATTATTACTAGCCTCATAAATCTCTAGTAATTTATTAATTCTTTTATTTTTAATTTTTAATATTGTTAGCTCTTTATTAAGGGTCTTTTTTAGAGCAACAATATCCTCCTTTGAAGGTATATTCTTGTCTTCTGATCTGTCACCTTTCCTTTCTAGGTTGGGTGTATCCAGACCTTTATCATTACTTGTAATATCACTTATATTACAATTAATTAACTGTATAGGGTCAGCCGGGGAACTCGCAATTTTCGAATTGCATGGGTTTCCCTCCTCCCCTTCGTTCTTTTTGTCATCTACAATCTCTGTAGATGTCTCCTGCACAGTATCACTTATTGGGTGATCCCGTGCAGTATTGGGACAATTCGCTCTTGATCGCTCCAACGCTCCAGTCTCCAATGCAACAGGCGTAACCTCCTGTGCTATGGTATTTATTATTCTCAGGATTGGGGAGTACACCCTCCCTTAGTCCTTCCTCACTATTTTGACCTGGCAAGAGTGTGCGGCTTGCCGACACATTGTCTTGCCTATTCACTATTCCAATTGTATATTGGGGTGTTTCCCCTATATCCTCCGACCTCACGCCTGACGTGGTTCTTTCGTTAAAGACGCTATCATTATCATCGGGAACCACGTCTTCGTCTACTCTATCTTCTGTTCCTTCTATGGTATCGTGTTCTTGTTGTGCCGATGCCTCATTGTCGCTTACCCGACCTCCCTCGGTACCATATATATATATACGTGGAATGGGGTACTTACTAGCGATTGTCTGTCTCCACTGCCTTGTTGCCGATGCTGGCTCTCTTGCAGGGGTCCTCTCCTCTGCTCTTTCAGAGTGTTTGTCGTCTTCCTTCTCTTTGCCCTTCTCGCGTGTCGGTGTCCTCGGCTCTACTTCTATTTCGATCGGTCTTTCTCTCGTTTTTCCTCCGATCTGTGTAGAGGGCTGTTCGTTGGGGACGTTTTCAGTGGCTGTCTTTGTAGCCTGCTCATTCGCCTGGGACTTTTCGTTGTTCCCTTCGTTCAGCTTGTCTTGCTTTTCTGCTGGGGCAGAGTTGTTCGGCTCCACGGGGGTCGCTACTCGCGATTTTCCTCTCTTTCCGATCAGTGGGGTGTCGTCGTCTGAGCTCGATTCTTTCGATTTCTCTTCGGATCTCTTCTTTTCGATGGCTCTTCTTCTGCCTCCTCTGTTACTCATTTCGTTCGTTGGTGATCTGTCTCTTCCTACGGTTGTTCGCTTGTCGGGGTGTTGTCCCTGCGAGAATTTTTCGTGTAGCGTGTAGTGCCGGCGAGAATGTGTCTACTCGGTTTCTTGCGAGGTTTCCTGCTCTGTGTAGTAGGATTGTCTGTCGCTGCTGTTATAGCGGTAGTGTTGTGGGTTTGTAGGGGTCTGTTCGTGTCAGTGAGTCGTCGCCAATGTAACAATTTTTTTTTTTTTCCCAAAAGTGTTGATTTATTTTAACTTAGAAACAAGAGGGAGGCTCAATTGCCTACAAATGCCTTCTCTCTTCTTGTGGTTTCTTCTTTCATTATTTTGTTGAATAGTGAGCTTATGTCTATGATTTGTGGTTTGTGGTGGTGCTTGATTTTGTTCCTGACTCTCCATATCACCCATAAAGTTATACTTATGCTCTCCAGTTCAGCTGAGTTCTTCCTGTTTGGGTGGGTGTGCAGGAGTTGGTTAAGGGGGTGTGGTTGAATGGGTAGGTCGTGTGGGTTCGAGTTAAACCAGTGCTCTGTGTCTTCCTTTGCTTCGTTCTTGCATGCAGGGCATGTTTGTGTCGTCTTCGTGAAGTGTGCACCTAGTGGAAGTGCCCCGTTTACTGAGTTTCCAGATGAACGAGCTCACTGCTGATCGTACCCTTAGCTTCGGTAGTATTCTTATTAGTCCTTCTACTTTTCCTCCTTCCTCATCCCATTGTATTTGCCGTGGTGTCAATGTTATTCTTGCTCCTCTTGCGATTCTTTTTGTCTCCTTCCTTAGTGTCTCTTTGTCCCATCCTTTGGCTTCTGCCGGTAGTTCTGAAAGTACTCTCTTCCTTCCTTCTCTTATTATGTCGAGTGTCATCCCTGTTGTCCTTCCTATCCCTCCTTTTCTTTTCTGCCGTGCCGTTAGATTAGGGAGGCTTTGCTTGATTTTTATGCCTATATTGGCCTGCCTCCTTTGGATGGATGTCTCCAGTGGTAAGAGCCCGAAGAGTATTGCTGGGTGATTCTCCCTATACTGTCCTACTAGGGATTTGTAAGTTGTTGTTGGATCGAAGGTGTCTCTTGTCGGTGCAAGAAACCACCACTGTAGTTTCTTCAACAGTCCCAGGGGGGGTCAGAACAGTAGGGCAGTTGATACAGCAGTCTCGGGAAGATGTACGCCTTGAGAATTGTCGTTCTTTCCTTCAGGTTCAGGTGCCTCCTTTTCCACCGTGTCAGGTCCTCCACCACTCTATCCAATGTCACTGGTAACAGTGATATCCTTCCATCCCATCCTAAGTTCACTCCCAGATACCGTTCCTCTTCCTTTTCCTCAAAGGGGTGTCCTTCAAATCTGTCCTCATCCTCCGTCAGTAAAAAGGTGCATTTCTCCAGGTTCACCTTCTGTCCTGATGCCCTCTCATATTCTTTCAACTTCTCCATTGCCTCCTTCATCTGTAGAGATGATCTCAATAGGATATTGTATCATCAGCATGTGCCTGATGCAGGATACCCTTCTTCTCCAAGATGTTCAAGAGGGGGTGTAGGCACAAGATGAAGAGAGTTGGTGACAGTGAATCTCCCTGTTTTATCCCTGATGCGAGTTTGAATGGATTGCTGAAGGTGTTGTTGATGAGGAGGTGTCCGTAGTTATCTGATGAGTTGAGCGATAGGATTATCTGTATCATCTCCGTTGGGAATCCTCCTTTCTCTAGCACCGTCTGAAGCCAGCAATGCGATACTCTATCATACGCCTTTTTGAAGTCGAGAAGCAGTGCTCTCAGGGCTGGTTGGTGCTGGAGGAGTGTTGATATTCTGATTATGGCGTGCTCCGTTGTTCTCCCCTGTATGAACCCTGTCTGCGTCATGGGTATTCCCTTTTGCAGTATCGGTTGTAGCCTTGTGTTGATGATTGCGGTCAGGATTTTCCCGTCTGCACATGTCAGAGCGATGGGTCTATAGTTCTTCACCCACGTCACATCCTTCCCTTCCTTGGGAATCGGTTTGATTATCGACTGCTTCCAGCTCCTGGGAACTGTGCCTTCTGTCCATACCATATTGTATAGATGGAGCAGTGCTTGTAGTGCCATTGGGGTCTTCTGATACAGTCGATACGGTATGCCGTCCATTCCTGGTGCCGATTGTCCATCGACTCTGTCTAGAACCGCTGCCACTTCCAAAGCGTTTGGTGGGCATCTGAGGGACTGTCTTGCTTTCTTCGGCAGGACAAATATATTCTCCAGCAGTTCCGGGGTGGGTTCTGATGACTTCCTCTCATATAAGTCCTGATAGAAGGAGAGGAATTCCTGCACTATCTCTTCTGGTCCTTCTACAGCTCCTTTGGTGGAGTTATTGTGAAGATTGATGTTGGGGGATTGTCCTCTCAAGATTGAGGAGAGTAGATTGGAGGGAATTCCCTTGGTTTTGTCCACACCCGCCCTTTTGCATGCGATCTTGAAGTGTAGTTGATCTATCAATTTCCTCCTCTGCTCCTCTCTGGATTTTTGATCTCTTCCTCCCAGGCCTATGGGAGAGGAGAGATACTCATCTGGATTGGAGAGGGAGGCAGTGTTTTCGGTGGCAGTGGTGATGGTGTGGGCTTTTGGCTAATCTCTTGATGGTTTGCTTCAGGGGGTCCCATACTCCAATCTACGGTGTGGAGCAGAACTCTCAAACAATCGTGCTGTGTTGGAGAAATTCGGGCTCTCCAGCGGTGCAGGGTGTAGTTTCCGGTGGGGGGATCGTGATGGGAGTCGCTTGATCGGGATGAGGGATATCTGGACTGGTTCGTGGTCCGATATTCCTTTTCTATCAAGGACTGTGACAGCCATGCCCACCCAGTTGTATTGGTGATATAGCACCTTTCCAGCCGTGCTGTGTATTTTCCCTTCCTGTGTTTGAAAGTGTGCGGCGAGGAGTAAGGGGCGGTATCCTCCAGTCCTAGCCTCTCCAAGATCTTCCTGAGAGGATGTGCAACATGACGCTGCGTTTTCCGGCATGGAGGTCTGTCTTCACTCCGTAGAACGTTATTGAAATCTCTACGATCACAGAACGGTTCTCCGGGAAGCTTTGGAATCCACTTCAGATAAACCTCTTCCGTTGCTCCTTCCTCTGATGGGCATATATGGCCACTATTGTGAAGGGGGTTTGGTGGATGGAAGATCTTGGCCACCAGCACTCTCCCTTTTGCCTGGATAGATGGGCGATATCGTTACCTTAGGGTGAAGGGGATCAATGATATTCCTTTCGGCTTCCTTCTGGATGTGGTGTGGACCCCTCCTTGCGGGGCAGTTTCCCCGGTGTGGTGGGTTTCCATTATGATTCTTATTTCAGCAGGGATGGCATGATTCTAGAGCCGCATTTGAGTGGATTGCCGGATGATTCCTTGTTTGTCTGGGAAGTCAGCGGTGGAGTGTGCTCCGTTTACGTTCCATAGTACGATAGACATTAGGCAGTTGATGCGGGGGGATTTCACCCCCGCAGAACTCAATCATCTGAGTCCCCCTCCTCATTTTTGTCATGATTGGTCCCTTTCCCCTTGTGTCCTCCCTTTCCGTTCTTACCATCCTCGGTTCTTCCTCTTCGGGTCCTTTTCCTTGGGTTCTTCTCCTTCTCGCTTCTTTCTCCTTATCTTTCTCATTCCTTTCCTGCTGTGAGGAGCCAAGGGGGGGTTCTTTGCCTTTTCGAACGGGCATGTCTTTTCACCATGTCCCAGGACTTCGCAACAGGGGCATCTGGTTTCCTGGTCTAGAAAATAAAACCTCAACTTGATGTCTCCGACTTCAAACTGTGCTTTCCCTATCAATACCACGGGGGCCACGCGGTAAAATCAGGAGTCCCTTCTCCTTCATGGGCAACGTCCACCACGAGATCGGACTACTTCCGCAAATACTACGTCTTCTTTACGGAGGGCCATCACTTCACCTAGTTTCCGCAGGATCTCGTTTGTGCATCCCGGAGTAGCCCGACCACGCAAACCGAACCCCGGCATGAAATATTGGAATCGGGGCGGCTTCAAAACGATGGGCATTCCTTTAGTATACCACTCGAGGTAGCGACTGCGAAACATCTCGCGGTCTTCAGGGGTGTCGAAGGTTATGATGATACCCCCTAGTCGTTTCTCATAATATGTCACCCTCGTCAACGGGAAATTTCCCTGCAAGATCACCTCATCCGTGTGGTTCTCGTAAAGGACCTTAGAGACGGCGGTTTTGGGGATAAAGACTACACGTTTGTCGTCTTCTGCAAGAGGGGAGGGAAGAGGAAAACTTCTTCATCTCCCTTACCACCCTCTTGACATATTCGTCAAATAGCTTATCACCCACCATAGGGGTGGTTCCTTGTGGGACACTCGGCGAGCAGAGGCACCTCGCCTGCTCCATATTCCAAGAATTTTCTGGTATTCATTTTTGATCTTGATTAAATATTCCTTTAATAAAAAGTTTTTTCCCACAAGCTGATTTTTTAACAAATCAATTTCTTCCTGTAAATTGGCATTGACATAGGGTACCAAGTTATTATTATTAGTATTTTTACTAAATCCTTGTAACTCTTGAAGCTGTTTGAACTACCATCTAATATTTTAATAAAACCCCAAATGTTTTTTACCATGTGCAAGATATATTATAATTTTCTTTGTGAGTTGGTTTTTGAACGATGTTTCATTTGATAAATGAAATAAATTTGGTTTTTTCTAAAACTTAATATTCTTTGCTGTGCCTCTTTTCCTCACCAAGTGCTTTATCGAAGGTTTTTCTCTTCATTATTCTTTTAGCTTTTCTTTTTTGAATATAGTAATAAACATCCTTCAGAATTTTCATAGCTTTAGCTTTAGTCATTTTATTACTTTTTGCATAACAGGAAATTTCTGTTAAAGCATCTTCTGAAATTGATCCTGCACCAAAATTTGTTTTGCAGGCTGTTTAAAGCTTTTTTAGAAACTTCAAGTTTTGATAGTGTATTAGATTTTTTCTTAACTAACACAGGTTTTGCCTTTTCTTTTTTAAATTTTAGTTACTTACAAAAAAGAAGTCGGCATTTTTTATTATGATAATAATAAATGAATGGGATAGTTCCTCTCGGAAATCAACAAAACAATTATTGGTCTGAAACGGAATATAATTTTTTCAATGAAGAGTTTTTTATAGAAAATAATGGCTCTGCTATTAATGGAAATGAGGTAGTAGTACATCAACAAGAGCCTGGGTTTGTAAAACAAGGTGTTAATTTTGTTGCCAATTTATTTCCAGCATTGTGGGAGGATGATATTCAAGCAAGCCTTGAAATTATCACAAATAAAGCTGATATTGACCTCATAATCCACTTTTATATTAATACTTTTAGCAATGTTAGAAGAGCATTGATTGTTAACGAAAAAGTTTTTCAGAATGCTTCTATTATTTTTTGTAATGATATGAATCTGTTAGATACCATCCTTGAATATAATTTACCTTTAAACCCTGATTTAATTAATTTAGTAAATAAATTATGAGTATTAGGGAGGAAAATTTTAAACATTCAGTTATCAACAATATTTATCCAAATAATAAATCATGTCCAAAAAGAAAAAATATCAGAAAATAATATTGCATATCAATTCACAGATTACAGGAAAATTTTTAAGGGTGTTGAGTTCTTTTTTTTTGCAGTCGACTGCGAAAGGTAAGCAGTCGACTTTTGTTCAGAACGAAAATTTTTTGGCTTTTTTGGCTCCATCAAACTTATCTCCCACAAAGAACATGCAAGCTACAAGGGCAAGCAGCTCATTTACAAAACCCAAAGGCGAACTAGTCGGGATATTTGAAACTTTGGAAGCCCGAGTATCCTGGCTTAACAGTTGTCTGGACTTTATTCAAGAATGGCCAGCCGAGGAGAAACATTTGGACATCCAGTTACTAGCTACCTGGAGGTACTACTTTTACTTACATGCATTGGTAACACAGCACAGAGCAGTTGCAGAACAATATCAAGCCTCTGATGGGCAGTTGGAGAACTTTCCAGCTGTAGAAATGTTACATGTTGTTACGATGCGTTACCCCAGGACCGATCGTGACACAATTCGCTCCCAATTTTGTCAAGAGCTACAAGACTTGACAGCAATGGCAGACGACCCATTGTTGATAGGATGGATAATATATGAACTTGATCCAGCCTATCTTGTAGGAGTACCGAAAGCACCCGATAAAACATTAGGCCTGGACTATAGCTTTTTGGTATGTAGACTTTGTATAATGATATATATACTGTGTATACTCAACATGATTTCTTGCTTGTAGGACCAAACTTGCCCCAACTCTGCCACTTCTATGAAGTTCGACACCACAGCTTGCCTGGCAAGTAAAAGCCTTTTAAGCCATTTGGCAGAAGCTTTGCACCTCTGTAAAAAGTGTCAACAGCCAAGGAATTGGAAACTACTTGAGAAAGGCTGTGAAGTATATGGGGTAACATTCAATTGCACACGTTGCCACAGTACAGAGACCATACGTTCAGGTTCTTACCTTTACTTATATTCACAAAAAACATTAATACCTGTAAGTAGATGCACCACCGAAACGTGGCCTCTCGAAGCAACTAGTGGCTAGTGCTTTACTATCAAAAATGGGCAAAACCCAACTCAATTCATTACTGACACATTGCAACATCCAATGTCCTTCCGATCAAACATGGACTGATAGCACAGGTAATTATGGTCAATGGAAATTTGATATTCAACTTTAGTGTAGTGGAAATGGCTAATCTAGTGGAGGATATTTCATCCTACGTACTAAACCAACACTGGGAAACCATGGGATCTGTTTTAGGTTAGTAAAATGGATACACATTTTTCGACTGAAATCATGAACCATGTTAGTTATGGGTGTTATAGATGGAGTATTTTCCCACAAAGGCCTTTCTGCACATTATTGTGTGGTGTTTTTATTAGACTTCTTCACAAACTTGGTACTAAACTTATTTGCTCTGAACCTAAATAACACCAATCTAGCCTGTTGCATATTACATCATCTCTAAAGATGAATTCGAGGGAGCCTCTAGCGACATGGAAGGAGAGGCCGCCTATCAATTAGCTGAAGCATTGAAAAGAGCGGGCAGAGATGTGAAATGCATAGTGGCGGATAGAGATGGTACCTATTTTTAGTACCATTATGGTGTATTAACCCCATTTTAGGGTCGATTTTTAAAGCTTTCAAACATTGGTTTCCAAATATCAAGAACATTCATTGCTCCAGCCATATGATGAAGAATTTTCTGGGCATATTATATAAAGCAGATAGACAGTTGGGTAAGAAAAACCACAGCATGGCACGTATGTATTGTAGAACATAGTTTATCACCAAGGATATTGAAACACTTCAAATCAAACCAAAAAAAAAAAACCAAAGGTTTTCGCACTCGCTTTGAAAGACATTTGAGACACTTGTTGAATACTTGTGCCGCTTATGAGGACTTTGAAAAGGCCATTCATGTCACCATTAAACACTACAAAGGAGATCACTCAGCATGCACTGACCATGGGCCTATAACGTACCTGCCATAGCTCTACATCATAGCATTCATTCATTGTTTAGGTACCAGCCTATTACTGACAGTGCCCAAAGGGATGTGCTTGACAAAATGTGGCTAAACATTTTGGAACAATGGACACACTTTCAGAACAACGTTACCACCAACAGCTGTGAAAGTTTGAACAGGTAAATAATTCTGATTATAATGGCCAGAAATAACGACCCCTAAGTATCTTAGCCAAGTTCAATGGAATGAAGACTGGGTTCTATGGCAGACGTCGATATGAACTGGGTATTGGGCTGACCATCCTCTCAGCTAGCATCAAAACTTGGAGTGCACTTTTGATGCAGCGTTCAGGTTTCACGCTGTGCCCTGCAACGATAGAGCGCTTGTTAAAATTGGATGAAATCAGAAAATCCTTAGCCCAGAAACGTGCTACCTCAGCATACCGTGCTAAAGAGTACAAGTGTAGACAAAAGAAGCGAAAGAAGAATCATTCCCATAAAAATCGAAGAAGCCTGCCCTACCGAAACCAAAACGCCCTGAATGACATGACTGTGCAACTAATTGCAGGTTTGTAATTCATTACTACAAAGCACAATACCAAAACCTACAACTTACTATTTCACTTAGATGCTGGCATCGACACATTAGTCCCGCCTGATCTATTGCATTCAAATGCAGGTGATGAAGTGACGCCGGACATTCTTCTACACCATTGAACAGGTAAACATCATTTTCATTATCATCAATAATTTAACACTTTGAACACTTTGTCCAAAGAAGGTTTGGAAGTGAGCTTGCACACATTGCTAACTTGCTGCACCTGTTCCTGAAGCAAATGAAAGCGCATGCTTACATTCCACCGTTCTTCTTGCAATGAGTCATCTCGTGGTACCGAGTGCTTCCATTTGGATTGGATTTTGGCTCCCAGCATCACCACCACCGAGCCATCAGTCAGCTGTATCATTCAACGCCTGCACTTTTCTGCAGGGTCGCAAGAATTGAAGCACATAGGTCTCATACACCCTAATGATAACGATGCAATAAAGGGATCGCTGCCACCGGCGGGGCTAGCATCATTATGTTTACCCATATAATCTCTCCCCTGTTTGTAGTGGTTTACCAACACGGAATTCAGATCGGCACACTTTGGCTGTCGTGGCAGGGCTTGTATGATCCAACCCATCGCCTTCCGCATATCTTCAAGGACGGGTGTGAGTGGCAAAGCTTCCCTTGAGATAGCTGCATATTTCAGACCAGCCACCCCAGGATCTCCAAAAAACAAGGCATCCCTTGGTTCTGCAGTACCACACTCTATGTGGTCCCTTGGATACCGGATTCCATACATCACTGTTGCTCTGCTCGGTGGGTAGAGAGGGAGAACTTCATCTACTAGTGCAGCTTGCCATTGAGCACTTTGATGCTGAAACAAACCTGACCATAGAAGCACGAAATCGTCTCCCTCTTGAATGATAACATCCGCCTCTGGTACGCTAATTGGGCTTACAGACTGAACAGGCAGCTGTGTTGATGCATGGCTCAATTTCTTACCCTTTGCCGCCAGTCTGCGTCTTTTGGAATAACAAGCCATACTGCAGCATGTGCCAACTGCTGTAGCTGGCCTAGCAGAAGCTATGAGACCACATATGCCACAACTTCCCTTCCACCCACGCGGTCTTCCCTTGCGGTGCTCCATCCACTTCACACTTTCAAAGTCAACTGAAAGTTAAGTGGCCATCAAAGTGTGCGACAATAAAGACTATACAGTCGATTGCATAACAGAAGCAAGCGACAAAAAAGTCCCAACAAGCGACAAAAAAGTGCTATACAGTTGACTGCAGGAGTTGTAATGTCGATAACATAGCCTGTAAAGTCGATGACTTACCTTATCCCATCGATTACATGGCTGGTAAAGTCGACTACATAGTGTGCAGTCGATTGCATAACATAAGCAAGCGACAAAAAAGTCCCAACAAGCGACAAAAAAGTGCTATACAGTCGACTGCAGGACTTGTAATGTCGATAACATAGCCTGTAAAGTCGATGACATAGCTTATCCAGTCGATTACTTAGCTGGCCAATCGACTGCATAGTGTGCAGTCGATTGCATAACAGAAGCAAGCGACAAAAAAGTCCCAACAAGCGACAAAAAAGTGCTATACAGTCGACTGCAGGACTTGTAATGTCGATAACATAGCCTGTAAAGTCGATGACATAGCCTGTAAAGTCGATGACTTACCTTATCTCCATCGATTACATGGCTGGTAAAGTCGACTAGCATAGTGTGCAGTCGATTGCATAACATAAGCAAGCGACAAAAAAGTCCCAACAAGCGACAAAAAAGTGCTATACAGTCGACTGCAGGAGTTGTAATGTCGATAACATAGCCTGTAAAGTCGATGACATAGCCGGTAAAGTCGATGACTTAGACGGTAAAGTCGATGACATAGCTGGTAAAGTCGATGACATAGCCGGTAAAGTCGATGACATAGCCAGTAAAGTCGATGACTTACCTTATCCCATCGACTGCATAGTGTGCAGTCGATTGCATAACAGAAGCAAGCGACAAAAAAGTGCTATACAGTCGACTGCAGGACTTGTAATGTCGATAACATAGCCGGTAAAGTCGATGACATAGCCGGTAAAGTCGATGACTTAGACGGTAAAGTCGATGACATAGCCGGTAAAGTCGATGACTTAGACGGTAAAGTCGATGACATAGCCGGTAAAGTCGATGACTTAGACGGTAAAGTCGATGACATCCCACTGCTGAATCTACTTTCTTAGAATTTGCTCTTCCAAAGTAGAACAGAAGTGAGTTCTTCTACGATCATCATCACAGGAAACTTGACAGAATAAGCTTTGCACAGGTGTATATTTAACAGCTATGGCATCGAGAACGCGCCAACGTCGGACACCAACCAAAAAAGCCCAGGCAGAGCAAGAAGTTGAAAAAGCTACTTCACAGAGACCAGCCAAGACCAAAGGCAAGAGGCCCAATCCGAAGCCACACAAGAAAGGTGAAGAAGAAGAAGAAGAAGAAGAAGAAGAAGAAAAAGAGAAGAAGAAAAGAACAAAGACCAGCAAAAGCCCATGACCATCAGTGCTGTGGCTGCTGGGCCGCTTTTGGAAGCCCAGCCACAATGGCGAAGAATCGATCCTGATCATCTTGACAATGGCTTATCACTTGTCAAAGAAGCGGATATACCTTTGGAGGCACCGATGCAAGAGAAGGATGTCGAAGCATGGCTGCGATGGCTGCTGATGGATATGATTCAAATGCGAGAAACCGAAGAACCACTCGACAAAAAAAGAAGGAAAGGTACGACTCATCCACGGCAAAGTCCACCACCTACAGCGCCACTGTGGTAAGTACTTTCTCTTCAACCATACCATTTTGTCGTCATGTACTCTTTATTCAGGTTGTTACTTCGACTCCATGCCTTTTGGTATCATGGTGATGAAGTTAAAGCCAAACCTCAGTCAACTTCCCCTCGAACACCACGCAGTAGACAAACTTATGCAAATCTGCCTCATCAAGTTCCCGTGCTCTTGGTGGACTGCACCAAGAAGTTGACAAAGGTCACACAAGTGAATTGGAACCATTTCATCGAAGCTAATGCACACATCTTTGGTGATCCCACCACAAAGCCGAAAGTAGCAGGGCAGCGCAGAACGCAGTTCTTAGCATGGCTCATATTAACGCATTACGTAAGTTTATGCATGTTGGGGCACTACAGGGTTGTATATATTAACTATACTTTAGATGACACTTCCTAAACCACTCTTCCGCTTAGTGGGCCCAGTAGAGAATGTGCAAGAAGAGCTCCTACCAAGTAATATATGGCAGTGCCAAGACTCGAAGAAGATGCTCACCGTGCAGAGGTTTGTAGTATAGCCATCAGTGTATTTTCACTTACTAATATGATCCCTCTTTAGTGCTTATGCTATAACTTTGACTGTAGAAGGAGTCATTGTGGGGAATGCTATAGCAAGTTACATAAACGTGCTAGTGGAAAAAGGCCAAATCACACTTCCTGTCGATGGTGCCAAGACTTTGGATGGTCCTTTCGTCACAGATATGGTATACCAACAGAAGACATTTACCTTCCGTGGGCCTACGCAGGCACGAAGGACACAAAGTAAGTCAGCACCATTTAGTGCTTTGGACATGGTATTTAACAAAGGTAAAGGGTATCGAACATCTCAACTATATCTTTTTTTAAAACTTGTCCCATAAATAGGAGCAGCCCCTTCTTTACCCCCATATCCCACACAAATTCGTACAGAGCTCTCAAAACAGCCAGCAGTGGAGCATCCATTGATTGAGAGACCACCAGTTCCCATCCGAGGAATGTCAGATCCTGAAATCGCCCTTAGCCATCACGTAAGCAGCCAGCCATCATTTGATCGAGGATTATCTACTATAAGTGCTTTGTTGAGCAAAGAGGGTAAGTTATAAACCTATCTTCTTGCAAGTGTATAAACTTATATAGCCCTAATAGACAAGGATCGCAAACGCAGTTGGAGTAACACCTTTGCACCTACTGTAAAACGCGAGCCACCAGAGAACCAGATGAAAGCTTTAGTGGGGTAAGTAAGAGACTCGTATTATTTTACTAAGCTTGTTTGTACATCATTTTAGCCAAATACAAAGCATGCTCTATGAGGCCCAGAGTGTCGATACTTCTATAGTACGTCTGAAGATGAAAATGGAAAGGAAGGCAAGGCAGCTCCGAATTGTTACTGCGGCTGTCCATGATGCTTTTGCAGCATTACCAGATGATTTAGCTAGAGCGAAGCGATTGCGCATGGATATGGGTATACTTTTCAAATGGACAAGTTTATTTATTGACTACTGTTAACTTTGATTTAGAATTGGCCAGTACTATGTATGGACCGAATTATACTCCAGTCTCTCAATACCACGATCTTGATGATGATGGTAAGTCTTTGTAGTTTATAGTGCTGAAGGTTACTAACTAATGAACAAAGGACATTCATTTTTGGCAGACCTGCATGGTGACTCCTATGATATGGGAAGACAGGCTGCAGACCTGGCAGCTGATGTAATCAAGAATTTACCTGCTGTGCATCCTGAAGAATCAGAGGAAATGGACCAGGGAGTGGGGGACATGCAAAAGAGAAAGTCTACTGACAGCATTTCCAGTACATCAGCTCAGAAGAAGCCTAGAATAGAAGTGCTGAGCATAATTGATGTGGAGACGGAAACAGATGCTCAAGGAATTAAGGAAAAAGATGGAACAGAGACCCAAGAGAAGAAGAAAAAAGAAGAAAGGGAGGCCCCAGAAAAGAATGAAAGGGAGGCCCAAGAGAAAAAGGAACAAGAGGAAAGGGAGGAGAAAGAAAAGAGAGAAAAGGAAGAAAAAGAACAAAAGGAGGCTCAAGAAAAGAAGGAAATAGAGGAAAGAGAGGAGAAAGAAAAGAGAGACAAAGAGGAAAAGGAGCAAAAGAAGGCTCCAGAAAAGAAGGAAATAGAGGAAAGTGATGAAAAACTGATGAGAGAAAAAGAGGAAAAGGAGGAAGCTCAAAAGAAGAAGGACAAGGAGGAAAAGGAGGAAAAGGAAGCTCAAGAGAAGAAGGACAAGGAGGAAAAAGAAGCTCAAGAGAAGAAGGAAAAGGAGGAAAAGGAAGCTCAAGAGAAGAAGGAAAAGGAGAAAAAAGAGGAAAAGGAACCCCAAGAGAAGAAGGACAAGGAGGAAAAGGAAGCTCAAGAGAAAAAGGACAAGGAGGAAAAGGAAGCTCAAGAGAAGAAGGACAAGGAGGAAAAGGAAGCTCAAGAGAAGAAGGAAAAGGAGCAAAAGAAGCTCAGGAGAAAAAGGAAAGGAGGAAAAGGAAGCTCAAGAGAAGAAGGAAAAGGAGGAAAAAGAAGCTCAAGAGAAGAAGGAAAAGGAGGAGAAGGAGAAAAAGGAAGCTCAAGAGAAGAAGGAAAAGGAGGAAAAAGAAGCTCAAGAGAAGAAGGAAAAGGAGGAAAAGGAAGCTCAAGAGAAGAAGGAAAAGGAGGAAAAGGAAGCTCAAGAGAAGAAGGAAAAGGAAGAGAAAAGGAAGCTCAAGAGAAGAAGGAAAAGGAGGAAAAGAGAAGCTCAAGAGAAGAAGGAAAAGGAGGAAAAGGAAGCTCAAGAGAAGAAGGAAAAAGAGGAAAAGAAAGCTCAAAAGAAGAAGAAAAAGGAGGCAAAAGCGAAGCTCAAGAGAAAAAGGAAAAGGAGGAAAAGAAAGCTCAAAAGAAGAAGGAAAAGGAGGAAAAGGAGGCAAAAGCAGCTCAAGAGAAAAAGGAAAAGGAGGAAAAGGAGCAAAAGCAGGTAGAAATAGAAAGACAGCACATGGAAGAAGAAAGGAAGCAATTTGAAAAGGAAAAAGAGAAACTGGCGGCCGACAAAATATTGTTAGAAGCAGAAAAGAAACGTATAGAAGCAATGAAGCTAAACCAAGAAGGGTTGGATGTATTTGAGGTTTCTCCATCTGAACAAAATCGTCAAGATATCAACTACACCAAGGTAATATGAGGTTGCACTCCTAATTTTTGTACTAAATAGCTTCATATGCCTACATATCAGCCTAAGCGTCACTTGAAACGCAAATCAGTAGCTGGACCACCAGGAGAGGTGTTGATCTGGTCCGAGAGTGAGGAAGACAAGGAGGAAAGGGAAGAACAAAGAGAAAGAGAAGAAGAAGAGGAAGAAGAAGAAGGAGGAGGAGAAGAAGAAGAAGAAGGGGTTGGAGAAGAGGATGACGATACACAGGACAGTGAAGACCTGTCACAGTTCTCGCAAAGGATATCATTGCGCGCACCAGTATCCTATGGTAAATCTAACGAAGATGTGATCCCACTTCTGGATGTACGTGACCCAAAGGATTTCATCTCTGGATTGCATGATTTTAATCACGGTAGGGTGGTGGAGTCGATCTGACAGAAACTTATTTATTTTACACTTTATAGGGAATTGCAGAGTCCTGATACTACGAAACATGTTGAACCAAGACAAGATGAAATCGTGGTACTCGATGTTGTTTACCACCGAAAAAGTCACCGAATCAGAACCTGGCATTCTGCTCAAGGATTGCACTTCATATTTCTGCTGCGACGCAACGCTGGTATCGGCAGAACACTTTGAAACACGATGGAATAGTGTCGATCAACCGATCTCAGGACGAGAGGAAAAACAGTGAGTAGAAAAGTGTCATACTCATTTCATCTATCCTATTTTATTCATTTAACCAATACATATCCAGGTATGATAACATGACATTGATGCAATTATGTACAGCCATGGCCACAGAACACTCCAAGCTTGTGGAATCCGATTTCATGACCAAGACTTCATATCAAAAGGCACAGGCCTGGTTGAGAGATGCTAATATCACCTCAACTCCTGTGCTATTCTCTTTGACACATCCAAACTGGGCACTGTGTGACGCTGTCAAATGGTTACACCAGAATCTTCCAGCAGCCTTTCCGTTGTGCAATGGGGGCATTGGATGTTATACAAGTATGTATGGTGGCATAAATACACCTTCTTTGCTAGCCAAGGGTCCTAAGAGGTAAACCTGTACAGTCTACATAATTGAATGAGTTAACATTATTGTTATAGAACTGCTTTGCACATGGACTTGGGAAAGGCTGTCAACATATCCGTAGGGAATCCTATTGACATGGCCTCTGACACAGCTGTGTCCCGCTGGTATGTGATTGACGAGCGTGCACAAGAAAAGGTATGCCACACCTATCGCATCAATAAATTCTTTAACTCATGTGAATGAAGATTAAGAAATTGGTGCTCAATGCAAAAAGGGCGGCAAAACAGCCACATCCACCGAAAACCCCTTTCGATTATATGAAAACTCAAGTTTTCTTGAGCAGTGCATCACTGAGGGAAAATAATGTAAGTAGTTACCTTATAATATATTTTCTTTTCTCTGGAATAACACCATTCCTTAGATAGCTTATTGGGAGATCGACCAATACCCTGGGGATGTGATATTGTTGGACTCAGGCTTGTATCATCAAGTAGCATCACACAGACCCAATATGGCACATGGTAAGCAAACTTTGGAAATGTGTGAACATATGTTTAACTGTTAATCTACTTTAAATAGCATACAATACATTTAGTGAGTGTATTGCGGAATTAGGAAAGCTGATTAAACTGGCAAAAACTGGATTACATTCTCATGTGGCTATGTTTCTTTTCCAATATGCATTCCATTGGTTAGTAGATGAGGAAAATGCCAAGTCCAGGGTACATATTTTTTTAAAATCATGTGTAGAATATAATGACTAATACATTTAACATAGTTGGCAGTTTTGCTCGAAAGCATAGGGAAGACGGACTTGGAGGAGTACTTTGCTGTGTTAGCGAGATTCCTGCAATCAGAAGTAAAGAAGTACAAGGAAGCCAAAGAAGCGTATAATAGCCAAGCAACTCTACCTGGCAGCAAGATAGAAAAGGAAAAGGAAAAGGAAAAGGAACAGGAAAAAGATCTATCACATTGGTTGAATATCCAGAAAGATTGGTGGCAGCTGTGTTGGAATTCCTTCTCTTTGGAACAAAGTGAGCAAGTAGCTGAGTGGGCTGAGATGTGCAAGCAGATGCTAGTGAATTGCCACTGTGGATGCAACATATTTGCCTGGCCCTTTGGTTGGATGGTGCAGCAATCAAGGAAGGAAAATGATGTGGTTTGCATTTATGCTTCACCGGCCTGTCTGCCAAAAGGGATTCCAAAGAACGAAATAACCATGGTATCAATCATCCAGTTGGCGACTCTAGAAGATATAAGCAGCCGCTTTCAGCTCTGGGTGAACGACAACGCACCAGGTAGTGGGTTTGTGTGACATGTTTTTTGTTTCATGTTTTGGTTTGTGGGTTTACAAAGTCAAAATACATTATTAAATTCTTCATTCAGACTACCTCAACTCTCTTGTGAAGGAACCGTCTACCAAATCTGTTTTCGAAGACACTACTACAACACAAGTATGGCACTAATGGGTAACTCCCTCACTTATAGTTTCCTCAGTTTAGCAGTAGAACCCAGGAGATGCAACAGCACTATATAGGAGCCAGAATTCAGGCAATTACAGAAAAATTGATACAGAGAGCTCAACGTAAACAGAGTGCAAGTCTATCATCTCAAACACTGCAACAGGCGCCGGTTTCAGTGCGGAGAAGAAAGGGGCTACAGAACCCAAGTGATGTTTCATTAGCCAGGGACTTGATGCCTTACCAAGAAGAAGGTAAGCACTCATATTGGCAAATGTGTTTGAAGTTAATGTGTTTTGTACCAGGTGTGAATTTTATGCTCGCATGTGAAAAGAATCCAGAATTGAGAGCCAGCTTTTGTGCCGATGACATGGGTCTTGGGAAGACCATGCAGGCTCTGGCTGTAACACTTCGCAACCCAGTGGGGTGTACGCTGATTGTGGTACCGTCAGCTCTTATTGCGCAGAACTGGGTAGCTGAGATTGAACTCCACATACATGGAACGCCCCTAGTATTCTCATTCCCTACAATCGATCATTTGCGCAAGGCTCCTCATTCCATTGAGGAGATGCATGCTTCTGCGGACTACGTGATAATAACCTATTCGTGCATCAGTAGCAAGAATAAGAAAGGAAGTAGTGACAACTGGGCTAAGGTATGTCATAACAACATAGCACATTGCCTCACTTTAACTTTATTAGATTCTTTCATTGGAATGGCCACGAATCATTTTCGATGAGATTCATGAACTTCGAAATGCTTCCACCAAGCGGTCGAAAGAAGTAATGCAGCTAAAAAGTGGAGTCAGGATGGGATTGACCGGTTCCCCAACCAACAACAGCAGCGCAGAGCTCACACAGATCGTCAACATCCTACGAGGGTCTGTTGAAGATAGCCAAGTGTACCCTGATCAACTGCCGCTTTTCACCATTCGCCGTTTGAAGACCGACTCCTTCAAAGGCCAAAAATTAACACATCCAACTCCAGGTATCTGTGGTCTCCCCAAATGAAAAGCGCACTAATACTGTTTATCATTTGCTAGACCCATACTTTGCAGATACACAGTACATCAACATGACTGCAGATGAACGCCAGCTGTTTCGCTGGGTTATAATCAACTTGCATCTCTTCTACAGGGATAGCAAAGGCATCGGCATAGCTCTTATCGTGAGGTTGCAATTGATTTCAGTACATTGGTTCACGTTTGTAACTTGTACGATATTTGATACCCGACTACTACTTTCATTAACATGTAATATTTGTTATATAAATAGGGCTGTTTCGGATAAATCAGCTGAGTATGGAACAAATGAGAGAAATGAATAGCTTGCCAGCCCTACTGAGGTGGCTAACAAAAACGGTGAAATCCTTTAAACCGAAAGTCCACCTTAAATGGAATCACCAAGGCCAGGTAGAACAGGCAGATGAAGCAGAAGGGGAAAAATCCAAGCTCGAATTGTTGAGGAAGATGGATATGAATCCACAAGCGTGGTGTGGAGTCCCAGCCGGCAGCAAATTTAGCAAGGCACTAATTATCATCGAGAATTGTGTCAAGGCCAAGAGAAAGTCAGTATTCTATTGCCCATGGCTTCATCCACTTCACCTCCTGCATGGATGCCTCATCAAGAAATATGGTAAAGAGCGTGAGATATTCTATCTCACTGGGGAGCAGGTGACTGTAGAAGAAAAGACGATGAACTTGAATGCCTTTAAGCGTTCGCGTGACCCTTCGGCTATTTTGCTTGCCAATCCTCACACCGGTGGCATGGGTATCAGCATTACTGAAGCATCAGTATGTGGCTTTTTATGTTCATCCTGGAACCCACAGGTTGATATGCAATGTGTCTGTCGCAGCTGGAGAAAAGGTAGGGAAGAGCTCTACTTTTAAAAACTGTGCACTTACTTTTCTTTAAAGGCCAGACAAAACGAGTGAATGTATTCACGTTACTGGCAGATAATGATGTGGAAAGGCATGTGCATAACTTGCACAAAAAGAAGATCGAACTACAGAAGACCTTCGACGAAACTGTTCGAAACAAACCGGGAGGCTCTTCAATTCGGTAACATCTACCTCCTCTTTGAAAGCTTTCTACTCATATTTGTTGTAGCTTTGAACCAAGTGTTTGGGATTCGTTTCATAGAGAAACTACACAGGTGACGAAAACTGCCCGACAGGTGCTGGCTGAACAGTTACGACGTCAATTGAAGCCCGATTTTGACACTACTGCCATCAACTTGGATGAGCTACCTGATGCGGCATGGGAGCTGCGTGCCTGAGAGGTGTTGCATATGCAATTGACTTGTACATAGGATGTAATTGATTTTAACTCATATGCAATCCACTTTCACAGCTATGTATTTGACTTTGATGCAGAAATGATCGACTTTCATATTTACTTGGGATGTAATAATGCAACCATGCGACAATAAAAAGGTAAACAGTTGACTACTTTGTAGTAAAAGTCGACTACTTAGCGTAAAAAGTCGACTGTTTTGGTGTAAAAGTTGATGGC
The DNA here is from genome assembly GCA_963793395.1 of Bryobacterales bacterium. Classification (GTDB taxonomy): domain Bacteria; phylum Acidobacteriota; class Terriglobia; order Bryobacterales; family Bryobacteraceae; genus Palsa-187. The sequence continues at coordinate 4,520 of CAWCAP010000056.1, read as the reverse complement.
TTGTGTTGAACAGTCGACTGCTTGGGTTTGAAAGTCGACTGCTTGGGTTTGAAAGTCGACTGTTTTGGTGTAAATGTTGACTGCTTGGGCATAAAGTCGACGGCTTGAGTTTGAAAGTCGACTGCTTGGGCATAAAGTCGACGGCTTGAGTTTGAAAGTCGACTGCTTGGGCATAAAGTCGACGGCTTGAGTTTGAAAGTCGACTGCTTGGGTTTGAAAGTCGACTGCTTAGGTCTGAAAGTCGACTGCTTTAATGTAAAGTCGACCGCTTGCCTAAACAAGCGACAAAAAAGGCCAAACAGGTGACAAAAAAGTCCTATGTAGGTGACTGCAGGAGTTGTAATGTCGATAACATAGTTGTAAAGTCAATGACTTACCTTTTACAGTTGATTACATAGCTGGAAAAGTCGACTTCCACACCCAAGCAGTCGACTGCATAGGCTCTAAAGTCAACTGCATCAGCCCAAAAGTCGACTTTTTAGTCGAAGTGGTCGACTTTACAGCTAAACAAGCGACAAAAAAGTCCAAACAGGTGACAAAAAAGTCCAAACAGGCGACAAAAAAGTCCAAACAGTTGACTGCATGACTTACAAAGTTGATAACATAATAAGTGAAGTCGATGATATCAAGTACAAAGTCGCTGGCTGGCTTTTTTGGCTTCACTTGTTTGATGGTATGTCATCGACTTCAAAACTTATGAAGTCGATGTTTTGCACATCTAAGTCGATGGTTTAGAAAAACAACTTTCCACCCTTAAAGTATTATTAACCAGTCAAAATTTTAAATCTTGTCTGAAAAAGTAAACTTTTCAAATTTAAATGCGAGATTTCGTGTAGTTACTCTAACTCCTATAGCAGAGTTCAAAACAGGGGGCCTCCCTTTAAGACCATATTGTGTGGTATTGTGTTGTATGTAGTGTTGTCATATCATGTAGTATTGTGTTGTATGTAGTGTTGTCATATCATGTGTTGTATTGTGTGTGGTGTTGTGAAATTGTTTTACAAAATAAAAGTAGAGGTTGTGTCTATTCAGTATTTATAGTGAAAGTGTGCATTATGACTTGATGGTCTTGCTTGTTGCTTAATTGATTGCTAAAAAAAATTGGAAAGCTCGATGGTGGTTTCTTTTGGGAATGTGCTCCGTCGCTCTGGTTCTCCAAGCGTGAATAACTACATACGCAGCATGACAGCAGGAGGAACAAAACCATTCTTACTCCCCTTGGTGGCCTTGATCTTTCTCGCCTTGAGTGTCTCCACCACGGTTGGAGTGAAGAAGCCTGTTCCTTCCCTTCCTCCTGTGTCGCTTGATTTTTCCGCGCTTGTTTGGATACAAATATACAAAGCCACCATGGACCGATTAACATAACCAACATTGGCTCCTTCTTCCTAAAAAATAGCTATGCCCTGAACGCCGTTCTGATCCTGGAAGGATTTGGACAAGATGACCAGACAGAATTCTTCTTCTTCGGCCGCGGCAAGATTTCCCAATGATTATCTGCTGATCCCACGAGCCACCACCGCATTTTCCATTTGATCCCACCCCCTGACAATTTGCAACGTGGATGAGGGCTGCCTCAAGGGCAAGTGTTGCAACAGCAGCCTCCCTCTAATTTGGGATGCGCTTGCGTTACCTCTCCATTCCTCACCATCATGTGGGATTTATTCACAACGCCACCTACAAAGGAGGAATGCGCTGTAGGACCCACAGAAAACCGAATCTTGGGGTATCAGGCGAGAAGGTTGGATCAGAATAAGTCGAATTTCAGCTGTGCCTACAGCGAGCGCCTGAGTGCCCCCGCGTGGACCCAATTTGGATCGAGAACAATGGGGCGCTCTTTGGCCTATACATGGAGTACTCTGATTGGAGGGGCGAGGACAGCCTAACGACCTCTTCGCGGTGCCTTCTTATTGCACATGCAGCGTCTCTGCTAACGACAACAAGTACTCTCGCTCAGCTTCCCTCTCTGGAGGTATCTTCCTAGCTACCCAATTCTTCTACAACTAACCAAGGAGCAGTAACTGTGCTTCGGAACTTATTCCCCGACGTTACTTCGTAACAACAATTGTAGTTATATTTATTTATTTAAATACTAATATATTACTGTTGCATCTTCCTAAATTATAATATTTGTCAGCCTCCTCCGCCATTACTGGGTGGGGGAGTGGCGGGTACGAGTATTTCCACTTCAGGGAAATTATTCCCGCCACGGCCTCCTCGGAACGGTGCCCCTCTTCCCCCTCTGCCTTCCCTGTCAGCCACCCCACCGCGCACAGCACCCCCTCTCGGAGGCACACCACCACCTCTCGGAGGGCCACCTCTCGGAGGGCCTCCCCTCCCTCGTCCCCTTCCTGCAGCAGCACTCGGTAATGGGAAAGATGATGCCTCAGTCTCCTGTATCTCCCTTATCTGTGCAAGAGATGTCTTGGCATATGTCTGCCAGCCTTCATGCTCTATTTTTGTATTAAAAAAGTGAGAGAGGGATTCACCAGAATGTAATAACATTATGTAAATCATATAAGATATAGAACAGGGAAGGGGAGTGTACGAGATAAAATTTCTTGAACTTTGGGGTTGGCGGCACTCTTCAATAAAGTGATAGAAAGGTTGGTTAAAGCACCCATATACCCACGCCTGCTTCCTTTCGGTGTGGCGCTGTGTGTGGGAAAGAAAGCATATAATAACATAAATAAATACATGGTTGACAATCAAACCCAATAAACAGGAGAGTAGGTAGTTACCAATCCTCCTTGTTACCAGCATCTGCCTCAGCAATGCGATCTAGCAATTTGCACTCCGTCAAGATCTGAGAAAATTCGATTTATATCGTGTGAGCGTGAGTGTGTGAATACTGTGAGTGGAGCGTGAGTGTGAGGAGTGTGTGAGGAATGTGAGTGTGTACCTTAATCTTCAATGCATCATAAGGCTCTGCTGCTGTCATAATCACACCTACAATTCGCTCAATGACATTGTGGGCAAAGTTGTTCCACATAAAAGAGAAAAATAGCTCCTACATTCGATGCATGAATAGATGAGGAAAAGGAAAAGGAAAACCAAAGAAGAAGAGAGGGAAGATACCAGGATGATGGACCAGAAACCCAACTCGGTGAGTCTACTGATGATGAGTTCACATTCAGCGTTGGCAACGGAGTGGGCAATGAGTTTTCCACAGAAGCCTAACACTCTGAGGCGCAGAAATCCGAACTTCTTTGTTGGAGCTCCTGCAGAGGATGATGGTTCAGCACCTTGACCGGGTTGACCTGCCCCACTCAATCTCAATTTTGCCGCCTGAAGCCTCTGCAGCTTCTTCTGTTTTTCTTCCTCTTCCGCCGACTAAACGTTATGTCATGTTAAGAGATGGTGAAGAAGAATGTTTTCCTCACCAGGATAGCAGGACCATCTTTGAGTTTGTCTACCAATTTTTCTACATGCTTCGATATGTGTACCAGGAGAGGGGAGAGCTTTTTGGCTTCTTCAGGTTTCTTGCCACCCTTCTCATTCAAGCCTTCATATTTCAACAACTCCAGTATCCACTGCTACACCTGCTGAGAACACTTGCTCGTTCTATTATATGTTTGGGAGATATTAGTACCATGTTTGTGTTCATGTGTTCTTATTGTGTACTGTGTTGTATGTACGTAATATATTTGCAACACATTAACAACCAGGTAAGAGGTAGTGGGTTACCTGCTCAAGCACATATGGAACCAATTCAGCGATCGCGAACTCGGAAAGGATCTCCTGTAACAGTTTAGGAGGGGCCAATTGACGCGGGATATGCCACGTGGCCACTTCTATCAACTCTTTCAATATTTCAGCAGCATGAATAGATGCCTTATATGTATGCAAATAGTCAAACATAAATAACGTATTTTTGGCGATAATAAAAGTTTCTACCTCACTATCTTCCTTTGGGTAATCAAGTGTAGCTATCAGTTTAGATATTAAGCTGCCTTTACCAAGCCACTGGGTTAATATACAATATATATTAATTAATTCGAGGTATGAAGGTAGGAACCGGTTGGTTCCTTGGTACCTCATTAAAAGCCTGTGCGACTTCAATTCGCTTTGCAGTGGGAGGTTCCTTCGGTTTGGTTTTACCAGGAGACGGAGACAATAGACCAACTATAGTCAACAAGACATCGCTCACTGTGGGAGCTGCTAGTTTGCTAATAAACGCATCTACCAACGCTGCATTGTCGTTCCCCATCAATAAATAACTCGTTACCTACATATATAGAAATAAGGATGAGGAGGAAGGAGAAAGGAGGAAGGAGGAAGGAGGAAGGAGGAAGGAGGAAGGAGGAAGGAGGGTACCACTTCAGGCAGCTGAACAATGAATACTTGCAGGATAGCAGAAATCTGAGCGGGTGGAGTAATGCCGCTCTTTGTTATGAGCATTAGAATGTGTTGGAGAGAATAGGGTGTTGTTACCCGCAAAATGAAAGAAAAGAGGAAGTTCATCACTCGCCCAAAATTTTGTTCTTGGAAGATACAAAAGTGAGTCCCTTCCAGACCCAATA
>CAWCAP010000055.1:0-198921 GCA_963793395.1 Bryobacterales bacterium | reverse complement strand
GGCACTCGCTGCAGGGCAAGTGGTTCTCTGCGACCGTTTCACTGACTCGACGCTGGTGTATCAGGGCGCGGCGCGAGGTCTGGGCTCGGAAGTGGTTTACGAATTGGATCGCATCGCGTGCCGTGGGCTGGTGCCGGATCTCACACTCGTAATCGACATCGACGTGGAAGCTGGATTAGCGCGCGCGCACCACCGCAATGAGCGTGCTCAGGATGTGGAAACGCGGTTGGATGAACAGTCCCTGGAGTTTCATCGCAAGGTTCGCGCGGCGTATCACCAACTCGCCGAAGACGAGCCAAAACGGGTGAAGTTACTTGACGGTGCGCGCGAAGCAGCCGAAGTGGCAGAGGCGGTGTGGAGCGCCGTCCACCCTTTGCTAAGCTAAATAGCTTCGCGCCGAGTCCGACTACCGCGGCCCCCACCATCACCCACCAAGTTTCGACGCGCGTGAACGAGAGCACAACGAAACTGACGACGACGATGGCGGCGGCCAATGGTCCCGTGGCAGCATCGCGCGCCAGCGGAATCGAGGCGGCCATCAAGAGTCCGGCGCTGCCCAGGATTACAGCACGAATCGCCGAGCGGATGCGCGGCAGATTCGCATATTCGCCGATCCAACTCATCAGCGGAATGATCAGAAACGCGGGCGTAAGCAGGGCGATCAGTCCGGCGAAAGCGCCGGGAAGTCCGGCGGCGAAATAACCGACGCTCACCAGATACAGCCCGTTGGGGCCCGGGCCAGTGCGGCCCGCGACGATGGCGGTATTAAGCTGACGGTCCGTCAAAATGTGGCGTGTCACTACAAAATCCTGGCGCACGATGGGCAGGGATGCCATGCCGCTGAAGGACGTGGCCACCGCTTTCAGCAGCAGCAGATAAAGCAGGAAGAGATTCATCAATCAGCTTCGCGAAGCGGCGCTTTGTCGCTCTCCGGCTCCTTCCACAGCAATCCCACCAGTGCCGCCAGGCCGATCACCGAGAGCGGGCTTAAGCCAAATTTCCAGATTGCCGCGAATGCGCCCAGCGTGATCGCCAAGCTACGCGCGGCGCTCTTGAAGCCCGCTAAATGTGGCCTCACCATCGACCAGATGCTGGCCCACATCATGCCCGCCACGGCGGCGATGGTTGCGGCCACTCCCGCCATCACCCACGCGTTGCTGCGCCAGGTCTCGTAACCTTGCGTCATCAGAACCGCCAGGACCGCCGATGGACCGGTCTCCGCCAACGTGGCGGCCAGCGCGCCGCGCCATCCCAGGATTCGCGCTCCGGTTGCGGCGCAGAAGGCGATCACGTTGGTCCCCGGCGTAACGCGCGCCAGTGAAAACGCCAGCGCGTAATCTTCCAGAGAAAGCCAGTGGTTGTCTTCCACCAACTCGCGCTGCAACGCCGCCATGGTGGGGAGCCCGCCGCCGAACGTGGTGTTGCCGACCCGCAGGAAGACTCCAGTGAGTTTGCGAAGCGTCGGCGCGGGCACGTTATTCCTTGGGAGCGATGCCCAGCGCTTTCATCTTGCGATAGAGGTGGCTGCGCTCCAGGCCGAGCAACTCCGCGGTGCGCGTGACGTTGCCTTTGGCCTCTTCGAGCTTCTTCAGAATGTAATCGCGCTCGGCCGCTTCGCGGACTTCCTGCAGGCTGCCGAAGCGCTCCATGGGCCGGTCGAAGACGGCGCGGCGCGAGCGGTCGAGCGGAATGTGGCGCGCGTCGATGCCGGTCTGCGGATTCATGATGACGATGCGCTCCATCAGATTGCGCAGCTCGCGCACGTTGCCGGGCCAGGGATATTCTTCCAGCGCGCGGAACGCCTCCTCGGTCAGCTCCTTGGGCTTGCGGCCGTAGGCGGTGGTGAACTCCCTCAGGAAATAATCGGCCAGCAGCCGCACGTCCTCGATGCGCTCGCGCAGAGGCGGCACGTGGAACGGAATTACGTTGAGGCGATAGAACAGATCCTCGCGAAAATTGCCGCGCTCGATTTCCTCTTCCAGATTTTTGTTGGTCGACGCCACCACGCGCACGTCCACTTGAATCGATTCGCGCGGCGCCCACCGGCTCGAAACGCTGCTCATCGAGCGCGCGCAGCACCTTGGCCTGCGTCTTCAGCGACATGTCGCCGACTTCGTCCAGAAACAGCGTCCCGCCATCCGCCTTTTGCAGCTTGCCGATCTTGTCTTCGCGGGCGCCGGCGAAGCTGCCCTTGCGATGGCCGAACAATTCGCTTTCGATCAGTTCTTCGGGAATCGCGGCGCAGTTCACTTCGACGAACGGCTCCGCGGCGCGCGCGCTGGCGGCGTGAATGGCGTGCGCGACCACTTCCTTGCCGGTGCCGCTCTCGCCGAAAATCAGCACGCGGCCGTTGGTGGCGGCCATCAGGCCCAGCTGCTGGCGCAGAGCTTTCATGGGAACGCTTTCGCCGATGATGTGGAGCTTGGCGTCGCCCGATTCCTTCAGCCGGCTGCATCTCCAGCTCCAGGCGGCGCTGCTGCACGGCGTTGTTGAGCACCACCGTGACTTTTCGATGGTCGAGCGGCTTTTCCAGAAAATCGAACGCGCCCAGCTTGGTCGCCTTCACCGCGGTTTCGATGGTGCCGTGGCCGGAAATGATGACCACTTCGGGGCGATCGGCGAAGGGAATTTCCTGAATGCGCGCCAGCGTTTCCATGCCGTCGATGCCGGCCAGCCAGACGTCGAGCAGCACCACTTCGTAGCTTGCCGGGCGAGTTCTTCCAGGCACTGTTCGCCGGTTTCGACGGCGGCGCAGAAGTAGCCCTCGTCTTCGAGCACGCCCGCCAGGGATTCGCGAATGCCCGGCTCGTCGTCTACGATCAGGACGCGCGTGTTCTTCACGCGCGAACCTCCGCCTCGGCAGCGACGGTGGCGGGGATTTCCACGTAGAAGCGCGCGCCGGCGGGACGATTATCCTCGACGCGAATGCGCGCGCCATGCTCGGACAGAATGTGGCTCACGATGGCCAGTCCCAGGCCGGTGCCGCGGCCTTTGGTGGAGAAATAGGGCAGGAAACAGCTTTTCCTTGTCTCCGGCGGAAATGCCGCAGCCGGTGTCGGCCACCAGCAGTTCGACCGTATCGGACGACGGATCGGCAGCAGTGCGAACCAGCAGCCGCTTGACCAGCGAATCGCGCATCGCTTCGGCGGCGTTGTCGACCAGATTCACGATCACGCGTTTGAACTGCTCGGGATCGAGCGTGCACGGGGGAAGGCCAGGCGCCAGTTCGACGCGCAGATCGATTCCATCCAGCCGGCCCAGAAACACGGCCAGCGCGTTGTTCACGATTTCATTGAGGTCGCAGGGCACCGGCTGCGCGGCCGGGAATCGCGAGAATTGCGAGAATTCGTCGGCCAGCTTCTTCACCGATTCCACTTCGCGCGAGATGGTGCGCGCGCATTCGCGCAGGATGCGCTGCGATTCGGAGGCAGCCGGGAAGCGCCGCCCGCGATCCAGGATGCGCGCGATGCGTTCGGCGCTGAGCGCGATGGGCGTCAGCGGATTCTTCAACTCGTGCGCGATGCGCCGGGCCACTTCGTGCCACGCGGCGGCTTTCTGCGCGCGCAACAACTCGCTGGTGTCTTCGAGCACCACCACGAATCCCGTGCTCGGCCGGCGGCTGCGCGGGCAGCGCGGAAACCGTCACGGCCAGGTGCAAAACCTGGCCGGGGTATTCACGTCGATCTGGCTGGCGGCGATGCCGGTGCGGCGCGCGCGCTTCATCAGGTATTGGATTTCGGATGCGTCCTCGGGCGAGAACAAATCGCTCAAGTGCGCAGCGCGCTCGACCTGTTCCTGCGGCAACAGTCCCTGCAGCGCACGATTGACGCGCTGGATCCGCCCTTCCGCGGTCACGGACATCACGCCGGTGGGAATGCTTTCGAGAATCGTTTCCGTGAAGCGGCGGCGGTTCTCGAGCTCGCGGCTGTTGGCTTCCAGCTCCTGCATCATTTCGTTGAAGGCGCGAACCAGCGTCGCCAGTTCGTCGATCGCTCTGGCGTGTACCCGGTGTCCCAAATTGCCTTTGCGCACTTCGCCCGCCGCCACCAGCAGCGCGGATATCGGCGCACTGATCTGCCGCGAAAGCAGCAGCGCGATCCAGGTCGCGACGAACAGAATGAACAGCGCGATCGCCAGGATGAACAGCAGATACATTGTGCGGATGTTCTTCTTTTGCGCGGCGAGCTGGCTGTATTCCGCCATGTAGCGGTCGATTTCGCTTTGCGTCTTCTGCATGTCCACCGCGGAACGGACCGACAAAACCAGTGTTCCATCGCGCAGCGGAGCGGTGGCGATATAGACGTCGGTAGTTCCAGGCTGCAGCCGGCATACGACGTTGGGGGGCGCGCCCGGCCTGCGGATTTCGAGAGAGGCAATGTTATTTTCGCGGCACAGTTGCGCATAGTTGACGCCGTCCGCGGCCACTTCCGGTAGCGAGGCGACCCAGCGCGCCATGATGTTTGCCCGGCCCTGCACTTCGGCTGAAAGCGCCCGGCTGCTCTGCACCAGGTCGGTCCGGATACCCTCCGCCGGGCGGCTGAACCATTTTTCCACGTTGCGGTTCAGGATCACATAGCTGAAGAGCCCCAGGAACACCACCGGCAGCAAACTCAGCGCCAGCGCGCCCGCCAGCAATTTGGTTTTGATGCGCGAGCCTTCACGGTTCGCCTGGCGCTCCAGGTAGAGCTTGACGCCGGTGCGAAATAGCATGAAGCCGAGCGTGACGGTGAGCAGGAAAATCAGCGTCGAGACGGCCCAGAAGACGAAGGTCTGCGGGGCGTCGGCCGGCCCGTATTCGCCGAAGCTGAAGGAGACTTGCCAGACCACCAGCGTCAGCAAAATCGCCAGCAGCGCGAGGCCGGACCAGAAAAGATACCGCTTCCGCATCGGAGTTACTTAGATTATAGGACCCGAATCTCATGACCGCGTGGTTCGGCCGAGACCGCTCAGCCGCGAGCTCTGCGCTTGGCCGGCTTGGCTTCGTCGATGGCTTTCACTGCCGATGCCGACGCCGCCGGCTTCTTCGCAACGGCAAGACTCGCCTTCAGGGCTTCCAGAATATCCACCACTTTTTCCTGCCGCGGTTCCGGAGTCGCCACGACTTCCCGGCCTTCCTTCTTGGATTCGATCATCTGCAGAAGGTTTTCGCGGTAGGAGTCTTTGTACTTGTCCGGCTCGAACTCGGCGGCCAGCGCTTCCACCAGGCTTTGCGCCAGCGCCAGTTCCTTTTCCTTGACCAGGCTTAGGTCGGTGCGGAACTCGTCCACTTTGCGGATCTCATGGCTGTAATACATAGTGTGCATCAGCACGCCGTTCGCGCCGGGACGCAAAATCACGATGTGCTCCCGATTGTGCATGGCCATCTTGGCGATGCCCATGTAGCCAGACTTTTTGAGGGCGTCGAATAACAGCGCGTAAGGCTTCTCGCCGGCTTCATCCGGAGCCATATAATAAGAGGTCTCGAGGTAGATCGGGATCGACCGCATCCGCCTTGACGAACTCCTGGATCTCCATCACCTTGGCCGTTTGAGGCGCTACCTTCTTGATTTCCTCGTCCTCGATGACGACGTAGCGGTCCTTTTCGTACTCGTAGCCCTTGACGATTTCGCTGCGCGGGATGGGCTTATCCTCGGCCGCGCAGTACAGAACCTGCTTGACGCGCGAGCCATCGGTCTTGTGAAGCTGATTGAAGCTGATGCTTTCGCTGCGCGCGGCACTGTACAATTTAACAGGGAACGAGACCAGCCCGAAAGTGAGATGCCCTTTCCAAACTGTGGAAGCCATTGCTTATACCTCGCGAGTTCTCACTATACCTCAAACATTACCCTGTAGTTTTGTATCGGCCGCATGAGCTTAAAAAAGTACGTCGAAAAACGCCATTTCGACCGCACGCCGGAGCCTGCTCCTGGCAAGCCGGCGCACGGAGACGCCTCCCCTTCGCAGCTGCAATTTTGCGTCCAACGCCATCATGCCTCGCATTTGCATTACGATTTCCGGCTGGAAGTCGGACGGCGCGCTGAAATCCTGGGCGGTGCCGAAAGGCCCGACGCTCGATCCCGCCGAGAAGCGGCTGGCCATGATGGTGGAAGACCATCCGCTCGAATACGGCAAGTTCGAAGGCGTCATTCCCAAGGGAAATTACGGCGGCGGCAGCGTGATGCTGTGGGATCGCGGGACCTATGAACTGCTGGGAGACGCAACCGCGCGAGGAACAACTCGCCCGCGGCGATTTCAAGTTTCGCCTCACCGGCGAGAAACTGACGGGCGAATTCGCCATCGTCCGCATGAAGACGCGGCAAGGGCAACGAGTGGCTGCTGCTTAAGAAAAAGGACGCCTTCGCGCGGCCCGGCTGGGATCCCGAAGATCACGCGAGCAGCGTTCTTACCGGACGTACGCAGGAAGAAATCGCCCGCGGACTTGAGGCCGATCCGGCGCCGGCCGCGCCCTCAAAGGTTACCGCTAAAACGCCGGCCAACATGCCGAAGATCATCACGCCGATGCTGGCTGAACTCGGCAAGGGCGAGCCTCCGTCCAGCGGCGACTGGGTTTACGAAATCAAATGGGACGGCGTCCGCGCCATCTGCTTCATCGAGGCCGGCAAGTTACACATGGTCTCGCGCAACGGGAATGCGATGGACAAGCAGTATCCTGAGCTTTCGATTCTGCCGCATCACGTGAACGCAAAGCAGGCCATCATCGACGGCGAGATTGCCGCGCTCGACGCTCAAGGCCGGCCGAGCTTCGAGCTTTTGCAGCGGCGCATCAACGTTGCCGAAGCCAGCGCTATCGCACGTTTGGCGCGCAGCCATCCGGTGGTGTTTTACGTCTTCGATTTGCTGTATCTCGACGGCCGCGATCTGCGTGGCGAACCGCTGCTCGAGCGCAAGAAGCTCCTGAAAAAGATTTTGAAGCCGGATGACGTCATCCGTTATTCCGAACACTTCGACACCAACGCCGCGGATCTACTGGCGGCGGTGAAGCAGCAGGGCCTCGAAGGAATCGTCGGCAAGCGCGCGCAGAGCCGTTACGAGTCGCGGCGTTCCTCTGACTGGGTGAAATGGAAGGTGGTCGATTCGGCGGATTTCGTCATCTGCGGTTACACCGAAGGCGAGCGCCATGGCTTAGGCGCACTGGTCTTGGGCACGCGAAAGCCCGGCGGAAAGCTGGTATGGGCCGGCAACGTGGGCACGGGTTTCGACGCCGCAATGGTGAAGACGCTGTTCGCCAAGCTCACGCCGCTGGCGATCAAGCAATCTCCGCTGGAGCCCGCAAAAGGTCTGCCGCGCAAGGTGGTTTGGACCAAGCCGGAATTAGTTTGCGAAGTAAGCTTCGCCAACTGGACCGAAGAAGGCCGTCTGCGAGCGCCGGTATTCCTGGGGTTGCGCGAAGATTTGGACCCTCCGCCGGAACACGAGCATACCGCGCTGTTGGCTCCCGATCTCAAAGAGGCCACGCTCACCATCGACAAGCATCGCTTGAAGTTCACCAATCTCGACAAGCTGTTTTACCCCAAGGACGGCTATCGCAAGCGCGATCTGCTGAACTACTACGACGCCGTCGCGCCGCTGCTGCTGCCGCACTTGAAGGACCGCCCGCTTTCGCTCAAGCGCTATCCCAACGGCATCGACAAGCCATTCTTCTTTCAGAAGCAGGTGGCCGAGAGCTTCCCGAAGTGGCTGCCTACCGCCGTCGCCGAGAGCATCGAATACGCGATCGGCGGCGACCGCGCCACGCTGCTGTTCCTGGTGAACCTGGGCTGCATCGACCACAATCCGTGGATGAGCCGCGTGGGTTCGCTGGAACATCCCGACTACGTGCTGATCGATCTCGACCCTTATGAATGCAGCTATGACAAGATCGTCGAAGCGGCGTTGTGGGTGCGCGGCCGCCTGGATCGCATCGAACTGGCGAGCTACCCCAAGACCACCGGCGGCGACGGGATGCACATCTTCGTACCCTTGGAGTCGCGCTACACCTACGACCAAGTGCGCTCGTTCGCCGAAGCGTTGTCCGCGCTAGGCGCCGCTGAGCGGCCCGACCTCTTCACCACGCCGCGCACCGTATCGCGCCGGGAAAAAGGCAAAGTCTATTTCGATTGGCAGCAGATCGCCGAGGGCAAAACGATTTCCGCCCCTTATGTCCTGCGCGCTTACCCGGGTGCTCCGGTTGCTACGCCGCTGGCTTGGGATGAAGTCACGCCCCGCCTGCGGCCCGAACAGTTTCATCTGGGTAACGCGCTGGCGCGCTTCGATCAGGTGGGTGATTTGTTTGAAGGAGTCTTGAAGCTCCCACAGCGGCTGGAAGCCGCTGTGGAGAAAATGGCTAGCCGATGATGCTTTACTGAGCCGGCGCGGGCGGCGGACCAGCCGGATGCGGGCCACCTGGATGCGGACCAAAGTGAGGTCCGCCACCGCCACCCATCAGCGGACCGAGACCGTTTCCAACCTTCGCCTGCTGCCCCGGCTGAGTCAGGTCAGCGTAAATGGCGGCAGCGGCCGTGGCCCCGCAGGTCTCCTCGGCGGCCTGCACAGCGCTGAGCGCAGTAAGGGCGGCGGAAATATTAGTCGGGTTATTCAATTTAATCGCATCCACCAAGGCTTGATGGGCGGCTTGCGGAGTTTCCAACTTGTCAGTGGTGGGAATGGCGCCGAGGCACGTCTGTTCGGCAGTCAGAAATTTAGTGACATCAGTAACTTGCGATGGCGTCAGGCTGAAGTACTTGGTCAGGAAATTGACCTGCCGGTTGACCAGGTCCTGTGCCGTTGGGGGCGTGAGGGAGCCGTGCATCCCCCGGCCGGGTTGCGCGCTGAGAACTCCCACGAAAATCATCGGTAGAACCAGAAATTGAACTTTCATCTTCTTGCTAAGAGCTCCTCACACTACCTGACGCCGGAACCCGGCGATAGGGTTACCCTCAGCCACTGCTAGACGGCTTAAACTTCGTAAGGGCCTTCACCTTTTCCATCCAGTTGTAGACGATCGGGCAGTAAGTAGCGCGATCGACCAAGAGCCCACATTCTGCTTTCCAGCGACCCGGCGCCCTTCACCAAATGCGGGAACCGTTCGCAGTTGCCGGGACGCGCTTCGTAGACCGTGCACTCGTTCCCATCCAGAAACTCACAGCCTTGCGCATTGCGGCGCAGGATCAGGGCGTTCTCTTCATCCCGGGCTGTGTGTTTGTCGAGGAAGGCTTTTTCGGAAAGGCCCAGAAAATGGGCCAGCGCCTTAACGTCGCGCTCGACGATCTGGACTTCAGTCACCCGGCAGCACTCGCCGCACTGCCGGCAATCGATGGCGTCCGTCACCTCTTCCGCCGCGTGGCGGAACTGGCGCTCGACGAAAACCCGCGACTTCATGTACTTGCGGAAGCGCCCGTTCTCATCGCGCTTCTTCTCGCCAAGCCGCTTGATCTGCACCAGGTCGGTTATCACTGCTTCCAGGTTACAATCACAGCGTGCCTGACCGTCTATATTTTTCTTGCCGCCTGCGGGCGGCCAGCGTTGCCCAAATCCTCGATCAGTTCGGAAAACTGCTAGGCGTATTCCCGTTTTCGAAGCTTGCGAAACGCGGCCCGGCGCTGCGCATCTACGCGATTCAACTGGTGGAACCGCCGGTGTTCGAGCGCGAGTTTCCGGTGGTGACGGCGGTCGACGACATCGTCGATGCCATGCGTGACTTCCTGCACCCGGATTGTGCCTGCGAGATCGATACTTTCTGGGATCTGTGGCAGTACGACGGCGATTGGAAGCTGCGGCCCGCGCCGGTGACGCTGGCCTGCTACGGTCCGGAGTTTGAAAAGGATCATGACGATCATCTGCGCATCGAATTCGGCCTGGACGCGCTATTCTTGCCCATCCCCGGCCTGGAAGGCAGCTTGCGCATGGGGCAGTCGAATCTAAAGAGCCTGCTGCATCTGGTCAGCGATCTGGAGGGCGTGCTGGATATCGAAAGCCGCCAGGTGTGGTCCGAAAGCGGGGCTAACTTTGCGGACGTTCTGCGGAGCGCCCTGGGCTCCTATAATGTGAATTAAACTTAACTATGTGAATTAACTTTAATGGTTTAGATACAACAATATGCGATACAAAATCCGGGGTTTCGGGTATATTGGGAACCGAGGAGTTTTCACACATGAAAAGATTCGGTATTTTAGCCCTTGCTTTCACGTTCCTGACTGGCGCCGCGGTGACCTCGTTCGCCCAGGACGCGCCCAAGAAGGAAGAGAAGAAAAAGAAGAAAAAGAAGAAGGACGGCGACGACAAGAAGTAGTTCGACCCTCTCGGGCGGGCCTTCTTGGCCCGCCCAGCCTTACCCCTCAAAGCTGTATTTAATCCCTCCTAGGCGTTCCGATTCCTCCCATAGCTTTTTTGCCACCGTGCGGTCTTGCGCTTCTTTTGACGGCGCGACGGCTTTGCACTGGTTGAAATACTGGCCGCTCGCAGCCGCTGTGTCTGCCGAAGACGCCAGGTAAACGATCGTTTCTGCGCCTTCCTCGGGCGAGATGCCGTGGGCCGAGAGAAAGCGGGCGGAGGACGAGTCTCCCCCTTGGCCTTCACGCGGAAGTCCGAAACGGCTGGCGACAACTCCAGGATGCAGGCTATTGGCCGTGACACCCTTGCCGGATAAGCGCCGGGCCAGCTCATTAGTAAAGAGCACGTTTGCGAGCTTGGATTTCGCGTAGACCCCGAAGCCGCTGTAACCATGTTCCGACTGCAGATCGTCAAAGTCGAGCGTCGCGCCACGGTGAACTTCGGAAGCCGTATTCACGATACGCGCGGGGGCGCAGGCGAGCAGGCGGGGCAGTAACCCGAGCGTCAACACGAAGTACGCCAGGTGATTTGTCGCAAAGGTCAACTCGTATCCTTCGGCCGTCACTTGACGATTCGCGCAGATGAGGCCAGCGTTATTGATCAGCACGTCGATGCGCGGTTCGGCGGCGGCGATTTCGCGGCTCACGCGCCGGGTCTCGGAGACCAGCGAGAGATCGGCTAGGTGCGCCGTGTGTGCGGCTGCGTCGCCAGAGGAAATCTCTCGAAGACGCTTGAGGGTTGCTTCGGCGCGGCTGGCGTCGCGTGCCACTAGCACCAATCGCACGCCCATCTTCGCCAGTTTGATTGCCGCCGCTTCGCCGATCCCCGAAGTGCCTCCGGTGAGGACGACGACTTTTCCTCGCATGCAGTGAAACCGGCCCGGCTAGGCCTTATGCATGTACTTGATATTGGATTTGAACACCAGCAGATTCGGTGCGCCTTCGCGGTTCACTTTCAAGCAGTCTTTGTCGTACCACTCGATCACGCCCTTGAGAATTTCGCCATCGCGGAGAACGATCGACATTGGCGTCTTCGATTGCATCTGCTTCAGGTAGTAAAAATTCTCTGCGTTGGTTTGTTCCGGAGGGGAAGTGCGCTTGGGGCCACCAGCCCGGGGCTGGGGCGGCCGCTGGCTTTTGACTTCGGCCTTGGCTTCGTTGAATGACGGACGGATTAACTTGCGGTTCGCGGGCTCCATGGGAGCGCTCCTTGAGAACTTGAGACGGGGATTAGTGCTGCTTAGTTACTTTGATAGCACAGCACCGTCGCTCAAGCCAATACCTAGGAACCACTACTCTGCGAACATTCGCGGACTCAACGGAACCGCGGCGCCTTGGAGGCGGATCTGCTACCGCCGTAAATCCAGCAGGCCGCAGCGGTGAGTGCGATAAACAAGCCGGCTACAGCGACGTTCGGATAGAAGACGTAGCCGCCTAGGTGCGGAACCCGCAAGGGATTGCCAGCCCACACCGATGCGCTGGGCAGGAGAAACGTGATGTAGAAGAAGGGCGTCCAAAAGGATAAGGAGATAACTGCGGCAACTGCGATCGCAATCTCTGGTTCTTTCGATTGCCGCCACAGGAGCCAGACCCCCATCAGCGAGACACCGGTGAGGAGAAACAGGAGCAGTGCGCCGTGAAAGCGCGCGTGTGGATGCCAGAGGGGATTCAGCAGGTGGTTGCCGCTCCAGTCCAGTGCGAAGCCCAGCACGGATTGCATGAGCAGAATCCCCGTCAGTAACAACCGTCCCAAACTCATTCGATTCATGTGGCGGCTCCAGATCTATTTCGGATTCGCTTGCGATAGGATAAGACGCATTATCTGTTGCGTTTCTTCGCATCATTTTGGGAAGCGGGCGTCCGGTTGGGCCAGGGCTGCAAAGGGTGGCTGTAACCTGAGAACCGGATCGGCCACCATAACGAAGAGGACATTAGTTGTATCGTGCGTAATCTTTCGATAGCGGCGATTGCGTTCGCTATATATAGTTCCGCGTGTCTGGCCCAGACCGGAGTGGTGAAATCCGAAGGCCAGGCGATCCAAGGCGCCACGGTCAAGGCGACGCAGGGCGACCGCATCCTGATGACCCTGACGGATGACAGCGGAGCGTTCCATTTTGACCGCATGACGCCGGGGTCGTGGATCGTCGAAGTGGACATGTTCGGCTTCGAACATGCGCGCAAAGAGGTGCAGATCGGCGCCAATCCAACCAAGGTCGATTTCACGCTGGCGCTGCGGGAGCGCGTTCGTCCTGGCGGCGCGCGGAACCAGGAAGAGACCGTGGAGGCCGAATCGGTGACGCCGCTTCCGAATGCCGCGGCCGGAACTCCCCCGGAAGTCGCGGCCGTGCCGGTGGAGGGATCGAATGAATCGTTCCTGGTAAACGGTAGCCTTAGCCAGGGTCTGCAAACGCAGGCGGGCGACCTGCGGCAGGACTTCGGATTGGGCGGTCCTGGCGGCCCAGGTGGTCTCAACGGGCCTCCAGGAAGCAATCCAGGCGACGGACCCGGCGCGGGTGGCTTGCAGGCTGGCGGTACGCCTGGTGGCGGTCCCGGCGGTGGAGGTGGTGGATTTGGCGGAGGCGGAGGTTTCGGTGGTGGTGGCGGGTTCGGGGGGCGGCGGCTTTGGCGGCCGCGGTGGCGGAGGATTCGGCGGTCCGGGAGGACGGCGCGGCGGTCCTCGCGACCGGAACGGCAATCCGGCGTTCATCGGCAACCGGCGGCCCAACAACAACCGCATCACCGGATCGATCTTTTACAGGTTCGGCAATTCGGCCATCGATGCGCGGCCATTTTCGGTGAACGGGTTGCTCGAGCCCAAAGCGTCCTACGCTCAAAACTATTTCGGCTTCAGTGCCGGCGGACCGCTGTTCATTCCGAAGCTATTCAACGCCGAGAAAGTGTTCTGGTTTATCAATTACAACGGCACGCGGCTGCGCAATGGAGTGGATCAGTCCTACACAGTCCCTACAGCGCAGGAACGCGCGGGAAATTTCGCGGGAATTCCCGGCGTGCAATTGTTCGCGCCTCAATCGGGCGGCTGTTCCGGTGTTTCCGGCAATGTGATTCCCACGAATTGCATCAGTCCGCTGGCGCAGCAGATGCTGCAATACATTCCTCTGCCCAATCAGCCCGGACTCACGCGCAACTACCGCCTGGTCGCGTCGAACCCGAGTAACACCGAGAATCTCAACGCTCGCGTGAATACCAACGTGACGCAAAAAGATACGCTCGCCGTCACGTTCAATTTGCAGGAGCGCAATTCGGAAACCTTCGAGCCTTACGGTTGCTGCAATTCGACCGACGGCCAGGGAGTCAACACCACCATTAACTGGAGGCACAGGTTCGGGAATCGCAGCTTCAATAGTGTCCGCCTTGCGTTCAATCGCAATACCTCCACGGGCGTCCCGTTTTTCTTCGACAACGTCACATCGCAAATCGCGATTGCGGGGGCTTCGACCGACCCGCGGGATTTCGGCCCGCCCAACTTGAGTTTCGCGAACTTCTCCGGATTGTCGGATAGCAATTGGTCGAAGACCGCTACTTGGAATTACGGCGTGAGCGATACGCTGCAACTTCATCGCGGCACTCATAACTGGAGCTTCGGCGGCGGCTACACCCGCTACCTCAACAATGTGATCGGCGATTCTAACGGGCGCGGCTCATTCAACTTTTCGGGGCTCGCCACGGCGCAATACGTCAACGGGCTCCCGGTGGCGAATACCGGTAACGATTTCGCGGATTTCCTGCTGGGCCTGCCGGAAACCAGTTCCATCAGCCATGGCGCCGAAGGCGTCTTAAGCGACTACTTCCGCAGCAATCTCTATAACGCATTCGTTATGGACGACTGGCGCGTGGCCAGCAACTTCACTCTGAATCTGGGAGTGCGCTACGAATACTTCACTCCCTGGAGCGAAGAATACGGACACATCGCGAACCTCGACATCGCGCCGGGTTTCAGCGGCCGTGGCCCCCGTGCATCCCGGGCCAAACCGGACCCTTGAGCGGCGCGGCGTATCCGTCCACCTTGATCCATCCCGATCGCCACGACTTCGGGCCGCGCATCGGCATCGCCTGGAAGCCAGGCGCGCGCAGCAAAATCGTGGTTCGCGCGGGCTATGGGATCTACTACACTCCGAACCAATACAACAAGTTCGAGTCGAGCCTCGCGGCGCAGGCTCCCTTTGCGGTCACCGACTACATCACCACCAGCAGCGCGAATCGTGTTGACGCTTGCGAACGGGCTGATGGCGGTGCCGGTGGGCAAGAACGATCACCAACACCTACGGCGTGGCTTTGAATTATAACGACACCTACATTCAATCCTGGAATTTTTCGGTGCAGCGCGATCTGCCCGGGAGATTGGTGGGCGAAGTTCTGTATTCGGGATCGAAGACCACCAATATCGAAGTTCAGACAGCGCCGAATCAGGCGCCGCTGGGGTCCTCGCTCACCGCCGAGCAGCGCCTGCCGATCGCCAACGCGGGGAATTTCATTTTCGATCATCCGATCGGCAACGCCACTTATGAAGCTTTGCAACTGCGGGTCACGCGGCGTTTCCAGCGCGGCATTTCGGCCAATCTTCTTTACACCTTTTCAAAAGCTCATCGATGATGCGGTGCTGGCGCAGAATTTCTACGATCAGAGCGCGGAGAAGGCCCTGTCCACTTTCGACCATCGCCAGGTGCTGACGCTGAACTGGGTGCTGGCGTCGCCGGTGGATGCCACGCACGGGTTCCTGTCGCATCCCGTGTGGGCCGCGAAGGCCCTGAAGGACTGGACCGTTCCGGCAGCATCACGGCGCAAACCGGCGCGCCCCTCACCGCGACGGTCACCGGCAACCTGCGACGGCACTGCTTCCATTGCGCCACTGCGCGCCGATGCCACGGGATTGCCGATCAATTCAGGCTCCGGCTATTTCAATCCGGCGGCGTTCTGCGGCTCCCGCCGGCGGGACAGTTCGGCAACGGCCGGGCGCGATACCATCACGGGCCCCGGAACGTTCGTGACTCAATCTCTCGCTCGCGCGCAGCATCAATCTGCATTCTGAGCGGCGGCGTCTTGAATTCCGCATCGACTCGACCAATACGCTGAATCACGTGAATCCGACGGGACTTGATCACCGTCGTGAACTCCAACCAATACGGCCTGATTACCAGCGCCGGCCAAATGCGGCAGATCACGGCTACCGTGAGATTGAGGTTTTGAGATGAAGAGACTTCTGCCTGCTAGTCGCGATTGCAATCACGCTGCTGGCTCAAACTCCCACGTTCCAGACGGAGACCAACCTGGTGATCGTCAACTTGAGCGCGAAAGACAAGTCCGGCCGGCCGATCACGAATCTGAAGAAGGAAGACATCGAGCTTCTCGAAGACGGCGTGCGCCAGGAGATCAGCGTTTTCGAATTCCAGAAGTTAGCGGGAGAGCCGTTGGCGCCAGTCTCGTTCGGCGCCTCTGCGACGCCGACGATCGAAGAAAGAAATGCGGCGGCATCGGCGGGGAAAGCCGTGGTCGCGCCCACTCCCAACAACCCGATTCGTTTTCAGGACCGCCGGCTGCTATGCCTGTTTTTCGACATGACTTCAATGGACCCTCCCGAGCAATTGCGCGCGCAGGAGGCCGCGATCAAGTTCCTGCAATCGCAAATGACCAGCTCGGACCTGGTCGAAATCATGACGTATTCGACCGCGATCAAGGTGGTGCAGGAGTGGACCGACAATCGCCCGCTGCTGATCGAGACGTTGCGTAAACTGAATCTGGGGGAAGGCAGCGACTTGGCGGATACCGCTGACACGACAGCCGACGAAGGCGACGATAGCGGCAGTTTCACTGCCGACGAGACCGAGTTCAACATCTTCAATACCGACCGCAAGCTGAGCGCGCTGGAAGACGCCGCCCGCAAGCTGAGCATCTTCCCCGAAAAGAAAGCGCTGGTTTATTTCTCCAGCGGCATCAGCAAGACCGGCGTCGAGAATCAGTCGCAGATCAAGGCAACCGTGAACGCCGCGGTTCGCGCCAACGTGTCTTTTTATCCGGTCGACGCGCGCGGCTTGGTCGCGCTGCCGCCCGGCGGAGATGCGTCGACGGCCTCGCCGCGCGGCACCGGAATGATCACCGGCACGAAGCAGGCCGGCCTGCGCGCGAGTTTTCAGGATTCGCAGGAGACGCTGGTCACGCTCGCATCCGATACCGGCGGAAAGGCCATGCTCGATACCAACGATCTGACCATGGGCATCCGGCAGGCGCAGGAAGATATCGGCAGCTACTACATCATCGGCTACTACAGCAAGAACGACGTTGCGGACGGGAAGTTCCGGCGCATCAAAGTGAATATTCTGGATAAAAACGTCACCGCCAAGCTGGATTACCGCACCGGCTATTACGCCGGGAAGCAATTCAAGAATTTCAACTCCTCTGACAAAGAGCGGCAACTGGAAGAGGCGCTAACGCTTGGCGATCCGGTGAGCGAGCTGCCGCTGGCCCTCGAAGTAGATTACTTCCGCGTCGCGAAAGAGCGTTACTCGGTTCCGATCTCCGTGAAAATTCCAGGCTCGGCCGTGGGGCTCACCAAGAAGGGCGCCAAGCAAACAGTGGACTTCGATTTTATCGGCCAAGTACGCGATGCTTCCGGGAAACTGGTGGGCGGAGTGCGCGACAACATCACCGTTAAATTGAACGACACCGACGCCGAAAAAATCGGACGCCGCTACCTGCAGTACGATTCCGTGCTCACACTCACTCCCGGCACCTACGCCCTGCGCTTCCTCGCGCGCGAGAATCTGAGCGGTAAGATGGGCACGTTTGAAACGAAGTTCACTGTCCCCGATTTGAGCGCTGCGAAATCCCTGCGCGTGAGTTCGGTGGTCTTGAGCAATCAGAAGGAGCCAGTAGCGTCAGCGGTGGGCAGCGCCGATACCAACAAGCGGCTTCTAGCCGCCCACCCGCTGGTAGAGAACGGCCAGAAAACAGTCCCCAGCATCACCCGCGTTTTCCGCGGCGACCAAACATTGTACGTGTATGGCGAGATCTACGATCCCGCCATGGACCCGGACCGGAAGATCCCAGACATCCAGGCGAATTTCGCTCTGCTGCTGGGCGGACAAACGGCGTACACGTCGCGTCCATTGCGGCTCAACAAACTGTCCACATCCCGGCCTGGAGTAGCCCAGTTCACGTTCCAGGTTCCACTGTCGAAGCTGCCGCCCGGCCAATATATATCGCAGGTGAATGTGATCGATGAAACCGGCCGGAAGTTCGCGTTCCTGAGGAACCAGATCGTGCTTCTCGCCGCCGCCGGGAATACCGCGCCGCCCGCCAAAGCGCTCCAGCCTCGTCAATAAGCCCGCTCTAAAAAATTAAGACGAACGCCACAGTCTGGAGAGCGACCTAGGCGTCCGTCATGTCGTAACGGGGAATTAAGAAAAGTATATTGGACCGGACTCACCGAACCTATCCCACCCACATGGTATTTTCAACACACCAAAGGGAATAGTGAGATTTAGTAGAGCGCGCTGGCGCGTTGCTCCAAGCTCTTGGTTAATACCTCAACCTGAGCCTCCAGCAGCTTTTCGCGAGTGCGATCTACGACCAGGCAGTGGTGTCCCATGAAGCGCATTTTATGGTCGTGAATCGCCACCATCAGCACGTCCAGGCCGGATAGCCTGCCATCCAGCCGGCGCCCCTGCGCGTCCAGTGTGGCGCGGCCGAGCAGCAGCATCTGGCTGTAACCTTCCTGTATTTTGGCGCGATCCCGCTCGGCGAATAGCTCGTACCAGTCGCGGCCGATAAGCATCTTCGGCTCCGCGCCCAAGGCAGCCGCGAAGGAAGCGTTTATCGATCGAATCTTCCCGTCGCCGCGGATCCAGGCTACTCCACTTTGGATATGCTCGATCGCTACAGTCGTGGTATAGACTTCGTCCTTAAGCGGATCCTGCTGGGCCTTGACCCGGCGTAGGGCGATTGCCAAAAGTACTGACAGGCCAAGCAGATACACCCAGAGCTCGGGGCTTTGAAAGGTCAGCTTGCTGGAACTGGAAAAGAGTAACAGCGCGAGTGTCACTAAGGCATCTATCGGCTTAGTGGCGAGCTAATGTAGGGTACTAAGTAAGAGAGACTGCGTACTCCCCTCAGGCCCGGACTAGTCCGCGAAACCTTGGTTGCGTGTATTCCGGAAAGACACCGGCCAGTTGGCCGTTCCCCAGGTGCTTGGTGACCAGTTCGCCCAGAACGTCACGGAAATCGGTGGTGAGCGCCAGATCGCGGTTCTCATAAAGCTGCTCCGGAGCCAAGCCCGGCCAATCGCCGTAGACCTTACCTCCGCGGATTCCGCCGCCGAAAGCGAACATCACGTTGGCGTGGCCATGATCGGTGCCGCGGTTGCCGTTTTCTCTGGCCGTGCGCCCGAACTCGCTCATGGTGACGACGGCGACGTCTTCCATGCGGTCGCCGAGATCCTGATGAAAAGCAGCCAGCGCCTGTCCGAAATTCCCCAGCAGGTTTGCCAGTTGCCCGGCTCCAGGAGTCTGCCCGACTTCGTTGACGTGTGTGTCCCAGCCGCCGACGTCAGCGAATGCCACTTCCAACCCCACGTCCGCCTTGATCAGCCGTGCCACCTGCATCAAGGACTGGCCCAGCCGTCCGCCCGGATACTTCGCACCGTTTGCCGGTGTGTAGGGCTGCGCTTGAATCGATTGCATCAACTTCACTGCATCGAACGTTTCGCGCCCCGTGCCGCTCAGCATTGTATCCAGTGTCGATGCGTACATGCTTTCAAACGTGGTTGCTCCGCCGGCATCGCTCACCTTGAATTCGTTCAGGTTGTTGATGGCCACGGCTTCGTTGTGTCCGCGCAGGGCTCTGGAGAGCGACGGCCCCAAGCTCACTGCTCTCACCGGCGATTTGCGAGCATCCACCGATGGCGGTAGCGCGCGATTGAGCCAGCCGTCGGTGGTGGCTTTACGTCCCGGTGTTCCGGATTCCATGTAATCCTGCGCGTCGAAGTGCGAGCGCGTCGGGTCGGGGGATCCCACAGCGTGCACGATAGCCAATTGGTTGGCATCGTAGATCGGTTTGAGCGGCGCGAGTGCCGGATGCAGGCCGAAGAAGCCGTCAAGGTCGATTGCCGATTCGGCGCCGGCCTTCGGCACAGGGATCGCGATAGTCGGCCGCAGCGCGTAATAATTCTTTTCGCCGAAGGGGACCACTACGTTTAGCCCGTCCACTGCTCCGCGCTGGAACACCGCGACCAGAACTTTCTTGCGCGGGCTTGAACTATCGGCCGCGCGCGCAAGCCACATGGGTGCCGCGCCGATGCCGAACATGGCCAAGCCGGAACTCTTGAGGAATAGGCGGCGAGTGGTCATAGTCATTTCCTCTGAAAATCGGGCGAGCCCAGCAGCAAGCCCACTAGCGGCGCCTTAGCGCTTTGCACCTGCTTATCGATCGCCGCCAGCGTTTCCGGCCTCGCGTCCGTGAATAAAACCTGGCGCGCGACTTCGTCCGAGCTGCCGGTGAACGAAGAAGCGTCCATTTTCGATCCCGGTACCTTGTTCTGCGCCAGCGACAGCGCGAAATTCATACGCGCCAGCAGGGCCGCCGAGTTCACCCATTCGCTATTTACATCCGAGTAACCGGTGGGTTCGAGCTTACGGTAGAGCGGCTCGCCCAGATCCGCGATCTGCCTGGCAAGCGGAAACGCGAAATCGACCTGCGCTCCGGTGGCGCGCACGGCGCTGACGATCATTTCGAACGGCGTTTTCACTTTCGCGCGATACGCGGCTTGCGAGAAAAATTCGTCCGACGTCAGCATGGTCTTCATTACTTCACGGATGTCGCCGTTCTTGTCGCGGAAGGTCTTGGCCATTTTGTCGATCAGCTTCTGCGGCGGATCGTCGGCCACAAATCGCTGCGCCAGCTTTTTCGATATGAAGCGCGCCGTCGCAGGATGCCGGGCCAGAATATCCAGCACTTTCTCGGCATCGTCCTGGCCGCCGCCGGCCGGGATCTTCACGCCCAGAACGGTCTTTTCGCCTTTGTCATGCACGCGGTCGTTGTAAAAGAAATCGCCGCCTTGGCGGGGCAGGCGGATGGTCCAGCCGGTAAAGCAACGCGCTACTTCGGTGACGTCCTTCTGGGTATAGCCGCCGTCGACGCCCAGAGTGTGCAGTTCCATCAACTCGCGCGCGTAGTTTTCGTTCAACCCGCGAACTGGCCGCTTGGCGTTTCCGCGCCGCGGTGCTGGAGCGGGACCAACACTCTCCCAGTTATCCAAGAAGAACAACATGGCCGGGCTCTTGGCAGTCGCTTCCAGCAGATCGCGGAATTTGCCCAGGACGTGCGGCCGGATGGCCTCGCGCTCATAGGTGGGCACCAGATAGCGGTCGGCGCCCTTGTCCAAGAAGACGTTGAAGTGGTTGTACCAAAAGTCGACCATCTGCTCTTCAAGTTGCCGGTTGCTGAGAATGGCGCGATACAACTTCCCTTCGCTCAAATCGAAAGCCACCAGTTGCTGCGGAGCCGTCAGCAGCATCAGCTTGCGGCGCAGCGCGGGTTCCACCGCAGGGAGCAGTTGCATCCGCAAGCCCGCGGGCAGGGCAATCGCGACATCGTCTATCTGGTTCTCAGGAATCGCGGCGATCACCGCGCGCTTCTGATCGACGGTTCCCGCACGGAGCGTGCGAATCTGCTCTCGCGTCAGTAGCTGATCCAACGGATTGCCGGCTCTAGTGGCGCGTTATCCGCAAAGTCCTTCTTCACTTTGAAACGTTGCACGACCCGCTCGACAGCCGCTCGCGTCACGGGATCGTCAGGCATTGCTTGCCGCCCTGCAGCGATCGCCCGGATCATTTGCGGATTGGGATACGTGCGCTCGGTATCGGCCTGCGAGAGACGCAGCGATTCGAGCGGCGCCAACTTTTGCGCCAGCTCCGGGTTTTCAGCGATGCGTTCCGGGTGAAGCTGCAGATCGATCCACTTCTTGACGCCCATTTTCCGGACCGCTTCGACATCTCCGGGCCGCGGGCCGAAGGTCAAGCGGTTCAGGGCATGGATGACCTGCTCGTCCTTCGAGAGTTTGGGGCTGCGGGCCCCCATGAATAACAGGGCGCACAACACCGGGGCAGCTAGAGCCATCTTCTTTCGCATTACACTCATTACGACGCGAAACGGGGTAGGAAGGTTGACGGATTCCCGGGCGGCCCCTCGCCTTAGCGGGCCTTAGATCCCCAACTGGTCGCAGGTCCGCGCGAAGAACCCGTCGGTCATGCCGGCGATATAGTCGCACACCTGGCGATGCAGCGGTTCGCCTGCGGATTCTTCCAGATACGCGGCGGGCATCAAGTCCGGGTGTTCCAATAGGAGCTCGAACAACCCGCGCGATGCGCTCCACCGACCGCTGGCGATCCTGGACTAACCGCTCGGACTCATAGACTTCAGCCCGCAAATAGCGCTTCAATTGCGCCGCGCCCTCGGCCGTGGCCGGAGTAAAACGCACCACTCCGCGGGGATGCGCCCGCACGGCGTCAGCGTCCGCCAAGCCCTGCGCCGCGGCCATGGTTCCCTCCAGCAGTCCCGAAACCAGCCAGTCGATCAATCCGCGCACCACCTCGTGCATGCGGACGCGCTCCGGCGCCCCGGGGAACTGCATGCTCGCCGCCTCATCCAGTTCGCGGAACATATCGGAGGCGCGGCAGGCGGCTTCGATCGATGACCAAGCCGGCGTAGTAGCCGTCGTCCAGATCGGCCGTGTCGTAGGCGATCTCATCGCAGGCGTCGATCAATTGCGCCTCCAGCGGCGGACGCAGCCCAGGCAGGTATTCGTCCAGTTGCGGAATCTCGCCGGGCTCGAAATCGCGCGAGTGCTTGGCGATGCCTTCGCGAACTTCGAATGTCAGATTCAACCCCGGGAAGCGCGCATAGCGGCTCTCAAACGTCTCGACAATGCGCAGGGCGTGCAGGTTGTGATCGAAGCGCTCGCCGAAACGCCGCATCAGGCGGTCCAATTCCTCTTCGCCGGAATGGCCGTAGGGCGGATGGCCGATGTCGTGCGCCAGCGCCAGCGCCTCGGTAAGGTCTTCATCCACGCCCAGAACTCCGGCCATGGTGCGCGCGATCTGCGAGACCTCAATGGTATGCGTCAGGCGGTTGCGAAAATGATCCGAAATGCCTGCGGTGAAAACCTGGGTCTTGTTCTCGAGCCGCCGGAAGGCCCGCGCATGCACCACGCGATCACGGTCGCGCTGGAAAGCATTGCGGTAGGGATGAGGCAACTCCGGGTAGCGCCGCCCACGCGAGCGCTCCAACGGAAACCGCAAATGGGAGAGCGGGGCGGGCAGAGTCACGCTGTGCCGGTTGTCACCTGGCTGGCGGAGGGCCAGGGGAAGCGGTTTGCGCAATCTTGGCGGAATCCATGATGGCAGTACGGCTGATGGTTCCGCGAGCGGAAGTGCGCAATGGATCGAGCAGCTTATGCGCTTCCGCGGGGTTCGATGTGGAAAGCAGCTCACCCAACGCCAGTTCCGCGTGCTCCTTGGAAACCGTTGCCGAAGGATTCGCGATGGCGTCGCGCAGTACCTTCTCGGCGTCCGCCGTCTTGCCCTCGGAAATGTATATCTGGGATAGCGCGATGCGCGCCAGACTGGCGTAGGGCTTAGGCCCGTCGTCGACTACCCGCTTGTAGCGCTTCTCGGCTTCATCCTGATTGCCGGAATCGATGGCGTAGCTGGCCAGATACATATCGGCAATCGAACCCTCTTGCGTGCCGCTGTATTTGCTGGACAGCTCCGTGAAGGCTTGCATTTTCGCCTTGGTTTTTTCAGTTTCGGTATCGAAATGCAGACTGGTGGGCTCGACGGTCGAACCCGTCGTGGCGTCTTCCACGTGCAATGCTTTGGTAAGCGCTTCCTCGCGATCGGCTGCTTGTGAGCGGTTGTAATACATCACGCCGGCCACGATCAGCACGACTACGATGAGAGCCGCGCCGTAGCGCACCACCTCGGCCTTATGGGCCGAGGCCCAACCGAATACGTCGAAGACATCTTCGGCAAACTTATCGGTCTTGAGATCTTTACGGGTTTGACGATCCACGCGGAAACTCCCTGAAAATAGTGCGATTTTTAGTGTAACACGCGCCAAACTGAGCCACTAGCCCGGCGCTTATTTTTGGATGCGGAACTCGCGGCGGGCTTCGGCCGTTTGCGCGCCCACCTTGTCGGCCATCGTAATCACCAGCGTGTAGCTGCCCTCGGGAACATCGGGCTGCAGGTTCAAGCTGACCGCGCCCGGGACATAGCGCTGCGCATAAAAACCTTCGCTCGAATCGGCGGCCGCCGCGGGCTGGGCGAATACCTGCTCACCCGATTCACGCAGAATCGCCAGGCCGTATTCGACCGAATAGTGGTTTTTGCCGCCGTACTTATAGCCGGTGATATCGAAGCGCGCCCACAGCGTCTCGCCCGGATGATATACGGCGGGATCGAGCGGCGGCCCGTCGGTCTCATCCTTGACGAACCGCAGATTGCGGGCAGCCAGGACCGGACTCGGTTCCACCGCGTGCCCGCGCACCTGGAATTCCAGTTGGGACGTCAAATCGGCCTTGGCGACTTCATCCCGCGCTGTGACTCTAATGTGATAGGCGCCGCCGGGCACGAACGGCGGGATATCGAAATGATGCAGAAACTTCGGATACCAGTTCTTGTCCTGCGGGGAGATTGGCTCGGCGATTTCGCCTTTCATGCCGGCCACCAACGGGGTTCCGGAGGGATCGGTCACCTCCAGCGTCCAGGACAGTTTGACGCTGCGCTGATTATCGCCGGTGACAGCCGATTGATATCCAGTCAAGCGGCAACTGAAGTACACGGACTCGCCCGGCAGGAAGGCGTGATTCGGGCCCAGCTCCGGTCCGTCTTCGAACTGATGCAGCCCGATACGGTCGACCGAAAACGCGGCCGAGACGGGAGGCGCTGTCCCCAGAAACGCAGCGAGCAAAGCCGCCAGCCCGCAGAGGTGAACTACTTGGGTCCAGGCAGAGGCATTTCGACCGTTGAATCCCCGTCGATGCGCAGCGGAATTTCGACCCATACAAATTTCTCCGATCCTGGTTCGCCGCCGTCGGTCAGGCGCAAGCGATAAGAGCCGAGCGGCACGTCAAAGACGATGTTCCCTTGCTTGGTTTCGGCCGGCGCCACCTCCCGCAGTAGGCCGAACCAATTGTCTACGCCATCGCCGCTTTCCAGTTCCTTATATTCTGCACCGCTGGGACTCTCCAACGTAAAAAAAGGCACCGACACTGGGTGGCCGCCGCCATTGGTGGCGGAGAGTGCGATCACCAGATAGCGATTCTGCGGAACCCGTACTTGCAAGATGTCCCCGAGTTGCGTGCGCCACCCGGTTTGGACCACGTTGTAGGTCATCGGAGTGGCCGTCGCGCGCTCGCCCATTTGAAAAACGATTTGCGCGGGAGCCTGCTTCTTGCAGCCCGCCAGCGGAAGTCCAGCTACGAGCGCCAGCGTCGCGAGGCATAATGTAGGCAGCGCCGGACATTTGAGCATGATCACTCCACAATCTAGCGGGAATTGGGGCGGAAGGCAAATCGGGAGGCGGCTGCTCCGTCGCCGAATTTCGATGGCGGTGTTGCTGGCGCTTGTGGCTGCTTCACCGTCGCTCGCTCCAGCATTCCAGGCGACGACGGCTGCATCCCAAGCGCCTGCGGCCGTTCATGCGGCCAAACGACGCATCCGCTCACCGGCCGCCATTTTGCCAATGTTATGGGCTTCCGCGGCGCGGATTGGCTGGAGCGTCCCGAGCGCGAATCCGAGGAAAACGTCGAGGGCGCGCTCGACGCTATCGGACTGAAGCCCGGAATGACGGTGGCCGAAGTAGGCGCAGGCACCGGCTACGTCGCGCTGCGCATGGCCAAGCGCGTGAGCCCCGGCGGCAAGGTGTACGCCAACGATCTGCAGCCTGAGATGCTGGGGTTGCTGCGCAACAATGCGGCGAAAGCCGGAATCACCAACGTGGAAACGGTGCTGGGGAGTGAGAGCGATCCCAAGCTCCCGGCCGGCCAGATCGACCTGATCATTCTGGTGGATGTCTACCACGAATTCTCGCAGCCGCAAAAAATGCTGCAAGGAATTCGCCGGGCGTTGAAACCCAGCGGGCGGCTGGTGCAGCTCGAATACCGCAAGGAGGATCCCAACGTCCCCATCCTGGCGGATCACAAGATGAGCGTGGCCGAAGCTAAAACGGAAGTGGAGGCCGAGGGCTTTAAGCTGGGGCCGGTGATTGAAACCCTGCCGCGCCAGCACATTCTGATTTACACGAAGGCGGCGGCGAAATGAAAAAGCTCAAGGCGATTCCGAAATTCCGTTCCATAACGGCCGAGCGAAAGTTTTGGGAAAAGCATGACACCACGCAATATCTGGATTGGTCCCAAGCGCGACCAGCCCGATTTCCCAATTTGAAGCCGTCAGCGAAGCCGTCGAAAGCCTAAGTTTGGGGCGAACATTCTTGCACGCTCCGCCCCCCGCGTGCGTCAATATTATATAGGGCTGTCGCCGGAGGAGTGTCTTCCGGCTAACGAACTGGCCCTCAATAACTTACCGCATGGCCGAGTGGACGCTTAAATACGCCGACGCGCGCGGGGAGATCCACCAGCAGGTGGCCGAAGCGGCTTCCGAGCGAGAGCTGCGCGACCGCTACACGCAGCAGGGCTTCCTGGTCTATAACATCAAGCCGCGGTCGGAAATCAGCGGCCTGGCTTCCGGCCTGCGTCCCAGCAGCAAGCGTTTCAACCTCGAAAAATTCCTGATCTTCAATCAGCAGTTCGTCACCCTGATCCGCGCGGGCCTGCCTATCCTGAGCGCGCTGGACCTGCTCGCCGAACGCCTGACCGACCCGAAACTGTCGAGCCACATCCGCAATGTGCGCGACGAAGTGAAGAGCGGGTCGCTGCTCTCGGACGCCTTCGCGAAGCAAGGCGTGTTCCCGCCGATCTATGTCACCAGCGTGCTGGCGGGCGAGCGCAGCGGATCGCTGGCCGAAGTGATCGAGCGCTTCGTCACCTATCAGAAGCTCGCGCTGTCGGTGCGCAAGAAGCTGCTGGTGTCGCTGATGTACCCGGCGTTGCTGATCGTTCTGGTGATCTGCCTGATCGTGTTCCTGATCACCTACGTGGTGCCCAATTTCGCCG
Organism: Bryobacterales bacterium; assembly: GCA_963793395.1. GTDB lineage: Bacteria > Acidobacteriota > Terriglobia > Bryobacterales > Bryobacteraceae > Palsa-187. Next base: position 172,431 of record CAWCAP010000055.1, on the reverse strand, counting down.
AGCTGTATAGCAGCATGCAGGCGCAGTTGCCCACGCCGACGCTGATCCTGATCGCCATCGGCACCACGGCGCGCGGTTACGTGCTGATCGGTTTTGGAGTCTTGGTCGCGGCGGCGATCGCGCTGCGAGCCTGGGGCAAAACGGCCGCGGGCAAGGAAGCGTTCGACCGCGCGCTGCTGAAAGTCCCGGTGCTGGGCGAGGTGTGGCTGAAGTATCAGGTGGCGCAATTTTCGCGGGTGCTGAGCACGCTGCTGATCGGCGGCATCCCGCTGATGCAGGCGCTCGATACCTCGGCTGATTCGCTGGGCACGCAGGTGTTGAAAAAGGTGCTGCAAAAAGCCACCAAGCTGGTGCGCGAAGGGCAGTCTCTTTCCGGCGCCTTGCGCATCACCGGTGTGTTCCCCAGCCTGTCGCTGGATATGATTGAAGTGGGCGAGTCGACCGGCGCGTTGCCCGCGATGCTCGGCAGCGTGGCCGAGTTTTATGAAGACGACGTCGCGACGCGCGTTACTGCGGCGCTCAGCCTGATCGAGCCCATCATCATGATTATCATGGGAATCTTCGTGGCCTTTGTGCTGATTTCCCTATATCTGCCGATCTTTTCTTTAGCGGATTCCATTCGTTCGTAACGTTAATTTATGGCAGCCACCAACCAAATTCTTCCGCAAGACCCGGTGCAGGAAATTACGAAGGCGCGCGCGCTGGCTGCACGTTACTATCACGAGTTTGTCGACCTCAAGGAAACTCGCATCGACCACGACTTGTTCCACTCGATTCCAGTGGACTTGATGTTCCGTTACAATTTCGTGCCGATTCAGGCTTACAACGGCGTAGGGGGCGATGAGAATGGGACTCTCGAAATCGCCATCGCCGATCCGCGGAATCTAAATCTGATCGACGAACTGGCGGTTCTTCTCGGTAAGAAGCTGCGGGTGCGAGTGGCTACGCTTTCGCAAATTTCAGATCTTCTCAAGAAGACCGAACAATCGCAGCGCGTTCTCGAAGAGGTCACCGAAGGCTTCGCTCTCGACGTAATCGGTGACGAAGACAATCCGGATGAGACGCTCTCGATTGACCGCCTGGCGGCTGGCGATTCCGACATCGCGCCGGTCATCAAGCTGGTCGATACTACGATCTTCAACGCGCTGGAACGGCGCGCCAGCGACATCCACATCGAAACCCGCGACCAGGAAGTAGCCATCAAGTACCGCATCGACGGCGTGCTGCACTACGCCATGCCGCCCATCGCCAAGGACTGGCACTCCACCATCATTTCGCGTATCAAGGTCATGAGCGAGCTCGACATCGCCGAGCGCCGCGTTCCCCAGGATGGACGCTTCCGCGTGCGCTACAAAAACCGCCTGATCGATTTCCGCGTCTCTATCATGCCGACTATTTACGGTGAGGACGCGGTCTTGCGTGTCCTGGACAAAGAGTCCATGAGCGAGAAGTTCGCGAAACTATCGCTCGACGTTGTGGGCTTCGCCGATAGCGACCTAGTCAAATTCCGCCGCTACATCAAGGAGCCTTACGGTATGGTGCTGGTCACCGGACCCACAGGTTCCGGTAAAACCACCACGCTCTACGCTGCGCTAAGCGAGATCAAGAACGACGAAGACAAGATCATCACCATCGAAGATCCTGTCGAATATCAGATCAAGGGCATCACGCAGATTCCGGTAAACGAAAAGAAGGGACTGACCTTCGCGCGCGGCCTGCGTTCCATCCTGCGCCACGATCCGGACAAAGTCATGGTGGGCGAAATTCGCGACCAGGAAACGGCGCAGATCGCCATCAATGCCGCGCTTACCGGGCATCTGGTGTTCACCACAGTCCACGCCAATAATGTTCTGGACGTCCTCGGCCGCTTTCTCAACATGGGCGTAGAGGCGTACAACTTCGTTTCCGCGCTGAACTGCATTCTGGCGCAGCGGCTGGTGCGTGTCATCTGCCCGCATTGCAAAGCGCCTGTGAAATATGACGACGCTTATCTCACTGAGAGCGGCTTGGCTTTGGCCGACTGGGGTAATGTCACTTTCTACGAAGGCGCCGGCTGTTTTGAATGCGGCGGCACCGGATTCCGCGGCCGCAGCGCCATCCACGAATTGCTGGATCTCTCGGAGCGCATTCGCGAATTGATTCTCAACCGGCGGCCCGCGTCTGAAATCCGCCGAGCGGCGCGCGAAGAGGGCATGACTTTCCTGCGCGAATCGGCGCTCGACAAGGCGCGCGCGGGCGTGACCACGCTCAAGGAAATAAATAAGGTCACCTTTATCGAAGTCTGAAACACGATGTCCATCCTGAACCAAATCTCGCGCCTGGTGAAAGATCCGCCGCCCAGCCATGTCTTCGAGTTCTCGGAGGCTGGTATCGCCTTTGCCCAGTCCGGCAATGGACGGCCGGGCGATCCGGGCTTTGTACACTTTGAACCCGGCACGCTGGTGGTGTCTCCGGTGGATGACAACATCCAAAAGGCTGACGCGGCCACGGCGGTGCTGAAGCGCATCGCGCCGCTGGACAACGCGCGCAAACGCCGTCGTGCCGCGCTGATTCTTCCGGACTACGCCGCTCGCGTGAGCGTCCTGGATTTCGACGCATTCCCAACATCGCCTGAGGAACAGCTGTCGCTCATCCGTTTCCGTTTGAAAAAAACTCTGCCCTTCGATATCGATTCCGCCGCGGTCAGCTACTTCGCGCAGCCTGCCGAAAAGGGAGCGACCATCGAAGTGGTGGCGGTGATCGTGGCGCTCGAAATCATCGCGCGGTATGAGGCGCTGTTCCGCGGCATCAATTTCCACGTAGGCGAAGTAACCACTTCCGCGCTGGCGGCCTTGCAGTTGAGTCCGCCCGCCGCCCGCGGCGATGCCGTCAATGTGATCGCGAAGTTGAGTGAAAAAGCGCTGACCGTCATGGTGTTGCGCGGCGAAAGCCTGAAACTGTTCCGCTGTGTCGCACTGGAAGAAGTCACCGAGGAAGAAGTGCTGGCGGTGCTGCAGCCGACCTTCTCTTACGTGGAGGATGAGCTGTCCGCTCCCGCCGACAAACTCACGCTATGCGGATTCGCGCCCGGCGCGCTTCCCAGTCTGCGCTACGAAAAAGACATGTTGCGCAGCAACTATGGCGCGCCCGGCGCTTTCAATGCCGGCTTGCTAGGTTATCTGGAAGGGGCGCGCAATTAACGTGAGAATTCCGATCAATCTGGCGAGCGAGCCGTTCCGCCGGGACCGTCCTCTGCTCGTCGTCACTGGCGTCGCGATGGCGGTGCTAGCCGTGGCGTTGTGCAGCTTGCTGTATCTGATCGGGATCGATCGGGCGCGTTCGGGCGAAACCCGCGCGCGTGTGAATCGTCTCAATCAGGAGCTATCCGCCATCTCCACTGAGCAGGCGCGCCTGGATGCCACGCTGCGCCAACCGGCCAACGCCAGCATTCTGGAACGCAGTCTCTTACTGAACACCCTAGTCGAGCGCAAGTCGGTCAGTTGGACCAGAATTTTCGCCGATCTGGAAGCCGTGATGCCGCCCAACGTGCGTCTGATCCAGGTGCGCCTGCCGCAGATCGATTCGCGCAATCAGGTTTTATTGGACATGGTGATCGGGTCGCAAAGCCCCGAGCCGGTCATTACTTTTTTGAAACAGCTGCAGACGTCGCCGCGCTTCGGCCCGGCGACAGTACACAATTCGGCGCCCCCCACCGACAATGAGCCGCTCTATCGATATCGCGTGAGTGTGAACTATGCCCAGAAACTTTAGCGCCGCGGCGGGAGTTCCATTCCGGTGGCGCATCGCGCTCGGCGTGCTGCTGGTTGCGGTGATCGGCGCGGCCTGGATCGTGACGTATCCGCCCGGCGGTTCTGCCGACGATTTGCAGCGACAGCTTGCCGCTTTGGAATCGCAAACCACGGCCCGGCGAGCGTTGCTGGCCAGCACCCGTGAGCATGTGGCCGCCGTCGAACAAGGCCGCGCTGAAGGCGACAAATTCCTGAACCAATATTTCCTGGCGCGCCGCACCGCGTATTCGACGCTGCTCTCGGAACTGGTCGACGCCGCCGACCGCGCCAAGATCAAACCCAAGGAACACGCCTACGCGACCGAGCCCATCGAAGGCTCCGACTCCCTCAGCATGATGAGCATCTCGGCGAATTACGAAGGTACTTATGCCAACCTGATGCGCTTCGTGCATGAGCTGGACCGCTCGCCGCGCCTGCTGATTATCGAAGCGCTGAACGCGGCTCCGGAACAGACCGGCGGTACGCTGAATATAAGCATGAAGATCGATACCTTTGTGCGGGACGACGGATCGGCGCAATGAGTTTGATCCCATCACAGCTCGGTGCGGAACCGAAGAAGCTGGCGATTCTGGGCGGCTTGGCCGTGGTGCTGGTCACCGTGTACCTCATGAACCGCACGCCGGACGTGCCGCAGCAGGCGGCCTCCATCACTCCAGCAGCCGCGCGTCCTCCGGTGCCGTTGGAATCGCTGGGCGCGCGCGCCCGCTCGGTGCAAAGCGCAGCCGCACTTACTCCGCAGGGCGCGGATACGGGCACCGCGCGCCGCGGTCAGACTGCGATTCAGGATTTCAAGCCCACGCTGAAACTGCCGGACGGAGTCGACGTCAGCCGCATCGATCCGGCGCTGAAGCTCAATCTCCTTGCGCAACTGCAAAATCTGCCGCTTGAAGGCGGCGAGCGCAGTCTGTTCGAATTCGGCGCGCCGCCCAAACCGAAAACTCCGATACCCACGGTGGCTAAAGTGATTCCCATCACGCCGCCGCCGTCCTCAACGCCGCCGATTCCGGCTACTCCGCCGAAGCCGGTGGTCCCGGCGATTCCGCTCAAATACTATGGGTACGTTAGCGATTCGCGGGCAGTCGCTCCCGGAGCCGCCAAGCGCGCGTTCTTCCTGGACGGTGAAGACATAGTGGTGGCCGGCGAGAACGATCTCATCCACAATCGTTTTAAGATCATCCGCATTGGCGTGAACTCCGCCGTAGTGGAAGACACTGCGAATAAGAATCAGCAAACCCTGCCGCTGATCGAGGAATTGCCCGGATGAAATACACGAGGTCCAGGCCGCCTAAGCAACGCGGCTTCGCGCTACTGGTGATCTTCCTGATCGCCGCCGCCGTGGCCTTCACCATGTATCAGGAACTGCCGCGCGCCGCTTTCGAGAGCGCTCGCGACAAAGAACAGCTCTTGATGGACCGCGGCAATCAGTACAAGCGGGCCATCCAAGTCTTCTACGCCGAGAATAAGCGCTACCCGGCGGAGCTGAAAGATCTGGAGAGCACCAACAATAAACGTTACCTGCGCCGCCGCTACATCGATCCCATGACCGGCAAGGACGAGTGGCGCTTGATCCACACCAACGGCGCCTTCCTGACCGACTCGCTGGTGAAAAAGCCGCCCGCGCAGAATGCCAGCGGCGGCGCGCCCGGCCAGGGACAAACACCCGGTGGAGGTCCGCTTGGCGCCAACAGCATGAATACCGCCGCGCCGGCCGCCGCCACCTCAGCGGACGCCGCAAACAATTCGACCGACCCATCAACGGTTGCCGGAGTGCCCGCCCTGAACCCGATGGCGCAGCAGCGGCCCAGCGATCGGCGGTTTCCCAATGGCCCCGGATTCCCGCAACCGCAAGGGTCCAACTCCGGCGCTCCCGGAATAGGAGCGGCAAATTCCACGGCTTACGATCCGTCCGATCCGCGTACCTGGCCTGCCATTACGATCGCAACGCCAACCGCGCAGACGGGGCAACCGCAGCAGCCGGGAGCGGGAGGACAACCGGCGCGCGGCAACCCGCAATTCGGCCAAGCTCAGATTCAGGGCGCTTTGGGACAGGGCAATGGTCAGGGCGGAGGCAATCCGCAGGCTTCGACGTTCCTCAATCCGAACCCGACCGATCCCAACGCACTGGCGGTGGCGCAGGTCCCGAACGATACTCAGAATCCGAATAACCCGAATGCCGCGTTCCCTCCCGTCGGGCTGCCGGCATCACCGTCGCAGCAGCCCCAGTACAATGCGGGGCAAGTGAATGCGCAGGTCGCCGCCAATCTGCAAGCCGGTGGGTTCAATCCACAGGTGCCCCCTTCGCCGCAGAACCCTGCGCCAGGAACGCAGCCGAATCCAGCCTTGCCCGGCAATAACACAGGCAACGCCGCCCTGAACGCCATCGATAACGCGCTCTTCCGTCCGAATCAGGCGCCAGCAACAGGGCCCACCGGCTCACCCGGCATCGCGGGCGTAGCCAGCACATTCAAAGGACCAAGCATCAAGGCTTATCGTGATCGAACGAAGTACCAGGAATGGGAGTTCGTCTACGAACCAACCACGAATCAGCCCGGCGCCGGTCAACCTGGCTTGAATACATCTGGTGCGAATGCATCCGGCTTGAATCAAGCGGGGCAGGCCGGTGCAGCTGGCCAAGCTGGCGCGACAGGCCAGAACCCGCTGCAAGCTCCGAATCCCTTCGCCCCGGCCACCGCTCCGTCGACTGGCGGGACGGCGCCATCGGATCCGTTCTCTTTTCCAAACCCGTTTGGTCCGAGCGCGTCTCCCACGCGGTAAGCTAAGTCCATTCCGACTTCAGCATTCCGTACACCAGCAGATCGTGATACCGCCCGTTCACCAGTTCCGCGTCACGATGGGTGCCTTCAAGTTTGAATCCCAGCCGCCGCGGAATCGCGCCGCTCTTTAAATTTCCAGCCGCGCAGCGGATCTCCACCCGGTTCAAATCCAATTCGTGGAACAAGTGGTTTATGGCCACGCGGCAGGCGTCGGTGATGATGCCGCGGCCTTCAAACTCCCGGGCCAGCCAGTAGCCCAACTCCACCCGCCGGTTCCGCCAGTCGATGCGATGAGTGCCGATGACTCCAGCCACTCGCTCGCGATGCCAGATGCCGGCAGTAAATCCGTCATGCGCGGCGAACATTTCGAGCGTGGAGCGAATGAACGCGATCCCATCGTCCTCCGTCTGGGTCGCATCCACCCACGGCAGCCATTGCCGCAGATGCTCGCGGTTGCGCTCCACGGCAGCGAATACTTCAGGAGCGTGATGCTCCTCCAGCAAGCGGAGCTCGAAGTCCTCGCGGAGCGGCGTGCTGAACATAATTACGTCGCGCGGTTGGCGTAATTCCGCTGGTAGTAATTTTGATACTCGCCGGATTTCACGCGCGCAATCCAAGCCGCGTTGCCGCGATACCAGTCGATCGTGGCGCGCAGGCCGGCTTCGAACGGCATCTGCGCCTGCCATCCGGTTTCGCGCATCGAGTTTCTCGCTCGAAAGCGCGTAGCGCCGGTCGTGGCCCGGGCGGTCCTTCACCGTCTGCATCAGGCTATCGCGGTTTGCCGAGCGTATCCAGAATGCACTCGACCACTTCCAGATTCGGCAGCGCGCGGCTGCCTCCGATGTTGTAGATTTCGCCGGCCCGCCCGCGTTCGATCACCGCAGAGAATCGCGCGGCAATGATCGTCGACATACAGCCAGTCGCGGATCTGCATGCCGTCGCCATAAATCGGCAGCGGCTTATCTTCGATCGCATTCGAGATCATCAGCGGAATCAGCTTCTCCGGAAACTGATACGGACCGTAATTGTTGGACGCCCGAGTCACCGTCACCGGCATTTCGTAGGTGACGAAGTAAGAGAGCGCCAGCAGATCCGATCCGGCTTTCGACGCCGAATACGGACTGCTGGCGCGCAGCGGATAGTTCTCGTCGGCATCGTGCGGCGCCGGGATGCTGCCGTAAACTTCGTCGGTCGAGACATGCAGGAAGCGCGGCGCCTTATGCGTGCGCGCCGCTTCCAGCAGAGTAAACGTGCCGCGCAGATTGGTTTCAAATACTGGCGCCGGGGAGAGAATGCTGCGGTCCACGTGGGATTCCGCCGCGAAGTTCACGATGACGTCCGGCTGTACTTCGGCGATGGTCTGATTCACCAGCGCGGCGTCGCAGATATCGCCGTGCACAAAGCGATAACGAGTGTCGGCCGCAACCGGCGCCAGATTCTCCAGGTTGCCGGCGTAGGTCAGTTTGTCGTAATTCACCACTGCCGAGGCAGCCGGCGAATCCAACAGCATCCGCACAAATGCGCTGCCGATGAAGCCAGCGCCTCCCGTTACAAAAAATTTCATTTGTGCTGGAGCTCCCAGTCGTAGGCAATGGAGCTCTGATCGTGCGCGATGCGCCCTTCGTCCTGCGGATTGTAGAGGCAGTTGGTCACATAGACCAGCATGCCCGGATGCTCGCCGATCACCTTATATCCATGGCCCACGCCAGGCGGGATGAAAATCTGCCAGGGCTTGAGCGCGCCGGTATACATGGTATTTTTCAAGCCGTAAGTAGGCGAATCGGGCCGCAGATCCACCAGAGCCACTTGGAACATTCCCTGCGACGGCACCCAGAGATCGGTCTGATGCCGGTGGAAATGGAAGGCCTTGATGGTCCCTGGATAACTCAGCGCCGCGGAGACTTGCGTCGTCTCCGGCACGAAGTCCGCTGCCAGGCCCTGCTTCAGCCGCACGACCTCCAGGAAATATCCGCGATCGTCCGGCCATAAATCGTAGGGGCGAACCCGCACGCCGTCGATCAGGTCCGCAGAATCCGGCGTGCGAATAATCTTCCCGATGCCCGGTTCACACTTCGGTGTTTCGATGGAAATAGCTTGTCCAGTAGTGGTCTTCACTGGAAACTAGATTAACGCGGAATCGGCCTAGTTCGCGCGCAGCGTGATGTTGCCGATCCCGCCTCGGATATCCAGATGTACGGTCACCTTGGCATCCTCGTGCTGCGGACTCACCCAGCGGCCATTGTGTTTCTCCAAACCTTCGGTATCGATATTGCCGATGCCGCCATGCGCGTCCGCGACGATGCCCACGCCAGCGGGCAAGCGCACCGTGGCATTGCCGACGCCGCCGTGGATCTCCACGTCGTAATCGCGCTTGGGTGTCCCGCGCAGATCCATATCCAGATTGCCGACTCCCATGTGCACTTCGACGCCGCGCAAGTTTAACGATCCCAGATTCATCTCCGCGTTTCCAGCGCCTAAGTGCGTGACCACCTCCAGCGGAACTTCGTTGTTGAGGCGGAGTTTCCATTCGTAACGCCCCGAACCGCTCGAAGTGGTGGCTCGGCTCGGCAATGGTGAGGCGTCCGCGAAAGCTGCCGTCCTCATACCGCACGACCGGTTCCAGCTCGGGAACGCTGAAAGCAAAGTCGGCGTCCAGCAAGCGTTGCGATCCGCCCTCTACATTCAGTTCACCCGCGCCCATGCGCATTTCGACGCGCACCATGTCCGCTTTATCGAGTTCGATGGTTTTGGTTGCGTGCAGCATCGGGCCTATGTAGGAGGATCTGGCCCGGGCATCGCACCCCGTGAGGGCCACCAGGGCCAAGCCAGCCAGTAGAAATCTGCCTCTCATGCCCAAAAGATACGGATAGAGGGCAGAGAATGTTCCCGGAAAATTTTCAGACCCGAAGGAAATCCGGCCGCCAGTTCTTGATGGCTGACTTAATCTGCTTCTGATCCCAATTCCCGCCGAGAGTCTGCTCGACCAATCCGGCGACTTCGCCATCGGAGGCGAAACGCAGAGCGATGAGTTGACTTTCATTTAGGTCGCCGACGCGCTGGCGGGTAGACTCCGGTAGCAATTGGGCAAGCCGCAGCCGCTCTTCCAGACGGATTACTCGGTCCTGCACCTTTATGGCGTAGAGGCGCACTTTAAACATCAGGACGATTGCCCACAAGACGCCGAACAACCGCACCGCGCCCCACCAGTCCGGTTGCCGGACGAGCGCGTAAATGGACGCGCCCAGCAAAATCAAGGCGCCTACAAATAAAAAGCCGTGAAACATCGGATCAATTCGTGCGTGATTCTTCAGGTTCTGTTCTGGTTGGGCCATGTTGGAGTCCTCGGCGTGATGATAGGATAGTTCGCGTTTACGGTCAATCTAGAAGAAATGCCTCCCAGCGACGACCCGACGTTTTCTGTTGATCTTTTTTTCGGCGCGATCCTATGTCTGGTGCTGGCGTACTTCGGATGGAAATCTTGGAAGCACAAGGCATCGGAGCACTGGCCTAAGGCCACTGCGGCATTTGAGGGTGGATCTTTAGACGTTTGGACGGATAGAAATGGTAACAAACACTATTCTGTTGCCATGACTTTCACCTACCAAATTGCTGGCCAGACTTTTCACGGCGAGTATAAGAAACGGCTTGTTGGATACAGCGAAGGCGACGCCAATCAACTATTAAAGAGTTTCGAAGAAGGTCCACTCTATGTTCGCTATCGGCCTTCTAAACCGAAAGACTACGTATGCGATCCGTTCCGGGATGTGCGGGCTTGAAGCCGCAAGCTCCGATTGCGAACAGCAGGGCTGCGCTCAAGGCGAACACGCCTCGAATCCCCAAGTGCGTCGCCCACATGCCCGACAACACCAGCGCCGCCAACTGCGCGAGCGAAGTTAGTGCCGCCGCTGTCCCGCTCACCCGTCCGCGCAAGTCCGGCGGAGTCTCTCCCTGCAACATGACGGCGGCCGCGACAACCACCAGTGCTACGCCGAGCCCCATGCCGGCGGAACCGAGCAACGCCGCGGTCTGGTTGGGCTCCGCCGCAATCAAGAGAATTGACGCTCCCACGGCCGCCATGCCGCTTCCGATTAACCGCTGCGGATCGCACTCGCGTGCGTATTTGCTCAATAAAGCCGAGCCCATCACAGTGCCCGCGGCGATCAGCATGCCGATCATGCCTAGCAGTGATGGCCCGCGATGCAAAACGTCACGTACATACACCGGCGCCAGCGCTCCGAAGCATCCGGCGGCGAACGTTCCGGCGGTCATGGACAACACCACGAACGAGAATCGGGGATCGGCAAACAAAAAACTCGAATCCCGCGCCGAGATCGCGGAATACCGCGCGCGGCACGGTCAGCGTCGCCGGTCTTGGCGTAGCGCAAGGTCGCCAGCAGCAACGCCGAGCAGAAGAAAGTTGCACCATCGGCCGCGTAGCAGATCCGTTCGCCGAAGGCCGCCACTAATGCGGACGCCGACTGCTGGACTCGCAATCCGCACCACCTGCATGCTCTGCTGCATGCGCGCATTCGCCGCCAGCAGAAGATCGGGCGCGACCAGCAGCGGAAGAGTAATGGCCCGCGCCGGTGTGAAGAAATTCGAAAAGCAACTCACTGCAAAGCTGATCGTGCAAATTTGCGGAACCGTCACTGCGAATGCCAGCAGCAGTACGAGCACTCCTCGCGCAACGTCGCTCGCGATCATGGTACGCCGCGGATCCCAGCGATCCGCGAACATTCCAGCCACCGGCCCCAGAACCACACTCGGTATCAGCGACGCGATGAACACACTCGCCATCTCGCTCGCGCTGCCATGCATGCGGAAGACGATAGCCACCTGCACCGCGAATAGCGCCACGAAGTCGCCGAGCAAGCTGATCGTTTGCGCCAGCCATAGGCGTTGGAAAGGTGTCACGCCCCGAGACTAAGCCGTAGGCCCAAACACACCGACTCGTCAAACGCGCAGGTACTGCTTTTATAAACGCTTATTGTGATCGTCGAGGCGCTATTCGCGCGCGATGCCACGCGTGCTGGAGCGAATAAACGACACCAGGTGGCGCGTATGCTCGGTCGAAACGCCGTGTTCGATACTATGCAGCGCGTCCTCCAACTTCAATCCTGAACGATACAGAACCTTGTACGCCGCTTTAAGCGCCGCGATTTCGGTGGAGTCAAACCCCGCGCGCCGCAGTCCGACACTATTCAACCCGGTGGGCCGGACGTTGAAATCCGAATACAGGAAATACGGCGGCACATCCAGATTCACCCGAGTCCCGCCGCCGATCATGGCCAGACGCCCGATCTTGGAATATTGATGGACCACCACGTTGCCCGAAATGAAAGCCTGATTCTCCACCACCACATGGCCGGCAATCAGCGCGCCGCTGGCAATCACCGTCTGATTGCCGATTTTGCAATTGTGCGCGATGTGGCCGGAGGTCATGATGTAGTTGTCATCGCCGATCACGGTTTCCGATTCCGGCGCCGTCCCCCGCGAAATGGTGTAATGCTCGCGAATCTTATTGCCGTTGCCGATTTTCAAATAACTGCGCTCGCCCTTAAAGGCCTTATCCAGCGGGTCGGTTCCCAGCACCGTCCCGGCCGAAATTTGGTTGTGGTTTCCGAGAGTGGTCCAGCGCTTGACGTAGACGTAGGGTTCCAGAATGCACCCGGCGCCGAGCACCACGTCCTCTTCGACGATGCAAAAATCGGCGATGACGACACCCGGTCCGATCTTGGCGTCACGATGCACCCGGGCCGTCGGCGCAATCTGTGCGTTAGTCACTGGCGGCATGATTTAAGTGACGGTTCTCAAGACTCCGAAAAGGATCAGCCACAGGACCGTCAGGAAGTGCCAATAGTAGCTCACGACGTCTACCAATTCGCGGCGTTTCTTGCGGCCGAACACCACCACGAAGAGCGCGATCAGGCCGCCCAGCAGGTGCGTGGCGTGCAATCCGGTGAACAGGTAGAAGAACGCGCCGTGCGGATTCTCCATCATGTAGGCGCCCTGGCGCAGAAGATCCCGCCACGCCACCAACTGCGCCGATAGAAAAGCGATGCCGAGCGTTGCCGTCGCCAGCAGTAAACGGTCCGCTACCCGCCACAGGCCTTTGCGAAACACGCGGCGCGCGACTTCCAGAGTTACGCTGCTTGCCAGAATCAACGCCGTGCTCAGCCACAAAACGCGCGGCAACCGGAAGGGCTCCCAGTAGGACGCCATGCCGGAGCGCCACACGTAAGCAATGATCAGCGCTGCGAAGAAAGCCGAGATGGAAATGCATGTGGTCCAGATGAGAACGCGATACGATCCTGGCGGCGCTTTGGTTGGGTCCTCTAACGACGAGGGCAACAGCACCACCTGATCCGTCTTTGTCGCGCGGTCGCTGACAATGCGCGTCATGCTTCGATCCACCCGCTTCTATTTTACGCTGCGCGGGGCAAGCGCAAAATCCGCGATTTCAAGTATGCTGAGGAATGGGTACCGCGCCTTCACTCCAGGAAGGTTTCGCCAAGTGGACTTCCAGTTTTGACTATCTGCGCAAGCTGTTCTGCGCGATGCTGCTCGAGGAGGGCGATACCGAGCTAGCCGCCTTTATCGAAGCGTGCTTCAGCGGCTCGACCGGGCCTGCAAGCGCCGCGCCGCAATGGCCGCCGGCAGCTCCTGAACACTCCTCGCGCTACTGCCAGGCGCTGTCTATCGTGTTTCAGCTTCTGGACGTGGTGGAAGAGAACACCTCGAATCAGGTCCGGCGGCGCGCCGATGATCCGCGGCGTCGCGAAGGCGAGCCCGGTTTCTGGCTGTGGAATCTGAACGATCTCCGTCAGCGTGGATTCAGTGAGGAAGAAGTCCGCCACGCCATGCGCGGCGTTTCGGCCGAGCCCGTGTTGACGGCGCACCCGACCGAAGCCAAGCGCGCGACCGTGCTGGAGCATCACCGTACGCTCTACCTGCTGTTGGTCGAGCGCGACAACCGCCATTTCACCGAAGTAGAGCTGGCCATCTTCGAGCGCCGTATGAAAGCGGCGCTGGAGCGCCTGTGGCGCACCGGTGAAATCCGGCAGGAGCGGCCCGACATCGCGAGCGAAGTGACCGGCGTGCTGCATTACCTGCGCACGGTATTTCCGGAAGCTGTCGAGTTGCTCGATCTGCGCTTCCAGCATTGCTGGCGCACGGTGTTTGGCACGGAGCCTCCGCCGCTGCCGGGACTCGCCGTCGGAAGCTGGGTGGGTGGCGATCGCGACGGCCATCCGTTCGTAACGCCCGCCGTCACCGCAGAGACGCTGGAGATGTTGCGGAAGAACGCGCTGGCGGTGGTTCGCGAACGCCTGCTCCAATTGGGCTCGCGTTTGAGCATGGCGGAAGCCAATTCGCCGGTTCCGCAGCCGTTGCAGGACCGCATCGCGGAACTCGCCGCGAAGTTGGGGGACGCTGCTGGCGGGTCCGGCTCTCGCCCGCAATCACGGCGAACCGTGGCGGCAACTGGTGAACCTCATGCTGGCGCGGGTGAGCGATTCCGAAGAGGCGTCGCCGCAGGAATTGCTCGCGGATCTCGCGCTGCTCGAACACTCTCTCATTCAAGCTGGCGCGCGGCACGTTGCCGAGATAGACGTACGGCCGGCTGCGGCGTTGGTGCGGTCTTTCGGCTTTCACTTAGCTGCTCTAGATGTACGGCAAAACAGCGCGTATCACGACCGCGCGATTACCGGGCTTCTCGAAGCCGCCGGCTTGCCGCGCACGGATTACGCAAATTGGAGCGAAGCCGAAAAGCTGGAGTTTCTGAATCGCGAACTGACTACGCTGCGCCCCTTCACCGCTCCGCACACGCCGCTGCAAGGTGAAGCGCTCCACATGACCGGACTGTTTCGTGTTCTGCGCCAGCATATTGACCGGCACGGCACGGCTAGCCTCGGTCCGATCATTGTCAGCATGACGCGCAGCGTGGCCGATCTGCTGGGCGTCTATTTGATGGCGCGCGAAGCCGGATTGCTGGTGGCGACTCCCGCGGGCCTCGCGTGCGAGCTGCCAGTGGTGCCGCTGTTCGAGACCATTCGCGACCTGGAACACAGTGACACGGTGATGGACGCGTTCCTAAAACATCCGATCACGCGGCAGACGCTGGAACGAACGCGCCGCGAAGACGAACCTCCGGAAGCGGTCATCATGCTGGGCTACAGCGATAGCAATAAAGACGGCGGAGTGCTTGCTAGCCAATGGTCTCTGTATGGCGCGGAGCGCAGGTTGTCGGAAGTAGCGCAAGCCAATAACGTGAGGCTGGCGTTTTTCCATGGCCGCGGCGGGACGGTGGGACGCGGCGCGGGTCCTACGCATTTTTTCCTGGAAGCGCTGCCGCCGGGATCGCTCACCGGGCGGATGCGCATCACGGAGCAGGGAGAAGTAATCTCGCAGAAGTACGCCAACCGCTTGACGGCCACGTATCATCTGGAGCGGCTGTTAGCGGGCGTGACGCGGACGTCGTTGTTGCATCAGCGGCAACTTCGTGAGAAACAGCAATCGCCGGAGAGCGCGAAAGCCTTCGCGCCACATCCGCTCGAAGGCATCTGGTCGAAGGTGGCGGAGCGCAGCTACGCGGCCTATCGGGAGCTGGTGGAAGCCGAAGGATTCGTAGCATTTTTCCGCGCAGCGACGCCTATCGACGCCGTGGAGCAAACGCAGCTTGGTTCGCGGCCATCGCGGCGTACCGGCGCCGGATCGTTGGACGATCTGCGCGCCATCCCCTGGGTATTCAGTTGGAGCGAAGCGCGCTTTCATCTGCCCGGCTGGTACGGAGCGGGCACCGCGCTCGACGAACTGCGCCGCTCTTCGCCTGAAGATTGGACTTCGCTATGCGCCCAAGCATCCCAGTGGCCCATGCTGAGGTACCTGCTGCACAATGTCGAAGCCAGTCTGCTGATGGCGAGCCCGGAGATCATGAAGCTCTACGCATCGCTGGTGCCGGATGCGGCTCTGCGGACGAAATTCATGGATCTCATTTTGCGGGAGTACGGACTAGCGGTAGAACGTCTCTCCGACTTGTTCGGCGGGCCCGCAGCCCTGCGGCGTCCACGCCTGGCGATGGCCATCGAGCTGCGTAAAGAAGCGCTATGGCAGTTGCATCAGGATCAAGTCCGGCTGCTCCAGGAATGGCGCCGCGAACCTGGCGAAGAAACGCTGCGAGCGCTCCTGCTGAGCGTTAATGCGATCGGCATGGGCCAGAAGATGACGGGTTAAATCAAAGAATATTCACGGCGCGCGCGGCCAGAAGCGCGATCGTCGTCAGCGAGATGATCGCCTGAATCATCATCAGAACTTTGGCCCAGCGCGAGAGCACCGGCACGTCCGTCGGCGAAAACGCGGTGCTGGTGTTGAAGGCCAGGAATAGGTAATCTACGAAGCCGGGGCTCCATTCATCCTCGCCCATTTCCTTGCGCAGCTCCGGCATCAGCGTCATCTGCGGAAACAGAAACGCGCCGTCGGTGTGCGATCCCCGCAGATCGCGCTGCGAGGGTCCGCCGGCATCCAGCCGCCAATACCACGACGCAAAAATAAGAACGTTGTCGATCCATAGAGCGGTGGCGGCGCGCAGCAATTCGGAGGGAGTCTCCTTGTGCTCAGGCAGCCGCGAGACCAGCAGCGAAAGCGATGCGATCATCGCTAAGGTCATGATGCTGACAGCGGCATAACCGAGAAAACGCATGAGCGGAATGTGCCGTTTGGATCGCACGCAGACTCCGGGCGCGGTGAGGGCAATGACGAGCACCAGAAATAACCACTCCGGACCGACTTTGAGAGCGGGCGGCATAGCGTAGAACAAAGCGCCCACGGCCAGCAGCGCAACCATGGCCGGCCAGCGTGGCTCGCCTTGACGGAGGACCGGTGACGGCATGTTAGAGATGTTCGCACGACCCGCGCGAGCCGCGCACGCGGTTCATGCCCGATCGCCTTCGCCCGTGCCCGAGACGTGGTCATTCCACACTTTCACGAAGAGCGAAAGAGCCGGCGCTTTGTGGCGGCCGATGAACATGCGAACTACTTCCAGCGCGGCCCACCCGAAATAGATCCAAGTCACGACGGGCTCGGCGGCGGAACTGAAGAAGGGAATCGCAAACAACACGGCGAGCGCAGTGGCTTCCCACCAGGCCAATTCCATGTTGATGAGGAATGCCAGCGCTACAGCGGCTTGTCCCAACGTCAGCCAGAGTTCCATTTGCTGTTCCTGGTCGAAGACGATGGGTGTCGCGGCGCCGGCGCTGATCGAGTACACAATCGGCAACATGGCGGCCAGCAGAGTCCACTGGTTGATGTTGCTCGAAACCATGTTCATCAGGGCCATGGGTGCGCGGTCGGCGCGGCGCGCCCAGTAAAGCGTCGATAGCATTTCCGGGAATTCGCTCACTAACGGCGCGATCCATTGCATGAAAACGAACGCGGGCACTCCGGCGAGTGTGGCCAGGGCCAGTAGGCTTGCAAGAAATGGCTCGGCGCTGAAGTAGATGAGGGCGCCTCCGGCGGCGAATAGTGCGCCAATGGCGAGGATGCGTTTGCCGCGCGGGGCTTTTACGATGGTGCGCGGGATGATCTCCAGGTCGTCGATGGTTTCGTGGTCCTCGGATGGAAGCTTCTGCAGAATCCACAGGTATACCAGGTAGATCGACGATCAGAATCGCACCGTCGTACACAGTCAGAGAACGTTTGATCGCGATCACGGGAATGTAGAGCAACGCGGCAAGCAGACCCATCACTTCGACGGAATGATGCTCGTCGAGCACGATCCGGCGGAGAGGTTGGCCAGTGGCGCGCCGGTGCGCGAGCGCGGCAGTCGCGTAAATCGCCGGCCAGCCAAATCCGGTGAGAAGCCGCAAGGCTCCGGTCAAATTTGCCAGCAGCAGGTGAGTCTGTTGGTGCCAGGCGAGTACGCCCTCGACGGCGAATTCGGGCAGAGTTTGCAGCCAGGCGAGCATGGCCAGAGCAAACCCCTGCGCCACGAAATACTGCGCGGATTCGGCGGCCCAGGCGATCATCAGCGCGGAGAGCAGAATGGCCGGAGCGGTCCACAACACTGTGGCGGCGCTGGTTTCCTTCAGCGGTGCGGCGACGAAAAGGAAGAAAAGAAATATGGGATAGACGGCCTGGAGCAACACGCTCATGGTACAACGAACGTATGCCCGGATTTCGCGTGGAAACGCCGCAGCGCGCCTATGAAGCCATCGTCGAGAGAGGCTCGCTGGCGCGCGTTGCCGAGTTCCTGCCGGAGCGCGCGGGCAAGATTTTTGTGGTGACTACCGCCGATGTTTGGGGACTCCACGGATCGAAGTTGGAGCACGCGCTGGCAGGGCGAGCCCACCAAGTGCTCTACTTTCCGGGCGGCGAGCCCCGCAAGAAGATGGCTGAAGTAGAGGCGCTGACGGAGCAGATGATAGCCGGGGGCGGGGACCGGTCGAGCGTTGTAGTGGCCTTCGGCGGCGGTATCGTTACCGATGTGGCCGGGTTTGCGGCGGCGGTGTTCATGCGTGGGATTCCGGTGATCCAGATTCCCACCACGCTGCTGGCGCAGGTGGACGCGGCGGTGGGTGGCAAGACTGGCGTCAACTTGGTATCGGGCAAGAATCTGGTGGGTAGTTTTCATCAGCCGCTGGTGGTGCTGATCGATCCCGATGTGCTGAAGACGCTGCCGGAACGCGAGTATCGCGCGGGTCTCTACGAGATCATCAAGTGCGGTGTGATCCGCGACGCCGAGCTGTTCCGGGTGCTGGCAGAGGGCGCGGATAAAGTGTTCGCGCAGGAACCGGAGACGGTGGATCGCATCATTTCCGACGCGGTGCGCATCAAGGCCGAAGTTGTGACTGCCGACGAACGTGAAGGCGACCTGCGGCGCATCCTGAACTTCGGGCATACGGTGGGACATGCGCTCGAAGCCGATACCCAATACCAACGTTTCCTACACGGTGAGGCAGTGGCTTTCGGGATGCACGCGGCGACTGCGCTGGCGGAGCGCGTTGTGCAGTTGGCGCCTTCCGAAGCGGTACGGATTCATTCGGTAATCCGAAGCTATGGACCGATCCCGACACTTTCGGGCATCTCGGCGTCGAACTTGTTTGCGCGGCTGGCGGCGGACAAAAAAACGGTGCAGGGCAAAGTCCACTTCGTGCTCCCGGTGCGAATCGGCGAAGTGAAAGTTGTGACCGGCGTTGACGACCGCGCGGTGATGGACGCCATCGAAGCGGCATTGCAATCATGACTCCGGCGACGGGCACCACGCCGAAAGGGATCACCAGTGAAGAAGCGGCTTCGCGCTGGGTGCGCGGAATGTTCGGCCGGGTGGCAGCGCGCTATGACCTGCTGAATCATGTGCTCTCCTTCAATCTGGACCGGCGTTGGCGCGCGCGTACGGTGAAGCGCGTGGCCGATGTGCTGGGGCGGCCGGACGCGAAAGTTCTGGATCTGTGCTGCGGTACCGGCGATGTCTTACTGTCTTTGGCGGATCGGCACGGCAAGGCTGCGATCTTCGGCAGTGACTTCTGTCATCCCATGTTGATCGAAGCGCAGCGCAAAATCGCCGCGCAGAAAGTCCGCTCGCCATTGTTCGAGGCGGACGCGCTGGCCTTACCGCTGGCGTCGGATTCGCTCGACCTGATCACGGTGGCCTTCGGATTCCGTAATCTCACGAACTATCGCCATGGGCTGGACGAGCTCGCGCGCGTACTGAAACCCGGCGGCACGCTGGCGATTTTGGAATTTTCGCAGCCGACCAATCCCTTGTTCGCCGGACTGTACGGATTCTTTTCGACGCAGGTGCTGCCCCGTGTAGGCGGAATGATTTCAGGCTCGCCTGATGCTTATACCTACCTGCCGGAATCCATCAAAAAGTTTCCGGGCGCCGAGGGGCTCGCCGAACAGATGCGCGCCGCGGGATTCGCGAACGTCGAGTTCGAGCGGCTGACTTTCGGCGCGGTGGCGCTGCACCTCGGAAAGAAATAATTAGTGTCTTCCGATTTGCGGGCGCTCCTTAAGAAACACTGGGGCTATTCGGAATTCCGCGCGCGGCAGGAGGCTATCGTCGAAGCCATCCTGGGCGGGCGCGATGTCGCCGTGGTGATGCCCACGGGAGGCGGGAAATCGCTGTGCTACCAGCTTCCCGCGGTGGCTCTGCGGCGGACCGCGGTAGTGGTGAGCCCGCTGATCGCCTTGATGCAGGATCAAGCGGCCAGCATGCGCGAGATTGGCGTGAACGCGGCGTTTCTGAACAGCACGCTCGACTACGAAGGTGCGCGCGATGTGCGGCGACAGGCGGAATCCGGCACGCTGCAACTGCTCTATGTGTCTCCCGAACGCATTGTGCAGGAGGGCATGCTGAGTTGGCTAAAGCAAGTGCCGGTGGCCTTCTTCGCCATTGACGAAGCCCACTGCATTTCGGAATGGGGGCACGAATTCCGTCCGGAATACCGCCAACTGGGGATTCTGCGCGAACGTTTTCCGGCAGTGCCGATCGCGGCCTTCACTGCCAGCGCGACGCGCGTGGTTCGTCACGATATTCTCGCGCAGTTGGGGCTACGCGATCCGGTCCTCTCTGTTAGCAGCTTCTATCGGCCCAATCTGCGGTATGTGGTGCACGAGTGCGCGCCGCGCCAACAGGATGCGATGCTCGCGGCCGCGCTGGATTGGTATAGCGAAGGCAATGTGATCCTGTACGCGCCGACCATCAAGGCGGTGGAATCGATCGCCGAGCAGATGGAAAGACAGGGTGTGCCCATTGTTCCTTATCACGGGAAAATGGACTCGGCGCTGCGGCAGAAGAACCAGGAATTATGGATGTCCGGAGAAAAGCGGGTGCTGGTGGGTACGCTCGCGTTCGGCCTGGGGATCAATCAACCGGCTACCCGTGCCGTGATTCATCTGGCGCTGCCCAAAACCATCGAGCAGTTTTATCAGGAGGCGGGACGCGCTGGCAGGGACGGCGAACCGGCCGATTGCGTGCTGCTTTGGCAGAAGCGGGACATCGGCCTGCTGACGCATTTCGTGCAGCAATTACAGGACTCCGCAGAACGTGAGCGCGCCTGGCAGCGCTATCACACGCTGCGCCGCTTTGTTGAGCAGCCGCGTTGCCGCCACCGCCAGATCTGTCTCCATTTCGGCGAGACACCGCGTTGGGAAACGTGCGGGTCTTGCGACGTATGCGGCGTTACGTTGGAGTGGACCACCAAGAAGTACACGCCGGCTCCGCGAAAGAAAACCGCTGCAGCGCCCGCACCGATCGCGAAAGCAGCCGCCGCAGCGGTGACGCAGCCCGCGTCGGATGCCGTCAAGGACGACCTCCGCGAGAAGTTGCGCACGTGGCGGCGCGATTTAGCCAAGACGCAAGGGATGCCGCCGTACGTCATTCTGCACGACGCCACCATCGACGCGCTGTGCCGCCAGCGGCCGCGAGATATGGCGGAATTGCTTGAAGTCCCCGGGATCGGCGAGCGCAAAGCGGAACGCTTCGGAGCGCGGATTCTGGAGTTGATCGCAGAGAAGGCTAAGGCTGCTACTTAAACCGTTTGCGATACAGAAAATCGATCCCGAACAGTCCATTGGTATCGCGTACGGCTACCGCCGACCACTGCCGGTTGAAGTCCCACTGAATGCGCACCGTCTGCTCCTGGGTGCGGTTCAAATTGGTGATATAGGTCAGCGTGATGTCGCGCGAAATCTGCTGCTCCAGCGTCAGGCGCGCGGCGGGCAGGTTGTTGTCGGCGTCGAGAGTCGGGTCGATCTTGACGCGGCTCGCGCCGAAGAAGCGCTGCAGGCGATTTGAAAGCTGCTCGGAAACGGCTTCTCCCAGCAGGCTGCCGGCGTTGCCGAAGGATGCGTTGGCGCTCGCGAGCTGGCCGCCCACCTGGTTCGACGTAGGATCGCGGCCCACCGCCAGCAGCGCAATGATTTCGTTCGATTGCAGCGGCGGATCGGAACTATAGTTGACGGCCAAACGTTCCGGCGAGCCGGAAACGGTGACGTTCACGGTGATGCCGCGAGTTTGGGTTTCCAGATCCAGATCGAACGCCGGCTCGATCTTGATCGGATTCAGAAAGCGGATATCGCCGCGGTTGACGGTATAGCGATTGCCGAAAATCTGCACCTCGCCGCGGTTGACCGTCATGGTCCCGAGCAGCGCCGGAACCAGCGGCGTGCCGCGCAGGCGCAGATCCACTTCGGTTTGCACGTTGCGCGTGAGCGAAGTCTCCAGTTCGAATAGCGGCGCACTTTCCAGGCGCACGTCGAAACGCATGCCGCGCAGATACTCGTTGGGATTCGGCGGCGCGGGCGAGGGCTTGGAGGCTTCCGCCAGCAGCCGGGCGAGATCGACTCCGGCGCTGATGGCGGCGCGGTTAAGCGTGACGGTACCCGAAAGCGTGCTCGCCTCGGAGGTGCCGTTCAGCGCGAGTTGCGCGTTGGCGGTGAAACTGACGTCTTCGGGATAGCGCACGCGGACCTGGTTCACGTCGGCCTGCAGGCGATAAATCAGGGTGTCGCCAAATTCCAAAAATCCGCGGAAGGCGATCTTCCCGCCGCCGGTTTCCGCAGTCAGATTTTCGATGGTGGCTCGATTGCGATTGAACAGAATGCTGCCGCTGGCGTTGTCGACTCCGTTGGGAACATCGTTCATATAGAGCGATGCATTTTTAAACTCCATGCGGCCGTTCATCTGCGGATCGCGCAAAGAACCGCGGATGGTGGCGTTGACGGTTGCGGTTCCCTTGGCGAGCAAATCGGCGTTGAACAGTTGCAGCTCCGCGAGATTCACGCTGCCTTTGATGGCAAGATTCGCTCCCCCGGTATCGTTGAACGGAATGACGCCGGTGGCTTCGAGGTTGGTATCGCGCGCGCTGAAATGCGCCGAGTCGATGCGGGCTTCCTGCGCCGATACCGTGACCAAAATTGGTTGCGTATTGCGGATGCGGACGTCCTGCGTCTGCACGTCCAGCCGCAGCGACTGCCCCGGCTTGGCATTGATCTCCAAGGTGTCGATCTTCACATCCGCGCGAAATCCACGGAGGTTCAGCAGCGCGACATTTACGTTAGCGCCGCCTTCGAGAAAGCCTTCGACTGGTGGAGCGGCGGCCTTTTGGGCGGCGGTCCCGCGGAGCATCACCAGGTCATGCAGCGCTGCCACGCTGAGTCGCGAAAAGCGCAGGCTCGCGGACCCGGGATAGTCTCCCTGCAAGCTCCATTTCCCTTGGCCGTCGAGCGTCGTCCCGCGCACTTGCGCTTTCGCCTGCAGCGACAGTTCCTTTCCGCTGGTGGCAGCGGTCAAATTCACATCGCCGATCTTTTGCTGGTCGAGGGTCACGCCGCGGGCGGAGGCTTCGCCGTTCACCGAACGCAGCTGCAGATCGCCGCGCTCGATGCGCATGTCCACTGCGGCTTTGCCGTCGATACGCGCCTCGACGCCGGCTTCAAGTTGATGCAGTTCCGCGACGCGCGAGGCCGTCAGGTTCTGAGCGGTGGCGTCCACGTGAAGGTCGCCGTTGTGGACGTCTCCATCCAGGTGCGTGTAGGAACCTGAAAACAGAAGCTTTGCCCGAGCCAAGGTCGGCTTGGCCCGCGGTAAACGCGAGGGAGTCGGAACTATAGCGCAGGTCGGCGCGGACGCGCTCGAATTGCTCCCCAAAAGCGGTTGCATGTGTGGCATCCAGCACGATAGCGGATTCGGGACGGCGCGCCGTTCCAGAAAGATGAATGGTCGCGGATGCCAGGGCGTCCGCATTGACGCTGGCAACCGTGGCGATGTCGAATTCGCGGGCGATGGGAGCCAACCGGAGATTCTTGACGCTCAATTGCGCGGCGAGCGGGCCGTCCAGGAAATTGCCGTTGGCGGCGCTGCTGGCAACTATCGCCGCGTCCCCCGTGATCTCTGTCTGGCCTCGCGATAGCGTCAGATGCTGCAGCGCGACAGAATGTTGAGAGGCCGTGAGGTCCGCAGTGAAGTGGTCGAATCCATGGCCTTCAATACTGGCATTGGTGACCGTCGCCTGCCCGCGAAATTGTGGATCGCTGAGATTGCCGCTCACTCTGCCCACTACCGCTGCTTCGCCCTGCTTCGTGCGATCGAGTTTCAGCGGCAACCCGGCGGAGGTGTCGTCACCTAACAGCGCCAGCGCGGGAAGCAAGTCATCCAAGTTGGTCGAGCGGGCGCGGACGTCCAGGTTCTGGCCCAGTGTTCCGGACAAAATCACGCTGGTGGCAGGCGTGGCGACGTGCGAATCGCCAAAGCTCACAATCCCGGCTTGCTGGTCGTAGCGAATGTCGACCTGGCCTTGAATCGGCTCCCCGTTCCCGGCGGGCGTGATCGCAGCCACGGCGTGTACTTTAGAGTTGGACGCGCCCACAACGGCATCCACTTCCAGCGTCCCGGCAAGATCTCCGTTCCAGGGAATCGGCCTTGGCGTGAGCACGGCCAACGTTTCGGATACGCTGAGGCCGTCGAAGTTCCCGGCGAGGTGGAAATTCTTCCAGCGGATCAACTCGGCATCTCCCGTGAGATTGCCATTGAGCGCTGCCGCCTTGATCCCGCGCAGGCTGAGTTGCTGCGGCGTCATGCGCAGCGCGGCGCTCGCGGTGGCGTTCTGGATGTGCAGCCGATCCCGCGAATATCCCAATCCGCGGCCGTTGATCTTTCCGGCGAGCGTATAGTCGAAGCCGCCGGCGAATGAGAACGCGACGTCGCCATCGAAGTTCGCCGATCCCGCTGCTGCGATGGGCAGCGAGAACAGCGACACCGCGTCGCGCACCGCGATCGCGGCTGTGGTTTTGAAAGTGCCCTGCGGAGCTTTCAAATTGGTGAGCGAGCCCGTCATGTCGATGCGCGAACCGCCGACACCGAGCCGCAGCGGAGAGAGCGTCAGACGCGAGGCGTCGAGGACAAACGCGGCGCTGAGGTCCGCTTCCGCCGGAGCCATGATGTCCGACGCCACGCGCAGGCGCTTCGAAGCCACGTTGCCGCGATAGCGCGCGGCTCCCCTGTCGCGGGTCATTTGCACCCGCAGATCCTCACCGCTGAAGGCCAGCGGAACCTGGCGAATATCGATGTCCGCCACGCCGCCGGTGAGCTCGTACCGCTGCACCGCCAGATCGACTAGGTTCTCAGACCAACTCTTGCCGCTGCTGGGGCCCGGCGGAGTGGGCAGGTTGTTCGTGCCATCGGGATAAATCACGATTCGCAGCCGCGGCCGGTCCACCGTGACCGAGGCCAGATCGACCTTGCGCTCCAGCATCGAGATAACGCGCAGCCCGATGCTGACCGATTCCACTCGTAAGAGTGGAGCCTCCGATGCCGGCTCCATGCCATGCAGAACGAACGGAGAAATCTTGGCCGTCAGTGTTTCCCACTTGAACGAGAAATTGCCGACCTCTACCCGTCCGCCGGTGGCGGATTCCACCTCAGTGACGATCCTCCGCCGCACCAGCTCACGAAACCATCCGCTGCGGACCACCAGTAACCCGGCTATCGCGCAAACCACCAGCAGAATGGTAGCCGCCGCCAGGCACTGGCCCGTGAGATGGCGCGCGCGCGTCATTTGAAAGCCGCCTCGTGAAATACGATTGCCGTCTCGCCGCGGGCCATGCTCAGCCAGCGATCGAGCACCTGCATGGTCTGCTGTTCAGTCAACAGTTTTTCGATATCGTTGCGGCTGGCTTCGAAAGTAGGGCGCGCAGTGGTGCTGCCGGCATTGGCGGTCAGCTTGTCGTAGTACGCATGCAGCGCGTCGTCAGAAATTTCCACTTCCGGGCGGAAGCGGAGATCGGTATAACGCAACATCCGCAGCCCTGCCAGCAAATGATCCGCCAATTCGGCATCCGTGATCCGGGCCTGCGCGAGGGCGTTCTGGTATTCCTGATCCGAGGTGTAACGCGCCTTGATCGGAGCCTGGATAGCGGCCACATCGACGGCGGAAGGCATCGGCGTCCGGGTGGATGCGGCGTCCTGCAGCACCAGATATTGATCGATCAAGCGGTCGGCGGCTTTGCGTTTTTGGGCGGCGCTGAAATCGAGTTTGCGGCTGTCGATAAAAGCGGATATGCGGATATCCTGCACGATGTCCTGCTCCGAGATCACGTGCCGGCCCACGGTGACCGCGATCCGGTCGAGCGTTTCCGTGCGAGCGAACGGTGCCGCGCAAAGAAGCATGAGGAGGGCGCGCCGCTGCATCAGAATGTTTGCCCCAGCGAGAAATGGAATTGAAAAGTATTGATCCGCTGCGGCACACCGACGCAAAACGAAGGATTCTGGCTAGGCGGCAGACTGGGATTACACGTAAGCAACTGATCGCGGGTTCCGCTGAATCCCACAAAGCGCGGCGAATTGGGGCTGTAGCTAAAATCGAGGCGAATCGGCCCCACCGGAGTCTTGTAACGAATGCCAAATCCGACCGCCTGCACCATGTAGTTGAAATTCGAATAGGAACCTTGGCGGAAACCGAAATTGACCTGGCTAATGTCGGAATAGATGTTGCCCATATCGTGAAACACCACGCCGCCTATATTTTCGCCGAACAGCGGGAAGCGCAGCTCAGTCGGATGGAACAGGAAGGCATTGCCGCCGAGGGGAAATCCGGTTTCGGCGTCGCGCGGCCCGGCCTGGTTATCCGGGAAGGCGCGTTGCGAGGAAGCGCCGCCGCCGAAGAAGCGTTCCCCCAGCGGAATATCGGCGATGCCGCCCAGGCGTTGAATGTAGCCGAACTGCAGAGTGCGCGCCAGCACCAAGTCGCGGCCCAAGGGATGATAAGTGGAGTTGCGCAACACCAATCGTGAGTACTCGGTTTGCGAGCCGAACTGCGGCAGCGCAATACCCACGTCCATGGTGTTGTAGATGCCGCGATGCGTATCGGTGGGGTTATCGCGGCGGTCATGAATGTAGGACATGGATAGCAATCCCACGCGCACCGGCTGCAACAAGCAAGGGAATCAGTTGCTTTTCGATCTTCAGGTTACTGACGATGACGTGGCGAAAAGCAAAACGGTACTGCAAGCTGTTGGCGCGCGACAGGCGCTGCGCCAACTGCATCGCTGCTTCCGACCGCTGCGCCGCGAAGGTGCGGATATCGGTGGAGCTGTCGAACAACCCGGAAACCGTCAGCGTGAGATTCTGGTTGCCGGTGAACTCCGGGATCAGATAGCTGAGCACGCCACGCTGCTCGAGCGTCGAGACCAAGGCTTGCAGGCTGAGCGTTTGACCCAGTCCCAGGAAATTCAGGCGGCTGATTCCACCGGTAACGCGCGGGCTGAATCCGGTGGTGCCCGCGGGGCTGTCAAAATTAGTGACGCCGCCGCCAATGCGCGCAAGTTCGGCTCCCATTCCAATGTTGAAGGAGTACCTGGCGGCTTCGTCCAACTGAAACAGCACGTACTTGCCCTCTTCGCTGCCATCGGGATTCTGCAGCGCGGTTTGCACTTTGGAGAAGATGCCCAGATCGTAAAGCTTCTGCTGGGTTTCGCCAATCAGGCTTTGCGAAATGGGGTCGCCCGGACGAATGAGAAGACGGCTGCGGACCACGTTCGGCTTGGTGGTTTCGAGGCCGCGCACCAATAGTTCGCGCACGTATTCACGCTGGCCCAGCTTGATGGTGTAGTGCAAGTTTGCGCGATCCGCGATATCGGACGCGCGTCTGCGACCAATCGAAGGAGGCCTCTGAGTAACCGTTATCGAAAAAATAAGCTAGGATCGCGTCGCGGTCGGCTGCGATACTTGCCTCACTAAACGCCTGCCCTTCGGCTCGACTGGATGATGGCGCGCAGATAGGCGGCATCGCCCCCGCCGAGCGCCTTCGATTGTCAGTTGGCTCACGGTCCACTGCTTGCCCTCTTCGATTTCGTAGCGCACGCCCAGTTCGTCGTCGTGGCCGCGGTAGTCGTCGAGCGTGGTAGCCGCCACCTGCACATCGCGGAACCCGTTGGAGCGGTACAAATCGAGAATGGCGTCCCGGTCGTTGTCGCGCAATTTCTGCGAGTAGCGCCCATAACGGTCGCGCAGTTTGCCCGCTTCACGCACCGCAAGCGCTCGCGAACCGTCGCGGCATCGAAGAAACGATTGCCGGTGATCTCGACGCCCACCAGGCGGTGACGGTCGTTGCGGGTCACCGCATAAGTGATCCGCTGCACGCCCGGCGTGGGCGTCTGTTCGTCGAAATCCACCATGGCATCGAAATAGCCCTGCGACTGGAAATAATCCACCAGATTGCGCGTGCCTTCGAGCAGCAGGCCGCGATCGACGGCGCGCTCCTGAAAGATCGGGATCAACTGGCGCAGGCTTCCCCTGCGATACCTTGGCGCCGCTGGTCTGGACCTCGCACCAACGGTCCGTTGTCGATCATTAGCGATAGGCGTGACGGTGTTGGTCTTATCGTGATAATCCAGGCTGTCCAGCGTAACTTTCACCTGCAGGCGGTTCTGCCCCTGGAAATCGCTTGCGCACGCGTTCGATGCCGGTCTGCGACCCGGTCCTCCGTGGCGTAACTCCAACCCGGAAATTGGATGAAGAGAAACCGCGCCGGTAGCGGGTAGCGCGAATGATTTTATCCGCGGGCCGCTCGAACTTGCCGGTGAGCTGCACGCCATCGAAGCGCGCGCGCGGCCCTGCATTCAACTGGAAGCGGACGCCCACTTCTTCGGTGGACGGATCGCGGTCCAAGTCGTAGCGGATAGTGGCACGATGCAAGCCGTTGGCGCGCAGCCGCTCCTGCAGGTTATCGATTGACTGTTTCAGTTGCGATTCGATTGAACGGCGCCCTAGTTCGAGTTTGGTGGCAGTCAGAAGCTGGTTGCGATTCGGCGGGTCGGCAACGCCCTCGAAGCTAACGCCGCCCACGAAGTAGTTCAGTTGCGTCGAAATGCGCAGCGCCACGCCGTCGCCCGCCAGCTCCGCGTCAATCGCGACATCGGCGAAGCGCCCAGTATCGAAGAGTTTTTGCAGAGACTGCCGGACATCGGCTTGGTGCAGCGGACTGCCCACGTGCAGCGGCAACAGGCGGTCCAGCTCATTGCGGGGAAGCGGTTGCGTGGCCGGGATCGAAATCGATCCGCCGATGGTGCGGCCCTCTAAGACTTGTGACTGCCGCTGTATCTCTGACCCGACGCCGCTACGGCGCCGAGCAGCAGCGGCAGAAACATCAATACCGGCGGACGCACGTTTCTCAATGATAACGTACGCTTCGAATAGTTCGAGGATAGCCGAGCGGCTGCACGGAGGGCGCTGCGGTCCTGCTGCTACCATCTGTATGAGGCCCACGAGAGCCTTCCCACTGTTTGATGCGCCCCGCCGAATCCCGTTACTCCCGCCAAATCCGCTTCGCGCCGCTGGGTGAAGAAGGCCAAGCCAAGATCCGCGCGGCGAGCAGTCGCCATCGTCGGCTGCGGGGCGCTGGGAACCGTGCAAGCCGAAGCCATGGCGCGCGCCGGAGTGGGCCGGCTGCGCATCATCGACCGCGATTTCGTCGAATGGTCCAACCTGCAGCGCCAGTTCCTGTTTGAAGAAACCGATGCGGCCGAAGCGCTGCCCAAAGCCGTAGCGGCAGCGCGGCGGCTGGCGCGTGTGAATTCCGAAGTGACCGTCGAACCGATGGTCGCCGATCTGACGGCCGCCAATGTCGAGGATCTGTTCGAGGACATCGACCTGATCCTCGACGGCACCGACAATTTCGAGACCCGCTTTCTGATCAACGACGCCGCCGTCGATCGCGAAATCCCCTGGATCTACGGCGCGGCGGTCGGCAGCTACGGCATCAAGCTGGCGATCGTGCCGGGGCGACACCGCGTGTCTTCGTTGCGTCTATCCCGAGCCTCCGCAGGGCGCGCAGCCCACTTGCGAAACCGAAGGCGTGCTGGCGCCGGTGACCGCAACCATCGCCGCGCTGCAAGTCGCCGATGCGCTGAAGATCCTTGGCGCGGGGCAGCGACGCCGTCACGGCGCGCCTCACTACCATCGACGTGTGGACCGGGACCATCCGCCAGCTCGCGCCGCCCACGCGCGATGCGCAGTGTCCGTGTTGCGTGCGCCGTGAATTTGTCTATCTCGATGGCTCCCGGCGCGCCCCGATCAGCCTGTGCGGGCGCAACGCCGTGCAGATTCATGAGCGCTCGCGTCCCGTGGATCTTTCGGCGCTAGCGCAGCGCCTGGGCACGGTAGCGACAGTACGCTCCAACGAATTCGCCCTGCGTGTCGCGCTCGATCCGTACGAACTCACGGTATTCCCCGACGGCCGCGCCATCATCAAGGGCACCACCGACGTGGGAGTCGCCCGCAGCCTATACGCCCGTTACATAGGGGCGTAGGTTTTATCGGAACTCCCGATTTCGCCTAGCTAGACGATATCCCACCAGATGAGGTTTTGTGGTTGTTTGTTCGCAATCGGTCTGGCAGTGGCGAACGGCGCGACAGGGCCGCCCCGGTCGACCCCGATCTTTTTTATTGAAGACTCGCCCAACCGGTTCCTGATTCAGGTGCCCGGGATCCTCCGCCGTTTTTACGTCCGATGGCGTCGAGTTCCATACCGGCGGAGCCTTGGTGCGTGCGAAATTTCGCGGCGCCCACGATGCTCCGCGAATGCAGGGATTAGAGCCGATGGGCCCGGCGAACATTCTGGTGGGGCAAGACCAAAGCGCCTGGCGCACTGGATTGCCTACTCATCGGAAGATCCGTTATGCCGGTCTCTATCCCGGAATCGATTTGATTTACTCTGGCGCCGATGGCCGGATCAAATCCGAGTATCGAGTGGCGCCAGGCGCCGATCCCGCAACATTCAGGTCGAGTATTCCGAAGATCTTTCGCTCGATGCCGAAGGCCGGCTGCATGCCGGGAATCTGATCGAGGCCGCGCCCGAGATTTACCAGGACACCGCTGCGGGACGAACGATCGTCTCCGGCCGTTACCGATTACTCGATGCGCGAACCGCCGGTTTCGAGGTCGACTCTTACGATCATTCGCTTCCGCTAGTGATCGATCCCGTGATCTCCTATGCGACTTACATGGGCGGCACGGGACTGGGAGCCGTGACCGGATTGGCGATGGACAGCGCCGGCAATCTCTATGCTGCGGGCTGGACTGAGGCGCTGAACTTTCCAATTTTGCTGGCCGAGCAAGCCGCCAACGCTGGGGGTGTGGATGCGTTCGTGGTGAAGGTGAGTCCGTCCGGCGCTGGATTGATCTATGCCACCTATATTGGAGGCCGCGGCGACGATCGTGCGGCGGACGTCGCGGTGGATTCGAGCGGCGAAGCATACGTGACCGGGGCAACCAGCTCCGCGAATTTCCCGGTGGTAGCGGCGGTCCGGACCACCCTGGGCGGATCGAAAACCGCCTTTGTGTTGAAGTTGAATGCCACCGGCAACACCCTGTTGTTCAGCACCTATCTGGGCGGCGCCACCTATGACATGGGCACGGCGATTGCGGTCGACGCTTCCGGGAACGCCTATGTCGGCGGCGATACGCAGTCGTCCAACTTCCCCGTGGTCGGCGGCTTCCAGGCCGCAATCGGCGGCGGCTTCGACGGCTTCGCCACCAAGCTGAGTTCGAGCGGGGCTTATGTCTACAGCACTTTCCTGGGCGGCGTGGGAAACGAACATGTGGGCGGGATTGCGGTGGATGCCAGCGGCGCCGCGTACCTGACGGGTGGAACCTACTCCACGAATTTTCCGTTGGCGGGCGCCATTCAGGCCACCAATCATGGCGGCCAAGACGCTTTCGTCTCGAAGCTAAGCGCGAGCGGGGCAACCCTGGCATACAGCACTTATTTGGGAGGAAGCGGAGCGGTGACGTCTGAAGAAGCCAATGGGATTGTGGTGGACGCCAGTGGCAACGCCTACGTGGCCGGGGTGACCAATTCCATCGATTTTCCAGTCACTGCGGGCGCCTTTCAAGTAACTTTCAAAGGGGTTTCCGACGCGTTTGTGACCAAGATCAATCCCGGCGGCACGGCGTGGGTCTATAGCACCTATCTGGGAGGCTCGGATCTGGACTGGGCGAGCGCCATTGGAATCGACAGCGCCGGCAACGCATACGCAGCGGGTTACACTTCGTCGGGAGATTTTCCGCAGAGCAACCCGGTGCAAGCGGCGTTTGGGGGGCTATACGACGGGTTCGTTGCGAAGCTGAATTCCACTGGCAATGCCGTGGGATTTTCCACCTGGTATGGAGGGAGCGGATCGGATGTCGTCAATGCGTTGGCGGTGGATACCAACGGCAACATGTTCGCGGGCGGCCAGACCAATTCACTGAATCTACCGCTGGTGGGATCGATCCAGTCCGCCAACAACGGAGGCAGCGTGGGATGGCTGGCGCGCCTGGGAGTGAGCGCTCCGCCGACGCAGATTCCGTCGGCGGTATCGGTTTCGCCGGCCTCAGGGAGCGGGAATACCGTGGTGTTCTCGGCGCAATATTCCGATAGCGGGGGAGCGGTCGCGTTGACGGCAGTATCATTGCTGGTCAATACCAGTGCTTCCACTGCCTTTGCCTGCTACGTGAGCTACAACGCCGTGTCCCAAGTATTGAGCCTGGCCAACGACGATCCCACCACCGGTTCGCAAGTGGTGACCTTCGGCGGCGGGAGCCAGCAGAATAGCCGATGCATTGTGAACGGCGCGGGCAGCTCCATCAGCCTGGCGGGAAGCATCATGACGCTCAACATTTCGTTGACCTTTCAGCCTGGCTTCAGCGGTAGCGACTCCGTTTATATGTACGCTGCTGACGCCGGCGCGAATACCGGGTGGGTATCGCGCGGAACCTGGACCGTGGTCATTCCGCCGCCGCAGCCTTCGGCAGATTCGGTGTCTCCTAATGCTGCTAGCGGCTCCAGCCAGGCTTTCACGTTTGTATTTTCCGACAATCAGAGCGCCGCGAACTTGGTTGGAATGGCGATGCTCTTTAACACCACCAGCGCCACTGTCACCAACGCCTGCGACCTGGTTTACGACCGCAACGCCGGTACCATCGCACTGGAGTGGGACAGCGCGGCGGGCTCCGACCAGAAAGTGCTGGGGTCGCCGCTGGTCCTGCAGAATAGCCAGTGCCAGGTGGGGACGGTGACAGCGGCGTCGTCCGGGCTCTCGCAGATCATCACCGTCGCTCTCACTTTCAAGGGACCCTTCAACGGCACCAAGAACATTTACATGTACGGCTCCGACGCCGGGCTCAACACCGGCTGGGTGCAGCGCGGCACCTATTTGGTGGCGGGCGGTGGCGTGCCGGTAGCGAACTCGGTGGTTCCAGGCGCGGGGTCGGGCGCGGCGCAGAGGTTCAGCTTCACGGCTTCCGATCAGGGTGGCTCCGGGTTCATCACCGGCGTGGCCATGTTGCTGTCTTCATCCCTCAGCACCACCAACGCCTGCAGCATGGTCTACGACCGAACCGCAAATGTGGTGTCGCTGGCTTTCGATAACCCCGCCAATGGCGCCACGCCCGTGACTCTGGGATCAAGCACCGTGGCTTCGAACGGCCAGTGCACGCTCAACGGAGCAAACACTACCGTGGTCATCGGAGTCACTTCGATTGTGGTCACGGTGGATCTCAGCTTCAACGCCGCGTGGTTCGGCGCGAAAAACGTGTACCTGCTGGCTTCGGAAACCATCGTCAATTCCGGCTTTGTGCAGGTGGGCGGATGGACCGTTACCGGCGGCGCCCCCACGGCCAATTCCGTCGTACCGGCGTCGGGATCGGGAACTTCGCCGAATTTCACGTTTACCGTGAGCGACTCCGCATCTCCCTTCAACATCACCGGCATGTCCATGCTGCTGACGTCCGGCGCGCCTTCCGTCATCACCAATGCCTGTTATCTGATTTATAACCGGACCGCGGGAACCATCGGTCTCTACGACAACACCGGCACGACACTGAGCACGAAGCCGATCGGTTCATCGGCAAATCTGTTCAACTCGCAATGCGCGGTGGGATTCACGGTGATGACCACCACCGGCAATTCGGTTTCGCTCACGATTAACGTCGTAGCTCTCAGTTTCAGTGGAGCCAAGTCAGTATATTTGCAAGCCAACGAGCCGAATACCAACTCCGGATGGGTGCAGCGCGGCACGTGGACGTTCCCCTGATGCGGCGCTCCGGCAGCGCGCGATGCATACTGAAGGAGCATGTCCGTCTACGAAGATCGCAAGCAAGCGCTGGAAGAATATGAGTTCCGCATGGGCCTGGAACGGGGGCGCCTGGCGGTGACGCTCGATCTGCTGACCGATGCGCTGGTGCTGGTGGGACAGCACGGAGTCTACTGCCAGAGCGCGCGGCAACCGGGAAAGCCTGCGATGGATGTCCAGATCATCAGCAAGTGCCTGATCGATGCGAAAGAGTTGGTCGCGACCGTGATGGCTGAGATCCAGCGCAAGAAATCAGAGGCCCTGTAGACCTGAATTAGAGCCCCTGTAAGAACGGATTGCGCTCTTTCTCGCGGCCGATGGTTGTATTCGGCCCGTGGCCCGGCACCACCACCGTTTCCTCCGGCAAGCCCAGCAGTTTGTCCTCGATCGAGCGCAGGATCTGCCGCGGATTTCCGCCCGGCAAATCGGTGCGCCCGATGCTATCGCGAAAAAGCGTATCGCCCGCGATCAATTTGTTCTCCGCCGGAATCCACAGCGAAATGCTGCCCTGCGTGTGGCCTGGAGTATGCAACACGCGAAACTCGGCGGGACCCAGCGTGAGCACATCGCCGTCGCGCGCCGCATCGTCGATGGCCGTTTGTGCCGGCGTCTCCATGCCGAGCCAGGATGCTTGCACGTCCAGATGATCGTAGAGTCCCTGGTCATCCTGATTCATCAGCACCGGCGCGCCCGTAGCGGCCTTCAGTTTGGCGGCTCCTCCGATGTGGTCGATATGGGCGTGCGTAATGACGATCGCTTTCACGCGCAGTCCGTGCTTCTTCAGAACGGCGAGAATGTCGTCGATGTTATCGCCGGGGTCGATGACTAGCGCCTCGTGCGTCTGCTCGTCGCCGAAGATGGAGCAATTACACTGCAGGAGGCCCACGGGCAGGATTTCATGAATCATATCTAGTTCAGATCAGGGTCGCGGTCGCGGCCTCATTATACAGTAGGAGTATGGAAGCAGCGGCCACCGTCACCAAAGGTTACCAGGGTCTGCGTGAAAGCGCGGCTTGGATGGACCTCTCCGCTCGCGGCAAGATTCGCGTCCTGGGCGAGGACCGGGCGCGCCTGCTGCATGCCATGACCACGCAGGACGTGCAATCCCTGACCCCTGGCCACGGCGCCTACGCTTTCTTCTTGAATGCGCAAGGCCGCATCTTGGGCGACGTGAACATTTTCTGCCGCGAGGATTGTTTCCTGCTCGATACCGAGCCGGAGACGCGGCAAAAGTTATTCGATCACATTGACCGCTACATTATTGCCGACGATGTGACGCTCGAAGACGTCGACCGGCGAGATGGCCACCATCGCGATCGAGGGACCGCAGGCGGGAGCGATTCTAGAACGCCTCGGCGCGCCCGTGCCCGATGCGGATTATGAAACGCGCGCCTGGTCCGGTATGACGGTCGCCCGCGCGAATTCCACCGGAGCGGGAGGTTTTTTCGTCTTTCTGAATCCGGCGAAGAAGGCCGACCTGATCGCGGCCATCGAAGCCGAAGGAATCGCCGAAGCGACTCCGGATGACGCACGCACGGTTCGCATCGAGCACGGGCGGCCGCGCTACGGAGAAGAGATCACCGAGCGCTATCTGGTGCAGGAAACCGCGCAACTGCAAGCCGTGAGCTTCAGTAAAGGCTGCTACCTGGGACAGGAAATCGTCGAACGCGTACGCAGCCGGGCCCAGATTCATCGCGCGCTGCGGCGTCTTGAAGTCGATTCGCCGGACGCGCCACCCGCCGGCAGCAAACTCAAATCTGTGGATGGCCAAGCCGACGCCGGAGAAATCGCGAGTGCAGCGTTCTCTCCCGCGATCGGCAGAGTCGCGGCCCTGGCGTACGTGCGCACGCAGTTTGCCGAGCCTGGTTCGGAACTCCGATTAGGGGATCTTCGAGTGTTAGTGCTCTGAGCGCGAATTCGCGGTCGCCCGCGCGTCTTCCAGCGGGAATACGAAAGTTTCGCCCGCCATGTGGACAACCAAATTTCCAGCCCCGAGAGGTTTCCCCTGGTTGGGATAAAACACCGCGCCATCGGTGGATTGCCCTGGCGCTAGCTTCGTCGTGACCAGCGCAATCGCCGACGCAGCCGCCGCGGCTTTCAGTTTTGAGGACCCAATGTCGGCGAACGCGTTCTGCCGGCGCGCTTCATAGCCGTTGGTGGAATGAATCTGCGCGTTGTTGAACAAGCTGGCCTCGTATGCCGAGATCAGTTTGATCACGTCGCCGCGCCCAGCCTTTTCGAATAAAGTGTTGACTACTGTTTTGGCAGGCAGCGCTTGAACCTTCTGGCCTTCCGTCTTTTCGAAAGTGCAATCTTCCGGCTCGACGGTCCACGAAACGGAGGAGCCGTTCGAAACCGCCATCTGCAGGACGGCGTAATCTCGTATGCGCGTCGGCAGCACTGAAAACATAACCGTGACTCCGCCGCGCGTCATGGCTTTATATTTCAGGCCTGCGGATTCAAAATCGATGATTCCCTGGGCGGGGGCAGCCGCAGCCATTGCCAAGGTTAGGATGAGCGCTCGCCAGAGTAGCACGCTTCCATCATATGACTATGACGCGGATGTAATCGCTACGGCTTCTTGAAATACCATAGCCAAAAGTTCTGCGTCCCAGCGCCGTGGCGATAGCGCGGCTCGAAGCCGTTGCGTTCTGCCATGGCGCGCGCCTCTTCGTCGGAGAAGGGCACCCCAGTCCAGGTGTCATCTGGATGCAGATCGTTCGGGTCGAGCGGATAGCCTTGCACCTGGAACTTGAACAGCGCTCCCGGACGCAGCAGGCGGTGGACTTCACCAACGTAGCTCTCAATCACCTCCCGGCTGGGGATGTGCTGAAAGACGATATTGGAATACGCGAAGTCGAACTCCACTTTCCAACTCGACGGGGCCATGCGAGCGACCCATCGCGGCGTCCGCACTGCTTTTCTGGACTCGCCGCGCACGATTGCCGGCACCACGGTCAGATCGCAGCCGTTGTTCTGGTAAACGTGCGCGTTGGGATGCCCAGCCAGCGCCTTGCGCGCCTGGGCGATCATCTCACCGCTGACATCCACCGCATGCACTTCGCCGAACACGTTGGCGAGAGCCCGGGTGAGGCGGCCGGCGCCGCAACCGATCTCCAGAACCCGCATCGACTTGGGGTCTTTTCCCTGACAGATATTCGTCATGTCCGTCAGGACATCTTCAGCGATCGCCTGCTCACCGGAAGCGTAGAATTCTTCGTCCGACCACTCGGCGTTGCCTGTGGCCACGTAATAGCGGGCGTTTTCGCGTGCACGCGCATCCCAATCGCGCTGCATCTTCTCCAGTTGCTGCGCTTTACTGATCCCCGGCGTGCGTCCAATGCTCACGTTTCCATAATATGTCAGGCGATCCGGCGGCAAACGCGGATGGGAGAGTCCTGTACAGAACTCTCCCACCTCCTCCCATTGCGTGAGGCCCCGCTGGAACTACGGGTGGGACAGCGCCACTCCCTTCGGCGGCATTGCCAGGTTGGCAGCCAGCCGTTTGGTGGGAATCACCGTCACCATGAGGCCGCTGCTCAATCGCACGGCAGACAACGCCGGCAATTCGGAGTTATGGTCGAAGATCAAACCCATCTTGGGCGACTCCGAGTAGCCAGCCGGCGCAACCATGAGCGCGGCCTTTTCCGTGGAAGCCGCGGCGCGGATTACCAGAATGCCACTGGCGACCGAATCCACCGAATAGTCTCCGGCGGGGAAGCTCTTGCCGCCCGCCTCGAAGGCAAAAGGCACGTCAATCGAGAAACTTTCGGCATGCGCTACGGTTGTCAGCGCGCCCATCAGACTCACTGCGAGTGCTAAATGCATCCACGTCTTTTTCATATAGTTGGTTTTCATTTGCTCTGAACTCCTATGGGAAAATTTGCGAATTAAAGTGTTATGCACATGCGCGAAGCATGCGCCCATAAACTTCAGCTAGGAATGCCAGGGGTCTGCGGGGACGGGAGAACTGCGAACGACGGGGGTAAAACGGGGACGGAAGAATCGGCTTCCGTAACTACAATTTCACTATAAATGAAGCCGATTACCGGCGCAAATCAATAATTGTTATCGGCTCGATGTGTTGCAATTTAAGGTATTTCTCTTAGATCACAACCGCATCGCGGGAGAGACTTTTTGGTGGACGGCGGGGGGTTCGAACCCCCGACCCCCGCATTGCGAACGCGGTGCTCTCCCAACTGAGCTAGCCGCCCACAGAGGATCTCATTCAATATACCATGTGAACATGCGCAACTCGGCCTCTGTCATCTATTATTCACTTGCCGTGCCGGCGAAACCGAAGGACACTGAAGTTTCATGGCCACTGTGAAGATCCAACGACACCGCGCCGGTCCGCGAGCCAGCCGACCGCTGGTCGCATCGCCGAAGCGGGCGAGCTGTACGACGTCGCCAGTTGGGGCAAGGGCTATTTCTCCGTCGGCAACGAACGGCCACCTGTGGGTGCATCCCGACAAGGACCCGGCGCGCGGCATCGACCTGAAGGAACTGGTGGACAACCTCCAGCTGCGCGGCATCTCGCTGCCGATCCTGATCCGCTTCGGCGAAATTCTGAAGCACCGGCTGGGCGAGATGCACCAGGCGTTTCAGAACTGCCATCGCCGAACACGGCTACAAGGGCAGCTATTGCTGCGTGTATCCGATCAAGGTCAACCAGCAGCGCCAGGTGGTGGAAGAAGTGTTTCGAGTACGGCCGGCCTACAAGTTCGGCCTGGAAGCCGGCTCGAAGCCGGAGCTGCTGGCCGTGCTGGCCATCGCCGACAACGACACGCCCATCATCTGCAACGGCTTCAAAGACGACGAATACATCGAGATGGTGATGCTGGCCAAGAAGATCGGCCGCCAGATCATCCCGGTGGTCGAAAAGTACACCGAGCTGGACCTGATCCTGAAGCATTCGGCGCGCGTCGGCGTGCGGCCGGTGATCGGGCTGCGCATCAAGCTGGCCAGCCGCGGGTTCGGGGCGCTGGAAATCGTCGGGCGGGTACCGCTCCAAGTTCGGGCTCACCGTCACGGAGGCGCTGCGGGCGCTGGAACAACTGAAGGCGCTGGGCATGGAGGATTGCCTCCAGCTTCTGCACTTCCACCTGGGCAGCCAGATCACCAACATCCGCCAGATCAAGGGCGCGGTGATCGAAGCGGCGCGCGTGTACGTGGAACTGCGCGCGCGCCGGCGCGGGCCTGAATTATCATGGACGTCGGCGGCGGCCTGGGCATCGATTACGACGGCTCGCAGACGGATTTCGAATCCAGCGTGAACTACACGCTGCAGGAATACGCCAACGACGTCGTGTATCACATCCAGAGCGTGTGCGACGAAGCCGAGGTGCCGCACCCGATCATCGTTTCCGAGAGCGGGCGCGCCGTCGCGGCCTATCACAGCGTGCTGGTGTTCAACGTCCTGGGCGTGACCGGGTTCGGCGACGGCGAGACCGCTGCCGGAAATTCCGGACGATGTCGAGCAGCCGCTGATCGATTTGCAAGAAACGCTGCGCGGGTTGAGTCCGGCAAGAATCTGCTCGAAAGTTTTCACGACGCGCAGCAGGCGCTGGATTCGGCGCTGAATCTGTTCAGCCTGGGCTATCTGCCGCTTGCAGCAGCGAAGTTGGGCGGAGAGCATTTACTGGGTGATCTGCCGCCGCATTCAGAAAGCTGGCGCAAGGAGCTGGACGAATTTCCCGAGGAGCTGGAAGGCTTGGATGCGCTGCTCTCCGATACCTACTTCTGCAACTTCTCGCTGTTCCAAAGCATGCCGGACAGTTGGGCGGTGAAGCAATTGTTCCCCATCATGCCCATTCATCGGCTGGAGGAAGAGCCGTTCCGGCACGGCATTCTGGGCGACATCTCCTGCGACTCCGACGGCAAGGTGGATCAGTTCATCGACCGCCGCGACGTGAAGAAGACGCTGCCGCTGCATCCGTTCAACGGCGAGCCGTATATTCTGGGATCGTTTCTGGTGGGCGCGTATCAGGAGATCCTGGGCGACCTGCACAATCTGTTCGGCGACACCAACGCGGTGCACGTGCAGCTTGGACGAAAAAGGCGCGGTGGTGCTGGATGCGCGTGATCCGCGGCGACACCGTGCGCGAGGTGCTGGATTACGTGCAGTTCCAATCCACGCACGCTGCTGGATCAATTCCGCAAGGACGTGGAGACCGCCGTGCGCGAAGGCCGCATCGGCTATGAAGAATCCGGCGCGCTGCTGCGCTTCTACGAAGACGGCTTGAACGGCTACACGTACCTGGAGCAGTAGCTTTTCTTTTTTTAGATCTTCAACAAGATCCGGGCCCGCATTGCGTGGATAGCCGAAGTCCCAGAAAGAATTCGCGGGACCGCTTTCCCAGACGCGCACATTGGTCGCCGTCAGCATCGCGCGCAGCCGTTCATCGAGCATATACACGTCGGCATCGTCGGCTTTGGCAAGCGCGATGATGCCGCGGACGTCCAAGTCGTTGCGGTAGTCCTCGATGCCCAGCGAGTAGCCGCGCTCCACCCGTTCGACGAATTCGCGCCACTGCCGCACGAGTCCGGCGCGCCCTTCGCGCACCACGTGCTCCGGATACCCGTTCTCGCTGAGATAGTGCTTTACCTGGGCGTCTGTCATGTTCAATCCGCTCCGCGCTTCGAGGCTTGGCGGTGGAAATAACGCTCCCCTGCGTTGGGGATAAAGAAGGTCCGGATCGTCCGGTCAGGATTGTACGCGCCGAAAGCCCCGCTTCTGCGGTCGAATCGCGAAACGATCCCGTCGGGCGTGACGGCTTGGAGAATCGGACCTCCGGCGGGCGCGTCGCGCAACGCCTGGGCACGCACCAGATACTCCTGCGCAGAAATGTTGCCGAATTCGCGCCCGTGCTTGGCGTAATGTTCCTCGAACAGCCTCCGCGAACGGAATCCGGGACCGGAGGCGAGCAGCAGAAGCGCCGCCAGCAGCAGTGCAGTCGAAATGCGAATCGCCTTGACCATCGCTAGAATATAGTTTCCCATGCCCCCCGTCGCGAAAATCGTTCCGCACCCGATGACCGTCCACGGCGACACCCGCATCGACAACTATTTCTGGCTGCGTGATCGCAAGGATCCCGACACCATCGCTTATCTGGAGGCCGAGAACGCTTACACCAAAGAGAAGCTGCAGCACACGGAAGCGTTGCAAGCGACGCTCTATGCGGAGATGCTCGGCCGCATCCAGCAAACCGACTTAAGCGTCCCCGTCAAGCGCGACGATTATTTCTACTACACGCGCACCGAGGAAGGGAAGCAGTACGCGATCCAGTGCCGCAAGAAAGGCGCGGAGGGGCCAGAAGAAATCCTGCTGGACTGCAACCAGCTAGCCGAAGGACACAAGTATTTCCGCCTGGGCGCCTTCATTGCCAGCCCCGATCATCGGTGGCTCGCGTATTCGGTGGATTTCGAAGGCGACGAAAAGTACACGATTCGCGTGAAGAATCTCGATAGCGGCGAATTGTTGGCGGACCAGATTCCGAATACTTCGTACACGGTTGAATGGGCGGCAGACAATGCGACTTTTTTCTATACAACGCTGGATGAAGCGCTGCGACCCTACAAAGTCTTCCGCCACGCGTTGGGCGTCAAAGAAGACCCGCTCGTCTATCACGAACCTGACG
This sequence comes from Bryobacterales bacterium, assembly GCA_963793395.1. Lineage (GTDB taxonomy): Bacteria > Acidobacteriota > Terriglobia > Bryobacterales > Bryobacteraceae > Palsa-187. The sequence continues at coordinate 131,121 of CAWCAP010000055.1, read as the reverse complement.
AGCGCTTTACTCTCGATCTGGGCAGCACCCGCAGCCGCGCTTACATCTTCATCAACATCAATAGCTCGTTGACGTCCGAAGTCCGCTACCTGCGCAAGGATCAACCTGCAGGAGAATTCCGCGTGCTGCTGCCGCGCGTGTTTGAAACTGAGTATGACGTGACGCATCATGGCGACTCGTTTTTCATCCGTACTAACGACGGCGCCAAGGGGTTCCGTGTGATCGAAGCGCCCATAGCCGATCCTGCGAAGGTCAATTGGAAAGACATCATTCCCGGCCGCGACGGCGTCACCATCGAAAGTGTGACCGCGTTTGAGGATTACCTGGTAACCGAAGAGCGCCACCGCGGCTTGACCCAGATTTGCATCCGCGAATTCCGCACCGGCGCGCAGCACTCGATCGAATTTCCCGAGCCAGTCTATACCGCTGAACTAGGCGCCAACGCCGAGTTCCACACCAAGTTGCTGCGTTTCCACTACACGTCGCTGGTCACTCCGGCCTCCGTCTACGACTACGACATGGAAACGCGCGAGCGCGAGTTGAAGAAGCAGCAGGCGGTGCTGGGCGGCTACGATCCACAGCAATATCAGTCGGAACGTATCTATACTGGCGAAGTCCCGATCTCGCTGGTTTACAAAAAAGGTTTCGTGCGCGACGGCCACGCGCCGATGCTGCTCTATGGCTATGGTTCGTACGGCCTGAGCATCGATCCGTCTTTCAGTTCGGATCGGCTCAGCCTGCTCGACCGCGGCTTCGTCTACGCCATCGCGCATATCCGCGGCGGCATGGACCTCGGCAAGCCGTGGCACGAAGCCGGGCGCTTGCTGCAGAAGAAAAATACTTTCACCGATTTCATCGCCTGCGCCGAAAAGTTGATCGCGGAAAAGTACACGTCGTCCGAAAGACTCGCGATCATGGGGCGCAGTGCCGGCGGTCTGCTGATGGGCGCTGTGGTGAACCTGCGTCCGGATTTGTTCGCGGCAGTGATCGCGGGAGTACCATTCGTCGATTCGCTGAACACCGCGCTGGACGCATCTTTGCCGCTCACGGTCGGCGAATACGAAGAATTTGGCGATCCCAGCCAGCGGGAGTTTTACGACTACATGAAGTCCTACGCGCCGTACGAAAATGTCGCTGCGCAAGACTATCCCGCGATGCTGGTCACTGCCGGCTTGAACGATCCCCGAGTGTCTTATTGGGAACCGGCCAAGTGGGTCGCGAAGCTCAGAGCCCTGAAGACCAACGATCGCCCGCTACTACTCAAGACCAATCTCGGCAGCGGCCACTTCGGCGCTTCCGGCCGCTATGAATACCTCAAGGAAACCGCCATCGAGTACGCGTTCCTGCTGGACGTTTTATGCTGAACGTATATGACTCCGCAGCCGCCACCGCAAACCAAGATCCAGCTCGCCAACACTCCCGACTATCGTGAACACTACGCCAACAGTGTTCAAGTGCGCGTGAGTCTGTGGGATTTCTTCCTGCTGTTCGGAACCATGAACCAGTCGGCGCCCGACGCGGTGACGATTCACAACTTCGAGGGCGTTTACTTGAGCCCGCAACAGGCCAAGGCGCTAGCCAACGTGCTCAACCAGAACGTGTCGCAATATGAATCGACCTTCGGCGAGATTAAGCTGGAGCCCAAACAACCGGGCTCGATTCAGTAGCGCCTTACTGGTCCAGCGTTTCGCGTACTGTTCCGATGAGTGCGCCCAACGTGAAAGGCTTCTGTAGAAAACGCGCGCCCGGCGGGAAAGCTCCCGCGCGGACCGATTCATCGTCAGTGAAGCCTGAGATGTACATTACCTTCAATTTCGGCGCAGCTTGCACTAGCTTCTCGGCGAGTTGTCTCCCGTTGCGGTCGGGCAACATCACGTCCGTCACCAGAAGTTGAATCGCGCTTCCGTGCGTTGCCGCTATCGCAGCCGCCTCCGTAGCGGTCCCCGCTTCCAGCACGCGGTAGTGTTCCCGCCGCAGAATTTTGACGATCAAGCTGCGAATCCCAGCTTCGTCATCCACTACCAGTATGGTTTCGCGCTGGGCATCGGCGGGCCGCACTGCCGGCACGGTCTTCGGCTCTGTTCTCGGCGCGGCCTCGGGCTCCGCCAATGGCAAGTACATTGTGAAGACCGACCCTCGCGGAGCTTCACTCTCGAAGCCCAGTTCGCCGCCCCACTCCCGCACGACCGCGTAAGCGCGAGCCAGCGCCGCGCCCATCGATCTGCCGGATGTCTTATGCAGGAACGATTCAAAAATTACTTTACGTTTCTCCGCATCCATGACGAAGCCGGCTGCGGCCACCGTTACTCGCGCGTAGTTCCCGGGCTCCAGCGACGCGCCTGCGATGTGTTCCATGATCGCGGCGGTATCACAGGTGAGGACGACCGGCGCGCGGTCCTCCTTCATGATGGAGATCAGCACCGGCAGGATCTCTTCGAGCTGCTGCTGGTTCGCCATGGCCCACACCGGCTTGGCGGCTCGTATTTCAGTCTTTCCGCCCAGAGCGGCTACTAGCGCCGTCAGTTCAACGCGCTCCGCAGGGCTCGCTTGCTTGCGGGTGAATTCGAGCAACTGCGCCGTCAGGTTGCCGATGCGTTCGGTGGCGGCGAGAATCTGTTCGATCTCGGCGCGGCGCGGATCGTTCGCGTCCAGAGGATTCAACATTTCCTCCGCATATCCCGAGATTATCATCAGAGGATTGTTGAGGTCGTGCGCCAGGCGTGCCGAAAGACTGCGCAAAGCCAGACTGCGTTCCGCGGTGATTCTCAGTTGTTCCAGCTCCTTGCGCTGACCGATCGCAGTGAGCACTCCAGCCAGAACACCTGGTTCCGCCTGGCGAACCGTCTCCCGGCACCAAATCGTCTCGCCCGACGCCGTCACGGCCCGGAACTCGGCAGTTACCTCACGAGTGTGCTGAGCGGCCGTCCGGTAAAGATCCAGCACCGCTTCACGATCTTCTTTGTGAATCCGCTGCGCGAAGAACGCCGGCGACTTCAGCCAATGCGACGCCGGGTATCCCAGCATCTGTTCCGCCCCGCCGCTGACTTCGGTGAACTGCAGCCGCCCGGCATCCGCGCGCCATAGAACCGCGCCTGCGTTTTCGCTGGTAGCGGCAGGAGCGCCCTTCGCCCCGGCTGTCCCTGCGCTCAACCCGCTGACGTCGTCGATCATCAGCAGCGTTTCCGTCTCTATCTCTTCGTCCCAGTTGCGCAGCGAAAGAATGGAAACCCGCAGCATCTTTGCGGCTTGCTGCACCAGGAAGCCAGGCTGCGGAATCCCTTCGACGGTCAATTGGCGGATCTTCTCTATGAGCCGCTCCGAAGGCAGGATCTGCTCGATGGTCTTCCCGCGCAGATCTTCGATGCGAAGGCCGAACGCTTGGCGAAATGCCCGGTTAGCGGAAACCACTTTCCGGTCCGCCGAAAGCACCGCCAGCCCCACCGGAAGGCCGGCCACCATGTCCTGGTAATAGCGCCGCTGGTTCTCCACCAGCGCCAGTAGTCTGGCGACCTCCCTACCGTTCCACGATTCGAAGTCGCTACGCTCCATTAAGAGACAGAAATCCTTGGATTTAGTTTGGCTGGCGGAGCGGAGAGGCTACAAGGTACTCAGGATGGTCGAGTAATGGTACGCGGGGGGTGCCAATACCAGGTCTAGGGCTGTTGGGGTGTCTCCGCCACCGAACCGCCGAGCCCGGCGTAGGTTTCCTTGACCTTAACGACTTTGTCACCGGTAAAGGTGACGAATGTCATACGCCCGGGAGGCTCGCCATAGATCCAATCTTCGTAATCGGTGCCTTCTTTGGCCTCGCGGCTCTTCCGCACCGGTTTGCCCACCGCCAGCAGGACTTGATCGTGATTCATCCCTTCAATGACTTTTTTGGACTTGACTGCTTCCTTGATTGGCTCCGGCAAGGTGTCTACGTAGTTGGCCGTTACGGTTTCTTTCTCGAAATCTAAAACCGGCTGGAGCATCTTCTTGATTTCCGCGGACGTAACCTCTCCGATTGGGCCGTCGAAGATCAGAGCGATCGCGGTGCCGCCCGGGGCGTTCGTTTGGGCGCCGTTAATCGGACTGGTTTGCGTTCCCATGCCGATCTGAACGTGGTCCATGAACTTCCGGCCGCCCTTGATCCCGCCGTTGAGATCCAGCACGATGCGGTCCTTGCCGATATCGACGCGCGTGACCTGAATGAGATCGCCCACGCGTCCGGCCGCACCGTATTCCTTTTGATCGGCCGCCCACTTGGCTTCGTCACGCTTGCCATCGGTGGTCACTTCGAGAGCGCTCTTGGCGCGCGGCAGCGGCACTTTGATCTTGGCGTACTCGGAGTTCAGGCCGCGCAGAATTTCGATGCGCTGGTCTTCGGTTAACTTTTTGGAATCGGCATGCAGGCGGGCGGACGCCGTTGCAATCATCAATACCAGCGCGAGTTTTCGCATCGTCAACCTCGCTGCGGGATCACACGGTAGAGCACGGCGAACAGCCCCGCCACGACCACCGTCGTAAACAGGCCGCCCTCCAAACCGTACGCGCCGCCACTCCAGAGAACGCCGGTTCTCCAGTGCAGTTCGTATCCCGTCACTGCTATTGTAAACCCGCTGAGTTTCTCGCCGAGGAAGGGCGTGGCCACGTTCCAGCCGAAGTGCAAGCCGATCGGCAGCCAAAGAGTGCGCGTACGCAAATACGCACATCCTAAAAGCACGCCCCACAGGATGGTATTGAGCACCGCCAAGAGCGTCACGTTTTGGTTCCCCATATGCACCAGTCCGAAAATAATCCCGAAGGGCAAAACTGTGGCGAACTCGCCCACATGACGCACCAGGTGCTGGAAAGCGTAGCCATGGAATACCAATTCCTCGCCTACGGAACCGAACAGTAGCAGCACGACTAATATCGGAATTCCGCCCCACGCGCGTTCTGCCAGCGGCACCGCGTCGAAGTTAGCCATTCCCGCGACCACCGCGACCAGCACGATCAGCGCCGCGCTGCCCGCGCCCAATGCGATGCCGGTCATGAACTCGCGGCCTGAAGCCGCATCCCAGCCGAGACCAAAGTCGGAGAGCTGGCCACGTTCCCACCCGCGAGCCACCACGGCATTCGCCAGTGCACCCGTGGCGAACGCAGAAAGCGCGGAGACGACCAGCAATCCTCCGAAGGGCTGCATGATCATAGGGAATACGAATCTCCCCACGATCACCAGCAATATAAAAACTCCCACGCGAACCAGCAGGCGCAGTTTGTCCGGATTGACGGATGTGGCTTGTGTCCCGGCGTTCATTTCGGATGCACCTGCCGCCGCAGCAGAATGATCATCAGCGCAGAGAAGGCCACGGAGAGCTCGACGCCGCGCACCGGTATCTCTGGCAGTCTCTCTCCGCGGAATACGAACAGCACCAGCAGCCCGATGAAAATCACCCGCATGCCCATCCGCGACGCGGACGCCGAAAACCTCATCGTCATCCAGCCGGAAAATAACGCCAATGCTATCGATGCCGTCAAGCCCAACGCGGCGCCTTCCCCTAGAACATCCAACTCCGGATATAACGCCCGCCCATGGGCGAGACTGACGCTGACCACGCCCGCGATCAACATCACCAGAGCCAGCCCTTCGCCGTAACCCACGGCTTTAGCCACCCGCTTCGCAGCTTCCCGCATGGTTTGAGGGCGCCCCTTGGAGAAAGCATTGGCCGCCGCTGGAGCCGCGAATAGTACCCCCAGGCAGGCATACGCCGTAATCATAATGGGCTCCAGAAATCCGAGCCCCTTGCGCAGAGGGATAAAGACGCCGAAAATGGCGATCAGGATAAGATGAAGGACGACGGTTTGCAGAAGCAGCTCCGTCCCCACATGGTACCAACGGAAACGTTTACGAGGTTTCCAGCGTCTTCCAAGCAGAAGCCCTAACGCTTGGCTAAGTAGAAATTGCCTAGGGTCCAATCGCTAAACAAATATGCAGGAAGCGACGATAACCAGTACAGATATGATGGACAGGCGTATTGAGCCCCGTTTGCTTTGTGCCGACTTGGTGGACGTGCAGTGGAAGGATCAGACTGGACGCCTCCGCCGCAGCGTGGCCAACCTCGAAGATATCTCGCTTTCGGGCGCGTGTCTTCAGGTGGACCGCCCGGTGCCGCTGGGCACTCCTTACCGCATTACGTATCCCAAAGGCGTGCTGGTTGGCAAAGTAAAGTACTGCGTATTTCGCGAAATTGGATACTTTTTGGGCATCGAATTCGAGGCCGGCAGCCGCTGGTCACGCAACGATTTCCGGCCGCAGCACTTGCTCGATCCGCGCCATTTGATCAATCGGACAACGGAACGGCTCACGGCGAATGGCGGAAAAGACAAAGTCGCGCCCGAACCGGCCGCCTAGTTACTCCGCTTCACTTCTTGACCGCAACCTCAACCACCGCGTTCCAGGTATACTCGACAAACTTGTAAAGCGAAGCTTCGGGGATACGCTCGACGTCGCTATGCCAGGCGTGGTTTGCGAAGTCGTCGTTGGTCATGGCCGGTCCGATTCCATACGACTGAATGCCCTTGGCGCGCAGTTGAGCCATATCCGTCGACGCGGTAAGCATGGTCGGCAGCGACGTCGATCCCGGGTAGACTTTATTTCCCGCGTGCTCCAGCGCGTGATACATCTCTGTGTCCAGCCTTGACGGCGGGGCCGGCGGGCGGGTTGCGTATAGCGGCTCGATCTTCACCGCTGGATCGCCGACGATCTTGGTCAATTGCGCCATGAACTGCGGAAGGTCCTCGTCCGGTAGGGTCCGGATGTCAATGCTGGCCTCCGCCTCCGATGGGATCACGTTGGGCCCGATGCCGGCTTTGAGCGTGGTGGGCACCAGCGAAGTGCGCAGCATCGAATTGTGGATCGGCTCGAACTCGGCCAAGTACCGCTGGGCGGCGGCTGTGCGCTGCGGATTCACTAGATCTTTGTAGCGCGCGGCTTGCTCCGGCGAACTGATCGTCGCCAGCTTTCTCGAAATAGGTGCGAGTGGTGTCGTTCAGGCGCATGGGCATCTGGTAGGTACCCACTCGTTGCACCGCGCCGCTCAGGTGCGTCACCGCGTCATCCAGGCGGGGAATCGAACCGTGGCCGGAGGTGCCATTCGCGATCAGCCGCACCCTGCGCGGAATCTTCTCGGTGGTGGTAATCTGCACCGTTGCGACTCGACCGTTCTCTATAGTCGCGCCGGGACCTTCGCTGATGGCAAACTCGGCGTCGATCTGATCGAAGTGCTTCTCGGTCATGAAACGGATGCCGACTCCCGTGGGGTCCGCTTCCTCGCCCGACTCCGCGAGGAAGATAAGATCCCGGTCGAGAACCGCGCCCGAGCGCTTGATCAGCAGCATCGACATCAGCACCGCGACCAGTTTGTCTTTGTCGTCAGTGGTGCCGCGTCCCCAGATATAGCCGTCTTTCAATACCGCGCCGAAAGGGTCTACCGGCCACTTGTCACGCTGCACCCCCACTACATCGGTATGGGCCATGATCAACAGCGGCTTCTTGCTGCCGTTGCCCTTCAGCCGAGCCACCAGATTCGTGCGATTGGGATCGAGCGAAAAGGTCTGGGTCGGGATGCCTTCGTCCTCCAGAACCTTCTTCAGATATTCGACGGCTTTGGTCTCGTTCCCGGGCGGGTTACTGGTATCGATTTGCAGCAATGCCCGGAAATGCCGCAAAATCTCGGCCTGCTGCTGCGGCCAGTCGATGGCTTTTGGCTGCGCCGCAAGCGTGCCGACCGACAGCAGTAGGAATCCAAGAATTCTCATTTCTTCGCTGCCACTTCGGTTACTACGTTCCAATCGTATTCGACGAAATTGTAGAGTGACGATTCGAGCAGCCGCTCGACATCGCCGTGCGCTCCGTACTGCGCCGTGTCAGCCTCGCTCGCATAGGGGCCGATCCCGTAGCTCAGCATGCCCTTGGCGCGTAACTGCGCTTTGTCGCTGGATCCGGTGGTCATGGTCGGAAGAACGGTGACGCCGGGGTACATTTTCTTGCTGACCTGTTCGAGAATGCGGTACATCTCGGTGTTCACGCTGGATGGCGGCGAAGGCGGATGCGCGATCGGCAGCGGCGCGATCTTTACGGACGGATCGCCGATGATCTTGGTCATCTCCGCGAAAAAGTGCTCGACATTTTCGTCGGGCAGCGCGCGCACATCGATGGTCGCTTCAGCTTCCGACGGAATCACGTTGGGACCGATGCCGGCTTTCAGCATGGTGGGCACGATCGACGTTCGCAGCATGGAGTAGCGGCTGGGATCGTGCTCGGCCATATAACGCTGGGCGGCCGCCGAAGTCTTCGGATTCAACAGGCTGTTATAGCGCGCGGCTTCTTCCGGCGAGCTGATCGTCGCCAGCTTCTCGAAGTAACTCCGCGTGGTGTCGTTCAGGCGCATGGGAGTCTCCCAAGTCCCGACCTTCTCGACCGCGGCCGTCAGATGCGTCACAGCGTTGTCCAAACGCGGGATCGAACCATGGCCGGAAGTCCCGTTGGCGATCAGGCGGATGCGCGCCGGCACCTTCTCCGCCGTTCCGATGTTCACGATGGTGACCTTATCCCCCACGAGCGTGGCTCCGCCGCCTTCGGTGATGGAGAACTCCGCGTTTACGTCGTCGAAATGCTGGGCCAGCATGTAATTGATGCCGACGCCGGTGGTATCGGCTTCCTCGCTCGCCTCGGACAGGAAAATGACATCGCGGTCGAGCGGCACGTTCCCGCGCTTCAGCAGCAGCATCACCATCAGGTTCGCCGCCAGGATCGGCTTGTCGTCCCGCGTGCCGCGGCCCCAGACGTAGCCGTCCTTGAGGATGGCGCCAAAGGGATCCACCGGCCATTTCTCGCGCTGCACGCCGACCACGTCGCTATGAGCCAGAATCAGCAGCGGCTTCTTGCTGCCGTTGCCCTTCAGCCGGGCGACGATATTCGCCCGCTTGGGGTCCAGAGCGAAAGTCTGGGTCGGAATGCCCTCGTCTTCCAGTACTTTCTTCAGATATTCGACCACCCGGGTCTCATTTCCGGGCGGATTGCTGGTGTCGAGCTGCACTAGGGCCCGGTAATGCCGCAGGATCTCGGCCTTCTGCTGGTCCCAGTTAATGGACGGCGTTTGGGCGAAAGCGGCGGAAGCGAACAACGCGATGGTAATAAGGTTCTTGAGCACAGTACTCCTGTTCTATTTGAGGCAACGTTTTATCACATATACTTAAGGGAGTTTATGGCCACGGCTATTGACCATCTGACCGAACGGCAGGCTCCCGTTTTGCGGCGGGAGATTCCATGGGTTCCTTTGGCCTGGTTCAGTGCGCTCCTCATCATTGCTTATTTCCCAATATTACGGCACTTGGTGGAGCAGTGGAGCACGGACGAGGATGTCAGCCACGGCTTTTTCGTGCCTCCCGTCGCCGCGTTCATCGTCTGGCAGCGCCGCGACCGGATTCTCGCTCTAGATTATCATCCTGCATGGTGGGGATTGGGCGTCATGGCGTGGGCCGCTTTGCAGGCCTATGTAGGCACGCTGGGCGCGGAGTTGTTCCTGCAGCGGACGTCGTTCCTGATCGCGCTGGTGGGATTGCTGCTGGTATTGGGTGGCACGCAAGCTGATCCGCGAACTCGCGTTTCCATTGCTGCTGCTGCCGTTCATGATCCCGATCCCGGCAGTGATCTATAACCAGATCACGTTCCCCCTGCAATTGTTCGCGAGCCAAGTGGCGGAATTCAGCTTGGGACTGATGGGAATTCCAGTGCTGCGCGACGGCAACATCTTAGAGCTGGCGAGCCAGAAACTTTCGGTGGTGGAAGCCTGCAGCGGCATTCGCAGTTTGCTTTCGCTTTCGTTCCTGTCCCTGGTTTACGCCTACTTCTTCGACAAGCGAGTTTGGATGCGCTGGGTTCTACTGGCCGCGACCATCCCGATTGCGATTCTGGCGAACTCCGGCCGCGTGACCATCACCGGCGTGTTGAGTGAGATCAATCCGGAACTGGCGCGGGGCTTCTTCCATAGCCTGGAAGGTTTCGATCATTTTTGTGATTGCCCTGGTGATGTTGGGCGGTCTTCACGTAATCATTAATCGTTTTACCGGGCGTCCTATTGGGCAACCGCCGGCGGAGGCTAAGAGTGTTTAAATTTCTGAGTTCTCGCGCCGGCGTTGGCGGCTACTCTGCTGATTGTTCTGCAAGGCGCGCTTATCTACAGCGCGGTGCGTCCGGAATCGCCTCCTAGCGGGCGCGCCTTGTCCGCAGTTTCCGCTGTCGCTGGGTTCCTGGAAATTGCTGCAGGAAGGCGTGATCGATGCACGAACCCGAGCCGTTCTCAAAGCAGACGATCTCCTGAACCGGTATTACAAGCCAATGGCGCGGGCGCGAATCTGTTTGTGGCCGCGTTCCGGTCTCAGCGCAACGGTAAGGCCCCGCATTCACCCAAGAACTGTCTTCCCGGGCAGCGGGTGGACGCCGCTCGAGTCGAGCTATGCTTCGATCGACGTGGGCGGCGAAGCGCCCATCCAGGTGAACCGCTACGTGGTGGCGCATGGGGACGAACGCAGCCTGGTGCTCTATTGGTATCAATCGCGCGACCGCGCCATCGCCAGCGAATACACGGCAAAGTTTTGGGTGGTGGTCGACGCCATGCGCTTGAATCGCACCGATACAGCATTGGTGAGGGTAGTGGTTCCGATCATCAATAAAGACGAAGCGGCTGCCGACAAAGCCGCCGCCGATTTTATCCGGTCGTTTTACGGAACTCTTCGCCAATATCTGCCGGCGTAGCCGCCCGCAGCGGGTTCATGTACTTCCAACAGTTCTATCTCACTTGTCTTTCACACGCCTCTTACATGCTGGGATCGGAAGGGATCGCCTGCGTGGTGGATCCGCAGCGCGATGTATCTATTTACATTGACGAAGCCCAAACGCGCGGGCTGAAGATCGAACACATCATCGAAACCCATCTTCACGCCGATTTCGTCAGCGGCCACGTGGAACTGGCGGCCAAGACCGGCGCGAAAATTTATCTAGGCGCGGCGGCCGATTCTCCCTTTCAACATGTTGCGGTGAACGACGGCGATGAAATCCGCTTTGGGCGTGTGACTCTGCGCTTCCTGGAAACTCCGGGCCACACCGTGGAAAGTGTTTCGATCGTCGTCACCGATCTGGATCGCGGCGAAAAGCCTTGGGCCGTACTCACCGGCGACACGCTATTCATCGGCGACGTCGGGCGGCCCGATCTCTCGCGGGACAAGACCCCGCAGCAACTGGCTGCGATGCTTTACGACAGCCTGCACCAAAAACTGATTCCGCTCGGCGATGAAGTCGAGGTCTATCCGGCGCACGGCGCCGGGTCCTTGTGCGGCAAACAGATGCGCCCGGAGCGCCAATCGACGATCGGCAAGGAACGCGAGCTGAACTACGCATTACGTGCCGCGAGTAAGGACGAATTCGTGCGCCTGCTTACAGCCGAACTGCCCGACCGGCCGGAGTATTTCGCGCAGGACGCCGAGATCAACCGCACTGGCGCGATTCCGCTCGACTTCCTGCTGCCCATGGAAGCGCTCACGCCGGATCAGTTGGTGGAACGGCAGCGAGCCGGCGATGTTGTCCTCGACACCCGGCCTGCCGATGGACTTCGGCGCGGGCACGTTCCTGGCGCCGTGAATATTCCGCTGGCCGGGCAATTTGCGGGATCGGCAGGAGCGCTTCTGGGTCTGGATCACGATCTGCATCTTGGTGGCCGAAGACCACGAGGCCGTCGAGGAATCGCGCACCCGTCTGGCGCGGGTCGGCTTCGAACGCGTCGCCGGATACCTGGATGGCGGCATGGCGCGCTGGGCGATCGAGCAGAAGCCCGCGGCTCAGATCATGCAAATTACGGTGGCGGAGTTGAATCGCGAACTCGCGCGAGGAGCCCGGATCGATTCAGATTGTCGACGTCCGGCGCAAGGCCGAATGGGATCAGGGCCACATCCCCGGCGCACTGCACAAGCCGCTCGACCGTGTCGCAAAAATGTTGGGCGATCTGGACCTTCCAAGCCCATCGTGGTCCACTGCAAGGGCGGCTAGCGCAGCGCTATCGCGTGCAGCCTGATCCAGCGCGCGGGTTTTGAAAACGTGACGAATTTGATCGGCGGCTTAGATGCCTGGCAGGCTACCGGCCTGGCTGTGAGTGTCTAACCTTTACTCGTACTTGCTGCTTTCGCGCTATCTGCCATCTCGGCGCGCCTGAGCTTGCGCTGCTGACGCTGCCAAGCCAACAATTCCCGCCGCCGCCGGGATTTCACCTGGTTGTCCACTGTTGCCCCAGAACTTGCGGAAATAATCCGCGGCCGATACCAGTGCGAACAACACCACGGCCCACATCGCGATCAGCGCCAACTGGTCCAGTTGCGGCCAGCGGATGCCCGCGATCACCAGCGCGATGGCCACCACCTGCGCCACCATTTTCGTTTTGCCCAAGTCGCTGGCTTCGATGGTGTAGCCGCCCGCGGCCGCGATCGAACGCAAGCCCGAGACCGCAAATTCCCGGCCGATGATCAGGATCACCATCCACGCCGGCACCCGGTGGATGTCCACCAGCGAGACCAGCGCGGCGGAAATCAGCAGTTTGTCGGCGATGGGATCCAGCAGCGTGCCTACGGTGGTGATCTGTCCCCAGCGCCGGGCCAGATATCCGTCGAGGAGATCCGTGGCTGCAGCGGCCAGGAAAATCAACAGTGCAAATGTTTCGCGGGTGATCGCGAGCGGCGCCAGTATGGCGGCGAGGTAGGGTTCGACAAATCCCCCCCCGAGCAGCGCTGCCACCAGCAGCGGGACGAAAAAAATCCGCAGAATCGTAAGCAGATTCGGCCCGTTCATCCGTTGCCTTCATCATAGCTTATGCCATCGGCGCTTACGCCTCCGGAGCTTAGGCCACCAAATACTTCGCGAGTCTGCGCCGCACCGATTCCGGACGTCTCCGCGCGGATCACGCACATCTCGTCGGTGTAACGCGTTGAGGTAACACGCGCATGCTCGTGCAGCGTGTGCATCGGCCCGCCTTCGCCGGCGGGAATGCGGAACAGTGCAGTCGCTGAGCGTATCGAGCGGCAGCGTCTCGTCGATCTTCTTGAGCAGCGCGTCGAATCCTTCGCCGGTGCGCGCCGAAATCGCCACCGCGCCGGCCGGCTGATGGTCCGGATCTTCAAAATCCGCCGCGCCATCGACGACGCGTCCGGCTCGCCCGGAATCTTATCGATCTTATTCAGCACCAAGATCTGCGGCGTGGTGGCCGCGCCGATTTCGCTGCAGCGTCGCCAGCACGTGCGCCGTTTGCTCGGCGCGTGCGGCGAACTGGCGTCCACCACGTGCAGCAGCAGCTCCGCCTCCACCACTTCTTCCAGCGTCGCGCGAAACGCCTTCACCAGCGTCGTCGGCAGATTGCGAATGAAGCCCACCGTGTCGCTCATCAGCACCCGGCGATGCGACGGCAGCGTGACGTGCCGCACCGTCGGATCGAGCGTGGCGAACATCCTCGCGTCGGCCAGCACGTCCGCGCCGGTCAGCCGGTTGAACAGCGTCGATTTTCCGGCGTTGGTGTAGCCCACCAGCGCGATGGTCGCCAGCGGAACGGCCTGCCTCTGCTGCCGCTGCGTGGTCCGCCCGCCGCGCACCCGCTCCAGATCCGTTCGATCGCGTGAATGCGCTGATGAATCCGGCGCCGGTCGGTTTCGAGTTTCGTTTCGCCAGGACCTCGGGTGCCGATGCCGCCGCCCAGCCGCGACATCGCCGCGCCGTGCCCGGTCAGCCGCGGCAGCAGATAATTCAACTGCGCCAGCTCCACCTGCAGCTGGCCTTCCCGCGTCCGCGCGCGGCGCGCGAAAATATCCAGGATCAGCTGCGTCCGGTCCAGCACCTTCACGTCCAGCGCGCGTTCGAGATTGCGCTGCTGCGTGGGCGACAGCTCGCGGTCGAAAATCACCGTGGTCGCTTCGTGGAACAGAACCTGCGCCTTCAGCTCTTCCACTTTGCCGGAGCCGACAACGTCGCCGCATCCGACTCGTGGACGCGATTGAATCTGGCTTTCGGCAACCCGCGCGCCGGCCGTCGCGGCCAGCGCCGCCAGTTCTTCCATCGAATCTTCGGCGCTCGATGGCCCGGATCCGCCGCGGAGAGCTCGTGCTGCGCGGCCGCGGCTGGTCAGATGCAGGCCGACCAGGATCGCGATTTCTTCGCGATAGCTAACAGGTTAGCGGCTAGTCCGAGTGCTCGTCGCCGACCGGAGCGCCGGGAGCGGCATGCGCGCCGGCAGCCGGCGGCGTGCTTTGAAGGCGCGTCGTATGGAAAGGCCTGGAAACCACCACCGTCGAAATGGCGTGCTTGAAAATCAATTGCTCCTGATTGTTGGTTTCCAGAATCACTGAATACTTGTCGAAACTCTTGATCCGCCCGGAAAGCTTCACCCCGCTCATCAGGTAAATGGTCAGGAACGTCTTGTCTTTGCGCGCATTATTTAGAAATGCTTCTTGTATGTTTTGCGCTTGTTTTTCCATGGAAAGATTCCCTCGATCGCCCGCGGACCCCGGCAAACCACGCGCCGGGTTAGAGATCCACGCTCTTCATCATATCGTAACCCTTTCTGTCTGGCCGCAGCGCAGGCGCCTGTCCACTACTCTAGGAACAAGTGGCCTTCGATCGTGTCCGCAAGCTGAACTCCGCCGAAACTCAAAAAAATGGGCGTTATGTTCTGTATTGGGCGACAAATGAACCGCCGCGTGGAATCCAACCACGCGCTTGCCTTCGCCGCGGATATCGCCAACGAATCGAACCTTCCAGTACTTGTTCTATGAAGGTCTGACGTGCTCGTATCCCAACGCGAATGACCGCTTTCATACGTTTTTGCTGGAAGGCGTCGCCGGAGACCGCGCGGCGATTGCGAACGCTCGGCATCGGCTATGTGTTTCATTTGCGCAAGCCGGAGATCCGATCCTAACGACGCTCTTTATCGGCTTGCCGCCGATGCCGCGGCGCGTGGTGACGGACGATTATCCGGTGTTCGTCGCCCGCGATCACAATCGCAGTGTTCCGGGCAAACTGGCGATTCCCTACTATGCGGTCGACTCCAGTTGCATCGTGCCGATGACGCATTTCGCGAAACAGGAATACGCGGCATACACCATCCGCCCGAAAATCAAGAAGGTTCTGGAAGCATGCCTGCAGCCCGTCGCCGGCGATGCGGGTGAAGCGCCGATTCACCGGTGCGCCGGACACGTTACACACCGATGTGAGCGCAAGTAATATCGCGGAGCTGGTGACAATCCTGCGAGATCGACCATTCGGTCGCTCCCTCTACCGAACTTCGCGGCGGACGCAATGAGGCCGAGAGTCGTCTCAGCCACTTTCTGAATCACAACCTACGACGCTACGCGAAATTCAGCCGGGAGCCGTCGGCGCGCGCCACCTCCGGGCTCAGCCCCTATCTGCACTTCGGTCACATTTCTTCACTCGAAATCGCTTTGGCCGTGCGCGAATATGCGGCGGAACATAAACTGATCGCCGAAGAGTTCCTGGAAGAATTGATCGTGCGCCGCGAGTTGGCGTTCAATTTCGCCCGCTTCGCGCCGTCGCTGGATTCGCTGGACGCTCTGCCGGATTGGGCGCGCGCGACCTTGACGAAGCACGCCCGCGACCGTCGCGATCCCGTCTACACCCGCGACCAGTTCGAGCGCGCCGCGACCCACGATGCCCTGTGGAACGCCACGCAAACCGAATTGCTCACGCGCGGCGTCATTCACGGCTACTATCGGATGTATTGGGGCAAGAAGATCATCGAATGGTCGGCCACGCACGAGGACGCGCTGGCGACTATGATTTATCTTGCATGATCGCTATGCTCTGGACGGACGCGACCCGAATACCTACACCAACATTCTGTGGTGCTTCGGCCTGCATGACCGCCCGTGGTCCGAGCGGCCGATTTTCGGCATGACGCGTTATATGTCGCTCGACGGCATGCGGCGGAAAACCGACGTCGACGCCTATATTCGCGAAGTCACGCAAGGCAGGCTCCTATGAATATCGCCATCACCGGAGCATCGGGCTTCTTGGGACGCGCCCTGTCGGAACGCTTGCGCGCCGACGGCAACACCGTCACTGCGATATCGCTGCGCACGCCGCCGTCCTCCTGAAGTTCTCGCGGGATGCCAGGCTGTAGTGAATCTGGCGGGCGAACCAGTCGCTCAGCGCTGGACTGCCGCGGCGCGCGAACGCATCTCGAATAGCCGTATCCAAGGCACGCGGTCTCTGGTCGCCGCGCTTCGGAAGCATCCGCCGGCGGTACTGGTGAGCGCATCGGCCGTCGGCTATTACGGCTCGCGCGGAGACGAAATCCTGACCGAAGACTCGCCGCCTGCGTCCGGTCTCCTGGGCCAACTAGCCGTCGCGTGGGAGAAAGAGGCGCAAGCGGCAGAGCAGTTCGGCGTGCGCGTGGTCACGCCGCGCATTGGAGTGGTGCTGGGACGCGGCGGCGGTGCGCTCGCGCAAATGCTCCTGCCGTTCCGCCTCGGAGTCGGCGGACGTCTGGGAACTGGCGAGCAATGGATGTCTTGGATCGCCTTGGACGATTTGGTTTCGCTCATCGAGTTCGCCATTGAAGACGCCTCCCTCAGCGGCCCGGTGAACGCCGTGGCGCCGAATCCGGTGACCAACGCTGTTTTCACTCGCGAGCTTGCCGCGGTCTTGCGTCGCCCAGCCGTCATTCCAGTCCCCGCATTTGCACTCAAGATTCTATTTGGCGAAATGTCGGAGATACTGCTGGGCGGCCAGCGCGTGATTCCGCAAGCTGCGTTGCGCGCCGGTTTTCAATTTCATCTTGCGGATCTAGGCCAAGCTCTGCGCCAAGCCGTAGCCGGATGACGTCGCTATTGCGCTGTGTCCAGCGGATGCGAGGTCTTGTCGAAAAATTCCTTCTGTAATCGTGGCGATACCTGGTCCGCCTTAATCGCCCGGATCGCGGCAGCTACCCGATCCGCCGTGAAATCCACCAGGGCAGCCCCGCGCGCCGCAGTAGCTCCCGACGCATCCCCGGCGTAATGATTCGGATACATCGCGTACCAGCCAATGGCCGTGAAGACGCCGGTCGGCAGATCAACGCGCGCGAGATTGGCGCCGGACTGCTCTCCGCCGCGTTCCGGATGCACCAACTCCGGGCGCGATGCCATCACCATGGCCGCTTCGATCTCTCCGGCGTGGCCGTCCACTCCAGGCTTGGAGGGCTGAGCAGCTACCGGTAACTGCGCCCCGCCGCCCAGTGCGCTCAACCCATACACCACGTAATCTTTTGGTGAGTCCAATTGGATCTGCAAAAAGTAATTCAGCAAATTGGTGTTCCCGCCATGCCCGCTCGCAATCAAAATCTTGTGGCAGCCGTTGCGGCCCATCTCAGAGACGGTTTCCTGCAGCATCTGCAATTGCAACTGCGAACTATAGGCGATTGCGCCCGGCTGATGCCGCGCCTCAAAAATTTGGCCGACGTAATATTCCGGAAAGACCAGCGCGTATTCTTTTTGAACGGCTTTGGTGGTGATGTAGCGAACGTCGATCAGGTCCGTGCCGATGGGACCGGACGGCCCGTGCTTTTCCAAAATCCCGAAGGGCAGCACGCAGGTGTTATTTGCCTGTTTGATCGCCTTCACGAAATCCTCGGCGGTTAATTCTTCCCATTTAGCAGACAAGGATTGTGCGGGCAGCAGCGACGCGAACAGAGCGCAGAGCAGGAGTGGCTTCATAAGAGCCATAATCACATACCTGACGAAGATTGATTCGGCTCCCACAGAGTTTCCGGTACACCCAGCGTGTGATTCACCCAGCGGCTCCAAACGAACATCGCATCGCTCAGGCGATTCAGATAGGGGATGACCTCCGCCGGAATCGATTCCTCGCGGGCCAGCTCCACCAGCAAGCGCTCCGCCCGCCGGCAGATGGTGCGGGTCACGTGAAGCTCTGCGTTGAGGCGCGTTCCTCCGGGGAGCACAAAGCTGCGCAGCGGCGCGAGATCCGCGTTCATGGCATCTATCTCCCGTTCGAGTTGCGCCGTCTCGGCACTGGTGATCCGTGGCTGCTGCGGATGCACGTCGGCCGATTGCGTCGCCAGGATCGACCCCAGATTGAACAACTCATGCTGCACCCGCCGTAGGATCGACGCCAGCGAAGCTAGTCGCGAATCTTCCGCGCAGGAAACCGCCGCCAGCCCGACGAATGCGTTCAACTCATCGACAGTGCCATAAGCTTCAATCCGCAGCGCATCCTTAAAGACTCTCTGCCCACCCACCAGACTGGTTTCGCCCGCGTCTCCACGCTTGGTGTAGATGCGGTTCAGAGCAATACGCGGCTCGTCGAACGGTTTTGCGCTCACCTCTCCATGGAAGCACAAAAAATAGGAGGCGGTCTCCGAGCTCCGCCTCCCATCACAAACACAAGGAATGAACTAGCCGAGGTTATTTCTCGACAACCTACTACTTCTCGACAATCTGCGGTTTCATCGGGCCCAACGCGCCGAGCAAATCGTTCTTTTCCTTCTCGCCGACTTTGAACTTGTCCAAGGCGCCGACCAGATCGCTCACCAGGGCGTCGAAATCCGGGCCGCTGATTCCCATACCCATGTGCGCGGACTTCATGTCCTTGCCCATGTATTTGCAGGGTCCGCCGCTGGCCTCGCAGATTTGATCCACCAGCTTCATCTTGAACGACGCCAGACGTTGCGGATCCGCCGCCGTGGCCGCAAAGAAGCTGTTGATGCGGGTATCCGCGGCTACGCGGCCCACGAATTCATCCACCACGGCAGTGATGGCTTTTTTGCCGCCCAGCCGTTCATAGAGGGTCTTGTCTTTGGCCTGCGCCACTGGGGTTAAGGTGCATACCACCAGCGCGGCGAGTCCGGTCCAATTTCGAATTGTTGTAAACATCAGGTTCCGTCTCCTTCATGGGTGTATACGGAACCGGAACGAATTTGGATTGAGCTGAGGAAGCTAGTAATCCGGGGTGACGGCGCCTTCGCGCGGCTTCCGCCAATCGAAAAATTGCAGGCGGCAAGGACTGCAGCGGTTTACGGGAGCGCCAATCAACGCCTGAATCAGCGCCAGCGGATTCTGCGAAAAACCGTCCACCTTATCGCGCTTCTTTAGCCGCTGTACCGCTTCCGACCCGCAGCGGATGCACCGCGAGTGGCGGGAAAACAGGAAGCGCCAGTGGGCGTAAAGGTAGCGGTGATACGTGCCCTCGCGGCGTTTGCAGTCGGCACACTCATACATGTCGGACCACAGAAATTTTTCGAACAGCTTTCGGTGTACGCGCACCAGGCGCTTTCGGCAGCGTGAGCAGTGCGACATAGCCATCTGAAACTATACCCCGGAATGTTCAGACGGTGGTGGAACTGAATCGAGGCTGCTACAGGCGAACCGGCTGTTGCAGTGTGAAGGTCAACCGCGTTTCAGAAGGAATGCGGACGCGCTGGCCCTTAGTGGCAACCTGGGCAACCGTGCCTGCGCCGGCTCCAGCGCCAGCCCCGATGGCCGCGCCCCTGCCTCCGCCCGCGATGGCGCCGATGATCGCGCCCAGCGCCGCTGTGCCGCCGATAACCTTCCCGCTGCGCGCCGTCCGCGAACTGCTTTGCTGGGTGACGGCAGTCGTATCCACATCTACTTCCCGGCCGTTTACCATCAACGACACGATATCCAGCGTCAGCACCGTGCGGCCTTCGATTTTGCCGGATTGCACATCGTCGACCAGCTTGACCACCACGTCAGCTCCGCGCGGCACCAGAGTCCGGCCGCCTTGGTCGTAGACGGGTTCGTCGAGAGAAGCCTTGAAAGTCTGCCCCACGTAATCGCGTTCGGAGTCGACACTGTCGATCATGCGAATGCTGAGCACCGCGCCAGCGGGGATCATCGCGCGGTCCCCATAGTCGTCCCGGCGCGCAGCCGGAGGCGGCGGAGGTGGTGCGGGCGGCGCCGGCGGAGGATTGTACTGCGGCTCCTCCGGCGGGGTGCGAAGCACCGGCGGCGCGTACGCCTGCTCGGGTTCGCCAAACGAAATCCGATCTACATCCGCCACCCGGATGGTTTCGACCCGATCACCAACAGCCACTCGAATCGTTCTAGCGTCGCCACCGACGAACGAGCCGTTCACCGTGTGCCCGTCGCGGAAATAAACAGTGTCGGCCATACCGCAGTTGGCCAGTAACAGGAATACGCTCAGATATCGCACGGAAAATCCCCCTCTTGGTTACAAGTAGATGCGCTTGGGTTAAGCGGCGTTTCAACTAGCTTTGCTATGGCGGAAGTTCGCCAGCAGCATGCTCGCGATTTGTTTACCATGCTCGTAGGCTTCTTCGTAGACCGCGTGCCGCTCGGCGCGCGTGAATCCATAGCCCATGCGGTACAGCCGTTCGAGCGAAAGACCGACGGCGAAAGTACCGGCGTAAGCAATCCCAGCCTTCGGAATCAGGCCGCCGCCGAAAGGAACCTTGCCGACCAGCTCCCGCGCCAATGCCCGCCAGCCAAAAGCGCCCGCTACGATGGATGCGATCTCAGAACGCTGCTCCCGGTACCCGATCGGACGGTCGCTGGCGGCCGCCACCAGGAAAGCCATCCGGATCTGGTTCATGGTGAGGAACGCGGTGTCGGAAGCGAATTCGCCGGCGGCCCACGGAATCATGGCCAGGCTGGGAATCACGTCGGGGAGGGCAGTGGTAAGGCAGAAAAGAGCGTTTTCTTTGGCGATGGTGCGAATCAGGCGGTGAACGGCGGGTTTACGGAAAGGATAAAGCCGGCGCGCCAGCGGCAACATCAGATCTTCGCGAGCCTTCAGAATGCGCCGGACGCAGTTCTCAGGCGCTTCCGGATCAAACGAAAACGCATTCGCCGGACGCAGGATCGACGAATCGTAAATTTCGATATCGCAATCCTTGCCGCCGCCGCGAATCAGAATTTGCGCCGCTTGCACCCGCCGTTCCGCTGAAAAATGGTGGGGAGCAAAATAGGTTTCCATCTGCCCCAACGCGTCAGCGGAAGGAGCGATGAGGCCCACCCGTATGGGGCGGTCGGCCATATCCCGCAACTCCCTCGGGTTCAGGGTTGCAAGAGCCTGCCTTATCTGGCGGAGGACAGCGAGGGCCATGGTTTGCCGGAATACGTATTCAGAGGAGCTCGAAACATGACCTTAAGCTCCTGTCTCCATTGTACTCCCAATCCGATCCTTTCTACTGGGATTTCGGGTGAAAAAAAGCGTAGAACAATTTCGTTGGCCGGATGAAACTCCAGCGCGGGCGCGACAAGAAGCAGGCGCGGAGCGTCCGGCAGCAGTGTAAATCCAGTGAAATGAGAACTTTCCGCGATCTCCCCACGATCCAGATGCCACTTGATGCGCATCCAATAATCCAAGGCTTGCAATGGCAGGTGGATATCTTGATCCACTTTGAGCTCGATCACAGCCAGTCTGCCGTCGCGGTCAATGGCCAGCAGATCGACGATTCCGCGGTCGCCGCCGGCGAACTGCGCTACCTGGCCGTAGACCGGTTGCGTCCGCAGCGTGGCGTCCAGCGATTCGAGATCGGCACGTACCCGCGCTTCAAGCCAGGCCTCCGGTTGTCCGGGCCGCGGCGTGCGCGCCGGATGTCCGCCGGTGTCGAGCTTTGTGTCGAGGTTGGTGTAATCTCGCGGGTCCACTAATTGTTCATAGCCGGCGCTATCGTGGACGAAAATCAGATAGGCCGCTGCATTCGGGTTCAGAAAGCGCACGCGGTGGCACAAGCGATGCTCTTGGCCAGCGGGCGCAAACAGCGCCAGGCCTTCGACGGCCAGACGCGGTTCGCGGCGTCGCAAATAATCCAGCCAGATCAGGCCGAAGGTGAGCGCGTCCCCCGGCGATGGCGAATTTTCCGCGATGCCAATGGCCGCCAACGCCGACGAACCACGCCGTAGCAGAGCCCGCGGATACGCTGGAGAAAAGCTGTTGTGCAGATCTTGTTCGGTGCTGAGTTCGACCACGCGCCAGTCCGGGAATTGGCGATGCAGCGACTGCCGGAAACGCTCGCGGTACTTGAGCCGTGCGCCTTTGCGGGCGGCATCGCGATGAGTTTCGCGATCCAGATCGATCAGCGTCAGGGCGCCGCTTCTGCCCCCAAAGTGTTCGACGTGGAGTTCGAGGCGGCCTGGCCGTTCCAGCCGCACGGAAGCCACCCGCCGGACTAAGGTGCGCTTATCGTCCCAGCATTCGATCGTCAGCGACGATCCCCGCTGATTTACGGCGAAAGTGTCGGACGCCAGAACGAACGGATCTTCGCCGGGTTCGATCAAGACTGGTTTCTTGCTGGCTTTGAGAAATCGCTCAATCGCCAGGTATGCCGCGTGCGGATCACCGCGCGTGGCCTTGCCGGATGCGGCATGCAACTAACTCTAGTATCGCGCAACCCGCGCGCTATTTGATGCCGATCACCATCGAATCGGGCCCTACCAAGTGTTCGACGCGAGTTTCCTTGAACCCCGCCTCTTTCATCCACCCCGCGCAATCGGCGCCGGAGTAATCGAAGCCACCTGGGGTTTCGATCAGCATGTTCAGGCTCATCATTAACCCGAAGGCGTTCACGGAACGATCGTCGTCAATGATGGCTTCGTAAACGATATAGGCGCCGCCCTCCGGCAACGCTTCGTAAGCTTTGCGGATGAGCATGCGCTTCACTTCCAGATCCCAGTCATGCAAAATGTGGCCCATCATCACCACATCGGCCTTCGGCAAAGGCTGATCGAAGAAGCTGCCCGGCGCGAATTGCACCCGTCCCGCGAGTCCGTTGGCTTTCACGTAGTCTTCGAAAATCGGCTGCACTTGCGGCAAATCGAAGCCGGTTCCATGGAGGTGCGGATTGGCCAGCGCCACCTGCGTGATCAAGTCGCCTTGCGCGGTTCCAACGTCCACGGCGGTCTTGTAACTCTTCCACGGGAACTGGTGTGCGATGGCCAGGTTCCCGCCGTGGCTCACGCCGGTCATGGCCTGCAGAAATTCCTTCAATCGCGCAGGATCGGCATACAGGGATGCGAAAAGGTCTGGCCCGCCGTCTTTGGCTTCGTTTTGCGGAAGCCCGGTGCGCAATGCCGTCGTGAGCTGCCCCCAGAACGGATAGAGCCGGTGGTTGGCCATCTCAAGAACGCCGCCGACGTAAGACGGCTTGCGCTTGTCGAGGAAGAATTCGGTGGCCGGCGTGTTGTAGTAACGGCCGTCGCGGCGTTCCAGAAACTTCAAGGCCACCAGCGCATCCAAGAAATCCCGCGCCGCTCGCGGATGGAGCCCCAGTCGCTTTTGCAGAGCTTCCAGGTCGCCGGGTTCTTTCGCGAGGTCCGTGAACAATCCGATTTCGACCGCGCTCAAGAGGGTCTTCGACGCCCAGAAACCCAGGCCTATCTGCAGAATATGTTCGGGACTCGGTTGGCTCATTTCGAATTGCCGCCTCACGGGCAATCGAACAGTATAACAAGCACGACCTGGCGGCCTTGCTGGCCGGTTTAGTGCTTCTCTTCGTCGATTGAAATTTTGAGGGCGCGCAGGAACTTTTGATCCTGTGATGTGAGCTTGATCTTGCTCAACTTGCGGCGACCGGATTCGGGAGCCGGTTCCAACTCCACCGTTTCGCCTTCGTCGACGCCGTCATCCTCATTGTCCTCGCGCTTGTTGAAGCCGATGGTGGCTTCGAGCACCAGGAAGACATCGTAGCCCGCGCGTTTGATCTCGCCAATCGCGGCGGCAATACGGTCGGAGTCCGAAAGGGACTCGTTGATGGCGTCGCCGAGTTCTTTCATCAAGTCCTTGAGCCGGTCGTCCAAATTCGTCGCTCTCCCTTGCCGTCTACAGCATATCATTATCTCGATCCCACAACCCCATTTCCGCCGGTTTCAGGGGCCCCTCTCTGTTAGGATGAAACCGATGGGCCAGTTGATTTCAAAGTTCCTCGGGCACGTGCTGCCGGGCATTGTGCGCCCGCTGCACGCGCTGTGGAATGAGGTGATTGGCTTTCTATTCATTGTCTTCGCGGCAGTGGCTGGATTTTATGTGTTCCGCGCGGTGCGAAACTTTGAAGGCGATATCGAGGGCCTGGTGCACATCATTTTCCCGGCGCTTTTCGGACTGGTGATGGGTTACTTCGGCGTCTCTTCGTTCCTGCGCGCTCGAAAGATTTCGCGTTCATGAGCGAGCCGCCCGCGTCTGGTCCCCTGGCCGAAAAACCAGCGGAACAACCCGGCGAATTCCCTTACACGCGCGGCATCTATACAGGACATGTACCGCGGCCGTCTCTGGACCATGCGCCAGTACGCGGGCTTCGGCTCAGCCGAAGAAAGCAACCAGCGCTATCGCTATCTGCTGTCGCAAGGCACCACCGGGCTTTCGGTAGCGTTCGATCTGCCCACGCAGATGGGTATGGACCCCGACCATCCGCTGGCGGCGGGCGAAGTGGGCAAGGTGGGTGTGTCGATCGCGTCGCTCGCCGACATGGAGCGGCTGTTCGATCGGATTCCGCTCGAAAAATCAGCACGTCGATGACGATCAACTCGACGGCGGCGATTCTGCTCGTCGCTTTACGCGCTGGTGGCGCGCGGCCAGGGCGCCGACATCAAGAAGCTTCAGGGCACGATTCAGAACGACATCCTGAAGGAATATATCGCGCGCGGCACCTATATTTATCCGCCGCGCCCGGCGATGCGGATCATCACCGATCTGTTTGCCTGGGCCGGCGCGGAAATGCCGGAGTGGAACACGATCTCGATCAGCGGCTATCACATTCGCGAGGCGGGATCGACGGCGGTGCAGGAAGTTGCGTTCACGCTGGCCAACGCAATCGCCTATATCGAAGCTGCGGTGAGCGCGGGCCTGCAAGTGGATGCATTTGCGCCGCGGCTGTCTTTCTTCTTCAACGCGCACAACGATTTTCTGGAGGAGATCGCCAAGTTCCGCGCCGCTCGCCGGCTGTGGGCGCGCATCATGAAGGACCGGTTCGGCGCAAAAGATCCGAAGTCCATGATGTTGCGCTTTCATGCGCAAACCGCAGGTTCGACGCTAACCGCGCAGCAGCCGGATGTGAATCGTGGTCCGGGTGACGCTGCAGGCGCTGGCGGCAGTGCTGGGTGGAGCGCAATCGCTGCACACGAATTCCCGCGATGAGGCGCTGGGACTGCCCACTCCCGAAGCGGCGCGCTTGGCGCTGCGCACCCAGCAGGTCATCGCCTACGAGAGCGGCGTGACGGCGGCGCCCGATCCGCTCGGCGGCAGCGAATATATCGAAGAACTGACGGATGAAATTGAGCGCGGAGCCGAAGCCTACATCGCGCGCATCGACAAAATGGGCGGCACGCTGCGCGCCATCGAGGAAGGCTTCATCCAGCGCGAAATCCAGAACGCAGCCTACGAATCCCAGGAGAAGATTGAGAGCGGAGAGTCCATCGTCGTCGGCGTCAACCGGTTCGAGGAGGCTGCGTCGGCCCCGCCGCCGGTTTTCAGGGTTGACCCGCCATCGAGCAGCGGCAAGTCGAGCGCGTCCGCGAGCTGCGCGCCTCCCGCGATCCGCACGTGCACGCGAAGTGTCTCGACGAACTGGAAACCGCCGCCCGCGGCTCCGCGAACTTGATGCCCCACATTCTCGCGTCCTGTGAAGCGAAGGCCACCGTAGGCGAGATATCCGACCGCCTGCGCAAGGTGTTCGGCGAGTACCGAGAGGGTTAGTCGAACCGTCAGCCCCGATGCGGTTATTCTAAAAGTAATGAGCACAGTTCAGGCCACCACGCCGGGACAGACACTGCGCGAGCGAACCTCCTACGCAGTGCTGGTGATGATCAGCTTCTGCCACTTCCTGAATGACATGATTCAGTCGCTGCTGCCGGCGATTTATCCCATTCTCAAGGGCAACTATCATCTGGACTTCGGTCAGGTGGGCATGATCACTTTCACCAATCAGCTAACGGCGTCAGTGCTGCAGCCGGTGGTGGGAACCTACACTGACAAACGCCCGCAGCCGTTCTCGCTCACCATCGGCATGGGCTTCACGCTGATCGGGCTGGTGATGCTCTCCATGGCTTCGTCGTACCCGCTCATTCTCGCGGCGGCGGCGATGGTGGGGATCGGGTCATCTGTGTTTCATCCGGAGTCTTCACGCGTGGCGCGGATGGCTTCCGGCGGACAGCACGGCTTCGCGCAGTCGATTTTCCAGGTGGGCGGAAATGCCGGATCGGCGCTAGGCCCGCTGCTGGCCGCATTCATCGTGCTGCCGCACGGCCAGACCAGCCTGGCGTGGTTTTCGCTGGCGGCGCTGCTTGGCATGGCGCTGCTGGGCAAGGTCGGCCTGTGGGCGAAAGCCTATCGTGCGGCGCGAGCGCTGGCGCCGAAGCGGGCCGACGACCACGGCGATCACGGACTGCCCTCCACGAAAGTGAAGTGGTCCATCGCGATTCTGGTGGTGCTGGTTTTCTCCAAGTACATTTATCTGGCGAGCCTGACCAGCTATTACACCTTCTACCTGATCAACAAATTTCACGTGTCGGTGCAGAACGCGCAGGTCTACCTGTTCGTATTCCTGGGCGCGGTGGCGCTGGGCACAATCCTAGGCGGCCCCATCGGCGATCGCGTGGGCCGCAAGTACGTCATCTGGTGTTCCATCCTGGGTATTCTGCCGTTCACGCTAGCGATGCCCTACGTCAATCTGTTCTGGACCGTAGTTCTCAGCGCCATCATCGGCACCATTCTGGCTTCGGCGTTCCCCGCCATCGTGGTCTATGCGCAGGAGCTCCTGCCGGGCAAAGTGGGCATGATTTCGGGATTGTTCTTCGGTCTGGCGTTCGGCACGGCCGGCATCGCGGCGGCGCTGCTGGGTGAGCTGGCGGATTACACCAGCATTTCGTTCGTCTACCGCGCCTGCGCGTTCATGCCGCTGCTGGGATTGCTGACCGTCTTCCTTCCCGACATTGAAGGCACGATGCGGCGGCAGGCCAAAACGCAAGACGCTTAGCCGCGAGCCGGAGAAACCGCCGGATATCGGCCAGGCCGCCCCTGCCGGGAATGCTTTAATAGACATACATGCGGATTGCCGGGGCGGGGAGCGCATTTCCAGAATATTACTATCCGCAAGCGGTACTGTTGGCCGCGCTGCGCGAATACTGGAAGGGCCAGATCGAGAATCCGCGGATGCTCGATCAACTCCACGCCCACGCCGGCGTGGACGGCCGCCACCTGGTGCTGCCGATCGAGCGCTATTACGGCCTGAAGAATTTTCGGCGAGTTCAATCGGATCTGGATCGAGGCGGCGCAGGAGCTAGGCGAGCGCGCCATTCGATGCGCCATGGCGCGCGCCGGGCTTGATCTATCGCAAATCGGCGCGCTGTTTTTCGTTTCAGTAACCGGCGTCGCCAGCCCGTCGATCGACGCGCGGCTGATCAATCGCATGAAGCTGCCCACCAATTTCCGGCGCACACCGATCTTCGGATTGGGATGCGTGGCGGGGGCGGCCGGCGTAGCGCGCGCTGCGGATTATGTGCGCGCCTATCCCGATCAAGTAGCCGTGCTGCTTTCCGTGGAGCTGTGTTCGCTGACTCTACAGCGCGAAGATCTCTCGCTGGCGAATCTGGTGTCGTCGGGATTATTCGGCGACGGGGCGGCTGCGGTGGTCATCGCCGGAGCGGATGTGAAGCGCCCGGAAGACGCGCGCGACGGCCCGGAGATTCTGGCCACGGGCTCCGTGTTTTATCCCGATACCGAAGAAGTCATGGGCTGGGACATATCGGAGAAAGGATTCCGCATCGTCCTCTCGCGCGAAGTCCCTGAAGTCGTACGCGAACACCTGGGGCCGGATGTCGACGCCCTCTTGCACGCCCACGGATTCCAGCGCTCCGACGTCGGCTCATGGGTGATGCACACCGGCGGCCCCAAAGTTCTCGAAGCCGCCGAAGAGTCGCTGGGCCTGAAGAACGGCGAGATCCAGGCCTCCTGGGATTGCCTGCGCCGCGTCGGAAATTTGTCTTCGGCGTCGGTGTTGTGCGTGCTCGAAGACGTCATGCTGAATCGGCGGCCGGAGCCGGGAACGCTGGGAGTGATGGCGGCGCTCGGGCCGGGATTCTGTTCCGAGGTCGTGTTGTTGCGGTGGTGAACATTGGATGTGCCTGACACAGACGTGCTGGTGGTCGGCGGCGGTCCCGCGGGACTAGCGGCGGCCATCGCAGCGCGGCGCAGAGGTTTCAGCGTGGCCCTGGTCGACGCCGCGTTCCTCCCATCGACAAAGCCTGCGGCGAAGGGTTGATGCCCGATGCTTTGCAGCGCATTGACGGATCTCGGCGTGGAGATTCCGGCCGATGCTGGGTTCGCCTTCTACGGCATTCGCTTTCTGGGCGACGACGTTTCCGTTGAAGCGGAATTCCCCTCGGGCTATGGACTCGCGCTGCGCCGTACGGCGCTGCATCAGATCCTCGCGGACGCGGCGGCGCATGCCGGTGTAGACCTGCATTGGGGGACTCCGGTCGGTGAGCTATCGGACGTCAAGGCGCGCTGGATCATCGGAGCCGACGGGCATACTTCGCGCGTCCGCAAGTGGGCTGGACTCGACCGCTGGCGCCGGGTCCGCGAACGGCTAGGGTTTCGCGTGCACTATCGTGCGGCTCCGTGGGCGGACCACGTGGAAGTCTACTGGCATTCGGAATTCCAGATGTACGTGGCGGGCGTGGCGGACGACGAAGTCATGGTTGCTGTCTTGTGCCACGATCCCCACATTCGCGTGGAAGATGCACTGGATTCGTTTCCGGAACTGCGCGAACGTCTTGGCAGCGCACCGCGCGTCACCATGGAACGCGGCGGCATTTCCGCTACCAGGCGCTTGTGGGTTGTGACGCAAGGCAGCGTGGCGCTGGTTGGAGACGCTTCAGGATCAGTCGACGCGATTACCGGCGAAGGATTGGGATTGGCGTTCCGTCAGGCTTCGGCATTGGCGGACGCGCTGGTGGCTGGGAATTTGGATTTATATGAAGCGGCACATCGCCGGTTAATGCGGCGGCCCACTTTCATGGCGGATCTATTGATGCTGCTGGACGGGCGCCCGAATTTGCAGTATCGCGCGCTGCATTATTTGGCGCGGCATCCGCTGGTATTCCGATCGCTGCTGGCATTGCACGTCGGGCAAATTAGAAATCCCTTGCGATATTTCGATGGCCGCGCGACGGCGGCGATTGGTGCGGGAAGGAATCCATAGAAATAAATGACGGGCACCGAAGCTTTGCCGCTGCACTCGCGTACGCCGCTTGAATGGGGGCGTTCCGCGTTGGCCGATCCGATAGCGCTGCTGCGGGATCACGCTTATCTCGAAAAGAAAGCCGCCGCGAACGCGCTGGAACTGATGACGCGTTGGCCCGGCGAATGGACTCCGGGATGGGTCGAGACCATGACAGGTGTAGCTCGCGATGAAGCGTCGCACCTGGCGCAGGCGGTTCGAATCCTGGCGCGGCGCGGCGGACGGATGGAGCGCGGACATCGCTGCGCCTACGCGAAGGCGCTACGGGCACTCGTTCGTAAAGGCGGCACGGAAGAGACGCTGGATCGCCTGCTGGTTTCGGCTCTCATCGAGGCGCGCTCCTGCGAGCGATTTGCGGTGCTGGCCGAAGCGGCAGCCGAAGACGCGGAACTGGCGGCGTTTTACAAAGCGCTATTTTCCTCCGAAATGGGCCACTACAAAGTATTTCTAAAACTGGCGAACAAAGTCGCAGCGCAGGA
This sequence comes from Bryobacterales bacterium, assembly GCA_963793395.1. Taxonomy (GTDB): domain Bacteria; phylum Acidobacteriota; class Terriglobia; order Bryobacterales; family Bryobacteraceae; genus Palsa-187. The sequence goes on along the minus strand of CAWCAP010000055.1, from coordinate 101,357 downwards.
CATCGTAGACGCCCGCTGGCAAAAACTGCTGGCCGCGGAAGCGCGCATTATCTCGGAGCAAACGCCGGGGCCGCGCATTCACTCCGGCAGGCTCGTATTACCCAGGCTCGTATTAAAGTAGTGGAATGCCGAATGAGCCGGATGTCCCCGCCGCTCCTCTAAGCCTGCGCATTTACCCGCAGGACGACGCCATGGTGGTCGAGTGCACCGGCCGTGTCATCTCCGGCGGCACCGATGAGCTGCGCCATGAGGTCAAAGCTCTTTTCCCGCATACCAAACGGGTGATTCTGGATCTGACGAACGTCACCCAGATGGACAGCATGGGCCTGGGCGCGATTGTGAGCCTTTATGCATCCGCGAAAGCGGCCGGCTGCGAGCTCAAGCTGATCAATTTGAGCAAACGCGTGCGCGAGATTTTCCGCGTCACCAATCTGCTGTCGGTGTTTGAGGTTTACGGCGAGCACATCATCAAGATGCCGTAAAACAAAAAAGGCGAGCCCGAAGGCCCGCCCTTTTTGGCATTGCTTACGACTAGATACGGCAGATGAGCAGTTCGCGCTCGTAGATCATCTCGGGCGGCAGATGATCGTGGAGCTCAATGAAACAGTTCCTCGTGGCCCAGCACTTCCTGCTTCCAGGCGGCGGCGTCGAACTTCTGCAGCTCGTCGAACTTCTCGTGCGAGAAGTTCAGGCCGTCCCAATGGATGTCTTCGTAGCGCGGCATCCAGCCGATGGGCGTTTCGCGGCCGAGCGCGCGGCCGTGGGCGCGATCGACGATCCACTTCAGCACGCGCATGTTCTCGCTGATAGCCGGGCCACAGGAACTTGCCATCGGCGTCCTTGCGGAACCAATTTACGTGGAAAATGCGCGGCGTCTCGCTCAAGCTGCGCGCCATCTTGATCCAATGCCGGAAATAATCGCCCATGTGATAGCCGCAGAAGGGCAGCATCGCCATGGGATCGCGGCGCACTTTGCCGACGGTGCCGGCTGCGGCCGCGGTCATTTCCGATCCCATGGTCGCGCCGGTGTAAACGCCCGCGCTCCAATTGAAGGACTGATACACCAGCGGCATCGTGGTGGCGCGGCGGCCGCCGAAGATGAACGCGCTGATCGGCACGCCTTCGGGCGCTTCCCACGCCGGATCGATGGTCGGGCACTGCGACGCGGGAGCGGTGAAACGCGAATTGGGATGCGCCGCTTTCGCGCCGGTTTGCTTCGCGATCTCCGGCGTCCAGCGCTTTCCCTGCCAGTCCATGCACTCGGCTGGCGGTTCGTCGGTCATGCCTTCCCACCACACGCCGCCTTCCGGAGTCAGCGCGACATTGGTGAAAATCGTGTTGCGCTTCAGCGTGTCCATCGCGTTCGGATTCGTATGCCGCGATGTGCCCGGCGCCACGCCGAAGAAGCCGGCTTCCGGATTGATCGCGCGCAGGCGGCCGTTGGCGTCAGGCTTGATCCATGCGATGTCGTCGCCGACGGTCCAGACCTTCCAGCCCTCGAATCCGGCCGGCGGAATCAGCATCGAGAAATTGGTTTTGCCGCAGGCGCTGGGGAAGGCAGCGGCGACGTAGGTCTTTTCGCCTTGCGGATTCTCCACGCCCACGATGAGCATGTGCTCCGCCATCCAGCCTTCGTCGCGCGCGATGTTCGAAGCGATGCGCAGCGCGAAGCACTTCTTGCCCAGCAGAGCGTTGCCGCCGTAACCCGAACCGTAGGACCAGATCTCGCGTGTCTCCGGGAAATGAACGATGTACTTTTCCTTGTTGCAGGGCCACGGCACATCGTGCGCGCCGTCATACAGCGGAGCGCCCACGCTATGCACGCACGGAACCACGCGCTTGTCGCCTTTGTCGATTTCCTCGAACACGCGCTTGCCGATGCGCGCCATGATGCGCATGCTGACCACAACGTAAGGCGAATCCGTCAACTGCACGCCGATCTGCGACATCGCGCCGCCGATGGGGCCCATGCTGAACGGCAGCACATACATGGTGCGGCCATGCATGCAGCCGCTAAACAGCTCCTTCAGCTTCTTGCGCATCTCGAACGGATTGACCCAGTTGTTGGTGGGCCCGGCGCCGTCTTTCGAGAGCGAGCAAATAAACGTGCGATCCTCGACGCGCGCGACATCGCCCGAGTCGGAACGCGCATAGAAGCAGCCCGGCCACAGCTCCTGGTTGAGCCGGGTGAAGGTGCCGCCCTCGACCAGCAGGTTGCAGAGATCGTCGTACTCTTCCTGCGAGCCGTCCACCCAATGAATGGCTGCTGGCTTGGTGAGGGCCGCCATCTTGTCAACCCAGTTGAGAAGATGCGTATTGTTACTGAGAGGCTGCGCCGCGATCCGTGCACTTGCTTGCATAATGAGTTATTCTACACGGTCGCCGCGGCGGTAGCCGGGTCGCTGGATAGCCGGCAGCGGCCAGCTGCACGCTAGGCTGGAAACACTCGCTCCCGCTAGAACGCGATCTTATCTTTGGCGGCTTGGATCTTAGCGGCGTCGACGCCATCCACTTTCAACAGGCCGTCGATGTCCTTGAAATTGCCGTTCTTGACGCGATAGGCGACGATGAGCTCGGAATCCTTAGTCGCGACGCCCAGACCGGTTTCAATTTCCTTGGCAGTAGCGGAGTTGACATTGACCTTCGCCGCCGCCGCGCCGCCGCCTTTACCGAAGTTCTTCGCCAAGTAATCGACGATCTGCTCCAGTTCGGGGCCAGTCGCGTCGGCACCCATGTCCTTCATGGAGTAAACCAAGTTAGACCAGTCTTCGCGAGAATAGCGCAGGCGCGGAATCGACTCGATATCGTGGCACTGCGTACATACTTTTTGCAGCGTCTCGCGGCCTGGTCCGGGAGGCAAGTCCTGGCCCCAGCAAGTGGAAGCGAGCGATGCGGCAGCAAGCAGCAGCAGGGAGATTCTAGCAAGGGTCTTCATAAGTTCTCTCTCAAAGTAAAGTGGCGCAGCGACATCAAATCCGGTCTTTCGAGCACATTATCTCACAGTGTTCAGGATTGGAACCAGGACGGCCACGGTACCAGTATTGGAGGACGCTGTCCCGCCATTTTCGAAAAAAATACAGTACTAATTGGATATGTTATGGCTAGGACCGTAACCTAATATCAAAAGATAAGTTTCAATGCGTTTAGGGGATTCCTACAATTGAATTCGGATCGTCCATGAAGACCCGTCCTTGGCGCTACCTGGTTGAATTTCACCATCACAATAATGCGGGCTGTTCGCAGCCGCCGCCGAAACTCGGCCGGGGGTTGATCAAGGTGTGGGGCACCGGCGACTTGCCTCTTTGCGCCGAATGCGAGCGGCTGAATCGTGCGGAGGATCCGCCCACCGAGGCACCGCCGCTGGTCGAAGTGGCCGACGCCGATGAGCGGCGCGATCCCCATTAGAGCTCACGTCTTACTTCCCCGGCGCGGCCAACATTGCCTTCCAGGAATCTTCGTCGTGACCGGCACTCAGGCGCTGGCCGCTGCGTACTAATGGCAAGCGCAGTAACTGAGGCGTCCGCTCAATCCGTCCCAAGATCTCGGCGTCGGAGAGCTTCAAGTATTTCAGTCCCTCGTCAATATAGGCCTTGCCCGCGCTGTCCAGCAGCGCCGCCAAACCGAAACGCTGGATAAAAGCGCTGAATCTCGGCTGAGCGCCATGGGTTTTTGCTTTAAATCCACGAACTGAATTGCGGCGCGCCGCTCCTTGAAAAACCGCTCGGCGGCGCGGGTTGCCGGCGAATTCTTTAATCCGAAGATCTGAACGGTCATCATACATTTTCGATTGTGGCAGAGCCCACCACCCGGCAACGGCGCGTCCGCGCGCCCGGCTTGGTACCCTTGAAGTTCATACAATGGCGGATAAAAAATTACAGATCATCCCGCTAGGCGGCCTGGGCGAGTTCGGCATGAACTGCATGGCCGTCCGCTACGGCGACGACATCATCGTACTGGATGCGGGCATGATGTTCCCCGACGCGGAACTGCTGGGCGTCGACATCGTCACGCCCGACTTCACCTACCTGGAGCAGAACGCGCGAGCACGTGCGCGGCCTGATCCTCACCCACGGCCACGAGGACCACATCGGCGGCATCCCGTTCCTGCTCGCGCAGATGAACATCCCGGTGTACGGCACCGCGTTCACGCTGGCGCTGGTCGAGCGGCGCCTGGAAGAGCACGAGATGCTCGATGACGGCGAAGCTGAACAAGGTCAAGCCGGGCGAGAAGCTGGCGCTGGGGCCGTTCTCGATCGAGTTCATCCACGTCACGCACTCGATCGTGAGCTGCGTGGCGCTGGCCATCACCACGCCGCTGGGCGTGATCATCCACACCGGCGATTTTAAAGTGGACCCCACGCCCACCGACAACGAGCTGTTCGATCTGCACACGCTGGCCGAGTACGGCAAGCGCGGCGTGCTGCTGCTGATGTCGGATTCGACCAACGTCGACCGCCCCGGCTACACCGAAAGCGAACGCGCCGTCGGCCCGCGCCTGGAAGATCTGTTCGTGCGCTCGCCGCGCCGCCTGGTGATCTCCTGCTTCAGTTCCTCCATTCACCGCTTGCAGCAGATTCTCGACCTGGCGCACGAGTACGGCCGCAAAGTGGCGTTCCTCGGCCGCAGCATGAACAACACCACCGAGATCGCGCACGACCTCGGGCTTGCTGACCATCCCCAACGGCATTCTGCTGCGTCCGCAGGACATCATGCAGACCGCGCCCAGCAAGCTGGTGCGCGGTCGTTCGCGGCACGCAGGGCGAGCCGATGTCGGCGCTGTCGCGCGTCGCCGTCGACAATCACAAGCAGCTTTCGATCGAGCCGGGCGACACCGTGGCGCTCAGCGCGCGCATCATTCCCGGCAACGAAAAAGGCGATTTACCGCATGATGAACCACATCGCGCAGCGCGGCGCGGACGTGGTCTACGGCACCATGAATCCGCCCATCCACGTCTCCGGCCACGGCAGCGCGGAAGAGTTGCGGCTGGTGCTGAATCTGGTGCGCCCGCACTATCTTCGTGCCCGTCCACGGCGAGTACCGGCAGATGGCCAAGCACGCGCAACTCGCGCAGCACCTGAGCCACTTGGGCCTGGAAGAGACGTTCGTTCTGGAATCCGGCGAGACGCTGGAGATCGATAACAAGGGCGCGCGCAAAGGCGAACCGGTGACGGTGGGCCGCGTGTGCATCGACTCCGGCTCGCTCGACGAAGTGGTGGAGGACATGGTCATCCGCGACCGCCGCCATCTTTCCGAAGACGGCTTCGTGCTGCCGATCATCGCCATCAACAAACACTCCGGGCGCGCCGAAGGCCTGCCGGAGATCGTCAGCCGCGGCTTCATGTCGATGGAAGACAGGCACGGATCTGCTGCGCGACGCGCGCCAGGTGGTGCTGAAGACCCTCGAAGGCTTCGACGGCGGAAGAGCGCGGCGATTGGGGCGTGATGCAGGAGAAAATCCGCGCCGACCTGAAGCGCTTCATCAGCAAGCAGACCTCGCGCCGCCCGCTCATCATGCCGGTGATCCTGGAGGTATAGGGCGTGTTGAATACCGGCGTCGACATCACCGACGCCTCGCACTATCCCGGGCACGCCGACCAGTTGTTCACGCCGGAAAGCGAATCGGAAGTCGCCGCGATTTTGCAGCGGGCTTCGCGCGAAAAAATTCCGGTTACGATCTGCGGCGCACTCACCGGTCTGGCGGGCGGCGCATCGCCCTCCGGCGGCTGGGCGATTTCCCTCTCGCGTCTGCGCAAGCTCGAAGTAGGGAAGGGAAGGGCGACGGTTGGCCCGGGAGTCCTGCTGCGCGAAGTACAGGCGGCCGCGGCCGCCTCCGGCCAGTTCTACGCGCCCGACCCCACCGAGAACACCTCTTCCATCGGCGGCAATATCGCCGCAAATTCCAGCGGCTCGCGCAGTTTCCGCTATGGCGCTACGCGCCGCCACGTGCTTTCGCTGCGGGTCGCATTTATGGACGGCAGCATCGCTACGCTCCGCCGCGGCGAGAAGATCGACTTCGATGTTCCGAGTATTTCGCTGCCCCGAACGACCAAGCTTTCCGCCGGTTATCCGCTCGCGCCTGGCGATGGAGTGGGTGGATTTGATCGTCGGTAACGAAGGCACGCTGGGTGTCGTGACCGAAGCCGAACTGCAATTGCTGCCCGCTCCCGGAGAACGCCTGGGCGGCGTGGTGTTCTTCCGCTCCGAAGCCGACGCGCTGGATGCCGTAGATCGCTGGCGCCCGACGCCCGGCCTGAACATGATCGAGTACATCGATCGCGCTTCGCTCCAGATGATGGATGTTCCGCACCAAGCTGCTCTCATGATCGAGATCGAAGGCGACGCCGACATCGACATGAACAATGCGCTTGAGGAAGGGTCGTGGTTCGCTACCTCCGCGTCCGACCGCGAGCGCTTTCGCGCCTTCCGCCACTCCCTCGCCGAGAAGGCCAACGACCGCGTGCGCCGCACCGGCTTCGTGAAGCTTGGAACCGATTATGCTGTCCCGCTCGACCGGAATCGCGAGATGATGGCGATCTACCGGCGCGTTATGGATGAAGAAGCTCCCGGCCGCTACGTCATCTTCGGCCACATCGGCGACGCCCACGTGCACATCAACAGTTTTCCGGAAACCCGCGAGCAGTTCGAGCGCGGCAAGGACGTGATGACCGTCCTGGCACGCGAAGCCGTGAAGTTGGGCGGCACGGTCGGCGCCGAGCACGGACTGGGCAAGCGCAAAGCGCACCTGCTGCAAATCCAATACCCGCCGGATCAAATCGAGGCGATGAAAGAAGTGAAGCGCCGCTTCGATCCCGACTGGTTATTGGGGCGCGGCACGCTATTCGCGTACCCGGAATAAGTCAAGGTTCCCGCGATTTACCGGTCGCCCGGCATGACCCGCTCCCGGCATTCGGCGCCGGTCTGGATGTCGTTGCCGATCATCTCCGCGTATTCCGGTAGGCTGATCATCCACGATTTCTTGGACTCGATGAAAATCTTCTGCAAGTGAGCCGAGCAATGGCCGATCTGCGCCTCGGCGCGCACGTCGGCGCCCAGGTGGATCACGCGGATTTCTTTCTTCTTGTCGGAAACCAGGGTCATGCGGAAGACTTCGGGTTGCTTGTCAGGAAGGATGCTGAAGCCGTAGGCCTTCAGCTTTTCGAGGAAGTTCAGCTCCTGGCGGCGTCCGGTTTCGCCCATCACCCAGTAAGCCACCACCGGCTGCTGCGGGTCGAGCTTGCCATCCTTGAGCTGGGCATCGTAGTGAACCACGTTCCCGTTGACATTGCGCTCAATCGTGAAGAGCGGAACTTGCATGTCGCCCGGGGAAACAGCCGATGCCGCCGTGGCGCTCACGGCCATCAAGAAGCTCAAGGCAGACAGGTATCCGGTGCGCAACTGCAGGTTCTCCTTCTGTCAGCTTAACATTCCGGATGCAATGTCCTCCGCGCGGCCCGCTCGAAGAAGCTTATTCGAAAAAAATGGTGTCGTTGCGGATCTCGCCGTCGCCGAACTCGCACGGCCCCGGGCGAAACTTGTAGCTGGGAGCGACGCTCATCACCGCTGCGTGAATTTCGGCCGGGTCTTCCGGTTCTTCTTCCACCGAAATGACGATGCGCGGGTGATACGCGCGAATGGTCTCCGCTCCGCCTTTGATCATGCGTGTGCCGGCGCCTTTGATGTCGGCTTTGATAATATCCACGCGCGGCAGATTGAGCTCCTTCACGATCTTGTCCACGGTCGTCACAGGAATGTCCGCGATCACCCGCGCGTCGGCGCCCTTGTTGACGAAGCTGTCGCCCGCCGCGCCGTTGCCGTTAGCGTAGAACACCAAATGCTTTTCCTCGTCCCAAATGCCCTTGGGATAAACGATCACCTTGCCGGACGCGATCTCTTTGGCGAAGTTGCGCCGCAGGCATTCGAGCGCCTCGGGCGACGGCTCGATCGCGACAATCTTTTCAGCGCCCGCGTCGAGTGCAGTCTTGACGTAGACCCCGATGTGCGCGCCGCCGTCGAGAACGATGTCGCCTTTGCGGACTCCGCCGTTCGCCGCGTCGCCATAGATCTTGCGCTTCTGCTGCGCCAACAAAATGCTCAGAATCTCATCGCTAGTGTCGGGCACCCAATATTCGCCCGCTGGGGTGGACCATAACTTATACGGCCCATCCTTCCGCACCACATGCGACTGGGCCTTGATTTCTTTTTCGTAGTCCGCCTGAACGATTTTCATCTGCGCGTCGGCGACGCTGCGCCACACCGGGCAATAGGGGCTGGTCTTGACGCTACGGATCACGGGCAGCAGCGCCAGTCCGGGATAAACCTTCAACGCGGCCACACCAGCGGTGAAGACCATGCACAAGACGATGAACCCGCTTAGCAGGAAACGCGCGAATGGGCGGAGCGGTCCGGTAGGCTTCGGAGACATATGCCCTCTATCGGTGGGACCTTAGGAAAAAAATAGGGACCGAGCCTCATTTCGCCGAGGCAGACACATTCGACCGACCCTATTTTTTAGCCGCGACGCTGCGCGAGGGGCGGCACCACAGGAACGTCCAATCCGACACCGTCACGTCCTGCGCGCCGGATTCGCGCAGCACCTCGGCGTAATAGCCGGTCTCCGCGGTATCGAAAATCACCAGGCGTCCTCCAGGCTTCAGAACTCGCAACATTTCTCTGAGCGCCTGCCCACGTTCGCCATCGTCAGCCAGAGTATGCAGTGCATTGGACGAAATCACCGCGTCGAAAAAGCCGTCGGGATAAACCAGCTTGCGGGCGTCGACAGTATCAAACCGCACGCGGTCGGCGACACCCTCGGCTTTCGCATTTTCCCGGGCCGCTTCTGCGGAGTTTCCCGAAAGCACTTCAGGATTCCACACGTCGACCCCGGTGACTTTACCAGTCTTGATACGTTTGGCCGCGCCTATTGCGAGCAGCCCGCGCCCGCATCCCACGTCCAACACTTTTTCGTCGCCTTTGAGGTCTAGCTGATCCAGTAGTTGCTCGCGCAGCGCCAGCTTCCCTTCGCGGCTCGAATGAATCTTCAGCCAGGCGATCGCGGCACAGACCGCTGCCACCAACGCCAACGCTCCGAGCACTCGGGCCGAAGGCCCCGGATAATCCTGCCGGTTCATGAACCAGAACAGCAGCCCGCCGCCGAGCGCCCACCCGGCGCGTCCGAACCAGCCGCGTGCGATCAGCGGCGCGTCGATACCGTAGTCCACGCTGGCAGCGGTTGCAGCCGCCATTTAGACAGCGACCTCGACCGGCGCGGCGACATCCAGCGGCTTCTTGAACTTGCACTCGGCGTTGGGACACTGCGCGAATGGCGCCCGACTTCAGGAACTTCTCGATCAGATACCCGCCGCCGCAATCCGGACACTTCTCGGCAATCGGCTTGCCCCACGCCACGAAGTCGCACTCCGGATAACGGTTGCATCCGTAGAACGTCTTGCCGCGCTTGGAGCGCCGCTCGATGATCTCGCCCTCGGAGCAATTGGGGCACTTTACGCCAATGGTCTTCTGCTTAACGTATTTGCACTTCGGATAATTGCCGCACGCTACGAACTCGCCGAAGCGGCCGTACTTCTTGACGAGTTTGCCGCCGCACTGCGGGCAGTCTTCGTCCAGCGGCACGTCCTTCGGCTTCTGCGCCTCGCCCAATTGCTTTGTGGTCTTGCAATCGGGATAGCCCGAGCACGCCAGGAACTGTCCGAAGCGGCCCTTCTTCAGGACCATGGGCCGACCGCAGTTATCGCAGTAAACCGTCTCGTCCTGTTCGGTCGCGCCTTCCTCGGCGATCTCGCGCGTGTTCGTGCAGTCCGGATACCCGGTACACGCGATGAAGCTGCCGTGCTTGCCCCACTTGATCACCATGGGCTTGCCGCACTTCTCGCACACGAAGTCGGTGGGCCGCTCCATGCGCTTGATGTCGGTCATGTGGGTCGCGGCGTGTTCCAGATCTTTCTCGAAGCGCACGTAGAAGTCGCTCATGGCCGTGCGCCAGTCGAGCTTGCCTTCTTCGATCGACGTCCAGCTCTTCTTCCATGCGCGCCGTGTAGCTGGCGTCGAACAGATCGTCGAAGCTTTCGAGCAACAGATCCGTCACCACCATGCCCAGCTCGGTAGGCGTGAACTTCCCGCCGTCCTTGCGTACGTACTCGCGATCCTGAATGGTCGAGAGAATCGACGCGTAGGTCGACGGACGCCCCACGCCATCCGCTTCTAATTCCTTCACCAGCGTGGCTTCAGTGAAGCGCGGCGGCGGCTCGGTGAAATGCTGTTCCGGCAGGATGGCCTTGAACTTGAGCACTTCGCCCTGCGTCACCGCCGGGAGCTTGCTCTTCTCCTCTTCGTCGTCTTCGTCCTTGGCGTCCTTGCCTTCTTTGTAGACTCGCAGGAAGCCGTTGAATTTCTCCACGCTCCCGGTGGCCCGGAAAATGTAGTCCGCGCCGTCCTTGCCCTTAGCGTCCACGTCGATGGTGGTCTGATCGAACACCGCCGGCGTCATCTGCGACGCCACAAACCGCTGCCAGATAAGTGCGTACAGCTTCGCCTCGTCCTCAGCCAGAAAACTCGCGACGCTTTCGGGAGTCCGCAGCGCCGACGTCGGACGAATGGCTTCGTGCGCGTCCTGCGCGTCCTTCTTACTCTTGTAGAAGTTCGGCTTTTCGGGACGGTAATCCGCGCCGTAACGCTCGACGATCATGCCACGCACTTCATCCAGCGCGTCGTTTGACACGCGCGTCGAATCCGTACGCATATAGCTGATGAGACCGACCGCGCCTTCGTCCTTACCCAGCTCTACGCCTTCGTAAAGCTTCTGCGCCAGCATCATCGTTCGCTTCACGCTGAAGCGCAGCTTGCGCGCCGATTCCTGCTGCAAAGTCGACGTGATAAACGGCGGCACCGGATTGCGCTTCTTCTCGCGATTGGTGACCGACCGCACTACATAATTGGTACCGTCGAGCGTCGCGACAATCGCATCCGCCTCGGCCTGATTCGAAATCTCGACGTTCTCCTCGTTTTTCTTCGCCAGGTGCGCGCTTAATTGCGGCGGTTTCTTGGCGGCCAGGTTTACGTCGATGCGTCCAGTATTCCTTCTTGATGAACGCGCGGATTTCGCGTTCGCGGTCGACAATCAGCCGCAGCGCGACTGTTTGCACGCGCCCCGCCGAAAGCCCGCGCCGGACTTTATCCCATAGCAGCGGCGAAATCTTGTAGCCCACCAGGCGATCCAAAATGCGGCGCGCCTGCTGCGCATCCACCAGGTGCAAATTGACCTGCAACGGCTTCTCGAACGCCTTTTGGATGGCGTTCTTGGTGATTTCGTTGAACATCACCCGGAAGAACTTTAGGCCGCCTTCTTGCCATCTTGCAACTCTTCCTGCAGGTGGAAGCAAATGGCTTCGCCTTCGCGGTCCGGATCGGCCGCCAGGTAGACGGCGTCGGACGCCCTTGGCCGCCGTTTTCAACTCCGCGATCAGCTTCTTCTTGCCTTCGATCACTTCGTAGACCGGCTTGAAGTCGTTGTCGACGTCCACCGACAGATTCTTCTTGGGCAGATCCTTCACGTGGCCCAGGGAGGCCTTCACCATGAATTTCTTGCCCAAGTACTTGCCGATTGTTTTCGCCTTCGCCGGAGACTCGACGATGACGAGATTCTTTGCCATATGAGTGCTGCAACCTTCCTTAACGAACCGCCTTGAAGGCGATCCCCGACTACCTTATAAGAAACAACCGAAATCTTAGCATGATAAAACCCGCCACGATATCACGCCGGCGGTTCAGCGGCCCGTGGGGGTTCGCTCAGTCCATCCATACCCGGATGTAGCTCTTGCCCGGAAGCTGGCGAACCAAACCGGCCAGTTCCAGCTCGAACAAAGCCGCGATTGCTTCCGAGGGCGAGATCCCTTCCAACGACTCTATCAGGTTGTCCAACCCCGTCGGCGCGTCCGGCCGAAGCCGCTGCAAAATGTCGCGAGCCGCACTGCCCATAACGGATGCTGGAATCGGAGCATTGGTTTCTTCTGAATTATTGGCCTGTAGATTCAATCGTTTACGGCACTGGTCCACCAGGCGGCGGCGGTCCTCCGGCTTCAGTTCGACGATCACGTCGTTCCATTCCTGGACCAATTTGGCCCCTTGTTTGATCAGCAGATTCGGCCCCCAGCTCATCTTGGAGGTGATGTTTCCGGGCACCGCGAAGACCTCCCGATTCTGCTCGATGGCCAGCTTGGCGGTGATCGCCGAACCGGAGTATTCGCTGCCCTCTACCACCAAGACTCCGGCGCTCATGCCGCTGATGATCCGGTTGCGAATGGGAAAGTTCTGCGGATACGCCGGCGCGCCCATCGGGAATTCGGTGATGAGCAGGCCTCGCGTTGCGATCTCCTCAGCTAGTTTGCGGTTTTCTGCGGGATAGATCTGGTCGATGCCATTGCCGAAGACCGCCACGGTATCGCCACCGGCTTCGAGCACGCCGCGATGCGCCGCCGTGTCGATCCCTCGTGCCATGCCGCTGGCGATTGTCATGCCGGCTGCCGCCAGATCTGCGGAAAGTTTCGACGCAGCCACACCGCCATAAGGCGTGGGACGCCGCGTGCCCACCACTCCCAGCATCAACGTCGCCAGCAGTTCGACGCGGCCGCGCGCAAACAGCAGCGGCGGTGCGTCGAAGATATCGCGCAACGCCGGCGGATAGCGCGCGTCCGTCAGCGGAATCAGCAGCGCCCCGGCCTTCACAGCCTGGTTCTGCTGATCGGCGGCGTCGTCGAAGGCGCAGCCGCTGGCAAGGCTCTGAGCCACTCCGGCCGAGAGTCCCGCCGCTTGCAGCTCCGAGCGTGAGGCGCGGAAGATCGCCTGCGGGCTGCGGAAAATCTCCAGCAGTTGTCCTGCCTTGCGCGTGCCCAGTCCCGGCGTCATGCGCAGCGCCAGCCAGTAAAGGGCATCCTGCGAACTCACTGGGTCGAGAGTGGAGGCCGCTGGCGCCGGCAGGGCAGGTTGCATGTAATGGTGGTGTGCAAGCAGCGGCGGAAATCTCAATTTTTGCGCTACGCTAGTGCTGATGCCTACTGCTTCTCAAGCCACCTACGACGACGCCAATCTACTGCTGCGCCTTTACGATGTGCGGCGCGAAGAAAAATTGCGCGAGGCCCGCGCCTGGTTCGTCGCCAATTTCAAGCCCAAGAGCATGGCGGATATCGATCAGATCTGCCCGGCCGGCTCGGACAACAATGCACGTCTGCGCCAGGTAGCGTCTTACTGGGACATGGCGGCGTCCTTCGTCACGGCGGGCGTGCTCAATGCCGAGCTGTTCTTCGCCAGCAACCGCGAAATGCTGCTGGTGTCCGTGCGCTTTCGTCCTGTGCTGGCCGAGCTTCGCGCCGCGTTCAAGGACCCTACGTTCCTCAAGAATCTGGAAACGGTAGCGCAGCAATACGCGGATTATCTGGACAAGGCCGCTCCCGGTACCCTGCAAGCATTTGTCGCGCGCGTCGGAGGCTGAAGACCGCAGCGTGCTCCGCGAGCCGGACTTTTTCGAAGATCGCGAGTTGAGCCTGATCTATGTCGCCAAGAAGCTGAAGGAGGCTCTGGCGCTGGAGCAACTGCTCACCGAAGCCGGTCTGGATTATCTGGTCGAACCCGACCGCTATACCGGCGGAATCATCTTCCGTTCGGAACGCGTGGGAGCATTCTTCTATGTCGCTCCGGAGCATGAGGCCACGGCTCGCGAGACCATGCGCAGTGGCGGATATCGGCCCTACGAAGCTTCCGCCTGACGGATTCCGCCCACGCGGCGCTTCTTACTGCTGTGTCGGTACGGCCACCGGAATCGTCACGATGTTACTGGTGTTGATCCCTTGCGAGATGGTCATTTGAGCCTGCAGACTCGGCGTCATGCTCGCGCTCAGTTCCAGCGTCACCTGATAGAGGCCAATTCGGCCTACCATCAGTGACGCGTAAATGACCTGGGCTGTCGAACCCCCAACCAGCGAGGACACCGATCCAATAGGAGCGTTGACCGGCGGCCCGGCGTAGGGCGTTCCGTCGACGATCGCGCTGAGGGCGGGATCCGGGTTGGTGGTGCAATATCCGATGTAGTCCAAAGTGAAGTCGATGGCGTTTGAAACGCCGCTGCTGCAGACCAGTCCCAGACCAGTGGTGATGATATTGATGGTTTCGCCGGGAACCGCCGGATTCGCCGGCGTAATCAGCGTGCCCGCGGCGTTCGCGCAGCATAGCCCAGTGTTGGTGGCTGTAAGAAGAATCAGCGCTCCCTGAGTATTGGCGGCCGCGGTACTGATGGCAGTCGAAATAGGGGTACCGTCGCCATCCGGGCCCGGCACTTTCGCCACCAAACGGATACGCGTAAACACACCGGCCGCGGAAGCGGTTACCGGAGAGCCCGGGTCGGCCTGGATGAGTGCCACGAAGGCGTCGCGGACGGTCGCCAGTGTATCGGTCGCTGTCACGGTGTAGGTGTAAGAGACACCGCCAATCGTAATCGTGCCAACATCGCCCGCTTGAATCGAACCATCCACAGAAATCGTCCCCGTGGCGAAGCTGGATGCGTGCGTGGCGATCACCGCGCGGGGCTCCTGCGCTCCGGGCGTGGGATCGGCGAAGATGCCGGGATTTTGATCCTCCACCTGGATGTTGACGGCCGTGGTCACGGTTACGGTCCCGTCATTATGCGTGGTCCGCACCCAGGAGGAAACGCTATCCGCGCCGCTCACCGCAAAGGGAAGCTGCGCCTTGATCTCGGTGGGGCTCACCGAAAATAAAGGCGCGCGCATTCCGTCCACGTAAAGCTGCACGCCTCCCAGATCATACGGCAGCACGCTGTTGGGCTGAGCCGACACCGTGTTGTCCGACAAATTCGTGCCGTGATACAGCATGACGGCGCCGGGTGCGATAATCCCCGAGCTGCCGCCGCCCTCCAGGGTTCCAGCACTGGCCACTGCTGTGATCGTGGCGTTGGTGTTCAGGGTAGTCGAAAGGGCGATACTGTTGCCGGTAGGTCCGGGCTGGCGGGCGATCAGATTGATGGTGGCTAACCCGGCCTCTTCGATGGCGAGCACGTTGGGATCACCCTTGCCCGCGTTAATCGCCTCTGCGAGCGCCACCGCAATGGTCTCCTGCGTGTCGGTGGATTTGATGATGTAGTCGTATTTCACGGGAGTGGTGGAAGTTGCTCCCGTGATGGAGATCGTCACCGAGTTCCCGGCGGTGATGGTGCCGCCGATCACCACATTCCCTTCTGCATACACGGCCAGGCTGGCGGCATTCACCACGCCGTTAATCGGCACTGTAGCGGAGGCTGGAGAGAACACCAGGATTCGATAATCGGTGGGGTCCGCGACAAACAGATTCTGGTTCACCGGATCCCAGGCCAGCGAAGTGGGTGTCGGCGTCACATCGGATGAAGAAAGCACCACCGGGTTCCCATTGGTGAAGACGTCCGAAAATTCGTCCGGCTCACCCAGAATGACATCGGCTTTCGCGGCGTTCTGCGTCGGGATAGTGTTGTATATCAGCACCCGATCGTTGCCGCCGTCTGCGATGAACAGGCGCGTGCCATCGGACAGCGCGTAGCGCGGGAAGCTCAGAGTCTTGCCGCACAGTGGCGGATAGGTGGCATTCCCGTTGGTGTCGGTTCCGTTGGAGGGGCAGAGATCGGGCGCGTCATTCGCAATCGACGTCACCATGTCTTTTTGGCCGATCTCCACGTCTGCCGGCTTCTGGTTGCTGGTCGGAATGGAATTCCAGATAAGCACCCGGTTGTAACCAAGATCGGATACGTAGAGCCGCGTGCCGTCGCTGGTAACCGAGGTCGGGCTCAGTAGCAGACTGGCGGAAGTGGGCAGCGAAGTATTGACCTGATTGATCTGGGATGCCGTCGTGAAGTTGGGCTGCCCCAGCACCACATCCGCCGGCTGGTTGTTCTGCGTGGGAATCGAGTTCCAAATCAATACCCGGTCATTTTCGGTGTCGGCCACAAACAGCTTGCCGTTTTGAATCCACACGCCCTGCGGGGCGCGAAAAGAACTGGCCGTGACCGAAACCAGTGCGATGGATGTGAAATCCTTCTGCCCCAGCACGATGTCGGCGGGCCGCGGGCCATAGGTCAGCGGAATGGATTTCCAGATGAGAATACGATTATTCGAGGTATCGGCCACCGCTAGGACATTGCCGTCGGAAGCGACCGCGGTCGGCTGATACATGCTGGACGCCGTAACCGGCGCGGTTGCAGTGGTCACGATGGTCGAAGTGCCGCCCGCCGTGGTGATGAAGTCAGGTTGCCCCAATACTTCCGAGGCTTGCCCGCCGCACACCGGACAGCGCCCCGAATAGGGAGGGATCACCGCGTCGAACGCGGGAATGTGCAGCAGATACGGGTTCACCGGGAAGATCAAAACACGGTTGTTATCCGGCAAGAGCCCGACGTGATTGTCATCGGCCACAAACAGAACATTATTCGCGAATGCCAGACCGCCGGCCGCACCGAGGACGGTGTTGGACGCGCCGGTGAACTGGGCATTGAAATAGGTCTGTCCGATCACGGCGCGCGCGCCTTGGCCGGTGAGAAAATCGGCGGCGGAGCAGGGCATCGACAAGGCTGCGGCTCCAGCCAGTAAAACAAAGTAGGATTTCAGCATGCGAGATTGCAGTAATTAAGTAAGACCCACGAGGTTGAAGTTTTGAGTATAACAGTGTACCGACGCGGCATGGCATCGCTGGGTTGCACCCAGATGGTTGCACCCAGATGGTTGCCCCAGATGGGCCGGTTGCGCCGAACTCCCCCGGCACATATTGCAGGCTCGTCTACTGCTTCTCGTCGAAGGTGATGCCGGATTCGGCGCCGAACTTGCGGTAGTTGCGAAACTCGATGCGGTTGCGGCTGCAATGCGAGGAACCTTGCTCGCAGCTCAGCACCTCTGACACCGTGGGGAGCAGAAATGGTTGCGGGGTGGCTAAACGCACGAAATCGTAATCCACCGCCTCTTCCACTTTAGCCAGCGGAAACAGCGGCGGGATGTTGCGCGATTCAATCTCCAGGCGCAGAACCCGCGAGGTTTCACGATCGATCCAGACCGTTCCGCGGAACGCCGGGTAGTAGAGTTGCGCGGCCACGCTCACCCGCCAATGAGAGTGCTCGCGGGTGACGTCGAATTTAAAAGTAGTGGCGCTGCGCCCATTGATGGTGTCCTGCCCGCTTTTGCGGAAAGTGGCTGCGGTGTAGGGGTCGAATAGATCGTCCAGCAGGGATGCGAATTCGCCGGTCGACCAATTTCCGCCCGCGTCTTCCATCGACTTCTGCGGCTTGTTCCCAACCTTTATATTGGTGTAGCTCTCGCTGCCATTCTCATAGGCCAGATCCGCGCTGATGGTGTCGATCGCCTGCCATCCGTCCTTCGGCCGGTCGCTTTCATAGCGCGTGGTCAACTGGCGGCAGAAAAAATTCGGCAGCACGCCCACGAAGGCGGAAGCGGCTTCCTTGGCCTTCACAATAATCGGATCTTCCTGTACCGGGACGAAGTCGGGAGCCGGCGCAGCGGCGCCCGCGTTATCCGTCGCGCCGGCATCCGGCGGCTGCGCCGCGCCAGTGGGAGAAGTTCGCGACGGCGGGTCGGGCTCGGTGTTCCGAGCCGACACGCGTGGCGCTGGTTTGCCGTGGCGAAGCTCCGGGCGACCGGGATCATCGGCATCCGGCGTGGGATCGGCGGGCCGCACTAAAGTGGTAGGCCGGTTGTCTTCAGGTTCGGCCGCCGCGGGCGGTGCGCCAGCGGACGGCGCGGCTCCCGGAGCGGACTGAGCGGAAGCCGACTGCTGCGATGCGGCATCATCGTTGCCGCGGCGCAGGGTAGGCCGGTCGTCATCATCGCCGCTGCGTTTGCTCTCGGCGGTTCGCTTGGCGCTAGTGGGTCCCAGCCTCGGCAAATCCCAGGTGCGTGCTGCCTCTTCGCGTTCGCGCGTGGTCCCCGCCGCAGTGAAGGTCACGCCAGTTGCAGTGAAAAAGCCCATGTCGTCCGCCGTGGAATCGACGCTGAGATGATCGCCGGTGCCGAAGCTGGCCAGTTCTGCCGGCTTGCCATCCTTCTGGACGGTCATCTTGTCGCCCGACTTATACGTAATGACGCGGTGATCGTCGGCTTCAAGGACAAACTGATTGCCGGCCACGGCGCGCAACATCCCGGTGGTCGTGACGACCGGCGGAGTATCCTTCTTGCCTTTGGAATTCGAAGGCGTCGAGTCGGGGGTCTTGCCACGCCCTCGTCCACCGCCGCCGATGGGCCCGCCGCGTCCGCCTCCGGGATAACCGCCCCCTCCCCCCGGATAGCCGCCGCCACCGGGATAACCACCCCCGGGATAACCAATCTGTGCGGAGAGACTCGCGGCAAGAGCGCCGAAAAGGAACAGGCGGACGGCAAGCATGCCCTGTGTGACGCGGATCATGCATCCTTAGTGTACATCCGACTTGCGCCATGCAGTAGCCCGTGCCGTCGCGTACCATAAAGGATTCCAATGGCTCAACGAGTGTCCAAAAAAGCGCCTCAAAAAACAGCGCCTTCGCCGCGCCAGACCAGGCCCGGAATCAGCTACAAAGACGCCGGCGTCAGCATCGACGAGGCGGACCGCGCGGTCTCGTCGATTCGCACCCTCGCGCGCAAGACCTTTACTAGCGGCGTGCTCACCGACATCGGCAGCTTCGGCGGCGGCTTTCTGCTGAAGGGCTACCGCGAGCCGGTGCTGGTGTCCTCGGCCGACGGCGTGGGCACCAAGCTCAAGCTCGCGTTCCTGACCGGGCGCCATTCCACCATCGGCGAAGATCTGGTCAACCACTGCGTCAACGACATCGCGGTGCAGGGCGCGGTGCCGCTGTTTTTCCTGGATTATTTCGCGGTGGGCAAACTCGATGCGCGCGTGGCCGCGGAGGTGATCTCCGGCATCGCGCGCGGCTGCAAGGCCAACGGCTGCGCGCTGATCGGCGGCGAAACCGCCGAGATGCCGGGCTTCTATCGCGCCCGGCGAATACGATCTGGCGGGCTTCATCGTCGGCGCGGTCGAGCGCAAGCGCATCCTGACCGGCGCGAAGATCCGCACCGGCGACGTGCTGCTCGGCTTGCCCTCCACCGGACTGCACACCAACGGCTACTCGCTGGCGCGCAAACTGCTCTTCGATGTCGCCGGGCACGCGCCTTCGACCCGCCTGGACGACTTAGGAACAGCATCGGCGACGAACTGCTGAAGCTGCATCGCAGTTACCTGAAGCCGCTGCGCGCGCTCGACGACGCGGGACTGCTCAAGGGCGCCGCGCACATCACCGGCGGAGGCATCACCGACAACACGCCGCGCATTCTGCCGAAGGGCCTCGGCGTGCGCATCGATCTGGGTCCTGGCCCGTGCTGCCCATCTTCGAACTGCTGCGCAAAATCGGGCGCATTCCCGAGCAGGACTGGCGGCGCACTTTCAACCTGGGCATCGGCATGATCTTCGTGGTGTCGCCACGCAAACTGGCCGAGGCTGGGAAGATCCTCGACAAGATGAAAGAAGACTGGTATCCCATCGGCGCCGTGATTCCAGCCCGCGGCGAGCGCGTCGTCTACGAATAGGTCACGCGCGTGAAACGCCTCGGAATTTTGCTATCCGGACGCGGCTCGAACTTTGTCGCCATCGCCGATTCGATCGCCGCCGGGCGCCTGGACGCCGAAATCGCCGTGGTGATTTCGAATCGCGCCGACGCTCCGGGGATGACAGCCGCTCGACAGCGCGGCCTCAAAGTGGTGCTGCTGCCTTCGAGAGGCATCGACCGCGAAGAGCACGACGCGCGCCTCGCCGCCGAATTGGACAAGGCCGGAGTTGATCTGATCTGCCTCGCCGGCTACATGCGTTTATTGAGTCCATCTTTCATTCAGCGCTACCCGCTGCGGATCTTGAACATCCACCCGTCCTTGCTGCCGGCATTTCCCGGACTCGACGTCCAGCAGAAGGCCCTCGATCACGGCGTGAAAGTCTCCGGCTGCACCGTACATTTTGTCGACGAAGGCCTGGACTCCGGACCCATCGTCAAACAAGCCGCCGTGCCTGTGCTCGACGATGACACCGCCGAATCCCTCGCCGCCCGCATATTAAAGGAAGAGCACCGCATTTACAGCGAAGCCATCGCACTGGTGCTGTCGGGGAAATATCGCATCGAAGGCCGCCGCGTAGTAACCACCTAGGCTTTTATCTTTCAAGTGCCCGAGCAAGTCACGGCCAGTTATATCGTGTTACGATATAATTTGAAGCCGAACACAGCCTCCGATATTTCTCTCCACTCTTACCGCGCGCTTGCGGAATTCCGTCATCAGATCCGCCTGTTCCTGCATTTCAGCGAGCAAGCCGCCCGCGAGGCCGGAATCGAGCCTCAGCAACATCAGCTTTTATTGGCCATCAAGGGCATTCCCATCGGAACGCAGCCCACCATCGGCCGAATCGCCGAGCGCTTGCAGCTTCGCCATCACAGCGCGGTGGAATTGGTGAACCGCCTCACCGAACATGGCGCAATCGTCCGCGAGACCAATCCCGATGACGGCCGAGAAGTGCGCTTGCGTTTGACGCGCGCCGGCGAACGGCTCTTGCGGAAGTTATCCATCGCTCATCACGACGAACTCAGCAAAGCCGGTCCTGCTCTGCGCGACGCGCTGGACGCTGTGCTCCATCTCGCCGGAAAAAAATCATGAAACACAAAATGCGCAAACTGCGCCGCCAAGCTCAAGACGCTTGGGAGCGGCAGGAACTCGAGCGTGAACGCTCACTGGGAGACTTCACCACCACCTATCGCGTGATCCCCTTGTCGCTGGCTGCGGTGGCTATCGGCATCGCCACTGCGTATATAGCCTGGGCGCTGCTCCGCCTGATCGGCCTCTTCACCAATTTGTTCTATTTCGGGCGTTGGTCGACCAACTTCGTTTCCCCTGCGCAGAACCATCTCGGCGCTATGGGCGGTGCTGGTGCCCGTTGCCGGATCGCTCATCATCGGACTCATGGCTCGCTACGGGTCGGAGCGCATTCGCGGCCACGGCATTCCGGAAGCGATTGAATCCATCCTGATGCATGGCAGCCGCGTCGACCCCAAACTCGCCCTGCTGAAGCCGATTTCCTCCGCCATCTCCATCGGCTCGGCGGTCCCTTCGGCGCCGAAGGCCCGATCATCATGACCGGCGGCGCGTTCGGCTCGATGATCGCGCAGTTCTTTCATCTGACCGCGTCGAGCGCAAAACTCTTCTGGTCGCGGGCGCGGCCGCGGGCATGTCCGCGACCTTCGCCTCGCCCGTCTCAGCCGTCTTGCTCGCCGTCGAGCTGTTACTCTTCGAATGGAAGCCGCGCAGTGTGATCCCGGTGGCATTGGCGAGCGCGGCAGCCGTGGCCGCGCGCTGGAGCTTCTGGGGCACGGCCCGCTCTTTTCGGTTGCGCCTCATCCGTCGATCATGGCGGTCCGCAGTGATTACTCGGCATGCGCTCTTGGCCGGGATTCTCGCCGGAGTGCTTTCCGCGCTGCTCACCGCCGCAGTCTATCTCGCCGAGGACGCCTTCCAGACATTTGCCGATTCATTGGATGTGGTGGCCCGCCATCGGCGGTCTGGTCGTCGGCTGCGGCGGATTGATTTTCCCGCGCGCTTTGGGCGTTGGCTACGATACCATCGGCGACTTGCTGCAAGGCCACGTCGAAATTGCTCTTCTTCTGGGCGTGCTGTTGGTGAAGCCTATTATTTGGGCGACGGCTCTGGGCTCCGGCACATCCGGCGGTGTGCTCGCGCCGCTGCTGATGATGGGCGCAGCGCTCGGCGGCGTCGAATCGCATTTCCTTCCCGCCATGGGCCCGGGGTTTTGGCCGCTGGTGAGCCTCGGCGCCATCCTGGGCGGCACCATGCGCTCGCCCTTCACCGGCATGCTTTTCGCGATCGAGCTAACGCACGATACCAATATCCTGTTGCCGCTCTTGGTCGCCTGCTTTGCCGCACACGGATTCACCGTGCTGACCCTGCGCCGGTCCATCCTGACCGAGAAAGTCGCCCGCCGCGGCTTCCACCTGAGCCGCGAATACAGCGTCGATCCCTTGGAACTCCTGCGCGTCCGGGACGTCATGCAGCGCGACCTCGTTGGTGCGATCCGCAATGACGGCCTGATCCCCGGGGTCGTCACGCATCCCGAGGAAACCTTGCGCACAGCGGTTCACCGGATGGCCGAAAATCGCGTAACCCAGTTAACCGTCACCAACCGCCACGATGAGAAAATCGCTATCGGGCTGGTCACGTCTGGAAGACCTGCTCCAAGCCCGCACCCGCAATCTTCACGAGGAGCGTTCCCGCGAACGCGTATTAGGAGTGGGCCGCTGACCGTAAAACCAGCCTCCCATCTCCTTTGTTATACTGAGTCTTTGCTCGGTCCGCCCCGGTATGCCGGAGTGTGCGCCTTGGGGCAGGAGTACGCCGTGTTCTTTCATCTTCGGGACCTGGATGTCCGCGCTGTCCGTTTCGATGTCGAAATCGCGCCAGGGGACATTGACTTTCAGCTTGGGGCGAAGGATAAAGATACGAATCTGCACCAGGCCGGGCCGCTCCGCGCCAAAGGCAAGGCCGAGTTAGTGATGGGATCGGACGGTGAGATCCGCGTGTCCGGCCATTTAACGGTCGAGATGGAGGCGGATTGTGATCGCTGCCTGGAACCGGGGCGGTTCCCGATCGACGCGGATTTTGCGCTGCACTACCGGCCGGTGGCCGACGGGTATGGCGACGAGAAACAGATTGACACCGGAGAGGCCGAAATGGGCTTCTACGAAGGCGACGGCGTGGAACTCAACGACGTGTTGCGCGAGTTTGTTTTGTTGACGCTGCCGATGCAGCGGGTTTGCAGGGAGTCCTGCCAGGGGATCTGTCCGATATGCGGGCAGAACCGTAATCAGAAAGAGTGTGACTGCCATGCGGAAGCGACCGACGACCGCTGGGCGGCACTCAAGAGTTTGAAATCCTAAGCTTTTTGAAATCTTAGACTAAGGTAGAAGAACGTGCCCAATCCAAAACGACGTCATTCCAAGCGCCGCACCTCGACGCGCCGCGCTCACGATTCGCTGACCCGCTCGGTGCTCTCCGAGTGCCCCAGTTGCCACGAACCCAAACTCCCGCACCGGGTGTGCCCGCGCTGCGGAAAATATAAGGGCCGTGAAGTTGTAGAAGTAGTCGAAGAATAGCGCCTCGCGCCCCCATGCTGACGATTGCGGTAGACGCAATGGGGGGCGACAACGCCCCTAAAGCGGAAGTCGAAGGAGCCGTTCTCGCCGCCGCCGAGTTAGGCTTGCGCGTGATTCTGGTCGGCCAGGAAGACGTGGTCCGCCGGGAGCTCTCGAATCACAGCAACGCCGATTCTTTGCCCATCGAAATCCGCCACGCCGAAGAAGTCATCACCATGGAGGATTCGGCCGCCAAGGTGGTCCGCACCAAGAAGAATTCGTCCATCCATGTGGCGGCGCGTTTAGTGCGCGACGGCGAAGCGGATGGTTTCGTCTCCGCGGGCAATACCGGCGCGGTGATGGCCACCGCGAAAATGATTCAGGGAATGATTCGCGGAGTGCAGCGTCCCGCGCTGGCCTCTGCATTCCCTACGCTGAAGGGAACTCCGGTTGTTGTCGTCGATGTGGGCGCGAACGTCGATTCCACTCCGGCCATGCTGGCGCAATTTGGCGTGATGGGTGAAATCTATTCGCGTTACATTTTCAAGATCCGCTCGCCGCGCGTGGGCCTGCTCTCGATCGGCGAAGAGGAGCATAAGGGCAACGACCTCACCCGCGCCGCCACGCCTCTGCTCAAATGCCTGCCGCTGCGTTTCATCGGCAACGTGGAAGGTCGCGATATTTATTCCGGTCTCGCCGACGTGGTGGTGTGCGACGGCTTCATCGGCAACGTCGCGCTGAAGGTGAGCGAAGGTTTGGTAGAGATGCTGCAAAGCATGCTGCGCGAATCGCTCGAAGCCACCGTCACGCGCAAGCTCGGCTACGTGCTCTCGAAGGAAGCCTACCGCGACTTCCGCAAGCGCGTGGATTACGCCGAGTATGGCGGCGCGCCGCTGCTGGGCGTCAAAGGCGTGAGTATCATTTGCCACGGCCGCTCCAACGCCAACGCCATCAAGAACGCGATCCGCGTGGCGTCGGAGTTTGCGCACAGCAAGATTAATGAGAAAATAGAAGCGGAGCTGGAGCGCAGCGCAGCGAGCAAAGTCGCAGTGCAATGAAACGGGTATTGAGCCTCGCGTTTGGCCTGGTGGCAGCGTTCGCCGGGTGCACAGTCAAAAGCTGTACGGCCAAAAGCTTGACCCGATCCAGTGGACCCTCACTTCGGAAGTCGCCAAAGCCCCCGCCGGTTCCACCGTGCCGCTGCATTTGAAAGCGACATTTCAGGAAGGCTGGCATCTTTACTCGCTGACGACGCCTGCCGGCGGCCCGATCCCAACCAAGGCAGCGCTAGCCGAAAACCCCGCGGTCAAGGAATCGAAGCTCTACCAGCCCCCGCCCAATCGGCAGCTCGATAAGAACTTCAACCTCGACACGGAGACCTTCGAGAAAGAAGTCGATTTACCGCTGACGGCGGAGCTTACGCCGGATGCGAAGGGCGCGATTGAACTCACGGCGAATGCGCGCTATCAGGCGTGCAATGACCACCAGTGCTTGCCTCCGCGCACGAAAACCGCCTCGTTTACTGTGATGGTCGATCCGTCGGCCGCCGCGCCCGCCGCGTATGTGGTGCCCGCCGGATACACCGAAATCAAGCCCGGCGCCGTGGCGATAAAAGTCATAAGCGCTGGCGCGAGCGCGCCTAGTCCGAGCGCGCCCGCCGACGCGGCTAACGGCGGCCTTCCCACATTTCTGATCACCGCCTTCGGACTCGGCCTCGCCGCGATCTTCACTCCGTGCGTGTTCCCGATGATCCCGATCACGGTTTCTTTCTTCCTGAACCAGCGGGGCGGAATTCTGCAGGCCCTCGTGTTCTCATCCGGCATCGTGGTTTTATTCTGCGCGCTGGGATTGGGCGTGACCGCCGCCGTCGGACCCGTTCGGCGTAAATCAATTGGGCGCCAACCCCTGGGTGAACGGATTCATCACGCTGGTCTTCGGCGCCTTCGCTCTCAGCTTGCTGGGAGCCTTCGAAATCACGCTGCCCTCCAGCATGCTCACCAAACTCGACTCCGCCTCGCGCCGCGGCGGATACCTCGGCACGCTGCTGATGGGCTTGACCTTCGCATTGACTTCGTTCGCCTGCATTGGCCCGTTCATGGGGAGTTTGCTGGTGGCCTCCGTGCAATCGAAAGGTTTGCAGCCGGTGCTCGGAATGGTGAGCTTCGCGGGCGGACTGGCGTCGCCGTTCTTCTTCCTGGCCGCGTTTCCCGGGTATCTGAAAAAGCTACCCAAGAGCGGTGGATGGCTGGCTCGCGTGAAAGTCGTCATGGGATTCGTGCTGCTGGCCGCGATGCTCAAGTACGCGTCCAATATCGATCAGGTCCTGCAGTTGGGCTGGCTAACGCGCGAGCGTTTTCTGGCCGGCTGGTTCGTGCTGTTCACGCTAGCCGGATTATATTTGCTGGGCCTGCTCAAGCTCGAAGGCAATGACGAAGGCGATCACCTTGGCATCGGCCGTCTGCTCACCGCCAGTATCTTATTGATCTTCGCGTTCAGCCTGCTTGCCAGGCATGTTCGGCGCGCCGCTGGGCGAACTCGACGCCTACGTTCCAGCAGCCACCGGCGGCATCCTTGAACAACCGCGCCTCCACGCAGCAAGTCTGGATGAAGAACCAGTACAAACAGGCGCTGGACCAGGCGCGCGCCGAGAACAAACTGGTGCTGGTGACCTTCACCGGCTACGCCTGCACCAATTGCCATTGGATGAAAGCCAACATGTTCCCGCGGCCCGAGATCGCCGATGCTGCCAGCAAACTGGTATTAGTCGAACTCTACACCGATGGCACGGACAAGGAATCCGAAGAGAACCAGAAGTTGCAGGACGAAAAATTCTCCACCGTAGCCATCCCTTACTACGCGATTCTGGATCCCGACGGGAAAGTGGTCGCGAGCTTCGGCAAGGGAATGACCACCAATACTCAGGAATTTCTGGCATTCCTCACCGCCCGCCCGGCCTAGGCCCCCAAACACTGCCGGGCAACTGCTGCCGCCATGCGGGCCGGCAGAATTTTTCAAAAACATTCACACAGTCGCTTACCCCGACGATAACGTCAGGGTTGCCTCCCGTGAAGGTAGTTTTGAGACACGAGGCAGGCTAGACGGAGAGCACAAATTCATATGTTTAAGAGAAATATTTTCCCCTTGCTTGGCATTGCGGCATTGATGTCCAGCGCAGCGCTGGCAGTTACTACGGCGACAGCAAATATAACGCCGTCCGCCACCGTGACTGCAACCTGCCTCATCACAGGAAACCCGCTGGCTTTCGGCGCCTATGACCCCTTGGTCGGCACCGCGATATTTCAGACCACCACGATATCTGTGCAATGCACCAATGGCATGGACGCTCCGCAGATCACCATGGATCAGGGGCAGAATCCACAGGGAGGATCTAACCTAGCCACGCCCCTCCGTCAGATGACGAATGGCGCCGCGGGACGGCTGACCTACAACCTGTATTCCGACGACGGTTCGTCGGTCGTCTGGGAGGGAGTGACTGGAGTTGCCGGTCCGACTCCAAACGGCGCCGCACAAACTATGACCGTTTTCGGAAAAGTTGACGCGAATCAGTCGACGGTTCCTGCCGGAACTTACAACGATACCGTTATCGTGACCGTCACTTTCTAGCTCATGTTCCGAAGCCGTCTTGCAACACAGATGGGCCTGCTGTTGCTCGCGGGTGGACTTTCGATCGACGCCGGTTCCTATATGGTAAAGCCGGTGCGCATCGAATTGTCCACCCGGCAGCTTCGCAGCACGCTGCAAATTCAGAATGTCGGGGATGAACCGGTTACCGTTCAAGCTCACATCGTGGCCTGGAACGCAAAAGGCGCCGAAGAGATCCTGTCGGATAACGATGACATCCTGCTCAACCCGCCAATCTTCACGGTGCAAGTGGGGCACCGGCAATATTTAAGGCTGGGGCTGCGGCATGCGCCAAAGGGCATCACGGAGGGGACCTATCGATTGATTTTGGAACAGGTGCCGGGACCGCCTAAGCCCGGTTTCATGGGCATCAGCACGCTATTGAAAATCAGCGTGCCGATTTTCGTCAAGCCGCGAACGCCGGCACCGCAACTGGCGTGGACGCTGCAGCGGACTTCGGATGGTGGCATGCGTCTCGCGGTGGAGAACCGGGGCAACGCGCACGTGCAAATCCAGAAGTTCGCAATCACGCCCGCTGGTCCAGATGCGGTGAGCTTTGCGCAGAATACGATCACTTACGTTTTGCCGAATGCGCGCAAAGAATGGCTGATTCAGAATGGAACGCTACCCGCCGCCGGAGAACTGCTGTTGATCGGGAAGACCGACAACGGCGACCTTCATGAAAATCTGTTCCCGAGACAACCCTAGCGCCGGAAGTTCCGGCGCGTTCTGGCTGGGCATTTGCTTATGCCTATGCCTGAATATATGTCTCCCGGCGTTGGTGAACGGCGCTGCAATGAAAGAGAGCCTGTTGAGGGTACGCGTCAACGGCGTTGAAGTTAGCGAGAGCGAGCCAATATTGGAATTGGAACCGGGCCGCTTGTTTATGCCTGCCGCCCTCTTCAGAGCGGCAAGGCTGCGTCTTCCCGCCGGGCCGCCCGTCCACGTCGCCGCAGTGGACTTGGATTATTACCCGCTGGACGCGATTCCCGGTGTCCGCTTTGAAATCGACGACGGCGCGCAGGCGATCGATATCACCGTGCCTGGGTCAGCCTTCACGTACACCGTGCTCGACGGTCTCGGAAACGTGCGCACGGTTGCGACCCGTCCCGACCCTGGTTTGTTCTTGAACCACGACTTCCAGTTTCTCCACGCTGGCGGTC
The DNA here is from genome assembly GCA_963793395.1 of Bryobacterales bacterium. Classification (GTDB taxonomy): domain Bacteria; phylum Acidobacteriota; class Terriglobia; order Bryobacterales; family Bryobacteraceae; genus Palsa-187. Next base: position 73,345 of record CAWCAP010000055.1, on the reverse strand, counting down.
AGGACTTGCTCAGTGGTCTGGTGGAGGGTGGGTTCTTTAGCCGCCTGGGTGTGCTGACCACCCAATACGCCGGACCGGACATGCTGCATGGTTTTGTGCCGCGGCGGTTGAACACGCAATTTTTCCGGGATTTTCCGGAATCCATGACGACTCTAACGATTGGCGATTCCTTCAGCGCTTATTCGCCGTGGGCCCGGATCGTGGCCTTTGCTGGCGTGCGCTATGCGAGCAAGTTCGCTACCCAGCCCAGCTTTATCCCGACACCCTTGCCTGGGATCGCCGGCCAGGCCTCGCAGCCTTCGACGGTGGATGTATACGTCGACAACGTCAAACGGCTGAGCGAGCCGGTCGCCGCCGGACCGTTCGCCATTCAAAACGTTCCGGTGATTTCGGGGCAGGGCGAAATTCGCATGGTGGTCACGGACGTTCTCGGCCGCCAACAGGTGATTACGGAATCGTATATCCGGTCGGCCCAGTTGCTGCGCGCGGGCGTTACCGACTTCACCTACGAAGCGGGCACGGTGCGGCTGAATTACGGCCTCAGAAGCAATCAGTACCAGTCGTTCTTCGCGGATGCCAGCTACCGGCGCGGCCTCAGCGACACCCTGACCCTGGAAGGGCGCATCGAGACTCAGATAGGCACTGAAACCGCCGGCCTGGGAGCGATCTACGCGTTGCGCGATGTCGGCATCTTTTCCGGCGGCCTGGTGGGCAGCATGGAGGGCGGCCGGCCCGGTGAATTGCTGTACGCGGGATATAGCCGGGCGCAGCGCAGTTTTGGCTTTGCCACTCAATTGCAAATGGCGTCCGAAAACTTCCGGCAACTGGGTTTGCTCGAAGCGCAGAAAGCTACCCGCTTATTGCTGCAAACCCAAATTTCGAAGTCCCTGGGAAGCCGCGCTTCGGTGGCCGCTGGATATCTGCGGCGCGATGGCCGGACCGAGTCGGATGTTCAGGCCTTAACCGCATCGGTAAATCTACGGATGCAGCGGGCCTTTCTGACGGTGGGCGGAACCTACTCGCTGCTCAGTCCGCGGCCTTATGGACTGTCCGTGGCGTTCATCGTTCCATTAGGCGAGAGAACCATCGCCATGGCCACCGGCGATTCGAGTCCCACTTCGCGGACCGCCGCCGTGGAAGTCAGCCGTTCGATTCCTCTGGGGCCGGGCTACGGCTACCGCGTGCAATCCACCAATCTGGACCAGCAGAAAAACGAAGCGGCTTTCTACTATCAAAACAACGCCGGCTCATACGGTATCGAGGGATCTGAAGGCGACGGCGGCATGAGTATGCGCTTCCTCGAACGGGGGTCCTTCGTGCTGTTGCACCGGCATCTGATGGTTTCCCGCTGGCTGAACGACAGCTTCGGAGTGGTGGAAGTGCCCAACGCGAAAGGCATACCGGTGTATGTGAACAATCAAGTGATCGCGAAGACGGACCGTTGGGGATACGCGCTGCTGCCCTGGCTGGTCGCCTACAATCGCAACTCGGTGCGGTTGGACGACACCGCCCTGCCGGTGGATGTCAATGTGGACCTGGAAGAGCGCATGGTGGTGCCGATGGCACGTAGCGCGGCCTTCATACGCTACCAACCGGCATCGGTGGGGGGCGCCACACTCATTTTGACCGCGCCCGGCGGGAAACCGGTGCCGCAAGGCGCCATGGTGACAGTCAATGCGAATCCGGCGGCGTATGAAGTGGAACTGCGCGGTGAAGTTTTCGTGATCGATATCGATTATCCAGCGGTGGTGCATGCGGTCTGGGACACCGGCAAATGCGACGTGCTGATAGCCCGGCCGCCCGCCGATACGCCGGTGCCGAGAATTGGCCCTCTCGCCTGCAAAGAGGCCAAGAAGTGAGGCGCGTGAGGCGCATGTGGCAAATCATCGCCGTGCTCGCACTGTCGGGAGCGGCCCTGCAGGCGGCCACTGCCGTGTGCACGATCTCAACCTCGGGCGTGGCTTTCGGCGCCTACAGTCCGCTGTCCGGCGCCAGTGCCGATACCAACGGAACGATCGCCGTCACCTGCAGCGGAACGGCCGGGGACACGGCTGCTTATACGGTTACGATCACGGCGGGCCTGGGCTCATTTTCCGCTCGTAAGATGCTGTCCGGTAGCGATGGATTGATCTATAACCTGTATAAGGATTCCGCGTGCACGCAAGTCTGGGGCGACGGCACGAGCGGTACGTCTATCGTGAGCGATTCGGTTACTTTGACGGCCTCCTCGTTAACCACCAACTACGTGGTGTATAGCAGAATCGCGAGTGGCCAGCAGTCTGCGAAGGTGAATATGTATTCTGACAGCTTGCTGGTGACCGTAACCCAACCGTAGAGCCGAGCTCACTGCCGCAGGCGGGCGGATGTGTGAAGCACGCCGTCGCTCGAAGACAGGCAGACTAGGTTCTTGCCCTGCACTTCCTCGGGCGTGAAACTCAAGTGGTGAATTCCCGAAGCCGCCAGGACCTTTGGATTCTCAGGAGCGGCGCAGGTGCCGGCCGCGGCCCAGACCATTCCCTCGGCATTCGAGTACATGGTGGCAAACACGGTAACGGCGGTGGCGGATTGCACTTCAATCCGGGCGGCTGGCCGAACCACGGCCGAGACGCTAATAATGGCGTGCCTCTGGCCGCCTGCGAATACGAAACCGGTCAGAGTCAAAAGGCTGAGTGCAATTTTTATCGGCATTTCAAAATTATCCGGTGAAACGCCGGCACCGTGAACGCCGGTTAGGTTCACTCGCAGGTCGACGTTGTACCGGTACTGCCGCTCAATCGCCGCACGAATTCCACATCGCCTTCCAGAAAATCATAATCCAGCAAGCGGCTGCGCTCGACCCATGCGATCTGCGCGAAGTCGAGATTCACCGGCTCGCCAGTAAACTCCGTCACGTGGAAAAATATCAGGCGCGTCACATTGCCCGCGCCGTAGCTGAAATCGTAGCGCTCGATCTCGCGGCCGATGTGAGCCTCGATCCCCAGTTCTTCCCGCAGCTCGCGTGCCAGCGCGGCGCGCGACCCTTCGCCGGCCTCCACCTTGCCGCCTGGAAATTCCCACTTCAGGGCATGGCGTCCCTGCGGCTTACGTTGTCCAATAAGAATAAGCCCGCCGTGCTCGATCACCGCCGCCACCACTTCCACAATCACCCGCGTTTCGGAATCCATTTAGCGATAATTGAAGCACGAATGCATAGCGAGCGTCTGCTTGATCATTTTCAGAACCCGCGCAATCCCGGAGAACTGGCGCCGCCCGCAGTCCTGGTAAATGTCACCAATCCAGCCTGCGGCGACATGCTGCGGCTCTCCGCCAACTTTGAAAACGGGCGGGTGACGGAAGCCCGTTTCCTGACACGCGGCTGCACGGCGGCCATCGCCGCAAGCTCCGCGCTCACCGAGTGGATGACCGGCAAAAGCCGTGCCGAGCTCACGGCGCTCGCTCCCGCCGTGATCGAAGCCGCTGTCGGCGGATTGGAGCCTGCCTCGAAACATGCCGCGGTGCTATGCGTGGATGCGGTGCGCCAGCTACTCGCGGCCGCGCCTAGAAACTGAGTAACAATAGGACCCAGTGACCCCATTCGACTTCCGTCCCCGTACTCGAATCCTGTTTGGCGCCGGCGAATTCGCGCGCCTCGGCGAGATTGCCCGCGAACAGAATGCCACTCGCTGTCTGGTGCTGGCCGGCCAGGCGTCGATTGACGCCGGACACGCGCAAGAGGCCGCGCGCTCCCTCAAGGCCCGCCGCATGGAAGTTTTCGCTTTCCACGATTTCACGGCGAACCCAACCGTGGCGATGGTGGAAGCGGCACGCGAGTATGCGGGTCCCCAAGCCGTCAACCTGATAGTGGCTCTGGGCGACGGCGGCGCGCTCGATTTCGCGAAGGCCGTGAACGTCGTCATCAGCAACGGCGGATCGATTCGCGACTATCGCGGCTACGGCAACGTCCCCAAGCCGCTGCTTCCCATGATTGCCGTGCCAACGGTGCCAGGTCCCGGCAGTGAGGCGCTGAGCAACATTGCGATCTTCGATCCGCAAGATGGTTCCAAAATCATCTGCGGCGATCCCAAGATTTTTTTTCGCACAGCCCTTTTGGACGCCAACCTGACCCTGGGACTGTCGGCGGCGCTCACCGCCGCGAACGGCTACCAGGCGATCGGGCACGCGGTCGAGACCCTCTTTTCCACCCGGCGCACGCCCATTTCAGAGTGCTTTTCGCGCGAGGCATATCGTCTGCTCGATTCCGCCCTCGGCCGCGTGCTGCGCGCGCCGGAGGATCTCGAAGCCCGCTCCGCCGTGCTGTTGGGCGCGCACTTTGCGGGACTGGCCGCGGAGTACGCCGCGCTGGGTCCGGCACACGCCTGCGCCCAGCCGTTGGTGGAGAATTACAAGCTGCTGCCAGGCGCCGCCCTGGCTCTGGTGCTGGTTCCCGCTCTCGAATGGATGGAGGAGGGCGCCGATCTGGTCCCTCGCCTGCGCCATCTGGCCGCAGCCGCCGAGCTGCCTACCACCCTTAGGGATGCCGCTATCCCGGAGCAGGTTCTGCCGCGTCTGGCCGAAGAAGCCGCTGCCCAGTGGACTGGCCGCTTCAGTTCCCGCCATTTTGACGCTCCTGCCGCCCTGGAGATCTATCGCGCGGCATATTGAGCCCCAGCCGCTAGGCCGGGCTGTAGTCCCGCCCGGAACCTGCCGATAGCTAATAGTGATGGAAGCTATTACAGACCTGAGCCTCTACGAGCGCTACGAACTCCTGGACCTCTGTGGGGACATCGGCGTAAAAACCTTTGAAGCCCGCGAGATTGCCACCGGCCGCCCGGTCAAAGTCCATTTATTCGTGCATCCGTCCGCGCCTCTTCAGTCTGCTTTGTTGAAAGCGATCGATAAGCTTCCCGACGAGCAGCGGCAGCGTATCGTCGAGCGCGGTAAACATGAGCGTACGCCCTACGTGGTCACCGACCGGTTGACGGACTACGCGGGTCTGAGCGAATGGGTGCAAGCCGTGGTTCACCCCGCCAAGCCGTCCAAGCCTCTTATCTAGCCCGTTTTTCGCAGTGCGCCCTAGATAGCCCGCGACAAAGCCCACAATGGGTCTTCCGGTTCAGAGATCTTCAGCAGCCGTTTGGCGCGCCTAATATCGGCGATAAAACGGCCCACTTCCTGTTCCCGCTCCTCCACCACATCTATCTTGGAAGCTGACCCGTTGAGGGCCACCAACCGCCGCGCGAGGTCCAAAATCGTGGTCCCTTTACCGCTGCCGATGTTCACCGGACCCCGAATATAACTTCCGAACGCAATTTTAATGAAAGCGTCGACCACCACATCAATCCATACAAAATCCAGGATCTTGTGGCGGCCAAATACCGTAATCGGTAGGCCGGAGCCCGCGGCGGCGGCAAATAGAGGGATCACGCGGTCGCGATCGCCGGGTCCATAAACGTTCGCCAGCCGTAGGACCACGGTTTCGAGCCCCTGCTGCGCGGCCAGCCGGCAGTAGACTTCGCCGGCAATTTTGCTGGCTCCATAGGCATTCTTGGCGCGCAGGGGCGCCGTCTCCGGGACCGGAATATCCCGGGGATCCCCGTAGACCTCGCGGGAAGATGGGAAAATCACCCGTCTTACCCCGGCCGCGGCCGCCGCTTGCAGCACGTTGTAAGTGCCCACGACATTGCTACCAAAGGAGTAACCGGCGTCGGCGACGGCTCCCATGACGTTCGATTGCGCGGCCAAATGGAACACAATTTCCGAGCCCTTCAATGCGTCGGCGACGGCCTGCGGATCGCGAATATCCACCCTCCAAAATTCGACCCCAGAGGGCAGAGACTCCAGGGAAAAGCCCCTATGAAGGTTGTCCACCACCCGGATGTCCCCGGCGCCAATCGAGGCCAGCCGGTTCACCAAATGCGCCCCGATGAAGCCGGCGCCGCCCGTAACCAGAATTCGCATTATTTCCAGTATATGATCCCGCCCCAAAATACCAATCTTGGAAGTTTCCGGAAGCGGTTCCGGGCCAGCCCGGAAACTGCTAAGGCGCTGTAAACTCAATGTAAATTGTTCCTTGACAATCGGCGTTGCCTCGAAGTAAACTTCACTTGATTCAGGCTTCGCAACGGGTCCTTAGGCTTAGTACGTAAATTTTAGGCTTAGTTGTGAGTTTTTAGGCTTTGCAGTGGTTCTTCAACAAAGGGGACGTCTATGAGAAAATTTGCAAGTCACACGCTATCCGTGTTCATGATAGCCGTGTGCGTGTTTTTGGCTGCTAGCCTGGCATTCGCCCAGGTCAACACAGCCGATATTCTAGGCACGGTCACCGACGCTGGTGGCGCCGTAATTCCGAACGTCAAGGTGACCATCGTCAACACGGCCACCAACGACACCAAGGTCGTAACAACCAATTCGACCGGCGATTACATCGTCAACCTGATGCCGTCGGGATCTTACACGATCACCGCCGAAGCGCCGAGCTTCAAGAAGGCCTCGGTCAATTTGAACGTGGTGTCCGGCGATCGCGCCCGCGCCAACGTGCAATTGCAGGTCGGCGATGTGACGCAGACGGTGGAAGTCGCGGCCCAGAGCCCGGCGCTCCAAACCGATAGCGCGACGCTCTCAACCGTGGTCGGCGCGCAAGGTGTGCAGGATCTACCCTTGAACGGACGCAACTACGTCACCCTGGTGCAGAGCACCGTCGGTGTGGCGATTGGTCCTTCCAACTCGATTCTGAGCGGCACGCGTCCCGATGAACGGCGCCAGACCGCCAACATCAGCGCGAATGGCCAGAACGAAGTATTCAACAACCAGATGATCGACGGTATGGACAACAACGAGCGTGAACAGTTCACGATCCTGATGCGTCCTTCGATCGACATGATTCAGGAAGTCAAGGTAGACACCAACAGCTATCCCGCCGAAGTCGGCCGGGCCGGCGGTGCGGTGGTCAACCTGCTCTCCAAGTCGGGCACCAACGAATGGCACGGCGGCGTTTACGAATATCTTCGTAACGACAAGCTGAATGCCAACGACTTCTTCTCCAACCTGTCCGGCGTACCCCGCCCGGAATATCGCCAGAATCAGTTTGGCGGATCCTTCGGCGGCGCCATCAAGAAAGACAAGACGTTCTTCTTCGGCGATTACGAAGGCTTGCGCGTTGTGCAGGGCGTCCCCACCGGTCAGATCTTTACCCCGACCCTGTTCGAAGAGCGCAATCCTGGCAACTTCAGTGACGTCGGCGGTCCGATCGTTCCGACCAGCAAACTGGATCCGGTCGGCCTGAAGTATTTTGGTCTGTTCCCGGCTCCGAACCCTGGCACTTCGACCACCGCGTTGACGCCGAACTATAACGCCAACGTTACCAAAACCTATAACAGCAACACCTACGACGCGCGCGTCGATCACCGTTTTGGCGACAAGGACAGCATGTTCGGGCGCTTCACTTACAACCCGACCTTCAACTCGCAGCCGTCTTTGTTCCCGGCAGTGAATGGCGTCACGGCGGGCGGCGGAATTTACCCCGGCCCCTCCAATGCGAATTCGCAGGGATACATGGTGGACTTCGTTCACATCTTCAGCCCGACGCTGGTGATGGAATTGAAGGGCGCGTTTACCCGCCTCTACCTGTTCACCGATTCACCTAGCGATGGCACCAACCAGAGCCAGAAGTGGGGCATGCCGAACACTGACGTCGGCGGCCTGATCTCGGGCTTGGCGACGGTTGACATCGTTCCGATGCGCGGCACCGGCAGCGACTTCGCCCTGGGCGACGATCGCTACGTTCCGATTTTCGACGTGAACAACGTCTTCCAGGAATCCGGTTCTTTGACCTGGACCAAGGGTGCTCACAATATCAAGACCGGAGCCACCTTGATCCGCCGCGATCTGAACTACTTCCAGAACACTTACGGCCTGGGCTACTTCCGCTTCACCCAAACCGAGCTCACCGATCTGGTGAACCTGGTGCAGGGCGCTCCGGACGAAATCACCCGTCAGATCAGCTATCATTACCAGTACTTCCGCTTCTGGGAACCGGCTGTGTATGTGCAGGATGACTGGCATGCCAAGTCCTGGCTGACTCTGAATCTCGGCTTGCGCTGGGATCACTTCAGCCCCATCACGGCAGCCCAGGGTCAGCGCTCCAACTTCGATCTGACCAATGTGAACCAGTGCGCCACCAACGCGAATTGCAATCCGTTCCTGATTGGTTCCACGACTGGTGTCAAATCTTACTGGACCAACTTCGAGCCCCGCTTCGGATTTGCCGCCACTCCCGTCAAGAACCTGGTGGTTCGCGGCGGAATCGGCATGAGCCGTTTCGCGCAGGATTACGCGTCGGGTTCCTTGAACCTCTATAACCCGCCGTTCATCTCCCAGTCCATCGACTGCTTCCCGTCGATCACCACGGGACCGACGGCTTGCCCGGCCGGCAGCGGCCTGCTCTCGCAGGGTGCTCCGAACGCGCCAATCCCGCCGTTCAATAATCAATTCCCGGGCGTGGTATTCGCCCACTCGCTGGTTTATCCGCAAGCCTACATTATGCAATGGAATCTGACTGTCCAGAAGCAGTTTGGGTCGAACGTGATCAGCGCCGGTTACGTAGGTCAGGTTGGCCGTCACTTGCAGTATGCTCCCAATCTGAACATTCCTGCGGCGATCTCTTCTACGCCGAAGGTCTACGCACCGCTGGTTTACTCGGCTGACCTGCCGAAGGTGACCACCATCAACTACTACGGAGCGACTGGCGCATCGGAATACAATGCCGCACAGTTTAGCTTTGAGCGCCGCTATTCGAAGGGCCTCACGGTTAACGCGAACTACACCTTCGCGCGCAACTTGACGAACATCTCCGATGGCGGCACCACTGGCGCCGCGACCGTCGGCGCCATTCTGCCCTACAACCGCACCTATGACTGGGGCAATTCGGACATTGGCATCAAGAACCGCGTTTCGTTCCGTGCCAACTACGAGCTGCCTTTCGGTAAGGGCGCAAGCAGAATGAAGCAACTGGCTATCGGTGGATGGCAGATGAATACGTTGGCGTTCTGGCAGTCGGGTGTGCCGTTCACCGTACTCGATGGCGTGACGCCGGTTCCGTCCAACGTCAGTTCGCTGGTTACGGCGGATCGTCCCAACGTGGTTGCGGGATCTTCCTACACGCCTGCGAATCAGAACTACCTCAACTTTATCAATCTCGACTGCCTTTACGCCCCAGACTGTTGGTCAAGCTGGGAACGAAGCGCGTGCCCAGTTGTACGGTCCTCATCAACGGAGTATTGACTTCTCGCTTGTTTAAAGACTTCCAGCTCAAAGAACGGATGAAACTGCAGTTCCGCGCCGAGGTGTATAACATCACCAACTCCGAGAACTTCGGTCAGCCGAACGTTACGATCGGGAAGTGGAGCTTCCACCCTCACCGGTCTCAGCACCGGTGCGCCGGGCGCGTTGCCGATTGGTAACGGCTTGTCAGGTTCGGGCGGTTTCGGCCAGATCACTGCGTCGAATGCAGCTTTGAATCCCCGGCAGTACCAGTTCGCTCTGAAGTTGATCTTCTAAGCTGACTGGCTGTTCGCTTAACAAAAGGCCCGGCTCTTTCGAGAGCCGGGCCTTTTTCTTTAGACCGCCTGCCGCAATCCGTCCAGCCAGTCCACAATCAAAGCGTCGAGCCAGAACCGGGGACCGCTGCGTGCCAGAAACCCTAGATGACCGCCGTGCTCCACCGGCGCCAAGCGTAGGTACGGATTGCTCGCCAGCGCAGGATGGCCATACATCGAGAAAGGCACCATGGGATCGTCCTTAGCCTGCACCAGCAGCGTGGGGACCCGGATATGCTCCAGAAACTGATTCGAGGACTGCGTCCGATAATAGTTGTCGGCCGTGCCGAAGCCGAATATCTTCGCGGTATAGAGATCGTCGAAATCGTAGATAGTATGCACCTGCTCCAGCGGCCCGAGCGGAAACAAATCCGGGCCATGCGGTTGCGCCGCCGCACCCGCTCCTTGAGTTTCGCGACAAAACGCCGGCGGTAAAGAATGTTTCGAGGCTCCCCGGTGGCGTGCACCGCCGCAGCCAGGTCTATGGGCGCCGAAACCGAGCACACTCCACCCAAGAGTTCGCCGCCTTGTTCGCCCAATTCACCCGCCAGCTTCAGGACAATGTTGCCTCCCAGCGAATAACCGACTGTGTAGAGAGGCAGTCCACTTACGCGCTTCCGTTCGCGCGCGACGTGCAGCAGATCGCCAGTCTGCCCCGAATGATAGTTGCCCTTGGGATGCCACGGAGACCCGCCGCATCCACGCATGTTGTAGCGGTGCACGGTGTAACCCGCGTCGAGCGCGGCAGCGGCCATGCTCCGCGCATAGCCCGACTCGCTCGATCCCTCCAGGCCGTGCACCAGGATCAACTCGCCCACTGGATTCGCCGGCGTTTGAGTTCGGACTAAAAGGGAAACGCCGGGCTCCGGTTCATAGAGGACATCAGTGACGGGCCAACGTCGCTCGCTCTCCGGACGCGGCCAAAAATTACCGGCAATGGTTGCCAGGTGGGAATTTTTGAAGAGCGGATCGAAGGGGCGCAACCTAATATTATGGCTTGCGCACGATCCGCGTCGATCGACGTCTAATGCCGCCGCTGGGAAGCTGGACCATCGCCAGTGCCCCCCATTTCAAACGAAATCGGAATCTTGCGAAAGCATCTACGGCATTGATAATAACCGTGAATGGGCAGCATCACCCGGCGGTGGAACAAGCGGCACCAGATGCCGCCGACCCACGCCTGGAAGCCGTGCTTAGGTTCGTACCCCTGTTGCGTGGACTCGAAGTCAGTCATCCGTTCTCGCCATGTGTCCTAATAATCGAGCACTTCAACGGCCAGTGGGCACGGGTCGAACCGCGCTCCAGAAAACGACGATCGCAAAATTGAGACAGAGAGCGAGGAAACCGGCATTTACCCCATGGAAAGGATCACGGTTGCTGAGAATCAGCACCGTCGCGGAAGCGACCCCTGCCATCAATCCAGCGAAGACGCCGGCCCCGGTTACGCGTTTCCAGCACAGGCTGAGCACCACGCCGGGAAAGAACTGCGTGACCCCGGCGTACCCCAATAACAGCAGCGATACCAGCGACAAGGAACTATAGATCGCCACGATCAAACTGACTACGCTGAGTACGACCACGACGAAGCGGGCTAGCGTCGCCACTTGGTCGTCCGTCATCCGAGGCGCAAAGATCGGGCGCCAGAGGTTCTTAGAGAACAACGTCGAAGCGGTGAGAATGTGCACTGCGGCCGGGACCATCGCCGTGAGCGCGCCCGCCCCCCCGAGCAAGCCCAGCATCCAGGCCGGAAAAGTCTTGCGAACCAAGGTGAGCATCGACAGGTCGCCGTTCGAGAGGCCGGGAATCACCAGATAGGCGGTGAATCCAGCAAAGAATATGAAGGCCAAGCTCAGGTTGTACATCGGCATCAAAATGGTGTTGCGGCGGATGGTCTCGGCGCTTCGTGCCGTGAACGTGGCGCCGAAATTTTGCGGCCACATGAACAGGCCCAGCGCCGATAATAGGACCGACGAGATGTACCACGAGTGGCCCAGATTCGTCGTGGAGCCGGGCATCGCCAGATGGGCTGGATGAGCGATCGCCAAAGCGGAAAACATCCGGCCGACGCCGCCGAAATAAATCCCCGGGATGGCGATGCCGATGGTTACGGAAGCCACCACCATAAGAATGTCTTTGGGCACGCTGACCCAGGCGATGGCTCGTATGCCGCTCACAAAAACAAAACCGCCCAGCAGAAGGACTGCAATAATCATGCCCTCAGTGCGGCCGATGGCATCGAAACTCGCGATTTCCACAATGATGCCGAGCCCGATGAGCTGGATCAGAAGATAGGGAATAATGAACACGGCTCCCACGCCGGCTACAAAGGCCGCCAGATACTTGTTGCCGTATTGGGCCAGGAAGAAATCCGGCTGAGTCTGCAGCCGGTGCTGGCGGCCCAACTCCCAGACCGGCGGCAGAATGAAGAAACCGATCACGTATGCGAGCGGCAGATAGCCCAGAATGTACAGCGCCGGACCGCCGCGGGAATAAGCCCAGCCGCTCGCGCCCAGGAACGAAAATGTGGTGTAAGTTTCACCGGCCATCAGCAGCAGCATGAGCAGCGGTCCGAAGCCGCGGCTCCCCACGGTCCACTGTTCCAGGCTCATTTTGTGACGCGTTCCCGCGTAGAAGCCGAGGGCCGAAGCAGACACGACAATGATGACGATCGCCGCCAGAGCGATAGTGCTCGGACTCATTCAGGATTGCGCTCGTTGCGGCGGTTCGCGGTCCCGGAAATGCGCGGCGATTCGATGCGGTAAACCACCCACAGGCATACCGATGTGAGTACGATCCAGGAGAGCAGCCAGAAAAAGTTAAAGGGGATCCCGAAGACCATGGGGTAAATGCGGTCCCAGGCGGACACCGAGAAACATATCGCGCAGAAGGGAATCAGCGCGACGGCGATGGCCCCGATCGAGGGTCTTTTCAAATGCGGACCTCCTGATGCGAGCCGCCATTGTCGCACAATGCCCCATCCGGTTGCTACAAGTGAGCCAGACAAGCGATAATCCAAAGCAGTTTCCGTGAGGCTCGAACGGGAGGAATCAAATGCGCTGGCGAAGAATGAAGGCCGGAATTTTTCTTGCAGCGGCCGTGACGTGTGCGAATGCGCAGTGGCTGAATTATCCTACCCCTGGGACTCCCCGCACCAAAGACGGCAAGCCCAACCTATCCGCGCCCGCACCGCGCGCCTCCAACGGCAAGCCGGATCTTTCCGGAGTGTGGCAGGTCGAACCTCCCGCCCCCGGCGAAACTTATCGCAAGGTTGGTGACGTCAGCACCTTCGTCGTGCCGGGCGACGATCCGCGCGAGTTCTCCCCGTATTTCTTTAACATCCTGGCGGACTTCAGGCGGGAAGATGCGCCCATTCGCCCCGCCGCAGCCGAAATATTTATGAAGAACTTCAAGAATTACGGAAAGGATCATCCCGGCAGCCACTGTCTGCCCATGGGCATCCCCGGTACCGAGTTGATCGCGATTCCGTTCAAAGTGGTCCAGACGCCGGGAATCGTAGTGATGTTGAACGAAGTGGACTTTACCTATCGCCAGATTTATACCGACGGGCGCCCTCTGCCGGCTGATCCGCAACCAGCCTGGCAAGGCTACTCCATCGGCAAATGGGAAGGCGACACGCTCGTCGTTCAGACCGCCGGTTTCAACGACAAGAGCTGGCTGGACGCCCTCGGGCACACCCACAGCGAAGCGCTGCGCGTCGAAGAGCGTTTCCGCCGCCGCGATTTCGGACACATGGAATTGCAAATCACCATCGATGACGCCAAGACTTTCACCAAGCCGTTCACGATCAAGGTGAACCAGCTCCTGGTTCCAGACAGCGATGTCATCGAGACGGTTTGCGGCGAGAACGAGCGCGACCGGAAGCACTTCGAGGACAAGTAGTTCTCTAGTGCCCCGGCGGTCCCAACGAACAGAACGGATCTCCCACCACAATGTTCTGCCAACTCAAACCGGGGATCGCCAGATAGTAGCTCTCCGCCAGATTGCGCCCGCTATAGTAGGCCGGCAGCAGCAAGTCGGGCCGCGGCGTCATGTGCAGGTATGGTTCGTAGACGTGCCCGGAAGCGCCGCTGGCTCCTTCCAGGATGTAATCGGCTAACATCGATTGCGGCGATTCTGCGAACCACCCTGAGCGGTTATTCCAATCCATGCTCGGCGTCCAGCGATCCGGTGGCTTCGCAAAGGTGCGGCCATCGGTGGAGACAAACTCGGTGACGATCGCGCCCGGGAGCCAGTGGAAGCCGGGGAAGCGGCGATCGCGATGGCGATCGTTGGAACCCCAACTGGCGTAACCGATGACATCGGTTTGTCCGTAGATCGGCTCGGTGGTTGCTTCCAGCACCACCCGGTCCTTTGGCAGCAGAATCGCCGCGTTACGCAGCCAGTCGTTGCCTTGCTCATCGTCGGGGCCGCGCAGGTCGATCACAAATTTCCCGCGGTTGGTGGCGGCGAAACAGCGGTCGATCATGCCCTTCACCCCATCGAAGTCGTAGGCGGCGAGCCGCGTCACTAGGTAGATGGGATACTCGGGATGCGAAAGCACGCGGTCGCGCCTTCCAAAAAAAGGATTGGGGACCGGGCCCTCGATGGGATGGGACTTTCCGGTCTTGAGATCGGAATAGAGCAGCGTAAGCTCACTATCAACGGAAGCTGCGGGCGACTTCAGGCCATCGCCCACGCCCGCTATCTTGAGCGGCACGCCGGCGGTGGTGACGATATAGTAAATGCTTTCCTGGAGCCGCTGTTTGCGCAGAAACACGCCGATGGGGCGCGCAATCTGGCGGTCATAATCGTCGCGCGAAATCTCTTCGCTGGTGCTGACTTTGAGGTGGCAGATATTGGTAGCGGGCACGCCCCGGCGGCGGGCGTAATACTCGCCGATGTTACGCGAAAGCGGGGAATTATCGTTCACCACCAGCAGAATCGCAGCAGGCGATTGGACCGGTATTTCGGCCGCCGCGCAGCATCCCGCGAACGCCATCCCCAGGCCGGCGGCCAGCAGCCAAGCCGCCCAGAGACGAAGGCCCACTCGTGGTACCATCGCTTAATCCTAGCAGCGCAGGTACCCCAGTGCGATACTGGAGTTAACAGGCTGTAAAGGGAGATATTCACCGGCGCAATGGATCTGGACCAGCTCCATACTTTTCTCGAAATCGTGCGTCTTAAGAGCTTTTCTAAGGCGGCACAATCCTGCTACCGGACACAACCGGCGGTAAGCGCACAAGTGCGCCAGTTGGAACAGGAGATGAACGCTCCCCTGTTCGCGCGGCTGGGTACTAAGATCGCGCTGACACCAGCCGGGGATATTTTCGCTCGCTACGCCGAACAGATCCTCGACCTGCGGCGCCGCGCGCAAGATTCGATCAATGAACTGGAGCGGGTGCCGCGCGGAGAACTGGTCATCGCCGCCAATGAAGCCACCTGCATCTACGTGCTGCCCGGCGTATTCTCGGAATACAAAAAGCGTTTTCCCAACGTGCAGATTTTAGTGGACCGCGCCTACGGAACGCGCGTCGTCGAAGCCGTAGTGGATAACCAAGCCGACTTCGGGCTCACCCAGTTGCCAGTCAGCGAAAAGCGCCTGCAGGTCGCGAAGATTCACTCCGACGAAATCAAAGCGCTGTTTCCTCCCGGGCACCGCCTGGCGACCAAGGATTTTATTCTCCCGCAGGATCTCGCCGGCCTCCCGCTGCTGCTGCCCAAAGCCGGACAAACCCGCAACCGTTTGAACGCCTGGCTGGAGCCGGTGGAAGATCAAGTGATCATCTCCATGGAACTCGATTCCACCGAAATGTTGAAGCGCTTCGCGATGGCAGAACTGGGCGTCGGCTTCCTTGCAGGATCGCATTGCCAGGAGGAAGTAAATAGCGGACGCCTGGCTGCGCGATCGCTGGGACCGGAGCCTATGGTGCGCCAGATTGGGCTAATCTATAGAAGGGATAAAGCGCTCTCGAAGGCCGCGCTGGGATTCATCGAAGTCACGATGAGCCACGCGGGTGTCGAAGCGGCGCCGCTTCCTAAACGGATGGCAACCGTCGAGCGCGGAATCGTCAAGGCCGCGCCCGCTGAGAATTAGAAGCGCGCGGAGCTAGAGCGCAAAGGCTAGAGGCAAGCGATGCATCGGGTCACAGTCAAAACGTCCACCATCTTTATCGCCAAGCGCGGGCCGACTCAGGTGTACCGATCGGTGGGCGAGATTCCAGCCAAGCTGCGCAAGGAACTGGAAGAATCCACTAATAGCTTCAATTCCGCCACCATTCTGATCGCCGACCGCCGCGGCCGCGAGGAAATTGTGAAGGCCTTGAACGGCATGCCTTCCACTTTGCGGAGCCGCTTGGCGAACTCCCTGTCGCCCCGCCCTGCAGCCGAACACGCAAGTGAAGCCCCCGAGAACAAAGCTGTCCCGGTCCTGCGCTTCGTGCGCCGCAACTGGCTCGAGATCACGCTTCCCGCCGCGGTGGCGTTGATCGTGTGGGCCGCGTTTACCTTCCGCTAGACGGACGCGGCGTGCGGCTCCCGCCCCATCGTCAAAGATCGACGACGGTATTTTCCAGTCCGCGTTTTTGTTTCACGTGATGCGACGGCGGCTTGGCTGCCGCCGTCAACTTCCGATCGACGCTCCCGCCTATTTCGCCAATGCCGGCAGTGTCGTATACGTATGCGCCGTGCCGGTAGGAATGCGGATTCCCAACGCGCCGATTTGTGCCCCGGCGGGCGTATCGAATTCGATCGTGCCGAAGATATTCGCCGCCGCCGGGTACCGATCCGTCACCAGCGTGAACGCATAGTGGCCGTTGGGGCTCAAAGTAATGGTGTCGGTGGCGAGTGTGGCGCCGGTGGAATCGCGCACCGTGACTGGGATATTCACTTGTCCGGTGGACACCGCGTTTACGGCGATGCCGGTGGCGGTCCCGTTGGTATTGTCAAAAGCGATGACGTACCCGTTGGCGTTACGGCTTTCCAGCGGCACGATCGCTTCCTGGCTGTTGTGGCGGAAGATCACAAACCCGCTCACATGTCCAGCAGTGGTGAGTTGCGCCGATCCAGTGAGAAGTGTGGGGGCTCCGGTGCTCACGATCACCAGCGTTGCTCCGGCTGCCAAGGATTGCGTAAGCGAAGGCACAGTGGTGGCCGGTGGCCCGCCCGTCTGCGGAAACGCCAGCGGCAAGGACAACGGAGCGCCCGTCTGGTCGTTATAGAAGCTGAGAGTGAATTGCGCAGCGTTGGTTCCGGTGTTCACGAGAACGAACGTGGTCTGCCAGCCGTCGCCGCCGGACGCCAGATGTGCGATGCTCCCGCCGCCGGTTCCCACGTTGGCCATGGCCGGGATGGTGGTCAGCGCGTTATTCGGCGGTGTGAAGCGGAGCCCCAGCACGCTGATCCGGCCGCCCGCGGGAGTGTCGAATTCGATGGTCCCGCGCTTGCCCGCCGTCACCGGAAATCCTAGAGTTGGATCGGAGAGAACGAAGGAAAAGTGACCGTTGCCGGGGACCGAAATGCTGGCGCCTCCCGCGCTGATCACGGCGCCTGTTTCGTCGCGAATGATCACCGGTATAACCGCGTTTGACGACGATACGTTCTCTACCGCGACTCCCAGCACCAGCCCGTTCGTGTTGTCGAAAGCCAAAAGGTAGGAACTCGCGTTACGCGTTTCCATCGGCACCACCGCTTCCTGCGAGGTGGGTATCTGGTGGAAAATGGCGAAGCCATCCACTGCGCCGGTGGCAGCCAGTTGGGCCGAACCCACCAGCACCGGCGGCGTCTGCGGACCACCGTTGGTGACGATCAGCGATGCATTCGCGGCCAGCGCCTGATCGAACGAAGCGCCCAACAGCGGAAGCGTCCCGGCAGGTTGCTGTGCATACAGCAGCGGCAGCGTCAGCGGACCGTTGCCCGTCGGATCGATCGAGTCACCGAAGAAACTCAGCCGGGCCGTAGCCGCCGCGCCTTTGTTGACCAAGGTGAATGTGGTGGTCCAATTTTCTTCCACTGCCAGGTGCGCCATGGAGCCGACGAAGTTCAAGCCCGGAATGGACTGCGCTTGTTGTTGGATGGTGAAGGGCGCTCCGCCTATCGAGAACGAACTCGTGACACTGCCTCCGTTGTTGGCGGCCACCGTGAAGCCGACCGTGCCGGTGCCAGTCCCCGACGCCGGCGTCGTGAGCGTGATTCCGGCGGGAAGGTTATCGACTGACCACGGGCAGCCGGCCGGAGCCGTGATGACGATAGTCCCGCTGCCGCCTTGGGCGGATATCGATTCGCCTCCGGCGTTGAGCGTGAAAGTGCACTTCGCGAGCAGATCGAGCGCGCCCAGGATGTTCAGTTTCCCGTAGCCCCATTGGTTATTAGGCACGGCGCCGGTGAATCCATCGGTGGTCGCGGATTGTTCCAGATAATTGCGCGCTTGTTCGGAGGTAAGCGTCGGTTTCATCTGCAGCATCAAAGCCACCGCACCGGTTGCGATGGGAGTCGCTCCGCTGGTCGCGCCGCCGCGGCCGTAAAAGCCGCCTCCGTCATTCACCTGAATCGATCTGAATGCGGTCCCGCCCCACAGGGAGTTGGTTGCGTAGCTCGCCCAGGTGTTATGGCCCGGCGAAACAATGCTGACGCCGATCCGTCCATCGCGGCTGGGACCGTCGTTCGATCCGGTCCACAGCGCGTTCAGCGCGCCGTCCGTGGTGTCGAACTGGTTGTTGCCGTTGATATCCACCCAACTGGTGCGCAATACGGAGGCCCCCGTAATGGTCGCCGAGCGCGTCGTCGCCCAATCGTTCAAGTGGCCGGGGGCGATGTTGGTTGTGAACTGAGTCGTTCCATTAAGGTCCGAGTAGATATTGAAAGTTCCGGAGTCGCTGGGGGTGACACCGCTGATGGTGATAGTGCCAGTGGTGGCGTGGCCTTGAATATCGATGTAAACGAAATGATCGCCGCTGGTGGAGTTATCCGGGAAGAATTCATAACTCGGAAAGAACTGGTAGAGGTTGACCAAGCCATCGCCGCTGGTAAGGATGTTGTTGAACGGCGCGCTTACCGGACCCAGAGGACCGACGGAGGTCCCGTCGGAGAAAGCCACGGTAACCTGCGCATTGGCGATGCCGGAATACCACATCCCTATCTGAGAATCGTCGGTGGTGCTTTTGGTAAAGTGCACCACTGTATTCTGTGCACCGGAGAAGGAGCCCGAGGCGTGATCGGCAAGCGTGCCTTCATCGCCGCTAGGCAGCACGAAGGCGCGCCCGGGGCGATTGCTGAAGTAGTGGTCGACTAGCGCGCTGAGGCCGGATGTTCCATCGTGTGGACCTAAGGTGTTCTCCGAGTTAATGAATGCGACCGCGGGTTCCCCCAACGCGGTGAGCTTTTGATCCAGCCACGCAAACGCGTCCGTGAGACAGCCGTTGAAAGCCGCCTGAGCCGGTTGGTTGTCGTGTGCCGGTACCGCTTCGACCACCGCCCGGATGACGATTAAATCTGCCTCCGGAGCCAGGCCGGTGTATTTGCCGGCGGCAAAAGAGCGGCCGTTGCCGGCGGCCATGCCCATGCTGACGGTGCCGTGACCCAGAGCGTCGCGCTCCGCGACCGTGGGCCCGCCGGCCAGCGCGGCATTGATCTGGGCTTCCGTGTATTCGGTGGGCGCCGGATTGCTGGCGCTGCATCCCTGCTGTCCGCTCATGTCGAGCATGTACTTGATGCGGGTGCTGCCGTCGGCCTTGATGAAGTCCTGGTTTTGCCACTGAATGCCGCGGTCAATGATGGCGATGACGACGCCTTTGCCGGTTAATCCATACTTTGTGAGGGCGACATCCGCGCCCGTCTGCTGGTAGACCAATTGGTCTGCGTTCGCCCAACCAGCGAACAGCAGACACATCAGGAAAGGAACATTCAAGAATGAAGACAGTTTTTCAGTGGACGATCTTAACGATTGCAAGGGAGGCCTCCGAAGCGCTCTTTTCCGCGGAAAAAACCCAGCGGAGTTGTCCCAGTATACAACGGATCTTGGCTGGAATTCCGCGGCAGATTCGTATCGATGATATCGCTGCCGCGCTACTGTCTCGCCAGCGCCGGCAGCGTCGTATAGGTAGGCGTCGCACCGGCGGGAATGCGAATTCCCAGCGCGCCGATGGTAACTCCCACCGGCGTCGTAGGCGTCAGGAACTCGATGGTGCCGCGAATGCTGCCAATACTCTGATATAGATCGACCCCCAGAGTAAACGCATAGTGTCCGTTCGGCGGCAGAGTGATGGTGCCGCCGGTGATCGCCAGCCCCGCATCGTTGCGAACCGTAACCTGAATGTTCAGTGGCTGAGTCTGGCCCGGCGGAGAAACCGAGTTCACCGCAATGCCGGTGGCCGTGCCGTTGGTATTGTCAAAAGCAATGATGTAGGCTTGCGCGTTACGGCTCTCCAGCGGCACCACCGCTTCCTGGCCGTTGTGGCGGAAGATCACGAAGCCGCTCACGTTGCCGGAGGAGGTGATCTGCGCCGAGCCGGTGAGAAGCGTCGGCGCTCCGCTGCTCACTATGATGTAAGTCGCCCCGGCCGCCAGTTGTGGCGTGGTGTATGACGAAACCGACATGACAGTGCCGCTGTTGCCGGTTTGCGGGAACGCCAAGGGCAGGGTCAACGGGCTCCCGGGATTACTGCTGCTCTGATCGCTGAAGAAACTGATGGTGGCCGACGCCGCAGTGCTTCCGGTATTGACCAGCACGAAAGTAGTTTGCCAGCCGTCGCCGCCGGACGCCAGGTGCGCGATGCTGCCGCCCCCGGTGCCAACCTGGGCCAAAGCCGGAATGGTCGTCAGCGCATTGTTGGGCGGCGTGAAGCGGAGGCCCAGTACGCTGATCTGCCCGCTCTGGGGCGTATCGAATTCGATAGTGCCGCGTATATTCGCGGTTTCCGGGAACCCGTTTGTGGGATCCGATAACACGAATTGAAAGTGCCCGCTGCCATCCACCGAAATGCTGGTTTTTTGCGTCGCAATGAGAGCGCCATTTTCGTCGCGAACGATCACCGGAATGACCGCCGCCTGGGCAGCTACGTTCTCCACCGCCACGCCCAGCACCAGCCCATTGGTATTGTCGAAGGCCAGCAGATAGGAGGGCGCCCTGCGGGTGTCGAGCGGAACCACGGCTTCCTGCCCGGTCGGAATCTGGTGGAAAATCGTGAAGCCATCCACCGTGTTTGTGGACACCAGTTGGGCGGAACCAATCAGCACCGGTGGAGTCCCCTGCGGACCCGCAGTGTCTATGACCAGCGAAGCATAGGAGCCAATCGTGCGGTCGACGGTAGGCGCGAGTAGCGGACCGGACGAGCCGCCCGCCTGCGGAAACGTCAGCGGAAGCGCCAGTGGGCCCGCTCCGTTAGGGTCTGAAGAATAGGCATTGTCATCGCCAAAGAAGCTTAAACGCGCCGTCGCCGGGACTACGTTCTTGTTGATCAGCGTGAAAGTGCTGGTCCAGTTTTCTTCCGCCGCCAGATGTGCCATCGAGCCCACAAAGGCCGTTCCGGGGAGGGAAGCGGCCTCTTGCTCCACCGTGTAGGAAAGACCATTGCCGGTGAGGACGATCGAACGGTCGCCGGCCCCGTTGCGCACAACCTGATAGGTCACCGTTCCATTGCCGCCGTTCGGTGGAACGCCGGTAATCACGATCCACGTCGGAAGATTCGTGATGGTCCACTGGCAGCCGGGTGCGGTCGTGATATTGACGCTCCCGTTTCCACCGGCCGCCGGGAATGCCTCGCCGCCCGCGCTCAGTGAATAAGTGCAGGAGGGAGGACCAGACGCCAGCGACGCGATTTTTCGCACCCGATGGGTGTCGTCGTACACATAGAGATCGCCCAGCGGGTCCCGTGCTAATGCCACCGGATTGGTGAATTGCGCCGATAGCGGACCGTAGCCATTGCCGCTGCCCGCAGCCCCCGGAATGCCGGCCACTGTCGAAATAATTCCTACAGCCGTCACTTCCCGGATCGCCTGATTCGTCGTATCCGCGATAAACAAGTTGCCCAGGGCGTCGACAGCAATCTCGCTGGGAAAATTCAGGCTGGCCGATTTCGCGTCGCCTAGATCGCCTGCGAACGCGGCCACTCCGTTCCCGGCCACTGTGGAGATGATCCCGCTGGTGTCGATCTTCCGGATTCGTTGGTTGCCCTGGTCGGCCACATACAGGTTCCCGGAGGTATCGAAAGTAGCCGCGGCCGGACCGTTCAACTGCGCCGCCGTCGCCAGCCCGCCGTCGCCAATAAAACCGGCCGTATTGTTGACGCCCGCGAAGGTCGTGATAACGCCCGTGGCGATAGTCACCATTCGGATCACGTCGGCGCCCTGGTCCACAATGTAGAGGTTGCCCACCGAATCCACCGCGCAGCGGACCGGAAGATTCAGCCCAGCGGAAATGGCGGGCTGACCATCTCCCGAACTCACCGCGGAGCCATTTCCAGCCGCCGTCGAGATGGTTCCGTTGACGGCCACCGCGCGCACCCGGTGATTCCCCGGATCGGTCACATAAACCACTCCCGAAGGAGCCACGCAAACCCCTTGGGGGCCGTTCAGCCTCGCTTGAGTTGCCGGCCCGGTATCTCCGGTGAAACCCGGAGCGCCTACTCCCGCGGAGGTGGTGATGATGCCGTTCACATCCACCTTGCGCACCACATCGTTACTTTGATCGGCCAGATAAAGGTTCCCCGCCGCATCCGTCGCCAAGCCAGTCACATTGCCGATCTGCGCCTGCAGGGCAGGACCGTTATCCCCCTGGTATCCGGGCGTCCCGTTGCCCGCAAAGTTAACAATTGTCTGACCGGAAGCCAGAGCCGCGAGTAAAAGTGGCCAGATCAGTCTGTACTGCATGGGACTCGCCCCTCCGCTGGGCGCATTTGACTAGTTTACCCCGGATGCTTTGGAGGCCCTTTTAGCCCGCCCGTGCGCACTCTTGGCCCACTAAGAAGGACTATCGTTTTCCGATTTTTATCCGATATATTCATCGTGGACCATCGCAGAGAATCCCGGCTCAAAATGAGCAAAGCGGTCACGCTGAGCGTCGTCAGGCTCATGGGTGAGCCGAGTTTAGGCAACTTGATGAACGCGCGCGTGCTGGATGTCTCCGGCAGCGGCATGCGCCTGGAAGTAGCGTCTCCGGTGCCATGCGGCGCTGAAGTGGTCATCGAAGATCAGCGCATGCGAGTCGTTGGCGAGACCATGCGGTGCGACGCCCAAAGCGAAGGATATATCGTCGCCGTGCGCGTCTCTGAAACCGGACTGCTGGCAGACCTTTAACCAACACCAACCGCTCGCATTCATCGCCCGCGATTCTGGGCGGCGTTTCACGGCGCTGGTTCATAATGAAAAAGTGCAAACTGATCGAGTCGCGATATTCGGGAGTGGCGGACAACTCGGCGTAGAGTTAAAAGCCGAATTTACCAAACGCGGATACGCCGTCACCGCTTTCGAGCGGGCCGACGTCGATATCACCAACGCGGCGCAAGTGGAGCGCTGCATCACGCAATGCGATCCGGCTATCGTGCTCAACTCCGCCGCCTACAATCAAGTGGACGTCGCCGAAAAGGAGCCACAGGCCGCCTACCTGGTGAACGGGCTCGCGGTGCGCAATCTGGCCGTCGCCTGCCGCCAGGCGGACGCCAAGCTGGTGCATTTTTCCACCGATTATGTTTTCGACGGCCTGGCTGGCCGCGCTTACACCGAGCAGGACACGCCGCGCCCGCTAGGCGCTTATGCAGTTTCCAAGCTGGCGGGCGAATACTACGCGCGCGCCTACCTGGATAACGCGCTGGTGATCCGGACGTCGGGCGTTTTTGGTCCCGGCGGCCTCGACACCGCGCGCGGCAACTTTGTGGAGATGATGCTGCGGTTGGCCGCGAAGGGGCAGCCCATTAAGGTAGTGGAAGATCACGTGGCGTCGCCCACTTATGCTCCGCTGCTGGCGGCCCGCACCGCCGATCTGGTGGAGCGCGGCGCGCAGGGCGTGTTCCACATCGGTGGCGGAGTGCCGATTTCCTGGTTCGCGTGGGCCGTGAAGATTTTCGAAGCCGCCGGTGTCAAGCCGGAGGTCAAACCCACCAACGAGCGCGAATTCCGGACCGCGGCGCGGCGTCCAAAATTTTCAGCCCTGTCCAACGCCAAGATGGAAGCGCTGGGGATCGATCCCCTGCCATCACTCGACCAGGCCATCGATCTGTACCTGCTGGCGCGCAGCCGCAAAGTGGGGACCGCCCCGGCTGGCCAAGCAGCCTCGCGCCCTTAGAAATCCAAAACATCGCCGTTCTTGAGCCCGTTCTTGCGCGCGATGCCCGCGTTCACTTCCAGCACATACATGGCTTTGAAATTCCCGCCATAGTTGGGACATTCCCGCGCGCTGCTGGATTTGCAAGGCGGCGTATCCAACGACATCTCCACAATGCGGCGGTCGTGGTCCATCCAAATCAGGTCGAGTGGGATCTTGGTCTGGTACGTCCAGTAGCGGAGGAAGTCTTCCTTGGGATGAATGAACAGCATCCCCCGGCTGGGCGGCAGCGATTCGCGAAACATCAGACCGCGCATCAGCTCAAGCTCGCGGCGCATCATCTCCGCGTTGATCTGGACCCCATTGGGGAAAGTGACCTGGGTGAGATTGATTTCGTCCGTGATGTTGGAGGAGCTGCACCCGGCCCCGAAAAAGGCCGCAGCCGCCAACATTGCGCCGAGCACGATCGAAATTCGCATTCCCTTAGAATAGTAGTTTGCCCTCCTTTCTGAAACGCATCCGCCTCACGCTCGAAATGATCAAGTTCGAGCACTCCGTCTTCGCGCTGCCCTTCGCTCTGACCGGAGCCCTGCTCGCCTGGCGCGATGCCGGATTTCGTCCGCCAGGGCCTCTGGCGAAAGCTCGGCTGGATCGTGGTCTGCATGGTCGCCGCGCGCTCCGTCGCCATGGCGTTCAATCGCGTGCTCGACGCCGATATCGACGCGACGCAATCCGCGCACCCGCATGCGCCATCTGCCCGCCGGGCTGCTCTCGCGCGCGCTTCGCCTGGGGATTCATCGTCGTCTGGTCGCTGGTGTTTCTTTTTCGCCGCGCGCGAATTGAACCCGCTTGCCTGAAGCTGGCGCCCGTCGCGCTGGCGATCGTGATGTTTTATTCCTTCACCAAGCGCTTCACGTCGCTTTCGCACGTGGTGCTGGGATTCTCGCTGGGCATCGCGCCCGCCGCGCGCCTGGATCGCCATGCGCGGCTCGCTCGACCCGCGCATTCTCTGGCTCACCGCCGCCGTCACGCTGTGGACCGCCGGCTTCGACATCATCTACGCCTGCCAGGATTACGCCTTCGACGTCGAAGCCGGCCTGTTCAGCATCCCGCAGCGCTTCGGAATCGCCGGAGCGCTGTGGATTTCGCGCGCTGCTGCACCTGGGAATGCTCGTTTGCCTGCTGGTGCTGGTGCATGCTGTTCGCGCTTGGGCGGACTCGCCTGGGCCGGCATCGCCGCCGTCGCCGGCCTGCTGCTGTGGGAGCACCGCCTGGTCCAGCGCCGACGACCTTTCCCGCATCGACGCCGCCTTCTTCACCATGAACGGCTATGTCAGCGTGATATTCTTTCTATTTTGGGCCACCGATATTATTATTGGCGAACCAATGAAACCTGTCTTTGACGACCCCCGCCTGCTCCCGATCCGCCGACAAAGTCGAGCGCCGGCGAGCGCCTCGATTTCAGACGACGGCGTGACGCTTTACCGCTCGCCCGATCTGCTGGGCGTCGGCTGGATGGCGAACCAGGTGCGCGAGCGCCTGCACGGCAACAAGACGTATTTCAACGTCAACCGCCACATCAATCCCACCGATGTCTGCGTCGCCAGTTGCAAGCTGTGCGCCTTCGGCAAGAAG
Organism: Bryobacterales bacterium; assembly: GCA_963793395.1. Lineage (GTDB taxonomy): Bacteria > Acidobacteriota > Terriglobia > Bryobacterales > Bryobacteraceae > Palsa-187. The sequence continues at coordinate 47,887 of CAWCAP010000055.1, read as the reverse complement.
AGCCAAGGACCCCACGGCCTACACCATGTCGCTCGAACAGGTGTGGGAGCGCGCCGGCCACGGCTACAGCGAAGGCGGTCACCGAATTTCACATCGTCGGCGGCCTGCATCCCGAACTTGACGCTCGATTGGTATTGCCAGATGCTGCGCGGCTTGAAGGAGCGCTACCCGCAGGTGCATCTGAAGGCCTTCACCATGGTCGAGATCGGCTACTTCGCGCAGCGCGCGAAAATCAGTCACCGCGAAGTGCTGGAGCGCCTGCGCGACGCCGGTATGGATTCGATGCCCGGCGGCGGCGCCGAGATTTTCTCCGAGCGCGTCCGCCGCATCATCTGCGATCACAAAATTACCGGCGACCAGTGGCTGGAAGTCGCGCGCACCGCCCATAAGCTGGGCATTGCATTCCAACTGCACCATGCTCTACGGCCACATCGAAACCGCAGAGGACCGCGTCGATCATCTGCTCAAGCTGCGCGCTTTGCAGGACGAGACGCAAGGCTTCCTGACCTTCATTCCGCTGGCGTTTCATCCCGAAAACACGGCGCTGGAGCACATCGGCAAGACCACCGGCTTCGACGATATCCGCGAGATCGCGGTTTCGCGCCTGATGCTCGACAACATCCCGCACATCAAAGCCTACTGGGTGATGATGACGCCGCAGATCGCGCAGATCGCGCAGCGCTTCGGCGCCGACGATATCGACGGCACGGTGGTCGAGGAAAAAATCTATCACGACGCCGGCGCGACCACCAGCCAGCCTGCGCCGCAGCGAACTGCTGCGCCTGATCCGCGAAGCCGGCCGCGAGCCGGTGGAGCGCGATACGCTCTATCACCCCGTCGAGCGCAAAGAATCCGAGAACGTCTTTACGGTACTGGTTTAACCCACTAAACGCGAAAAAGCCGGCGCTCCGTAAAGAGTCGCCGGCTTGATAACACGTCTACGGTCTGCTTAAGGGATCTGGAAATCCACGTTGCGATCGCGATTAATCTGCTGGCTGAACGGAACATCCACCTTCGAAAGCGGTGCATGATGCTCCTTGTTGTCCCGATCCTGCCAGTACAACTGATCGCCCTCGACCTTGTACGCAGTGGCCGCCTGAATGGTGTGGTCGTTGAAAGCAATCAAGTAGAACTGAGGCTGATTGCCCTCATTGGCCGACTGCGGCTGGGTCTGCGCTGGCCCCGGGTACTGCTGCGGATATTGCTGTTGGTACTGCGGCTGCTGCGGAGGAGGTCCAGCCTGCCCTTGACCTTGCGGAGGTGGCGGGTAGCCCTGCTGATACCCGTAATCCTGTTGCGGAGCGGGCGCTGTCGAATAGCCGCCGCCGTCGTAAGCATAAGGATCGTACCCGTAAGCATAGGGATCATACCCGTACGCGTAACCTGGGTAGCCGTAATAGTAAGGGTAGCCGCCGCCAAATCCGAAATAGAGGCTCGACCCGTAGTAAGGTCGATACCCGCCGTAGTAGCGATAGCCGCCTACCGCTCCACCCCGGAATCCACCAACGCTGCCGCCGCGGAATCCGCCGACGCTACCACCGCGGAATCCACCGCCGACGCTGCCGCCATGTCCCCCGGAGAATCCACCGCTGCGTGCTCCGCCTCCGCTGGCGTGTCCACCGCCGCCGGAATGTCCGCCGCCACCATGCTGTCCATAGGCTGTAGCGATCAGACCAGGGAAGCTCAGAGCAGCGAAGAGCGCGATTTTAGAAAATCTCATATTTTTACCGCCTTCTACTTCGTTAGATGTGGTGGTTCCCGATTGGGTTCCAGTCTATCGCAACTGTAACCACAAGGCTCTAACGTCCATCGTTACATTGGTTCTATATGCGATTCTTAGCACCCACTGGTAGGACGTACGGCTCCCGGCGTCAGTTTCTGGCGTCGGCCGCGTCTCTAATTTGCGCCGCCCCACTCGCCCGAGCCCAGCAGGATGAAGCAACCTTCACAACCGGCGTCAAAGTAGTCAATGTTCTCGCCACCGTGCGCACCCGCAAGAACGAAATCGTCCGCGACCTAACGAAAGACGATTTTACCCTCACCGAAAACGGCCGCCCGCAAACCATTCGCTACTTTTCAAAGGAGACCGATCTCCCCCTCACTGTCGGCCTGATGGTTGATACCAGCATGAGCCAGCAGAAGGTACTGGAATCCGAACGCACCGCCAGTTTCCGGTTCCTGGATCAGGTTCTACGCGAGTCCAAGGACAAGCTCTTCGTCATGCAATTCGACATGGCGGTGCAATTGCGCCAGCCACTCACCTCTTCGCGCAAAGCTCTGGAAGAAGTACTGCCCTATGTCGACACGCCTACGCGCAAGGAATTGAACATGCAGGATGGCGGCGGCACGCGCCTCTACGACGCGATCGTCGAAGCTTCCAACAAAGTTCTAAAGGACCAGGGAAACCGCAAAGCGATGATCGTGCTCTCCGACGGCGGCGAGAACGGTAGCACCGCCACGCTTGACTGACGCCATCGAAGCGGCCCAGCGCGCCGATACCCTGATCTACTCGATTCTGTTCTCCGATTCGTCGTACCCTGCGCCGCCCTTCGGCTTCGGCGGCCTGGACGGCAAAGAAATCCTCCTGCGGCTCTCGAAGCAGACGGGAGCTTCCTTTTACCAGGTCTCGAAAAAGGAGGGGATCGAACAGATTTACCAGGCGATTGAAGAGGAGCTCCGCAGCCAATACAACTTAGGTTTTATCTCCGACCAGCCTAACGAGATCTCCGAGTTCCGCACCCTGAAGCTGTTGACGAAACGCAAAGACTTGGTCTTGCAATACCGCGAACGCTACTGGGCCAAAGCGTGAGAGCCTAAGCCAGCGCGCGCGCCACATCCGGCGCGAAATACGTGAGGATGACCCCCGCTCCCGCGCGCCGTATCGACGTGAGCGACTCCATCATCGCCCGGTCCAGATCGATCCAGCCGTTCTGCGCCGCCGCATGAATCATCGCGTATTCGCCCGATACCTGATAGGCGCCGATCGGCACGTCGAAACGATCGCGCGCCTGCCGGATCAAATCCAGATAAGGCACCGCCGGCTTCACCATCAGCAAATCCGCGCCCTCTTCCAGATCCAGCTCCATCTCCAGCATCGCCTCGCGCCCGTTCGCCGGATCCATCTGATAACTGCGCCGATCCCCAAACTGCGGAGTCGATTCCGCCGCCTCGCGAAACGGCCCATAGAACACGGAAGCAAACTTCGCAGCGTATGCAAAAATCGGCGTGTTCGAAAACCCGTGGGCGTCGAGCGCGTCGCGAATCACCCCCACGCGCCCATCCATCATGTCCGACGGAGCCACCATATCCGCGCCCGCCCGAGCATGCGAAACCGCCGTCTTCGCCAGCCACTCAAGCGTAGCGTCATTATCGACGTCGTTCCTCCACTACCTTCCCGCAATGCCCGTGGCTGGTGTATTCGCAATTGCAAACATCCGTCATCACGATCAGCTCCGGCACGGCCTTCTTGACCGCCCGCACCGCCTGCTGCGTGATCCCATCGTCGAGCGTAAGCCCCCGACGCCTGCTCGTCCTTGGTCTCCGGAATCCCAAACAGCATCACGCCGCCGATGCCCAGCGCCTCGCACCGCTTCGCATTCCTTCACCAACTCAGTCGATCGAAAGCTGCGCCTGCCCCGGCATGGACGAAATCGTCTTGCGCACGCCTTCGCCCGGACAAACAAACAGCGGCAACACCAATTGCGACGGCTCCAGATGCGTTTCCCGAACCAGGCGGCGCATGGACTCGGACACGCGCAGCCGCCGCGGACGTTGAACCGGAAAAGACATGCTCTCATTATCCAATGTCTGGCGCGGCGGGGCGCAGTCCGGTCTAGCCGAGATTAAGAGCGATGGTGCCGCGGCCACGGACTCGATCCCAAGTAAGGGCGAATACTTACTTTGGTGCTCAGCGTGCTTAGTACTTACCCGTGCAGTGCAGTACCGAACGAAATCAAAGCTTTACGTGCGCCCCTCAGCAGAATTTACCTATTTTAGCCCGGAAAGAATTACGGAGCCCCGGGATAAACGACTGTTTAGGGGGGTACTATGGAGAACGGTGCGATGGCTCGTACCGAATGGGCGCCTCGGATGACCGGAATGTGCAGCCGGCTCACAACGAGCGCGCCACTCACCCAGTAATTTCCAACATTAATCGGGCATGGACTGCCCAGAGGGACACTTTATGAAAACTTCCATTTTGATCGCTGGTGGTCTTGCCCTGAGTTTGCTGGGCACCGGTTGCGCCACCAAAAAGTATGTTGCCAAGAGCATCGCTCCCGTCGAACAGCGGGTAACCGGCGTTGAAGGCAAGAATACCGAACAGGACACGAAGATCGCCGCCAACACCACCCAGATCGACGCGGTGGATAAGGACCTGTCGCGCACCAAAGAGCACCTGAATGACGTGGACGCGAAGGCGCAGGCCGCCGCCGCTGCCGCGGATGCCAAAGCTTCGGCTGCCGCGGCTGCCGCGCAGCGCTGCCGACGCCAAGGGCCAGCAGGGTATCGAAACCGGTACCATGGCCGCCAAGTCCGTCGACACCCTGCGCGACGATGTGCGCGCCGGAAAGTTCAAGATGACCAAGTCCGACTCCGTGCTGTTTGGCTTCAACCGCAAGACTCTGAGTGACGAGGCCAAGGCCCAGCTCGATAGCGTAGTGCAGTCGCTCGACGGTGTGAGCCGCTACGTGGTTGAGATCCAGGGTTTCACGGATAAGACCGGTTCCGCCGTGTACAACGACGAATTGAGCCAGGAGCGCGCGGCAGCAGTGGCGCGGTATCTGGCCAGCCACAAAGTTCCGCTGCGCAACATCACCATGCTGGGCACCGGCGTGGCTGACGGCGAGCAGAAAACCCGGGAAGAGCGGGCGCAAGGCCGCAAGGTCGATGTCCGGGTCTTCGTTCCGGAAATCTAAGCGGGAGATTTAACGGTTCGGGCGCCGCGCGGAACTACCCGCGGCGTCCTTCGAGTTGGCCGCCGGACCCTCCGACCCGACGGTCATTAGGGCAGGCGCTTGACAAGGTCTTGCGCGAGGAGATCTGCACGCCTCGCCAGGTTGACTGCGGTCACCAGATCTTGCTCTCGCGCCTGCTCGGCTTGTTTTTGGAAGGTCTGAATCCGGCCGACGATCTCGTTCAATTCCGGATTCAGATTCCTGCCTGCTACACTTCCCAACACTCTTCGCACGCGATCCAGGCTTTCATCCACCGCCCGGTTGTAATCCCGTAGTTGTTCAGCCGTGAAGATTTGACCCAGCCGCGGCGCGGGCTGCACTTCCGGCGGAGCTGCCACCGGTGGCTGCGCATTCACTCTCACTGGCGGCGGAGTCCGCTTCGGCGGCGCGGGAGGAGGCGGTTGTGCCGGCGGCATAGTGGCCGGTATGCTGCCGGTGACCGTGGCATCCTCCGGCATATCGATAGCGGGTGGCGCGGGCACCTCCGGCTGCTTGGTGGCCACCGGAGGCCGTGCTGCCGGGGCTGGCGGTACAAACACCCGCGGAGGTGTGGACTTCTGGAACCAGCACGAAGTGCTGCCAAACGACAACGCGAGGATGAAGGGTACCAGCCGCGATCTATACATGGTTTACCGGCGCAGGGAACTGGAGGCGGAAAGTAGTTCCCCGGCCCAACTCGCTTGTAAAGTCGACAGTACCATTATGTAACTGAACCGCCCGGTACGTCATGGCCAATCCGATGCCGGAGCCGCGCTCCTTGGTGGTGAAGTACAACTGAAAAACTTTGTCGCGGACCTCCGGCGGGATGCCGGGGCCGTTATCGGCGATTTCGACCGCCACGTTATCGCCGGTCCGCTCCACTTTCAGGCTGAGAATGCCGCCTTCCTTCCTGTCATTTTTCATGGCCTCCAGGGCGTTCGTAACCAGATTGAGGATGGCCTGCTTCAACAGGTCGGCGTCGCCGCGCATGATAGCGGGCTCGGCCGGCGCTTCGAACCGCATCTCGACCCCCGAGGCGCGTGCTTGCGGAGTCATCAAATTCGCGACTTCTCCGGCCAGCGCCCCCAGATCCACGTCCGCGAAGCGAACCTCCAGCGGGCGCGAAAAATCCAGAAACGTCTTCACCACCCGGTCCAGCCGCCGGACTTCATTTGAAAGAATGTCGATTTCCGGAATCAGCCCGTCCTGCTGCGCCTCCGCGTGCGCCCGCAACAGATCCAGGCGCAGCGAAATCGCGTTCAACGGATTCTTGATTTCGTGAGCCACGCCGCCGCTGATGCGGCTGATGGCCGCGAGCCGCGTCGCCACGTCGAATTGCGAAGCCATGTTGGCGATTTTGTCATCCAGGCTTTGCTTCAGAAGCGTATTATCCTGCCGCGCACCGCTGTATTTTTGGCCCAGCAGATTGAGCTTGCTTTCGAGCGCCACAAATTCAGGTGAGCGGTGTTCCTGGCTGCGCGGCTCCTCGCCGTGATAATCGCCTTGGGCGATGCGGTCGATGGTGGCTTCGATGCGCTTCAGCGGACGCAGCGCGCGGCTGGTTGCGAAGCCCGCCAGCAGCAGGGAGAGAAACAGGGAGCCGGCCGCGACTTCCGCTACCGTAGTCACCTGCGGCAAGATCGGATCGATCAGAAATACGCTCGAAGTCACCACTTGAATCGTGAAAATGGATTGCTGTCCCACGCCCAGTGGCACCACCACCTGGTAATCCGGCTTGCGCACCGCTAAATCCGTCAAGCGCCGGTAAAGTGACCGGCCGCGCCAGGCGGAGAAATTTTCCAGGCGCGCCAGCGGCTGCCCGATCCGCGAAGGATTCGACGATGCGAGGATGCTGCCGTCTTGGCCCGCAACATTGATTTCGAGCAAGGCGGCCGAGAGCGCCATGGTGCGGAACAGCATGTTGGAAATATCCGGATCGTTGGCCACAATCGCGCGCCATTGCGTCTCGGTCTGCTCCAGATCGGTGGGCGCCGGCTCTACTGACGAAATCCGGTTGATGCGGTCGTTGATATACGCGTTCACTTGCTGGCTCGCCAGTTCGGCGCGGTCGAGGGCCGTGGCGGAAAGCGAGCTCACCAGGCTGGCCAGATAGAGCCCGGATAGAATCATGACGACCACGGTGACCAGCGCCACGGTCAGCAGGATCAAGCGGAGTCGCAGGGACATGGGCCGTTAGGCTGCGCCCGGACCGTCGGCGGCGCCATACTCGCGCAATTTGTTGAACAGCGTCTTTTGGCTGATGCCGAGAATCTCGGCCGCCCGTGTCTTGTTGTTTTTGGTGTGCTCCAGCGTGAGCTCGATCAAGGCGCGCTCGGCGTGATCGATGGTGGACCCCACCGGAATGCGCAACTCGCTTCCGCCATTACTGGAAGCCGCCGCGGGAGCCGCGGAAGCAGCGCGCGCCGCTCCACCGGCCACTCACCTCCCACGCCGCCTGCCGCGCCGCCCGCCTGCTGGAAGAGTGGCGGCAGATGTTCCAGGCGGATGGTTCCTTCGCCGGCCAAAATGGCGGCGCGTTCGATCACATTGCGCAGTTCGCGCACGTTGCCCGGCCAGGAATGCGTGCGCAGGACGTCCAGCACCGCCGGCGCGGCGTCGGTGACCTTGATCGAATGCTTGCTGGTTCATATCGGCCAGCAGCGCCGCCACCAGCGCCGGAATGTCTTCTAGACGGTCGCGCAGCGGCGGCAGCGGGACCGGGAAAACGTTCAGACGGTAATACAGGTCTTCGCGAAAGCGGTTCTCCCGAATCGCGGTTTCGAGCGGAGCGTTGGTCGACGCCACGACGCGCACGTCGAGTTGAATTTCCGTCTTGCCTCCCAGGCGGCGCACGCGCTGGTCTTCCAGCACGCGCAATAGTTTGGCCTGCGTGCCCATCGGCATGTCGCCGATTTCATCCAGCAATACGGTGCCGTTCTGCGCCAGCTCGAAGCAGCCGGCGCGGCGCTCCAGCGCTCCCGTGAAAGCGCCCTTCTCGTGGCCGAACAGCTCGCTCTCGATCAGCGTTTCCGGCAAGCGCCGCGCAGTTGATCGCCACAAAGGGCGCGCTGCGCCGCGGGCTCAACGCATGAATGGCGCGGGCCGCCAGCTCCTTGCCGGTGCCGCTCTCGCCCGTGATCAACACCGCCGCCCGGCTGGGCGCCACTTGCTGGATCAGCGCGAAGACCTCCTGCATCTTAGGCGACCCGCCGGTCATTTCGCCCAGGACTCCGCGGTAACCCAACTCGCGCTCCAGCCGCTCGGCGTGTTCCGCCAAGCCGTGCTGTGCGACGGCACGCTCAATCACAAAACGCAGCTCCGCCGATTTTATGGGTTTTTCCAGAGGCCAAAATGCCCCTAGATCGTGAACCAGCGATAGCGCCGTTTCCAGGCTTCCATACGCGGTAAGCACGATGGACGTGGGTGCGCTGCCTTGATCCTTAAGGTGCTTCAATAGCTCCTGTCCGGTCATGCGCGGCATGTTGAGATCGGTGATGATCACGTCCGCGTGGAACGCGGCCAGCTTCTCCAGGGCATCCTGCCCATCGATAGCGGTTTCGACGGCATAACCCCACAGCCCGATCATCCCGGCCAGGGCGGTGCGCTGATTTTCTTCGTCATCCACCACCAAAACGCGGGCGGGAGTGTGCTCAGTCTCAATCGTCATGGTCGCTTCCTATTGTGCCAGTCAAAACCTACAGATAGGAGGGGTTAGGCGAAATAAACGTTTCTTAAGGCGATCCAAGTCCAACGTGCCGAATGAAAAATAGTTAGCGGGCGCCGGGTACTTTCGGGGCGGGGCAGGCTCGGCCGGGTAAGATCCGATCTAAGGTGAACCGTCCACAGCGTCCATGCGTCCAATACAAGTAGAAAGATGGATAATGCTATCAATGATTTGTCGTTACAGTCTATTGACCATGCATCGCTTGTCCGATAATCTAACTTTGGAGAACGGAGAGCTAAATATACGAGTTCACATACTCAACGCATACCGCGACGGGATGCCGGATCCTACAAAAGCTAGCTTCTAGCCATTCCATCTTTTGTAAAGAGATTCATATTCACAGAAGGCCGTCGGCTGACTACCCTGCTCGCGTGCGGTCTTGATGTAGGCCTCGACTGATCTGTAGCATTTCCCGGAGATCGACAAAAAGAACCCTCTCAGCAGTTGTTCATCTGCTTCTCTGTTGTTCACCGCCAGAGCTAGCTCTTCAAAAAAATTCAAAAGGGATCGGCGAGAGTGCTCATCAACGTCTTTACCCCGAATGTGCTCCGCGAGCGCTTTTCTCAGGTTTTCAAAGCTGGGCTCATTGTACCGTTCGATGAAGCGATTGGCGGCTCCGGCTCTCCGAGCTTGGACATTCAATAAGAGGGCATAAACCGCCGCGCCTCCCCCAAAAAGGCTGGAGCCGTAAACTATCGTTTCTCTAAAATCTTTGAACCTCGCATGCAGGCAGATGAGACCTACGGCCGCCAGGACAAAAAACAAGACAACTGGAACCGTCGCCCTTAACTGAATTTTCATCGCCAGAAAAACTCTATGCTAGTTCCCGAATTGGAGCAAGCCGGCCTGTATTCTCGACTCGGTCGACAACCAGGGATTCCACCGGGAAATCGCCGCCCAGGGGTCAGAAACGCGACAGTTTGTTCAGGCCGTTGAAAGCGGCGGCCTTGTAGCATTCGGCCAGGGTCGGATAGTTGAACACCGTGTCGACGAAATAATCGATGGTGCCCTTCAGGACCATCACCGCCTGGCCGATGTGCAGCAGTTCGCTGGCGCCCTCGCCGATGATGTGCACGCCCAGGATCTCGCGCGTTTCGCGGTGGAAAATCAATCTTCAGCCGGCCCGTGGTGTCGCCGCGGATCTGGCCGCGCGCAATCTCGCGATAATAGGCCACGCCCACTTCGTAGGGCACGTCTTCGTCCGTGAGCTGTTCCTCCGTCTTGCCGATGAACGAAATCTCGGGAATGGTGTAAATCCCGTACGGATAAGTCGCCGGATTCGGATTGCGCCGGACGCGCAAAGGCGCGCGCCGCGGCCATGCGGCCCTGCTCCATCGAGACCGACGCCAGACTGGGGAACCCGATCACATCGCCCACCGCGAAAATGTGCGGCTGCTTGGTGCGGTACTCGGCATCCACTGGATGCGTCCGCGCGAGTCGGCTTCGATACCGGCCGTCGTCCAGATCCAGCTCATCGACATTGCCCTGCCGCCCACCGCGTAGAGCAGCGCATCGCCCGAGATTTTTTTCTTGCTCTCCAGATACGCCACCACGTTGCCGTCGGGAGTCTCCTCCACGCTCGAAACTTCTTCGTTCAGGCGCATCGTGACGCGCTGGTCGCGCAGATGATAGGACAGCGCCTCGACCATTTCCGCATCCGCGAATTCCAAAAGCCGCGGCCGCTTCTCGATCAGGATCACGCGCACGCCGAGCGTCGCGAACATGCAGGTGTATTCCACGCCAATCACGCCTCCGCCTACCACGATCAACGTTCGCGGGATCTCCGGCATGTCCAGAACCTGATCGCTATTGATGATCGTGCGCCCGTTGATCGGAACCTTGGACGAAGTAGCAGGCTTGGTGCCGGTCGCAATGATGAACTGTTCCGCCTGAATATCGGCCACGCCCATGGTGGACGTCACCCGGATGGTATGCGGATCGAGGAAACTGGCGTATCCCACCATCACCTGAATGTTATTCCGGTTGAGCTGCGAAATCGTGACGTCGATCTCGGTGCGTATCACATGCTGCACCCGGAACGCGAGATCCGGCATCGAAATCTTTTCCTTCACCCGATAGTTGACGCCGTACACGTTTTGATACTGGTAACCCGATAAATGCAGCACCGCTTCGCGCATGGTTTTGCTGGGAATGGTGCCGGTATTGATGCACACGCCTCCCATGCATTCCACTTTTTCAATCAAGGCCACGCGCTTGCCGGACTTCGCCGCCTGAATGGCAGCGCGCTGGCCGGCCGGCCCCGATCCGATCACGACTAAGTCAAATGTCTGCATGGTGTTGTCGCCAGTATAATCGGTTGTTTTTGACGAGTTAGTTACAGCACATCCGCAAAACCGCGCTTTAAATGCCGGAAAAACAGGCCGCCAGCGATAAAGGTCAGCCCCGAATAAGCGGAAAGCACTGCGAACTCCTCCCAGGACGGCCAGTGCGCCGAGAGCAGACGGTCACGGTAGGCGCGTACGATCCACGACATCGGGTTTAAGCGCAGCAGCGGCTGAAACCGCGCTGGAATCTGCTGCTCGCTGATCATGATCGGCGTGAACCAGAACCACAGCGTCATCACCACGGTAAGAATTTGTGCCGTATCGCGCAGATAAACCTGCAAGCTCGATACGAACCATCCCACGCCCGACCGCGAACAATCCGATAAACAACATGTACAAAGGCAGTAGCAGCACCATCGGGCTGATCGTTTTCAGCACAATCAGCGACGCCATCATCACCAGCAGTAGCGCGATCAGATGATGGATCAGCGACGACAGGAAAATCGACACCGGGACCACTTCCGCCGGAAACAGCGTGCGCGTGATCAGGGTCGCTTGCTCCACCATGCTGGATGCCGAGCGCAGCACCGTGTCCTGAAACAGCAGCCACGGCAGCATCCCGCAGAACAGGAACATGGTGTAGTTTTGCGTCACCGAGCCCGGCGGCAGCTTGGCTTTCAGACAGACCTGAAAAATAAACGTCCAGCTCAGCAGCAGCACCAGCGGATGGATCACGCCCCAGATCCAGCCGGCAGCCGATCCCACGTAGCGCTGCTGAAAATCGCGCCGGACCAGTTGCGCCACCAGTGAACGCCGCTGCACTAGATTGCGAACGAAATGGCGGCCGGGTATTTGGTTCATGATTTCAACTTCATGCAATCCGCTTCACGATAAGAGTGTAAACTGATCGTGTGCGCTTTGTCCTTAGAGGAGCGCCGGTTCTCGCCGCGGCCCTGTGGATTTTCCCGGCGCCGGCGTCGGCTGGCCCCCCGCCCCCTGATCTCGGCAAATTAACCTACGACATCGAATGGCGCTTGATCCATGCCGGAGACGCGGTGCTCGAACTGCACAACTCCGAAGGGCGCATGAAGCTGGATTCCGCCGGCCTGGTCTCCGCGCTGTTCAAAGTGGATGACACCTATACCGCGCGCTATGAACAATCGTTCTGCGCCGCTGAGAGCCAGATGGATTCCAAGGAAGGCAAGCGCCATCGCCAAACCACGGTCACTTACGATCGCGGCCAGAACCGGGCGACGTGGGTGGAACGTGACGTGCTCGATAACAACAGGGTGTTGCGAAGAGCGCAAGTCGATATTCCGCATTGCGTGCATGACGTTTTGGGCGGCATTCTGGCTCTGCGCGGTTTGACGATTGAACCGGGGCAGTCGTCGACCACCCCGATGAGCGATGGCCGCCGTTCCGCTCAAGTGAAAGTGGATGCGCAGGAGCGCGAGGAAGTCACCACGCCGGCCGGCACCTTCAAGACCATTCGCTACGAAGCGAATATGATGAACGGAGTTATTTACCAGCGCAAAGGCCGGGCATTCGTATGGGTGACGGACGACGCCAAAAGAATTCCAGTCCAGATTCGCCTGCGCTTGGCGTTTCCCATCGGGACGGTGACGCTGCAACTCCAGAAAGAAGAAGCGAAATGACGCGCCCGACGCTGGTCGCAGTCGCGATCCTGCTGATGAACGCAGGCAGCGGTCCGGCGCAAGCGCCCGGTGTCCCACCCTCGACCCCGCTCATGCCAAATGCTCAAGTGAACGAGTTATGCGGGCGGTTGGGCGAACTCATGGAAGCCGGAGGCGTGGCCATCCCCGACCTGCAGCGCGCCGCCGCCCCGGTGATCGAAAACACCCGCCAGAATTGCATCCAGTTGCGCCTGCGTCCCGCGCGCGCCCAGATCACCTACTCCTTGCTGACCAATCTCCGCGCTTATCTGGCGCTGGCCGATTCCGTTCCTAAGCCGTTCCCGTTTCCGGAAGCCGCGCAGCAGCAGTTGACCGAGCTGCGCAGTGACGCCAATCGTTTGGATTCCCATTTCCGGGCGCTGATCGAAAGCCGCGACCGGCAACTGACTAGTCCCGATCCCGCGAATCTGGCGCGCTACGCAGAGGCCAATCGCAAATTGCCCGCGCCCGTCGCAGGCAAGCCCCGCGTGGTCTTCTTCGGCGATTCCATCACCGACATCTGGCGGCTTAACGAGTACTTTCCGGACACCGATTACATCAACCGCGGAATTTCGGGACAGACCGCCGGGCAGTTAGTCCAACGCATGCAGGACGACGTGATCAATCTGCATCCCGCCGCGGTGCTGATTCTGATCGGCACCAATGACCTGGCCCGCGAGACTCCCGTCACCACCATCGAGAGCGATTACCAGATGCTGGCCGACATGGCCTCTGTCAACAAGATCAAAGTGATCTTCGCCTCCGTTCTGCCGGTGAGCGATTACCACAAGGATCAGGACCCGACCTACGAGCGCCGCCTGCAGCGCCCGCCAGTTTTCATCAAAGCTTTGAATGACTGGCTGCAGAAGTTCTGCACCCAGCGCGGCTACACGTACCTGGATTACTACACCGCCATGGTCGACCCCACAACTCAGTTACAGGCCGATATTTCCGACGACGGCCTGCATCCTAACGCCAAGGGATTCCGTATGATGGCGCCTCTGGCCTCCGCTGCCATCGCAAAAACTGTCGCCCCGCCCGCGACTTCGGAGAAACCTAAGAAGCGTGGATTGACGTCTATCCTGAAGTAGCATGAAATCCAGTATTCACCGGCTCTGCGTGTTCCTGGCCCTGACGGCAGCGGCACTGGCGCAGGCCAGCATGACGGTCGCGCAACTCGAGGGCTTCATCAAATCCTCCGTCGAATTGCACGAGGACGATCGTAAGCTCGCCGAAATGGTCAAAAAAGTGCGCTTGACGAATCAACTCGACGCACACACGGTCGAGACTTTGCAGACCCTGGGCGCCGGACGCCTGACGGTTGCTGCGCTCAAGACGTTGATGGCTGACTCGGCCAGTCTGCCGCCCGCCCCCGTGCAAACTCCCAAGATCACTGCCGCGCTGGTGCAGGCGCCCTCAATGGCCGCGCCCGACGCCGCGCAGCAGAAAGAGATCCTGGCCGCGATCACCCAAAACGCTCTCAATTATTCTGACAGCCTGCCCAACTTCATCTGCCTGCAAGTAACCCAGCGTTATGTCGACCGTTCCGGCGGCGATCACTTCGCCGCCACCGACAAAATCGCTGAACGCCTGAGCTACTTCGAGCACAAAGAAGACTACAAGGTGATCTCGGTAAACGACGCGCCGGTCACCAATCGCAAGCACGAGCAGCTCGGCGGCGCCACCTCCAGCGGCGAGTTCGGGACCATGCTGCGTGAAGTCTTCGATCCGCAAAGCCAGACCGAGTTTCAATGGGAGCGCTGGGGCAAGCTGCGCGATCACATCATGCACGTCTACAGCTTCCGCGTGCGCCTGGAAAATTCGCAATATCACATCACCGCCGAAGAAGTGAAGCGGACCGTGACCGTCGGCTATCACGGCTTAATTTATGCCGACCGCGATACCCGCCAGGTGATGCGTATCACCATGGAGGCGGATGATATCCCAACCGATTTCCCGATCCGCAGCGCGTCCGAGACGCTGGATTACGACACCATCTCGATCTCCGGCGAAAAATTTATCCTGCCGCTGAAAGTCGAAATGCAGATGCGCGACGGCAAAAGCGCCATGAAGAACCAGGCCGCGTTCCGGCTCTATAACAAGTTCGGCGCCGATACCAGCATCACGTTCGACGCGGCCGATGCGGCGACGTCCGAGTCTTCCCCTGATGGCAAAGCCGCAGCCCCGCCGGCGAAATAGCCGCCAAACCCCAGCCCCGGAAACAGGGTCTATTATTGGAATAGAAATGAAGCACTGGACTGCACGGCTAGCCTTGTTGGCAATATTCAGCCTCCCGGCGCTAGCGCAGAACAAGCTGACCGTCGAGCAGTTGATCAGCTTCGTCAAATCCTCCGTCCAGTTGCATCATGACGACCCGACCATCGCAGCCTACATCAAGAAAAACGTAAAGCTGTCCAACCGCCTCGACGCGCGTACGGTGGAAGAGTTGCAAGGAGCCGGAGCGGGTCCGAGAACCGTGGCCGCGCTGAAGGCGTTGATCACCGAATCGGCCACTCTGGAAGCCCCACCGCCGCCCGCTCCGAAGCTGGTCGTCGAAGGCCCGCCGCCTCCGGATTCCATCGAGCAAAAGCGCATACTCGGCGAGATCATGGATCACGCCCGCAACTATATCGACGGCCTGCCGAACTTTATCTGCCTCCAGGTGACGCGCCGTTACGGCGATGTCAGCGGCCTCGAAAACTACCGCCTGATCGACACCATCGCCGAGCGCCTCAGCTATTACGAGCAGAAGGAAGACTACAAAGTGGTTTCGATCAACGGCATTCCGGCGACGCCGGGCTCTAAGCACGAGCAGAAGAATGGCGCCAGTTCTTCGGGTGAATTTGGATCGATCCTGAGAGAGATTTTCGCGCCTGAAACCGAAACCGAATTCGACTGGGAGCGCTGGGCCACCCTGCGCGGCAAGCGCATGTACGTGTTCAACTTTCGCGTGAGCCAGTTGCACTCGCAATACAGCATCTATTCGGAAGCAGTGAAGCGGACGGTGATCGCCGCGCTATCACGGCTTGGTGTACGCGGATCGCGACACCAAAATGGTGATGCGCATCAAGCTGGAAGTGGAAGGTTTGCCGGCGGATTTTCCCATTCAGAGCGTGGATCTGGATATGAATTACGACTTCACGAAAATTTCCGGGCAGGATTACCTGCTGCCCCTGAAGTCTGAAATCCGTTCCCGCGAAGGCCGTTTTCTGTCGAAGAACGAAGTCGAATTCCGCATGTATAATCGCTTCGGCACCGAGACGAATATTCAGTTCGGCGATGTGCCCGACGCGCTGCCGGAAGATACGACTAAGGAACAACCCGCCAAATAACGGCGTGCCAGCGGCGCGCCTCTAATGCGGATAAACGTAGGCTCGCGTCATAGGCGCGGCCCCGTTGGCCCCACGCTTCGCCAAGAGAACCTGGTGCAGTCCTAGCCCGCCCTCATCGAAAGCGATCGAAGAACCGGCCAGATAGAGCTGCCAGGTACGCCACGTGGCCTCGTCCACCACCCGCAGGCAAGCATCGCGCTGCGCCATGAGACGGTCCACCCAGGCGCGGCAGGTCAGCGCGTAATGCCGCCGCAGATTCTCCACATCCAGGACCTCGAAGCCGGCGTTTTCAGCAGCGTGAATCACGTCCTGCAAGCACACAATCTGGCCGCCCGGAAAAACCGCGCGCGCGATGAACAGGCTTTGAGCGTCACTCTTCACCGGAGCAGGCCGCGTGATCCCGTGATTCAGGAACAGGCCATCCGGCGCAAGCAACTTCGAGATAGTTCGGAAATAGACTTCGAGGTGAGCCCGCCCAACGTGCTCGAACATCCCGACGGAAGAAATCTTGTCGAAGGTGCCGGTGAGATCGCGGTAGTCCATTTCGCGGATAGTAGCCCGTTCGGCGAGCCGTTCCATCCGCACCCGCTCCGTGGCGTAATCGAATTGCCGCTGGCTCAACGTGCATCCGGCGGCGTAAGCCCCAAAGCAGCGCGCCGCGTGCCGGACCAAGGCTCCCCAGCCGCAGCCGATGTCTAAGAAACCTTCGCCGGGATGCAGATCCAGCTTGCGGCAGATGTGGTCCAACTTAGCCGCCTGCGCCTGATCGAGACTCGCGTCAGGCCGATCGAAATAAGCGCAGGAGTACACCATTTGCGAGTCCAGGAAAAGCTTGTAGAACTCGTTGGAGCGGTCGTAGTGGAAGCGGATATTGCGCACCGCGGCTCTGCGGGTGCCCCAGCCTTGCGTGAGCCTCCACGGATTCCAGCGGCAAACAGTGTCGAAAAACTGGCGGCGAAAGGTGGTGGCGGATTGTGAAAGCTGATAGCGAACCGCAGCGACGAAGTCCCCGTAGACATCAATCTCGCCATTCACGAAAGCGAGTCCCACGGAGTAAGCGTCGGCCCGGGCGAGCCATTGTTGGCTGCGCTTATGGCGCGGAACGATCTCGAAATTCTGCGCTTGAGCAGGCGCAGCGGCAGAGGAACCAGCCGGCACGGTAATCTCTCCGGCTAACAAATATCACAGCGGAGCGGCGGTGGCAATCGGGGGCTGGTTCGTGCGCGGCAAGCGATCGCTCCCGAAGCGTGGCAACGCGGCGGGATGGAACGGTTGCGTTACAATCGGGCTATGACGGACTGGCGGGATCGCATTTCCGTGAATCCGAATATCTGTCACGGTCGCCCCTGTGTCAGAGGCACCCGAATCATGGTGTCTGTAGTGCTCGACAATCTCGCCGCAGGCGTGAAGCGTGACGAGATTCTGGTCAGTTATCCCGGCTTGGCGGATGCCGACATTGATGCAGTACTGGCCTACGCCGCCGAACTTGCGCGTGAAGGCACAGTCGCTCTCCCGCTCGAAATCAGCGCGTGATCTTCAAGATCGACGAAAATCTCCCGAAAGATGCCGCCGAGCTGCTTAGGAGCCATGGTTTTGATGCCGAAACCGTTCGGGAAGAGAGTCTGACCGGCGCCGGCGACGACGTTATCGCTGCCACAGGCCAACGCGAAAATCGTATTTTGATTACGCTGGATCTTGACTTCTCGGACATCCGGACCTATCCGCCCGAGCACTATTCCGGGATCGTTGTTTTACGTTCGAAGGCGCAAGACAAAATTACGATCATGGCGCTGTTGCGAAGGCTTTTGAGGGCGCTCGAAAACAATCGCCCGGACCAAGCGCTCTGGATTGTAGAGATCGATAGAATCCGGTATCGCCGGTCAAGTTAAATCGACGTCAAGGCGAAGCGGTACTTGGTTAGTGCCCTTCGCCTAAAAACCGCTCCACCTCAATTGCCGCCATGCAACCCGCGCCAGCGGCAGTGATCGCTTGCCGGTAAGTCCGGTCCTGCACATCGCCCGCGTGGAACACGCCCTCGATATTGGTGCGCGCGCCCCCGTGGGACACGATGTAACCATCGTGATCCAGATCGATCTGCCCCACAAACGGCTTGGTATTCGGGATGTGTCCGATTGCCACGAAGTACCCATCCGCCGCCTCATCCCACACGCGGTTGGTCTTCAGGTCATGCAGCTTCACGCCGGTCACGATGTTCTTCGAGACGTCATAGATGTCCTCGACCACCGTGTTCGTAAGGAACTTGATCTTGCGATTGGCGCGCGCGCGGTCCAGCATGATCTTCGACGCGCGGAAGCTATCGCTGCGATGCACCAGCGTGATGGTGTCGCCGAAACGCGTCAGGAAGTTGGCCTCTTCCATCGCGGAATCGCCACCGCCGATGACCACGATCTTGCCGCCTTTGTAAAACGCGCCGTCGCAAGTAGCGCACGAACTCACGCCGCGGCCGATCAGCTTCTGCTCGCTGGGCAGCCCCAGCCAGCGCGCCGACGCGCCCGACGCAATGATCAGCGTGCTGGTCTCTTGCCACTCGCCGTCAATATTCAGACGGAAGGGACGCTTGGAGAGGTCGGCCTCTGTCACCGTGCCGTGCATGTACACAGCGCCGAACCGCTCGGCCTGCTTCTGCATGTTGGCGACCAGGTCGGGACCATTGATGCCGTCCGGGAATCCCGGAAAATTCTCAACTTCAGTAGTGAGTGAAAGCTGTCCGCCAGGCTCGTGCCCCGCTACTACCAATGGGTTCAAGCCGGCGCGGCCGGTGTAGATGGCGGCGGTATTTCCGGCGCAGCCCGATCCAAGAATGATGACGTTATGCACGTTTTATGTTACCAACCGAAACTTATAGATGATCGGGGTGCGGTTTCGATTCAGGCTGGCCGCTCAAAACCACAGCGACACGATGCGATTCGCCAGAAACGCAAACACATACGCGAAGACCGTCATGTAGGCGAATTGAATCACCGGCCAACGCCACCCGCCGGTCTCGCGTCGTACCACCGCCACTGTCGACATGCACTGCATCGCGAACGCAAAGAACACCAGCAACGCCGCCGCACCGCCGGGAGTAAGGTCGTGCCGCAAAGCCGCCTGCAAGCCCATGGACTCGGTCGTGCCCTCGATTCCATAAATGGTTCCCAGCGTACCCACGATCACCTCGCGCGCCGCCAGTGACGTGATCAGTCCGATGCCGATCTTCCAGTTGAAACCCAGCGGCCGGATCGCGGGTTCCACCGCATGTCCGATCATGCCTGCGATGCTGTCGCCGATCGGCGGCGGGTTGCCGTTGTGCAAGGGCAGATTCGCCAGCACCCAGAGTATGATCGCCACGGCCAGAATTACCGTGCCCGCGCGTCGCAGAAATACCTTGGCGCGATCGATCAGCCGCAGCGCCAAAGACGTCAAGGTAGGCCAGCGGTATGGCGGCATTTCCAGAATGAAAGGAGCGCGCGTGCTCTTCAGCACCGTCGATTTCAACAGCCGCGCCGTGACGATCGCCGCCAGGAAGCCCAGTACATACAAACCCAGCAGCGCCGCCGCGCGTGTTCCGAAGAAGGGTCCCAGCAACGGTTTTTCGGGGATGAACGCCGCGATCACCAGCGTATAAACCGGCAGCCGCGCCGAGCACGTCATGAACGGTGCGATCAAAATGGTGGCAATGCGGTCGCGTTTATTTTCGATCGTCCGGGTCGCCATGATCGCCGGCACCGCGCAAGCATAAGCCGAAAGCAGCGGAATAAAACTTTTGCCTTGCAGGCCGATGCGCGCCATCGTGCGGTCCGCAATCAGCGCCGCCCGCGCCAGATAGCCCGAGTCTTCCAGCACGCCGATGAACAAAAACAGCAGCAGGATCTGTGGCAGGAACACGATCACCGCGCCCACGCCGCTCCACACGCCATCGACGATCAGCGACCGCAGCGGGCCCGCGGGCATCGTCGCTTCGATCCACTTCCCGGAAACCTGGATGGCGTTCGCAACCGCGTCCATCAGCGGGCGTGCGCCGGCGAAGATGGTTTGGAAAACGCCCGCCACCACCAGCAGAAAGACCAGAGGTCCGATCACCGGATGCAGAAAGATGCCGTCCAGCCGGCGCGTCCACAGCGGCGGAGCGGGCGCGCGAAAGTTCGTCCGACGGCTCATACTGGCCGCCCAGTCGCGGACTTTGGGCACGTCTTGCAGTACCGGCAGTTGCAACAGCGGCGGCTTAGGAGGCAGATACCCCGGCGCGCTATTGAGGAACTCGAACACCTTCTCTACGCCCGTTCCCTTCGACGCGCTGATCAAAACCACCGGCGTGTTGAGCTGTTTCGACAACTCGGCCGCGTCCACCTCACCGCCGCGGCCGTGCAGGTCGTCGGCCATGTTGAGGATCACCAGCGTCGGCAATCCCAGACTCAGAATCGGAGCCGCCAATGAGAGATGACGACTAAGATTCGTCGAATCCAAAATCAGCATCACCGCGTCCGGCTTGGGCAAGCCCTTCATGGTTCCGGCGAGCACATCGTGCGTCACGCGCTCGTCTTCGGTGCGCGGTTGCAAGCTATAAACGCCGGGAAGATCGACTACGAAAATTTCGCGCAGATGCCCCAGCTTTGCGCGCCCCATGCGATGTTCCACCGTGACGCCCGGAAAGTTTGCGACCTTCTGGCGCAGTCCCGTAAGCCGGTTAAAGAGTGTCGATTTGCCCGAGTTCGGTGGTCCCACGATGGCCACCACGTGCTGCTTGCCGGAAGTTACCGGCGGCGGCAGAGTGGCGACAGCGGGGCCGTGGCAATCTTCCATCAGGCGTTCCTTATCGCAGGATCAAATGCACGGCGGTTTCACGGCGCAGCGCCACTTCCGAGCCGTCCACGCGAAATACCCGCGGATCGCCGCCCGGCGCCGCGTGCCCCCGCGTAATCGTGTGTCCTGGCAAGAAGCCAAGCTCCATCAGGCGCTGGGCATCGATGTCGGACATGTCGATGCGATCCAGAATGCCGGTCTCACCCTTCTTGAGTGCGGTTAGGTTGCGAGGTTCGGATGAAGCCGCAGGACTCTTCTTATTGAAACCTATTTGCATCCTGTAGCCATTATCGCTCTCGCTGGGAGGGTTTTCAACTGGCTATTGCAAGTGACTTGCAACTAGCGGTGCACCCAATGCGCGGCGGCGGCCAGGGTAAACGCGAAGGTCAGGACACTCAGAATCGCGCCAAGCATCACGGACTGCGGCTCGTAATCCAATGTAACTAAGCTTTCTCCGTGCGGAACCGCAATGCCGCGCAGGCCGCCGTGAACTTCGTCGATGCGCTGCGGGTTTCCGTTTACATGCGCCTCCCAGCCCGGATAATACATTTCGCTCAACACCAGCGTTCCGCCGTTGGCCGCATTACTCTGACGGCGATATGGCGGGCTGAATATTCCTGAATCCCAACGGCCATGATGACGGGTTCGACTCCTGCTGGTTCGACCCAAACTCGCGGATACGCTCTCGGGTTCGCATAAATCTTCCAATTGGCATCGGCGTAAACCGGATTGGGTTCCACCGTCGTCGCCGGCTTCAGAAAATAACGGACATTGAGCAGGTTGGCCCCGTCACCTTTCCCCGTCACATCCATAAAATTGGATGCCAGCGTGACGGCTCCGCCGTTGAGAGTTTGGATACCCCAGGAGTCGCCGATATTCAACTCCGGCGGCGCGATCACCTGAACCCGGAACTGACCCGGCTGCGCTTTGAGAAAATCCACCGCGCCGCGCATGCTAGTCAACCGCTCGATCTGGTCCGCGCCCTTGCGCCCTTCCTCGATTTTGTTGAAGGCGACGACGTTGAACACATTCAAATCGAAAAGGATGAAGGCCACCACCAGGAACCGCCCGGCGTTCGCCGACACCGCCTCCCGAAACGTAGCGAAAGAGCGGATAGGCCAGGATGATGAACAGCATTGACCACTCGATCCAAGGCTTCAGCAAAGGTTGGCCGAATACATAGGGGATCGCCCAGACGGCGGCGGACGCAACCGCGGCCCACATCAGAACCCGATTGAAGCGCGCCCACCTCGTCGTGGCTTCTGTGTCGCAAAACAGCGTTTGCGCGCCGTAGGCCGCCAGAATCACC
Source organism: Bryobacterales bacterium (assembly GCA_963793395.1). Classification (GTDB taxonomy): domain Bacteria; phylum Acidobacteriota; class Terriglobia; order Bryobacterales; family Bryobacteraceae; genus Palsa-187. The sequence continues at coordinate 25,830 of CAWCAP010000055.1, read as the reverse complement.
AATCCGAAGTGAGCGATGTACAGAAAGCGGCTGGCTTCGCGCGCCATCCATAGCAACGGAACCACCGCGTAGATCAATCCGTATAACAGCGAAGGCGCGCCCAGCGAAAACAGAAACGCCGCCAGCGCGAGTCCCGCCGCGTACCGCACCCACGGATGATCGCGGCGCTTCCAGAAGCCGATGATCGCCAGCAGCAGCGGGAACACGCCGAGATAAGGGCTCAGCGCTTCTCCCGGCCCCATTTTATTTTGCGAATTCCAGGCGAACAGATAACTCAGCACGCTGCTGGGCCAGAAGGAATCCACTAAATACGCGATGGGAATTTTCTGCGTGGCCGGTAGCGACGTGCCGGAGATGAATCGAATCGCCCTAGCGCTATACTCCGCCGACGGCAGTAACTGGACCGCGCCTGCTGCCAAGCCCGTGATGATCGCAACCCCGGCCACTGCCGCCGGACGCCACCATCCAGTTCGCCGATGCACCCCGTAATACGCGGCCGCGGAAACCAGCACCATCACCTGCATCATTACGATGTGCAGCCCGCCCGCCAGAATCGACAAACCGAGCGTCAATCCTGCCAGCGCCGCGTAAATAACTGACCGGCGCGCCGCGTGAGCCTGCAGCGCCCGAAGGGTCAACAGGAATTGCAACGGAAGCCACACCGCGCTATCGAGCAGATGCGGCCACGGAGCGGCTCCCATGAATCCACCCAACGAATAACACAAGCCGGCGAGCAGAGCAGGGAAGCGCTGGAGCCCCATTTCGCGAATCAGCGCGAACATGAAATACGCCGCCAACAAATGCGTGAAAACGAAGTAGAGATGATAGAGGCGCGTCGATAACAGCCCGTTCCCGTTCGAAGGGAACAGCGCGAAAACCAAGTGCAGCGGGTAGAACGCCGCCGTTTGCATTTCGCCAATAAAGCTGTGTCCGCCGAAGGTGTAAGGGTCCCACAGCGGCACGCTTCCGTGGCGCACGCTTTCCGCCCAGAAGTGAAGCCAGGAGTATGCCTGGTTGACGGTTTCCCCCACCGTCAGCATCGAAAACTGGCTCGTGAAAACGATCTTCCAATAGAACGCCACGATCGCCAGCGACAGCCAGACGAGACACTTGAAGGTTGCCTTGGCGCTTTCTGGCTTGAGCATTGTGAGTGGAAACGGCGGCTCCGGTGTTCCATTCTAACCCAGGGGTTCAGCCCTGCGGCCTGCTTGATCGAACCAACTCGCCGCCCGCATCGTATCCTATTGCGTGTCGTCCCGCTCCCGGCTCTTGACGGTTTTGGCTGTTCCGATCGGCGTGGCTCTAGCGTGCTTCGTCGCGGTGCTGGCGATCGTCTGCCAGTTCACCCTCCACGTGCCGCGCAAGGCGCCCGCGATTCCCGCAGCTCTGCAAAACCGCTATCCCGTAGTGTCCTGGCACGCTACTTCCATCAGCGCGTTCGATGGCATCCGTCTCGATAGTTGGTTCGTCCGGCCCGCGGCCCGCAACGGAAATTGCGTGATGGTGCTCCACGGAATCGGCGACTCGCGCCAGGGAAGCGTGGGCTACGCATCGCTATTTCTCGATCAGGGCTACTCAGTCTTGCTGCCCGATAGCCGCGGGCATGGCTCCAGCGAGGGCGACTTGGTCACCTACGGCCTGTTGGAGAAATCCGACGTTCTCTCCTGGGCGCGTTGGCTGCGGCGGCAGGACTGCAAGGCGCTCTACGCACTGGGCGAATCTCTTGGCGGCTCCGTTCTGATCCAGGCGGCTGCTCTTGGTCCGGACTTTCGCGCAATCGCCGCGGAATCCCCCTTTGCGGATCTCCCTGCGATTGCAGAATTCCGAGTGCGTCAAATCCTCCGCCTTCCTAGTTGGTTGCAGCCGGTGATCTCCCCGCTGCTGGTGCAAAGTTCCATGACCTACGCAAGATTTCGCTACGGCATCGACTTGCGTCAAGTGCAGCCGATCGAAAGCATCCGCCGCAGCACTACGCCGATCTTGCTGATCCATGGATTGCGCGATTCGCGAACGCCCTACTGGCACTCGCAAGCACTGGCAAGCGCCAATGCGAGTTCGGTGCTGTGGTTAGTCCCGGATGCCGAACACACCGCAGCGTATTCCGCCGCGCCAACGGAGTTTCGCAGGCGCGTTCTCGAATGGTTCGCCCGGCATTAAAGTGGCCGCGCGGTATTTGTCAAAAGGTTCTTCGTAGCCCAAATCGCACTTGAAACGGTTCGACGGGGTGGAAAACGTCTGTGAATGCCGAGTCGGCTGTTGGTGTGATCCGCGATTCATACGCGTAGTCAATATCGTGGTCCTTGCGATTCAGCAAATTCAAGAACTCGGCAACCACGCGCCACCCTTTGGTTATTTGATACCCCACCTCCGCATTGAGCAAAACTGTTGCTCTTGATTGATAGATTCCGTCGGAGGTTAAATCGCGCGGGCCAAAGGCGCGCAGACGCAGACTCGCCGAAAAGCGTTTGTAATCGTGCAGCGTGACGCCGGATGAAACCACCAGCCCAACCGCTTCGGGCACACGCTTGCCACCCGGGCTGTCCGGCGCGGCATCATCTTCGTCGATCGCGGTAAAGAAGGCCCTGGAATCCGCAATGTCAAAATCAAAAGCCAAATGCTCCAGAGGCGTGTAGTAGTTCGCCCATTCGATGCCATAGCGGTTGCTCGGCTGTGTGGACGGAACCGTGCCTCCGGTGTCGCCACTTTGCTGCAGTTCAGAAGCACTGCGGAGATACCACAGCGAAAAAGTGCTTTGCAGATGCGAAACGGCCGAAGTGCGCACGCCGATTTCCGCGCCTTTGGTGGGGATCAGAAGCGGAATTCTGGAGCCCGGCGTATTGGGATAAGGATTTTCCGCCGAAACCGGCTCCACGGTTTGCGTTGCGCCGCGCGCATCGTTGCTGTGGAAACCAAATCCGCCCTGTACATAGAACTCCGTCTTGGACCAGGGGCCGAAAATCAAACTCAATTTTGGGCTGGGCAGCGCCTTGGTGGCCGTGCCGGAATTGGCCGGGGTGACCAAGCTGGTGACGTCAACGTGTCCTACGTCGCCGCGCAGGCCGCGACGGTGCGGAATTTATCCGCCCACTGGATTTTGTTTTCCACATAAAAACCTACTTGCGTGTCCGTAAAGCGATCCTCTTGCGTGATCGCGGGCAGAGTGGTGCCGGTGTCAGAATCAGTCTTATCCACGCGCACGCGATTTTCCGTCTGAAAAAGACCGTTGTGAACCCAATCATTGCGGACCTGCAGCCCGAATGTATTTTCCACCTTGCGGCCAAACCATTGGCTGAAAATCGTGTGGCGCGCGTCCAGCCCAGTTACCCAGCGCCGGTCTTGCTGCTCAAACTGGTCGCCGTGAACGGGGTCGTCCAGGTAGTAGGTGAAATCGGAAAATAGATCGAGGTCGTAATAGAATCCGTAGAGCGTGATTTTCGTCTTGGAATTCGCGCCCTGGCGATGCCATTCCGTCTGCAAGCTATAACGCTGTGAGTTGCCGCCGTCAGTCGGATTCAGTGTGCCGAAGAAACCAACCAGCGGCACGGCGTTATCGGCGATTTGATCGCTCGAGTTCCATTTTCCGTGGTAGCCGCGAGCCGTGATGCTGAAGCCCTTGGCCTCGTCACCCTTGCTGTAGGTCACAATGCCGTTGAATTTCAGATAGTCATCCGGATGCTTCCACGGGCCGTCATCGTGATACACTTCTCCGCCGTAGAGCAATTGCCCGAGCCAAGCTTCTGCGATACGCCGAAGACCGCCCTCGCATAGCCATACATGCCGCCTTCCACCTGAAAGAAGTTCTCGGGCAGTGTCTTAGCGAACTCCAGATGGGCCGACCCGGCTGAGCCGTAGTTGCCGACATCGGCGTAATAAGGGCCTTTCTCGAAATTCACCCGCTGCACAAACTCGGGGATGACGGTGTTCATGTCCGCGTACCCCTCGCCGTGCGCATGCGACGGCAGGTTTAGCGGCATATCGTCGAGGAAAACGGCGAAATCCGTGCCGTGATCGAGATTGAAGCCGCGGAGAAAATATTGGTTGGCTTTGCCGCCGCCGGCGTGCTGGGTGATGATGAGCCCGGGAACCGTCTCCAAAACTTCTCCCGAACGAAGAATGGGACGATCTTGGATTTCCCTTGCGCCCACCGTTCCCTGCGTTGCGGAATCGGCAATTCCCACCAGGTCATCCTCCCGGCCCTGCACGTTGACGATGGTGCTCACGGTGCTCACGGCCAGGGAAATGCGCAGCGTGACAGGTGCCCCGGTGGTCCCGATGCGGAGGGGGATTTCTTTGGTTTCAAAATCGGCATGAGATACCACGAGTCGATAATCGCCCGCCGCTAGTCCCGAAATCGTGAAGGAGCCGCTGGTATCCGACTGGGTCGTTGCGAGCACCGTACCGTTCGCGCTTTGAACCTGCACGGTAGCCCCGGCAATCGCCGCGCCAGAAATGTCCACGACAGTTCCCGACACCAGTACGTCCGCGGCCCAAGCGCACCACATTGTTGCGAGGAGGATGGAAGCGATGATAAACGCGCGCCGGGGCATAGACTCCTTTGATGCGTGCTACGAAAATAACTTCCGTGATACTAGCATACGAAGCATCAAAGAGTAATACGTAGAGCCGCGCATTTTGGATTGGCACTATCCTGGGAAAGGAGATTCGATGAAAGCTCACCGCGCGCATAAGCACGACCATCCCCACGGCCCCAAGCCGCCGGAATCCAAGTTGAAGCCAGCGTCCGATTTGGAGCGCATCGGAGTCGCGATTGAGTCGGACTTACTCGCCCGTTTTGATGCACTGCTAGCGAAGCGCGGATATACCAACCGATCCGAAGGGTTTCGCGATCTGGTCCGCGCCGAGCTCACCACCGAGTCGTCGGAAGCGCCTAATGCCCGCGTGGTGGGATCGGTGACGCTGGTCTATAACCATCACGTGCGCCTGCTGAGCGAAAAGCTCACGGAATTACAGCACCGGCACCAGGGAAACGTAGTCTCTACGCTTCATGTGCATCTGGATCACGATCAGTGCCTGGAAGTCATCGTGTTGCGCGGAAAAGCCCGTGAAGTCCGCCAGCTCGCCGACGCTCTCATCAGCACCAAGGGCGTGAAGAACGGACGCTTAACCATCGCCGAAGCGCATGCGGGTGACGGGCACTAACGCAATCGTTGACGCATCGCTGCCTAACTCGTCATCCGATCATATTCGGCATGAGTTCCAAGCCAGACCCACGTGACGGCGTCCGATTCGAGTTCACCCAACGCTCTGTAGTGATCGCCGATTCGTACTGTAACCAAGTTGCCTTTGCCTTGCAGACGGCGGAATCCGAGAGATGGGTGCGAGGGATTCGAACGCCAAAGTTGATAATTCTTGACCGCGAGCCGCTGCACGTCTGCCGGTAGTTCCTGGTACAGCTTCCAGAAACGGCGGGTCCCCCGTGACTTCACGACTCCGGTGGCCAGGCCTTCAGCGCGCCGGACTCCCGTTCGCTGTGCGCTTCGTCCCTCAGAAAATCCAGCTTTCCAGAGAACGCGTCGTGATCCAGTTGGCGCTCCCAGCGCTCCTGTTCCAGTGCGTAGACACGCCGGGCAAGTTCGGAAAACTCTTCTTGAGTTAGTTCCTGAATGGCCCGTTCAATTTGTTCGACGCGGCTCATTTTTCAGCCCCCGATCGAATACATCGGCCGCGGCGGCGGCACGAACTTCGCGGTATTGATCTGGTGGCCGATCCACTTGTCGTTCACCGAGCCGCGGATGGCGTCGGCGATCGCTTCGTCCGGAGCGCCGTTGCGCAGCAGCCCGCGCATATCGGTCTCTTCAATCGCGAACAGGCAGTAGCGGAGTTTGCCCGTCGGCGGTCAGCCGGAGGCGGTTGCAGTTCAGGCAGAACGGCCTGCTCACCGAAGCGATAAATCCGACGCGGCCGATGCCGTCGGCGAAGCGATACTCGGTCGCGGGAGCGCGCGGATCGCGATCCGGAATCTCTTCGCAGCGGACCGATCTCGCGCGTCAGCATCGCGATCATCTCGTCGGCCAGCAGCACCTTGTCCGCGATCCCAAATGCCCTGCGCGTCCAGCGGCATGAACTCGATGTAGCGGATCTCGATGCCGCGCTCGCGCCCGAAGCGCGCCAGCGGGACGATATCCGGCTCCACCAGATTCTTCACCGCCACCACGTTGATCTTGATCGGCCCGATAGCCCATGCCGCCGGCAGGTCTCGATGCCTTCCATCACCCGGCCGAAATCGTCGCGCCGGGTGATCTGCTTGAAGCGCTCGCGGTCCAGCGTATCGAGATGGATGTTGATGCCGCCGCAGCCCGGCGTCGTAAAGCTCCTGCGCCTGTTGCGGCCAGCAGCACGCCGTTGGTGGTCAGCGCCAGATCCTCGATGCCTTCAATCGCGACCAGCTTGCCGGATCAGCGTGGGCAGATCCTTGCGCAGCAGCGGCTCGCCGCCGGTGATCCGCAGCTTGCGCACGCCCAGCGCGCGGCGATCGCGCACGAAGCGCTCGATCTCCTCGAAACTCAGGATCTCTTCGCGCGGCTCGAACTTCACGCCCTCTTCCGGCATGCAGTAGAAGCAGCGGATATTGCAGCGGTCCGTCACGCTGATGCGCAGGTTGTCGTGGATGCGTCCGAAAGTGTCGATGAGAGGGGTCACAATCAGGCGCTTTCAGCCCGTGAATTCAATCTAATTGTAGCGCCTCGCGGCTGGCCCGCCGCACCACCAGGCCCAAAGCCGCGGCGAGTACCACGCCCAACGCCAGCAAGTGCCAGCCGTGCTCGCGCAGCCACGTCCCGGAGTGTTCCCCCAGCGTCGCGCCCAAATACGCCAGCGCCGTATAACGCGGAATGCGCGCGGCGGCCAGCACCAGCAGGAATCGCTTGCGGGTCACTCCCATGGCCCCGGCGCAGGCGCAGAAAACTTTGAAGGGCAGAATCGGAATGGGCAAGAACGCCGGAATGAAAACCGTGATCATGCCGTAGCGCATAAACCAGGCGCGAAAACGCTGGCCGCGTCCCGACGTCGTGTGCTTAGTCAAGAATTTTTCGCCGCCGCGGCGCAGGACTTCGAAAAAGAACATGCTGCCCACCAGCGATCCGATTACCGCCAGCGCCGCGCTCAACATCGCGTCGTCCGGCCGCGCCGCCGCCATGAACAACAGCAAGACGTCGGTGCCCCCGGGATTAGGAATGCCGGCCGACTCCACCATCGCCAGCACCAGGACGCCCACCGGTCCCAGTTGTTTTAGTATTTCGAGAAAATGATGCATCCGTTAGTTGGCGGCATCGCCAGCAGCCGAGTCCTCAATCATAGCGAGTAGCCCGGCTTCGTCGATAACCGCGACGCCGAGTTCACGCGCCTTGTCGAGCTTCGATCCCGCTTCTTCGCCCGCCACCACGTAGCTGGTTTTCTTGCTGACTGACCCGGCTACCTTGCCGCCCGCAGCCTCGATGCGCTCCTTGGCTTCCTCGCGCGTGAGCTTCGGAAGGGTCCCCGTCAGTACCAATGTCATCCCGGCCAGCGGACCGCCCGCTCGCTTTTTGATCGCATGTGTAAACGAGAACCCAGCTTCCCGCAGCCGCTTCACCAGCGCCTGATTGTGCTTCTCATGGAAAAACTGATGGATGCTGTGCGAGACTTTCGGCCCCACTTCCTCAGCCTTCTGCAACTCATCTTCATCGGCAGCCGCGATCTTGTCCAGATCGCCAAACGCCTCCGCCAGAAATTGCGCCGTGCGTTCGCCCACGAACGGAATCCCCAGGCCGTTGAGGATGCGCGGCAGCGGCGCGCGCCGCGACGCGTCGATATTGGCCAGAACTTTCTCGGCCGATTTCTTCCCCATGCGCTCCAGATCCATCAAGTCTTCGAGCTTCAGCTCGTACAGATCGGCGACATTCTTGACCAGTCCCTTGCCCACCAATTGATCCACCAGCGCCTCGCCCATGCCGTCGATATTCATGACGCCGCGCGCCGCCCAGTGCAGGATGGTTTCCCGCAAACGCGCCGGACAGTTGATGTTGATGCAGCGGCTGGCGGATTCGCCCTCCACCCGCACCACCTCGCCGCCGCAGATGGGGCAAGTCGTGGGCATGCGGAAAGGGCGCCGGTGCTCGCCTTCTTTGACTACCCGTACCACGTGCGGAATCACATCACCCGCGCGTTCCACCAGAACCGTGTCGCCGATTTGGACGCCCAGCCGTTCTACTTCGTCTTCGTTATGCAGAGTCGCGCGCGAAACCATCACACCGCCCACATTCACCGGACGGAAAGTGGCTCCCGGCGTCAGCGTCCCGGTGCGCCCGACGGTGACGCTAATGTCCTCAACGACGGTTTCTTCCTGCCGTGCCGGGAACTTGAACGCGATCGCCCAGCGCGGTGCTCGGGCCCTCCAGCCCAGGCGTTGCTGCTGTGCGACCGAATCCACCTTGGCGACGATGCCGTCGATTTCGTAAGGCAGCGAGTCGCGCTTCTCTTCCCATTCCTTGCAGAACGCCCACAGCGCTTCAATGTCTGCACACTTCCGCCAGTTCGGATTGACTTTGAATCCGGCCTTCGTGAGTTGCTCCAGAGTTTCGTGCTGCGTGGACGGCGCCGGAACCACGAAATAAGCATAGTAATCCAGACGCCGCGAAGCCGTGATGGTTGGATCCAGCACCCGCAGCGATCCCGCCGCCGCGTTGCGCGGATTTGCGAACAGCGGCAAGCCGGCCGCCGCGCGCTCCTCGTTCAATTTGTCGAATGCCTTGCGGCCGAAGACCACTTCGCCGCGGACTTCTTCTAACGGCGCTCGAAAGGGAATCGAGCGAATGGTGCGCGCGTTTTCCGTGACCTCTTCGCCGATCGCGCCATCGCCACGCGTAACCGCTTGCGCCAGCTTGCCCTCGCGATAGCGAACCGCCAGCGAAAGCCCGTCAAGCTTCAGCTCCGCCACGTATGCGAATTTCTCATCGCCCAGCAGATCGCGCACGCGGCGGTCGAAGTCGCGCAGTTCGTCCTCGTTCAGGGCATTGTCCAGGCTCAGCATCGGTGACGAATGCGCCACCTTGACGAAGCCCTCGCGCGGCTTGCCGCCCACGCGCTGGGTGGGCGAATCGTCCGTGACCAGCTCCGGATGCGCGGCTTCCAGCGCCTTCAGCTCGCGCATCATCACGTCATACTCGGCGTCCGTGATTTCAGGCGCGTCGAGCACGTGGTAAAGGTACTCGTGATGCTGCAACTTCTTGCGCAGCGCTTCGATTTTCTGGGGGATGGAACTCACAGGGACGTTATACTTGAGAAATCGCCAAATATCAGCAGCCGGTCCTGATCTACAATCCTGTCGCGGGCAAGTTCCGGCGGCAGCCTGCGCGCATTCTCCAACGTACCATTGATGCTCTGAAAAAAGTTGGCATTGTGGCGGAGCTGACGCCCACCGCGGCTGCCGGCCACGCGACCGAACTCGCGCGCGACGCCGTCGCTGCCGGCGCGGACCTGATCCTGGTGCTGGGCGGCGACGGAACCATCAACGAAGTCGCCAACGGCATGATCCGTTCGCGCGTGCCTCTCGGCGTGCTGCCCGGCGGAACCGCGAATGTGCTGGCGAACGAATTGGGTCTGGGCAATTCCCTGGAACGCGCCATCGACCGCCTGGGACGCTGCGTCGAACGCCGCATCGCCGTCGGGAGCCCTGTGCCATGGCAGCGCCGAGCCGCGCCATTTTCTGATGATGTGCGGCGTCGGTCTCGACGCCACCATCGTGACCAAAGTAAATCCCGAACTGAAAGCCCGCACCGGGAAGCTGGCGTATTGGGCCGCCGGTTTCGGGCAGTTCTTCAGCACCGTCGGCCAGTTTCACGCAGAGGCCGGCGCCGAGCAGCGGCAGTGCGGATTTGTCCTGGCCTCGCGCGTGCGCAATTATGGCGGCGACATGGAAATCGCCAGCGGAGCGTCGCTTCTCAGCGATGACTTCGAAGTGGTGCTATTCGACGGATCGAATCCGCTGCGCTACGCGGCCTACATGACCGCGGTGACGCTGCGCCAGGTAAAGTCCATGCCAGGAGTGAGAACGTTGCGCGCCCGCCGGGTCACGTTCTCGGGCGACGCCCATCTGCAGATCGACGGCGAGTATGGCGGCCGCATTCCCGCCACTCTGGAAATGCTGCCGGATGCGTTGACCCTGCTCGCGCCAGCCGCATATCGATAGCCGCCATGGACAACATCACGCATTCGCTCGTCGGCCTCCTGCTCGCTCGCGCCGGTCTCGAAAAAACCACGCCGCGCGGGACCGCCATGATGGTACTGGCCGCGAACGCCCCCGACATCGACGCCATTTTCTGGTTCAGCGGCATGCAGACGTATCTGCAATGGCATCGCAGCTACCCGCATGCTTTCTTCTTCACGCCCTTGGTGGCCCTGCTGCCGATGCTACTGGCGCGTGTCCGATTTTCGTGGCCGTCGTTTCTGGCGTCATTGATCGGGGTGTACAGCCACCTTTTATTGGACTGGACAAACTCTTATGGCATCCCGCTGGCGCTGCCGTTTTCGTGGCATCGTTTCCGTTTGGATATCGCCAACGTCTTCGACGTGTGGATCTGGGCCATCCTGCTGGGTTCGGTTGTGGCGATGGCTCTCGCCCGTCCCGTCCGTTACACCGTGGCGTGGGCGTTCCTGGCGATCCTGCTCATCTTCGAAGGAGTCCGCACGGTGTCCCATGCGCGTGCGGTCGCATTGATGTCAGAGGTTTTGTACGAAGGCGCCCCGGCGCAACGAGTGTCGGCCCTCCCTGGCGCGTTCCATCCGCTGGCCTGGCGCGGCGTCGTCGAAGGACCCGGCTTTGTCATGATCCTGCCAGTGGACGTCGTCAACGGGCTTGGCCCGGAGAAGCGTCTATCCGGTAGTGGCGCCGATTCCGGCCATGGATGCGGCGCTGCGCACACCTCCCTTTGAGGTTTTCAGCCGGTTGGTCGCAGTTGCCGTTCTGGCAAGTCACGCCAGTCGCAGAAGGCCTGCGCCTGGATTTAATCGATCTGCGCTTTGGCGATCCGGATCACCCGGGCTTCGCCGGCGTCTCGGCCGTCGTCGATCACAGCGGAAAAGTATTGCGCGCGGGATTCTGAATCTAGCAGCAGCGTCCGGCGCGAGCCGAAGGCGTCGTCGATCATCGCGCTGGCGGTGGCCTCGGCATCCACGTGCAGTTTGCCGGTGGCGTAGGCGTGCATCAAGCTTTGGATCTTGGCCTGGCGCTCCGGTGAATCGGCTGCGAGCGCGCACAAGTTCCGCACCAACTCGGCTAAGATCCCGATCCGATGCGCAGCGCATCTCTCAGTCCGGGCGCGAGCGGTGGCCGCCGAAGAGTTCGAAGCAGAGCGATTCGGCTCGTTGACGTTCATCCTGCCTCCTTCCGCCCGGCATTCACGACTCCCATATCGACCATCTTAGAACAATTATGAATTATTTGGCCGAGATGTTGGGTCAAGGTCATGCTTACGCCATTCTACTCCTCTGGACCGGTTGGATGATGTTTCGCGCGCCCGGCAGCGGAAATTGAGCCGCGATGTTGTATGCTTACAAGTGCAATGAAACATTGGGCCATCTGCGCTTTTGCCGTCATGGCCGGCACCGCCTTTGGCGCGGATGCAGCGCTTCCGGATGGCAAGGGCAAAGACGTCGTCGTAAACGCCTGTTCTTCCTGCCACAGCCTCGATCGCATCACTGCGCTGCGGCTTTCTGAGGAGGGCTGGCGCAGCACGTTGCGTCAGATGACCGAAAACGGGGCGTCTCTCAATCCCGAAGACATCAATCCCATCATTGCGTATCTGGTCGCGAATTTCGGAGCCCCCGCCGGGAGCACTCGCGGCCAACACCACTGCTGCCGCACCGCCGGCGAGCGTCGCGGCCGCTCCCGTTGTGACCGGCAAGACCGAAGTAACCGTCAGCGTCCCGGCCGGCGATCCATCGCGGGTTAGTTTCAATCGCGACATTCGACCCATCATGTCGGGAACTTGCTTCCGCTGTCACGGTCCGGACGTAAGCTCTCGCATGGCGGGGATGCGCCTCGACATCCGCGACGAAGCCCTCAAGCCCAAGGCTCACGGCACGCCGATCATTCCCGGCGACCCGGCCAATAGCGAAGTGGTGCAGCGAATCTTTGCCGGCGACGGACGCATCATGCCTCCCGCATCGGCGCACAAGGAACTGACCGCCGGGCAAAAAGAAACCATTCGCCGCTGGATTGCCGAGGGCGCCAGGTACGAAGGCCATTGGGCGTATCAACCGGTGACGCGCCCCAGCGTGCCCGCGGTTGGTGGCTCGAAGGTCCTGAATCCGGTTGATGCTTTTATTCAGTCGAAGCTCGCGAAGGAAGGGCTCAAGCCATCCGAGGAAGCGGATCGCCGCATTCTGATTCGCCGCGTGACGCTGGATCTGACAGGCCTCGCTCCGGAACCTGCGCAGGTAGACGCGTTCATTCGCGACCGCTCGCCCGATGCGTTCGAGAAAGTTGTCGACCGATTGCTCGATTCGCAAGCCTACGCCGAACATGAAGCCGTGGGCTGGCTGGACGCAGTGCGCTACGCCGATACTGCCGGCTACCACAGCGACGGCGATCGCCCGGCGTGGCCGTATCGTGACTACGTGCTGAAAGCGTTCCGCGAGAACAAGCCCTTCGACCAATTTACTCGCGAGCAGTTGGGCGGCGATCTCATGCCCAACGCGACTACCGATCAAAAGATCGCGTCGGCCTACAATCGCATGGGCCGCACCTCGGCCGAAGGCGGCCTGCAGCCTAAGGAATATTTCGCGAAGTACGGAGCGGACCGCGTCCGCGCTCTCGGCGCCAACTGGCTGGGAAGCACGCTCGGCTGCGCGGAATGCCACGATCACAAGTTCGATCCGGTGCTCACCAAGGATTTTTATGCGTTGAAGGCCTTCTTTGCCGACGTCAAAGAGGACGGACTGGTACAAGATGTGGGCCCGGATGCGTTCAGTCCAAAAATGCCGGTATACCAGCCGGGTGAGAAGGAGCGCATCGACAATTTGATCCGCCAGATCGCGGCGGCGAAAACCGAGTTGGATGCGAAGGCCGACAATCTTGCTGAGCAACGGCGGCAGTGGGAGCGCGAGACTCTCGATCAATCCAAATCTGGTGCGCCGGCTTGGATATTTCCAATGCCAACGGCAGCATCGGCGCAGAGTGCGAAGCTGACCATCAACGCTAAAGGACCAACCGCCGAGGAAATTGCAGCGTCGCCGGTGTTGCGCGGCGGCAGCCCTGGTGGTCCCGGAATGATTGTGGTTAGCGGACCCAATCCGGATAACGAAACTTACACCGTTACGTTGAAACCGGGCCCGGGCTTGTGGGCCAGCGTTGGAATCGAAGTGGACGCGGATCTGACTTTGGCGGGCGCGAATATTTCGCGGGGGTCGGATCGTTTCATCGTGACCGAGGTGGATGCGCGATATTCTGCCGACGGGCGCCAACCGATGAGGGCCGCGCCGTTCGTGTTGGCATACTCGGCCACTACGCCCACTACTGGCTACCCGGCGTTGGCTGCCATCGATGCGGATTCCCAAACCGGTTGGGGATTTTTTGGCGGCGCTGGCAAGCCGTTCCTGATTCTACGCTTCGCCGAGCTGTTACGAACCGAGGGGGATTCGACACTCGTGGTCCGTTTGCATCAGGACTCGAAGTATCGGCGAGCGACCATAGGCCGATTCCGAATCGCGCTATCGAGCGGCACGCCGCTGTGGCCCGACCCGTCCGCTGCTGCGCAGAGCACCGCTGCGCAAACCATTGCCGCGCAGAACACTACGGCGCCTGACATTGCCGCGCCAGAGCACGGATGCAAAGAACGGCGGTGCGCCGAACGATGCCGCGCAGAGCACGGCGGCACCGAATGCTACCGCCCCCAACATTACCGGGCCTGACGCTGCGAAGCAGACTCCTGCCGCTCCCGGCGCGCCCACCGGTGGCTTTCCAGCTCCGCTGAAGCAGGCGCTCGAACTCGCCGAGGACAAGCGCACCCCCGAGCAAGCCGCCGTGATTCGCGATTACTTCGAGTACTCATCCCCGGACCTCTTCGCGGCGCGGCTCGCGATCGCGAAGCACGAGGCAGCGCTCAGTATTCTGCAGGGTGCCGTGGCGCAGGTGATGATCACGGAATCGATGGAGCCTCGCGAGACCCGCCTTCTTCCGCGAGGCGACTGGATGAGCGATGCGGGCGCGCTGCTGGAGCCCGCAATTCCCGAGTTCCTCGGCAAGCTCGACACCGGCGGCCGGCGGGCGAATCGCTTGGATCTGGCGAACTGGCTGGTCTCGCCGGAGAATCCGCTCACGGCGCGGGTCTTCGTCAACCGGTTATGGCGTCAGTTCTTCGGTACCGGATTATCGCGAGTGCTGGAAGACGTCGGCTCGCAGGGCGAGTGGCCGTCGCATCCCGAACTGCTGGATTGGCTGGCGGCGGAGTTCATGAGTCCCGGCAGGAAGGTGCGCACCCCTGGGACGTGCGTCACATGATTCGCACCATCGTGACCAGCCACACGTATCGTCAAACATCGGTGTCGACGCCCGAACTCGACGAGCGCGATCCGGATAACCGCCTGCTTGCGCGGCAGAGCCGTTTTCGGGTGGATGCCGAAGTGGTGCACGATCTCGCGCTGCAGATATCGGGTCTGCTGGTAGATAAATTTGGCGGACCGACCGTGCGCCCTTATCAGCCCGACGGATATCTGGCGGCTCTGAATTTTCCCAAGCGCGAATGGTCGGCGAGCCATGGCGACGATCTTTACCGGCGGGCCGTTTATACGCACTGGCAGCGCACGTTTCTGCATCCCACGCTGGCGAATTTCGATGCGCCATCGCGCGAAGAATGCAACGTCAATCGCATTAATTCGAACACGCCCTTACAGGCGCTGGATCTGCTGAACGATCCGATCTTCGTCGAAGCGGCGCGCGTCTTCGCGGAGAATATTCTCAAGGAAGGCGGCACTCGTCTGCATGGCCAGATCGATTGGGCATTCGGGAAGCAAGCCGGACGCCGGCCCGACAACGAGAGCTGAAATTTTGGGGATCTGCACGCGAAAGCCTGGCTCATTTCAAGGAAGGTCCGGCCGATGCGAAGAAGCTTCTGTCGATCGGCGAATCGCCCGTGCCGCGAAGACGAACGCCGGCGGAACTCGCGGCGATGACCAACGTGGCGCGGACGATTCTGAATCTGCACGAAGCGATTACGCGGGACTAAAGGGACCAACAATGCTAGACGACACAGCCATCGAAGAGGCGGGCGTTTCTGGGCGAGGCGTCGCCGGACTCGGCCTGCATCGCGCTGAACTCGCTGCTGAATCCGCAGTCTGCTGCAAGGGCAAACGCCCGGCTGGAACGATACCAGGGCGTCGTCAATCCGCTGCATCATCCCGCCAAAGCCAAGCGCGTCATCTTATCTCTATCAGGCCGGCGGGCCGTCGCATCTGGAAACTTTCGACTACAAGCCCGAAGCTGCGCGAAATGCACGGCAAGCCGATGCCGGAGTCGTTCACCAAAGGGCAGCAGATCGCGCAATTGCAGGGCAAGCCTCTGAATCTGTTTCGGGCCGCAGCACGGGTTCAAGACGTTCGGCAAATCCGGCCAGCAGATCTGCGAACTGTTCCCGCACATCGGCAGCGTGGCCGACGACGTCTGCATCGTGCGCTCCATGTGGTCCGAGCAGATCAATCACGATCCGGCGCACATGTTCATGAATACCGGCTCGATCATCGCCGGCCGCCCGAGCATGGGTTCGTGGCTGCTTTACGGCCTGGGCGCGGAGACCGAAGATCTGCCGGGATTCGTCGTGATGCTGTCGGCGGGGCGCGGCGGGCAGATGCAGCCGATCTCGGCGCGGCAATGGTCGGCCGGATTTCTGCCGAGCAAATTTCAGGGCGTGAAACTCAACTCCGTCGGCGATCCGGTGCTGTATATCGACAATCCCGACGGGCATCGACGCCAAGCTGCAGCGCGAGTCGATCGATGCCATCAACGCGCTGGATCGCGATGCGCTACAAGACCGGTGCAGGATCCGGAAATTCTCACGCGCATCTCGCAGTATGAGATGGCGTTCAAGATGCAAACGCAGCGTGCCCGATCTGGTCGACATGAGCAAGGAGCCGCAGAGCGTGCTGGATGCTTATGGCGCGAAGCCGGGCGATGGATCGTTCGCGTCGAACTGTCTGCTGGCGCGGCGGCTGGCCGAGCGCGGCGTGCGCTTCATCCAGCTCTATCATCGCGATTGGGATCATCACTCGCGGCGTCAAGGACGGCATCGAATTCAAAGCCGAAGAAGTGGACCGGCCGACGGCGGCGCTGATCACGGATCTGAAGCAGCGCGGCATGCTGGACGATACGCTGATCGTTTTCGGCGGCGAGTTCGGACGCACGCCGATGTCGCAAGGCGGCGACGGCCGCGACCACCACATCAAAGCGTTTCTCGCTACATGCTGGCGGGCGGCGGCATCAAGCCCGGGCTTTCGCTACGGCGCGACCGATGAGCTGGG
This sequence comes from Bryobacterales bacterium, assembly GCA_963793395.1. GTDB lineage: Bacteria > Acidobacteriota > Terriglobia > Bryobacterales > Bryobacteraceae > Palsa-187. Next base: position 9,321 of record CAWCAP010000055.1, on the reverse strand, counting down.
TTATGCGGCTGCCGAAAATCCGGTGAGCGTGCACGATTTCCACGCGACGATGCTGCACCTGCTGGGGATCGATCACATGCGGCTGACGGTGAAGTATCAGGGACTGGACGCGCGCTTGTCAGGCGTCGGCAATCAAGGGCGCGTGGTCAAAGAAATTCTGACCTAGCGGCCGCCTATTTCAACTCTGCTCGTTTATTTCAACTCAACGATAATCGCGCGCTGCGTACCCTTCGTGAGCACTTCTTTGTGCGAGCGATTGCCGGCGGAGAATCGGATGACCCCGAATTTGTAAGGGTTCACGACGGTTGTCCCATCCGGCGCAATGGACGTGAGGTCTCCGTCTTCCAGATAACTGACCACGACGTCTTTGTCGTGAAAATGCATAGAGGTCGGCACTCCGGGTGTCCAGCGCGAATCCCACACGAAGACTCGATTATTGTCGATCAAGTTCTTGGTGCCGGGGCGCGGAAAAGCCAGCGGATTACCCGAGGTGTTAGCGGCCGGCCGTTTGTCGGTATCCTTCAGCGCAATCTCGGTGGTGCGCGGTGGCGTGCCGGACCCGATCCATATTTCCAACGCGCGCGTGCCCTTCGGCCTGAACACCGCTTCGCCAGTCTTCCTCGTAACGACCCCCGATGGCGTTTTGAAATCTCCGCCCACCAGATAAACCGTCACCGCATCGTGATCGCCGGACGCCGAAAACCGGGTTGGTTTTTCTCCCAAGTCACGTCCCATACAGTGACACGGGCGTTATCGATAACCGGCTTGTTGCCCTGCGCCAGAGCCAACAGCGGAAGAAGGAGCAGGCCTGCGATGCGGATTTTCACAAGACTCATGATCTCACGTATTGGCTACAATAATTCCCATGCGATGGTACGCTTTGCTTTTATGTTTGCCCGCCTTGGCGCAGACCGCCAACCAACTCGCGAAGGAGCTGGATGTTGCGGCCAGCGAGCAGTGGAACGATACCGGCGTTGATCTGCGCGCAGGCGATTCGTTGCAGTTCACCACCACCGGCAGTCTGGATTTAGGCGCCGGAAAATCCACGGGACCGCAGGGCGCGCAGCGCGGCTTTCGCGATCTGATCAAGAGCTATCCAGTGAATGAGGCCGGGATGGGGGCGCTCATCGGCCGCATCGGATCGAGCGATGCAGCCGTGCCGTTTCTGATCGGCGCTGGCCGGCAAATACAGATTCAACGCGCAGGCCGGCTGTTTCTGAGCATCAACAAAACTTCGTCCGACAGTCCCAACGGCAGCTTTCACGTGAAGGTCGAGTTCGCGTCGCGGGGACCTGAGGCGAGCGCCACGCCCGTCAACTATAAGCTGCCCGAAGTAACCACCGCCATGATCGATCGCATTCCGCGGCGCGTTACGGATGCGCAAGGCAATGCCGGCGACAACACGAATTTTGTCGTGGTGGGCAGCGAAGAGAAAGTGATCCAGACATTTCAGGCAGCCGGCTGGGTGAAAGTGGATCGCGAAAAGAAAGATGCGGTGGTGCACACCATTCTTTCCACGTTCACCAAGCAGGCGTATGTGGAACTTCCCATGAGCGAGCTAACGCTCTTCGGCCGCGTGCAGGATTACGGCCTGGCCCACGCGGTGCCGATTCAAGTGGTGGCGCAGCGCCATCATTTGCGCCTATGGAAGACGCCCATACAAGTGGAAGGGGAAGAGCTTTGGGTGGGCGCGGCCACGCATGACATCGGTTTCGATCGCGACAATCGCAATAATGGGATCACGCATAAGATCGATCCCAACGTGGACGACGAGCGTGAGTTTGTGGGCCGCAGCCTGGACGAAACCGGATTGGTGGCGCGCCTCTCCTACGTGATGCCGACGCAGGCCTCGAAGGAAGCGCGCACCGCGACGGGCGCTACTTTTCATTCCGATGGCCGGGTGTTGGTGGTGCATTTGATTCCGGCATCCGCGTCGGCGGCGTTGAACAGCGGTTCTCCGGATGTGAAGTTTGCCAACCTTTTTTGTTCGGTGCGGGAGAAAGAAAATCCGGACACCGGAGATTGGTCCGGGTGCGAACAGTTTCTGCAGACGGCTCCGCAGGCTCGTGTGGATTTGGCGCCGCTGGCATCAAGATACCGGGTATTGATCGTCCCTGGATTTTTCAGTGCGTGCGCTTCGTCCATCGCTCCCGCATTTGGAGACGGCCTCGATCACATGCAGAAGCAGCACGGCATGACGATAGAAACCTGGGTCCCGCCGAACGATTCGTCGGAGGCCAACGGCGCTGCCATCGCGAAATACTTGCACGAACACATGGCCGCGGATCAGCGCAAATATATTGTGATCGGTTACAGCAAAGGCGCGCCGGATGTGCAGACCGCGCTGGCCCTGCATCCGGAAGCGAAAGACGCGGTGGCGGCGTTTATCGCGGTGGCGGGCGCGGTGGGCGGATCGCTCATTGCGGATCTCTTGCCGGCGCAGGCGAACGGTTGGATCGATCGCTTCAAGCTGGGGAGCTGCGAAGGCGATGTCGCGACGGCATTCACCAGCCTGAAGAAATCGGTGCGCCAGCAATTCCTGGCGGCGCATCCGAATCCGGTGGTCCCGAGTTATTCTTTGCCGGCGATTTCCGATCGCGCGCACACTTCGAAGGCCCTGCTGGAGGCCTGGCAGTTGATGGCGTACTTGTCGCAGCGGCAGGACAGCCAGCTCGCCTACGAAGACGCGATCCTGCCGGGATCGACGGTCTTGGGCACCGCACGCGCGGACCATCTCGCGGTGGCCATGCCGTTCGAGAAGGCGTCCGATTCTTCGGTTCGATCATTCGCCGATCAGGGCCATTATCCGCGCGCCGCGCTGCTGGAAGCCATGCTGCGTTTCGTGATCGGCGATCTGGAAACCGCGAAATAAATTCGGAAATTTTTGCAGACTGGCGGCGCCGCTTTTGTCGCTAAAGTGGCGTTGCGCTTTGTTTTCGCTGCACGGCGCGTTTGGCATTATAGTTGCCACAACAAAGGCGGAGGCATCTGCCATGCTGATGACGATCTTTGTGATCTTGTTGGTGCTGTGGGCTTTGGGAATGGTGACGTCATATACGCTTTACGGGTACATACACGTTCTGTTAATCATCGCCATCGCGGTATTGCTGATCCGCGTGATTCAGGGCCGCAACCCGTTGTAAGCGCGAGCCAGTATCATGATGGTTGATGGATGCGATTCGCTTCACTTGTCAAAAAGGCTGTATCAATTGCTGCGAGCAAAAGGGCAACGTTTATCTCACTGAGGATGACTTGAAGCGTGCCGCTGCATTTGTCGGCATGAGCGCCGCGGCGTTCGAGGCGAAATACGTCTACCGGACACGGCACGAAATACGCTTTCGCAAACCCCGCAACAAGCAGTGCTCGTTTTTGGAGGGCCATGGCTGCGGCATCCATCCGGCGAAGCCCACGCAGTGCCGGACGTTTCCCTTCTGGCCTGAAATCGTCGAGCGTAAGGCCACCTGGAATCGCACGGCGCGTTACTGCCCGGGGATCGGGAAAGGTCCGCTCGTTCAGATCGGCACCGCGATGGAGACGGCCGAAGAACAACGCCGCGCATATCCGGAGATGTACAAATGAAGCCGGTGATCGGGATCGATCTCGGCACCACCAATTGCGCGCTGGCTTACTCGCGGGACGAAGCGGTCGAGCAGTTCGCGATTCCTCAGTTGGTGCATGAAGGCGAAGTGCGCGCGGAATCGCTGCTGCCATCGTTTGTGTTTCTGGATCCGACGGGTCCCATCGCCGGAGTATTAGCGCAGAAAAAAGGCCTAGAGAACGCGGGGCGGCTGGTTGCGTCCGCGAAATCGTGGCTTTCGCACGCGGGCGTGGATCGCGAAGACGCCATACTGCCGCCGAATGCGCCGGAGGGCGTGGTAAAGATTTCGCCGGTGGAAGCGTCGCGATTGCTGTTGGCGCATATGCGGGAGGCGTGGGACGACTTCGATGGCCATCAAGTACTGGTGACAGTGCCGGCGTCCTTCGATGAAGTCGCGCGCGAACTGACGCTGAAGGCGGCGGAGGAGGCGGGTTATCGCAACATCATTCTGCTGGAAGAGCCGCAGGCCGCGTTCTATGCGTGGATCGAGCGCAATCCGAACTGGCGCGAGCAGGTGGGCGTGGGCGATCTGGTGCTGGTGATCGACATCGGCGGCGGCACTACCGACTTCACTCTTATCGCCGTGAAGGAGCAAGCCGGCGAGATCGCGCTGGAACGTATCGCGGTGGGCGATCACATTCTGCTGGGCGGCGACAACATCGATGCCGCGCTGGCGCATCACGTCGCGCAAACGCTTCCGAAGAAACTGGATGCGATCCAATTTCATGCGCTGTGGCAGCAATGCCGGGCGGCGAAGGAAAAGCTGCTCGCGGAAGACGCCAAGGAGAAGGAGCAACCCATCACGATTCTCGGGCGCGGGACCGGCGTGGTCGGGGGAACCATCAAGACCAAACTGAAGCGCGACGGATTTGGAGCGGATTCTGCTGGATGGGTTTCTGCCGGCTGGTCTCGATTGAAGACGCGCCGGAAGGACGGCAAGCCTCGCTGACGGAATTCGGGTTGCCGTTACGCGGCCGACGCCGCGATCACTCGGCACCTGGCGCATTTTCTGCATCGGCATGGCGCGCACCGACGCACGTTCTGTTCAATGGCGGCGTGCTGCGCGCGAAGCTGGTGCGCGACCGGATCATGGAAATGTTGAACGGATGGTTCCCGCGCCGGTGAAGGTTCTGGCTTCAGCGATGACCTGATGCACGCGGTGGCGCGCGGCGCGGCGTATTACGGGCTCGCGCGGCAAGGCAAGGGCGTGCGGGTTCGCGGCGGCGTGCCGCGCAGCTACTACATCGGGATTGAGGCCGCGATGCCCGCGGTGCCGGGGATGAAGCCGCCGCTGAAAGCGCTGACGGTGGTTCCGTTCGGGATGGAGGAAGGCAGGGGGCATCAGATCCGCAGCGCGAGTTCGCGTTGAGCATTGGCGAGCGCGCGCAATTCCGGTTCTTTCAATCGGCGGAGCGGAAGCAGGATCCGGCCGGGCTAGATGCTCGACGAGATCCCGCCCGACATGGAGGAGTTGACGCCGGTGGAAGTGGCGCTGCCGGGCAGCCCGGAGAAATCGTCGCGGTTACGCTGGAAAGCCTGGTGACGGATACGGGGATGCTCGAGTTGTGGTTCGTGGCGCGCGATGGACGGCGCTGGAAGCTGGAATTCAACGTGCGGCCACGCGCTATTTCTGACTTAAGCCGCCGTCCACAGCCAATACCTGGCCGGTGATGAAATTGGTCGCGGTCAGGAAATAAACTACGGCGTCGGCGATTTCTTCCGCGGTTCCTGCGCGCTGGGCTGGGGTCTTGCAGATCAAGCGCTGGTCAGTTCGTCGTGCTCGCCAAACGGAATCACGCCGGGCGCGACCGAGTTCACTGTTATTTTTGGCGCGAAGGCTTTGGCGAGAGCGCGCGTCAGCATGATGACGCCGGCTTTGGACGCGCAGTAATGCGCGTGGTCTCGCCCACGGGCGCATGCCGCCGAGCGAACTGATGTTCACGATGCGTCCGCCGTCGCCCGCGAGCATGCGCTTCGCGGCTTGCTGGCAACAGAAGAAAGTCGCTTTCAGATTCACGTCGTGGATGAAATCCCAGTCGGCTTCGGTGATCTCGAGCGGATCGAAACGCGTGAAACGGCCGGCGTTGTTGACCAGGCCGTCGATGCGTCCGAAGTGTTTTTCGACTTGGTCAAACAGGCGCTCGATCTCAGAGACGTTTTCGAGATTGGCTTGAAACACCGGGGCGTTGCCGCACTCGGCGGCGGTGGCGCGGGCGGCTCTTCCGAGCCGCTGTAATGGATGGCGACGCGGGCGCCTGACTGGAACAAGCGCAGCGCGATGCCACGGCCGATGCGTTTGGCGCTGCCGGTCACCAGAATCACGCGTCCGTCGAGAGGGGCCATGTTTTTATCATTCTAAGCGGCGGGTTCGCCGTGCACTTCGATCTCGGCAGGGTCGACGCCATCTAACGCCGGCTCTGGCAGCTTGCCAGCGTAGTTCGCCCAGCCCCACCAGAACGCGGTGGACGTGCTGAACACGGCGGCCACCGATCCGATGACGCGCGGGCTCGCGTGATCGGAAGCCCAGCCGGCTACGCTCATCGAAACCATCATCGTCATCCACGTCCAGGTTTCGATGGTGGAGAAGACGCGTCCGCGAAATTCGTGTCCGACGTGGCGCAGAAGTTGCGAGTGAATTGGACACGGAAGTGACGCCGACGGCGGCGCGAGACAGGCCGATACAAATGATGCCGGCGGCGAAGGAAGGCGAGAGGCTGAAGAGCAGGAAAAAGAGGCCGTGCAAAATGTAGCAGATCGAAATCGTGAGCTTGTATCCCGCATAGCTGAGGCGCGGGAAGATGCGATGCGCGATGACCGCGCCGAGGATGAGGCCGCTGCCGGCCGATCCCCACATGGCGCCGATGCCGATGGAGCCACGCTTGAACACGACATCGCCAAAGAGACTGAGCAGGATTTGCGCCGCGCCGCCGCCGGTGGCCCAGCCGACGCTGATGAGTCCGATGCCGAAGATGAGCGGCGTGGCGCGCATGTAGCGTAAGCCTTCGAGATACTCATGCCAGGGGCGCACGATGCGGTCTTCGGTGAGGGGCTCGCGGGCGTCGCCTTCAACCTTCACACTCTCCGCACGGCGGGCGTGGAATCCGCCGGGGACGCGGAGCTGCCAGATGCAGGCGGCCGAGAACACGAAAGAGAAGGCGTTGAAGCCGAATGCCAGGTGATAGCCGCCGAGCACCATGACGCCGCCGAAAAAAGATCCGATGGCTTGCGCGGTCCACTGCGTGAGTTGCGTGAGCGAATTCGCTGTGTGCAATTCATCGCGAGTCGCGATGGTCGGCAAGATTGACGCGCGGCCGCTGGTGAAAAACGGCGAGGCGAACATCAGCATGCCACTCAGAAGATAGAGCAGCCAAGTGCGTCCCAAGGGGATCGCGAAGATGAAACACAGTGCGATCACGGCGCGCACCAGATCGCTGAGGAGCATAATGCGGCTGCGATCCATGCGATCGAGCAGCACGCCGGCAATGGGTCCGGCGGGGAGCATGGAGGCGGCGCGCGAGAGAAGAATCGTCGCGACTACCAATCCCGAGTGCGTGTTGGCGAGCGCCAGGCTGAAGACGGCGACATTGTTGAAATTGTCGCCCGCTTCGCTGACGATCTGGCCGACCCACGCAAAGCGATAGTTGCGGTTGGCACGCAGCAGCGACAGGAAGCCGCCGGATTTCAACTGATGGCTTCCTCGCGTACGGTAAGGCTTCGGAGATAATCCATGTCTATTTCGTAGCCGAATCCAGGGCCGGTGGGAACGGCGATGGTGCCTTCGGGCGAGACTTCGACGCCGGGAGCAATGATGTCGCGGGTCCAATAGCGCTTGCTGGCGGAGACGTCGCCGGGCAGCATGAAATTGGGCAGCGTCGAAAGCGCGATGTTGTGCGCGCGGCCGATGCCGGATTCGAGCATGCCTCCGCACCACACCGGAATGCCGTGGGCGTGCGCGACATCGTGAATCTGTTTGGCGGCGGGGAATCCGCCGACGCGGCCCAGCTTGATATTGATGATGCCGCAGGCGTTCAGCGCGATCGCCTGCTCGGCGTGATGCGCGCTGCGGATGCACTCGTCCAGGCAGATCGGCGTTTGAAGCTGCGCCTGCAGGATGGCGTGATCGATGATTTCGTCGTGGGCCAGCGGCTGCTCGATCATCATCAGGTTGAACTCGTCGAGCTGTTTCAGATGATCGGCATCGGCCAGAGTGTAGGCGGAATTGGCGTCGGCCATCAGCCGGATATCGGGAAAGCGTTCGCGCACTTCGCGGATCACGTCGACATCCCAGCCGGGCTTGATCTTCATCTTGATGCGCTGATAGCCGGCGTCGACTTCGGTCTCGATTTTCTCGATTAGCTGCGCGACGGAATCCTGAATGCCGATGGACACGCCGCAGGGGATTTCGGTTCGCGCGCCTCCGCCGATGTGCTGCGCGAGCGGGACGTCCGGCGCGGCGGGCTTCCAGATCCCAGACCGCGGCTTCGAGTCCGCCGCGAGCCATGTAGTGGCCGCGAATGTGCGCGGTGCGGGCGTAGACTTCGGCGGCGCTCTCGAAATCGTGATGCAGAACGCGCGGCGCGACGTAATCGCGCAGGATGGGCCAGACGGATTCGGTCCACTCTTCGTTGTAGAAAGGATTTTCGCCGGCGGTGACTTCGCCCCAGCCGGAGAGGCCGTCGGAGATCACTTCGACCAGGACGATGGCGCGCTGGTAGGTGCGGCCGAAACTGGTCTCGAAGAAATGCACCAGCGGCATGCGGATCTGGCGGATGACGATGCGGTCTATTCGGAAGGCCATGATGAAAACAGGTAGGTGCCGAAGTCGGCGGAGCGCTCGAAGCCGGTGACGGCGAGGCCGCTGGCGAGGTTCTCTTGAAAGAGGCGCGCGACTTGCTTCTGGATTTCGCAGCACCTCGCGCGGGATCCGTGCGGCGGAGGCGATCGAGACCGGCGGGCACGGGGATGCGCGCGAGCGTCGTGGCAGTCGCTTGGCGCGGGCGGTTGCAGATCCACCATTCGGCGACGCAGCGGTCGGTGGGCAGGCCGCCGCTGCAGGCGACTGGTGGTGATGCCGTAGTGATTGGGAAGATAGCGGCGGACGACGGCGCCCAGCTTTGCGATGTTGAAGTAGGCGTTCTTGAGTTCCAGTGGATCGAAGGTCCACTCGACCAGATCGAATGCCGCGCGCCAGGGCGTCGTCGCGTTGCGCGCAGCTTCAGCATGCGGCCCGCGCCCGCGTTGCGGTATTCGGGCAGCACGCCCAGCATGTGGCTGTGCACGTAGAGCGTCAGCCGCCGGACTTGACAGCCGGGAATGGCCACGCAAAATCCGCACATGTGACCGTCGTCGAAGGCGCCGAGCGATCTGGCCGCCGATCTCGCGCGCGACCACGAAGAAGCGCACCGGAATGATGTCGAGATCGTCCCAGCCCCAGATGATGCGCTGGAGGTTGACGGCGTCGGCGAATTCGTGCAAGCCGGCCAGGCGCGAATCTCGATCATAATTCGCCGCGCTTGGCCGCCTGCCACAGTGCTTCCATTTCGTCGACGGTCGATGCCTCGGGTGTCTTGCCCTGCGCCGGCGAGGCCTTCTTCCACGTGCGCGAAGCGGCGGCGGAATTTGGTGTTGGTCTTGCGCAGGGCCTGTTCGGGATCGACCTTCAGGATGCGCGCGATGTTGACCATGACGAACAGCATGTCGCCGATTTCGTCCTCGATTTCAGC
>CAWCAP010000054.1:0-15846 GCA_963793395.1 Bryobacterales bacterium | reverse complement strand
GAACAGCGAGTGAGCATCATCACGCTTGGCGTAGCGAATCTGGAGCGCAGCCGGGAGTTTTACGAGCGCCTGGGATGGCGGCGGTCTATGGCCAAAGCGGAAGGGATCGTATTTTTCCAGGCCGGAGGAATGGCCTTCGCATTATTCCCGCGAGAGGAGCTGGCAAAGGATGCGAATGTTGGTGCGGAAGGCTCGGGGTTCATGGGAATTTCTCTCGCATACAACACCCGCAACCGCGCGGAAGTTGACTCCACGCTCAACGAGGCCGAAGCTGCCGGCGCTACGGTAGTCAAGCCGGCGCGGGAAGCTTTTTGGGGCGGTTATTCCGGGTACTTCTCCGATCCGGACGGATTTCTGTGGGAGGTTGCATGGAATCCAGGTTTCCAGATGGCAGCAGACGGCAGTATTCGAATTCCCGATTGAGCCGGTGGTCCCCAGGGGCGGCGGCAAACGCCGAAAGTGTTTTTGGGTATATAATCCTGATCGCAAGGAGCTTCCATGCCCAAGTACGTGATCGAGCGAAACCTTCCCCGAGCCGGCCAATTGTCGCCTGCCGAACTGGCGGCGGTGTCGGATAAATCATGCTCCGCGCTACGCAGTTTCGGATCGCGTGTGCAGTGGATGCAAAGTTACGTTACCGGGGACAAAATCTATTGCATTTACGTGGCGCCCAGCGAGGGCGTGATCCGCGAGCATGCGCGCCTGGCGGGCTTTCCGGTGAATCGCATCGCCGAGGTCACGGCGATCATCGATCCGGCCACGTCGGAAGCCGCCGCGCCGCAGCAGGAGCGCGCCCATGACTTGGCCAAGGAGGCCGGGGTCTACTAAGCGCATGGCCCGCTAGCGGGGAATCGCCATCAGGTAATCGGTCAGCAGCTTCAGTTCATCGGGCTTGAACTGGAACGGAGGCATGATCGAGCCGGGCGAATACTTGGGCGGATCGGCGAAATGCTGCTCGATCCAGGAACGGTCGTGGCGTTCGCCCACGCCGTTAAGAACCGGACCTAGTTCGTCGCCGGCACCGTTCAACTTGTGACATGTGCCGCAATCATTGGCCTGGTAAATCAGCGCGCCTTCGACGGCGTGCTGAGGAGCGTTCCGCCAGGCGTCCACGGCTGGGGCTCCGCGCTCAGCGACGAAGGCCGCTAGCATCTTCACTTGCTCGCCAGTGAGCGCACCGGGCGAATCGACCTTTGACTTGATGTGTTCTTCGAGCCAGTTGGCCGGCCGCGACGACGGAGCGATCGTTAAGCCGGGCCCCGCTGCAGACTTTCCCGCAATGTGGCAAATGCCGCACTGCGCCTTGCGAAAGAAGCCGATCGAAGCCAAGTCGCCTGCGGGAATCTCCTGCCAAGTTTCGACCAGAGACATATCCATCTCACTCGTTTGCGAAGTGGTGGCTATTGCGCGAGCCGTCAGTCCGCCCCAAGCGATCGCGGCGAGCGCCACGAGTGAGATCGCAGTCCAACGCGGCCGCTCGGATCTCGTATTGCCGCGGTCAATGAACGGAACCAGAATCAGAACCACGCTCGCAAGCGCCGGAAGTATCGGCGCGCCGAGCACCTTCAATGGACCGTCAAACCACTTCAGGACTTGAAATAAAAACAGGCCATACCATTCAGGAGGCGCGGCATACCTTGAATCGGCCGGATCCGCCGCGTGGCCCAGAGGAAGGCGCGAGAGAGCCGCAATTCCCACAAGCACGGCGAACCATACGAAAACCGCCACGGTGTCTTTGAGCACCGGCATCCGCGTGACACCGTGCCGCCACGCCCGATAGACGTGCCACGCAATCAGCAACGCAGTGAGGGCGGGCAGAATCTCCACATGCGCTCTATAAAAGCGGGTGAAGGCGGCGGTGCCAATTGAAGTCCCCGTGATTGCCGCCGTTCCCCAATACGCACGGTTGTCCCAGGGCAGCAGGTGTCCCGTAAATCCAAAGTAAAAGGTCAGGAGAAGAAGAATCACGCCTCCGGCCCAGGCGGCCCGGCGCGGCTTCCTGTAGGCGCCCGCTACGAAGGTCTGGATCAAGTGCAGAACCACCACCACGATCATCAGGCTGGCGCCCCAATAGTGCAGCGCGCGCAGCAGGCGTCCGGCCGTCACATGCGTCATGATCTTGCGAACGCTGTCGTACGCCGCATCCGGCGTATAGTTCAGCAGCAGTATGATCCCAGTCGCCGTCTGCATCAGGAACGCGAACAAGGCCACGCTCCCCAGCACGTGCGGCCAGCCGGAGGTGCGATCTTCAAGCCAATCCAGCAGCCGGCGAAGCAGTTTGCGGCTGTGCATCTGTACAGGATAGCGATCTAGCGCAATCCGTTACTGGTCCGCATGCCGCGTGCACGCTTTGGGATAGAATGTAGTTCGCACAAAGGAGCCTTTCATGGATGCCAACCAGACAAAGACTATAGCGGACTTTCTCATCACCGATTTTGAAAGCGAAATGCAGACCACTCTGCGGGTGATCGGCGCCGTTCCCAACGATCGTCTCGACTACCAACCGGACGCGAAATCGAAGACTGGCCTGGGGCTGGTCCGGCATCTCACTTTGGAAGACGAGTGGCTGCTGAACAGCATCGCGGATGGAGCGTTCGCGCCGCCGCCCGACGACTCCGACGCTTGCGGAATCATGAATTCGGTCGACGCCGTTGCTCGTTACAAGACAAAAGTACCGGCTGCGCTGGATCGCGTGCGCGCCTTGTCGGGGGAGCAACTTGCCAACGTCATCGACTTGTTCGGCATGATCCAGGCGCCGGGAGTCAACTTTCTGGCGATTGCGATCAAGCATTCGGTGCACCACCGCGGCCAGCTCAGTTCCTACTTGCGCGCGATGGGCGGCAACGTGCCGGGTATCTACGGGCCGTCCGCCGATACGCAGGCGGCGGTCGCTGGCTGAGGGTTTAGATTTACTCGTGCGGATCGCCAGATTCGGCGGTCCGCCCGCGCTCACTCAAAAATCTTCCCGCGGCCAGAATTCCGATAATCGCCAGCACTTCCGCGCCGTAGAGAACTGACGCCGTTGGATGCATGGTTCTGACGACATACGGATCGGTGAGCATCATCTCCGCGCCGACCTTGCCAAGAATCCCTGAGCCTAGATACACGATCACCGGATAGCGGTCCATCAACGTAGCGATGAGATTACTCGAAAACACCACGAATGGAATGCTCACGCACAGACCGAATACGATCAGCGGTACGCTGCCCCTGGCTGCGCCGGCCACCGCCAGAACGTTGTCGATGGACATCGTGATATCGGCAACGACGATGAACCATATGGCCTTGAGAAGCTGACCGCGAGGCGGCTCACCGGCGGGTTCCGAACTGGCATCCGCGAGAACTTTTACGGCGATCCAAATAATGAAGGCGCCTCCCAGCAGCTTGATGAATTCGATTCCCAGGAGCCGCGCCGCCGCGATGGTGATGATGACCCGCAGCCCGACCGCGGCCGCTGCTCCGAAAGTGATAGCGAGCCGACGCTGCCTCTGCGGCAGAGCGCGGACGGCCATCGCGATCACCAGAGCGTTGTCGCCAGCCAATAAAAGATCGATCAGAATGATGGAAAACCCGTCGAGCAGGAGACGGGAAACGTTACCAGCCGGCATGTGGACTCATCATCCCATGCTCGCGGTCCATGCTCCCAAGGCTACGCTCTGATACTATGGCGGCGTGAGGCGGATTCTTTGTTTGTCGATGCTGGTAGCCACCTGCGCTTGGGCAGATGACGCCACCGACCGCGCAGCGATCGAGCGAGTGATTGCCGCCGTGAACAGCCACAGTGCAACGCTTGCGGATGTGTTTACAGCGGATGCACCGGAGAATGAGCGAAGCATCCTATCGGCAGAGGGCCAGGAGCCGTGGTCCGAAGTCACCTCGCGCCTGATAACGATACGCTCGATTCGGTTCCTATCGCCGCGAGATCGCGCTCGTGCAATCTACGGCTACGCAATATGGTTCCGTGATGGTGATGCAAAGCACACCGATGCTGTTGGTGATGAAGAAGGACGGACAGCAATGGCGGATTGCTTGTGTCTTTGCGCTTCAGGACCTCGCTGGCGCGGCTAAGCCTTCGCCGGGCCATTGATTTTATTTTTGACCGATAATTTGCTTTTGACCGACACCGGGAGCCCGAAGCACTCCGAACATGAATCAAGTCCAACGAGTTTCCTACCTTGAACCGACCCAAGAGGCGGGACGCGCATTGATTGCGCGCCAACTCAAGGGCAATGTAGTCATGCTGAACCTGCTGCGCTTCCGCAAGGTCGCTGACTACTCAGAGACGCCCGAGTTGGCCCCGATAACGGCCATCAGCGGAGCGGCCGCTTTTCACCTGTACATCAAGCACACTCTGCCCTATCTGCGCGAAACAGGTGGCGACCTGCTCTTTGTGGGCGACGGTGGCCCGTTTCTTATCGGGCCACAAATCGAGCGCTGGGACATGGCCATGTTGGTACGGCAGCAGAGTGTTGAGTCGTTCCTGGCATTCGCCTCCCATAAACCCTACCTAGCCGGAATGGGGCACCGGACCGCAGCTCTCGAAGACTCTCGCTTGTTGCCACTGTCGGAAGACACGAGTTGGGACGGATCAATCTAACTATCCGCAGCTCGCCGGATTGAAACTGGCTCACAACCCTTATTCTCAACGATGTATGATATACCCCATGCTGCGAGCCACTCTGCTTGTCCTCGTCTCCACCTGCGCCCTGAACGCCCAGGTGACTTTCGACCGGATTCTGCGCGCCGATAACGAGCCGCAGAACTGGCTGACCTACTCCGGGAACACATCCAGCCAGCGCTACAGCGGGCTCAATCAGATCACGCCGGCGAATGTCGGCAGCATTAAACTGCAGTGGGCGTTTCAGGCGCGCTCGATCGAAAAGTTTGAGACCACGCCGCTGGTGGTCGACGGCACCATGTATCTGACCCAGGCGCCCAATGACATTTTGGCGCTCGATGCGGCCACTGGCGAGGTCAAGTGGTTGTATTCGTACTCGCCATCACGAGAAGCCCGGCCGTGCTGCGGACGCGTCAACCGCGGCGTCGCGATTCTGGGCAATACGCTGTTCATGGGAACCATCGACGCGCATCTGGTGGCGGTCAACGCCAAAACCGGCGAGTTGGTTTGGGACAAGGCGATCGCCAAGCCCGAGAGCGGTTACGCTCTGACGCACGCTCCGCTGATCGTCAAAGACAAAGTGATCATGGGCACGGCCGGCGGCGAGTATGGCATTCGCGGGTTCATCGCGGCCTACGACGCAGCGACCGGCAACGAAGCATGGCGCTTCTATACCATTCCCGGCAAGGGCGAGCCGGGCAATGAAACCTGGGCCGGCGATTCCTGGCAGCACGGCGGTGCATCGGTGTGGATGACGGGTTCGTATGATCCCGATCTTGAATCTGACCTACTGGGGCATCGGCAATCCGGGTCCGGATTGGAATGGCGACAAGCGCGGCGGCGACAACCTGTATAGCGATTGCGTGGTGGCGCTGGATGCCGACACCGGGAAGCTCAAATGGTATTTCCAGTTCACGCCGCATGACGACTTCGATTACGATTCCGTGCAAGTGCCGGTGATGGCGAACATCACCTATCAAGGGCAGCCGCGCAAAGTCATGATGTGGGCGAATCGCAACGGGTTTTTCTACACGCTCGACCGCACCACTGGAAAATTTCTGCAAGGCAAGCCATTCGTGAAGGTGACTTGGACCAAGGGGCTTGATGAAGCCGGCCGGCCGATGCGGTCGCCCGAGATGGAGCCGTCCGCCGCAGGCACAGTGATCTATCCCAGTCCGACCGGCGGCACGAATTGGTGGTCGCCGTCGTTCAGTCCTCGGACCGGATTGTTCTACGTCTCGGCGTGGGAAGGCGTCCACGGGACCTTCAATAAGACTGAGGGCGACTTCGACGAGGGCAAACGGTATGTAGGCGGGGCTCCCGTATCCACGAAACAGGGCCGCGGGCCGCAGGCGCCTAAGCTCAATGACAGCGATGGTTACGGCATCGTGCGCGCGCTCGATCCGCAGACCGGCGAGAAGAAGTGGGAGTTCAAGATGAACGACGTGACCGCCAGCGGAATTCTGACTACGGCGTCGGATCTGCTCTTCACCGGCGGGCGCGAGGGCTTCTTCCAGGCGCTAGATGCACGCACCGGCAAGCTGCTGTGGAAGACCAACGCAGGCGGAGATATCGCGATGGGTCCGATGACGTATCAAGCGAACGGAAAACAATATGTGGTGTTTTCCGCGGGCAGCTCGATGTTTGCGTACGCGTTGCCGTAGTTCGTGGCTAAGAGAAGCGCGTCCGCTTCCACAACATCCGGCCGCAAACGATTAGAAAGCCGGCGGTCGCCGCCAGCAGCACAAGCAATACCGGAATATTCATGGCGATGGCTGGAACTTTGGCGCGTAGCCCGAGCCACACGAAAATCCCGATCGCGGCCAGCGTCACCACCGACTCCCACCAATGGCGCGGCGGAGTCTCTCTTGCCAGTGGATCGTCGCCATGCAGAATCGCGGCGGCGCGATCCGCATCCATGCCATAGCGATCACACTCCCGTTCCGACGCCAGCCGCCAGGATTCTTGTTCGGAGGCCGGCGCTTCCGCCTGGCTGATCGCGAGCGCTCCCGCGATCATCACCAGCGAGCCGCCGATCACCAGCAGACGCGCGGTCAAGCTCTCTCCCGAAAGTTCGCCGAAGACCAGCGCGCCCCACAGCAGTCCCCAGATTTGATTGGTGTTCGAAAGCGGAATGCCACGGCTGATGCCGATATACTTCGCGGCGTATTGCTGAAACAGGTCGCCCAGCACCCAGCAAAATCCGCCCAGGAAGAGCCAGAACATGACCGGCTCCGCGCGCACCAATTCCGCAGCGACCTTGTGATATCCGCCATCAAAGGCAAGCGCCATCGCGAGCGTTGTGCCGAGCTCGCCGAATGTGAAGACCGTCACGAATGACAGCGGATTCATCCCGCTGATATACGCCTTGCGATAGGGAACGTACATGGTTCCCCACAACAACCCTGCGCCCAGCGCCGCCAGGATTCCAAGCATGGCGTTATGTGAACCCGCCTGTTGCTGGTGAGATGTGGCGTAGGCCAGCACGCACGCTCCCACCACAATCGCGCTGGTGCCGCCGATCACCCGCGCCAGATCCTTCGCGCCCGCGCCGCGCAATTCGTTGAACAGCAGCCAGCCCCAGAAAAGGCCCACCAAACTATTGATGTTCCACAGCGGGAACGCAATGGAAAGTCCGACATTGCGGACAGCGAAAACGGTCAGCGTGTTGGCGACGGCCCAGCACATTCCCGCCAGCAGCGCCCAGATGACCAGGTGGATTTTATCGCGAAAGTCCGAGAGCAGATAGCCGGTGCCCTTCAGCATCACCGGCAAAGTCCAACGCGCCACAAAAACCCCGGCCACCATGCCGAGTGAAATCAGGAACGGCGAGAACCCGGCCGTAACCAATTTGGTGGGCGCTTCGGCCGCTCCCAACCATGCCCCGGCAGCCAAGCCGCACGCCACGCCGAGCCCATGGCGGGAGGCGCTGGACAACTTGGTCTTCACTGCCAGTACGGGTGCGGCCATTTCACTAGGTAAGAAGAATCAGCAGGACGATCCCGAAAATCAGGACGGCAATGGGAATCCAGAAGTGGCTGTCGGTGAGAATAGCGGTGGTCAGCGAGCGTTCGGGGATCGAGCGTTCCGCAGGTATGTTCACAGGGAGTGATTATCCCACGATTGCCGAGCAGAGCGGGAGGCCGCCACCGTTTTCACGATAGCGGCCAATTTATAGCGAAAAGACAGACCTAGTGGCGTTCTTCGCGCCGTTCCCCGCCACGTGCGGGGCCCTGGTGCGATTCGCGAGGCGCCGGGCGGCCTTCCCGCGCCGCATTTCGCTCCGGCACCGAGCGGTTTTCCAGCGGATGGGCCTCCGGGCGGCGCACGAAGCCCGGTGCGGGACGCCGAATCCCAGCATACGGGTGAACGTAGACGGCCCGGTTATCCCAACGCCGTCCCCAGCGCGCACCATCTAGAAACACTCCATGGCCTACCCAGTCGAAGCGGATTCCGCCCGGCGTCCAGCCCCAGGGCGCGAAATATCCGCCGATGCTCACGCCGAAGCCAAAGCGAATCGCACCGCCGACGAAGAATCCCGGACGCGGCGCGTAGAAAACCACCGTCGGGTCATAGTATGGAACCACCACATAGCCCGGATTCACCGGCGTGATCGCGATGTACGGTCCGCCACTCACCGCTACTTGGCCATTGCTGCGCAGATAGCCGTAGCGCTGCGCGACAGATCGCTGCCGTTGCACCGCGTCCATCACGTCCTGTTGTTGCGCAAGGAACGCGTTGCCGAGGTCAGAGGTCCAGCGCATATCCGAATTCATCATGTCGAGCACCGAAGGAAACGGCAGCAGCGCCTGCACGCTGGGATCCCACGGCAACTGGTCGCCTTGGATGGCGTCCGCCAGTTGCTGCCCGGTTAGGTAGTGATGCTGATCGGCCCACTGCGCGGCGGGCGGAATGTCGTTAGGGTAAGTCGCCGCGGCCATGACTTGCGCCAGCAGCGGGTCCGGGTAAAGCGCGATGCGCGCTACCAGTTGATCCAATTGTTGCGGCGGGAACGACGGGGGGCGGTCCCTGCGCAAAAGCGGAAGCGGCTGCCAACCCCGTCAATACGACTAGCGCCACTCGAGCATTTCTCTTTCTCAGCATTTAAATCTCCTCTACTGTCGATGACGATGGCGCGGGCCGCATGGTTTCGTCAGCACCACTCGCATCACCGTTAAGATCATTTCACTTTTCAACGAGTTTCACGACCGGCCCATCATCGCCCCCTATAATCAAAGAATGAGAATCGCCTATCTGGACGCGTTTTCGGGTATCAGCGGGGACATGACGGTGGGCGCGCTGCTCGACGCGGGAGCGCCTGCAGGGGCGTTGATTGACGCGCTGCAGAGCCTCGACATGGGCGCGGAATTTGAAGTGGAGAAAACGCGGCGCGGCGGCGTCACGGCTTCGAAATTCCGCGTGATTGCGCCTGCCGAAGGTCACGCGCACCGCCATCTGAAACACATCCTGGGGATGATCGAAAAAGCGCCGCTCTCCGATCGCGCCAAGCAAAATGCGTCGGATGTTTTCCGGCGTTTGGGCGATGCCGAGGCCCAGGTGCACGGCGTCCCTATCGAAAAAGTTCATTTCCACGAAGTCGGCGCGGCCGATTCCATCGCCGATATCGTCGGCGCCTGCGTGGCGCTCGACCTGCTCGGCGTCGACGAGATTCACGTGTCGGCCATCAACGTCGGCAGCGGAACCGTGAAGACCGAGCACGGCATGCTGCCGGTCCCGCTCCCGCCACGGCTGCGCTGCTCGAAGGTAAACCGATCTACGCGCGCGGGCCCGCGTGGAACTGACCACGCCCACCGGCGCGGCGATCGTGGCCACGCTTCGTGCACAGCTTCGGCGCGCTGCCGGCCATGAGCATCGCGCAGCATCGGCTACGGCGCGGGCGACCGCGATTTCAAAGATCAAGCCAACGTCCTGCGCGTGCTGGTCGGCGAGCGCACCACCGCCACCGAAGCCACGCTGGTGAGCGTGATCGAAGCCAATATCGACGATTCCAGCCCGCAGGTGCTGGGCTACGCGCTCGAACGTCTGCTGGAAGCGGGCGCGCTGGATGCGTCGTTTTCGCCGCTGCAGATGAAGAAGAACCGCCCCGGGTCGCTGCTGCGCGTGATCGCGCAGACCCGAGGATCAGGAGCGCCTGGCGCGACATCATCTTCGCGGAAACTTCCACGCTGGGCCTGCGCATCTATGCCGCCGAGCGCCGCGTGGAAGAGCGCCGGATCGTCGAAGTCGAGACGCCTTGCGGCAAGGTGCGCGTGAAAGTCTCCGGCCACGGCGCGTGTATGCGCCGGAATACGAGGATTGCCGCGCGCTCGCGCGATCGCACCGGAACGCCGCTGCAAGCAAGTGATCGCCGCCGCGCAGGAAGCTTATCTCGAAAGATCACGAAATGAAATACTACCTCACCACTCCGATTTATTACGTGAACGCCGCGCCGCACATCGGCCACGCCTACACCACCATCGCCGCCGACACCATCAAGCGCTTGAAGCGCATGCAGGGCTTCGACGTGGTCCTCACCACCGGCACCGACGAGCACGGCCAGAAGGTCGAGCGCGCCGCGGCCGCCGCCGGCAAAACGCCGCAGGAATTCACCGACATCATCTCGGACGAATTCGGCGAGCAGTGGGAGATCCTGGGTCTCGACATCGACCGCTTCCAGCGCACCACCGGCCGCGAACCACATCGCGCAGGTGCAGGATCTGTTCCAGCGCTGCCTCGAAAACGGCTACATCTATAAAGGCAGCTACACGCGGCCAGTATTGCGTCTTCGACGAGCTCTACGTGAACGACGCCAAGCCCGGCGACCCGTGTCCCGGACTGCGGCCGCATCACCGAAACCGTCACCGAAGAAAACTACTTCTTCAAGCTTTCGGCCTTCCAGCAGAAGCTGCTGGATCTTTACGAAAAGCAGCCGGATTTCATCCTGCCCGAATCGCGGCGCAACGAAGTGCTGGCGTTCGTCAAGCAGGGTTTGCAGGATCTCTCGATCAGCCGCACCACGCATCAAGTGGGGCATCCCGGTGCCGGACGAAGACGAAGCATGTCTTCTATGTCTGGTTCGACGCGCTGACCACCTACATGAGCGCGGTCGCGACGGCGAAAATCTGTGGCCCGCCGATCTGCATCTTGATCGGCAAAGAAATCGTGCGCTTCCACGCGGTCTTCTGGCCGGCGTTTCTGATGGCCGGCGGGGCTGCCGCTGCCCAAGCGCATCTTCGCGCACGGCTGGCTGCTGTTCGAGAACGACAAGATGAGCAAGTCGCGCGGCAACATCGTGCGCGCCGCGCCGATTCATAAGGTGCTGGGCACCGACGCCCTGCGCTATTTCCTGCTGCGCGAAATGGTGTTCGGGCAGGACGGCAGCTTCAGCTACGACGCGCTGGTGGGCCGCTATAATTCCGATCTCGCCAACGGCCTCGGCAACCTCGCCAGCCGCACGCTGACGATGATCCATCAGTATCGCGGCGGCGTGATCCCGAGCTTCGGACGGCAATCAGCAGATCGCGCAGACCGCGCTCGAATGCACCGCGGTCGGCGATCGAAGCTTACGACAACTTCGAATTCTCGAAGGCGCTGGAAGCGATCTGGGCCTTGATTGGTGCGGTGGACAAATTCATCGTCGAGCAAGCGCCCTGGAAGCTGGCGAAGGCCGGCGACGCGGAAGCCGAGCGCCTGGACGAAGTTCTCTACACTTCGGCGGAAGCGCTGCGAATTGTCACGGCATTGCTGGGGCCGGTGCTGCCGCGAGTCGGCGGCGAAGATCTGGGCGCAGCTTGGATTCGGAACGCCTCTCGGCCACATAAAAACGGCGGCTTTGCATTGGGGCCATCTGCAAGGGCGGCCAGACCTTGGGACTGGTGAGCGGCGTGTTCCCGCGCGTCGACGTCAAAGTCGTCGATCGAACAGATGAGGGAGCTCGAAAAGATGGAAGTCGCGCGGCAGTTGGAATTATTGGGCAAGAAGCCGGAACCGGCCGCCGGCGGCCGCGGCCAAGGCACGCCGCCGATCACCATCGACGATTTCGTGAAAGTCGATCTGCGCGTCGGCATCGTGATGGACGCCGCAGCGGTCAAAGGCTCCGACAAGCTTCTGCACCTGCACGTCGATATCGGCGAAGCCGCAGCCGCGCAGCATCGTGGCCGGGCATCGCGCTGGCCTACAAGCCCGAGGAACTGGTCGGGCGCAAAGTGGTGATCGTCGCCAATCTGCGCCGCGCAAGCTGCGGGGCATCGAATCGCAGGGCATGATCGTCGCGGCATCGCGCGAAGGCGACATGCCGGTGCTGGCGAGCTTCCTCGAAGACGTGCCGGTCGGCGCGCGGCTGAAGTAGGTCATGAAGCTGATCGATTCCCACTGCCATCTGGACAGCGAACAATTCAACGACGACCGCGAGGCCGTGATCGAGCGCGCGCTCGCGGCCGGCGTCGAAACGATGCTGGCGATCGGCACCGGCGACGGGCCGCCGGATCTCGAAGCGGGCGTTCGCCTGGCGGATCGCTATCCGTTTATCTACGCGACCGTCGGCGTGCATCCGCACGACGCCGCGAAAGCCGACGCGCCGAAACCTACCCGCGGCTGGCGGAACTCGCGGCGCATCCGAAAGTGGTCGCGGTCGGCGAAATCGGCCTCGATTATCACTACGACTTTTCGCCGCGCGATGTCCAGCGCGATGTCTTCGTCGAGCAGATGCGCATCGCCCGCGATGCGCGCAAGCCCATCGTGATCCACACGCGCGAAGCCTGGGACGACACCATGGCGCTGCTGCGCGAACACTGGGCTCCCAGCGGACTCGGCGGCATCATGCACTGTTTCACCGAAGGGCCGCGTGAAGCCGAGCAGGCGCTGGCGATTGGCTTTCACCTCAGCTTCGGCGGCATCGTGACCTTTCCCAAAGCCACCGCCATTCAGGACGCCGCGCGCATCGCGCCCGCCGATCGCCTTCTGATCGAAACCGACGCGCCCTATCTCGCGCCCGTCCCCAAGCGCGGCAAGCGCAATGAACCGGCCTTCGTGGTCGAGACCGCGCGCAAGCTCGCGGAACTGCGCGGCGTGACGCCGGACGAAATCGCGCAAACCACCTCTGCCAACTGGCGCTCTTTAGTTGGGTTACCGATCGTCTAGACTAAAGAATTCCCATGGCATTCGGCAAGATCGGCCAAACACTATCGGCACTCGAAATCTTCGATCTGGTGCGCGCGGACCTCGAACAGGTGGAGCGCGAAATCGGCCTCGAATCGGTCGCTTCGGTCGAGGCCGTCAACTACATCGGCCAGTATCTGCAAGCCGGCGGCGGCAAGCGTCTGCGCCCCATCCTGGTGCTGCTTTGCGGGCGCATGCTCGGGCGACGCCAACCCCATGCTGATCCGCATGGCCGCGGTGGTGGAGATGATCCACACCGCCACGCTGGTGCATGACGACGTGATCGACATGGCCAAGACGCGGCGCGGGCGGCCGTCGATCAACGTGGAGTGGGGCAATCACACCTCGCGTGCTGGCGGGCGACTGGCTCTACATGCAGGCGTTCCAGGTCGCCCTGCGCGAGCGCAACTTCCCGATCCTCGATCTGCTGATCAGCCTGACGCAGATGATGGTCGAAGGCGAGCTGCTGCAGCTCGAGCGCATCGGCAAGATCGGCGTCACCGAAGCCGACTACATGGAGCTGATCGACCGCAAGACCGCCAGCCTGTTTTCCGCCTGCGCGCGCCTGGGCGCGCTCAGCGCGGGAGCGCGACGAAGCGGTCGAAACGCAGCTGGGCGAATACGCCTGGAACCTGGGCATGGCGTTCCAGTTGGTGGACGATATTCTCGATTTCACCTCGCGCGAAAAGATCCTGGGCAAGCCGGTGGGCAACGATCTGCGCGAAGGCAAGGTCACGCTGCCGCTGATCTATGCGCTCGAAGCCGCCGACCCGGAGGAGCGCAAGCTGGTGGAAACGGTGCTGACCGACGGCAACTACGATCAGGTGCCGTTCGGCAAGATTCTGCAAATTGCTGCATCGCCATCACGGGATCGAGCGGGCGCAGGAGCGCGCCCAGGCGTTCACCGAAAAGGCCCGCGCGATTATCGGCGAGTTCCCGGCTCGCCGTATCAGCGGGCGCTGATGGCGGTGACGGAATTGGTTACCACGCGGGATCACTAGACGCCCGCAAGTTCACGCATTCATAGCGGATGCAGCGGCGAAGCGGAGACACTCGCGAATGTCGTCGACCTGAAGGTCGAGATAGTCGGCCAGGATTTCTTGCTCGCTCATGCCGCCAGCGAGCATCCGGAGCACCGTCGCAACAGGGATACGAAGACCCCGGACGCAGGGCACACCGCCCATTTGGTTTGGATTTACGGTTACGCGTTCGAAGTTAGTCGTCTGCATCGCTGGATTCGTCCCATTACTTATCCTGTATGCCGAAGTTCTTCCCGGATCACGCGTCTTAGCGTCTTCTCTAGTGGCTCATGGCTTCGGCTAACGAAATCCCGCAGCGCCAGATTAATTAGGCTCTGATAGTTGCCCCCGCCCGACTATCTACTTCGTTGCGGAACCAATCCAACAAGTCAGTATCCAGCCGGATGGTGACACGGGTTTTTCCAGGCGGTACCTTCACCACGGCTCCACGCTTCCCTTTACTAAAATCGTATTCGCGTTTCATTTATTCTCGTAGTGCGTGTGTACAAGTGTACACCACTTGGTCAAATTGCGAACGCGATTCCAGGTGACCTCAGAAGTGCGACTATGAATCGAGGGATCCGACGATGAAGGCAGTTGAGTTCGAGGGCACCGTTACTCCGAATGGGCAGATCGCAGTCCCCGCGGAAATCGCTGGGCAGCTCCCCGTCGGCGAGCCGATCCGCGTGGTTGTTCAGTGGGACGGGACCGACGATGAGGATGGCGCTTCGCGAACGCTCGGACGCCAGCGGTTTGAAGCTGCTTACGCGCCGGAAGATTCAGTTTACGACCAGTTGATGGATGAAACTCGGTGACGTAGTTCTCCTGCGGATTGAGTTTCACCAGACCGCAGGTGGAAAAGTTCGTCCCGCGATTGTCCTGCTGGACACCGGCGATGATGACTTCGCGGCGGCCCCTGTCATTCCCGGCCAAGGCTTTCGGAATATGACCTTCCGATCAAGGAGTGGAAGACTGTGGGGTTGAACGTCCCTTCCTCCATTCGTGTTCACAAACTTACGTTGCTGCCCAAGACCAAGCCTGATCGCGAGGCATTGGTTCGGGTGTTAGGTCGAGCCTTCCGAGTTTACAAGTGAGCCAGGACGCCGGCAAGGCATCGGCATCTTTATTGGGTAAATTGAACGAGCTGGGTATCGTGACGCCAGCCTAGTGAAAGCGGTTCAGCTTCAGTTCGCTAGCGAGGCCACTTCGGATGGTCCGGCGAGCGCTTTCGGCTGCCTTAAATTTCTTCCACATCGCGAACGTCCACACTAGAAAAATTAGACCGACCACAATCGCGAATGGCGCGAAAACGGGCAGGTGTTGGTAATTGTAATAACCAAGTCGACCCCTCCAGAGAGTTGTCGCGCCGGTGCCGATCACTAAAAGTCCCAACATCACTAGGACGGGGAATAGGAGCCGCCGCGCTTGAATAAAAATGGAGATGGGGCGACTATGCTCATGAATCGGTCTGTGTTTGTGGTGATGCACTTTCTCGATTATCGACCTTCCGAGATCCAAGGGATAGCGGCCGCGAACCGAAGAATTTTCGTTATGCTCAAACTGAGCCACTACCCTGCCCTGGGTAGTGGGCTACTTTGAATCTTCTTTAGCTTGAACCGCTTAAGCAGAGCGGCGTAAACAATAGTGAAGTAGCATAGTACGACACTTATGAGATTCCAAATCCTTGCTGTTCCGGTTCTGATCGCCAGCTTGACAGCGTGTTCAGCAGCCACGGCAGAAGCATCCACCGAGTTAGATCTCAAAAAGTTGCGACCTTTTTTGAAGGCCGTACAATCGCTCATAGAAAGCGGATTTGGAGACGCGCAGATTGACCAAATCGAGCAAGACTTCGGCAAGCTGGCGATGGACGGATCGAAAACCATGATGCTCCCTATTCGGTATCAGGGCGAGAAGGTTGAGTTGCGTGTTGTGATACGCAAGGAGGATGGCGATACCGTCGAGATCCGGTTTTTTGGACCCCCTAAGTTAGCCGAACAGATTACGCAGACAATGTTAAAACTCTAATCGGATTCAAACTGACCCACTACCGCC
>CAWCAP010000053.1:0-26547 GCA_963793395.1 Bryobacterales bacterium | reverse complement strand
CAGACGACGGATCTGAAAATGGGCGTGGTCTACGCGTGTCCGGCCGTGCAAGCAACCCTGCAAGTTTACTCTTGCGCGGGACCAGGGGCAGGCGATATGTGCGATGTACAGACGGCGCCCAGCGGACGGCCAGCCATGCGGGGCAAATCGACACGGCAGCAGGTGATGGCGATGCTCGGAATCTGCCATCCGCAAACGCCGGCGGAAGCAGCAGGGCGGGGCGGCAATGTTGGAGCGCCCGCGCAAGCCATGCCGCAAGCGGGGGCGGGCGGATTCAAAGTGGGCGACACGGTTCGCGTTCTGATCAACGGCTGGATCGAGGCCCGGGTCATCGCGGTGCATGGGAACTCTTATGTGGTCCATTTGCCGAATGGCGTTGACGTTTCAAAACTCTGGCCCATAGAAGTGCGCAGAGCCGGAAAACTCACGGCGGAGGATCACGCGGTGGGGCAATACGATGCGCACGAGAGGGTCCAGGTGCTGATCAATGGCGGATGGCACGAAGGGACGATCACGGGCCAGAATCTCAACATGTACAGCATTAAAGTGCCGGGGTTCCACGGGGATTTCGATAGCGATGAGTTGTCGACGACGCCGGAGAATATCCGGATCTCGACGACGGCGCCGCCTCCGCCCCCGGCGCAACGCGCGGCGGGGCAGGCTCCCAAGGCGGGACTCGTCAGTTGCGGCAGCAAGTATGACGGACGGTGGGAGCAGATTCCAGGCGGCATGCGGATCGTCTTCCGCGGCGGCAAGGCGACCATGAGCGACCCGCTGGGAGCCAGCGAGCAGTTCGAGTGCTTCATGGGCGACGGCGAGATTTTGTTTTTCAAGGCAGGTGAGTTTAAGCCCGTCGATTACCTCAAGCTGCTGCCGAACAATGACGGCACGCTGCAATCGGATCTCGGCCCGCTGAAGAAGATGGGTAACTGAACCGGTTCGCCGCTCTTCGGCGTCACCGATTGCCGATGCGCTAAGCTTGGGCAACCGTTGCATGGGAACCGCCGAATCAAGCTTGGCATCGAAGGACGATCACGCGTTCCTGGGGCATCCCAAGGGGCTTTTCTATCTGGCGTTCACGGAAGCCTGGGAACGTTTCTCCTACTACGGAATGACAGCGCTCCTGGTGCTGTACATGGTGAACCAGGCGCTGTTGCCGGGCCATGTTGAGAACATCGCGGGATTTGCAGGGTTCCGTTCGGCGATTGAAACGGTGGCTGGTCCGCAATCGACGCAGGCGCTGGCCTCGCGCATTTTCGGCCTGTACAGCGGCTTCGTGTATTTCACTCCCATGCTGGGAGGTTTGATTGCCGACCGCTGGATCGGGCAGCGAAGCGCCGTGGTGATTGGTGCGTTGCTGATGAGCGGCGGGCATCTGGCAATGGCGTTTGAGCAATCGCTGCTGCTGGCGCTGGTGCTGCTGGTCACCGGTTCCGGCTTCCTGAAAGGCAATATCTCGGCTCAAGTGGGATCGCTTTACCGGCGCGAGGACGAGGCGCGCCGCTCCCGCGGCTTTGCCATCTTCAGCACCGGCATCAACATCGGGGCCGTCACGGGACCGTTCGTCTGCGGGGCGCTGGCGCAAGTTTATGGCTGGCATTACGGCTTTGGAGTGGCGGCGCTCTTCATGCTGGTGGGCCTGGCAACGTACCTATATGGGTATCGGTATTTGCCGGCAAGGGTCGCTAGGGCTGACCGCCAGACCGGCAAGCTTACGGCTCGCGAGTGGTACACGACGCTGGCGGTGATCGCAGTGATCGTAATCACGGTCTTTCAGTCCATCAGCCAATACCAGGAGTTCAATGTGTTTCCGGTGTGGATCCAGCAGCATGTCGCTCTACAAGTGAGTGGCTATTCGATTCCGGTCCCGTGGTTCTTCTCGGTGGAAGCGCTGACCTCCATCATGGTTGCGCCGCTGCTGATTCTGCTGTGGCGGTGGCAGGCGTCGCGCCACAGGGAGCCGGGCGATCTCTCGAAAATCGGGATTGGCGCGGGTATTGCCGTGGTGACTAACTTGATTCTGGTGGTGGGGAGTTTCGGCTCGGGAGGCGCTCGCGTTCAGCCGGCATGGCCCGCGTTATACTGCATCGGGACGGGCATTTCCTTCATGTATTATTGGCCGACCATGCTGGCTCTGGTGTCGCGCGCCGCGCCGGCGAAAGTGAATGCCACGATGATGGGGATCGCATACATGAGCCTGTTCGTCTCCAACAACGTGATTGGTTGGATCGGTGGATTTTATGAGCGAATGAGCCCGGCCGGGTTCTGGGCGCTGCATGCGGGCATTGCCGCGACTGGCGGTCTAGCGGTGATTCTGTTGGGACGCCGGCTCGGGCGTTTGCTCAGCGCGGACGCCCCATAGTCTTAGGCGAATCTCTTCCGTAAAGCTGCGATCCCGGCCAGTCCGAGGCCCAGTAATAGCGCGGAAGGCGGTTCCGGAGCAGACGTCGGTTCAAAGAAGGAGCCGGTGACTTGACCACCCCGGCAATGATTCACGTCAAAGGGAGTACAAGAGCCTCCGTTGGAACCGTAGATATTAACTGTGCCTGAGCTGTCATAGTTGGTGGCGTTGGTGGCAATCAAAAAGAAGACGCTACTTTCGCCAGAGCCTAGAGTTGGGGCTGCGTCATTGCCGAAGGACACGCCGATGCCACCGCCCGCCGGTCCTCGGCCCATTCCATCCGGGACGACGTCCCCGGTTCCTGTGCCATAGTCCACATTGAACGTGAAACCGGCGAAGTTTGTGAGAATCGCCTGGTAAACCGAAAAAAACGACGAATCGTCCACGTTTATCTGAAAGGCGAAATCCAAGCAGGTGGGGCAACTAAGGCCGAAGGCTGCGTCAGACACTACCGCTTCGGCGACGTCGCCGCTAAGAAATGGGGTCTGCGCGCCGGGGGCGAAATAGAAGCTGTTATCGGTCTCGGCGATCAAATAAGTGTTGATGTTCGCCGGGACCGTCTCGCCTTGAAGCGGAGAGACGTTGCCGCCCGGGGGGAGCAAAGTGCCGGCGTGCAGCGGGAATGCGACCGATAGCAGGACGCTTGCCGCGAGAAGATAGCGCGGGGGAGGAATACGCATAGTCTTAAATCTCCGTTCGAGCATCCTATTCCAAAAATAAAGTTTAGAAAAGGCCCCGAGTCAAAAAAGTTTTGCCAACGGAACTTGTGGTACTGGTCCCGCGACTTCGGCAGGGTCGGGATGTGGCTTTATGCCGGTCCGGCGCTTGAGAATTCTATTTGCGGGAGTGCCAAAATGGGTCATGATGCGCGGATGCTCAAGGCTGTTGATGGCTGCGGCGGTTTGGTGCAGTGTCCTGGTCTTGCCTGGGCAATCGACGCGCGAACTGGGCATCGGCAAAGTGCTGGTAGCGAGGCGCGCCGCGCCGGATTCCGACTTCTCGGAAACGGTGATTTTGGTAGTCAGGTACACGCAGGGCGGGACGGTGGGGTTGATGCTTAATCGCCGCACGGAGGTGCCGGTTTCGCGGGCGCTGGATGGATTAAAGGGCGGAAGCGGGCGCTCGGAGCCCGTCTTCGCCGGGGGGCCGGTGGAATTGCCGAACGTACTGGCGCTACTGCGAACCAACGCGATGCCCGAAGGCGCCGAGCACGTTACGGGCAAGGTCTACATGGTTTCCACAGGCGCTCTGCTAGAAAAGACTTTGGCGAAGCGCCCGGATGCGGCGGATTTCCGGGTGTACCTGGGATACTGCGGCTGGGGTCCCGGGCAACTGGAAAATGAAACCAGGCAGGGCTTCTGGCGAGTGTTGACCGGCAGTGCCGATATTGTTTTCGATCCGGAGCCGGAGACGTTGTGGTCCCGCCTGATTGAACGGGCGGAGGAGCGCATTGCGCGGGCGCAGGGTGGCAGCGCGGATCAAGCGCCGGCTTGTGCGGCCAGTCCTTCGATCACGGCGATGTTGGGGATCAGTTCCGGCGGCAGCCCGTGCCGTTTTTCCAGATAGGCCGCGCTGTTATAGGAAATCCATACTTTTCCGCTGGCGTCTTGCGAGACCAGGATCTTGAGCGGCAGATCGATCGCGCTGCTGGGAACGGCCAGCATCAGCGGAGTCCCGGACTTGGGATTGCCGAAGATCACTAATTTAGTTGGGGGCATCGTCAGGCCAGCCTTTTCCGCTTCGCCGCTATGATCGATCACTGCGAACAGGGTCACGCCTTTGGCATGCAGGATGCCTTTTAATCGCTCAACTGTTTCATCCACCGAATGATTGCTGGGCCGATTGACGATGCCGTTGTCCGCGTGCGTTTCCATGTCCAAAGAATATCGAATTGAAAATGTGATACTCAAGTGATGTTTGAGCGGCAAGCCCAGTCAGTGAGTCCGCGGTTTTATTTTTGGGCGTTCGCGGTGCTGACGGCGATTGGTTTCCTGGCGCCGATTCGAATGGGAGATCTGCCGGGATACGATGACGCGCGGTACACGGTGGTCGCGAAGCAGATCGTGCTCAGCGGGGACTGGCTGAACACGCAATTCAACGGGGCTCCCGACTTTGAACATCCTCCTTTGCTGGAGTGGATTCAGGCGGCTTTCTTTTCGGTGTTTGGTATTTCGGATTTCGTGGCTAAAGTACCGTCCGCGCTGCTGGGTTTGGGGACAGTTTTGTTGGTGGCCTGGTTGGCGCGGAGGTTGACGGGAGATCCGATGCAGGGAATCCTGGCGATGTTTGCGTTGGCGGGCAGCGCTTATTTCGTGAAGTACACGGCGCGGGCGATGACGGATGTCCCGGTTACATTTTTCTTCTTGGCGGCGCTGTGCGCGTGGTCGTTGACGGAAGACAAACCTGGTTGGTATCTCGCGGCGGGGGCGTTCACGGCGATGGCGCTGATGACGCGTGGACTGATCGGCTTCGCGCTGCCGGCGATCTTCGGACTAGATCTGATTCTTGCGCGGCGGCGTCCGCGTTGGGGCTTCGCGGTGGCGGCGCTGGCGTTGGCGATTCTGCCCCTAGGGCTTTGGTATTGGCGATTGATTGATCACTATGGCCAGGTGTTTTTCACGGCTCATGAAGCCTGGCTGGATCGCGAGGCTTTCGGAGAATTATCGCCAAGCTGGCGGCGCTACACCGGGCTGTTTGAGTATGTGTTCATGCTGGCGAAGTCGTATTGGCCATGGCTGCCATTTGCGATTGCTGGAATGGTGGTGGTGATCCGGCGCCGGGAGCGACGGCTTCACGTTTTGCTCATCTGGTTCGTGGTGGTCCTGGCGATGTGCGCGGCGGCGAAGAGCCGGGTGTTGCGCTACATGCTGCCGGCATATCCGGCTTTGTCGATTCTGACTGCGGTGGGTCTGGTGGCGCTGATTCCGGTGCGGTTTATCCAGAAGGGGCTTCTGTTCGTGACGCCGGTGCTGGCGGTAGCGGTGTTGGCGATCGCAATCTTTCCTCCGGTCACGCATCACGCAACCGAGATTCAGCCGATCGCGATTGCGGCTACGTCGGTCACGCCTTCGGGCGAGCGGGTTGCTTTCTACGATCAAGGTGCGCCGCTCTACGACGAGGTGAATCAGATGCTGTGGTATGGCGGCCGGGAGATTCTATTTCTGCTTTCTCCCGGAGATCTGGAGCAGGCATTACAGGCGCGGCAGACGCGCGTTTTCGTTATCGACGACGGCACTTACCGGACGCGTTTCAGTTCGCGAATCGGACTTGAAGTTGTGGCGAAAGCGGGGCACCTGCTGTGTGTCCGCTTGAATCCTTAGCGGCTACGAAAGCTTGCAGACCCAACCGCTCGCGGCGTCGCAATACCACATGACGCCTTTGTAGAGATCCAGGCCGTGCGGTTCCGGATCTTCTTTCGTCAATTTGATTTTCGCGAGCAGCGTGCCGTCTTTCGGATCGATCTTATAGATTTCGCGTTCGTCGGAACCGACGCACCAGAGGACGCCGTTGTCCCAAGCGAGCCCGTGCGTGCGGACGGTGGGTGCGGGAATGCTGCGCACGATTTGTCCCGACTCGGGCTCCATCAGATAGAGCTTGCCCGACGCGGGAACCGCCATCCAATATCTGCCGTCCACCCATTTCAAGCCGTGCGCGCCGGAGGGCGACGTGATCTTGCCGTAGAGGCCCGCTCCCGGAGTGTCGAAGGACTTCAGCGTCTCGCCGGTTTTCGGGTCCACCTTCAGCGTCTTCAGAGTCTTGGTAGAACCGATCCACCAGGCTCCGTTGCCGAAGGTGAGTCCGCTGCCGTGCATGGACGCGGTCTGGACTTGATCGATGATGGTGCCGTCCTTCGGATTCACCTTGAAAACTTTGTTGGGATCGACCTGATCGAGAATCCACAAGTTGCCGTCGGCGGCGAACTGGAGATCGTTGGGCTCCTTGATGGCGGGATTCTTGAAAACCTTCTCCACGTGCTTGGAGATGACTGGCAGGTTCGCCTTATCGACATTGGTGGCCGCAGCCAGGCGAGAGGCCACGGCGAGAGATCCAGTGGAAATCAAGAAACCGCGGCGGGAGAATGAAGTTCCGTTTTGCATCGAAGCCTCCTTGGTGGTTACGACGGGCGACCGTTGACCATGATACTCCCCTTTGACTTCGAAGTGGTTGGCATATAGCATCAATCGGGTGAATAGGTTAGGACAGATGGTATTGGCAGGAGTGCTTTCTGCTACGTCGGCGTGGAGCCAGACTCCGGCCTACCGGGCCGCGCGCACGGCGGATGGGAAGCCCAACCTGAACGGGATCTGGCAGGCTTTGAATTCGGCTGACTGGAATCTGCAAGGTCACGCCGCGGCACAAGGACCGGTGGATGCCCTAGGCGCGGTATTCGCGATACCGCCGGGCTTGAGTGTCGTCGAGGGCGATGAAATTCCTTACTCGCCAGCGATGGCGGCGAAGCAGAAAGAGAATCGGGCGAATTGGGTGAAGTTGGACCCGGAGGTCAAGTGTTTCTTGCCGGGAGTGCCACGCGCGACGTATCTGCCTTATCCATTTCAGATCATCCAGGCGCGCGAGAACATCATGATGGCGTATGAGTATGCGGGGGCGGTTCGGAACATCAATATGGGGGCGCCGACCAAGGCTCCGGCCGATAGCTGGATGGGATGGTCGAACGGGCATTGGGAGGGCGAGACGCTGGTGGTGGATGTCACAAGTCAGAACGAGGACACTTGGTTCGACCGCGCGGGCAATTTCCATAGCGACGCGCTGCATGTGGTGGAGCGCTACACGCCGCGCAGCGCGGATACTCTCAATTACGAAGCCACGATTGAGGATCCGAAGGTGTTTTCGCGGCCGTGGAAGATCAGCATGCCGCTTTACCGGCACGTGGAAAAGAACGCACCGGCTTCTGGAATATAAATGCCCTGAGTTCGCAGAAGAGATTCTGTATGGACCCCTGCGGAAGAAAGCCGGCAAATAGATGAGACGTGGCGTGGGTTCGGCGGCGGTTGTGGCGGTCCTTCTATTCGCGGCGATTAGCTTTGGGCAGGCTCCGGCGGCAAAGAAAGGCTGGACTCCGCCGCGCACCGCCGGATGGCAAACCCGATCTGCAGGGTGTCTGGACGAACAACACGGTGACACCGCTGGAACGGCCGAAGGAGCTCGGGGCGAAAGAATTCTATAACGAAGCGGAACTGGCTGGGGCTATCGAGAAAGAGCGGCAGAGGCTTGGCCAAGCCGAGGAGGAAGGGCGAGGAACTGAGCCGGGAACTGCCGATGACGTGCACTACGATTTCAGCCAGTTCGGGCTGGACCGCGCGCAAGCGAATCTCGCATGGAACCGGCGGACGTCGATTATTGTGGGTCCGGATGGCGTGGTTCCTTCGCTTACAGCGGAAGCGCAGAAGCGGCGGGCGGAGCGGAGAGCGAAGGTTAAGGGACATGAGTTCGATAGCGCTGCGAGCCTGGGTCTGAGCGCGCGCTGCATCGCCCGGGGAAACGTGGGACCGCCGCTACTGCCTGCGGCATACAACAGTAATTTGCAGATTGTACAGGGTCCGGGATACGTGGTGATCGAGTCCGAAATGATTCACGACGCCCGCATTATTCCGACGGATGGACGTCCGCATCTCGACAAACATATCAAGCAGTGGCTGGGTGATTCGGTGGGACATTGGGAAGGTAACACGCTGGTGGTGGACACTACTAACTTCACGGATTTGAATCCGTACGTGGATGCTCAAAACCTGCACGTTGTGGAACGGCTTACGCGCGTCGATGCGGATACAGTGCTGTATCAGTTCACAGTGGATGATGCGGGGATGTGGACGAAACCGTGGTCCGGGGAGTTGCCGATGACGCGGTTGCAGGGGCAGCTCTACGAATATGCTTGCCACGAAGCGAACTACGGACTGGCGAACACGTTGAGCGGAGCGCGCGCGGCCGAGGCGGAAGCGGCCAAGAAAGCCGCGGCGGAAAGGAAATAGCGATGACAAGAAAGTTGTTCGCGATGGCTCTGGGCGCGGGACTGCTGCTGACGGCTCTGCCGGTGTGGGCGCATCACGCGTTCGCGGCGGAGTTCGACCAGAACAAGCCGATCAAGTTGCGGGGAATCGTGACCAAGTGGGAAGTGACCAATCCGCATTCCTGGATTCATTTGGACGTTAAGGGCGATGATGGCCAGGTAGTCCCGTGGATGATCGAAGGCGGCAGTCCGAATTCTTTGTATCGCCTCGGCTTCACGAAGGACGCGCTGCCGGCGGGGACGGAGATTCTGCTGGAAGGCTACCGCGCGAAAGATGGATCGAACCGCGGCGTCGGGCAGGAACATCACGCTGCCGGATGGGAAGAGGCTGTTCCTGGGCGGGTCGGCGCCGGGCGCAAATGGGGACGAGGGGGCGAAGAAGTAAAGGGGGCGGGGAACGCTATACTTGTCCAAACTGGAGGATGAGTATGAAGCTGCTCCTGACGCTGGCGTTGGCCGCGACCGCATTCGCGGAAACATATCACTTTGCGCCGACGAAATTCTATAACACTTTTTCAGGCGCGCATCCGCCGGTACTTCACATCAAGCCGGGCGATCACGTGATCACGTCCACCATCGACGCGCGCGGTGTTGACTCCACAGGCGTGCAGCGCGGGCAGAGGCCGAATCCAGAGACCGGTCCGTTCTATATCGACGGAGCTGAACCGGGCGATACACTGGTGGTTCATTTATTGCGCCTGGAGACGAACCGGGCCACCGGCTTTTCCGCGTCGCTACTGGCTCCCTACACCGCCGATCCGGATTTTTTGCGTAGCGAAGCGTTGCGGGAGGCGAAGCAGGCGACTTGGCATATCGACAAACAAAAAGGCATTGCTTATAGCGATCCGGCCGATTTCAAGGGACCGCGTATCGAGCTGCCGCTACGTCCAATGTTGGGATGCATTGGTACGGCTCCTGACAATCACGCGGCGATTCCGTCGAGTACCGCCGACAACTTCGGCGGCAACATGGACTACAACGGCATGGGTGCGGGCGCGACGGTGATGCTGCCGGTATTCGAGCCGGGCGCACTGTTCTTTCTGGGCGACGGCCACGCGCGGCAGGGTGACGGCGAAGTGGTGGGCAGCGCGATCGAGACATCGCTGGATGTCGAATTCTCGGTGGACCTGGTGAAAGGGAAAAAGATCAACTGGCCGCGCCTGGAAACTCAGGACTTACATCATGGTGCTGGGCAGTTCGCGGGCGCTCAATGAAGCGCTTGCAGCATGCGACTACAGAGCTGATGCGCTGGCTGATGGATAGTTATGGATTCGACGAACGCGGCGCTAGCTTGTTGTTGGGGCAAGGGATGGAGTACGACATCTCGAACGTAGTGGACCCGGAATTCACTATCGTCGCGAAAATGCGCAAGCGATATTTGGGAACGCCCCACTAAACCGGCGACGTTGGTGGAAGGTTTTTCCTTGCGGTGGGGCGTCTGCGCTCGCGCGTGTTTCACAATAGCCACGAAGCGGCGCCCGAGTTCGTGGATGCGCTGCGACTGACGAAGCCGGATGGACTCATGCGGGATCAAAGCGCCGCCGATCCCCAGGGCCGTCGCGCCAGCCATGATGAATTCCGCGGCGGTCTCCTGATTCACTCCACCGGAGGCGATCAGAGGGATGTATGGATACGGTCCCTTGAGCGCTTTAATGTAGTTGGCGCCGCCCACTTCGGCGCAGGGAAAAACCTTCACGAAATCACAACTGGATTTCCAGGCTTTCAGGACTTCGGTAGGGGTGAGCGCGCCGGGGATAATCAGCGGACCATCTTCGCTGGAGACTTCAAAGCCGCCCAAGTCGACTCCCGGGCCGGTGAGAAACTTCGCTCCCGCTTCCTGGCAGTGCTGCGCGGTTTGGCTATCCGTCAATTCACCGGCGCCCACAATCAGGCCGGGATGCTCCCGCACCAGAACGGCAATAAACTCGATGGCCCCAGGTTCAATGGTGGCGAGCTCCAGGATAGGAATCCCCGCAGCCGAAATCTCCTTAGCGGCGAAGAGAGCATCCTCGACCGAAGAAACGTGAATCGACGGGATGATTCCGATCTCTTGAACCCGGGCCTTCACTTCCGCTTTGGTCATCATGGCGCTCTTCATAGCATCGCGCAATCCGGGGAAAGGAATTCGGAGGGCAGCGCGCGCTTAATTGTTCACCGGGGATCCGGCGGCCTCCAGTTGTGCCTTTAGTTTGGCGCCGGTCACGGGTTTGGTGATGTAATCGTCGAAGCCGGCGTCGAGCGCGCTTTCGCGATCGCCTTGCATGGCGAAAGCGGTGAGGGCGACCACGCGCAAATTCTGAGCGCGGGTTCGCGGCGGATCTCGCTCAGGACTTGAAAACCGTCCATCTCCGGCATCTGTAATATCCAAGAGCACCAGATCGGGCGGCGACTGGCGAATCTTCTCCAAGGCCTCTCGCTCCATTGGCTGCTTCCACCAGGCTCGAAACCAAATCGTTCAGAATTTCGCGCACCAGTTCCCGGCCCGCCGGATTGTCGTCCGCCACTAGCACGCTTTTCCGGGAGTTGATTCCCGCCAAGCGGCGGAGATTCGCGAGAAGTGCTGGCCGCCAACCGAGTTCCTTTTGCAAATACCGACGCGGATTGAGCCGCCAGTGTGTCCCGCTCCCGCTCATCCAGATCCTTCACGGAGAGCACCATAACGGGAATTCGACGCCATTCTTCCCGCGCACGGATTTCAGTCAGCAATTCAAAGCCGTTGCGCCCGGGCAATAGCAAATCAAGAATGATGGCGTCGATATGCGAGCGCTCCAGAATGCGCAGCGCTTCGTCGCCATTCCCCGCGGTGAGCGGAGTATGGCCATCCGCTTCAGGGTATCTCCTATGAGCTGCCGGGTTTCCGGATCGTCATCGATGATTAAGACCCGAAGCGAGTCCTCCAATTTGAGAGTCTTCCTCACCGCACTCAGTAACGATTCTTTGGCGAGTGGCTTGGTCAAGCATTCGGCCGCTCCCAGTGCCGCGCCCATCTTTCGCTCATCCGCCGTCGAGGCGATGATCACCGGGAATACCGGCGGTTTCCGGCGTGGTTCTGAGGTCGTGCAAAGTTTCCCATCCGCTCTTTCCTGCCAGGTCCATGTCGAGAAGAATCAGATCGGGCCGATGATCTCTGGCCTTATGAAATGCGTCCGCGCCGGACGCAGCGATGCTAGTGGTGAACCCTTCGCACGCAGCAGGTGCGCGGCCTCTTCACGCCAGGCCGCGTGATGACTAGTGATAAGGAGCAGCGGGCCAGTCGGCGGCGCTTCCGCATCCGGCTCCGTTTGGGTGCCAATCGCGGGCGCACCGCTGCACCGGCAAAGTGAAATAGAAGCGGCTGCCTTTGCCGGGCTGGCTCTCCACCCAGATCTTTCCGCCGTGATGCTCCACCAGGCGTTTGGTGATGGCGAGACCTAAACCGGTGCCCTCGCGGACGCCTTTGGTGGTGGCGCTGGCTTGGCGGAAGCTCTCGAAAATTTCGCTGCTGATCCTGCTCAGCGATGCCGATTCCGGTATCGCCGACCAGGAAGCGAACTGATCCGCGATCAATCGTCGATTCAATCCAGATGCGGCCGCCGGCCGGGGTGAACTTGATGGCGTTGCTCAAAAGGTTGTAGAGAATCTCCTTGAAGCGGAGCCGATCCGCTTGCAGCACCAAATTCGTATCGACATCGCTATCGACCGCGATGCTCTTGGCTGCCGCCAACGGGCGAATGCTGGTAAGCACCTCGGCGACGGCCACGGCCATCGCGAAAGGTTCGAGGCGAAGCTCCAGACGCCCGGCCTCGATCTTGGACAAGTCCAAAATGTCGTTGATCAGCTCCAGCAGATGATTGGCATCGCCCTGGATGTGCGCCACGAAGCGCTTCTGCTTGTCGTTCAGAAGCCCCGGCGCTTTCCTCTGACAAAAGCTCAGAGAAGCCGAGAATCGTATTGAGCGGCGTCCGCAACTCGTGGCTCATGCTGGCGAGGAATTCGCTCTTTAGGCGGTTGGCGCGCTCCACTTCGCGGTTTTGTTGCGATAGCTCCGCATTGGCAGCCGCCAATTCCGACGAACGCCGCTCAAGGCTTTGGTTCAACATCTTGATCTTCTCTTCAGCAGCGCGCCGCGGGGTCACGTCACGGATCACGCAGAGGACGCGACCGGCTTCGACGCCCTCCAGAGGGCTCAAGTTAATATCGACGGCAAATTCGGCGCCGTCTTTACGCACCGCAAACAGATCCAGACCGGCGCCCATGGGACGCCTTACCGGGTGGGTTCCGTAGCGGTCCCGGTGGGAGACATGGTTGTGGCGAAAGCGCTCCGGAACGAGGGTTTCCACATGCAACCCCAGCAGTTCCTCGCGGGTCCTGCCAAACATGCGCTCGGCCTCGGTGTTAGCCAGCACGATGCGGCCAGCCGCATCGACCTCGAAGATCGCATCTGGTAGCGACTCCAAGAGCAGCGATAATCGCTTGGCCAAAGTCGTGCCGTCAGGCTTCGGTGGTCGCGCCATTTGTGTCCAAGCTTACTGCACTTTGGGTGCCGCGACCTTGTTACGATCGGACGAGGTTGCCGGTCAGTTCGCTGACCGGGCGCGGAAGTGTTTGCGCTACGGCTAAGCCGCGGCGGCCTTGCGGTCCGCAATCGCCTGAGGCACTTTTTTAGGAGCCCTGACCGTTAACATCCCGTTCTCGACGTTCGCGGTCACATGGCCGACATCAATCGGCTGCGCGATCTCGAAGCGCCGGTAAAGGGCCTTTTGGTCGAATTCACTGTAGAGCACGCCTTTCTCTCCTCTTTCGGCGCGCTTTTCGTGGCTACCTTGGACCAGAATTTCGCTGGGCTGCGCAGTCACATGCACTTCCTTGGGATCGAAACCGGGTACTGCTACCGTGATTTCAATTTCGTTGCCGATCTCGGCCATCTCAGCCGGCGGTACCCAAAACAAGTCCCGCTCGGCTTGAACCCAATCTGCCAGTTCATTGCCGGGACTGAATCCTCGATGCTCAAATAGCTCAAAGGCTCTCTGGCGAACCATCTCGACTGTCTCTTGCAGAGCCTTTAAGGTGGGAGCGGTCTCCACTTTTTCGTTCTCTACTTTTTGGACCGGAATACTTGCCATGATGTGTCACCTCGCCGTAAGGTTGTGCAATCGACGGGCCGTGCGGACAGCGCTCGTGCGAACTATTTCACTTGGATGTCGCGAAGGTAGCGGGCCAGGTTATCGATGCGCACACGGCCCAAATCCTGGTCGCGCTCCACGTGGGAAAAAATCGGCCCCCACACCGGCATCTGGCTGCTCCCATGACTGGTGGCCGGCAACACCTCTCCCGAGATGATGCCTTCGATTCGCATCAGCGGAAACGTCCCGCCGTTACGGGCGGCGAGGCGGGTCAAATCCGACGGTTTTACTCTGAGCGACGGCGTCATCACACCGTCACCTTTTGCGTCGGCGCCATGACAGGACGCACAGTACGCTTTGTACAAATCCGGCCCTTGAATAGAGTCGATCAGAGGCGCCGGTTTTGCTTTCTCGCGGTGCGAGTTTTGCGCGGCGAAAAGGCTTCCGGCAATCAGCATTAAAACTAGTGTCAAACCAGCCCGATGTCTTGTGATCATGGTGGCTCCTTGTGTTTACGTTAGGAGCTTTGCAAGCGAAGGTCCGTTATGCGGAGGATGACCGCCAGACGCCGTACTGTGCGATTTCGCGCCACCAGGCCCGTGGCGATAGAGTCCTTTCCCCCAATTGGTGCGCCTATTCCGGGGGAATTCTCAGAGAATTGCGCGTCAGCCCGGCGGCTCTGCTGGAAGTGGGCTTGGCACGAGGATTGCACGTTTGTATACTTCAGGAGGCAACGCAATGCCCAATATCAAGCACATTCTCTTTCCGGTTGATTTCTCAGACCGGTGCAATACAGCGGTTCCGTTTGTGGAGGAAATGGCTCGTCGAAACGGCGCCAAGATCACGCTGATTTCGGTGGCGCACCCCATCTATACCAGCGGGTTTGAAACCGCGGCGATGATCGATCCGCAATTAATTCTGGATGACGTGAAGGTTCAGCTTGATAATACCTTCGCGAAAGACTTTGCGGGGCTCACCGTAGAGCGAGTGGGGTTGCTGGGCGACCCAGCGCGCGAGATCGCGGATTATATCGCCGCCAACAAAGTCGACCTGGTGATGATGCCAACGCATGGATACGGACCCTTCCGTCAGTTGTTACTGGGATCGGTCACGTCCAAGGTATTGCACGATAGTCACGTGGCGGTATGGACGGCCGCGCACACCAGCGAAGCGGCGGATCGCAATCACATCGGAATGCGTAGGATTCTATGCGCCGTGGATACGAATCCGGCGAGCATCGAACTGATGCGGTGGGCGGCGGCGTTATGTAAGGACCTGGGAGCAGCTTTGCGGTTGGTGCACGCCGTCCCCAGTATCGAAGCTTGGCCGGAGAGGCAAATGGACGAGGAATTCGAGGAAACGTTGCGCGAAGGCGCGCGGCGCACGATTCAGAATCTGGAGAAGGCTGCTGGTATTGATGTCCCGGTGTGCGTGGGGGCAGGGACGGTGCCAGATGTGGTTCGACAAGAAGCATTGCAGCACGGATCCGACATGGTGATTATCGGCCGGGGTGCTCTGCAAGAAACTTTGGGTCGGCTGCGGACCCATGCTTACGGGATCATCCGGAATGCTCCGTGTCCGGTACTGAGCGTTTAGATGAGTGACTTGCCCCAGGCGATCTGGTCCCGAGTGGGCATTTCACCCAAGCATGCGGGCGGCGCACTAGCGAGAAGCGTGAAAGAACCGCTCCACCAATGCCAGCGCCCCGCCCATTGCAACCACTACCATCAACGGACCGAGAAGGATCCCGGCGCCTGTAAGCAATGCTTCTGCTAAATGAGTCCACATAAGAAAACCACTGCAACTACCAAGTGCAGTTTGCCTTCCAATTATTGGACGTCGCTGGCGGCGATTTGAGTTGCACCCACGTTCGCGAGGGAACTGGCGCGGGAAGTCACAATCAGAACGGCGGATAGGGCGATCGCGGCGGCGAGCGATAGCCAGACTCCGGGCATGGCGCGATTGCCGGTGGTGTGGATCAGATAAGTACAGACGGCAGGGGTGAATCCCCCAAACACGGCGGTGGCTGAGCTGTAGGCTAGAGCGAAGCCGGTGGTCCGCATTTTGGCGGGCATCATTTCGACCATGAGCGGGGACATAGCGCCTTGGTAAGCGGCAAACAGGAACGCGAACCAGACTTCGACGGCGAGCAGCCGTTGGAAGGAAGGCGCGGAGGACAGCCAAGCCAGCGCAGGATACGCCGTGAGGATCGCCGCTGCGGTGGACAGAATCAAGATCGGACGGCGGCCGATGCGGTCGGAGAGTGCTCCTGAAGTGGGCAGCAGGAGGAAAGCGGACAGACCGACGGCGAGGGTCACGACCAGCGTGCCGGTGGGCGGCAGGTGGAGCTCGGATCCGCCATAGGTGGGCGTGTAGACTGTCGCCAAATAATAGGAGACAGTGCTGAAGGTCGACATCATCATGCCCAGCAGCACCAATCTCCAGTTGGCTAGCAACGATTCCAGAATCTCGCGTGTGCCGGGATGCCGCTTCCTGGCGAGGAATTCGGGAGTTTCCTCCAGCGAGCGCCGCAGGAATAACAGCAGGGGCAAGAGCGCGCATCCGGCCAGCAGGGGGATGCGCCATCCCCAGCCGGCCATTTGCGCGGCGGAGAGATTTGTAGCGAGTGCAATGCCCAGCGCGGCGGCGAACATCACGGCCGCTTGCTGACTGCCGGATTGCCAACTGACGTAAAATCCCCTGCGCCCCGATGGGGCGATCTCAGAGAGGTAGACGGCGACGCCTCCCAATTCGACACCGGCGGAGAAGCCCTGCACCAGCCGGCCCAGCAGTACCAGCAGAGGAGCGGCCAGGCCTAAGACCGCATAGCCCGGAAGAACGGCGATCGAGAGCGTCCCGAAGGCCATTAAGGCGAGCGTCAAGAGCAGGCCCGCGCGCCTGCCGTGCTTGTCGATGTAGGAGCCTAGCACGATGGCTCCCAGGGGGCGCATCAGGAATCCGGCGCCAAAGGTGGAGAGCGACAGCATGAGCGACGCGTATTCGCTGGTGTTGGGGAAGAAGACGTGTGCGATAGCCGGAGCGTAGAAGCCGAAGATCTGGAAATCATACATCTCCAGCGCGTTGCCGGAAGCGACTCGCAGAATGCGGCGAAGGTTTGCCGAACGGGAAGCGGATTGGGACGACGAGGCGATCACGAGGATAGCTCTCGTTCAAGAATACACGTCGCCGGGCGGGGTAACTAGCAACAGCGTCCGGATGTGGAACACTGGGAGAACGATGACTACGCGCAGGCATTTTCTGATGTCCTCGGCGGCTTCGCTCGCCATCACGAAGAAAGGCCGCGCCGCGGCCCGGCGGAAGATTCTGATTGTGCTGATCGACGGCTTTGGGCCGGACTATGTCCACAAGAGCGACATGCCCAATCTCAAGCGATTGAGCCGCGAGGGCGCGTTCAAAATCGGGCTGGACGTGATCCCTTCGGTCACGAACGTGAACAATACGTCACTGGTCACGGGCAGCTTCCCCAAGGATCACGGCGTCACCACCAATTTTTATTACGATCCGCAAGACCAAAAAAGGGATCGAGATGG
Source organism: Bryobacterales bacterium (assembly GCA_963793395.1). GTDB lineage: Bacteria > Acidobacteriota > Terriglobia > Bryobacterales > Bryobacteraceae > Palsa-187. The sequence continues at coordinate 9,468 of CAWCAP010000053.1, read as the reverse complement.
AGTCGGCGGATTTCGTCCTGAAGCCGACCATCTTTGAGCGGGCGCATGCTCTGGGTTTGCGGACGGCGCTGGTGACTTCCAAGGACAAAGTCCGCACGCTCTGCGGGCGCGGCGCTGACATCCAGGTATCGGCGGAAATGCCGGATCAGAAATATGTAGGCTTGATCGGCAAGCAGGAGAATATGTACTCGGCGCAGGTGAACTATTGGTCCCTGCGAGCTGCCCGTCACGTTCTGAAGAACGAATCCGTCGATCTGATGTATCTGTCGACGACCGACTACATGATGCACACCTATGCCGCCGAGGAAGCGCCATCGCTGGAGCACCTACATACGCTCGACAAGCTGCTCGGCGACATTGTGGACGATCATCCAGGGCTGGAACTTTATCTGACCGCCGACCATGGCATGAACCGCAAGGACAAAGGCATTGACGTGGCGCGCATTCTGCAGGCGGAATCGATTTCCGCGGTGGCCATCGCTACGGTTCGCGACAAGCACGTGATCCATCATCAGAACATGGGCGGCAGTTGCTATGTCTATCTGGATCGCAGAGCCGATCTGCCGAGGGCCATCGAACTGCTGAGGGCAACGCCGGGCGTCACTGAGATTTACGAAGGGGCCGAAGCCGCGCGGCTGTTCCAGCTTTACCCCAGCCGGGTGGGAGATTTGCTTCTACTCGCTGCGAAAGATACGGTATTTGGGAATCTTGATCAGCCACTACAGGCCGTGAAGGTGCGCTCCCATGGGTCGCGCTTTGAGCAGGAGGTTCCGTTGCTGGTCTACGGGCGAAAAGTGGACATGGATGCTTATAAATACAACCTGGATCTCACGCGAAACTTGACTCCTTGGCTAAGGGGAAAGACGTCACTCTTTGAAGTCGATGATGTCGCGTTTCGCATCCAGTTTGGCGGCGTCTATGCCGGGGACTTTTTTCAGATCATCCAGAGATTTAAAAATTCCGTTGCTCTGCCTATAACTAACTATAGTTGAGGCAGATTCGGATGAAATTTCAAGTGTTGCTTGAAGCTCCTTGGCGCTGGCCTTGTTCACGTTGGCGTGGGCCGGGAAGTTCTTGGCCAGATATTCGACAATGGTATCGCGCTCCGATTGCTTGACGTCCGGCGCTTCCTGAAGCATCTCGAGAACCTTGTCGGCCCATTGCGGTTTGGTCAACTGCTGGGCCGCGATGCGCTCGGTGGTGTGGCATTCGCTGCAAACGGCCTCGACCAGGTTCTTGCCAGGGCCGTCGGGCAGACCTTCAGCGCGGGAGGGCTGAGCAATTGCGGTTATGGTTATCGCGGCAACGAGAAGTCTCAATGCGAAACTAGAAACGGCTTTCGGGATGCGCGCAGATTCAACCATGGGGACTCCGTCTGGCACATTATGCCACGCCGTCCTCCCCAGCGAAACGTACTCTTCCTGCGATTGCGGTTAGCGCCGGGCGCGGCGGCCGAACCAGGCCAAACCGGCCAATCCCGATCCGATGAGAAAAACCGAGGAGGGCTCAGGAACGCCACTGGCAACCGGGGTCAGAACGAAGTTGTTGGCGTTATCGGTGTACAGGCTGTCGGCCAGAATGAAGGTGATGGTTGGGTTCACTACCGAGAAGTTCCCGAAACCCAAGGCGGCAAGCGATGTCGTGGCGAGCGTGAGATCGGCGGGCGGAGTAGCGCTCCCTAGTCCGTTGGCTGCATTCGCCGCGAAGAGTTGAACGGTTCCGGGACCGGAGACTCCGGAAATTTCGAGAAGCAGCGAACCGTAATTCCAGGTACCAGTGGTGCCATTGAATGTCCCGCTGAACGTGGTGGTGCCGCCGACTCCGGCGCCATTTCCAGCGACGGTCAGTACGCCGGCGGCATTGGTGCAGTACTGTGTAGGTCCGTTTTGCAGACACGGATCCGACGGACTGCCGCTCACTGTGATCGCTAGGGTATCGGCTTGGGTCAGGGTGCCGCTATAGGTGAACGATGTGCCGGTAGTGCTAGTGCCTACGACTGTCTGAGTTCCACCGGGGAGCGTGATGGAGCCTCCCAAACAATATCCGGCCAACAGCGTACCTAGGCAAAGCAATGAGAATTTCATAACGTCCTCCGATCAGCCACGTTTCCATGTGGCATAGATCGATAAGAATTATACCAGCAAACGTACGAGTCGTACGACGAATGTTTTACCACACCTTACAGTGCCCCGCGCGGGTGCAAACCGGCGCGGGGAAGCCTAACTCCAGAGTTTCGGAATCAGATTGCCGCCGGTGACGGTGGGGCGCTCGGCGCGGCCGTTGTGCATGTAGGTGGTGCGCAGGTGATTCAGGCCCAGCAAGTTGAGAATCGACGCGTGAATGTCCCACACGTGGTACGGATCTTCCGCCGCGCGCAGGCCGATTTCGTCGGTGGCTGCCGATGGTCTGGCCGCCCTTGACGCCGCCGCCGGCCATCCACATGGTGAAGCCCCAGGGATTGTGATCGCGGCCGTACTTTTCGGGCTCTGTCCGGCGTGACTTCGGCGAACGGGGTGCGGCCGAATTCGCCGCCCCAGACCACCAGCGTGTCCTTCAACATGCCGCGGGCTTTCAGATCGGCCAGCAGGCCGGCGACCGGCTTGTCGGACGCTTTGCACCACTTGGTGTGGTTACTGCTTCGACGTCCTGGTGCGCATCCCAGCCGCGAGCCGGAGCCGCTGATAGACTTCGACGAAGCGCACGCCGCGCTCGACTAAGCGCCGGGCCAGCAGACAGTTGGCTCCGTACGACTTTGGTCTCCGGCTCGTCCATGCCATAGAGCTTCTTGGTGGCGTCGGATTCTTTGCGAGAGGTCGACGGCTTCGGGAGCGGCGGACTGCATCTGGTACGCCAGCTCATAGGAGCGCGTGCGGGCGTCGAGTTCGGTATCGTCTTCTTTATTGCGTCCGAAACGACTCGTTCAGCTTCTGGAGGAACTCGATCTTGCTGCGCTGCTGCGCGTCGGTGGTCCCGGCAGGCGGCTTCAGATTCAGGATGGGCGTATCGCCTTGGCGGAACAGCGAGCCTTGATACGTGGCGGGCAGGAAGCCGGAGCCGTAGTTCTGCACCGAGCCCAGGATTTCTTTGTCGTCCTGCATGACGACGAACGTGGGCAAATTCTTCTGCGCGGTGCCGAGGCCGTAGGTCAGCCACGCGCCGAGGGACGGGCGCCCCGCGAGCAGCGAACCAGTGTTCATTTCGCAGACGCCGCCGACGTGATTGACCGCATCAGTGTGGCAAGACCGGAGGACCGCGATATCGTCGACGTGCTGGGCGATGTTCGGCAGCCAGTCGGAGACCCACAAGCCGCTTTGGCCGTATTGCTTGAACGCGCGGCGCGACGGGAACATGCCATCACTGGGCTTGGAGCCTTGCGCTGTGAGCAGTGTCTCCGGATGAAACGACGCCGGCATCGGCTGCAGCGCGTATTTTTCCAGTAGCGGTTTGGGATCGAAGAGATCGACTTGGCTGGGGCCGCCCTCCATGAAACACCAGATGATGTTCTTGGCCTTGGGCGGCAGATGGGGCTGCTTGGGCGCCAAAGGATCGACACCGGCGGCGTAGCCGTCTTCGGCCATCATCGCGCTCAGTGCGATCCCAGCGAGACCGCTGCCTGCGCGCGTGAAGAACTCGCGGCGGTTGGAAACGTTCCAGCGCCGGTTCAATGTCTCAAGCATTTTATCTGACATGGCGTTTTCCCCTTTTCATCCCAGATCAGTTGATGTACAGGAACTCGTTGGAGTCCATCAGCATTTGCGACAAATCGACGACCGCGGCGGCTCGCGCCGGATCGATCCCCGCGGGAACATTGGCAGGCAGCGGCGGCTTGGCTTTATCGCCGGCCGCCAGACGCTGCGCCATGATGGCACTCTGCTTGGCGAGGAAGTCCAGCGCGATCTTCTTTTCTTCCGTCGTTGGGGTCACGTCCGTAAGCCAGTCTGAAGGCCCGCTCCACTTGAGCATCGGGCGTCAAGCCATTGTCGTTCAGAATGCGGCCCGCTAATGCCTTCGCCCAATCCAGGATCAGTCCATTGTTCAGCAGGTCGAGCGATTGCGAAGGCGTGACAGTGTTCTTGCGGAAATCGCAGCTCTCGAAGGTATTGGCGGAATCGAATTCCTGCAGCATGGGATAGCGCAAGTTGCGACGGACGAATATGTAAACGCTACGGCGATTGTTCTGCGCGGGGTCTTTCTCTTCCAGCCCCAGCGGCCGTAGTTCGATTTGGAAGCGAGCGTCCCGGGAGGAACCGGCGGGAAAACGCCAGGTCCGCCCATTTGGGGATTCAGCAGTCCGCTGACGGACAGCATGGAATCGCGAATCGCTTCCGCTTCCATGCGATGCCGGCCGTAACGCCACATCAACTTATTGTCGGGATCGACTGCCGCCGCCTGAGTCTGAAACTCCGACGACTGCTGATAGGTGCTGGACAGCAGAATCATGCGGTTCATTTTCTTGATGCTCCAGCCGTTTTCGACGAACGCTGTGGCCAGGTAATCCAGCAATTCGGGATGCGTCGGCCGGGTTCCCATGAGTCCGAAATCTCCCGGCGTGGCAGCGATGCCGCGATCGAAATTGTAGTTCCAGATACGGTTGACCATCACGCGGGCCACCAGCGGATTCTTAGGATCGGTGAGCCAGGCGGCCAGCGCGGTGCGGCGGCCGGTGGAATTCGGGAGCGGCGTGATCTTAGCGTCGGAAGGATCGAGTATCGAGAGGAAGCCGGGTTGAACCTCTTCGCCCTTCACATCCAAATTGCCGCCTTTCAGAAGATACGTCGGCGGCGCGGTGGCGCTAAGGTCGGTCATGTATTGCGCTTGTGGCGGCGGCTCAGGCTTCAAGGAATCGAACTCGGCGAGTTGTTTCTTGAGTTCGGCGTAGCGTCTTGCGTCGGCTTCGTTGAGGTCGCGCAGAGCTTTGCGCATCGAACGGGGCATTGATGGCCATCAGCCCCTTGGCTGTGTGCGCCATCATGACCTGCATGGGATCGCGCTTGGCGGGGTCCATGAAAATGGCTTCCTGGACTTCGGGCTGATAGTAGGCGACCCGGTCTTCATCTTCTCCATGCGCAGCGGCGCTTCGATCTTCGCGATCTCGGCGCGGATGTCTTTGGTCTTCTCTTCCCAGACGGCCATTTGCTCTTCGTACTTCTTGCGCGCATCGGCATTCTCTATCGGCAGCGGGCCATCGCCAGCGCCGGTATTGGCGAAGAAAGCCTGCAGGCGGTAGTAATCCTTCTGCAGGATGGGATCGAATTTGTGATTGTGGCAGCGCGCGCAGCCGAATGTCAGACCGAGGAAGGTTTCGGCGGTCACGGTGGTCATGTCATCCAGCGTTTCCTGGCGGCGCAGGAACAGGGTGGCTGAGTTGCTTTCATCGATCCAGTGCCGGTTGAAGCCCATGGCCACTAGCGCTTCGTTGCTGCCCGGATAAATTTCGTCGCCCGCGATCTGCTCCTTTATGAAACGGTCGTAGGGCTTGTCTTCGTTCAGCGATTTAATGACGTAGTCGCGATAGCGCCAGATGTTGGGGCGGGTCTCGTCGGCCTTGAAACCGTTGCTATCGGCGTAGCGCACGACATCCAGCCAATGGCGCGCCCAGCGCTCGCCGTAAGCGGGGGAGGAGAGCAGACGGTCGACGATTTTCTCGTAGGCGTTGGGCGACTTGTCATTCAGGAATTGCTGTGTCTCTTCCGGCGTGGGCGGCAAGCCGGTCATATCGATGGTGGCGCGGCGCAAGAGTGTGACGCGATCGGCCGGCGGGTTGGGCGTCAGATTCTTCTCTTCAAGCTTCGCGAGGACGAAGGCATCGATTGGCGTCTTGACCCACGCCTGATTCTTGACCGTCGGCACAGCCGGATGTTTGACCGGAGCCAGCGACCATAGATTTCGTTGGGCGGGAGTGAAGGGGCCGGACTCGGCCGCGTAGACGGCAAAGGCGACCGCAAGAGAAGCGCACAACACCACGACACGGTGACGCATTTACACCTCCAACATTCTGCGAAAGACTATATCATGTTGAAACATTGGGGTCAAAGGGCATCTGAGCTGGCATTTGGCGAATTGCCGCGGCACCCGTTTCGTGATAGAGTTTCGGTGCCGGAAACGCACCGTCACTATAGGCAATTTAGGAGTCAACAACGATGATGAACAAGAAGATTGAGATTCGAGCGATTCTCGCGAGTCTGTTTGTGCTCGCTTTGGTGGTTTTGTCCGCAGCCCTGCTGGTTTCAGCCCAAACCGGCGGCGACACCAAGAAGGCGAAGAAGGAACCGCCTCCGCTGAACACCGCTCCTTATGAAGTCTGGACCATGGAACAACTGGCGAAGCCGGGTTTTCTGGGCAGGTACGACGCTCCGCATCATGATTGCAGCGTGCAGCGCCGCAACGTGGGTGCAGCCCCCGAAAGCCACGACAACTTCGCTCACGTGCTCATTTTTACCAGCGGGTCGGGGAGCGTCAACTTGGGCGGAGAAATCGTTGCCGGACCGGACGGGAAGAAAATTGTGCAAGGCGGCGAGCGTCGCAAGATCGTAGTGGGCGATGTCTACCACATGGCGATCAAGACGCCGCACTGGGTGATTCCGGATCCCGGCAGTTCGATCACCTACTTCGTTTGTAACCTTTATACCGACTAACGGCTGGCTCTACAGCACCCGTAGCGCGCCGGTCGGGAATTGGATTACCCAATCGCGGGTTTCCTTTTGACTCTCATAGTCGGCTCGCGACACGTTGACGCGCACGGGTGCGATGATGCCGCCGCCGGAAAATTCCAGGCGTACGCCGTGAGGACGTTCGACGGTACGGACCAGCGCCGCGGGGATCTGATTGAATCCCGGTTTGCCGTTGCGCGCTGAAACTTTGAGTTGCTCCGGGCGGACGCACAGGGTGACGTGGTCGCCTTTCAAGTGGCCGGGAAAATAAGGGCCCTCTAATTCGAACTCGCCCACTTGCAGCCGGCTGGTATTGCGGCCGGGGTCGAGCGTCCGAATTTCGCAGTCCAGCAGATTGAAAGCCCCCAGCAGACGAGCGACTTCATAGTGACGCGGGCTCATCGAGCACATGGCGTGGCGTCCCCTTCTGCACGATTTTGCCGGCGTGCAGAATCAGCATCTCCTCGCCCAGTTCGAAACACTCGGTCAGATCGTGGGTCACCAGTAGCATCGGCGTGGCGAATTCGGCTGCGAACCTGCCGCAGCACTTCGTAGAATTCCGCGCGCAGCACGGCGTCGAGGCCAGTGGCAGGTTCGTCGAGCAGCAGTAGTTTGGGCTCGCCGATCAAGGCGCGCGCGATGCAGCAGCGCTGGCGCTGTCCGCCGGAGACTTCGTGCGGACGCCGTCCCGCCGCTTCGGTCAACCGGAACTTGTCGAGCATGTCATTGACGCGGCGATGCCGTTCGAGGCGCGGCTTGCGTTCGGCGGCGAACGCCAGGTTCTCGCGAAGTGTCATGTGCGGGAACAGCGCATAGTTCTGAAACACGTATCCGCAGTTTCGTTTCTGGGGCGGGAGATGCACGCCGGACGCGGCGTCGTAGAGGATCTCGTTTTCCAAGATGATGCGGCCTTCGTCGGGGTGCATGAATCCGGCAATGGAATCCAGCACCAGCGTTTTGCCGGCGCCGCTGGGTCCGAAGAGTACGGTCACCCCGGCTGTCGCGCGTAAACTCCAAATCGAGTGAGAACCCGGCGGAATCGGGTTTCGGAGCGGAAGGATCTTGCGGATGCGCGCCTGCAACATGGCGCTTTAGAGGCGGGTGGGGCTGAGCCGATTGGCCAGCGTCAGATAGGAGCAACGCCATCGCCGAAACCACCAGCACCAGTGTTCGCGCGAGCGCGCCGTCCCCGGATTCGACTGCCTGATAGATGGCGACCGCGATGGTCTGTGTCCGGCCCGGGATGTTGCCGGCCACCATCAACGTGACGCCAAAATCGCCCAGCGATCGCGCGAAGGCCAGCGCCGTGGCCGCCAGGATGGAGCGCCATGCGAGCGGCATGGTAACTCGCCAGAAAAGTTTCCATTCCGAAGCGCCGAGGTTGCGCGCGGCGCGTTCGTAGCTGCGGTCCACGCTTTCGAGCGCCGCCCGCGCGGACTTCACCAGCAGCGGCAGAGAGTGCAGCAGCGCGGCCACCACGGCGGCTTTCCAGGTGAAGACCAGAGGCGAGCCGAAGACCGCCTCCCAAAGTTTTCCGAGCGGGCTGGCGCGGCCAACTAGCACCAGCAGATAGTAGCCGAGCACGGTAGGAGGCAGAACCAGCGGCAACGTCACCGCCGCATCGAGTACTTCCTTGCCGCGGAATTGGCGATTGGCGAGGATGTAGGCGATCCACAGGCCGCCGACAAACGCCAGGGCAGTCGATACAAGCGCGACGCGCAGGCTGAGCCACAGCGGGAACCAGTCGATTGTCATAAACAACCTATAGCCATAAAATCACAATCGCCATCGAATGTTCGATTATAGCGGGTCGGAGTGGCGCGTAGCGGAGAAATATTTTACGACGGCTCGTCGTCTTCGGAAGCTTCGGCCTCGGCCTGCGCGATGAGATCCTCTTCACTGATCTCCGACTCCAGAATCTCGCAGGACCGATCGTAGTCGGCTGCGGGGACCATCAGCCGTAGTTCGCCGATTCCGGTCCACGCCGTGGCCTGGTTGTTCTCAAAAGAACAGGGGATATCCGCCGACTGGAGCAGACCTCGCGCGAAATTCGCTTCCTCCAGCGAAAGGAACGTCGCCACCAGTTGCAGGCCGCCTTCGATCTGGCCGGGAGTGTCATCGGCCACATTCGATGACGCGTTCTCTTCGGCCTCCGGCGGCGCCAGATTGCGCTCCGCCAGTTCGGCGTCGTAATACGGGCGCGCCACGTCTACTAATTCGGCGGGATCTATCTCCAACAGTGCGTCATCGGATAGCAGCGCGTAATGCCGTTTGAAATCCTCAGGATCGATTTGCATGCGCTACCTCGCAGCCTTCGACAACTGCTCTAGCGGTTCTCCGTGCAAGCGGAAGATTCGCCAGTCGTCCAACGTGACGGCGCCTAGCCGGTGATAAAAATCGATCGACGGCTGATTCCATGTGAGCACGGACCACTCCATCCGTCCGCAATTTTGTTCCTTTGCAATTTTCGCCAAACGCTTCAATAGGGCGCCTCCGATTCCACGGCCGCGATATTCCGGCTCGACAAAGATATCTTCCAGGTAGATGCCGCGCTTGCCCGCGAAGGTCGAAAAATTATAGAAATACAGAGCGAATCCAACCGGCGACCCATCCGCGAACGCCATCAGCGCGTAAGCGTTGCGTTCGGCTCCAAACAGGGCTTGCCGGAAATCATCCTGGCTTGCCACCATTGCGTGCTCCAGCTTTTCGTAGCGGGCCAACTGCCTGACCAAATGCTCGATCGCAGGCAGATCGCGCTCGGAAGCAGGCTCGATTTTCAGCGTCATGCTCCTCATTGTTTCATTTCTGGCGATGCCTC
>CAWCAP010000052.1:0-21429 GCA_963793395.1 Bryobacterales bacterium | reverse complement strand
TGGTCGCGGACGCAATTAAAGTAATCCGCAATCCCGAAACGCAGGAGTCCAAGGGCTTCGCGTTTATCGATGCACCAAATGCCGAGGAAATGAATTCGATCATTCGGCGCTTCGACCGGGCTCCCTTGGAAGATCGCTTGCTGCGCGCCAATCCCGCACAGCCCCCCAAGCCGAAGGGTCAAACTGGTCCCGGCTCGGGTCCGTCGGGTGGGCGTTCGAACGGAGGCTCTATCGCTCCTGGTGGCGCACCGCCTTCGAGTGGCATGCAGGGGCAGGGCGCCATGGGCGACCGTCCTCCGCGCCGCGCTCGGAAGCCAGCGGGTGCCAACGGCGGCGTGCGGCGGCAGAGTGTTGCTGAAGGTCCGCAGAGCGCTTTCGCCGAAGAACTCGCCAAGGCTCTCTAGAGCCCGCGCGCGGGAACGGCGGCAATAAGTGACGACGCAGTAGTCGCGCTTGACGTCCGTCTTTACGCACAAGTTCAGTGATATACTGATCCCCTACAGAACAGCCAGCCGGCGCCGCACCAAGCAGAATGCGGCCCCGTCGGGGAGGCGAAGTTCGTGATCGACCTGCTTATTATCCGCACTTTTTTTGTGGCCGTGCTAGCCTGCGCGGCTTTCTTCCTGCATCCTTTCAATCTCGACGGTCCGGTGGCAGCCGCGGTGGGCGGAGTCGTCGGCGCCGGCGTCGTGATTTTCGAATTCCGCATCCGCAAAGTCAGCCTCAAGAAACTAATCGGAGCGGTGTTCGGCAGCATCCTCGGCATTCTCGGCGCGTACCTGATTTCACTGGTGCTGGATCACGCCATTCCGAATAACAAGACCACGGTTCCGTTCGTCGATGTCGCGCTGCTGGCGTGGATGACTTACTGCGGCGTGGTGGTGGGCGCGGCCAAAGGCGACATGCTCAACCTTGCGGCGCTGGGCGGCCTGTTTGGCGGAGATGGCGGGTCCAAGCACTCTTTCAAAATTCTGGACACCAGCGTGATTATCGACGGCCGCATCGCCGACATCGTCGAGACCGGCTTCGTCGATGGAGCGCTGGTGATCCCGCAATTCGTGCTGCAGGAGCTGCAACTGGTGGCCGATTCGTCCGATTCGATGAAGCGCAACCGCGGGCGGCGCGGGCTGGACGTCCTGCAGCGCATTCAGAAAATGCCGCAGTTGACCATTCAGATCGTGGAGGAAGATTTTCCCAACGTTCGCGAAGTGGATATGAAGCTGATCGAGCTGGCCAAAGTCTACGCCTGCAAGATCGTCACCAACGATTTCAATCTGAATAAAGTCGCGCAACTGCACGGCGTCGAGGTGCTGAATATCAATGAGCTGGCGAACGCGCTGAAGCCCATCGTGCTGCCGGGCGAGTTGATGCGGGTCTTCATTCTCAAGGAAGGCAAGGAATACAACCAGGGCGTGGCTTATCTGGACGACGGAACGATGGTGGTGGTCGACAACGCGCGCAAGATGATTTCGAAGACCATCGATATCGCCGTCACCAGCGTGCTGCAAACCACCGCCGGCAAGATGATTTTCGGCCGCTTCGACGATCGCATCCATGCGGTCCACAGCGTCGCACACTCGGCGCTTCCGACCAAAGAGCAGAGTGCGCATGAGAAAGACCGGCCGCTGCGTGAGCACGTTCCCGTGACCGGAGCCGGTTCCTAGGCGGTCGCGACGGTTACAATCGTATACACGACCATGAAAGTCTCCGTCATTCTGCCGGCGGCCGGTTTGGGAACGCGCATGGGCCGGGAAAAATCCGGCACCAGCCGCAAGCAGTTCATGCTGCTGGAAGGTGCGCCGATCCTGGTGCACACCATCGCGCAAATTCCTGCGCAATGCCCTTCGGTTTCTGAAATCGTGGTGGCCCTGCGCGGCGAGGATCTGGAGTGGGCGCGCGGCCTGATCCAGCAGCAGCATTTGAGCAAGCCGGTGCGTTTTGTCGAAGGCGGAGACAGCCGCCAGCAGTCGGTCGAAAATGCGCTGGCGTCGCTGAAACCGGATACCGATTTCGTGGCCGTACACGATGCGGTGCGGCCGTTCATCGATTCGGAATCTGGTGGAAAAGGTGATCGCCGAAGCCTCCCAAACCGGCGCGGCGATTGTCGGCATCGTGCCGGTGGATACCGTGAAGCGGGTTCACAAGAACAAGATTCGCGATACGCTGCCGCGCGAGAACCTGGTGCTGGCGCAGACGCCGCAGGTGTTCCGCTTCGATCTGCTGAAGCGCGCGTTTGAGAGCGCGCGCCGCGACGGCTTCACAGGCACCGACGAATCCAGCTTGGTGGAGCGCCTGGATGAAGTGGAAGTGAGCGTGGTGCAGGGCAGCGACCGCAATATCAAGATCACGCGCCCGACGGATATGGAACTCGCGCGGCTGTTTCTTTCTGAAGAGACTGAGCGGCGGAACGCCTCCTGATGCCTGCGGAGTTTCGCACCGGCCTGGGCTGGGATGTGCACCGCATCGCGCCGGGGCGTCCGCTGATTCTAGGCGGCGTGACGATTCCTTCCGAGTTCGGACTCGACGGGCATTCGGATGCCGACATCCTGCTGCACGCCGTTACCGACGCTCTACTGGGCGCGGCAGCGTTGGGCGACATCGGCATGCACTTTCCGGACACCGATCCGCAATGGAAGGGCGCGGCCAGCGCAAATTTCTGGAGCACGCCGCCGCGCTGGTGAAGCAGGCGGGATTTTCGCTGGTGAACGTGGATACCACGGTGATCCTGGAAAAACCCAAGCTGAAGAATTATCGCGATGCAATTCGGGAATCGCTGGCGCGCGCGCTGGCGTTGCCGCTCGACCGCGTGTCGGTGAAATTCAAGACCGCGGAAGGCGTCGGGCCCGTGGGTCAAGGCCTGTCGGCGGAAGCGCAGGCGATTGTGACCATCGCGCGCTAAGAGTTCAAATCGTCAGTACCAGCTTGCCCATGGTGTTGCGGCTTTCGAGGTCGCGGTGGGCCTGTGCGGCTTCGGCCAGCGGATAGAAGTGCTCGGTCAGCAGGTTCAGTTTCTTGTTGAGAATCCAGCCCAGTACATCGCCGGAGCGCCACTTGATTTCGTCGGGAGTGGCGTAATTGAAAAGCGTGGGGCGGGTGAAAAACAACGAGCCTTTGGTATTCAGCAACTGCGGATCGAAAGACTTCACGGGGCCGCTGGATTGTCCGAACAGAGCCATCATGCCGCGCGGCTTCAAGCTGTCGAGACTCTGCATGAAGGTGGCTTTGCCCACGCCGTCGTAAACCACGTCGACGCCTTTGCCGTCGGTGAAGCGCTTCACTTCGGCGACGATATCCTGTTCGCGATAGAGGATCACTTCGTCGGCGCCGGCGGCGCGCGCGACTTCGGCTTTTTCGCTTGAGTGCCGGCGGTGCCGATCACACGGCCGCCGCGCAGCTTCACCATCTGCGAGATCAAGCGTCCGGTGCCGCCGGCTGCGGCATGCACCAGTGCGACGTGTCCGGGTTCAATCGGAAAAGTGGAATGCGTCAGGTAGTGCGCGGTCATGCCTTGCAGCATGGCGGCGGCGGCTTGCCGCAGGTCGAGACCGGAGGGCACCTTTACCAAAAATTGCGCGGGCACCGCTGCGTATTCGGCGTAGCTGCCACGCGACATGGCCCAGGCGACGTGATCGCCAATCTTGAATCCGCCAGTGTCGGGGCCGAGAGCTTCTACGGTGCCGGCGCCTTCCATGCCCAGCACCGCGGGCAGCGGAATCTTGTACAGGCCGGAGCGCTGATAGGTGTCGATAAAATTCACGCCCGCGGCGGCGAGCTTCACCAGCACCTGTCCGGCAACGGGCTCAGGCTTGGGAAAATCGGCGTAGCGCAAGGCGCTGGCGTCGCCGGGTTGTTCGATGAAAACGGCTTTCATGATATGCGAATCCTTCGTTTAGTATGCACTATGGCCGCGAAAAGCAGCAGATAGAGAAGTGCGAACGGCAATAGCAGGAGTCGTACGATCGCGGGAGTAGCGGCTGCGCCGCTCAGGCCCATGCGGACTCGCGCGAAGCGGGCAAGGTTGCGCGATTGCCCCCAATCGAGCCACAGGAAACCGGCGAATTCGTTGATGACGAAAACTTTCGCGGGCAGGCGCGCGACTAACGCCCATTTCCATTTGGTCATGATGGGCTCGCCCGAACACAAGATGCCGAGAGCGGCGTACTGGCTCGATGCGAGTTCGCGAAAGAGTTGCCGGCGCGCGACGGGAGTGGAGTAATCCTCCACGCGATACACGCGGCCGCGGAATCCTGTGGGCGTGGATTGGTGGCAGGTGAGCAGATCGAGTTCCATGGCTTCGCCATAGATTTGATAAAGGAGCGGAACCAGTGTGTCGAACGCGCCGCGCGATCCGCTCTCGACCAGGAGCACGCGCGTGAAGGGAGGGATGTAGCGGCGGAAGAAATAGCGCAAGCCTTATTTTACGGGATTGCGGCAACACGATGAACACAATTTCGCCGCGAATGAACGCGGGGAGCGCAAATGAACGCGCGCGGCAGGCCGGTTCTAACTTCCGTCCGCATTTCAAAGATCCTTCGAGGGCCCTCTATGGCGGCATTAACCCGTGAATCTTGCTGTGAGTGACGCACAACGCGGATGAGGCGCTGTACGCTCAGTTCGCAAGCCCGGCGGCCCAGGAGGGACCACCTACCGTGCGGGACGGAGTTCCAGTTCTCCGCTACTACCTCACCGCTGTTACGCTCTGCGGAAGGGTCTAGAATTCCGCTCACGTGGTCCTTAGCCCCCGGTGGGTGGGACGGACTCTCACGCTCGAAGTAAACCGCAGGCTTCCGAAAGGCGGGGGAAGTCAACGGGCTAAACATCTGTTGCGGTGATATTTACGCGGTGGCGTTTGCCGGTTATTGACGATTGCGCCCGGGCGCGAGTGCCGCTAGTGTGAGGCTATGAGGGACATGGAAGAGTTTGAGGAGGACGAAGAAACGCTCGCTGCTATTGATCGCGGCATCAAGGCCGCTGACGAAGGCAGGGTCGTTTCTCTCGAAGAGGTGCGGAAGATGATACCCGAATGGATTCGAAAATTCGAATCGCGCGAGGGGCGTTAAGGCTGTGCGCTTTCTGGTTCTAAAGTAATCCGCAAGCGTGAGCCTGTGGCTTCCGCGTAACGTTCCAGCGTTCGAGTGGAGGGCTTGCTGCCGCCGCCTTCTAAACGTGCAATCACGGCTTGAGTCGTTTTCATCCGGTGCGCGACCTGTTCCTGAGTGAGGCCGGCGCGGGTGCGCGCTTCGATCAGTGCAGACACAAGAGAGAACTCTTTTCCCAGGGCCTTGTACTCGCGCCGGTACTTGGCGTCCTTCATCCAGCGCTTGTGCAAATCATCCACACGAATTCGGCTCATAGGTTTATCTCCTTGACCCGTTCCAACGCGAGATCAATCTCGCGCCGCGGCGTTTTCTGGGTCTTCTTCACAAACACCCGGACGACTACGACACGCCGGCCTCTTGCGGTGACGTAGATCGCCCGCGAAATTCCGTCTTTGCCTTTCATGCGCATTTCCCACAAGGCGCCCTCCAGATGCTTAACGTGCGGCTCACGCACGCGCTCAAGACCGTAGCCTTGGATGAGTTCCACGATCCGCCGAAAGCGCGCTCTCATGTCGACGGGCAGAGCTTCCAGCTCGTCTCGAACGCGGGAGTCGAGCAGTTCAACGATCCACGCCATCCATTTATAGTATTGCATTTTTGCAATACTACGGGCAGTACGAATCTTAACGCTATAATGCCTGCTTGCAGCTTTCACTCATCGACTGGGCCGTCGTTGCGCTGTACTTCCTGTTTAACCTCGGGATCGGACTGTATTACAAGTCGCGGGCGGGGAAGAGCATGGATGAGTTTTTTCTCTCCGGCCGCAACATTCCGTGGTGGCTGGCGGGGACCTCGATGGTCGCCACCACTTTCGCCGCGGACACGCCGCTGGCGGTCACGGGCATGGTCGCTAAGGGCGGGATCGCGGGCAACTGGCTGTGGTGGAACATGGCGGCCAGCGGTCTGCTCACCGTATTCTTCTACGCGCGGCTGTGGCGGCGATCGGGCGTGATGACCGATATCGAGTTTTCTGAAATTCGCTACGCGGGTAAGCCTGCGGCGTTTCTGCGCGGGTTCCGCGCGCTGTATCTGGGCATCCCCATCAACTGCATCATGCTGGGATGGGTGAACAAGGCGATGGTCGATATTCTGACGCTGATCCTGGGCGTCACCAAGCTGCAGGCGCTGATGATTGTGCTCGGCATGATCGCGATCACGTCGTCGATTTCGACGCTCTCCGGGCTATGGGGCGTGCTGGTCACGGACGTCTTTCAGTTCGCGATCAAGATGGGGATGGTCATCATACTCGGCTGTGTACGCGGTGGGCGCGGTGGGCGGCATGGACGGGATGAAGACCAAACTGCTGGCGCTGGATGCGACGCGGGGCAGCCAGGGGTCGGTGCTGAGCTTCGTGCCGGATCTGAATTCGGCCTGGATGCCGATGATTACCTTCTTCGTTTATATTTCGCTCAACTGGTGGGCGACTTGGTATCCAGGCGCGGAGCCGGGCGGCGGCGGCTACATCGCGCAGCGCATGTTCTGCGCGAAAGACGAGAAGAATTCGCTGCTGGCGACGCTGTGGTTCAACGTGGCGCATTATGCGCTCCGGCCGTGGCCGTGGATTCTGGTGGCGCTTGCCTCGTTGATTTTGTTTCCGGGATTGAAGGATCCGGAGACGGGCTACATCCGGGTGATGATCGCTGAGCTGCCGCCGTCGCTGCGCGGTTTGATGGTGGCGGCGTTCGCGGCGGCGTATATGTCGACCATCGCGACGCAGCTCAACTGGGGCGCGAGCTATCTGGTGAACGATTTCTACCGGCGCTTTCTGAAACCGCACGAGTCGGCTAGTCATTACGTGAACGTATCGCAAGTGGCGACGATATTTTTGACGATCGTTTCGGCGATCGTGACGTTCTATTTGGATTCGATCTCGGGCGCGTGGAAGATGCTGTTGGTTACGGGCGCGGGGACAGGCAGCGTGTTGCTGTTGCGCTGGTACTGGTGGCGCATCAACGCGTGGAGCGAAGTATCGGCGATGGTGGCGGCGTTTATCACGTCGATCACATTGCAGGTTGCGCTGCACATGGATTCGGACGACCCGCGCAGTTTCGCGTGGATCATGATGATTACGGTGGGCATCACGACGGTGGTGTGGCTGACGGTGACTTTCCTCACTCCGGCTGAGCCGCGCGAGTTGTTGGTCACGTTCTATCGGCGCACGCGGCCGTCGGTGGCGGGGTGGAAGCCGATCGCGGCGCTCGCGCCTGAAATAAAACCGGTGAACGATCTTTTGGCGAATGCGGTGGACTGGCTCGCGGGATTGGTGCTGATTTATGGCGTCCTGTTCGGCACGGGCAAGTTGTTGTTGCATGAGACTGGGCTGGGAGTGGGATTGCTCGCGTGCGGCATCGCGGGGGGCGCCGTGATTTACTACGATTTATCGCGGAGAGGCTGGAGTGCGGTTACTCAGTAGCCTAGTTCTGTTGTCGACTCTGGCGGCCGCCGGGCCCGTGGAATTTGCGCAAGCGGAACTGGATTCGGCAATGGCCGGGCGCAATCTCAAGTGGAAGAATCAGGTCGAACTCAATTTGGATGCGCCGGATACTTTTCGTATCGAGCCCTACTCGCTGGGCGGGGCGCACATCACGGGCGGGGATCTGCGCGGGTTGATGTATGGACTGCTGGAAGCGGCGGAGCAGATTCGCGCCAGTGGACACTTCACTAAGACCAGCGGCAATCCGGCGGCTTCACTGCGCGGGGTTCGCATTGTATTGAATGCCGATCTGGAAGCGGCGCCCGAGGCATTCTGGAATTCGTATTTCCGGATGCTGGCGCGGAATCGCTTCAACCGGGCGCATGTGGTGTTTCAGCGGATCGAGGCGCCGTACGGGTTGCCGAGACTGTTGTCGCGCGCGGCCGCGGATTATGGAATCGACTTCACGCTGAGTCTGGCGGGCGATACCACGGCGGAGGAATTGGCGCACATGCTGATTCTTTGTCCAGCGATTCGCGGAGTGGCGATGGAGGGCTCTGCGGGACAGGCCGCGGTATTTTCGGCGCTGCGCGTGACGGGGCGCAGGGTCACGCTGGATCTGGATGGCGCGACGGCGCAACCGGCGGTGCTGCAAGAGGCGTTGGCGAGTGGAATTCCGGTATTGCGTCCGGCAACGGCTTGGCCGCCGAGTTTCGAAGTGGCTCCGCCGATTGACGCGGTGAACGCGGAGGCGCATCCGTTGTTCTATGAGGTGATGGGCCGGCTGAGTTACGATCCGAAAGCGAAGCCGGAACTGCGGGCGGCGCGCGAGGCTGGGTTGTGGCTGGCTGCGGCGCAGCAATCGAATTTGGGCGGATCGGACTATGTGGCCTCGGCTGCGGAAGCGGCGCATATGGCGTCCGCGAAATTCACGCCGCGCGAGATTGCGGAGCGGCTGGATGGGACCGCTGCGCAACTGGATCACAATGGAGACGCGGATCTGCGGTTGCTGGCGGGGCTCGCGAGTGAACAAGCTGCGCAATTGCGCTCGGCGGGGGATCTTCCAGGCGCGGCGAGGGGAGCGCGGCCGGGGCCGACTTCATGGACACATACTCCGCCGGCGTCGGCTCCTTCAGAAAAGCCGCTCACGTTGACGCTCCAGATTGCGCAACCGAAAACGGTGAGCGCGGTGCGGTTGCACTACCGGCCTACGGATCCCGCGGCGGCGACGCAGGTGTTGGAATTGGCGGCCAAGCCTGAGGTCAGCTTCACGATTCCGGCCAGCGACATCACGGGCAATTGGGACATACAGTATTTTTTCGAAATCCTGCGCGCCGATGGCAGCGGTTGGTTTGAACCGGACCCGCTAACGGCGACGCCCTACTGGGTTGTGCACATCATCGCGCCGCACGTCGGGCGGAATTAGTGCGAGCTTCGATGTCGTGGGGAGGCTTGTGTGATAAAGATCATCCTCATTTCACTAGTTACTCTGGCCATAACGTCGGCCGCTAACGGACAGGCACAGAAAAATTGGAAGGATCGCGCGGAGTACGATCTCTACTCGGCGGTGCTGGGGGATGGGACACCGTTCGCTCGCTTAGAGTATTTGGATAAATGGAAAAACCAGTACCCGCAGAGCGATTACGCCGGCGCGCGGTTGAAGATGTACCTTCTCACTTACCAGCAGATGAACAACCATCGTGCGGCCTTCGATACAGCGGCAGAGATTTTGAAAACCGATCCGAACGACTTGCAATCCTTGAGGGAGATCGTCGACCACGGCCTGCAACTGGTGCCCGTGCAGCCAAATTCCCAGCTTTCGGCTGAGAATAAAAACGACCTGGACGGTATTCAGAAATTTGGGCGCTACATCCTTGAAAACCTCGACAAGGTTTACGCTGATGATAAGAAGCCGCGCCTGATGAGCGATGAGCAGTGGCGCTTGGCCAAGACCACAATGCAGCAGTCCGCGCAGACTGTCGTAGAGCGGGCAGCAGCGCTAACCCAAGGCGCTCCGAACCAGCGTTGATCCACTTTTCTTAATAGAGAATGCGCGTGCGGATGGTGCCGGCAACCTGATCCAGGCGTTTGCGCAGCGCTATCGATACCGTGCGTTCGGGGGCTTCGATATCGATCACCACGTAACCAATTTTGGAATTTGTTTGCAGGAACTGGCCGGTGATGTTGATGCGTTTTTCGGAAAGTACGGAGTTCACTTCCGACAGCACGCCGGGCTGATTGCGGTGGATGTGCAGCAGGCGGTGTTGTCCGGGATAGGCGGGCAGCGAGACTTCGGGAAAGTTGACGGCTCCCAGAGTCGATCCGTTGTTGCTGTACTTGAGCAGCTTGCTGGAGACTTCGAGTCCAATATCGTGCTGGGCTTCCTGGGTGCTGCCGCCAATGTGCGGAGTGAGAATCACGTTGTCGCGGCCGCGCAGCGGAGAAATAAATGTGTCGGTGTTGCTCTTGGGTTCCGCGGGGAAGACGTCGATGGCAGCGCCGCTGAGGCGTCCGGCGTCGAGGGCGGAGACCAGCGCGTCGATATCGACAACGTGGCCGCGCGAGGCATTGATGAGGCTGGCGGCGGGTTTCATATGTGCCAGCGCAGAGGCGTCGATCAAGTTTTTAGTCTGCGGAGTTTCGGGGACGTGCAGCGTGACGACGTCGGCGATTTCGAGCAACGCCTGCATGGTCGGCATCGGGCGGGCGTTGCCCAGCGCGAGTTTCATTTCGATGTCGTAGAACACGACTTGCATGCCTAGCGATTCGGCGAGCACGCCGATCTGGGTGCCGATGTGGCCGTAGCCAATGATGCCCAACGTTTTGCCGCGGGCCTCGCGCGAACCGGCCGCGGTCTTGATCCATTCGCCGCGATGCGCTGCGGCGTTGCGCGCCGGGATGCCGCGCATCAGCAGAACGATTTCGGCGAGGACCAACTCAGCCACGCTGCGGGTGTTGGAAAAAGGCGCGTTGAAGACCGGGACGCCGAGGTCTTGCGCTGTTTCTAAGTCGACTTGGTTGGTGCCGATGCAGAAGCATCCTACAGCGATCAGGTGGCGCGCGGAATCGAGCACGTTGTGCGTCAACTGGGTAGCGGAGCGGATGCCGACGATATAAGCGTCACGAACGGCCTCGGTGAGCTGCGGCTCGGGCAAGGCCTTTTGATGAATCTCGATATTCGAATAGCCGTCGGCACGGAACGCATCCACCGCGCTGGCGTGCACGCCTTCGAACAGAACGACTTTCATTTTGTCTTTGGAAAAGGATGTCTCCGGCATGAATGAGGGCCTGAACTAATAGAGTGTCACAGTCGGGCGGTGTGGCACAGTTTCGGTAGCGCGCCGCTGCCTCATTTCAATGCCATTTGGCTATCTTTTTCGATATCAAATATTCATTTGCATGCGCTGCCGGAATGGCTTATTCTTTAGAAAGTAACTCCCTCGGGTCAATCAAGTCAGTCCTAAGAACACGTCGGTCTTAGAGCTTGGACAATCAGTAGCAAAGTTCGCGAACGGAGGCAAAATGAAACCACTCTATAAACTCAACAAATCAGTTTTTTTAGCGGCACTTTGGATCCTAACGGTGGCGCTCTTCACGGGCGGCGCGTTCGCGCAGAATAGCGGCGCGGGCACCATTACAGGGACATTGACAGATCCCGCCGGGAGCGTCGTGCCAGGCGCCGCGATTGCCGTGCGAAATATCAATACCGGGGCTACGGTTTCATTGACGACGAATGGAGCGGGAATTTATGTTGCTCCTTTCCTTCCCCCTGGTGCGTATGAGGTTAACGCCAGTAAGGCTGGGTTCGGCAAGATCGCGCGCACGAATCTGACATTGCAAGTGGGACAAACCATGACGATCGACATCGCGCTGCCGTTGCAAACGACCACGGACACGGTCACGGTGAGCGGCGAGCCGTCGGTGGTGGATACGCAAAAGACGGATATGTCGCAGGTGGTCAGCGCAGACCCAGCAGGAGAATCTGCCGCTGGCTGGCCGGCGCTGGGAGAGTTTCGCGCTGATGACGCCCAACGTCACTACCGATGGCGGAAACGGCCTGGTCTCCTACCGCGGTATTTCCGGGCTTTATAACCAAAGCGCGGTGGATGGGGCCAACAATAGCCAGGCCTTCTTTTCGGAGACGAAGGGCCGCACCACCGATTCCCTATATCTACAGCATGGATTCCATTCAGGAGTTCGCAGGTCACGCTCGAGCAATTACAGCGCGGAGCTGGGGCAGGCGGCGGGAGGCATGGTCAATGCGGTGACCAAGTCGGGAACCAACGCTTGGCACGGCGATTTGTTTTACTATCTGCGTTATCCCTCGCTGAACGCATTCGATTCCTTCACCAAGGCGCAGGCGGCGCGGCAAGGAGTCACCAATATCAGCCAGCCGGTGCACCAGCAGCAGCAGTTCGGCGGCAGCTTCGGCGGCCCCATTATCAAGGATAAGCTGTTCTTTTTTGGCACCTACGATGGTTCCCGGAAAATCAATCCGATCAGCTTCACCAGCACTCAGAGATTCCCCCTCGCGTGTTCATCTGCAATTCCGGTGGCGTCCTGTGCGGCTGCGAATGGTTATTTTTCATCCCTGCTGGGAGGCTACGCGCGATTTCAGAATCAGGATGTAGGCTTCGGCAAACTGGATTATCTGGTCACGCCGGCCAACCGCCTGAGCGCGTCCTTTAACCTGGACGATTTCAAGTCTCCCAACTCCTATAACACTGCCGTTACTTCCAATAACAATTCGAATACGGCGAACGGGACCGCGGTCACCCACGAGCGGATTTTCGTGGCCAACTGGGATTCCACGATCACGCCGACCATGCTTAATAACTTCCGCTTCCAGTGGTCGCAGGATTTGGAAATCATCAGCGCCAACGGCACGGGCCCCAGCGTTAGTGTCACGACCACCATGGCGTATGGATTGCCCAATGCCCTGCCGCGTCCGGCGTTTCCCAACGAGCATCGCATGCAGTTCGCCGACACTCTCTCGAAGACGGTGGGAACACATACCCTCAAGGCCGGCGTAGATGTCAACGTGATTCACGAATTGCTGATCAACCTGTTCCAGGGCGGCGGCGTTTACAGCTACAACGGATCGGTCGCCACGGCCTTCAATGGCTGGGTGGCTGACGTCATGGGACTCAACCTGGGAGACGGCCTGACCGGCCGGCACTGGAGCACCTTCGTTCAAGTGACGGACCCCGTCACCGGCGTGGGTAAAGACGATTTTTACAATAATGATTTCGCCGGATTTGTGGAAGATAGCTGGAAGGTGCGTCCGAACCTGACCCTGAATCTGGGTGTCCGCTACGACCTCTTCCTGATTCCGCAGCCGCCCAAGCCGAACCTGGCGACGCCGCTGACCACGCTCTACACGTCGACGATTAATATTCCCAAGAATCAATTCCAACCGCGCCTCGGGCATGGCCTGGGAACTGCACAAGGGCACGGTTTTGCGGGTGGGATACGGAATGTTTTATGCCAAGACCAGCAACAGCACGTACTACGCCACGCGGGTGGAGAACGGCAGCTTCCAGCAGACCTATAACTGCACGCCACGACATCCTGCCCGGCTTTGGATTTTCCGAACGTGATCTTCACGCCTCCCGGCGGAGCACCGGTCGCGCCGTTCGCGGGCGCATTGACGCCGCACGTCACGCCTATCACGTTGTCCTCGAACACGGCTACCACGCGCGGACAGGATCCGGCTTGGGTAAATCCGCTGGTGCACGAAGGCGAGGTGACGATCGATCAGTTGCTGAAGGGTAATATTGGCGTGTCCGCTTCCTATGTGTTTACCCGCGGGCTTCATCTGCCGGTTTTCACGGATGGGAACCTGGCCCCCACCTCGGCAACCAAGACCTACACCTATCCGGACGGCGGCACTTTTACCGTGCCGTTTTACACCAGCGCCAACCGGGTGAATGCCACCGGATCGATTCTCACCGGCCGCAGCGTGGTGAACTCGCTGTATAACAGCTTCGTTTTGACGGTTCGCAAACGCTTCAGTCATGGAGTGGAATTTACGGCGAACTACACGCTCAGCAAATCCGAAGACGACGGACAAGTGGCTGGAACAAACGGCACCTTCAACGGAACCGACTACACCATCGATCCCTATAACCAAAAGCAAATGTGGGGGCTCTCCGACCTCGATCAGCGCAACCGCGTGGTGGCCAACGTGGTCTGGAGACCGGACTTCGCGCAGAATTGGTCGAACAAGGGAGCTAAACTGCTCGTCAATGGATTCGTGCTTTCGGGCATCTTCTCGGCGAACTCCGGGCAGCCCATCACCGGCTTGATCTCGGGTACGCCGTCCGGTGCCGTCGATGGCGGACTCACTGGCGCGATGGTAAACAATTCGGGCACGGGGCCTTCGACTTATGAAGACCCGCGGGTGCCGCGCAACTTCTACAAGGGACCTGGCGCTTGGGACATTGACGCCCGCATCAGCCGCGACTTCAGGATCAAGGAGCGGTACCGGTTGGCCTTTGCGCTGGATGCTTTCAACCTCTTGAACCACACCAACATTCTGGCGGTGAATACCACGCAATACTCGCTGTCAGGCACAACGCTTTCCACTTTCCTGAGTGGCGGCGTGCCGTCGTTCTTGACGCCCAGTTCCACGAGTAACGAGCTTGTACGGGGCGCGGCAGTTGCAGATCAGCGGGAAGTTTACTTTCTAGGACGAACGAAGCTCCTTACTTGGCGGCGTCACGGCGAGGGCCGGGCGCCGCTTTTCTATTTGTCCGCTTCTGTTTTGTGATGATATAAGCAGGTGTTCCGGCGGATCCTCACGCTTGCGTTGCTGGCTGCTCCCGCGTTCGCGGCGGATTGGGTGGAGTATCGCTCGGGGCCGCTCCATATCTTCAGCGACGCCGGGGATCGCGTCGCGCGCGAACGGCTCACGCAGTTGGAACAGATCCGGTTTGTGCTGGGCGGATTGCTGGCCAAGGGCGACCTGACTACCGTCTGGCCGATCGACGTGGTGCTGTTCGCGAATCAGAAGCAATACGGCCCGCATGCGCTGCCGCAGCCGCTGACGGATGGCGGGTCCGCGGAATTGGCGGCATGGCCGGCGGATGTGGCGCTGCCGCGGGATCTGCTGCGGGCGGTCACGCGGATGCTGCTCGACGATAATGCGGGACGTATGCCGGATCAGATCGAAGATGGACTCTGCGATCTGTTTTCGACGATCGATGTGAAAGCAACGCACGTGCAGATTGGGGCGCCGCTGCCGGCGGGGGAGCTCGCGGGAGATCGCTTGCGCGGCTGGGCGAAGCTGCAAATGATGGCGACGCAGCCGGAATATAGCGGCAAGCTGCGCACCTACATCAACAATATGCAGAACGCCGGGGAAGAGGATCAGGCGGCGCGCAACGCTTTCGACATGAACGCGGCGAAGCTGGCGGCGCAGGCGGACGCGTATCTGAAGGCGGGGAAGTTTGAAGCTGCGCCGGTGAATGGGAAGGCGCTGAATCCGAATCGCGATTTCATCGAGAAAAATTTGGACAAAGCCACGGTGGATGCGCTGCTGGCGGAGCTGGACGCGAAGGGCAAGAGCTTTCCTCCGGACAGTCCGCGCGGGTTGCTGGCGAAGAATACGCTGCCGGCGCTGGAGCTGGCTGGCAAAGCGAATCCGAAGTGGGCCGAGCCGCATTTCAAATCCGCGGCGCTAGAGAGCGATGCGGCGCGGAAGATCGCGCAGTTGAAGATGGCCGCGACGCTGGCTCCGCGCAATGCGGTTTATTGGCAGACGCTGGCTACTTCGCAGGCGGCGGCTAATTTGTTCGCGGACGCTGAGAAATCGTGGACTGCGGCGGAGCGCGCGGCTGGGAATCCGGAGGAGAAAGCGCGGATTCATCAGGCTAAATTGAATCTGGAAGAGAACCGGGCCGAGTTCGACGCGGCGGAGAAACGCCGCCAGCAGGATGAAGAGGCTCGCGACCTGCAGCGCGTGAAGGATAACGCAGCGGCGGAGATTCACGCGGTGGAGCAGGCAGCGAATCAGCGCATGGCGGCGAACAACGGGAACGTCAAAGGCGCGGTGCCGTGGTTTGGCGATCCCACTGGGCAAAAAGTTTCGGGCACGCTGACGCGCGTCGAATGTCTCAACGGCGGGCCGCTTCGCTTGACGATCCAGCAGGCTGGTTTCCCGATCCGGCTGCTGATTCGGAATCCGAAACAGCTCACGGTGGCGGCGGATTCCGGACAAGCCGAGTTTGGCTGCGGCGTGCAAAAGCCGGCGCGGAAGATTGAAGTCCAGCACGATGGGAAGGCCGACGCGCGGCTTTCGACGATGGGCGACATTCTGGTGGTCAAGTTCCCGTAATGGCGAGCCGGCTGCGGTGGCTGGTCCTCAGTGTGTTCGTTCTTTCGACAGCGTTGAATTACCTTGACAGGTTATTGCTGGCGGCGCTGGCGCCTACGCTCAAGAGCGAATTTCATCTTTCCAATACGCAGTACGGCGGCGTGATTTCGGTGTTCTCGATCGTGTATGCGTTGACGGCGCCGGTGGCGGGGTGGTTTATCGATCGCGTGGGATTGAACGCGGGCATCACGGTGTCGATGGCGGTGTGGTCGGCGGCGGGGATGGCGACGGGATGGACGCGATCGTTCGGCGGATTGCTGGCGTCGCGCACGGTGCTGGGGATCGGCGAAGCGGCGGGGATTCCGTGCGCGGGCAAAGCCAACGGCTTGTATCTGCAACCGCGCGAGTTTGCCTTCGGCACGGCGCTGAATCAGGTGGGCATCACCATCGGCATGGTGGCCGCGCCACTCATGGTGGCGGCGATGGCTCCGGTGTATGGATGGCGCAGTGTGTTCGTCGTCTGCGGCGTGCTGGGATTCGTCTGGATTCCGGTGTGGTGGATTACGGCGACCAGACTTACGGAGAGGCCCGCAGAAGCGGTGGCGGCGCGGGGTGGCGTCGTAAAGATTTTGCGGGACCGGCGCATTTGGGGATTGGCTGCGGCGAACGCGCTGGTGATGACGCTGTATACGCTGTGGACGAACTGGACCACGCTGTATTTTGTGGAGCAGCATCATTTGACGGAGGTCCAGGCGAATGAACATTTCGCGTGGATTCCGTCGGTGTTCGCGACGCTGGGCGGATTCGCGGGCGGGTGGATGGCGTTCCGCGCGATACGCCATGGTACCGATGCGGTCCGAGCCCGGCTGCGGATATGCTGGCTGGCGGCGGCGGTGCTGCTGCTGACGGCTGCGGTCCCGCTGATGCCGACGCCGGCGCTGGCGGCGGCTCTGATCAGCTTCAGCTTCTTCTGGTGCCTGGCGATTTCGACCAACCTCTACGCGATGCCCATCGACTTTTTCGGCGCGGGTCATGCAGCGTTCGGGGTATCGATCCTCACGGCGTCTTATGGACTGATGCAAACTGTGCTGTCACCGCTGATCGGCGCGATGGTGGATCATTTCGGATTTGCGGTGGTGTGCGTGGTGCTCTCAGTGATGCCGCTGGCAGGGATCGGGATTTTGCGGGCGACGACGCGATGACGGTGCGTGGTGCCACGGCGGAAGATTTGGCGGCGATCGCCACAATACAACAGGCGTCTCCGGAAGCGTCGCAATGGGAGCCGGCGAGTTATCTCGATTACGAATGTTCGGTCGCGATCCACGACGGGCGGGTCGCGGGATTTCTAGTCGTCAGGCAAGTGGCGGCGGACGAGCGCGAAATCCTCAACCTGGCGGTAGACCCGACGGAGAGGTGCCGCGGAGTGGCCCGCAAGCTGCTCGAAACGGAGTTGGCGAGAGAGAATATGCGGTGGTTTTTGGAGGTTCGCGCGTCCAACTCCAGTGCCATCAAGCTTTATGAACGCGCCGGTTTCCGCGCGGCGGGGCGGCGGGAATCGTACTATAGCAATCCCGTGGAATCGGGGATTGTCATGAAGTTTGATTCATGATATTGTCATGTTGCGCCGAGGTAACAAATCCTAACTAGGAGCGTTCAATGGAGCAAGCACAAACAGAATTGAAAGCGCATTTGATGGCGACCAGCGAGGAGTTCCGCCAGTTGGTCGCCCAGCACGCCGAATACGACCGGCTGTTGGATGCTATTGAAGCGAAGCCACATGTGACCCCCGAAGATGAGGTCGACGAGCATCGCATCAAGAAGCTGAAGCTGCATGTCAAGGACCAGATGAACGAAGTCATGGCCCGGTATAAGGCGGCGAAAGTAGCCTGAACCATCAGATGCGCTGATACTATCGAGGGCCGGGCCGAAAGGTCCGGCCTTTCGTATTTCTGCCTATCTGATGATGAGCACCTGGCCGGTGGGGAGCGAAAGGATGTTGGCTCCTCTGGCCTTCGCGATGGAGTCTATCGCGTCGCGCTGGCAGTCGTGTCCATAGTACGCGTAGTCGTCAAGCAGGATCACCGCGCCGGGCGAGAGCCGGTCCCAAAAAAATTCCAGCGTCTTCTGTTCCGGCGGCGCACAGTTCAGATCGATATGTAAAAAAGCAACGGCGCCGAACTCGACTCGTCCAAGAATTTCGGGAATTGCGCCTTGGACTACGATCGCATTCGGCCATTCGGAAAAATTGGAGTGGATGCGATTCATGTCGGTAACGTATGCTCCGGCTTTGAGCGCACGTAAGGCAATGCTGAGTCTCTGATGCTGGATTTCGTCCTGCGAGTACTGGCCCAGAACCGGGCCGCTGAATGTATCGATCAAATAAAAGCGTCGATCAAGCGTATTCCATTGCAGCCTGTTCATGATGGCTGAGCTGATGAATCCGGCGTTGACTCCGCATTCAACGAAATCGCCCTGGGTATGCAGCGCTGTTTGCGCGGCCCATAGAGCTACGTGCACGCGCCACTCGAAGACTGGGTCGACTCCGCGACTGGCTTTCACGCCGCGCGCGTAAGCAGCTCGGAATTCGGGGTCGGCGCGGAAATGGTCGCTGTGGAGGGTGAAAAGTCCGTCCTGAAAGTAGCGGCCTTGGAGCTTAAAGACGCCCAGGCCTACCTTTGAAGCGAGGGCTTTGATCAAAGCTTTCACAGCAACGTTCTTGCGGCGGTCCGCTTTCGCTCAGTTAGCGGCCTACCATGAAGCGAGAATGGTACGGCTGGCCCCGTTGAAAACACGGCGTCCCACGGCGTGAAAGTAAGTGATCAGGTGTTCGTTATCGATCTGCGCTTTATCCTGGTTCCACTCACATCTGGCGCAGTACGGACCCGGGGCGGGAGCATTCGCTGCATGTTCGATTTGATACAACTTAGGATTCGCAAACGATAGCCGGGCTAGACGATACTTTTCGGAATTGTAGACGTCTCCACCTGAGTTCGCGTCGGCAAATACCAAATCCAGGCCGGGCTGCGGAGCGGCGCAGCACGGTAGAACGCGGCCTCTTCCGTCCATCACCATATTTTTGTAGAGATAGTGGCAAGTGTGGCGCGAACTGGCCTTTGGATCAGGGATCCATTCGTCACTATCGTCAACAAGCCGGTGGCGCCAGTCGGAGGCAAACTCCTGCTCGATCGCCTCCGCCTGCAATTCCGAAGGAAACGGATTCCAATTGTCGATGGTTTCCTCGATCCATGCGGAGTGGAACTGGATCGTGCGCGGCGCTACCTTCGACGGACGAATTTCTGGAGCGTCCCAACCAACATCGAAAGGGGAAGCAACAATGAATTGATCGACGCCGAGCCCTTGCGCGATCTTGATGGCGTCGTCGATTTCGTGTTCGTTGTGCTCAAACGCGAGGTATTGCCAGGATATGGTTGGCGTGCGCCTCCCCAGCCGCTTCTTGGCTTCGATGAGACTGCGGACGTTCTTGTAGACGGTCTCAATATCTCCCTTGCGCCGGTATTTTTCATAGGTGCTTTGGGTTGCGCCGTCGATGGAGACGGTCATGTAGTCGAGGCGGGAGTTCACATAGGCTTCTGCGTCGAAGTGTTTGACGCCGATGTTGGTGGAGAGCATGGTGCGCAGCAGATAGGTCTTGGCAAGGCGAATGAACTTGGGAGTATTGGGATTCAGAAGGGGCTCGCCGTAATTACAAAACTCGGCTTCGATCGCGTAGGGACCGTAGCGGCGCATGAATTCGGCAAACATGGTTTCGGACAGGATTCCGGGGCCCCAGTCAAATGACTTCAGTTCTTTCGCGCGCGCCGAGTGCACGCATCCGGGGCAGGCAAGCTGGCAGGCATTCATGGGGTCAACGATAAGGCCGTAGGGCGAAGACAGAAGGTTGGTTCCGCGCGTCAGGAAATGGTATTTCGAGAGAAAAAGATTCTGAATCTTGGTGGTGAGCGCTTTCGCCACCAGGGGAGCTACTGAATCCTCCAGCGAGTTATAGAGAGGCCGCTGCCATTTGTCGAGCGTTGCTAGCACATTCTTGGTTGAGGCCGTGGCGGTGATCTTCGCGTCGATGGCTGCCAGGACATCGTGCAGCGGCAGATCGGGAGCCGAAGAAAACATATTCCAGCCGAGCACTGACCGGCGCATGGAGGACAACTTTTCAAAAGAAGTACTGAGCTTCTGGTTCATATTATTCTCCTCGTTCTTGCGCTATTGAATTCGGCTTATCCGTTCGTTTGGACACAAAGAGAGCGACCGTCGCGCTGCATCGAACGGACTCGCCAACTCGGGCCACCGGTCGCGAAGCCGTGTGGCCTTTATTGGGACATGGCCGAGTTAATTTGCCACAAGTATTCTGATAATTCGCAACCTGCAATGAATCACTTAAAAAATAATTCCTTTGAAAGACGGAGACGACTAGGCACTTGGGATGCCACGGAGTCGCGATCCTGTTCGGACGGTAGATGACCGGGCGAAGGCTGCGGCGGGTTCCGGAATAGTGGTAAACTGGCTAAAGCAAATCAGCAGGAGAATATCAGATGGCGAAGGTGTGTGATGTTTGCGGGCGCGGTCCCCAGTTTGGTAACCGGGTGAGCCACGCTCATAATTTGACGAAGCGGCGTTGGAATATCAATCTGCAGCCGGTCCATGCGATGGTGAAGGGCGCGCCGAAGCGCATCCGCGTGTGCACCTCTTGCATCAAGAACGGCAAAGTCGAAAAAGCGGCGTAAGACCCTCCGTTCCTTAGAATTGCGGTGCGGCCGGAATCAGGCTCCGGCCCTCTTTTTTCCTTTTTCCAGATCCAGCAGGATTCGTTTGCGCCATAGGCCGCCGCCGTATCCGCCCGAGTTCTCCGTTGTGGTTCACCACGCGATGGCATGGGATGAGGATTGCGATGCGGTTCATGCCGTTGGCGCGGCCGACGGCGCGGAGGCTCCGGGTGTCCAGGGTGCGCGCTAATCCTGATAGGAGCGGGTCTCGCTGTAGGGAATCGCTAGCAGTTCGTTCCAGACCCGCTGTTCGAATTCCGTGCCGGGGTAGACCAGGGCAGCGTGAAGTCGCGGCGGGTGCCGGGAAATATTCGGCGAGTTCAGTGCGGAGTTGCTGCAGGAGATCGCTTTCGCCGGGGACCATGGGGATTGCGAAGCGGCGGCGGAGGCGGTGAACTGCGCTTCGAGCATGCGGCGGTCGCTGAATTCAAGTAGACAGATTCCTTCCGAAGTCGCGCCGGCTACCATGGGGCCGAGCGGGTTCACTTATCGTCTTTTAATGTCTTCAATGATAAATTTGTAGAGGATATGGATAAAAGATGGATATGGTGTAATGATAAGTTGTGAACTGAGTACACTAATGGTGTTAAATCATTCATCGAATTGGCAAAACCCTAAACATTGTCAACAGGCGATTGGTTTTCCTAGCAGAAATCCAAATATCGACCATGACGTCTGATTGTCTTCGAAAACCACAATATACACTAGGTTACAACCAGATAATTCCATAGTGATGAACCGTTCGTCTCTGGAGTGTGGTATGTTTTTCGACTGAGCGTGGTTCCTGTCAGCATCATGTTAGGAAGTTGTGGTACAGGGCAC
>CAWCAP010000051.1:0-43517 GCA_963793395.1 Bryobacterales bacterium | reverse complement strand
TGTTGTGTAGCCTACGCTTCAACGAAGGAACCGTGTTGTTTCCAACCAGTTCGGAGGGCTCGCCGAATCGCCGCATCGGGGTGTGCGCCATGATCGATTGCACGCGTTCTTCCGTCAAGAGCGCACGATTCTGCTCCGCCGGGAAGAATCCCGGCAAAATCGCATTCACGCGCACCCTAAAAGGAGCCCACTCCCGCGCCAGATATTTCGTGATTTGATTCACGCCGCCTTTTGAAACCGAGTAGGTGAAAACCCGCGACAAAGGGGGATCGGACGAGGCGGATGAGATGTTGATGATGGAGCCACCGTTGCCGCTCTCCACCATGCTCTTACCAAAGACCTGACAGGCCAGGAACACGCTGCGCAGGTTCACGTTCAGGATTTTTTCCCACTCGGATTCGGCGATTTCAAAAAATGGAGTGCCTGAATTGACGCCAGCCGCGTTCAGCAGAATGTCGACGGATCCAAAACGTGACAGCGCCGTCTGCAAGGCCGTCTCCAGGTCTGTCTTACTGGTCGCGTCGGCCTCGCAGGCGATCGCGTGACCGGAATCGCTGCAAATTTTCCGTGCAGTCTCTTGAGCCTTCCCCTGGCCAACATCGACAACGACGATATTGGCCCCCGCCGCCGCCATGCCGCGCGCCATCTCGCCGGCCAGAACTCCGCCGCCGCCCACGACTACCGCAGTTTTACCTGCTAATGAAAAAAGCGATTCCATGCTCTGTGTCCAAGTTACGGCAACGATCGTATACTATCATCCAGTAAGATCTCTGGATCAGGAGCGTGCCCCGTGCAATCTAGACGAGACTTTGGAAAGTTCGTATTTTCGGGGATCTCCACAATCGCATTGTCCCGGGCCGTGCAAGCGGCGGCGATGATCGATTCCACGGTTCGCGGCGTGAAGCTGGGAATAACGACGGGCTCGCTGAATCCTCTGCCGGACTTGCAGGGCAAGGACAAGCTTGACGTTCTGATCGAAGAATGCGTTCAACTCGGCGTCGGCACTGTGGAACTAGCAAGCGGGTTTTTTGGCCCCCCAGTACTCGGCACTATTGGCGGCCGGGCGCCGAAGCAGATCACTCCGGAATATCAGAAATCCCGCGATGCCCAGCGTGTATGGCGGCTCGATCCGGCCTCCCTGGGGAAGTGCGCACGGTTCGGGACAAGTTCGCGAATGCCGGGATCAATGTATTCTCCATCTCGAATACCTTTGCCGACGACGTCACCGACGCCGAGATGGACGCGATGTTCCGGCAGATGCAGGCGCTGAACGTTAAGTTGTTTCAAACCAATCAGACCAAGGTCTCCATGGGTCCGCGGCTTGTGCCCTTCGCCAAGAAATATAAGATATTCCCTTCGTTCCATACGCATTCCGAGGTGGACGACCCGAACGAGATCGCGACCCCGGAAAGCCTTGCGAAACTATTGGCGCTCTCGGAGGATTTCCGGGTCTGTCTGGACATCGGGCACTTCACCGCCGGCAACAACGACGCGGTTGCTTACTTGCGCGAACACCACGATCGCATCACGCATATTCACGTGAAAGATCGCAAGAGGAACCAGGGTCCAAACGTTGAATGGGGCACCGGCGATACTCCCATTCGCGAATGCCTCACTCTAATTCGCGACAACCGGTATCCGATTCCCTGTGTGATGGAGCGCGAATTCAAAGGCACCGGGACTGCATTCGAGGAGACTCGCAAAGACCTCGACTACATGAAGCGCGCGCTGACCAGCTAGCGATTCGAGAAGATCACTCCGGCAAAGGCTTTCCCTTTGTTTCCGGGGCAAATGGGAGCGCGGCCAGGCCGATCAGGAATACGGCGGACATGGTCATGCCCGCGTAACGCATGGCATCCGGCCCATGATAAACGCGGCTGGTAAGCAGGCCCAGGCTGAGTGGTCCAGCGGCGGCGACAAATCGTCCCATGTTGTAGCAAAAACTGGTGCCGGTACTGCGCAGGCGGGTGGGGAACAACTCCGGAAGATAAATCGCATATCCACCGAAGAGCGCGAGCTGAGTGAAACCCATCAGAGGGATCATCCAAAATATTTCTTCGATGGTTTTCAGTTGCCAGAACGTGAATGCTGTCATGAACATCGCAGCCAGGAAACTGACGGCGAAAGCGAAGCGGCGGCTCGTGCGCTGGGTGAGATACGTGAAGGCATAAACGCCCAGAAAGCCGCCCGCGTTCTGTAGCAGAGAAGTAATGCCGATCCAGGTAGTTGTCTTGCCCGCGAGTGCCGCGCCTGAAAGCCCTTCTGCTCGAAATGCGCGCTCCAGAACCGGCCGGAAAAGGTCGAAGCTGAAGAAACCGATCCCCCACAGCCCCACGACTCCCGCGAAAGCCAGCAGCATTCCAACGATCGAGTTCCGGCGCCAGACTGGATCGGTGAAGAGATCGCCAAAATGCCCCATGCGCTTTCTTTCCGCGCGCGCTTTCAGCCATTGCTCCGGTTCCTTCAACTTCATGAAGACCAGTAAGGCGAGAGGCGCTGGAATTGCGCCCACCAGAAACATCCAACGCCAGGCCGAGGCAATCGCACCCGAGCGTTCATATTGCCCCAACGCGATTCCCGCAAGCGCCGCCCCCATGTTGCCGACGGTGGATAGCGCCTGCAGTATCCCCAGAGCATTCGGCCGCGCGCGATCCGGCATCACTTCCGCGACTAGCGATACCCCGACCGCAAACTGTCCGCCCACGCCCAGGCTGCAGAGGAAACGGTAAACGTTGAAGTCCCAGACTGAGGTTGAGAAATAACTCAGACCGGTAAATCCGGAATAGAGCAGGATGGTGAGGATCATCGTCTTGGCGCGGCCGATGCGGTCGCCGAGGATGCCGAAGACAACGCCGCCCAAGGCCCAGCCCATCATGAAGATCATGGTGGAATAGCCGGCCTGCTCGGAGATGATGGAATCCGGCGTCCCGGGCCCTAGCAGGTCGATCATTGCGGGTCTGCGGGCCAAGTTAAAGAGTTGCTGCGCCATGGTGTCGAACATCCAGCCCAGGCTGGCGATCGCGAGAACGAACCAGTGATAGCCGGTCAATCCGCGATACCACGGGTCCGTCAACGGCGCGGCGGTAGCGAGCACGGGTTTTACAGTTCCATCGGTCATTCGGCGATAGCCTCGCGAGCGGCGCCCATGGCGGTTAATAAGTGTTGCGTGTAAATAATGCTGGATTCCACATCCGCTCGCTCGCGGTCTGCGATGCTTTCTCCAGTGTCGAGCGGACGGAAGACCGCGGGTGTTCCGCTGAGACGCGATTTTCAGGAATCGAGCAAATTGCCAGGCGGGCACGGTGCGGTAAGCATCCCAGAATCCTGTTTGATAGAGCGGAAATGGACGGGGCTGCGGAGAAATAATGATCTCGAGCGACAAGGCGCGGCCAGGACACAGCTCCAGATACTTGCGAACATATTCGTCGATGCCAACGTTTCCTTCGCCCATGCGCACCCAGGCCGCAGCCGCGCCGTTGTCCGTCAACCAGACCGCCGTATCGCGCACATGGCTGGTAAGCACATAGGGTGCGAGGACCTCGAGCGAGAAATGCGGGTCTTCCAATGTGATCAATGGATTCCCCGAATCCAGACACGCACCTACAAAATCCGGACCCGCTTCTTCGATGAGCCGCTTTAGCTCCAAAGCTTGCATGTCGCCGGAATGATTTTCGATCGCAATCTTCACACCGGCATCCAGAGCTGGTTTTCGAACGTTTTTCAGGGACCGCACGGCATCCGCCATGATGCGTTCGAACGGGACTGCATTCCGCCGGTCGGCAGCGTTCCCAAGTACCGCCCGAACCAGGGGAGAGCCGACGACTCCGGCGGCTTCAATCATTCGTCCAAGCTGATCCTCCGGCGTGCCTTGGGACGCGTCGAACAGTTTCGAGGCGGGGGAGATCGAAAGCATCCCGATCTCCAAGTCGAGCCCGAGATTGGCTGCGTGCTCTCGGACTGCCTTGAGGTGAGTTGTTTCAAGCCCGCCCAACAACCGGGTCTCGCTAAAATGCACAACCCGGACGCCGAGCGCGTGACAGTAGTCGAGAATCTGAAAGGCGTCCCATTGCTGCGAGCGCAGGCTGTAGGCGTCGATGCCTAGCCGGACGGCGGTGGTTGAGGTTGTCACTTCCAATCGTCAAGTTTACTATCACTCGCGGGACATTTAGAGTGGAGGTTGGCATGAGAGTCGGATTAATCGGCACGGGCGCTATCGCGGAGAAGCATGCGCAGGCATACAAGAATATAGGTTTCGAGCTGGTGGCTTGCACTAATCGAAACGCAGAAGCGGGGCAGCGTTTCGCCGCGCGGCATGGCGCAGAGTTCGTGACTACGATCGAGGCCCTGTGCGGCCACCCTCGAATTGACTTCGTTGACGTCTGCACATTGCCCGAACTGCGGCTGCCCGTCATCGAGGCATGCGTTCGCTTCGGAAGATCCGTGCAGGTGCAGAAACCCATCGCAACCGATCTCACTACGGCGCGAAAAATGATTGAGATAGCGGAGAAGGGAAGCATTGTGCTGGGCGTGGTCAGTCAACATCGTTTCGACGACGCAAGCCTCTTCCTCTCAGAAGCTATTGCGGCTGGCCGGATGGGCCGGTTGCTTCAATGCGACTGCTACGTGAAGTGGTACCGGCCGCCGGAATATTATGCTCGTCCGGGGAAAGGAACTTGGAAGAGCGAGGGCGGCGGCGCGCTGATCAACCAGGGGATTCACCAAGTCGACCTGTTGAGGTGGTTCGCCGGTCCTGCGAAACGCGTCTTTGGGGCTTGGCAACTGGGAGGTTTGCACAAAATCGAAGCGGAAGATAGTGTCAGTGCGGTGATCGAATACGCAAGCGGTGCGACCGGCGTTCTGCAAGCTTCCACGGCCGACTGGCCGGGCTATCCGGAGAGAATCGAAATTCATGGGACCCAAGGCTCCGCAACCATCACCGGAGACCGTCTTACAGGGTGGGACGTGAAACAGGATGTTGGACCACCGCCTCCGCTGAGTCCCGCGATTCAATCCGGCGCTTCCGATCCAATGGCGATATCGTTGCAGCCTTTCGAACGCCAGTTCCTGGATTTTGCCGCCGCCATCCGCGAAAAGCGGCAGCCGTTGGTTTCGGGCGAAGAGGGTTTTCGCACGCTGGAGATTGTGGACGCAATCTATCGTTCCTGCCGCACGCAGCAGCCGGTTTCGCTGGAGGCGCTTTAATGGACACCGTAATCCGTAGCGAAGACGTATTGGAAGTCGTCACCCGGGAACTGGACAGCACACCCGTGCTCGATATGCACACGCACTTATTTATGCCCTCGCTGGGAAATCTGGGGCTGTCGGGAATCGAAGAGATCCTGACGTATCACTACCTGGAGGCCGAGTTCTTCCGCGCTTCGGGATGGAAACCGGAGCGGTATTGGGCATTGCCGAAAGCCCAAAGAGCCGACGCGATTTGGCACACTCTGTTTGTCAAGAAAGCCCCGCTCTCCGAAGCTGCACGTCATGTGATCACTATTCTGCAAGCCTTCGATCTGCCTACTAGCTCTCCCGACCTGCGCCAGGCCCGTGAGTTCTTCGCGGCGCAAGATCCCGTGCGCCACGTGCAGACAGTTCTAGACAAAGCGAATGTTAGCGAGGTCGTGATGACCAACGATCCCCTCGACCCCGACGAAGCACCTTTGTGGATGGAGCGCCCGGAACGTGATCCTCGCTTCCATGCCGCTCTGCGTCTCGACTGGATTCTTGCGTCTTGGCCGGAACATTACCGACAACTGCAATCTCGGGGATACGATCTCGAAGCAGACGCCGGCGGGCGCACGATTTCAGAGTTGCGACGTTTCTTGACCGAATGGCAGGAACGGATCCATCCCGTTTACATGGCGGTTTCTCTGCCGGACACATTCGAATATCCCGACGACAGCATCCGCACACGGGTGCTTTCGCAAGCCGTTCTTCCAGCCTGTCAGGAATTCGAAATCCCTCTGGCATTGATGATTGGCGTCCGCCGCCAGGTGAATCCTGCCTTGCGGCTGGCCGGAGACGCGGCCGGTCGCGCGAACCTGCAAAGTCTGGAGCGCCTATGCCGTGATTTCCCGGATAATCGTTTCCTGGTGACTGTCCTCAGCCGGGAGAATCAACATGAACTGTGTGTTTACGCCAGGAAGTTCAGCAACCTGATGCCGTTCGGGTGCTGGTGGTTTGTGAACCAGCCATCCATCATCGAAGAGATCACCAGGGAGCGCCTCGAACTCTTGGGAACATCCTTCATCCCGCAACATTCTGACGCCCGGGTATTGGAACAATTGATTCCGAAGTGGCGCGAAACTCGCCGGATACTGGGGCCGGTTCTGGCCCACGCCTATAAGCGCGTCATCGGCGAAGGCCGGGCGATTAGTCGCCAGGAGATTCGGGCCGATCTAGACCGGTTGCTTCGTTCGAATTTCAGCAACATTTGCGGATTGCCCCAGGGGTCGCCGGAACCGCCCGGAATCGTTTTGGCGTAAAGTTCCCGCAGGGCAAGATCACCGCAGCCGAGGCGTCGCGCTCTCGTTCAATGCTAGGCATCGCTCATCTACGGATGGGGTAAACTGATTGACGGGAATTTACCGGAAAGGTGGGGATCAAATGCATTCGAGAAGAGACTTTGCGAAATTGGCGGTGGCCAGTTTGCCGCTGGCCAGCCTGGCGCCGTCGCTGGCGTGGGGAGCCAAGATCAATTCGACCGTGAAGGGTGTGCGGCTGGGGACCATCACCTACAGCTTCCGTGATTTCCCGCGCACTCCGGGCAAGGACAACGCGGATGCGATCATCCAAGCCTTAACCGAATGCGGCATCGGAGAAATCGAGCTCTTCTCTCCGAACATCGAGCCCGGCCGTACGCCTGGCGTGGCCCCGGAAAAGTCTCGCGAGGAATTGCGCCAGTGGCGGCTTGCGACTCCCCTGGATTATTTCAAGGGCATGCGCAAGAAGTTCGATGACGCGGGTATCAATATTTATGCCTATACGGTGAACTACAACACCGATTTCACCGACCCTGAAATCGACAAGACTTTTGAGCAGGCCAAGGCCATGGGCGTGGGCACGATCGCAACCTCCACGCGGGTCAGCATGACCAAGCGTTTGGTCGGGTTCGCCGATCATCACAAAATTAACATCGCATTTCACGGGCATGCGGAGTACGACAAGCCAGACGAATTCTCAACCCCGGCGACTTTCCAACAGGCGCTCGATATGTCGAAATACGCCAAGGTCAATCTGGATATCGGCCACTATACGGCGGCCAACCTGGACCCGATCGCCTATATCGAGGAGCACCACGACCGCATCTCGCACCTGCATATGAAAGACCGCAAGAAGAACAAGGGCGAGAACGTCGAATGGGGCAAGGGCGATACGCACATTAAAGAGGTGCTGGTTTTGCTGCGCGACAAGAAGTATCCGCTCCCGGCTTTCATCGAGTACGAATACAAAGGCACCGGCACTTCCGTTGAGGAAGTGAAGAAGTGCATGGCCTACATGCGGCAGGCGCTAGCGTAAGTCGGGCACGTTTCCACCCGGGTCGCGCATGAGGACCCGGGTGGATTTGAAGTAGCTGAAAGCGGCGGTTAGATCGCGGTTTCGACGTCGACGCCCATGGAGCGGGCGGTGCCCTTGACCGAGTTCATGGCCGCTTCCACGGTCGAAGCAGTTCAGGTCGGGCATCTTGATCTTGGCGATCTCTTCCACCTGCTTCAGCGTGATCTTGCCGACGCGGTTCTTGTTCGGCTCGGCCGATCCCTTGGCAGATTCGACGGCGCGCTTGATCAGCACCGGCACCGGCGGCGTCTTGGTGATGAAGGTGAAGGAGCGGTCCGAGAAGATCGTGATCACCACCGGGATGATCAGCCCTTCCTGATCCTTGGCCGACGTCTTGGCGTTGAACGCCTTGCAGAACTCCATGATGTTGACGCCCTGCGGACCGAGCGCGGTGCCCACCGGCGGCGCCGGGCGTGGCCTTGCCGGCCGGGATCTGCAATTTCACCTGGCCTGTAACTTTCTTTGCCATTCTGACTCCTTATAATCTTGTTAGCGCTCCTTACGGTCGCGGCTCGCTTAAGCTTTTTCTACCTGAGGAAATCCAGTTCCACCGGCGTCGCGCGGCCGAAAATCGTCACCAGCACGCGCAGCGTGTTGCGCTCCGGATTGACCTCGTCCACCTTGCCCGAGAAATTGGCGAACGGCCCGTCGATGATGCGCACGTTCTCGTTCTTTTCGAAGCTCAGCTTGGGCCGCGGGCGCTCGGCCGAAGTCGCCTGGCGGTAGAGCACCGAATTCACTTCGTCGGCGGTGAGCGGCACCGGCTTGTCGCCTCCGCCCACGAAACCGGTGACGCGCGGCGTGGCCTTCACGGCATGCCACAGCTCGTCGTTCATTTCCATTTCCACCAGCACGTAGCCGGGATAGAGCAGGCGCTTGCTGGTGACCTTCTTGCCGTTGCGCAGTTCCACCACTTCTTCGGTGGGAATCAGCATCTGGCCGATCTTGTCGGCGAAGCCGAACGCCTCGGCGCGGCTGCGCAGCGATTCCGCCACCTTCTGCTCGAAGCCCGAGTAGGTGTGGATGATGTACCAGTGCTTAGGCGGCGCGTCTTCGTGCTGTCTCAGCGACAGCAACAGCGGTGTCGCCGGACTCGCCGGCAGCGGGCGCGTCGGCGTCGTGCGTTTGAATTTCGTCGGGAAGATTGTCTTCGGGCATATCAGCGGACATGGGTGCCGGCCTTTACTTGGTAAACGTATCGAATAACTTCTGGATGCCGCGGCCGACCAGCGTGTCCACCACCTCGAAATAGGCGGCGAACGCGAACACCGCGAAGATCACCACTCCGGTGGTGGCGCGCACCTGCTTCCAACTCGGCCAGGTGACGCGCTTCATTTCGAGCTGCAAGTTCCTCGAAATAATCTTTGGTCCGCGCGGGCCACGCCGGCGGCACTTGGTTGCGATGCTTTGCTGTTCAGCCATTTTACTCGTCCTAATTACTACCTAATTCCCATCTGGAAAGCCTGGCAGGGGCAGAGGGATTCGAACCCCCAAACGCGGTTTTGGAGACCGCTGGTTTACCGTTAACCTATGCCCCTACAATAGTGGCCACGGGCCAGCAACCTCAGTGTAACACTTGGGTAACGCTTGCGGCCGGGCTACTTGATCTCCTTGTGCGGCTGGTGCTTGCGGCAGAAGGGGCAGAACTTCTTCATCTCCAGCCGTTCCGTCGTCGTCTTCTTGTTCTTCATGCCGGTGTAGTTCTTACGCTTGCACTCGGTGCACTGAAATGTGATATTTTCTCGCGGCATATTACTTAGCCTCCTATTCCAAAATTTCCGATAACCGTGCCCGCGCCCACGGTGCGGCCGCCTTCGCGGATGGCGAAGCGCAGGCCCTTGTCCATGGCGACCGGCGTGATCAGCTCGATCTCCAGCTGCACGTTGTCGCCCGGCATCACCATCTCCATGCCTTCCGGCAACTGCGCCACTCCCGTCACGTCCGTGGTGCGGAAGTAGAACTGCGGACGGTAGCCCTTGAAGAACGGCGTGTGACGGCCGCCCTCGTCCTTGCTCAATACGTAGACTTCGCCCTTGAACTTCTTGTGCGGCTTGATCGAACCCGGCTTCGCGATCACCTGCCCGCGCTCCACGTCGTCCTTTTCAATGCCGCGCAGCAGCAGGCCCACGTTGTCGCCCGCGCGGCCTTCGTCCAGCAGCTTCTTGAACATTTCGACGCCCGTGACCACCGTCTTGCGCGTGTCGCGGAAACCGACGATTTCCATTTCCTCGCCGACCTTGCAGATGCCCTGCTCGATACGGCCCGTCACCACCGTGCCGCGGCCCTGAATCGAGAAGATGTCTTCGATCGGCATCAGGAACGGCTTGTCGATCACGCGCTCCGGCATGCGGAATGTACTTGTCGACCGCTTCCATCAGCTCGTCGACCGTCTTTTCCCACTGCGCTTCGCCGTTCAGCGCGCCCAAGCGCGCTGACCTTCACCACCGGCAGATCGTTGCCCGGGAATCCGTAGCTGGTCAGCAGCTCGCGCACTTCCAGCTCGACCAGTTCGAGCAGTTCCGGATCGTCCACCATGTCGACCTTGTTCAGCGCGACCACGATGTAAGGCACGCCCACCTGGCGAGCCAGCAGAATGTGCTCGCGCGTCTGCGGCATGGGGCCGTCGGTCGCCGCGACCACCAGGATCGCGCCGTCCATCTGCGCCGCGCCCGTGATCATGTTCTTGATGTAATCGGCGTGGCCCGGGCAATCCACGTGCGCGTAGTGCCGCTTGGCCGTCTCATACTCCACGTGCGCCGCCGCGATCGTGATTCCGCGAGCTTTTTCTTCCGGCGCGTTGTCGATCGAATCGAAGCTCCGGAACTTCACCTTCGGATTGTGCTTCGCCAACGTCTTCGTGATCGCCGCCGTCAACGTGGTCTTGCCGTGATCGATGTGCCCGATCGTCCCCACGTTTACGTGCGGCTTGCTGCGATCAAATTTTTCCTTCGCCATGTTTTCTTTCCTTAACTAGAACGCGGAGGGCGCGGCAGGTTTATCCACGGCCTTTAAAACTGGAGCCGTTGACCAGGATTGAACTGGTGACCTCGTCCTTACCAAGGACGCGCTCTACCAACTGAGCTACAACGGCCAAACACACAAAAACTAATGGTGGACAGGGGAGGATTCGAACCTCCGTAGCTCGCAAGGAGCGGCAGATTTACAGTCTGCTGCCATTAACCACTCGGCCACCTGTCCGTCTCGCCACGCGCTCCCGCCAGACAGCAGACGGAAATGCGGGGAAAAGCCCGCGCCGAATACGACATACGCGGACTCTAGGCGTAAGGTTCAGTATAGCAAACGTTCACGAGTCTGCGAAGACGTGGATACCGGATAACTGCTATTATAGAATCGTATGCAAAAACACCATGCTGCTCCCTCCTCGTACCACTTCAAAAGGGCCAAGACCGACGGCCTGATTCAGGTTCTCAACGAAGGTTCCTATGTCATGGCGGAATATAGTGAGCGTACGGGTAAAGTGAGCTGGCAGCGCGTGGTTCTGGCGACTCAAAAAGAGAAAATCGAGAAGTGGTTGACCGAGCATTATCCGGTCCACCCGGCATCCGCCGCCCGGGCTTAAACCGGCGCCGATTTTCGATCATCTCAGTTCCAGATTCGGCGACATTCCATCCGGAAACGTGCGACCAAACGCGTCAGCGTTGTTTGGCTTTCTCGATCTCCTGCGCGGCATGCGGATCTACATGTAGCGGGTTCCCGCCGGCGCGATATCGGATAAATCGCAATCCCAAGAATAAGCAGCGCGAATCAGGTCAGAATAAATACCTTTGCGCTCATTTCTCAAATTTAATTCGTTACTGAGGCGAAAGCGCAGGCGTCCACGCCTCGGCGAGCGCCCGTTGGAAATTCCCGCCCAGGATCATCTCGATGTTGCGGTTGGAATAGCTGCGGCGGACCAGTCCTTCCGTCAGGTCGAAAATCTTCTTGGCATAGTCGATTCCATCTAGATCGTATTTCCTGACGGAATGAACATCCCGGCCGTCCAAGTCGACATCGGTGCCGACGCCCACGTGTTCCACGCCTGCTAGCCCGACCACGTGATCGATATGATCCAGCACGTTTTCGATGGTGGCTGGGCCCCCTGCCCGCACAAAGCCGCGCACCATGGTGATGCCGATCACGCCGCCTTTGGACGCCATGGCGCGAATGGCTTCGTCGGTCTTGCAGCGTGCCGCGGGAACGAGCGCGCGGCAATTGGAGTGGGTCACGAGCACGGGCCGGCGCGACGCGACGATGGCATCCATCGTTGTCCGGTCGCCGCAATGCGAGATGTCGATGGCCATGCCGAGCTGATTCATGCGCTCCACCACCTGCGCTCCGTACTGGGTCAATCCCGAGTCGTGTGCATCGGAGGATCCTCCGCCAATCAGATTTCCGGTATAGGTGAGTTGCGAGACCCGCTGCCCCAGCCTGTAAAAACAATCCACGTCCGCGAGCGTCCGGAAGTGCACTGAATTTTGCTGGCCGATCAGGATGCCGATCTTCCCCTGCATCTTGGCCCGCTCGAAATCCGCCGTGCCGTCGATGCGCAGGAACTCCTGCGGATGCGCTGCCAGAAAAGTGTTCCAGCCCATGATGTCCCGGGCTGTCTCGGTGTAAATGTCTCCCGCTGTATAGCCGACCGCTGGATAGAAAACCGTGATCCCGGAATCTTTAAGACGTTGAAAGTCGGCCTGCTGGAAACGTTGA
Source organism: Bryobacterales bacterium (assembly GCA_963793395.1). Taxonomy (GTDB): domain Bacteria; phylum Acidobacteriota; class Terriglobia; order Bryobacterales; family Bryobacteraceae; genus Palsa-187. The sequence continues at coordinate 31,250 of CAWCAP010000051.1, read as the reverse complement.
GGATCCACCTGCCAGGCGGACATTTTCCGGTAGTCCAGCGTCAGCAGCCCCAGCATGTCGATCACGGTGGAGCGCTGAACCAGGTCTATCGCACGACTCGAATACTCGGGCGCGCCTTTGGCAAACAGGCCCCGATTGACCATCGAGAGACCGAGGGCGGACGCCGAGCTTTTCAATAAAAAGCGACGTGAGAGCACAAAGCTGTCCGAAGGGCATCAGTCTATCACACTCGTTTTAGGGCTTTGGAAATTATTGATTTCCCTAGTGGACATCAATGTCGAGAAAATCCGCCGGTGTCCCCACCTGCAAGCCGCCCGGCGCCACCCAGACGTGGAACTCGAAGCGGAGCTGGTCCGATTGGATCGCGGGATCGGCGGCCACCAGCTCCTCGGCGGTTTCTATTGAATCCACTTTAAGAACCCGCGCAATTCTTCATCCCCCGGCGAAAGGCCCCCGACGACGATCGAATCATTACGCTTCCATTTCTGGATCGACGCGAGTTGTAGGGTGGTGAATGAGCCGGGCATAGCGGCCGGCCCTTTTCGCAACAGGCCCACGATGTATCGCCGGGTTGATTGAGTTGCCCAGGAGATCACGTCGCGGTAGTCGCGCTTGGCAGCCTTGACCAGGCTGCGAATGCGCTCCAGATCCCGCCGCGACATCTTCAGGATCAGCAGGTGGATGCGTTCGGCCTCGCGCTCGTGAGCGGCTCCGCCATACTGCCCCAGTAATTCGGCCACCGCTGCCCTTTCGTCCGCCGTGAAGAACTTGTCAATTGCAGGCGGTCACTTTCGGGCTAATTGGCATTATATTTGCCGATTTTAACAGGCCGTCAGCCTGGATCGACGGCTTAAAAAGACCCCTAAAGGCATCCTCCCCTAGAGCCGATCAACAGCGTGGTGTGGAGGTCCGCTGCGACCCTCCCAAATCACTTGGTATGAAGCCGCGGCTCTGAGGATAGGAAGGCCCGTAATCTATGGATAACTCGCTGGCCGCGCTCGCCGAGAAGGCCGGTAACGGTTCCCCGACCCATCTGCAACGCCTGGAATTCCTGGTCAGCACCGTCCCGGTCGTCATCCACACTTGCAAGGCCGAGGGCGATTTCAGCGCGACCTTCGTCAGCGACGGCGTACGCGCCCTGTGGGGTTATGAACCCGGCGATTTTTTAAACAACAATCGGTTCTGGAGTGACCGGCTGCATCCGGAAGACGCGGACAGAGCCGTGGCGGGACTGAGTGTCGTGCTAACCGCTGGGCACTACGGTCATGAATATCGTTTCCGCAGCAGAAGCGGCGAGTATCGCTGGGTGCGGGATGAACTCCGCCTCCTGCGAGGGGCCTCAGGCGAACCGCTGGAAATCGTAGGGCATTGTATCGATATTACGGACCGGAAATGCTCCGAGGACAAAGCGGCATTTCTAGCGTCTATTGTGCAGTCGTCGGAGGATAGCATCGTCGGCAACGGCCTGGATGGGATTATTCTCAGTTGGAACGCCAGCTCTGAGCGGTTTTGGGGTTACACCTCCGAGGAAGTCACCGGGCAGCACGTCAAAATCCTGTTTCCGCCGGAGCGGGCGGATGAGTTCGCGAAGAATATCGAGAGGATCCACCGGGACATACCCATCAAGCGCTTTGAATCGGTGCGTGTGAGAAAGGACGGGAGCCGGGTTCCGGTTTCCATCATTCTTTCGCCAGTCAAAGATCCGCAAGGGAAACTGCTGGGCGTAGCCGCAATCTACCGTGACTTGACCGCGCGGAAGCAGGTGGAAAGTCAGCTCCTGGCGGCAACGCGGGCGGCAGAAGCGTCGGCTGCATCGCTCCGCGCAAGCGAAGAACGCTACGCACTGGCGACGCAGGCTACCTACGACGGAATTTTTGATTGGAATCTGGCAACCGGAGCATCCTACCTCTCGCCCCGCTTCAAGCGGATTCTGGGGTATGCCGCCGATGAGCTGCCGAACGATCTCGAGACTTTTATAGGCCGGGTCCACCCCGAAGATCGCGAGCAGGTGAACGGCAGGATTTCGGGTGAGCCGTCGGACGTGCGCACGGAACCGTTCGAGGACGAAGTCCGGGTGTGCTGCAAGGATGGTAACTTCCGCTGGGTGGCGTCGCGAGGAAGATTGTTGAGATCGCCGGAAGGCAAGCCGGTCCGTTTTATCGGCTCCATTCGCGACATTACCGCGCGTAAGGAAGCGGAAACAAAACTGGCGGCCAGCGAGAAGCGCCTTCGAGACATCCTGGATTCGCTGTATGGATTCGTGGGCCTCTACACGCTCGAAGGCATCGTGCTTTACGTCAATCGCGCGCCGCTCGAAGCCGCCGGCATGGCGGACGAGGATGTGGTGGGTAAGCCCTTCTGGGAACTTTATTCATGGAGCCACAGCGCGGACGAACGGGATCGCCTGCGGGCAGCGATGGCCCGCGCGGCGGCCGGCGAAATGGTGCGCTATGAGGCGAGCGTTTTGATAAAGGGCGGCCGGCAAATCGTCATCGACGCGACCTTTGGCCCATTGCGCGATGAGCAAGGCCGCATCGTCAACGTCATTGGGTTCGGGGTGGATATCACTGCCCGCAAGGAAGCGGAAACCCGTCTCAAGCTGGCGATCCAAGTGGCCGAAGTCGCCAGCCGCGCGAAGAGCGAATTTCTGGCCAACATGAGCCATGAGATCCGTACGCCTATGAACGGCATCATCGGATTGACGGAAGTAGTGCTTGAGTCGGCGCTGAACCCGGAACAGCGAGAGTATTTGAGCCTGGTGAAAACCTCGGCCGATTCTTTAATGACGATTATCGGCGACATCCTCGATATTTCGAAAATCCAAGCAGGGAAAGTGGCTCTGCATCCCAAGGAATTCTGGATCCGCGATCTGATCACGACCACTCTCAACGGATTCGGGAGAGCAGCCGCCGACAAGAATCTTGAGCTTATCTGCCATATCCAGCCCGAGATCCCGGATGTCTTGATGGGAGATCCGGATTGCCTGCGGCAGATACTGGTGAATTTGCTGGGCAACGCGATCAAGTTCACTCCTGCTGGCGAGGTGATGCTCTGTCTTGAGATTTCACCGACGAGCCCGCAGCATGTGCATTTCAGCGTCCACGACTCCGGCATTGGCATCGCCGCGGATCAGCGGCAGAGAATCTTCGAGCCGTTTACGCAGTTGGACGGTTCGTCCCGTAGAGAGTACGGCGGCACCGGTCTAGGGCTGGCGATATCCGCTCAACTCGTGGAGATGATGGACGGGGAAATTTGGGTGGTGAGCGACGGCCGCTCCGGCAGCACATTCCATTTCACGGCGCGCTTGCGGCCCGCGAATGCCACTGCGGAAGTAGCGGACCAAGCGGTCGTGGAAACAACCAGGGTTCAGACTCAGCAGCCTGACCGGGCCCTACTTCGCAGGCGCCGCCTCGAAGCGAATTTGCCGCAGGTGTTCCGCATCGCTTGAGAGGTCAGCCTTACCGGACGGGAATTTGTTGACGCTCAGAAGGTACGCGACCAGGCTGGCGTTCTGTTCGCGGCTCAAACTTCCGGGTTTATCGGCAGGCATCGAGGTCTGTATCTTGTCGAAGAGATCGCCGACCGGCATGCCGCTCCAGTTCATCACGAAGTCCGAGCCCACTAGGGTAGGAGTCTGCCCTTTGCCTTGAAGTTTGTCGCCGTGACACGACGCGCATGCGGTTTGGTAAAGCGCCGCTCCACGTGCAGCTTGCGCGTCAGAATAGACGCCGTCCCAGACCGATGCGGGCGATTGGGCGATTGCCAATCCGACCACAAACGCCACTGCCGATATGATCTTTGTGTACCGCGGCGATTTCATAAACACATGATAAAGTAATGAACGGTCGCGGCCGGGAGCACAAACGCCGGTACGCGCCGACCCCCTACTGAGGAGATGCCATGAATCGCCCCCGTGTGAGTTCGCTGAACCATTTCACGTTCGGACTATTTCTGGTTGGCTGGGCCGCAGGAGCCATGACCGCGCGCGCCGCCACGCCCGCTTGCGATCCCAACAACGGCGGGATTACGGTCCCTGCTGGATTCTGCGCGTTCCTGGCTGCCGATGGCTTGGGCGAAGCGCGCCACATCGCAGTAGCGCCGAATGGCGACGTGTACGTGGGCTTGATGAATGGCGGCGTCGCGGCGCTGCGCGATACCAACGGCGACGGCCGTTTCGAGATGAAGGAAAAGTTTGGCAGCACCAGCGTCACCGGCATCGCGCTGCGCAACGGGTATCTTTACATCGCCACGCCAAATACAGTGCAGCGCTATAAGATGACGCCCGGGCAGTTGAAGCCCGCGGGCGAGCCCGAGATCGTAGTCAAAGACCTGCCGGGCGTGGCGCAGCATGGCGACAAGGGCATTGCGTTCGACGGCAAGGGATCGCTTTATGTAAATGTCGGCGCGCCCTCCAACGCCTGTCAGGCCAGGGACCGCAAAGAAGGAGTGCCGGGACAGGATCCGTGTCCGATCCTCAATGAGCACGGCGGCATCTGGAAGTTCGACGAGAATAAATTGGGCCAGACGCAAAAGGACGGCACACGTTTCGCGACCGGACTGCGGCAGATGCCGGCCATCACCTGGCACGATGGCGCGGTGTTTATTGCGATGAATAACCGCGATTCGCTCGACACTTTGTGGCCCGGAAAATTCACCGCGCAAGAAAATGCCGAGCGTCCGGCGGAACCGCTGTATCGCGCGGTCGCGGGGTCTAACTTCGGGTGGCCGTATTGTTTCTTCGACTACGGGCAGAAGAAGTTTTTCCTCAATCCGGAGTACGGCGGCGATGGCAAAACCACCGGGCGCTGCACCGAATTCACTCCGCCGGTAGCGGCTTTCCCCGCGCATTGGGCGCCGGTCGATCTGATGTTTTATTCCGGCACGCAGTTGCCTGCAAAATATCGCGACGGCGCATTCATCGTGTTTCATGGATCATGGAATCGCGCGCCGCTACCGCAGGCCGGTTACAACGTGACTTTCCAGCCTTTCGCAGGCGGCAAGCCGTCGGGAAATTTCGAAATCTTCGCGAGCGGCTTCCCGGGCAAGATGCCGCTGATGAATCCCAACGACGCTGTGGCGCGGCCGGACGGCATAGCGCAGGCGCCCGACGGATCGCTCTATATCGGCGATAGCGAGAAGGGCAAAATCTGGCGCGTGATCTATCGCGGTGGAAAATAACGCATCATCAAACCCGCTACTTCATCGGCGGGATAAAGGCGATCGTGCGCGCGAAGAACCAGCACAAGAAGAAGACTACTGGCAGCATCACCATCAAATACAGAGTCGTGTAACCCACCAAGTCGCGGGCCTTCAAACGCAGAATTCCCAGCAGCGGCAGCATCCAGAACGGGTTGATCAGGTTGGGCATCGCCTCGGAGATGTTATAAATCTGCACCACCCATCCCAAGTGAACCTGGTGCGCGATGGCGGCTTGTAATACGTAGGGCGCTTCCACCACCCACTTGCTGCCGCCGGACGGGATGAACAAACCCAGTACCGCCGAGTAGGTGGCCGCGAGAAGAGCGAAGGTGTCATGCGTGCTCGCCGACGTGAACAGGTGTGCGAGCTTGGCGGAGAGTCCGCTGCCGGTGATCATGCCGAAAATCATGGCGTAGAACGGAAATTGGATGAGCACGCCGCCGGTGGCCGGGATCGCGTCCGCTACCGCGCGTACGAAATTACGCGGACGCCAGTGCAGCAGGAGTCCGACGGTCAGGAACATCAGGTTGTAAGTATTGAGGTCGAGCGCCGCTAGCGCTCCCTGCGGCGAAGTGCGGAAGACGTTCACCAGGTAGCCGAGCAGCAGCGCACTCACCAAAATCGTGAGTATGGGGCTGTATTCGAGCCACTCACCAGGTTTCGTATGGCGCTCTTGCGGCTCGGCTGGTGGCTTGAAGTGCAGACCGTAACTTTCGGCGGTGTGAGCGTTTGCTGCCGACGGTACCGATAGATAAGCCACGATTGCACACACCACGATCACGATCAGCGCCGTCAGCATACTTTGCCATAGGAACAGCGTTTGGGTGAGAGGAATGAGTCCGCTGATGGCGAATAGCGACGGCGGCAGGGAAGACTTGGTCGCCATCAGCATCGCTGCGGAGGACGACAATCCCAGCGCCCAGACGGAACAGTTGCCCAGGTAAGCGGCGGCGCCGGCGGCCCGGTAGTCCATGCCTTTTATGCGGCCGCTCATCTCGCGGACCAGGAAGCCGCTGATGATGGGGCTGAGTCCCCAGGAAACGAGTGACGAGGTGGTCGCGACGAACGCGATCAATGTGATTGCTCCGCGGGGGGTAGTGGGAATTCCGGCCATCCAGCGGATCGCGCGCCGGACGAGCGGCGTCGAGGCCACTACGTAGCCTCCGACAATGATCATCACCATCTGCATGGTGAAGGGAACTAGGGTCCAGAAATTCTTCCCGGCTTCGATGCCGAGTTGTGTCGGGTTTTCTCCGGCGAGCACGCCGAGTGCATACACTACCAGCACCCCCAGGAACGCGAACACCAGAGGGTCGGGAAACCAGCGCTCGCTCCAGTTGGCGAGGGCCAATCCCATCCGTGCCACGCGGCCGTCGGTTACGGGCACATTCACTTTATTGGCGGCTGGCATGATTTGCGATTGAAAGCGGGCTTGGCGTCTCACTATTGTATGCCTTCATTGCCCCAGCCCCGCGCAAAACCGGCATTCAGCCGATAGAGAGGTATGGAGCAAACGCAAGAGACTGCCGCGCAGGTCATGCGCGAAGCGCGCGAGCAGCGCCAGGCCATCATTTCCGCTTTGTACCAGCAACGTCGTTTGCATCCCGCCCAGCCGGGAATCACGCTTGCCGACCTGGAACAGATGCTGAAAGTGTCAAAAGCGGAATTGGAATTTAGTCTGTGGTATCTCACCGAGGGCTTGTTCGTAAAGCGGACCGATAACGGCACGCATTCGATCACGCTCAAAGGCGTGGATCTGGCGGAAGACATGATCGACCGGCTGACCATCTAGAACCCGCTGACCATCTAGAATAAGACTGGTGTTTGGCGCCATCCCAGAAGCGATTTCGCGGCGGCGCGCGCTGGTAATCGGCCCCTTAGCCCTGGGCGGCGCGGTAGTGGTCCTGTTGCAAGTTGGGCGATCGAGTAGCGGCGGCAACGCCGAAGTAACAATCGTCGAGTTTGACGACGCCGGCCGCGAGCTGGGCACGGCAGTTCGCAAGAAAGTAGTGCGTTCCGACGGCGATTGGCGGCGGCAGCTCACGAACGCGCAGTACTGGTCGGCGCGGCGAGGCTCGACCGACACTCCTTTTACGGGCACCTACTACCAATTAGAAGCCACGGGTTTATTCCGCTGCGTGTGCTGTGGAAACGCGCTCTTCATCTCCTCAACCAAGTTCGATTCCGGCACCGGCTGGCCCAGCTTCAGCGCGCCCGTTGCCGCCGGAAACGTATGGACGCAGAACGATAAGAGCCTGTCGATGGAACGCGTCGAAGTCCTGTGCCGGTTGTGCGACGCGCACCTGGGCCACGTGTTTGACGATGGGCCTCCGCCCACTGGCTTGCGCTATTGCATCAACGAATCCGCGCTGCGATTCGTTCAATAATCCCAATAACCCGCCGATGAGCGTCTCCAGGAGGGTGTGTGCACCCAGAGTTCGAGAGGCGGCGGCATCCGCGATCAGACAGTAGCCAGAATCCGGCAAAGCTTCTGCTCGATGGCAGCGAAGTGACGCTCGTCGATTTCAGTAGCGCGGGCCTGCGAATCGAAGCGACCAACCGCTTGGTAGCTGGCACGAACGTACAGATCGGCGGCGAGATTGAAGGTCCGGCGGGACGAATCCCCATCGGCGGTCCGTGCCAGGTCCGATGGTGCTCGGAAACGGGCGGAGGGCGGTTTCACATTGGGTTGACTTTCGAGCATGCCTCGGACATTCCGAGAGCGCCGGCGGAGTTGCTCGGGAACGGCACTGATCACTATGAGACGCTGCAGGTGAGCCGCCGGGCGGATGCGGATACCATTCGCCGCGTCTATCACTTAATGACACAGCGCTATCATCCTGACAATCGCGAAACCGGTAACGAGGAACTGTTCCGCCAAGTCGTGAAGGCAAATGAAGTGCTGTCCGATCCAGCGCGCCGCGCCGCTTTCGACATCCAATTGGCATCGCACGATCAAGCCCGTTTGCATCTCTTCGAGAACTGGCAAGGCACTCGCGGTGTGCAGGCCGAAGTCGTCAAGCGCCAGGCCATTTTGCGGCTGCTCTATAACCAGCGTTTTACGGATGCCGACCGCCCATGGATTGTTCTGCGCGACTTTGAAAACCTGATGGGTTGCCCGCGCGAACACCTGGAGTTCAGCTTCTGGGTCCTGCGCGAGGGCAAGCTGGTGACGCGCGGCGACAATGCCCGTTACGAGATTACTTACCAGGGAGTCTCGGCCGTCGAAGCCGAGGAAGCTGGCGGACAAGCGCCTGCGATTTTCCCGATGTTGGCCGCGCCTCCTCACCCGGTGAACTAAAGCTTCGCCCGGCAGGTAGAATCGAAGCGTGAAGCCATTCTTTATCGGGATGATCCTCGGGTGGATCGTGCTGCCGCTGATCGGACTGCTGTACCTGCGCTTTGCCTACGTGCCGGTAGCGGTCGACGGGCCGGTGATTCCTTTCGAATCACTGCTCGCGGGAACGGCGGTGCAGGCGCGGATTGCGCGCGATGCTCCCACGGTGGCGGCATTTCCGCCGAGCGAGGACAACCTGCTTGCCGGGGCCAAGATTTATCGCGAGCAGTGCGTCGAATGCCACGGACTTCCCGGGGGTACGCCGTCGGCAGCTTCCAAAGGCATGTATCCCCCGCCACCGCAGTTTTTCGATGAGAAGGTGATGGGCAACGATCCGGTAGGTCAAAATTATTGGATTGTCGCCAACGGTATCCGGCTAACCGGGATGCCAGGGTACCGCCGTTCACTGAACGACCAGCAGCTTTGGCAGGTCGCCCAGTTCCTTTCACATCGAGGTTCGCTGCCGTCGGCCACGACCGAATTGCTTACCGCGAAATGACTTAGAGCCTACCGTTTGCTGGATACAATATCCAGAAATCGGTAGAATTAGCGACTCATCGGATGTAAGTGCCATAATATCAATTAGAAAGATATTCCAGAAACTTGGCTACTTGGTTGCAAGCGTAATTTCTGGAGGAGTGCGCTGCCGGTGTGCTTAGGCATGCCGTGTACTAGGTCTGCCGGATGAAGGAACTAAGGCAACAGCTCGTCGGTGCGCTGCTGGTGATCATCACCGTTGCGGCTGTGATCGCCGCTGCCATCAACCTTCAACAACAGAACAAATTTCACTTGCCTGACGATGGCGTCACCTGGCTCGACCAGAGCCAAGGCGCTGACCAGAATTCGGCCGTGGTGGCGGTATTCGTCGGCCGCGGCAGTCCTGGCGAGAAGGCTGGAATCCACAAGGGCGACCGGCTGGTTTCGATCGCGGACCTCACGATTCAGCGGGCGCTGGATGTCACGGCGGTGCTGGCGCGGCTTGGTTCCTGGAAAAAAGTCGAGTATCAGGTACTGCACAACGGTGTGGAAGTTCCCACCAACGTGATCATCGGCGAGGCCGATCGCGACTCCACCATCTTTTATCAATACGCCGTCGGCGTGGTTTATCTGGCGATCGGTTTATTCGTGTACTTCCGGCGCGGCAGTGCTCCGCGTGCGCAGCTCTTCTTCATTCTGTGCGTGGCCAGTTTTGTCTTGTTCACTTTCCATTACTCGGGCAAGCTGAATAATTTCGACAAGGTGATTTACCTGGGGAATCTAGTGGCGGGGTTCCTGGCGCCGACGCTATTTCTACATTTCTGTTGTGTGTTTCCGGAGCCGCAAAAGTGGATTCGGCGGCGCGGTTCGGACCCGCTCGAAGCTTCCTCCGGCTGGGCGCTGCTGCTGTACCTTCCGGGGCTGGCACTGCTTGCCGTCCATCTGGGCTTTGTCTATGGATGGGTGACCGCCGCCGCGCCGATGCTTGAAATGCGCTGGCTGCTGGACCGGGTCTGGTTGGGCTTCCTGTGCGCCATGTATCTGGCGGGAGCGGCAGTGCTGACTTCGCAGTTGCGGCGCGCGGACGATCCCGTTGTCCGCCGCCAATTAACCTGGCTGCGCAACGGTGCGGTGGTGGGCATCGTACCATTCGCCGCGATTTACGTGGTGCCTTACCTGATGGGCGTCGTGCCAACGCATGCGATGAACTTAGCCGTGTTGTCGCTACCGCTGATACCGCTTACGTGGGCCTACGCGATTCTGCGCTACCGGCTGATGGACGTCGACATCATTTTCCAGGAAGGCTACGTCTACACCCTGGCGACTCTGTGCGTCCTCGCCATTTTCTATGGAGTGATCTTCTCGGTCAGCAAGACCAGTGATCTGAGCGGTACCGCGATGGTGGCTCTCATTCTGATTGCCGCCTTCGTGTTCCAGCCCATCCGTAAATGGATTCAGGAACAGCTCGACCGCTACTACTTCTATAAAGACCGTTACGATTATCGCCGCACCCTGATCGAGTTTGCCCGCGAACTGGGATCGCCGGCCAACATGGGCGAGATGCTCGAAAGCGTCGCCGACCGCTTGATTCGCACGCTGGGCATCAGCCACGTGGCGTTCTTCGTGTGGAATGAAGCGGAGCAGAAGTTTCAGATCGAGATGGCCAGCAATCGCCAGGGCCGCAAAACGGAGAGCGCGCCTTACGGTCTGGATCTTGGTTTTTTGACCCCGAATCCCGGCAAGCCGTATCTGTTCTTCGAGCGAACGCGCAATATGCTGGACGTGGTTTCGCATGAATGGCCGGCGGGCGTGCGCCGGTCGATTGCTGAGCTGGATCTCACCTATTACCTGCCTTGCGCGGCGCGCGGGCGCACCATCGGCTACCTGGGAGTAAGCCGAACTGAAACCGGTGATTTTCTTTCCAGCGATGACGTGGAACTGCTGGTCACGATTTCGAGTTACGTTGGAATCGCCGTCGACAACGCAATGCTCTACCGCTCGCTGGCGGGCAAGGTGGAAGAGTTCGAGCGGCTGAAAGAATTTTCGGAGAACATCGTCGAGTCGATCCATGTCGGGATCCTTGCCGCCGATCTGGATGACCGCGTGGATAGTTGGAATTCGCAGATCGAAAGACTCACCGGGATTTCGCGGGTTGACGCCGTGGGCCGCAAACTCAGCGAGCTATTGCCGGAAGACTTGTGCGAGGCGCTGGATCCTTCGCGCGCTGTGGGTAGCGTTCACAACATCTATAAGTTCGTGCTCCGCCCGGGCGCGCCGGGACTCGACGCGGTCACGCTCAACATCGCCGCCGCTCCGCTAATCGCTCGCGATGGTGCGCACATCGGACGGCTGATCATTTTCGAAGACATCACGGATCGCGCTGAGCTGGAACGCCGGCTGATGCAGGCCGACAAACTGAGCTCGATCGGGCTGCTGGCGGCTGGCGTGGCGCATGAAGTCAACACGCCCCTGGCGGTCATCTCCACCTACGCGCAGATGCTCGCCAAGCAGATTTCGGGCGACACCGAGAAAGCGCCGCTGCTCGAAAAAATCGCCAAGCAGACTTTCCGGGCGAGCGAAATCGTGAACTCGCTGTTGAATTTCTCGCGCACTTCGACTACGGAATTCGCGATGGTGGATCTGAACAAGGTCATCAGCGAGACGCTTACCCTGCTGGAGCACCAGTTAGGCAAAGCCCACATCGAAGTGAAGCTGGCGCTGGACGAGAAGCTGCCGCGCATCCGCGGCAATCCGGGGAAACTGCAGCAGGTGTTTCTCAATCTGTTCCTCAATGCGCGCGACGCCATGGAAAACGGCGGTACCTTGGCCGTCAAGACGGCGCGCTCACAGGACCGGCAAGTGCGGGTTACTGTAGCAGATTCCGGCGCAGGCATTGCGGCTGAGAATCTGACGCGCATTTTCGATCCATTCTTCACCACCAAAGCCGCCAAGAAAGGCACTGGACTTGGACTTTCGGTCAGCTATGGAATCGTGAAAGAACACGGCGGCGAAATCGAAGCGGCCAGCGAACTGGGAGCCGGCACGCGCTTCGAACTTTCGTTCCCAGAGCCGGCGGTGGAAACTGTGCCGGCACCGCGAGTGGCGCGTCTGCGGCCTGAACCCGCCCCAGTGCAAGCGATATCGACCGCCGCCACGTCTACTATTTCGTCCCCCACTGGCGCCGTGGCACAATCAAAGATCATCGTTCGGTAAAGTTAACGTCCAGTAAATGGCAAGTATCCTTCCCGATCTCCCGCCGGATGTCTCGACGCCCGAAATGACGCACGGCCATATCCTGGTGATCGACGACGAACCGGATATCCGCGAAAGCCTGGAAGTGCTGCTATCGTCCGAAGGCTACCGCGTCGAACTGGCCGCCAACGCCACCGAGGGCCTGAAGCGGCTGGAAGCATCCACCTTCGATCTGGTTCTGCTCGATCTGATGATGCCGGACAAGAGCGGCATGGAGGTGCTGGAAGAAATCCGCGTGCGCGATCGCGAAACGCCCATTTTCATGATCACCGCGTACGGCTCCGTCGAGGTCGCGGTGGACGGCGCTCAAGCGCGGCGCGAACGATTATTTCTCCAAACCCTGGGACAACGAAAAACTGCTGATCGAGATCGACCGCATGATCTCGAAGCGCCGCCTGGAGCGCGAGAACACCGAGCTCAAGCGCGCGCTGAGCCAGCGCTACAGCTTCCCGAACATCGTCGGCAAGAGCGAGCGCATGCTCAAGATCCTCGACCTGGTCGGCCAGGTCGCCGCCTCGCCGCGCGACCATTCTGATCACCGGCGAAACCGGCACCGGCAAGGAGCTGATCGCCAACGCGATCCACGCGCACTCGGCGCGCGCCGAGCATCCGTTCGTGCCGGTGCATTCCGGCTCCGTGCCGCCGGACCTGCTGGAATCGGCGCTGTTCGGCCACGTCAAAGGAGCCTTCACCGGCGCGGTGGCCTCGCGCAAGGGATATTTCGAAACTGCCAACCGCGGCACGATTTTCTTCGACGAAATCGGCACCATCTCGCTCGAGACGCAGACCAAACTTCTGCGCGTGATTCAGGAGCGCGAGTTCATGCCGCTGGGTTCCACCGAGACGATTCGCGTCGACGTGCGCATCGTCGCCGCCACCAACGCCGATCTGAAGAAGCTGGTGGAAGACGGAAGCTTCCGCGAGGACCTGTACTACCGCCTGAACGTGATCAACCTCGCGCTGCCGCCGTTGCGCGAGCGCAAGGAAGATATCCCGGCGCTGGTGGACCACTTCTTCACCAAGTACTGCCGCGAAAACGAGAAGTTGCTGGATGACAGCGGCCGGTCGAGGCTCACCTTTGAGCCGGATGCCATGCAGATTCTGATGGACCACGCGTGGCCCGGCAACGTGCGCGAATTGGAAAACGTCGTCGAACGCGCTGTAGTGCTGGCTTCGCAGCCGCCGGTCCCGGTCGACGTGCTGCCGGAACATCTGCTCGAATCCAAGGGAATGCGTATCCGCCGCGATGAAAGCGGCCATTTGCCCGCGGACGCGTCACTGTTTGAGATCGTGGCGGATTTCGAGCGGCGCACGATTGTCGAACAGTTGGAGACATCCGACTGGAGCCAGACCGCAGCGGCCGAGGCACTGCGCATTCCGCTCTCGACCCTCAACCAAAAAATCAAGCGTCTGAATATCGATGTGCGCAAGCGCTCGGGGGCGTGAACACTTGCTTTTTCTCGCAGGTGATGGAATGTTATGGTTATGGCCAAGCGGAGAGATTGGGACATTATATGGGTAGTGATCGTCGCGGCTCTCTGCTGGGGTGCGCTGTGGGAGCACGAGCCCCTCAGCGCGTGGGTCAGCCACGCCTGGAGGAACAGGCCACGTTTTTAAGCTGGCCCGCGAATGCGTAGCCTACGGAATTGGCGCTTCGCCATTCTGCCGTTGGTGGTTTGGGCTTGGCTGCTCGGTAGCCGCGCCGCAGCGCAGCGCGATTCCGCCCCGAACGCCTCCTTCCATTTCGTGATTCTAGGCGACCGCACCGGCGAGACTGTGCCCGGCATTTACGAGCGCGTTTGGCAGGAGGCCGCCGCCGAGGATCCGGCTTTCGTGCTCAGCGTGGGCGACTCGATCCAGGGTTTGAACGACGCTACCGCGGAAATCGAATGGAGTCAATTCGAGCAAATCGTGGCTCCGTACCGGCGTTTTCCGTTGTATCTGGCCCCCGGGAATCACGACATTTGGTCGCTGCGCTCGGCGATGTTGTTTCAAAGATTCGCGGGGCATCCTGGGCAGCCGGCTCGATTGGCGCACTACAGCTTCGATTACGTGCAGGCGCATTTCACGATTTTGGACAACAGCCGCTCCGACAGCCTTTCGCCCGAGGAATTGCAATTTCTGCGAGCGGATCTGGAGTCCCACAGAGATCAGCCCGTGAAGTTCATCGTCTCGCATCGCCCCTCTTGGTTGATCGATGCAATGTTCCAGAATCCCAACGCGCGCCTGCATCAGTTGGCCAAAGAATATGGTGTCCAGTATGTGATCGCCGGGCACCTGCATCAAATGTTGGAAGTCGAACAAGAGGGAGTGACATACCTCTCGATGGCGAGCGCCGGCGGGCACCTGCGCGGCACGGAACAGTATCGCGATGGTTGGTTCTTCGGATACGGATCGGTTAGCGTGCGCGGGGCGGCGGTGGATTTCCGGATCAAGGAACTGAAGCCTCCGCAAGGGCAGGGGAGGGTCACGGAACCGCAAGACTGGCGGAGGGCAGGCGCCAGTCACTGAGGTATCGTCGCGCCCACGGCGGAATCGGGTGGCGCGTGAACGTAGCCGTCACAGCTCAGGACCGGCAGCCGCGGATACTTCGGAAATCGCGAATCGGCGAAGGACAACCCGCACAGGTAAAATACCGATTCGCGGTCCGAGCGGATGACCTTGACGTGGATACAGTCGGCGCACAATCCGGCGGAGACAGGCATGCTAAATTTGAGTATATAGTATAATTATTCATTAGGATGAATATTTAATCATGGCAATTGTAACTGGAATCGTAGGCTTCCGGGGATACAGCGGCGCGGAGCTGGTTAGCATTCTGGAAAGGCACCCGCACGTCGAGCCGGTACTCTTGGAACATCGCGATACGGACGACCGGCCGCAGCCCATCGGACATCCAGGACCCCGGCGGGAAAAGTTCTCTGCGGAGGCGGTGCGCGAGGCCGGTCTTGCGGTCGTGTTCCTGGCGACGCCGCCCGAGGTCTCGATAGAGCTGACGCCGCAGTTGCTCGCGGCCGGAGCGAAGGTGATCGATCTGAGCGGCGCTTTCAGGTTGGGCACCGTCGAGAACTACCGGCGCTGGTACAAAGAGCCCCACACTCAGCCGGAGCTGTTGGCCGAAGCCGTGTACGGCCTGCCGGAATTCTATCGCGCGCAGATTCCCGGAGCACGGCTGGTTTCGAACCCCGGCTGTTATCCTACGGCGGCGAACTTGGCGATCAAGCCGCTGATCGAAGCCGGCGTCGTGGTGCGGAAGCCGGCATCGTCTGCGACGCCAAGTCGGGCGTAAGCGGCGCCGGGCGCAAGCCGTCGCTGAAGACCAGTTTTTGCGAAGTCACGGATAATTTCTCGGCTTATTCGGTGTTTAATCACCGCCACGTTCCCGAAGTTTTGCGCACATCGGGGCTGGAGGAAGGCGAGTTGAGTTTCACGGCCCAGTTGCTGCCGATCGACCGCGGCATTCTCGAAACCATCTATTTCAAGACCCGCGGCGTGAAGTCGGCGGAGGATCTGCTGGCGATCTATCAAAAAGCTTACGCGGGCGAGCCGTTCGTGCGCCTGTATCCCGCTGGACAGGCGCCGGATTTACACGCCGTTGCGCACACCAATTTCTGCGATATTGGGGTGTATTTCGACGCCTCCGCCGAACGCGCCGTAGTGGTGTCCGCGATCGACAATCTGGTAAAAGGCGCCGCCGGGCAGGCCGTTCAGAATATGAATCTGCTGCTGGGATTCCCCGAAACCGCGGGCCTTCTGGCGGGGACCGCGTGAGGCTACTGATTAAGCTGGGCGGCACGCTGCTCGACGCCGCCGGACTCGCGGGAACGGCTGGCGCGCGAAATCACGGCGTGGCTGCGTCCGGGCGATACAAGTCGTGGTGGTGCATGGCGGCGGCAAGCAAATGACGCGTTTCCTGGCCGAGCGCGGCGTCGAGAGCCGGTTCGTCAACGGCCTACGCGTGACCACGCCCGAGATGTATCGATGCGGTGGTGAAGGTTTTCGCCGGCAGCGTGAACACCCAGTTTGTGTACGGCGTTCCGGGCGGCGGGCGCGCGGCCGGTCGGCCTCACGGGTCTGAGCGGCGGTCTGGTCGACGCGGACAACTCGATCCTGACCTGGGACTGGTGGGCAAGCCCGGTGCATTCCGACGGCTCGCTTGCTGGAACTGTTGGTACGGGAGGGCTACCTGCCGGTGGTCGCGTGCGTCGCGGGCGACGCAACAGGCCCATCTTTAATGTCAATGGCGATCAAATGGCGGTCGCTTGCGCACAAGGATTTCGCGCGGATCGCCTGATTTTCCTCACCGACGTCGAGGGAGTTCGCGACGCGCCAGGCCAAACTTGCGCGAGCTCACCGCCGCGGAGGCCCTCCACTTGTCGCTTCCGGCGTCGCCACCGGCGGAATGCAAGCCAAGATAGAGGCTGCTGTAAACGCGTTGCAGCAGGGAGTGGCGGAGGTCCTGATTGCTCCGGGGGCGCATCCGGGCATCGTCGAAGCCCTGTTATCGGGCACTCAGGTTGGAACCCGCTGTATTTCGGCTTAATTCGCCGGCTTTATTCCTTGCTATAGTCGAAGCAGTGAGGCCTGAATTATCTATGAGATTGTTTTAATCATTCCAGCACTATCATCTAGCGAGCCTCAGTCCGTGCAGCCTGGGATTCGCAACAAATATAGTTGCTTGCAGTTCGAGTATACTTGCGACGGGACCGGTTCGAATCTGGCGAAAGCCTCGGGAGGGACCATGAAAGCGCAGACCGTCGATATACGGGAGTCCGCTGGCAGGATTCTTTGCTGCACGATCTTCCGCCCGAGCGGTCGAAAGTTATTGGGTAAAGGGCACGTCCTGAACGAAGAGGACGTGAGGTTGCTCGAGACTGAGGGACTAGGGCAGGTTTGGGTCACCGAACTTGAGGACGGTGAGGTCGGCGAAGACGAAGCCGTGAGTAATGCGGCCCAGGAGATGGGCTGCGGCTGCCTGGAAATCCGCCTGGCGGCAGGCGGGCGGGCCAACTTATTTGCCACCGACGACTGCTGCGTTCTGGTCGACGACGAGCTGCTAAAGCAGATCAATTGCATTTCCAGCGTCGTGATCGCCACCGTTCCGAATTTCACGTTCGCCCGCGCCGGGCAGCGCATTGCCACTGTGAAGAGCACCCCCTTCGCTGTGTCCCAATCGCAGCTCGAAGCTGTGATTAACATCGTGAAGGATCGCGGGCCAATTCTGCAGGCCAGGCCTATTCGCAATCCTACGGTGGGAGTTCTGTACTCGGATCCGGTGCACGGAGACCGGGCGCGGCAGTTGTTTGAAAACATCCTGCGTCAGCGTTTGGAGCGCTACGCCGCGACGCCCAGTTTTATTCTGTCGTGCATGGAAGAGGAAGATGCCGCGGCGCGCAATCTGCAGCACCTGCTGAAGGCGAAACCCACGGTGGTGCTGGTCGGGTCCACCACGGCGCCGGCCGGGCCGGAGGATGTGATCGGCCGGGCGATGACGCGGATCGGCTGCCATCTCGAGCGTTTCCTGGCGCCGGTGGAGCCGGGCAACTTGCTCCTGCTCGGTTATAAAGACGAGATCCCCATTGTCTCCGCGCCAGGTTGTTTCCGTTCGGCTAAGCCCAACGTCGTAGATCTGATCTTGCCGCCGATGCTGGCTCGCTACCGCGTGTCGGGTTGGGAAGTTGCTTGTATGGGACACGGCGGATTGTTGGGCTGAGCGCGACCCGCGTCGCGCGGCGGGCGCTTTGCTCCTTTGCTCGAATGTGTCAACATTTGAGTAATCATGAGCAAGCCTAGGAACAAGAAACCGATTTCCCGACGCCAGTTCATTGAGGGCACGGGTGCCGCAATCGTCGCCGCTACTGCCGTGCCCGCGCTCCGTGCGCAGAATCCCGCCCCGACGATCACTCTCGCCGCCGAAGCCAACCACGCCACCATCCATCTGACCGTCAATGGCGCGCCCCACTCTGTTCGAAGTAGAAGATCGCTGGACCCTGGTCGAGGTGCTGCGCGATCATCTGGGGCTCACCGGCACGAAAATCGGCTGCGACCGCGGCGAATGCGGCGCGTGCACGGTCCATATCGACGGCAAGCCCATGTATTCGTGCAGCCAGCTGGCGGTGTGGATGGACGGGCGCACGATTCAGACGGTCGAAGGGCTCGACACACAACGGCAAACTCGACCCGCTGCAGCAATCCTTCATGGATCACGATGCGCCGCAGTGCGGCTTTTGCACCTCGGGCCAGTTGATGAGCGCGAAAGCGGTGCTGAACGCGCATCCGCACCCGACGCGCGACGAGGTCCGCGCTGGCCATGACCGGCAACATTTGCCGCTGTTCGAATTACAACCGCTATGTGGAGGCGACGCTGGCGGCCGCAGCGGGCACGGCGATCCGAAAATCACGATGATCGACAATGCCGCGGGCGAGAACGTCCAGCCGATGAAGACCTCGGGCACGCCACCACGCGCATCGACGCCCGCCAGCGCGTGACCGGCAAAGCCACCTATACCAGCGACGTCAGCTTCGCCGGGAATGCTTTACGCGCGAGTGCTGCGCAGCCCGCATCCGCATGCCCGAATCGTCCGAAGATCGACGTGTCGAAGGCGCTGGCGCTGCCCGGCGTGAAGGCCGTGGTCACGCACGAGAACTGCAAATTCGTTTGGGGCGCGGGCTCGATCGCGGGCGGCAGGCAGTATGTCGAGGAGATCAAGAAGATCACCAAACAGCGACGGTATGCTTCAATAATCCCGTGCGCTTTGTGGGCGAGCCCGTCGCGGCGGTCGCCGCCGTCGACCGTCACACGCCGAAGAAGCGCTGCGGCACATCACGGTCGAATATGAAGTTCTGCCGTTTGTGCTCGAACCAGGAAGAAGCCCTGAAGCCGGGCGCGCCGCAGATCTGGCCCGACGGCAATCTGTCGCTGGATGTCAAGAACGAAGCCAAGCCGATCACCGAGAAGCGCGGCAATATTGAAGAAGGCTTCCGCAATTCCGCGATGATGTCTTCGAAGACCGCTACTCCACCGCCTTCGTGCACAACGCGCAGATGGAGCCGCGCGTCGAGCCGTGGCTGTGTGGGAAGGCGACAAGCTCACCGTCTATACGCCCACCGGCGGCATCGCCAATTGCCGCACGGACATGGCGCGGGATCTGGGCATCCCGCAGAAAACGTCCGCGTCGTCTGCCAGTACATGGGCGGCAACTTCGGCAACAAGAATCAGAATCAGGATGCCGACCTGATCGCGGCCGACGCTGGCGAAACAAGCCGGCGCGCCGGTGAAGCTTGAGTTGTCCCGCAAAGAAGATTTCATCGGCATGCATGGCCGCTGGCCGACCGTGCAGTATTACAAGGTCGGCGTCAGCCAGCGATGGCACGCTGCAGGCGCTGCAACTGCGCGGCTACAGCGGCATGGGCCCGTATCGCAAGAATTCGGGCGCGATCGGCGGCGTCGAGTTATATCAGGTTCCGCACCTGGAAGCGCTGGTCTATCCTGTTTACACGAATCAAGCACGACCTCCGGAACTTCCGCGGGCCGGAGTTCCCGCAGGGCTTCTTCGGCATCCAGTCGATGATGGATGATGTCGCATACAAGCTGGGCATGGACCCGGTCGATTTCGTGCTGAAGAACATGACGCGCAAGGCCAACGACGAAGCGCCCTACACCAACTACACGCTGGAAGATTGCATCCACCGCGGCGCGGAAGCATTCGAATGGAAGAAACGCTGGCGCGCGAAGCCGGGGTCGGATGCCGGGCCGGTGAAGCGCGGCGCAGGCTTCGCCTTTTTCGTTTTCCGTGCGGGCGTCGGTCCCAGCAGCGCCGCGATGGATGTGGATTCGAACGGCCGCTATCGCGTGCATGTGGGAGTTACGGATGTGGGCGGTGGTGCGAAAACCACCATGGGTCTGATCGCGGCCGAAGCGCTCGGCGTGCCGCTTTCGCAAGTGGAAGTGATCTGGGGCGATACCAGCCGCTGTCCATATTCGGTGGGCGAGTCCGGCAGCCGGACCACCATCATGACGGGTTACGCCGTGACCCAGGCTGCGCAGGACCTCAAGCGCCAGATCGCGGAGAAAGGACTGCCCAAGGGCAGCGACCTTCTCACTTCGACGATAGATGGCCGTCGTCGGGAGCCAGTGCGTCCTTCGGCGGATCTGCCACTGCGACAGCCGCCACCAATGCTGCCGGCGTTGCCACCGCCCCCGCGCTCACGGCTAATAACGTGACCGGGTCTTACACCGTAACCGCGAGCGTCGCGGGCTTAAGCAATTCCGCCGGTTTCGCACTGACGAATACAGCGCCGGTCGGAACGGAGGATGAGCTTTGGCCGGCTCGGGAACGAGCATCACGGCGACCGCGAATCTGACCACCGAGGGTACGAGCGACTGGGTGCACTGGGGAGACGGATCTGTCACCCGCAAGACCGGGGTCACTCCCCAGGTGAGCGATTACGCCGTTGTCGGCGGCGGCCAGGTGTTCACTTACAACAACGACCTCGCGCTATCACCTGGACAGATGGCACGCCTACGGCGAGCGCGACGAATAACAACGGTATTTACATCAATAATCTGCAGAATGGCTTTTCCTTTACCGCTCCGGCGGACACCGGCGCAAGAACGCTGATCGTCCATGTCGGCGGATGGATGAGCGGCGGGAATTTTACGGCACACCTTTCCGATCTGTCCGCGGCGGATTTTACGGACAGCACGACACCGACCGGCGGCCATACGACCGAAACTACACGCTCACTTACAAAGCGGCCTCGGCGGGACAGACGCTGACTGTCAGCTGGGTAACAACATCCGGCGCGGGCAACGTAACGCTGAACGGGGCTGCACTGACAGGCGGAGCCCCCGCGCCGGGAAGCCCGACCATCGCCGCGACAGCGGGGAACGCCGCAGAGCACGGCCGTGCTCACCAGTTTCGGCACGGCGCTCCAGTCCACGGTGAAAGACGCGAGCAATAATCCGATCAGCGGAGCGACTGTGACCTTCACGGCTCCATCATCGGGCGCCAGTGCGTCCTTCAGCGGGTCTGCGACGACGACAGCCATCACCAACGCCAGTGGCGTCGCAACCGCGCCGGCATTGACTGCCAATGGCCAACCGGCACGTATGCGGTTACGGCGAGTGCGGCGGGAGCGTCTGCTCCGGCCACGTTCAACCTGACGAATCTCGCAGGAGCGCCGCCAGCATCGCCGCCACAGCCGGAACGCCGCAGAGCGCGACGGTGCTCACGAACTTCGGCACTGCGCTGCAGGTCACGGTGAAAGACGCAGGCAATAATCTGCTGAGCGGAATAAGTGTGACGTTCACAGCTCCTTCATCGGGCGCGGGTGCGTCCTTCGGCGGATCTTCCACCCCCGTCTCAACAGCGACAGCTAACACCAATACCGCCGGTGTCGCCACAGCGCCTGCGCTTACCGCCAATAACGCAATCGGGTCTTATACAGTGACCGCGACCGTGGCGGGCTAAGCGCCTCAGCCAGCTTCGCACTGACGAATACAGCACCGCTTGCCAGCGGCGGCGGAGCCCTGACAGGTTCGGGGACAAGCGCCGCGGCCACCGCGAATCTGACGACCGAGGGCACCAGCGACTGGGTCCACTGGGGAGACAATTCTCCGACCCGCAAGAACGGGGTCACTCCGCAGATCGGCAATTACACGCTTGTCGGCTCCGGCACCGTGTTCACCTATAACAACGACCCGCGTGCTCTCACATGGACCGATGGCACGCCCACCGCGAGCGCGACGAATAATAACGGTATTTACGTCAATTACCTGCAGAACGGCTATTCATTTACCGCGCCCGCCGACACGGGCACAAGAACCCTGAGTGTTTATGTCGGCGGATGGCTGAGCGGCGGGACGCTGACGGCCCACCTTTCCGATTTTTCCGCGGCGGATTTTGTGGACAGCACAACACCGGCCAATGGCCAGTACGACCGGAACTACACCCTCACTTACAAAGCGGCTTCGGCCGGACAGACACTCACCGTGAGCTGGATAGCGACTTCGGGAGCGGGCAACGTAACACTGAACGGTGCTGCGCTCGCGGGAGGAACGTCCGCGCCGGGAAGTCCGGCCAGTATCACCGCCACGGCCGGAACGCCGCAGAGCGCGACTGTGCTTACCAGTTTCGGTGCTGCATTACAGGTCACGGTGAAAGATGCAAACAATAATCTGCTGAGCGGAGTGAGTGTGACCTTCACGGCTCCGTCGTCGGGCGCCAGTGCCTCCTTCAGCGGATCCGCCACTGCGACAGCCACTACCAATGCCGCAGGCGCCGCCACCGCGCCCGCGCTTACCGCGAATAGCGTTACCGGGTCTTATACCTTGACCGCGAGCGTAGCGGGCTTGAGCTCTTCCGCCGCTTTCGCGCTGACGAACACGGCGCCAGCCGTTACCGGAGGTGGATCTTTAGCGGGTTCGGGAACGAGCGCCACTGCCACCGCGAATCTGACCACTGAGGGAAGCAGCGACTGGGTGCATTGGGGAGACGGATCTCTGACCCGCAAGACCGGGGTCGCGCCGCAGGTGAGCGATTACGCCGTTGTCGGCGGCGGCCAGGTGTTCGCTTACAACAACGACCCACGGGCTCTCACCTGGACCGATGGCACGCCCACGGCGAGCGCAACGAATAACAACGGCATTTACATCAATAATCTGCAGAATGGCTTTTCCTTTACCGCGCCCGCGGACACCGGTACCAGAACGCTGACTGTCCATGTTGGCGGATGGATGAGCGGCGGGACCTTTACGGCGCACCTTTCCGATCTGTCCGCGGCGGATTTTACGGACAGCACAACGCCCACCGGCGGCCAGTACGACAGAAACTACACGCTCACCTACAAAGCAGCCTCGGCGGGACAGACTCTGACTCTCACCTGGGTAACAACGTCCGGAGCGGGCAACGTAACGCTGAACGGGGCCGCGCTCACCGGCGGAACGTCTGCGCCGGGAAGCCCGACCATCGCCGCGACGGCCGGAACGCCGCAGAGCGCGACTGTCGGGACCGCGTTCGCGACCGCCCTGCAGGCTGTGGTCATTGCGAACTCGCTTCCCGCAAGTGGAGTGACGGTGACGTTTACCACCCCCGGATCGGGAGCCGGCGCAACTTTCAGCGGGTCGGCGACCGCGACAGCCGTCACCAATGCCAGCGGGGTGGCGGTTGCGCCGTTGCTCACTGCTAATGGCGTGGCCGGATCCTATACGCTGACGGCCAGCGCGCCCGGAGCCGGCACGGCGAACTTCAGTCTGACCAATCTTGCGGGATCGCCTGCCCGCATTGCCGCAACCGCCGGAACGCCGCAGACCGCGACCATAAGCACGGTATTTGCGACTCTGTTACAGGCCACTGTGACTGACGCGGGCAATAATCCGCTGGGCGGCGTGACGGTTACCTTTACGGCGCCGGGCAGCGGAGCCGGGCTTCCTTTGCCGGATCGGCCACGGCTACGGCCGTCACCAATGCCAGCGGCGTCGCCACCTCCCCCGCATTGACTGCCAACGGGCAGACCGGCACATACACTGTCGTGGCGAGTGCGGCTGGAGTGCCGGCAACTGCCGCCTTCAGCCTGACTAATGCTCTGGCGCCTGTTGCGCCCATCACCCTGGTGCAGCAGGCCCAGATAGACTCAATGATCGACATCCCCTCACAGTCGCTGGGGTTCGCATCTCCCAACACGGCGGGAAACTGGATTGGCGTGGCGATATTCGGCGGACAATCCAGCACGCATCAGTTCACGGTTACCGATTCGAACGGCAATATCTATAAGAAGGCATTAACTCAAGGCAATACGGACGATGGCATCACGCTGGGAATGTACTATGCCGAGAATATTAACGGCGGACCGAACACGGTCAAAGTTGTACCGGACAATTCCGGTTACCTGCGCGTCGTGATTGTCGAATATTCCGGAGTGGCGAAAACCAACTCGCTCGATGTGACTGCGTCCGCTCAGGGCAACAGCATCTATCCGAACAGCGGTACCGCCGTTACCACAGCCAACGGGGATCTGCTTCTGGGGGCCTCGGCGTCCGCCGATGCGGACCCTGTTGCGGGTCCGGGCTACACCCTGGAAGAACTCGTTCCGCGGGCGCCGGGAACCGCCTTGTCAACCGAGGATCAGATCCAGACAATTGCCGGAACCGCATCTGCCAGTCTGACGCTGGGTTCCGCCAAGGACTGGACCATGGGACTGGCGGCCTTCAAGAAAGCCCAGTAGAACTCACGCTGGGTTATGAACGCGCCGCCGGCGACACCGGCTGCGCGTTCATATGGGCGCGGACAAACCAGGCCAATCCTCCAAGGAATAACAGCGTAAGCGTGCTCCACGGCGCAAACGGGCACAACGTGTAATACCCCAGATCGCTCACCGTTGCCGATGTATGCGGGATCAGCGTCACCATCGCCCCTGCCAACAGCAGAATCGAAACAGTGAGAAGAAGGAAGCTCAGAGTGGCGCGGGACATTTGGCATCTATGGCAGCGCCAGCGCCACTAACTCCGCCGGAACTCCGATGCTCCCACCGCCACCACAATAAACTGCCGGCCATCCACCATGTAAGTCATCGGAATACCGGTCGCCTAAGCCGGCAAATCCATTTCATGGATTACCGCGCCGGTCTTCTTGTCAAGGCCCGGAACGTATTCCCGCCGCCACCCGCGACCGCATTGAAAAGGTTCGCGCCGTCGGCTGAGAACAGCAGCGTCTTCGTCACCATCAAAGGCGAGCGTGAAGGCTTGCCCGCACGCTTGAGATCAATGCCCTTCATGAGAGGATGGCTCTTAATGTAATCCGGCGTCTCGCCATTGGGCGCGCTCCATGCAATCTCGCCCTTATTCAGGTCGACCGCCACCACCGAGCCCCATGGCGGTTTCACCAGCGGCAGACCTTCGGGCCCGATATTCAGCTTTTGGTCGCGGCTCGCTTCGGGGTCGAAGTTGCCCTGTTGGATGAGAGCGCGCAACGCGGGCGCCGCCGCCGCTGCACATAACCCATGTCTGTACGGTCCGGGTCGGCTTTGATCAATCCCAGCGAATCCGGATTATTCACCGACGAAACATACAGCATCCCGTCTCCGGATCGAACGCGCCGCCCTGCCAGTTAGCGCCGCCCACATGCGACGGCGAAAGCAGCGTTCCCTTCTTGCCATTGGTATCGACCACGATGGGAGGCGTAAACAGCGGCCCAGCTTGTACTGCGACAGGATCTTCTGCGCCTCGCCTTGATCGCGGGCGTGAAGTCGATGGCGTCGTCGATCGACGTGCCCTGCTTTTCAAAAGCCGGCGGTTTGGTTGGGAACGGCTGCGTCGCCGCGGTCTTCTCTCCGGGCACATCCGTCTGCGGAACCGGCCGCTCTTCCATTGGCCACACCGGATTGCCGGTGACGCGATCGAAGACGTATGTGAACCCCTGCTTACTCACCACGGACACAGCCTTGATCTTCTTGCCGTTGACCGTGATGTCGGTCACCAGGGGCGCGGCCGTGATGTCCATATCCCAGATATCGTGGTGTACCAGCTGAGAATCCAGATGCGTTTGCCGGTCTTCGCGTCGAGACACACCAGGCTGTCGGAAAACAGATTGTTGCCGGGCCGCGTACCGCCGTAGTAATCGCCCGTCGGCATTTCGACAGGGATGTAGACGTAGCCGAGTTCTTCATCACCGGTCAGAGGCGCCCACGCGCCGGTGTTGCCGGTATACTTCCAGGAATCGTTCTCCCAGGTCTCATTGCCGAACTCGCCTGGCTGGGGAATGGTCTGGAATGTCCAGGCAGCTTGCCCGTCCGCACATCGAAGCCGCGGATATAACCAGGCACGTTCTCCTTCGAAGGCGGCGCGTTGCCCGATTCAGCGCCGCGCCCACCACCACCGTGTCGCGAACTACGATGGCCGGTGAACTGGCGCCGATCTGCCCTGGCTTCACGACGGCGCGATCCAGGCCTTTCGTCAGGTCGATCAGCCGTTGTGCCGAAACCGGGCATCGCCTGGCCGGTCTTAGCGTTCAGCGCCACCAACTGATAGCCGGGCGAAATCATCAGGATGCGTCGTCCCCTTGCCGTCACTCCAATACGCCAGGCCGCGGTTCTGCGCCCGCGCCACGACAGATCCCCGCGCGCCCTCGTCCAAGCGTAAACCCACAGCGTCTCGCCGGAGGCGGCATCGATGCCACCATCGCGCCGTGTTCCAGCCGTCGATACAGCACGCCGCCGACTTCGAGCGGCGTCATTTCCCAGTTGAATTCGGGCCGCTTGCCGAAGTTCTGCGCCTTCCACTCCCAGGCGATCTTGAGTCTTTCACGTTGTCGCGTTGATCTGGTCGAGCGGCGAATACTTTGTGGTCCCGGCATCGCCGCCGTAAAAACGCCACTCTCCGTTAGCCGCGCCGCGTTGCGCTCCGGCCGGAAACGCCAGCAGGAGCGCAGCGGCGGCGGGTAAAATTCTCGGTCGCGTCATTTCTTCTCTTCGATTCTGATGTCTTTGGAGGCGTCGGGAGCGCTGTCCAGATCCTTCGCGCCGGCGGGAAATTCGTTCTGGTTCAATACGTAGGCGGCGATGTCCGCGTATTGCCGGTGGCTCAGACTGCCGGGGTCGTCCGTCGGCATCGTCTTGATAATAAGTTCCAGCAGATCACCCGCGGTGCAGCCATTCCCAGTTCTTGACGAAGTCTTTGCCGACAAGCGCGGGCGCGCCTTCGCCCCCGGAAAGGGTTTCGCCGTGGCATTTGGCGCATACTTCGAGGTACGCCGTCTTACCGCGCGCCGACTGTTCTTTTGTATAAGCGCCGTCCCAAACAGATCTCGAAGCCGCCGCGACGCACACCGGCAGGCAGAGGAGGAAAATTTGTAGTCCACGCATCCTGAATTTAAAGTCTCCACATCCTGGCGAGTACAGTCTATCGAAAAGTCACTCGATGCGGTGGAAGCGACGATGTTCCGTCATGCCGTAATCCGCGATGAAGCGGTGCCACGCCTCAACGGGATACGTGGTCGTGTAGGCGGGGTCGTCGTCCTTGCACTCGCAGCGCAGCACCTCGTTGTGCCACTGAAACCGCGCGTCGCCAGCTTTTTGTAGGTCTGTTGCTGTGCTCAGCAATTGCAGCAGATTCGTATCGTTCGCGCAGGCGCAAACACTGCCAGCAGTTGCCGATAGGCTCAACATTTCCATTTTAAGTACTCATAGCCGCTTTGCATCCCGAGCGAACGCCGCAGACTCTCGGCCAGATATGCCCGCACGGGCTCCAGTTCGGACGGAACGCGCTCTTTCCTGAGTTCTTCCAGTTGTTCGGCGCCTTTCTGAAGATTACGCGCGGCATTCTGCAGGAATGCCTCGTCGGGAACGTCCTCGTTGCGGGTGCAATGCATAGCCGGTCCTTCGACACACAACTCGAGTTCCGGCGCCATAAAGTCTTGTTGACGACCTCTTTGCCATTCACCCTGCTCAACTCAAAACCGATCGAAAAGCGCGGCGAATATTCCACCCAGGGCGACAGCCATGCGATCCGCTGCATCTCGGCAACGGATATGCGGCGGTCGTCGAAGGTGATTTCGTACCGATACGCATCGCCGTCATAGCGAAGGTGTTGCTCAGCCGCGTACGCGGTTGCGGAACAACCAACCAGACACGCGGCTACTCTGTAAAACCAGGATATGTTCATCTCGGTTCCCTTTTTAAGTATGATGGTTTCGCCTCGCGCCTTGAGAACATCATGAAGCTTGCCATCATCGTTGGCGCTCTTGCCGCCTCGGTTTCCCCGGCGCAGGTCCCGCAACTTTTCACGCAACGCTGCGCCGTCTGCCATGGCGCGGACGCCGGTGGCACGGACCGCGGACCTGCGCTCGCGGGCAATCGCCGTCTGCGCACACGGGCCGTTAGCGAAGTCGCCAACATCATCAAAACAGGCACCCCCGGCGGCATGCCGGCGTTTCCGCTGCCGGAAGATCAGATCGGCGCGCTAGCGAATTTTGTCCACTACTTGAATGCAACCGCTCTCGAATCGAAACCGCCTGGCGACAGGGCCGCCGGGGAGGCGTTCTCTTTGGGGTGGGGAACTGCGCCATCTGCCATACGGTGGCGGGCCGAGGCGGCTCCAACGGACCAGATCTTTCCAGTGTCGCGCGCCTATTGACCCTGCCTGAACTCGAACAATCCCTCTCCGATCCGAATGCCCGCATTGCTGCCGGATATGAGACCGTCAGCGTCGCACTGTTAAACGGCAAATCCCTGCGCGGCTTTGCCCGGTCCCGCGGCAGCCACTACCTCCAGCTCCAGACCCCCGACGGCGTCATGCATCTGCTCAGCGACAAGGAATATACAAAGATCGCGTCCGAGCCCGATTCCCTCATGCCCGCGCTTAAGGCCACTCCGGATCAGCGTCGCGACCTGGTGGCCTGGCTGAGCAGCCTCGGGGGCGTGACCGAAGGGCCCATCGCGCATCCACCCATTGCGCCCCCGGCCGCGGCGCCCACGGAAAGCGAGTTCGAAGCCATCCTGCATCCCGCCCCCGGCGACTGGCCCACCTACCACGGCAGGCTCAACGGCAACCGCTACAGCAATCTCGATCAGGTTAATACCGGCAACGTCTCGCGCCTGCAACCGCAGTGGATTTACCCCATCGATTACCGGCCGCTTGAAACCACACCGCTGGTGGCGGGCGGCGTGATGTTCGTCACCGGCCCCAATCAGGTCTCCGCGCTCGATGGCCGTTCCGGCCGAGAAATCTGGCGCTACAGCAGGCCGCGCACCAAAGCCGGAACCATCGCCGGAGACGCCGCGCTGGGCGCCAACCGCGGCGTCGCACTGCTTGGCGACCGCGTCTTCTTCAACACCGACAACGCCCACATGATCTGCCTGAACCGCCTGACTGGCGCCCTTCTGTGGGATGTCAACATGACCGATTCCCCACAGCACTACGGCGCGACGGGCGCGCCGCTGGTGGTGGGAGATCTGGTGATCTCCGGCGTGGCAGGCGGCGATGAAGGGATTCGCGGCTTCATCGGCGCCTGGAACGTCACCACCGGCGAACTCGAATGGCGTTTCTGGACCGTACCGAACCCCGGCGAACCCGGCTCGGAAACATGGCAGGGCGACGCGATCAAAACCGGTGGCGGCGGCTCTTCCTGGCTCACCGGCACCTACGATCCGGAAACCAATCTGCTTTACTGGCCCACCGGCAATCCCTTTCCGGACACCGACGGGACAGGCCGCAAGGGCGACAATCTCTACACCGATTGCGACCTCGCGCTCGACCCCAAGACCGGCCAGCTTCGCTGGTACTTCCAATACACACCGCACGACCTTCACGACTGGGACGCGGAACAGCCCCCGCTGCTGGTAGACGCGAAGTTTCAGGGACGCGACCGCAAGTTGCTGCTGCACGGCAATCGCAACGGCTACTTCTACGTTCTGGACCGGACCAACGGCGACTTTCTCTTCGCCGCTCCCCTGGTAAAGAAGCTGACGTGGGCGAGTGGAATCGATGAGAAAGGCAGGCCGAAGCTCACGCCCAACAACGAGACGACGCCGACCAACACGGTGACTTGCCCGGCCGTTCGGGGCGCCACCAACTGGTACGCGCCGGCGTTCAGCCCCCGGACCGGTCTGTTTTACGCGATGACCGTGGAAGATTGCGGCTCTTATCGCCAGGCGCCGCAGGGAGGCTTTGGTTTCCTCAATAATCCGCGCGATCCCGGCATGAAATATATCCGCGCGCTCAATATTGAAACCGGTACGGTGGCTTGGGAAATTCCGCAGGTGGGACCCGTGGAGAAGAATTACTCGGGCATTCTGGCGACTGCCGGCGATCTGGTTTTCTACGGCGAAACGAGCGGAGGATTCGCGGCGGTGGATGCCAAGTCCGGCAAAACGCTGTGGCACTTCGAAGCGGGCAACACATGGAAAGGCTCGCCCATGACGTATATGGTGGAAGGCCGGCAGTACATCGCCGTTGCTGCCGGTTCCAACATTCTGGCCTTCGCCCTCCCCGAAGCTCAATAGGCCATTGACCCGGAGCATCAGCTTGGAGAACGGTTTCGCCGGCGTCGTCAACGCTCCGTTGGCCGAGATAGCAATCGGTTCCTGGTTTAGCGACTGCGGAGCAGGAGGATCAGGCTTGCGCCGGGCGATTCAAAGCGGCGAGTCCGAGAAACGAGAGCGCCGTGCGCCGCGTCACTGCGTTTTCCGATTTGTCATTAGGGGAGGGCACCGTTGTGGCGTCGGAGAAGACCTGAAGCGACGGATCGACGTAGGCCGGGCAGATCATGGGGTCGGCGGCGGGATGTCGGTGCCGCGGGCTCTGATTTGGGACGCCCGGAAGCGGGCGATGATCGCGCCGAGGGTTTCTTGAGCTGCAGTTTCGGTTGTGCGTCGTGGTGGGCAACGCAGGGGACGCGTAACGCCAAATAAAACGACTACTTTTCTCGGCACACTCAAAAAATCCTGCGAGTGTTGCTCGACGACGCGACATTGCAGCAGATCGCACAAAGGGCTTTGCATGTTGCATATGTCTGGTTCAAAATGGAGCCCTTGAAATACGGCTATGCGCGAGTATCAACCGACGACCAGACGCCTGCCCTGCAACTCGCGGCGGAAGCTCGACCGGCTGGGCCGCGGCCCGCGCGACCCGATAACAATGCTCGACGGCCTGCGCGCCCGTGGCGTGAATTCCATTCGCTCGCTGAGGCCATTGACAAGGCGACGCGCACGGGTCCGGCCGTGTGGCAAATGATTGGCGTCTTGGCTGAGTTGGAACGGTCTCTCATTTCAGAACGTACCCGTGCCGCAGTGAAGCGAAGCCCGTCAGTAGGAGGCAGACCTCCTGAAGTGGGCCGCTCGACGCTCAATCGGGCGCTGAGCCAGAGGCGCTTCTCGCAGAAAAAACCGGCGACATCGAACTGTCCGCCGTCCCCGTAAGCCACAGGTGTCGCCGGGCAGCCTACACGGCGTTTCCATGCCAAACCGCGCAGGTCATTCCAAACCGCGCAGG
>CAWCAP010000050.1:0-18561 GCA_963793395.1 Bryobacterales bacterium | reverse complement strand
CTAAGGGAGCGACGCCAGGAAAGCGACCGGCGTCATAAAATTCTTGCGGGAAATCCAAGGACTGAAACATAGCTTGAAGATCCCGCATCTCCACGGTTGGCATCTGCTAGGCGGGTGTAACCACGGCGCTGCCCGCCGGAGCGACGATAATGCTAGGAACCGTACAGGCGCTTTAGCGTCCGCGCTCCCGCTAGTTGTGTGCAAAGCCCCCAGCGGTTCAAAAAAAGCCTCTCCAGTCTTCACAAGCCGTTGCGCTTCGCCGTTGATGGCGAACCGCAGCGTACCTTCCAAAACGTAGCCGAGGACGAAACCCGGGTGCCGGTGGATCGTCGGAGTTGCGCCCGCGGGCGTGGTTACCTCGACCAGGATTGCTTCCATACCCTCGCTCGGGCCGCTGAGTGCGTGCCTTGCCAGTTCCCGAACCGGCGGCGGCATGCCAGTCTGCCCGGTCGCGCGAAGCGCCATGAGGCTGAGGCCCGACATCAGCAATCCCGCTGCATGTCGTCGAGTTGTTTCTTCGTCCATCATCTTTCATTCTCCTACCGGGATTCTGTGGATTTCAAATAACCGTGTTCGTCAGGAAATCGATCTTTATCTCGATCATCGAGCCTTGCAACGAAAATTTTCACACCCAGCCGAGGTAGCCGGCGCAAAACGCCCCACGGTCTTACGGCCGGTCCAAGGTCGGCACTACTGGGTTCGGCACCACCGCCAGCGCTTCCCGCGCCTTCACGAACAGATCGTACTCGCTCATGAAATCGCGGAACATGGCGTCGCCGATCATGTGGTATCCGGGAGCTGTGAGGTGCACGTAATCGCCCTGCGCCATCCCCGCCAGCACCCACTCGCGCATGGAGCCTTTGCCGCCCATCTTCGCTCGCTGGTCCCAGAACGCGCATCCCTTCGCCAGCGCCGCCTCGCGCTCGGCCTCGACGATCATGTCCACGTTGTCGAGCGTCACCCAACCCTTGCCGCGCACCCGAATGGCCCGGTCCGGCGGCCCGACTACTAAGATGGTCGCGGTGGGCGCGTCGGCGCGCAGCCGGTCGAGCAGGCGTGTGAACATGTCGCGATAGCTCTCGAGAGTCCAGTCTTTGCGGCCGGCTTCATTGGTCCCGTAGGACAGCACGATCAACGCCGGATTGCGCCGCGCGATATTCGACTTCAGCACTTCTCCATTCCAATCCAGCATCATCGACGCCGAAGCGCCGTTGATCCCCAGCGCTTCATACGTGACGCCGGTGGGCTTTTCCGCCACCCATCCGAAGAGGCGCACCGGAGCGCGATCCAGCGTCTCCGCTTCCAGGCGGTGCGCTCCC
Organism: Bryobacterales bacterium; assembly: GCA_963793395.1. Classification (GTDB taxonomy): domain Bacteria; phylum Acidobacteriota; class Terriglobia; order Bryobacterales; family Bryobacteraceae; genus Palsa-187. The sequence goes on along the minus strand of CAWCAP010000050.1, from coordinate 17,242 downwards.
GGTTCGGCGTCGTAGTGGAAATAGCTCGGAGCACTCTCGCCGTCGGTCGAGATGCGCTCGACGGGGACGCCGTTGTCGTAAATCTGAATCGCTCCACCGCCGGGCTGCTGCAAGTAGTAGAGCTCGAATTGCTGTCCGTCGGCCACCAGATACACGGATTCCCGCGGCGAAGTGGCGGTCATGCTAACCCCACCGAGTCCGTATATTCCATCGCCGGTGCGCCCGACCAGTCCATCGCTATGCCAGCCGCGGGTCGAACCGCTTTTCACGTCGAAGCGCCGGTAGGTGTTCCAGGGGCGTCCCGCCAAGCGAGTAGCCGCTCCCGCCGTCGCCGAAAGTCTGCTGGAGGCGTTCGCGAATGTCGCCGGTCCATTCATCGGCGGCGACGTGTGAATCGCCATAGTGCAGCGCGCGCAGGGGGCCGGTGAGTTGTCCGTGCTGCTGACGATAAAGCTGTTCAAAGAAGGGCACCAGCGCAGCGGCGTTCTCCACCGGGAGTTGCGCGCCGCGAAACACTTTCTCCACCACTCCTTCGTGAGCTTCCGTGCGCGTGGCGGCGCTGACGGTGGGCCGCGGAGCGACTGTGCGCCGCGGAGCCGGCCTCTTCACCGTTGTCGCAGTCGTCGCCTTTTTTACGCGCTTCTTGGCGGATGCTTTCGCCTTCTTATCGGTGCTGGCAGGAGTTGTTGTGGTCTGCGCGGAACCCGCCAGGGCGATCGCGAACGTTGCGGCGACGAGGGGGAGGCTGCGCCTCATGGATGCTGACCCGCTTCCCGGCCGGCGCCGTCCGCCTGCCCCACCACGTTGCGTTTCAACTGCTCCAGCTTGTACTGATTGAACCCCTCGCGCAAAGCCGAAAACAAAAGCTCCCCTACGATTCTCGCGCCGGCCGGCATGGGGTGAATGTAATCCGACCCAACCAGGCGCGGCTCAGACGTATACCAGCGCCCCATTGTTCCGGAGCCTCCCATGGCTTCGAAAGTATCGAAGAAAGCCACGCCGGTATCGGAGGCGATCTTCGATTCCGTGGCCACCAAACGCGGCATGGTGGGAATGGTATCGATCTCTCCATTGGCAGCCTTGGTGCCGCGATCCATGGGACTCATCAGCAATATGGAAGCTTCCGGCATCGCCCGCTGCAGCCGGGCAACGGCCTTGCGCATTTCACGGCCCCAAGTGCTATCGACGAAATCCGGGAAGCCGCTTTCGTTGGTGCCGTAATTTACGATGATCAGATCGGGCTTGTAGTGGCGCAGCTCGGCCGCCCAGTGCGCTTCATTGAAAGCATTCGAAAGCAGTGTAACGTTCGCGCCATTGATGCCCAGACTGCTATAAACCACTCCGGTTCCCTTGCGAAAATCCGCGCCGTAAAAGCGCACCGAGCCGCTCGTAACCCTCACTCCAATCTCAGCCGTGCCCGATGGAATGTCGAACGTCTGATACCCGGGCGTAAAAGGCTGCTCTCCCGGCGCGAGGGCTGAAGAGCCGGTGCCGATCGGATTCCCATCCGCCTCCACCGTGAAGGTACCCCCTTGCGGCTCGATCAAATACGCAATCTCCACGCTGCGATGCGCCGTCTTCACTTTCCAATGCGAGACCGCTCCAGGAGCGCCGCGGAAACTCACTGCGCCCAATCCATTGAGCCCGTCCTTGAGCGGAGAATTTCCGCCCACGTCGATCTTCCAATTCGATCCCGACATCTCAATGCCGCGATGGTTATACCAGGCCCACGGCCGGGCCATCAACACGAAGCCCATGCCGCCATCGCCGAACTCATGCTGGAACAGAGCGCGCGCGTCGGCGGTGATCAAGTCCGCGGTAGTGGGGGAATCGCCGTAATGAATGATGTGGACGTTCTCGCCCTTGAGCAGCGCTTCGTAAAAATGATCCAGCACATGCGCGGGATCGAAAAGATTCCGCGGCGCCTTAGAGAGCAAGCGCTTGTTCACGGTCGCGGTCACGTCCTCCGGCGACGCGAGCGGATCGACCAGCGCTTCCGCTGGAGCAGACTTCACCGGAAACGTCACCACCGCAACCGCGCTCTTCGGCTCGATCGAAATGTAATTCTTGAGCGACGGAAACGCCTGCGGAACCAACAGCAGCACCGCGAAGGTGAGCAACGTAAGCGTGGTCTTTACTGGAATTTCGGGTCGCATCAGAATTTCGTGTAAATGAACGGCGCGGCGCCGGTTTGGACCACGTTTTGCAACCCCAGCGCCAGCAGCGCCAGCACCACTGCCTGGGCATAGAACGGAGCTTCGACGTATAAGTTCAGGCTCCAGTCATACCACTTCTTGGGGACGTAATGGGCGAGTGCGCCGATCGCCAGCACCAGCAGCAGCGGACCCGATATATTCGCGAAAGAAACGCTCAGCGAAGCGATGCGCCCGAGAATCGCGAGCGCCGTATCGAAGTTCGGCGCCCGGAAAAAAATCCAGGCGAAGGTGACGTAGTGGAAGGTGAGTACAATGCTGGCGTAGCGCCAGAACGGGCTTGTATTCGCGGTCTTGGTCGGGCCGGATTGGGTCTGCCACAATCGCACAAAGGCCAGCCCGAAGCCGTGCAGCGCGCCCCAGATGACGAAGTTCCAGTTTGCGCCGTGCCACAATCCGCCGATCACCATGGTGATCACCAGATTCACGTAGCTGAAAATTTTGGAGCGTTTGCCGGGTAGCGAGAAATACAAATAATCGCGCAGCCAGTTGGAGAGCGAAATGTGCCAGCGGCGCCAGAAATCGGCGATGTTCTCCGCGGCGTAGGGGCGGTTGAAATTGGGCGGCAGCTTGATGCCCAGCAGCAATGCCGATCCGATGGCGATATCGGTGTATCCCGAAAAATCGTAGTAGATCTGCAGCGCATAGGCGTAGACAGCAACCAGTGTTTCGGCGCCGGTATAGAGCGTCGGAAAATCGAAGACGCGGTTGACCAGATTGCTCGACAGGTAATCCGCGATCAGCAGCTTCTTCATCAGCCCCATGCCAATCAGGAACAAAGCGCGGCCGCCATCGGCCGGATCGAGCGGCTTCCGTTTTTCGAATTGGCTGATGAGCGAGGAAACGCGCGTGATGGGCCCGGCGAGCGTAGTGGGAAAGAAGGACACCGCGGCCAGATGCGCCAAGTAGCTCTTGGTTCCCTTGGCATCGCCGCGATAGATGTCGATGGTGTAGGTCAGCGCCTGGAAGACGTAAAAAGAGAGCGTCAAAGGCAGCGCCACGCTGCTCAGGGGCACATACCGCAGCACCGCCAGTATGCCGATGTTCATGACGATACTGGTGGTCACCAGCACTCGCCGGATCCACGGAACTTTAGAAGTTTGCAAACCCCAGCCGAGCAAGAAATCACAGGTGGAAGCAGCCGGGATCAACGCCAGATAACGCAGATCCCACTTGGCGTAGAAAAAATAATTGGCAAGCAGAATGACGGCCAGCGCCGCCGCCCGCACACGCGCCAGAGGCCAGTAGAGCAGGAAAATCCCCAGCAGAAAAATGAAGTAGGTTGATGAGGAAAGAAGCAACTACCAGGATACCGGAAAGAGGCCGTGGAAGGCCGGAGTTCGTACCAACGGACGGTCCCCGGGCGGCATATTCGGAAGCGGCCTATTTCTGCCAGTATTTGTTCGCCGCCGCGATGGTCTGGAACTCGATCGCAACAACTTGGCTGGCGGCGATGAGGCTGTCCGGGTTCGCGCTATAGTTGGGGCGGCCACCCTTTAGAACGTCTAGATCCGGTTGAATCTTGTGGATTGTATGGCGAGCCATGGTGATGGCGAGCGCGCGCCCCTCTTCCGGAGTGGCGGTTATCAAAGTTCCGCCAGGGACTAAAATCAGCTCTGAGTCTGGTACGCGATTCATAAAATTCTCCTCTTCTAGTTCCTGGAAAATGCCTGGCACTTCGCTTCGCGAGGTGAACGCGACGTGCCCGGACCGGGCACTATCCGTCTCAAACTTCTTTTGTGAATGGAACCCGTCTGCGACGCGTGCGCGGTGCAGAGACAACAAGTGCTATGTTTCGCGCTGCCTGACGCAACGGGATTTCAACGATAAGTTTCCCTGAGGTACGTTTCTCGAGAACAGCTCCAGTGTACGTTAAGCCAGCATGGCTGACTCGCCGCGTTCGGATTCCCGCCTACTTCGCCGGATACGCTTTGCTGTATTTATTGCGCGGGTTGTATACCGTAAACGATCCGTCTTCAGACGCCGACAATTTCAAGTACAGCCCCGCGTCATGCTCTTCGAGATTCGCGATAAATGGGTCGGCGGCGTTGTGCTCCTTGCCTCCGGTGAGCGAGAAGTGCAACTGCCACATATCTTCCAGCCCCGGCGAGTCATGCAATAGCTTCCAAGCGTCGGGAAGCCCGCCCTTGCGCGGACCGTTGTCCATCACGATCACCCGCGGCGCCAGTCCGTAAACCGATCTCGGCGATACGTGCGTAGCGTGATGCGCCGTGAGATAGACATCCACCTTACCGGCTTTATTCTCCGGGCATTCGAGCGCCAGCTCCTCATTCCAAATAATGTCGCCGGGATCGGCGAAGCGGAACTTGCCGAATTGAATGAGCACGCCCGCCGATTGCGGATTCTCGCCGGTTTCACCCTCCACCGGCGCCAGGCCGGCGCAATACGGATTGGGCTCGCCCTTGCGTTGCAAATGGTGGCCGGCGGCGGTGAGTACCGTGATGTCCAGACCCTTTATAGCAATCTTCTCGCCGGGTGCGATCACTTTGTGCGCTCCGCCAGCCATGGCTTTTTCGTAAGGCTCCGGATATTTGCCGCCCTCTTCGACGCTGGGCCCGTAGTCCAGGAAAGTAGCCACCGGCAGCCGCTCCAGCAGATTGGGAACGCCGCCTGCGTGATCCGCGTGGAAGTGCGTGATCAACAGCGTGTCGATTTTCTTGACGCCTGCCGCTTTCGCCGCCGCCGCGATACGGATGGCGTCGCGGCCGCTGTTCCCCGCATAACCGGTGTCGATGAGAAAGGCCTGCCCGGAGGGCGGAACCACCAGCGTCGACTGTCCGCCTTCGACATCGATGAAGTAAATGTCCAGCGTCTTTGCGCCCTGAGCGGCCACCGCCAACGCCGCCAGTAACATCACCCGGAGCGCGCCGAGCCGGGCGGGGGGAACAATCCTCATTGCCGTATCGTACAGGATAATAGAGTGGTTCGAAAGTCCAAGCGATGCCCTACTGTTGCCAATGCGGAGCCCCGGCCGGATCGACGGATAAATTCTGTGCCGTCTGCGGAGCCCGCCAACCCGCCGCGCCCGGAGCAGCCGCTTCGGGCACCGGACCGCTCCCGACCGCCGCCCGCGGATTTTTTCGGCGAATTAAGCAACAAGAACGCCTCGCTGCTGTGTTACATCCCCTGGCTGGGTTGGATCGCCGCCATCATTGTGCTGGCCAGCGCGCGCTACAAGCGCGATACGGCCGACGCCCGCGAGGTGCGGTTCAACGCGTTTCAAGGCCTGTATCTTTTCGTCGCGTGGTTGATCGTCGATTGGGTAGTGTCTCCCGCGCTGCGCTTCGGTATGGTCGGGATGGGCGATGCCTTCCGGCCGATGGAGGGATTGCTGCGCGTGGCGATTCTCGCCGCGTGGATCGTGATGCTGGTCAAAGTCAGTCATTCAGAGCACTACCGTCTGCCGATTGTAGGCGAAATGGCCGAGCGCTCGGTAGAAGAGCAGAGAGCCTAGCCCGACGGAAACTGCCTCACGAGTTCGTTACTTTGGTAAAAACGGGCTGCTGGCCCGATAACCGAGTAACGCCATGACGGTACCGTTCTTGGCGAAGGTGAATATCTCGTCCAAGGATCCATTCGAGCACTCAACCCGATATTGCAGGCGCACCCTTGTGCCCGATGTGTTGGCGTTAGAGGAATATGTAATCGGCTTCGCAGGCGCCTTACAAGATCCCATTTTGTCGTGTATCCCGCGGAGATATCGGTTAAAAGGTGAAGGCTGAATGCTTGCCTGGAATGCCGGCGCTGCGGCGTCCCAGATCGCGTCGTACTGTGCGGATTCGAGCCGTTCGTGAAATAACGCGACCTCGCGTTCCGCCTGCAGTCCTGCTTCTTTGGCATTGACGAAGAATACGCCGCACATTCCAAGGATCAGGAATGGGGAAAGAACGAACAGCCAAAAACGCCAGGACTTTCCCCGCTTTAGACCGTCTGGCTCAGTGCCGAACAGAGTTTCCACAGGGAAAGTATATCTTCAAGTATTGACCGCGCCGAAATGGGAAAGGGGTGTAGGTTTGACATCATGATGCCTAATAATATAGCATCAAGATGTGCGAACTACACTTTCCCTGGATGACGATATCGCGAATCTCCTGAACCAGGAGATCCGGCGTTCCGGCGTTTCCTTTAAAGCTGCGGTCAACCACTACCTGCGGCTGGGGCTGGCGGCCGCCAAGCATCCTGCCCGAAAGAAATTTGTGGTGAGACCACGTGCAATGGGGCTTCCGCCGGGACTTAGCTACGACAACATTGGAGAATTGCTCGATGCGATTGAAGGCCCCTTGCACCGATGATCGTGCTCGACGTGAACCTCGTTATTTACGCTTATGACACCGCATCGCCTCACCATAAATCAGCGATCAAGTGGCTGGAAAAGGCGCTCTCTGGCGGGGAACCGGTAGGGCTTCCTTGGAAGACGGCTTCAGCATTTCTAAGAATCTCCACAAACGCGAATCTTCCGGGAGACCGTTTCACCGCAGAAGAAGCCGCGCAAATTGTAGACGAGTTGCTGGACCAGCCGAACGTGCGTTTGCTAGTCCCAGGCGAACATCACTGGGGTTTGTTCCGTCAAATGATTACGGAGGGACAAGCGCGTGGGCCTTTGGTAAGTGATGCCGAACTCGCTGCGCTCACCATCGAACACGGTGGTGTTCTCCACACGACCGACCGGGACTTTGCACGGTTTCCAGGATTGCGGTGGACCAATCCGCTCGTCTAAGACAGCCGGCTCCGATTCCACACGAACGAAAACAATTGGCCCACAGATAGAAAACCGATAGACACAGATAGGTCCAGATTTTCTTATCTGTGCCCATCCGTTTTCTATCTGTGGGCCAATTTCGTATGATTAACCAAGGACGGGCACATGAAGTTCACTCTCTCATTCGCCAGCTTGGTTCTATTCGCCGGATCAGTCTTCGCCGCCGATTCCATCACCTTCCACAAAGACGTCGAGCCGATTCTGCAGAGAAACTGCCAGAGCTGCCATCGTCCCGGACAAGCCGCCCCCATGTCGTTGCTGACGTATCAGAGCGCGCGTCCCTGGGCCAAAGCGATGAAAGCCGCGGTGGTCACCCGCAAAATGCCGCCGTGGTTCGCGGACCCGCACTATGGGCATTTCGTGAATGACCGCTCGCTCCAGCAATCCGATATTGATACGATCGCGAAGTGGGCCGACACCGGTGCGGCCGAAGGCGATGCCGCCGATGCTCCGGTAGCGATGACTTGGCCCTCCGACGGCTGGGAGATCCAGCCCGACATCGTCATCAACGGCGCTCCGTTCACGGTGCCCGCGAATCCCAAGTCAAATGTCATCGAGTGGAGTTACATTACCGTCCCCAGCGGGCTCAAAGAAGACACTTGGGTCACGTCCATGGAAATCCGCCCCAGCGAACTCGCCGTGACGCACCACATCTGTGTGTTCTTCAAACCGCACGATCCGGATACGCAGTACAACACGCCGGTTTGGGCCGATCGCCCGCGCGACGAAAGAGGCCGGACGTCCGCGGAAGATTCGGGACTCAACGGGAAGGGCTTACCGGATTCAGTTTTAAAAGGCACCAGCGGCGTCGAGGGCTGCTACGTCCCCGGACAATTCACGCAGAATTACGCGTTGTTCCACGCCGCCAAGCTCATCAAGGCCGGCACCGACATTGTGTTCCAGCTCCACTACACTCCCATTGGCCGGGATGTGGTGGATCGGCCCCGCCTGGGATTCACCGTCGCCAAAGCCCCGGCAGAGCGGAGTTACGTCACTCTCGGAACCTCCGCGCCCAGCGATGCCAAGAGCTTTGCCATTCCGCCCAACACTCCCAACTGGGAAAGTCCTCCCATGGAAGCGGAGTTCATGCAAGATGTCCAACTGGTCAGCATGTTCCCGCACATGCATCTGCGCGGCAAGGACATGACCTTTCAGTTGACGTTTCCAAACGGCGAAACCGAGACGCTGCTCAGCGTGCCGCACTACGACTTCAACTGGCAGATGGGTTACGACGTGGTCGAGCCCATCAAGATCCCCAAGGGAACGCGCATCAAAGTAACCGCGCACTTCGACAATTCGGTGAACAATAAATTCAATCCGGACCCCAATCAAACCGTCTACTACGGCGATATGACCTGGGAAGAAATGATGTTCCCGTTCTTCAGTGTCACTGTCGACAAAGGCAAAGAGGCCGACAAAGTGATCCGGATCATCAAGGGCCGCCACGGCGACGGTGCGTAAAACTTGCCGGAGATTGCCGCCGTACTAAGCTAGTCTTGATGCCTCTTCTCGATCAGATTCAGAAAGACATGACAGCGGCGATGAAAGGCCGCGAGGAAGCGCGCCTCGACACGGCCCGCATGATCAAGGCTGCCTTGCAGCGTTACACCATCGACACCGGCAAGCCGCTGGATGAGGCAGCCGAATTGCAAATCCTCAACACCCTGGTCAAACAGCGGCGCGAGTCGGCGGACATGTTTCGCAAAGGCAACCGTCCCGAGTTGGCCGACAAAGAAGAGGCCGAGCTCAAGCTGATCGAATCCTACATGCCCTCCGCGCCCACCGATGAAGAGATTGACGCCGCGCTCGCAGCCGCCATGGCCGAAACCGGCGTCACCTCTCTAAAGCAAATGGGCGTAGTGATGAAAGCCGCGCAAGCCAAACTCACCGGCAAGCGCGTCGACGGCAAAGCGCTCAGCGAACGCGTCCGGTCGAAACTCAGTTAACCTTAGGCCTCGCGACTTTCTAGTGCTCGCCGAAGTGATAGCCCACTGCCACAGTGGCTTCCGGCACCCAATTGCTCCCGAACTGATCCGTGAAATTCGTCACGTAATGCAGGTCGAATTGGGGGCGGATGAAGAAACGCTCTCTGATCGGAATCTGCAGCCCAGCCCCAAAGTGAATCTGGAAATGAGTGGAACTGCCGACAGAGGAAACTTGGTTCGTGCAAACCGCGGTTCCGACACACTGATTCTGCGCGATGTTGAAACTGGTGGTTGCGCTGCCGAGTCCACCTTGCAGTTGCACAATGGCCCGCTTCGAGACCAGAGGCTCATAGATGCCATTAATATCCACGAACGACTGGCGGGATTTGAGGGGCCCGTAATCCTGATGCACCGGCTGGAAGTTTATTTCCGCGCCTACTCCGAAATGCTCGCGGAACATAATGTCCCCGCCAAATCCCAGGAAGAATCCGTTCAACTTGGGAGTCGCCTGGCAAAACGCGTCCGCGGAGCTGGGTATGCATCCCCCTAGAGCGTTGGAGGAATTCAAGTTATCGATCCCCAGGCCGGTAGCGGAATTGAAGGCGCTGCCGAAATTCACGTTCACATCTAACGCACTTTGCGCATGGGCTAACAAAGGGCAGAATAATAGCGGAAGAAATTGCCACGTTCTTTTCATTTCGAATTTTCCTCTTTAATCAAAATCGATTCGTCTATGTCCTCAGAAGCGTTATGTCCGTACGACGCCGCTGCTGGGCCAGGCGTTTCAAGTGGAAATTCTGAATGATTGACCGAGGTGAAAATGCAGGCAGGCCGGGCTTTAGCCCTTGAATTTATCGCGGCACTCGGTGGAGCAGAAGTAGTAAGTTTGGCCGTTCGTAAATTTTTGGAAGGCGGTAGCGGTAGAAATGAAGGTCCCGCAGACCGGATCTTTTTTGAGTTCGCCGCCGGGAGAAGGACTGGAAGGAGGGCGGGAACCAGAGGCTCCCGCCTGAGGAGAGGAAGAGTCGGACAAACCGCTAAACGCTTTGCCGATGATTCCCAGCACTGACCGGACCACGCTCATGATGAGCATGAATCCGATCAAATAGAGAATCGCTCGAAACATCCATTACAAGTTTACTTCTTCTGGCACTCTCAGCTTACTTTTTCTTGGTAGGCGCAGCCTTGAAGTTGGTTTGTACGGTGGTGCCCATGCTGGCCATCATATCCTTCGCGGTCTGCGCGTTGGGACCGTTCGGCGCCAGGTCCAGATACTTCTGGAACGCTTCCGCCGTTCCCGGAGGAGCGTTGGTCTTGCCGTTATCCACCGTGGCTTTCGCGATCAGCGAGAGACCGTACTGGAAGTAAGCTTCGGCATAATTCGGATCCAGCTCGATGGCTTTCTTGAAGGCCGCCGTCGCCGGGTCCATGTTGCCGGTATTCACGTACACAGCACCGAGGTTGAAGTAGTATTTGCCGGCGTTGGGAGGATCAACCTGCGCGGCTTTGGTCAACTGCGCCTGAGCGTCGTCGAACTTCTTCTGCTGCGCCAGCACCAGAGCGTAGTTATTGAGATAGGCCGCATCATCGCCTTTGATAGCGATGGCCTTCTGATAGGATTCGGCGGCTTTCGCGAGATCCGCGTCTCTGGTGGCCGGCGTGGCTTTGGAGCGGCCCACGTACGCGTCCGCCAGATTGCCCCAAACCACGTGCTGGGTGGGATCAGCTTCGCCCGCTTTGGTGAAGCCTGCGATGGCGGCATCCCACTGGTTCGCGGCGGCGGCTGTCTTGCCCTCATTGAAGGCATCGTTCAAAGCCTTGTTCTTGGCGAGCGCGGCGGCCTGTTCCTTGTTCTTCTTCTCTAGTTCCGCTTTGTCGGCTGCGGATAGCGCACGGCCGCTCTCGTCCACTGCGGCGGGAGGACCGCCGGTGTCCGACTTCGACAGATCGAAGTTCAACGTCTGCGTCTCGCCGATCTTAATCGGCACGCCGTTCTGGAAATCCCGATCCTTGCCGTCCACGACGACCGTAATCTTGTAAGATCCGCCCGGCAGGCCGCCATAAAAATAGTGGCCGCGCTTATCGGTCTTAACCGTATAGTTGCCGTGCACATCCAGGCGTTCGATCTTCATCTGCGCGCCCGGCAGGTTCTTGCCGTCGGGTCCTTTGACGACGCCTTCAACCGCGGCGGTCTGGGCCCAGCCGCTGACGGCGAAAAAGGCCAGACTAACTGGCAGAATCAACGTGAGCTTTCGAATGAATGACATAAACTTTGCATACCTCCCCGGTCCTTCATGGACGCGTTCCAACGTACAGGATACTACACAGATCCTGGGTTCGCCTACATTCGCACCCATCAAAAAAGACGCATCCTGTAGGCCATTTGGCACATCCAAATGGTGAAGTTAGGTTCATGTAAAATGAAAGGACCGGTCAAATTGCCCCGTCGCCTCCCGGCTAGCGCTATGCGCCGAATTGTTCCAACCATCGCCGGATTTCTCCTGCTGACAAGTGTTGCCAGTGCGGGGGAATCCCTTGCCTGGGCCCGTGCCCACGAGCTTTACCAGCGCACGGACTACGCCGGGTCGCTCAAGGAGCTGCAAGGCACCGGCGATAGGGACGCCGCGGTGGAACTGCTGATGGGCCAGGACTTCTATGGCTTGGCCGAATACAAGCAAGCCACCGAATCCCTGGAGAAGGCGGTCGTGCTCGCGCCCAACAACGCCGAATGTTTTCTGTGGCTGGGCCGTGCTTACGGTAGGCGCGCAGAGACGTCAAATCCTTTTTCAGCGCCGGGGTTTGCGTCAAAGGCCAGACAAAACTTCGAGCGAGCAGTGGCGCTCGATCCCTCCAGCCGTGAGGCGGTGGGAGATCTGTTCGATTATTACCTCGGTGCCCCCGGATTTCTGGGAGGTGGCGAGAACAAAGCGGAAGCGCTGGCTTCGAAAGTAGCGCAGCATGATCCTGCCGAAGGCCACTACTATCAAGCGCAGTTGGACGATCATCGCAAGCAATACGATTCGGCGGAGAGGCACCTGCGTGCCGCACTGGCATTGGCCCCGCGCCAGGTGGGCCGGATCATTCCGCTCGCCAGATATCTTTCGGCGCACGGGCGCGCCAAGGAAAGCGATGCGCTGTTTGACCAGGCGGAGCGGATTGCTCCGGAAGACCCGCGCGTGATTTACGAGCGCGCTTCGGCTTACGTAAAGAGCGGACGCAATCTCGACGAGGCCCGCAAACTTCTGCAGCGCTACATGCAGGCTCCGATCACGCCCGACGATCCGCCTAAATCCGACGCGCAGAGTCTGCTGCACAAGATCGGCGCGTAATGTTCCACAGCGAAGCGCTGCGTTTTAGTTTCCAGGCGCTTCAAGCCAACAAATTCCGGGCCTTTCTCACCGCACTCGGACTGGTGATCGGGAACGCGTCCGTGATCCTGGTGGTGACGATTTCGCTCACCAGCCGCGATTACATCCTCGACCAGATCCAGCGCATCGGTTCCAACCTGATCTACGCGCAGTATGAGAGCGGCAACAATACCACCGGTGCCGCGGCCGCGGCGGACTATGTCAAGATCGCCGACGTGGACGCTGTGCGCGAACAACTCGGCTCGCGGATTGTTGCCGCCACCGGCGTGATGAACAGCTTCGACCGCATGCGCATTCAAGGCGGGGAAGAGGACGTCGCCATCATCGGCTCGGACCAATATTATCCGGAAGTGCGCAATCTGGATCTGCTGGCTGGCCGATTCTTCGATGTTTCCGACGTCAATCAGCGGCATCGCGTGGCGCTGCTTGATGGAGCGGCTCGCGCGGCGCCTGTTTGGGAGCCAAAGCGCGGCCGTCGGCCAGACCGTGAAACTGCACGGACTGCAATTCACCGTGATCGGGACCTTCAAAGAGAAAACCGAGAGCTTCGGGCTATCCGAGCTGTCGGGCGAGAACGTACTGATCCCCATCACGGTGCTGCGCTACTTCGCGCCCGTCGAACGCATCGATCCGCTCTACGTCCAGGCGCGCAGCGCGGCCGATGTGGTGCCGGTGACGGGCATCGTGAAGTCGATTCTCGAATCCCGGCATCGCGCCGGCGCGAAATACCGCGTGGATAATCTGGCGGCGATTCTGGATGCCGCGCGGCGCATCGCCACGGTGCTTACGGTGGTGCTGATGCTGGTCTCCGCGCTGGCGCTGGTCATTTCCGGAATCGGCATCATGAACATCATGCTGGTGACGGTGACCGAGCGGACCCGCGAAATCGGGCTTGCGCATGGCGGTGGGCGCGGCGCGGCGCGATGTGCTGGAGCAGTTCCTGGCCGAGGCCGTGATCATCAGCATGACCGGCGGCGTGGCTGGGATCCTGATCGGCGTCGCGATTCCGCTCAGCGTCCGCTTCTTCACCGACGACTTCGCGGTTCCCATTTCGCCGCTGTCGATCATCGTGGCGTTCACCGTTTCACTGATCGTGGGACTCGTGTTCGGCCTGCTGCCGGCGAACCGCGCGGCGCGGCTGAATCCGACCGAAGCCCTGCGCTACGAGTAACGCACGCAACCGGCAAGTGACCGCAGCCCCGCCGGTAAACTGGGGGAGTATGAAACTTTCACTCTCCGCCCTGTTGCTCGGCCTCTTCGCATCCACTTTTTCATTGTTCGGAGAAGTCCGTGTACTGACGCTGCGGCAGGCCCTCGATATGGCCATGGCGCAAAATCCGGATGTGCTGCTGGCGCGCCTGGATGCGCAAAAAGCCCGCGAACAAGTGACGGTGACGCGCGATCCTTTCCGCCCCAAAGTATTCGCCGGCAGCGGCGCGGCCTGGAGCACCGGCTTCCCCAGCAGCATCGACGGCAACGCTCCCTCCATCGTGCAGGTCAAGACGCAGATGGCCATCTTCAATCGTCCGCAGAGCTACTTGACGGCGCAGGCGAATGAAGAAGTTCGCGGCGCGGGCGTTGATGTCGCGCGGCGTCAGGAGGAAGCGGTGTATCGCGTGGCTTCGCTGTATTTGGACGCCGAGCAAGCGGGCCGCAGCCTGGAAGCCGCGCGCCGGCAGGTCGAGAATTTGAAGCGCGTGCAGGAGCTGATGGGACAGCGCGTCGCCGAGGGACGCGAACTGGCGATCGAATCAAAGAAGGCCAACTTAGCTGTGCTGCGCGCCAATCAGCATGTCGATAGCTTGGCGGAGGATATGCTGACGGCCGAAAGCAATCTCGCCGGCGGCGCTCGGCTTCGGGCCCAACGATCTGGCGCGCCCGGCCGCGGAAGAGCGGGCTCCGCTGGTGGTTCCGGTTTCAGAAGAGGCGTCCATCGAGAAGGCGCTCGAGGGCAGTAACGAACTGAAGCGCCTGCAATCCAACATTCAAGCCAAGATGCTGGAGATCAAAAGCTATCATGCCGAGCGCCTTCCCAAAGTGAATCTGGTGGCGCAATATTCGCTCTTCGCCAAGTACAATTACCAGGATTATTTCAGCAAGTTCCAGCGCAATAACGCGCAGGTGGGAGCTTCCATCGAAATTCCGTTGATCGTGGGACGCACTGGCTCGGCGCGATCCGCGCAGAATCGAAGCGGACATCGCGAAGCTGCGCATCGAATTGGACCGCACGCGCACGCGCATCACTTCGGATCTCAGGATCGCGTATCAAAATTTGCGGCGGTCCGAATCGGCGCGCGACGTGGCCCGGGCGGACCTGGACCTGACGCGCGAGGAACTCACCATCGATCTCGCGCAGATGGACGAAGGCCGTCTGCCGCTGGCGACCGTGGAAGCTCTGCGCGCGACTGAAAACGAAAAGTGGCTGGCGTATTACGAGGCGCAGCACGCCGCTGAAGTGGCGCGGCTCAATGTGCTGCGGCAGACCGGGACGCTCGAACTCGCGCTGCGTTAGTTGTGGACCAACTGCGCGATCGTCTCCAGGTGATAAGTCTGCGGGAATAAATCGATCAGCGTCAGCCGCTCGATCCGGTAGCTGGTCAGCGCCGCCAGATCGCGCGCCAGCGTGGCCGGATCGCAAGAGACGATAGTGATGCGCGGCGGAGCCAGGCGCTCCAATTCCGTGACCACCGGCTTGCCCAGGCCCGCGCGCGGCGGATCGGCCAGCACGAAGTCGGGCGTGTCCGCGAAGCTGCGCAGGAAATCTTCCACGCGGGCGCGTTCGGTTTGCAGCTTCACCTCGGCGCGGGCCGCGTTGACTTCCAGATCGCGCGCAGCGGTCACGCCGGATTCGACCGCGATCACTTTCTGGAAACGGCGAGCCAGCGGCAGCGCGAACAGTCCGACGCCGGAGTAGAGATCCAGCGCCGTCTTGCCCTCGGCGCCATGCAGTGCGGCGTCCACCAGCGGTTCGATCAGGAAGCGATTCACCTGGAAGAACGATCGCGGGCTGACGCGGAATGTGCCGAACGAAGTCGCGTATTCGATCGCCACCGTCGATCCGCACCAGTCGTAAAACGACCGCGCCACCGGACGATCGGCTTCGAGCGCGTTCACCTGCACTTCGGTCTCGTTGGTGAACATTTCGATCGAATGGACGAAGTGCGGGAATCGCGAGTCGGTCAGCCGTTCGCGCATTTCGGCCAGCGCCTGATTCAGGCGCGGCGAGGAGATCGGGCACTCGCCGGTCGACCGGCACCAGAGTGTGCGAGCGCGGCGCCAGGTAGCCGATTTTTCCATCCGCGATATGAAACTGCGCGCGATTGCGATAGCCCAGCGGCGGCCCGCTGATGGTGTCGATTTCGCCTGTCACATTCGATCTTCCCCACGCGGCGCAATTGCTCGCGCAGAATCTCGACCTTGCGCGCGAGCTGAAATTCGTAGGGCGCGTGCTGGTAGTGGCAGCCGCCGCAGCGCGTGAACAAAGGGCACGGCGGCGCGACGCGCTCGGGCGACGGCGTGACGACCTCCACCAGACCGGCGTGCATGCCGTCGTCGACCTCGAGGCGCACGGTCTCGCCGGGCAGCACGAAGGGACGCCAGCACCACGCGGCCGTCGATGCGCGGCCAGCGCTTCGCCGCCATACACCCACTTTTCGATCGTGACTTCGTTTGCCGATTGTAATCGGCAAAGCTGCGGACACATCGTTTACGATGGAAGTTCTCCCCATCCGACATGAAAGCACGAGTCCTCTCCGGCATTCAGCCCACCGGCAGCCCGCACATCGGAAATTATCTTGGCGCGCTGAAGAACTGGGCCAAGATCCAGTATGACTACGATAGCATCTACTGCATCGTCGACCTGCACGCGATCACGGTTTATCAGAAGCCGGAGGAGCTGCGCGCGAAGATCGAAGAGCTGGCCGGGATGCTGCTGGCCATCGGCATCGACCCGACGCATTCGTCGCTGATCGTGCAATCGTCGATCTCCGGAGCACGCCGAACTGGCCTGGATGCTGACCTGCGTCACGCCGATCGGCTGGCTGGAGCGCATGACGCAGTTCAAGGCCAAATCGCAGGCGCAGGAGACCATCAGCGACGGCCTGTTGCAGTATCCGGTGCTGATGGCCGCCGACATTCTGCTGTACCAGGCCGCGATTGTGCCGGTGGGCGACGATCAATCGCAGCATCTGGAACTGGCGCGCGACATCGCGCAGCGCTTCAATTCGCTCTACGGCGAAACGTTCACGATGCCGGCCACGCGCCTGCCAACGGTCGGCGCGCGCATCATGGGCCTCGACGATCCGGAAAAGAAAATGAGCAAATCCGAAGCGGGCAGCGGACATGCGATCAGCCTGCTGGATCCGCCGGACGTGATCCGCAAAAAGATTCTGCGCGCGACCACGGATTCGAACCCGGCGTGGATTTCGAAAAGGCCGGTCCCGGCGTGCGCAACCTGCTGGCGATTTTTCAGGCGTTCACGGAATGGTCCGACGACGAACACGCGCACGCACTTCAGCGGCATGCGCTACGGCGATTTGAAAAAACAGTGGCCGAAGCCGTGGTCGCCGCGCTCGAACCGATTCAGAAGCGCTATCAGGAGATCATGTCCGAACCCGGCTTCTGAAAAGGAGGGTGGTGCGCCCGGTAGGAATCGAACCTACAACCTCATGGTTCGTAGCCATGCACTCTATCCAATTGAGCTACGGGCGCATTCTGATGTAATTGCGTCTTTGAATTATAACGGAAACAGAATCGTTTCGACCAACCTGATCGTCGGATTTGCAGGCCGAAAAATTCCTGAGTCGGCTGCGCTCATACTAGAATTCGAGCCTCGAATTCGAGCCAAATGCTGCGCCGGCTGTGGAAATCCGGGCCTCCTCAAATCAGCCATTTGTACACGATTTGTAATCTTGAGTAAAAGTTGCCGCCGCCGCGCAAAACCTACCCGCGCCCCCG
>CAWCAP010000049.1:0-34293 GCA_963793395.1 Bryobacterales bacterium | reverse complement strand
TGTCCCCGCTCCCAGCCCTGTTCGCACGCCGAGTCCGGCCCCAACCACGAGTCCAGCCCGCACAATTAGTCTCGCCCACACTGCCAGCGAAGCCCTCACGGCTAGCGCGGGTAAGGGTGTCCCCGCAGGGTGGTCAAAGCGCGATAAATCTGCTCCGCCAGCATCACGCGCGCCAGTTCATGCGGCATGGTCATGGGCGAGAGCGCCCAGCAATAAATCGCGCGCGATTTCCATTCCGGCGGCAGGCCGTCCGCTCCGCCGATCAGAAACACCAGGTCGCGCCCATCGCGCTCGGCTTTCCGACTAGCAAATTAATCCCGTGAATCCATCGCGCGGCCGGCGGGATCGAGCAGAATCTTGAGCACGCCGTGGGATGTTTCTCCCAGGGATCGAACCGGCAGCGGATGAATCTCGCGCATCTCGCATTTGGCGAAACGGGTGGAGCGCTTGATGTACTCCTCGGCCATGGCGTTGGCGTGCGCGTCGCGCGGCTTGCCGATGTAGTAGAGGAAGATTTTCAAGAGCGTCTTACGAAAGAACGGGATGCCGTTGCGGTCTTCGACGAACTCCACCGCGTCGCCGATTTGCGACGCGCTCGCCGGCGATGCGCACCGTCAGGCGTCCGCCGTCTTCGAGCGTAACGATGGCGAGCTGATACGGCGCATCCGCGGCGAACTGCTCCGGCGCCGCGTGGACCACGGTCTCGGTGTAAACGACGCCGCTCTTCATGCGGCCCCCAGAATGGTGACGACGGCAGTCGCGCCGGAGCCGCCCAGATTCTGCGCCAGCCCCAGCGATGGCGCGCCACCTGCCGCTCGCCGGCTTCGCCGCGAATCTGCTAGACCACGTCGCAAATCTGCGCCACGCCGGTCGCGCCCACCGGATGGCCTTTGGACTTCAAGCCGCCGCTGGTATTGATGGGCCGTTCGCCCGTGCAGGCAGGTGCGGCCCGCCAGCACATACGGTCCGCCCTCGCCCTTCTTCGACGAATCCCAGATCCTCGGTGGCGATGATCTCGGCGATGGTGAAGCAATCGTGCAACTTCGGCGAATTGGATGTCGCGCGCGGTCACGCCGGCCATTTTGTAGGCCTTTTGCGCGGCGGCATCGCACGGCCCGGAAGGTGGTGATGTCGTCCTTTTCGATCCAGCGCCACGTGAGTCCGAAGTCTGCGCGATCCCCAGAACCTTCACCGGCTTGTCAGTGAATTCGGCGGCGCGTTCGAGCGGCGCGATCAGCACCGCCGCCGCGCCGTCGCTGATCAGCGAGCAATCGTAGACGGTCAGCGGATCGGCGATCGGCTTGCCCGTTCAGCGCCTGCTCCATGGTGATGACCTTGCGCATGTGCGCCAGCGGATTCTTGGCGCCGTTGGCGTGATTCTTGACCGCGACCGCGGCCAGTTGTTCGCGCGTGGTGCCGTACTGATACATGTGCCGCCGGGCGATCATGGCGAACAGCGCGGGGAAACGTCGCGCCGGCGCGAACCTCGCCCGCATGTCGCCCGCCCCGGCCAGAATCTCGGTGACCTTGGGAGTGGTCTGCGAGGTCATCTTCTCGACCCCGCCCACCAGCACCAGGTCGTACATCCCGGCGGCGACGCTCGAAACGGCGTGAAAAAAAGCCGAGCCGCTGGAGGCGCAGGCGGCCTCAAACCGGGTGCAGGGCACGGCCCAGATTCCCATCGCTCCGGCGATGTACGGGGCCAGGTGATTCTGGCCCACAAAAGACGGTCCGGCGAAGTTGCCGAGGTAAAAAGCCTCTACTTGTGAAGGACTTACGTGGGCATCGGCGAGGCATTTCTGGCCCGCTTCGACGGCCAGCGAACGCAGGTCGCGGTCGGGAAACGCGCCAAAAGCGGTCTTTCCGATGCCAATAACCGCCACTGCTCTCATATATGATTAGGATAGCGCCGCACCGATAGAGCAGCGATAGAATGACGATGCAAGCTGCACGCTTGGCGCTGCCTGCATCGTCAAGTCTGTAGATGTGCTAGCGGCGTATGACCGGCGACATTGGAACAGAGATGAGCGAAGCGCCCGGGTCAACCCGATTTGACGCCGCACCGCTGTCGTCGGAGCACGAGACGCCGGTTCGTGTCCGAGAACATGCGCCGCGTGTTCCTGCTGATTTACCGCATCGTGGGCAACGTGGCCGACGCGCAGGATCTGACGCAGGAAGCGTTCATCAAGGCGCTGCAGCGGCAGGATCAGTTGAAGGATCTGGAAAAGGCCGCGCACTGGCTGTCGCGCATCGCCAGCAACACGGCCATCGATTTTCTGCGGCGGTCCGGGCGCGTCAGTTTTTCCGATCTCGATGAGTTGCCGGAGCCGGTGGCCAGCGTCGCATCGAAGATAGTCCGGAGCAGCTGGTGCTGCGCGGCGAGCGCACGCGAATACCTGGAAGCGGGCTTGAATTCGCTGACCGGGCGCGAGCGGACGGCGCTGCTGCTGCGCGACGTGGAAGATCTGCCGGCCGAAGAAGTGGCCGCGCAGTTGAACTGCTCCAAGGCGACGGTGCGGTCGCACATCGCCAATGCGCGCGTGAAACTGCGGAAGCATTTCGCCAGGCTGCAGAAGCGGGGGATGGCATGACGCACCCCCTGCAATCCGATCTGGCGCTCTATTCGACGGGCGACCTGCCGCTGTGGCGGCGGCCGCTGGTCCGCATGCATCTGGCCGGGTGCGACGGCTGCCGGAGTTGGGTGGCGGCATTCGACAGCGATCGGGAATCCATTCGCCGGCTGGCGGCGGAAATGCCGCAGGGCTGTGAATTGGGATCGCCTGGCGGCGGAGATGTCGGCCAATGTTCGCGTCGGCCTGGAGGCGGGGGAATGCGTGGCTCCGCGGAGCCACAAGCCGACGTTGTCGACGGGATGGCGAGTCGCGGCCGCGAGCGCCGGAGTTGCGGTCCTGCTGGTGAGCGCCTGGTGGCTGAACATGCCGCGCGCGGATAGCGTCGCATTGGGCCATGCGATGCAGAGGATTGCGCAGAGGGGCCCTTGGCACCTCGGCTGACTGATGCTCGAAGACCGCGGGCCATCGGTTCAAGTTTCCGCGGCCGGAATTCAATTGCAGCAGAACGGCGGCACGCTGGGCATGTCGCAGGGGCAAGAGCGGCCCGTCAACGTGACGCTGAGCGTGCAGGGTTCGGCGCGGGCGCGGTATATCGACGCGGATACCGGCCAAGTCACCATCACAGGCGTGTATGCGCAATAGAGTCTTTACCGCTGCTGCTGGGAGCGAGTGCGCTGGCGTTCGGCCAGTTCGGTCCGCAGAGTTCGGCGCAGCAGAATCTGGCGCACAAGATCGATTTCCCGCACGATGCGCCGGTGACGCTGGCCGGCGACGAATGGGGCGGCTCCGCGGCCACCGTGCGCGGCGGCGCTTATGCGATCGACGTGCGCGTGGCGCTCTCCCTGCGCAACGCCAGCCAGCGCCGCATCCGCGGCATCACGCTGACGGTGCTCGCGCAGGAAGCCGACGCCGGGCGGCAAAGGCTCCATCTCGGTGCCCAGCCTGGACGTCGCCGCCGGGCGAAACATTTTCAGTGCGCGGCGATTTGCATCTGTTGCGGCCCATTGCGGCCGGCGTCAGCCCGATGGTCGAAGTCAGCCTCGATGGCGTTCTGTTCGACGATCTGAACTTCTATGGCCCCGACAAGCTGCAATTCGCGGCGCACCATGATGGTGTGGGAACTCGAAGCCCGCCGCGACCGCCAGTTCTTCAAGGCGCTGCTGGAGCAAGGCGGGCGCGACGGATTACAGAAAGAATTGCTGGCCAGCATGGCGCGGGATGCCGACCGTCCGCAGTTCGGCGTGCAGATGGTGCGCGGGCGCGCGACCAACACCGCCGGCGAGCGCGACTTGCAGTTCGCCTTTCTGCAATTCCCCGACGCTCCGGTGGAGCCGACCGGCGGCATGGCGCGCATCGCGGGCAACGAGGCGCGCGCGCCCAAGTTAGTGGTGCACAACCGTTCCCCGCGCGTGATCCGCTATCTGGAAATGGGCTGGATCGTGCGCGATTCGCAAGGCCGCGAGTTTCTGGCCGCGTCCTTGCCGTCCGAGATGCGCCTGCCGCCCAGCAGTTCCAGCCAGATTCTGCAGGATGCGTCGCTGCGCTTCGACCCGCGCACTTCCGTCGAAAGCATGACCGGTTTCGTATCCAGCGTGGAATTCGCCGACGGTTCGATGTGGATTCCCAATCGTGCGGAGTTAGACGATCCGGTCCTGCGCCGCGTGGTGGCGCCTTCGCCCGAAGAACAGCGCCTGGTGCAGATTTACCGCAAGCGCGGCGTCAACGCCGTGATCGACGAACTGAAAAAGTTCTAACGGATGAAGTTCTATCAGAAGCCCACCTGCTCCACCTGCCGCAAAGCCAAAAAGTGGCTCCACGAACAAGGTGTCAAGGTGCAGGAGATCGATCTCAACCAGGGCTTAAGTGAAACCGACCTCGACGCACTCATCGGCACCGCGCGACTACCTCAAGTTCTTAAACTTTCGCAATGAACTCTACCGCGAACGCAAGATGAAGACGAATCCGCCATCGCGCGCCGAAGCGATCAAGCTGATGTCCAAGCATCCCAATCTTATTCGCCGGCCGATCTTAGTCCAGGGTTCCAAGATCGCCCTAGGCTTCGACGAAGATCAGTTCCGCGAAATCACCACCCGCTAACGAACGGCCCGCTAACGAAGCGCGCGCCCACGACGATAAGCCCTCCGTGGGAAATGCACCCCGTCCGTACCTGACCTTCCGCGTTGCCCGCCAGGATCTCGCCATGG
Source organism: Bryobacterales bacterium (assembly GCA_963793395.1). Lineage (GTDB taxonomy): Bacteria > Acidobacteriota > Terriglobia > Bryobacterales > Bryobacteraceae > Palsa-187. The sequence goes on along the minus strand of CAWCAP010000049.1, from coordinate 29,516 downwards.
AGGCCGGCCGCGTGCGCGGTATCCTGCCCCTGAGCGACTCTGGAGCCCATGCCCGGCGGGCGCCCCGGCTTGCTCGGGCATCACCAGCCTGAACGGCCAGGTGGTCGGCGTCATGGACCTGCGCAGCAAACTCGCGCATGCCGCACTTCGAGCCAAGGCAGCCAGCCCAAAATTGTGATCCTGGAATTGACCGCGGGCGCCTCAATCTGCAGGCTTCGTCGCGGACCGCATTTCAGACGTCGTCGTCTACCGCGACCGCGATCTGCGCAGCGGCTCGCTTCGCGGCAAAGGACGTCCGCGCAAACTGGTCGATTTCGATCAGCTGGTCAGCGAAAGGAACTGGAAGGATTGTGGGTGCTCAGCCCTTGAGCCCGTCGAAGGCTTGCTCGATCTCCAGCTTCGCCTCGGGCCCGATCGCCGTCAGCGGCAGCCGCGGCGGACCGCCATAGTAGCCGTTCAGATCCATCGCGTACTTCAAGCCCGGGACTGCCGTATTTCACCGTCACCAACTGCGCCGCGCGCAGAATCCGCTTCTGCCAGTCCATCGCCGCCGCAATCTCGCGCGAGCGGTGCGCTTCCCAGATGCTGACAGTCGCGAAAGGCGCGGCATTGGCGAACGCCAGCACCGCTCCCGCGCACCCCACAGCCAGCGACGGCGCCAGTATCGGAGCCGAGCCCGTCAGCACCTGAAACCCCGGCTTCACGTCTTGGATCATCTGGATACACTTCTCCAGACTCCCCGAGCTTTCCTTGATCGCAAAAATATTGGGATGCTGCGACAGCATCGCCACCGCTTCCGCCGAGATATCGACCCCAGTGACCTGCGGCCAGTTGTAAATCATCACCGGGATCTTGGCCTGATCGGCCACCGCGCGGAAGTACAGCATCTGCGCGTCCATCTTGTGCACCAGATTCTTGTAGTAGTGCGGCGTGCGCACCATCGCGGCCTTGTACCCGAGCTCGGCGGCTGCATTGGTGAGCGCCACGGTCTCGCGCACGCTCTCGATGCCGGTGCCCGCGATCAGAATCTTGTCGCAGCCGCGTATTCCGCCACCCACTCCCACATCTTGATCTTCTCTTCGGTGGTGAGATAGACGCTCTCGCCGGTCGATCCGCAGACCGCGTAGCCGGCCAGCGCCGTGCGGTTCCACTTCTCGATGTTGTGCTGGACCTTGATGTGTATAGATCGCCCTTGTGATCGAAGGGCGTGGCGATGGGAGGGAAAATCCTGTGCAGCTTCATCATTCCGGACGCGTGGGTGAGCGGGGCGAGCCGAATGGCCCGCCCCGAGGAAGACACTACCCTTTCAGACGATCGCGAGCGCGTAGATGGTCAGCGTTTCAATGAACACCAGACCAAGAATGACAGCAAACCGGATTCCGGCGGCGGCTCCAGGATTGCGCGCGATAGCCTCCGCGGCGCCGGCGACGGCTTTGCCTTGGCCGATTCCGCACAAGCCCTCCGGCGATTCCCAAGCCCAGCATGGCGCCGAAAAATTTCACTTCGCCGGGACCCATGCCCGATCCGCCCGGAGTCTGCGCGAACATCGGGCAGGCCGCCAGGAGGAACAACAGCCATCAATCAACAACATCATTTTGTTTCGCATTTACGTTTCCTCCCTTTCGTGTATTAAAGTTGCGCCGAGGAGGTGGTTCCAATCCGACCCGGGGGGACCGGCGGCTCACACTCGGCGCGATGATGCCGATAAAAGATTAATGCTCGTGCGCAGTTCCCATGCTCACATAGATCATGGTGAGCAGAGTAAAAACGTAAGCCTGCAAGAATGCGACAAAAACGTGCAGGCCCATGAAAATCACGGGAACCACGATATAGGTCAGGCTGATGAACACATTGGTGACCTGCTCGCCGGCGAACATGTTGCCATAAAGACGAACCGTGAGCGAAAGCATGCGCGCCACGTGGCCGATGATTTCGATGAAAAACATCAACGGGGCCATGAGCAGAATCGGCCCGCCGAAATGCGCCAGATACTTCCACGAGGCCCAGTTCGCGAATCCCATGGCGTGGTAGTAAACCCAGGCCGAGATGGCGAGCGCCGCCGGCACATACACAGTCATGGTGGGCGATTCGAAGCCCGGAATGATCCCGATCAGGTTCATCGCCAGGATAAAGATGAACAGCGTCGCCAAAAAAATTGATGTATTTCTCGGGATGATGAATCCCCGACGTCGGAAGCCTGCGTACACCAGGAACTCGTAGAGACCCTCGAAGATGTGCTGGAGCTTCCCGGGACGGTCGACCGAAAGGCGGGACCGCACGATCGCGACCGCCACCACCAGGATCGCGACCACCAGCAGTTCCATCACCAGCCAGGTTTCCCAGGGGTGTGCGGGGTCCTGCGCCGTCATGTTGAACAGCCCAAGACCGCGTTGGCGACGCCGGCTAGATATTGTTGAAGATGGCAGTAAGCCAGTTTTCATTCATCAGTTTTACTAGGATCGAAAGATTAACTCGTAGAGAATTTCCAGGATCACGGCCCCGAATGCGGCCAGCAGTCCCCATACACAGCTGCTTCGGCCGCGACCCCGAGAAACCTCACTATAACATAGATGGCGCATCCGATCAGCACGATAGCGGAGAGCGATCAGCACGGCTGCCAGGGGCCCCGGCTTGGCCGATCCACCGATCACTTGACGAGCATCGAAAGCCCCCTGAAATTGAGGATGGAGAGGGCCGCCCCCATCAGGAATCCGGCAGCCGCGCGGGTTCCCCGCACCATCAGCATGGCGGCGGTTCCGCTCAATGCCACCCCGAGGCGAATAGACGCACACGCCGGAGCGCCTGTTCGTAGAAATCGGCGCTCATTTCAGATTGCCGCCGAGGATGCGGATCAATTGCACGATACCCGAGACCACGCCCAGAATCATGAACACAAACCGCAGAACGGTCGTCGAAAAAACGTAGTCCAGGCCGTAGCCTATCGCATATCCGGCGAGAACGCTGGCCGGCAATAGACCGATCACCGGAAGATAGCGCGTCATTGAGACGCCAAAATTCGTCTCGGTCCGTTGCCCTCCCGCAACGGGATCCTCCGGGCCCGAATTCTGGCGCTGGCTTTACTCACTGCTTCGATTGTAGAATCCGCCGAGCCTGCTGCGCGGTCTCCTTTACCAGCAGCCCCATTTTCGGATGACTAGGCTCGAAATCCGCGGGCAGGCCGAGTTCGGCCAGCGTCTCGCTTGTGGTCGGGACCGATGGACGCGATCACGATGCGTCTACAAGCGCTGCGGACGGCGTCTTCGACACCCATCTCCGCCGCGATCCGCAACAGGTGATCGACCTGCGCCGAGGACGTCAACAGCATCACGTCAATCTCTCCGGCCGCGAGCCTGCGAACCGCTTCGCGCAGCGGACCCAGGTCTTCCGGCAAGTCCCACTGGTAAACCGGGACGGAGGTCACTTCCGCGCCCCGCGCGATTCAGACCGTCGATGAGTTCCCGGCTCGGGCGGCCGTATTCCTGCACGGCAATCCGCTTCTCGGGACGGCCTCTCGGTCGCTGGCAAGAATCTCGCGCCAGGTATTCGGCTCCGGAACCAGGATCGCGGGGACGCCCCATTCGCGCATGCACTGCCATCGGTTTGGGTCCGCGGGCGACGACTGTAATTTGCCGCAGAGCGTCGGCGAACGCCCCGGGCGGCCAGCGGGTCTCGATCACTTGATTGAGCAGCCGCGTGCCCACGCCAGTGAGCAAAATCAACATGTCGAACTGGTTTTGGAAGAGGCGCTCGGCGAATGACAAGGCCTGCGCATTGCTGCTCCAGCGGAGTTTCGCGCATGGAGGGCGCAACGAAAGGATCTCCACCGGCGCGGCGGATGAGAGTCTCGATCTCCGAAGCGCGGCGGCTTTCGAGCGACAACACACGCAGCCCTTCGAATGACATGGGATCAGCTTAACAAGCAGACACAGAAACGCGACCGGCACACAGGGCACCGGTCGCGCGCGGGAGAAGATCGCTAAAAAGCTACTGCTGGGCGGGCGGAGCCATTAAGGGCTCTTCAGCACCGCGATGGCAGGTGTAGCAGCTCACATGCCGCTTGCCGTCGGGGAACTTCGCGTTGATATCTTTCGCCATGCTGATCATCATCCGGGCGACATCCTTCTTGGCATTGCCATCGCTGGCGAAATCGCCCTCCACGTGGCAGTAGCTGCACTGCACACCTAAGGCCGCCCGAAAGGCCTGCATGGTCGGCCGTAGACCTTCAACCGGGAGAACTTTCAGATTCTTGGGATTGTCGAACGGGCTCGGTCCCTTCTTCTTCTCCTCTTGGGCAGAAGCGGTCAAACACATCACTAAAGCAAGTGATACCAGGAGTAAGCGCATGGATGAATTATACACAAACAGGAGGCCGCGTCAAATGCTCATTTGCCAGGGCTGTCTTACCGGAAATTTCGGGTGGGTCTCGCGGGAGCGGCGTGCTTGCCGTTATGAAGCTAGACGCACCGCGCGGCGCGCAGGTTGCATTGATCGAGCTGCAACTTCGGAGTGCTGCCCGCGTCCAATGGGGTGAGAGGGCAGAGACAATGAAAACTGGAAAATACATCGCAACCGCAATAGCCACCGGGGTTGCCGGCGTCATATTAACCGGCGCGACCCTGTTGGCGGCCAACAATCCGGCGCCGCGAACTCTGGCAGATCAGGTCCGGCACGAGATTCTGATGGTTCCTTACATCGGCGTTTTCGACAACTTGAGCTACAAGGTCGATAACGGAGTGGTAACGCTCTTTGGGCAGGTCACGCAACCGGTCCGCAAGACCGACGTGGAACGCGCGGTTAAGAGCATCCCCGGCGTGATCGCCGTGAACGATCGCATCGAGGTATTGCCGCTTTCGCGCTTCGACGATCAGATCCGGGCTCGAACGCTGCGGACGATGTTGCGTTCTGCTCCCTTGGACAAATACTTTCAAGGCGTGCAGCCGGGCATCCGCATCATCGTGAGGAACGGCGATGTGACCCTGGACGGGTACGTGCTCAATAACGGCGACCGCCAGATTGCTTACATGGCGGCCAGCCAAGTGCCGGGAGTATTCTCGGTGACCAACAATCTGCAACTTGAACCGCGCCCGTAACGCGCGCTTCCATTTCCTTTCCTAAACGGCCCGCTCGTTTATCGAGTGGGCCGTATTTTTTTGCGTTCCCGATCACCCCCCGCTGTGCCAGAGATATCCTCCCTCGTAGTTCGCTAGCATTGGGTGCCCAAGTGCACCCTTCGCCGCACAATGGCAAAACGCGAACAAATTCCTCCCTTTTTGGCACGCCGCAACGCGACTCAAATCGAACTCTGTGGAAACACAAACGATGACAGGTTTTCCGTGCGTCGACCGGGAACGCCAGTGTGTGCGGCGCCGGTTATCGTTCTGAAAGCAATCATCGGGTTAGTTACCGAGCCCTACCTAACCGCTGTGGGTTACATGGCCCGGCTCGATGAACGTAATTCGATTTCTGGCCGGGATATTTCACAGTGCCTAGAGTTCGTGCCGATAAGACACGATCCAGAAATGGTTGTCAATTTGGGACTCCCCGTCGTTGAAGCGGGCCTTCGGCGATTGGGAGCGGCGGCATGAAGCCGGCGGCGGAACGCTTGTCCACGCCGGCCAGTTTAAAGGTTGGCACCTATCGGAACCGGGTTCCGATGGCCGCCGAGGAGCGGGAGCAACTCATCCTCGAACATCTTCCGCAGGTGCGCCTGATCGCGCGCCGCATCCACGACCGGCTGCCGGAGAGCGTGAGCCTGGACGACCTGATTTCGACCGGGATCGTGGGGTCTGATCTCGGCCATCGACCGCTTCGATTCCTCGCACAACGTGAAGCTGAAGACCTATGCCGAGTATAAGATTCGCGGCGCGATCCTGGACAGCCTGCGCGGCTCTGGACTGGGCTCCGCGGCAGCAGCGCAAGCGTTCGAAGCAGATCGAGGCGGCGATGGTTTCCGGGCGGAACATCGCCTGCACCGCTCGCCCACCGAAGAGGAGATCGCCCAGGAGCTGGGGCTCCAGGAATCAAGGAATATCACGAGTGGCTGGTGGAAGTCCGCGGGCTGAATCTGGGAAGCTTGGAAGGCGCCTCCGACGATGAAGACAGCCGCGATCTGCTCAATTTTATTTCCGACGATGAAGAGGACTGGCCTTCGCGTCTGCTGGAGCGCAACGAGCTGCAAGAAGCTCTTGGCGCTGGCGATCACAAAAATGCCTGAAGTGGAAAAGACCGTGCTCAGCCTGTACTACCACGAGGAACTGACGCTGCGCGAGATCTCGAAGATCCTGCATCTGCACGAATCGCGCATCTCGCAGTTGAAATCGCAGGCGATTCTGCGGCTGCGCGCGTATATGGAAAAGCGCTGGCCCAAGCCGCGGGGAATCTAACGCGGTGGACTACTCCCGCTCGAACATGACCATGCGAACGGGTTCGGCGCGTCCACCGGCGTGAGGCTCGGCGTCCACAGTAAGGCTCATTTCCTTGTGATCCCGCATGATCGCCACGGGCACTGGCTTGCCGTGGGCGGCGCGTAAGCGGGCGGAAATCTCCGGAGGGGTGGTGACCTTCGCCTCATCCACTCGGACGATCACGTCGCCGGCTTTGACACCGGCCTTCTCGGCAGGCGAGCCCTTCATCACGGTCCGCACCAGTACACCTTCGTTGACTCCGAAAAACTGCGCCAATTGTCCTTCGATGGACTCCGCCTCTACACCTAGCATCGGGCTGCGTAAACCTTGAATGGTGCGCGGCACGTCCGGCATGTGAAAGCTGAATCCGTCCGGCATGCCCGGTATCGAAGGATGTTCGCCGACTCTGGCCATGACCGTCATCGAAGCGCCATTGCGAAAAATATCCAGCTTCACTTCGCGTCCCACCGGCGTTTCCCGCACCAGCCGCGAAAGCTGCTCCAAGCCTTCCACTTTCATGCCGTTGTATTGCAGCACCACGTCGCCCTCTTTTAACCCCGCCTTATCCGCGGGACTTTCGGGAGCTACATGCGTAACCTCTACGCCAGCTTCGTCCCGAAGCTTGAGCGCCTTCGCGCGCTCCGCGGTAATTTCCTGAATCCCGATCCCCAGGTAGCTCCCGGAAGGCGTCATCGTAATCACGCGCGAGGAAATCGACGGCGGCACCGGTGGCTGCGGTGGAACGGCGGTCTGTCCCGAAGCCCGCCACGAAAGAACCAAGCGGAAGCGCCAGCGCGGTGGTCAATAATTGTCGAGTCATGTTGCAAAACCTCTCAGTAAGTTCCGTCGGACGCCTTGATCGAATGCAGCATCCGGCTGGCCCGTTCGCGAACATCCTGGTCGTCCTCGCGGCTCATCAGTTCCTGCAAAGCACCCACCATCTGGCGGTTCAATTCCTGTCCTTCGCGTTCATTCAGGGCGTCGATCACGCGCGTCCGCATCCCGCTATTCGGGTCATTCAGTAAGACGTGGGCCAGCGCGTTCTGTACCACCGGGTCATTGGTGAACCGCTGCAGACCCTCCATCGCTTTCAGGCGGACGTTGGTGTTCTCGTCGTTGGCCATGGCGAACGCCAGCGCTTCGCGAACGTCGGAAGCGTCTGCATCGCCCACCAGAATGGTCACCGTCTGGGCGCGCAGCCCGGGGTCCGCGCCTTCTTTGGCTGCCGACATTAACAGTTCCCGGATCTGCCGGTCGTCACGGCTTCCGGAAATCGTGCGCTCCCGCGTTTCGTTCACCACGATACGGAGACGGCCATCGGGCTCGGTCGCCACATTGCGCACCTGGGCGCCGCCAAAATCCGCGAGCCCCATGGAGGATACACCGCCAGGGAAATTAAAGCCGGGTGTCACCTTCGCCCCGAAGAAGCCAACCGCCAGCAGCGCCATTGCCGTCATCGGCCGCAGGAATTGGATATTCCAGCTTGCGGTCATTTGCCGCCACCACGAAGGTTTCCCTAAGGCAGGCTTCTCGTGGCCCAGCAACTGCGTAAGATCTTCGCGGCAACGGTTTAAGAGCGCCGGCGAAGGCGCCACCGCCACTCCGTCCAGAGCCTCATGCAGGGACCGCTGGCGTTCCAGCGCGGAGCGGCAATCGGCGCAACCGTCGAGGTGCGATTCGACCCGCTCTTCTTCATCGAAATTCAACTCGCCGTAGAGCAGGAGCGCAAATTGCCCCTGAACATTTTTGCAATTTCCGTGTTGCATAAGTGCGTCACTCATACCAATTCCCCTAGGGCCGATCGCATCTTTTGCGTCGCCCGGAACAAACAATTCTTCGCCGCTTCTTCGGACGTTCCCAAAACTTCGCCGATCTTGCGCAGGCGCATTCCCTCATAGTGCCGCAGCTCAAACACCATGCGTTCGCGGGGCGTCAGCGCGGCCAGCGCGTCTTTCACGTGCTTCCGGATCTGCCCACTGAACAGATTCCGCAGCGGGTCGCCTTCCACCCTGGTCTCCGCCGCCGTCTCGGCACGGTCCAGCGTTCCCTCGGGAGTGGTCACGATGACCGGCTCCTCTTTACGAACCTTTCGCTTACGCAATTGATCCAGGCACAGGTTCGTGGCTATCCTATACAACCAGGTGTGGAAACTGCAATCGAAGCGGAATTGATCCAGGTTGCGATACACCCGCAGGAACGTTTCCTGGTAGACATCCCGCGCATCTTCGGGCGATCGCAGCATACTTAACGCCAGCCGAAGCACACTCTGGTCGTAGGTACGCACCAATTCCTCAAACGCAGACGAGTCGCCTCGCTGCGCCGCGCGAATGAGCTCCGTTTCATCCACGGCAGCCCCTTCCTTGCGCACCGCCCATCGGGCTAAGGATGGTTGCACCACTTCATTGGACGACGCGCGGGGTGAAAAGTAACGTGACCAGCCGGAGTTTCCGGCTAGGCCAGTTCCAGCTCGATGCGCTTTTGGGCGGCATCCAAGCTGGTGATCTTGAAAGACCGGACCTCGCCGGCGCGGACGGCTGCGCTGGGACCGGAAGGCGCGCTGGGCCCCGACTTCCATTTCTGCGCCAGCATCTCGGAAAGCGAGGAAATGTCGGCTTTTGAGGCACTTGCAGAGGCTTCGGCAGTTTTGACAGCGGCCAGTTTGCAGTTCGCCATGACCCCTTCGCCCAGTTCGACCTTAGCGCGGGTAGCGGAAACGTCCACCACGCGGCCGCTGACGCTGTCGCCGGGCTTGTGTTCGGCGATGTATTCGTCGATGGAGGTCGGGACCAGTTGTTTGATCCCCAGCCGCAGCCGCCGGCGTTCTTTATCCGCTTCCAGCACTTGCGCTTTCACGACTTCGCCAACCTTGAGGGCATCGCTCGGGTGATTCAAGCGCTTTTCGTGGCTGATGTCGCCGATGTGGATCATCCCCTCGATCCCGTCACCCAAATCGACGAAAGCGCCGAACTTGGCCAAACTCGTGACGGGCGCTTCAACCGCTGCGCCAACCGGGTACTTCTTCAAGGCCTCTTCCCACGGATCGCCCAGCGCTTGCTTGAGTCCCAGCGCAATCCGCTTGTCGGCCCCGTTCACGCCCAGGACCACGACCTCGACCATGTCGCCGGGCTTGACCACATCCGCCGCGCGGACGTTTTTGCGGGTCCAGGACATCTCCGAAACGTGAATCAGGCCTTCGATCCCAGGTTCCAATTCGACGAACGCACCGAAATCGGCAACCCGCGAAACTTTGCCGCGGATGCGCGCGCCCACTTCATATTTTTGCGCCGCCACCGTCCACGGATCGGCCGACAGTTGCTTCAGCCCCAGTGAAATCTTGCGCGTGTCGCGATTGATCTTGAGAATCTTGACTTCGATCTGCTGATCCTGCGTCACGACGTCGGAGGGCTTAACCCCGCGCGCGTAGGTCATGTCGGAAACATGCAGCAATCCGTCCACTCCGCCCAGATCGACGAAAGCGCCGAAGTCAGTAATCGTGCGGACCGTGCCATGAACCACATCGCCAACCTGCAGCTTTCCGAAAGCTTCCTGCTTGGCGACGCGTTCGTACTCTTCCATAACCACGCGCCGGTCGACCACCACGTCCTCGCTGGCGGTATCGAGCTTGGTGATGCGGCACTCGATATCCTGGCCCACCAGTTTTTCGAGATCGGCCAGCTCGCGCGCGCCGCTGCGGGAGGCCGGCATGAAGGCGCGCACGCCCACGTCGACGCGCAAACCGCCCTTCACCAATTCCAACACGTGTCCGGAAATCACGTTCTTATTCGCGAACGCCGCTTCGAGACCGGTCCAGTCCTTGGGCGTTTCAACGCGAATGGTGGACAACTGGTAATTGCCTTCTTCATCCTTGCCGCGGATGGAGACGATCAGCTTCTGCCCCGGCTTCAGCGCTACCTTGGGGTCGACCGGTAACACGCCATCGGTCTTGCGCCCGATATCGACAAAGACGGAGTCAGCCGTGACCGATACTACCGTCCCTTCGAGCGTCTCGCCGCGGGCGTGGTGGGACTGCTCAAACTCATTGAGTATATCGGCGAAGGAGGTGTCAACCGAAGTCACTTCGGGTGTATCAGGCGCGTTTGATTGGGGCATGCGAGAGACTGCTGTCCCCATATTGTGTCACATTTTCAAAGGGCGATGGCTTCGGCGGCGCCTGGGGAATCACAAGTTGCGATTCGGCAAAGCTAGAATATCCTCAGTGCCGTCCACTTGGCGCCGTTACGTTCGCCCGCAGGATTTCGTCTGGCTGCTGTTCTTCTCCGCGCTGGCCGGTTTCGGTCCAGGGCGCAGTCCGCGCACCATCGCAACTCTGGTCGCGCTGGGATTGGTTCAGGTGTTGGAGCCGCGCATCGGGGCGCGGATTTCCGTGGTCCTCAAGCTGGTGCTGTGCTACCTGCTGATCGGGTTCACCTACGGCGTCTCGAGCAGCTTCTACCTGGTTCTGTTTCTGCCGGTGATCACGGGAGCCACCAACTTTGGATTGGTGGGCACGGCACTCACCTCTCTCGCCGCCTGCGCGGTGTATCTCTCGTTCCTTGTGTTCCTGGGAGCGGACCAGTTCATTCCCGAGGACCAGATTCCGGAACTCGTGCTGCGGACCCTGTTTCTGCCGGTAATCGGTTATTTGACGTATCAACTAGCGCAAGCCAATCAACAGGAAAAGCACAAAGCTCAGGAAGCCGTCGAAGAATTAGCCCGCGCCAATCGCAGTCTGCAAGAGGCGCAAGCCGAAGTGCGGCGCGCGGAGCGGCTGGCGGCCTTGGGACAACTCACCGCCGGGCTGGCGCACGAACTGCGAAATCCGCTGGGCACCATGAAGACATCGGCCGAAATGCTCTCGCGGCAGGTGGCTCAGGAAAATGCAGTCGCCAAGGAGATGGCGGGATTCATCGCGTCCGAAGTCGACCGCACCAATTCGCTGATCACGCGTTTCCTGGATTTCGCGCGTCCGCAGCACTTGAAGCTGGAGACCGCCGATATCACCGCGATGCTCGACGGCGCCATCGCCCGTTTTGAACGGGAGCAGAGGAACATGGGCACGTCGGTGACGGTGTTTAAAAATTATTCGCCGGACGTTCCGCCGGTGCGCTTCGACGCGGAACTGATGGAGCGCGTGATCGCCAACCTGCTGGTGAATGCCGCGCAGGCCAGCCCGCCGGGCGGCATGGTCACGGTGAAGACGCTTTCGCGATCAGCAGTGAAGTGGAAGTCGCCGTGATCGACCGCGGCTCCGGCATCGACCCCAAGAACCTCGAGAATATCTTCAATCCGTTTTTCACGACCAAGTCCGACGGCGTCGGTTTCGGCCTGGCGATTGTTTCCAAGATCCTCGACGAACACGGCGGCCGCATCACGGTGGAGAGCGCGCCCGGCGAGGGCAGCGTATTTCGCGTATTCCTGCCGCTCAGGCGACAATAGGAAACACGACGCGGGATACGACACTCATGGGCAAAGCCACCATCCTGGTTATCGAGGACGAAGAAAAGCAGCGCCGCGTGATCGGTCTGCATCTGTCCTGCGCCGGCTACGAAGTGAAGGCCGCCGGGACCGCCGAAGAAGGATGGAAGCTGGCCGGCGACGTCGATCTGATCCTGACCGATCTCAAACTGCCCGGCATGGATGGTCTGGCGTTGCTTGAAAAACTTCGAACGCGCAGAATTCGCACACGCCGGTGATCGTCATGTCGGCGTTCGGCACCGTCGAAAACGCCGTGGAAGCGATGAAGAAGGGCGCGGTCGATTTTCTGCCCAAGCCGTTTTCGCTCGATCATCTCACCGTGGTGGTGGAAAAAGCGCTCGAAGTCCGCAAGCTGCGCGACGAGAATCGCGAGCTGCGCGAAGCGCTCGGCGAGAAGTATCAAGTTCGAGAACATCATCGGCAGCAGCCCGGCGATGCAGGAGATTTTCGCGACCATCATGCGCGTGGCGCCCACGCGCGCCACCGTGCTGCTGGCCGGCGAAAGCGGCGTGGGCAAGGATATGATCGCGCGCGCGATCCATCAGCACTCGCCGCGCAAGGACCGGCCGTTCGTCAAGATCAACTGCACGGCGCTTCCCGGAAAACCTGATGGAAAGCGAGCTGTTCGGCTACGAGAAAGGCGCGTTTACCGGCGCCAACATCTCCAAGCCCGGCAAATTCGAAGCACGCCAACACCGGCACGGTGTTGCTGGACGAAATCGGCGACGTGCCGGCGTCCATCCAGGTGAAGCTGCTGCGCGTTCTGCAGGAGCGGGAGTTCGAGCGGCTCGGCAGCAACAAGACTCAGCAAACCGACGTGCGGGTGATCGCCGCCACCAACGTCGACCTGCGCGCCGCGCTGGAGCAGGGAACGTTCCGCGAGGATCTGTATTACCGCCTGAACGTGGTGCCGCTGAACATCCCGCCGCTGCGCGAGCGGAAAGAAGACATTCCCTATCTGGTGGATCACTTCGCCAAAAATTCGGCGGCGAGATCAGCGAAGGCGCGATGGAACGGCTGATGAGCTACCACTGGCCGGGCAACGTGCGCGAGCTGGAAAACGTGGTCGAGCGCAGCATCCTGCTGGCCCAAGGCCCGCGCGTGGAAGCCGCCGACATCCGCATCGACACCGGCACAGCGATCGCGCGCGCCGCGGCCGTCAGACCGACGGCTTTCCTGCCGGAAGGCATGACGCTCGACGAATACGAGCAGTCGATTATCCGCGAGGCGCTGAAGCGCGCCAACGGCAACAAGAGCCAGGCGGCGCGGCTGCTGGGACTGACGCGCAACGCTCTGCGCTACCGGCTGGCGCAGATGGGCATTGAATAACCAGCCGGCTACACGCCCGTCATCTTGGGTTTCAGAACGTCCACCAGTTCCTGCACCGAACCGGCGCTCTTGGCGAGCATGGCTTTTTCTTCGGCATTAAGCTGATCTCGTAGATCTTCTCGATGCCCTTGCGTCCCAACTTCACCGGCACGCCGACGAACAGTCCGTTGACTCCGTACTCGCCTTCGAGCAGCGCCGCGCAGGGCAGAACTTTCTTCTTGTCCTTCAGAATCGACTCGACCATCTCGACCGCAGCCGCCGACGGAGCATAATACGCGCTGCCCGTCTTCAGATGCTTCACGATCTCCGCGCCGCCGTTGCGCGTGCGATCCACGATCGCTGCCAGCCTGTCGGCCGGAATCAACTCCGTCAGCGGAATGCCCGAAACGTTCGACAAACGCACCACCGGCACCATGGTGTCGCCGTGGCCGCCAAGCACGACCGCCGTTACATTCTCCACCGATACACCCAGCTCCGCCGCGATAAATGTGCGGAAGCGGGCAGAATCCAGCACGCCAGCCATACCGATCACGCGATGCTTGGGAAACTTCGAAACCTGATGCGCCACCGTAGCACATCGCATCCAACGGATTGGTCACCAACACCAGAATGGCGTTGGGCGAATGCTTCGCAATATTTTCCGTGACGCTCTTCACCACTTCGTAGTTGGCGAGCAGCAGATCGTCGCGGCTCATGCCCGGCTTGCGCGCCAGACCGGCGGTGATCACCACCACATCGGAGTTCGCCGTCGGCTCATAATCGTTAGCGCCGGTGATCGCCACATCGTAGCCTTCGATGGGCCCCATCTGGAGCATGTCCAGGCCCTTGCCTTGCGGCACGCCTTCCACCACGTCGACCAGAACCACATCGCCCAGTTCTTTCATGGCGAGATTAATGGCGCAGCTCGCGCCAACATTTCCTCCGCCCACTACGGTGATTTTATTGCGCATAAGCCACCGATTATAGCGTAGTCTGGTGAGTAGATTGCCTCTCAATCTCTCCACTGCCGAACAATTCGCGCGCTTGGCGCTGGACTCCGTTCATCGCGAATATCCCAACAAAATCGCCCATACGCTTGCGTCCGATGCGGATGCGCGGCCGCCCCGCGAACTCACTCCGGCATTCTACGGATGCTATGACTGGCACTCCGCCGTGCACGGACACTGGATGCTGGCGCGGTTGGCGCGCACCTTCCCCAATACGGCGCTGGCGGAGCGCGCGCGAGCGGCGCTCGTGCAAAGCATCACCGTCGAGAACATTGCCGCGGAAGTCCGCTATTTGGAAGCTCCGGGCCGGGCCGCATTCGAGCGCCCCTATGGACTCGCGTGGCTCTTGCAGTTGAGCGCCGAGTTGCGCACCTCCGAAACCGCTCTGGCGGAGATCATCGAACCGCTGGAGATGGCGGCGGTGAAAAAACTGGAAGACTGGCTGCCGAAGCTGCCTTATCCGGATCGCTCCGGCCAGCACGCTAACACGGCATTCGCATTGGGATTGATGATGGACTGGGCACGCCTGGTAGGCGAAGGACACGAGAAGCTGCCTTTCGCCTCGACGGTGCGATTTTTCACCGGGGACCGCAATGGCCCGATCGCCTTTGAACCGTCGGGCGAAGATTTCCTCTCGCCATGCCTGGCCGAAGCGGACTTGATGCGCCGCGTGTGCACTCCCGTCAGAGTTTGCCGACTGGCTAACGGCGTTCCTGCCCGACATCCCCATGTTGCGGCCGGTCTCATCGCCCGACCCTAGTGACGGAAAGCTGGCCCACTTCGATGGATTGAATCTGAGCCGGGCTTGGATGTTATTCGGCATCGCGAAAGGATTGCCGGATAACGATCCGCGGCGGCTGCGGTTTCTGCTGATCGCCGACGCGCACCGCGACGCTGGACTGGCAGCAGTTTCGGCGAAGCATTACGAAGGCAGCCACTGGCTGGGGACATTCGCGGTGTATCTGGAAACGATGGACTTAGAAGGGCGCCCGAAAGGCATGCACCGGGTTCGTTAACAGTCGCGCTACTGCTTGAATGTCAGAATCAGATCGATTATCCGGGTTCCGGGACGCGGCCGCATCTCCTGCGAAACACCTTGTATCCGATTCCCCAGAAATTTCACGGCTGCGCGAAGATAGTCTTGCAGGTACGGCTGATCATAAGGAGCGCCGCCATTGATCTTGCATAGTGAAGCCACTTCCGCTCGCAGAGAATCCGGCAGACCATTGATCTGCAGCTCACCGAAAGAAAACTGGGGTCCGCGCGCCACATCAATGGAGAGATCCACGCTGGTATTCTCCAAATGAAAGGTGCGGTTGACCTTGGATCTCACCGCTATATAGCCGTCCTTCTTCAGAAAATTCTGCATATCATCTAGCGCGGTGTTCATCGCCAAACTGGTCGCCAGCTTCCCCTCTGGAAAGCGCCCTGCGCGATAAAGGTCTTCAGCCTTGGGATCCCCTTGAATCGTAACTTTGCCCAGGTTCCAAGGCGGCCCTTCGTCGATTGCGACCGTCACCGCTACCGCTGCCGGAGGGGTCATTGCGATACTGGGATTCGCAAATTTAACCGCCAACAGCGCTTTCTCTTCATACAGGGGACGAAGATTTAATTCCACTCGCTGAATAAATGACCGCTCCGTGAACTCTTCTCCCACCGTTATTCGATCCAGCGCGTCGTGCAACGATTTCGTTGAAATCGCTTGGTTACCGGTAAATTGAACCGTAGTGATTCGCGGAAGATTGGCGGGCCGGAATATCGTTACCACCGCTTTGCTGCCGAGATCGCCTTCAGATGCGCTCGCGACTTGTTGCGGTTGCCCGCGCAATTTCAGCGTCGACTCGATCGCCGCCCGATAATACGCCTCCGCACGCGAATTCGCGGGCATTTCGGGACGGACTAGGGGACTCGATTTGCGCAGCTCTTCCCAGAATGCATTTGAGTTCACACCCGGGAAATCCAGAAGCACGCCACCCGTTTGAGGATCTTCGCCAATCAAGAGCGTAAGGGCATAACCAGTCTTGCCTCCGCTGGATTTCGGATCATAACGATAGTTCGCAGAGCGAAACATCCCCGTTTCCATCAGGCGTGTTACGGCCGCGTCAAAGTCAGCAGAACTGGCGGATTGGCCCAGATGAAGGCCTGACGCGGCGATTACATCGGCCGATGAGAAACGGGAATTGCCAGAAACCGAAATATCAAGCAGCGGAAACTGCGCGATTGCAAAACTCGCTGTGGATAAAAATACGAGAGAGCAAAGAATTACCCGAAATCCTCGCATAATCAAGGGAGAATATCACAACTCTTGCCCTAGACACTCGGTTCGTTCGGGTTTCCTTCGTTCGCTTCCACTTCGACGGCCTCTTCCACATCCGGCGTCACGTCTCCCGGCTTCGGAGCTTCTTTCCGTGCCTTGTCGAACAGGAAGCTGAGCGTTTTCTCGGTCCGGATCTGGCCGGCGATGCGGCCGAGCGTCCCGTCCTTCTGCAGCTTCGCGCGGACCACTGCCACCGGCTCGCGCTGCTGGCGCGCGTAGCGCTGCACTTCGCGGTCGATGTCTTCCTGGGTCGCGCCGATGGCTTCGCGCTCGGAGATTTTATCCAGAATTAAAGAAGCTCGCACGTCCCGCGTCGCGCGATCTTTTTGCGAATCGCGAATCTTCTGCCAGTCCAACTTGAGCGTTCGCGGATCGATTCCCTGCGACGCCAATTGTTGAAGCTGGGTGTTGAGCGTGCCTTCAATCTGCTGATCGACAAAGGCGTCGGGCACGGCGAAAGCGTGGGTGTCCACCAGTTTTTCAATGATCTGCTGCTTGGTGTCGTCCTGGGCCTGGTGTTCGCGCTCGTGCAGGATGGACTTGCGGATCGCATCCTTCAGTTCGTCCAGAGTCTGATAATCGCCCATGTCCTTGGCGAAATCGTCGTTCAACTCCGGCAGTTCCTTGCGGCGGACCGCTTTCACGGTGGCCTTGAAACGCACGGTGCGGCCGGCCAGAGTCTTGCGGTCGTACTCCGCCGGATAAGTGACTTCAAACTCGCGCGATTCGTCGGGTGAAGCCCCCCGCAGGTTCTCCGTGAACGCCGGCATGGTGGCTTCGTCGCCCAGCTTCAGCATCAGCTCGTCCTGCTGGACCTTTTCGTCCACGCCGGATACGCTCTCGAGCGAGATCACCGCGTAATCGCCGTCGGCCAGCGGACGCGGTTCCTCGTTGACGAATTCGGCTTTGCGCTCGCGCAAGCCTTCCAGACGCTCATTGGTTTCCTCTTCGCTGGCGACAGGTTCCGCATAGGTAACGGTTAATCCCTGATACTCGCCCAACTCGAACTCCGGCGCGACTTCGAACTCCGCCTTGAAGCGCAGTGGCTCGCCCTTGTGAAAGTGCACGTCGCTGATGCTAGGCTGCCCGACCACCTTCAGATGATCTTTCTCAAAGGCTTGGTTCAGGAATCGCGGCACCAGTTTTTCGAGAACTTCCTGGCGGATGTCACCGGCAAAGCGGGTCTTGACCATAGCCAGCGGAGCCTTGCCCGGACGGAAGCCGGGCAGACGCACTTTGACTTGGATCGCCGCCGCCGCGCGCTCGGTTTCCTGATCTACTTCCGTCTCCGGAACCGTGATTTCCAGAGAATGCTTGCAACCTTCAATGAAAGCCATCTACATAGATATACCCTGGAGGCCTTTGCCGCGCCGTCGCCGCAAAGAACTCCAGGGCACGCCTTTCTATAAAAGTAACCGGCCGTTAGCGCGTCGCGGCCAATGACTGCGCCGCTTCCTTCAAGGCCTTAGCCTTGTCGGTCGCTTCCCAGGTGAAGGTGTCTTCGGTGCGGCCGAAGTGGCCGAAGGCGGCGGTCTTGCGGTAGATCGGACGGCGCAGCTTCAGGGATTCGATCATGCCCTTGGGCGTCAGCGGGAAGTTCGCGCGGACCAGTTCGACCAAGCGCTCTTCGGGAATCTTGCCGGTGCCGAAGGTGTTCGACCATCACCGAAACCGGCTCGGCCACGCCGATCGCGTAGGCCAGCTGCACTTCGCAGCGCTGCGCCAAGCCCGGACGCCACGATGTTCTTCGCCATGTAGCGCGCCATGTAGCAGGCCGAGCGGTCCACCTTCGTCGGATCCTTGCCCGAGAACGCGCCGCCGCCGTGACGGCCCATGCCGCCGTAGGTATCGACGATGATCTTGCGGCCGGTCAGGCCGGTGTCGCCGTGCGGTCCGCCGATGACGAAACGGCCGGTGGGATTGATGTGGATACTTGGTGTTGCGAATCCACCATGTTCGCCGGAACAATCGGATCGATGATGTGCTTCTTCACTTCGGCGCGCAAGCTGTTCGGTGGAGACGTCGTCGTCATGCTGCGTCGAAACCACCACGGCGTCGATGCGCTCGGGCTTGCCGTCGACATACTCGACGCTGACCTGGCTCTTGCCATCGGGGCGCAGGAAGTTGAGCTTGCCGGCGCGGCGCACTTCGCTCAGCTGGCGGACCAGCTTGTGCGCCAGCATGATGGGCAGCGGCATCAGCTCCGGAGTTTCGTCGCAGGCGTAGCCGAACATCAGGCCCTGGTCGCCGGCGCCGCCGGTATCCACGCCCATCGCGATGTCGGGCGACTGGCTCTGAATCGGTGTTCAGGACGCCGCAGGTCTTGGCATCGAAGCCCATCGCTGGCGTCGGTGTAGCCGATGTCGGCGATCACTTCGCGCGCCAGCTTGCGGCACGTCCACGTAAGTCGTGGTGGTGATCTCGCCGGCCACCACGCAGATGCCGGTGGTGACCAGAACTTCGCAGGCCACGCGGCCGGTGGGATCGTCCGCCAGAACGGCGTCCAGAACGGCGTCGGAAATCTGATCCGCCATCTTGTCCGGGTGACCTTCGGTCACCGATTCGGACGTGAAAATGTGTCTCATGATTTGTCGGACAATTCATTCTCCTTCTATTCAGAACATCTCGCTGACCCGCCGCGCTAGTACCGGTAATGATCCGGCTTGTACGGACCTTCCACCGGCACGCCCAGATAGTCGGCCTGCTTCTGCGAAAGCGTGGTCAGCTTCACGCCGATCTTTTCCAGGTGCAGCCGGGCCACTTCTTCGTCCAGCTTCTTCGAAAGCGTGTAGACGCCGAGCTTGTAGGTGTCGCTTGTTCTTCCACAGATCGAGCTGCGCCAGCGTCTGGTTGGCGAAGCTGTTGCTCATCACGAAGCTGGGATGGCCGGTGGCGCAGCCCAGGTTCACCAGGCGGCCTTCGGCCAGCATGAAGATGCTGTGGCCGTCGGGGAAAGTGTACATATCCACCTGCGGCTTGATGTTGGTCCGCTTCACGCCCTTCGCGGCGTTGAGGGGATCGACTTGAATCTCGTTATCGAAGTGGCCGATGTTGCACACGATGGCCTGGTCCTTCATGCTGCTGCATGTGCTCCAGCGTGATGATGTCGCACGTTGCCGGTGCAGGTGACATAAATGTCGCCGCGGCCGAGTGTATCTTCGATCGTGGTCACTTCGAAGCCTTCCATGGCGGCCTGCAGCGCGTTGATGGGATCGATCTCCGTGACGATCACGCGCGCGCCCATGCCGCGCAGCGAATGCGCCGAGCCCTTGCCCACATCGCCGTATCCGCAAACCACGGCCACTTTGCCGGCCACCATCACGTCGGTGGCGCGCTTGATGCCGTCCGCCAGCGATTCGCGGCAGCCATAGAGGTTGTCGAACTTCGACTTGGTCACCGAATCGTTCACGTTGATGGCGGGAACCAGCAGCTTGCCGTCTTCCTGCATCTTATAAAGACGGTGCACGCCGGTGGTGGTCTCTTCGGAAACGCCGCGCCAGGCCTTCACCATTTCGTGCCAGCGCTTCGGATTCTCGGCGTAGACCTTCTTCAGCAGATCCTTGATGACCTTCTCTTCGTGGCTGTCCGAAGGCGTGTTGACCCAATCGCTGCCGTTCTCGAGCTCATAGCCTTTGTGGATCAGCAGAGTCACATCGCCGCCGTCGTCGACCACCAGCTCCGGGCCCTTGCCACCCGGATGGCTGACCGCCTGATACGTGCACCACCAATAGTCTTCGAGCGATTCGCCCTTCCACGCAAATACCGGAACGCCGGCGGCGGCAATGGCGGCCGCGGCGTGATCCTGCGTGGAGAAAATATTGCAGCTCGCCCAGCGCACGTGGCGCCCAGATCGACCAGCGTCTCGATCAGCACCGCGGTCTGGATGGTCATGTGCAGCGATCCGGTGACGCGCACGCCCTGCAGCGGCTTGTCCGACCGCGTACTTCCGCCGGATCGACATCAGGCCGGGCATTTCCTGCTCGGCGATGGAAATCTCCTTGCGGCCCCATTCGGCCAGGGTCATGTCCGCGACTTTGTATTCAGCGTTACGTTTTGGATGGCGGTGCTCATTCAATCTCCTGTGTCCGGCGACCGATTAGACTTGTTTCCATCAACCAATCCAGATATGTTGATATTAGACTAGAACCCTCGATGGCGTCAATGCTCCAAAACCTTCGCCTGCTGGCCGATCCCAGCCGCATCCGGATCCTGCTCCTGGTGACCCGCGAAGAACTCTCCGTCGCCGAATTGCAAAACATCTTAAACATGGGCCAGAGCCGCATTTCGACGCATCTGGCGCAGCTCAAAAGCGCCGGTCTGGTGACGGACCGCCGCAGCGGCAAAAGCGTTCTCTACCGGCTGCGCCCCCCACGCGGCCCGAATCCAAGTCGTTCGCGCAATTGATGGAGGTGCTCGAAGAAGCCGCATCCGAAATTCCCGAAGCGGAGCACGATTCCGAAGCCTCCTGCACACCATGCGGCGCCGGCAGGACAAGGTGCGCGCCTATTTCAATGAATTGGCGGGAAAATTCGGCCGCCAATATCTGCCGGGGCGCTCCTGGGAAGGCCTCGCCGAAACGCTGCTGCTGTTGATGCCGCCTATGGTGATCGCCGATCTAGGCGCCGGCGAAGGTACGTTCTCACAGTTGCTGGCGCGCCGCGCGAAGAAAGTAATCGCCATCGACAACTCGGAAAAGATGGTGGAGTACGGGGCCGAACTGGCCCGCAAGCATGGAGTCGATAATCTCGAATACCGCAAGGGCGATATCGAAGAAGTCCCTATAAAAACCGGCACCGTCGATCTGGCGTTCTTTAGCCAGGCACTGCATCACGCCCAGCACCCGCAGCAGGCCGTTGGCGAGGCCCACCGGATTTTGAAGCCCGGCGGCCGCATCGTGGTGCTGGATCTCCTGCGCCACAATTATCAGGAGGCCCGCGATATGTATGCCGACGTGTGGTTCGGCTTCACCGAAGCCGAAGTCGGCCGTTTTCTGCGCGACGCCGGGTTCAAAGGCGTCGAAATCTCAATCGTCCACCGGGAGGAAGAATCCCCCCACTTTGAGACGCTTTTGGCGGTAGGAAGTAAGTAGACCCTGATCCCCACCTCAGGGAAACGCCGTATCCTACTGAATCCAAAAATCGAAATTACACAACTCTTACAATTCTCCACAGTTTCGACTGCTACTCTACTGGGGCGGGAGACAAAGTGAGCAAATACGCGATTCAACTCGCCAACGGCCAGAAAATCAACTGGGTTACGTCGTTAATCCTTGTGGGCCTTCACATAGGCGCGGTAGCCGCCTTCTTTTTCTTTAGCTGGAAAGCGCTGTTTGTGGCGATCGCGCTGCATTGGATGGCGGTCGGATGGGGCATCAGCCTGGGCTATCATCGCCTGCATACCCATCAGTCCTACCAATGTCCCCGCTGGCTCGAATACTTTTTCGCGGTCTGCGGCACCCTGACTCTCGAAGGCGGACCCATGTTCTGGGTAGGAACGCATCGCCTGCATCATGCGAAATCGGATCAGCCGGGTGACCCGCACTCCCCGCGCGAGGGTGCATTTTGGGCGCACATGGGCTGGATCGTATTGGGCGAGACCAATCACAACAACAAGATCATGGCCAAGTACGCGCCGGACTTGGCTAGCCATAAGTTCTATCGCTGGTTGAACACCTATCATTGGGTCCCGGTGACGGTGACCGGTCTGGCACTGCTCGCTTTTGGTGGACTGCCCATGTTCCTGTGGGGTTTCTGCCTGCGTATCGTCTACGGCCTGCATTGCACCTGGCTGATCAATTCCGCCACGCACATCTTCGGCAAGCGCCGTTTTGAGACCAATGATGATTCCCGCAATAGCTTCATCCTGGCGGTGCTGACATTTGGCGAGGGCTGGCACAACAATCACCATGCGCATCAGACCTCGGCGCGCCATGGGATGATGTGGCACGAACTCGACATTTCCTGGCTCACGCTGAAACTGCTGCGATCGGTTGGCTTGGTCTGGGGCATCCGGTTGGTGAAGCCGGAAGTGCTGGCCATGGAACAAAAGGCCGCTTAGCGTCCGGGCAATTTTCGCCAAGGCGCCCCGAGGGCCAAGCCTGCGGCGGCGAATAGCGCTCCGAAGATCACAATTGTGATGGGAGTTCGGAAGAGACCCCAGTTGTAACCAAGGTTGAATTCGACCTCAGAGGCATCCTGCGGATTGTAGCCAATCGCGTAGCTATTCCCCGTCCGGTAGGATTCCAGAAAGCTTTCCATCTCTTCTTCCCCACCCCAGCGTTCCGCTCGGCCGGCGGACCGGCCCCCAGCAACGTCGTACTCGAAAATCAGGCGCGCTCCCACGGGCGAGATTTTCTTGTCTGCCAACACCGCAGTCGTGCGCGGCCACCTGCTGACTTTCGACCACTCGGATTTGGCGTACCAAAGGCCGACACCGGTGAGCACCAATCCGAAAGCGACGATTAGTGCGGCCACGATTTTGAGGCCAATCCCGTTACCGATTGCATCTGAATTTGAATTCGGGTCGCTAACTGATGGCGGCTGGTCCTCTCGCCGGTGCGCCTCGCGCGCCTCAAAGAGAAGATAGGAAAACACCGCAACTCTACGCAATAGCCGCCAGTTGAAGGACAATCGCCAGACCAACGGCCAAAACATACTAAGAACCAGGAGAGCCGCGCATAGAAGCCACGCCCACATCGCGCTTCGAGGTGAAGTTGCATTGGGGTTAGCTCGACCGGGGAGATTTCGTCGCCGATAGGTATCGTACGCGGCGTAGATAAACAGGACCCCAATCAGGGCGATAAGTGCATTCTCAAAGCTGTTGTTCGCAAAAGGGTTCGTTGAAGGATGAAGATACGTCAGATACGCAGCAACCAGAAGATAGAGGCCGAATGAACGCCCAACACGCGCTGCGGACTAACTGAGCCATGACTTCCAGCTAACCCAACTCGCGGTAATACGCGATCAAATCGAGCGGCGGTGGCTTGTGCCCCATAGCACGTATGAATCCGGAAACCTGCCCCCGATGATGCGTCCCGTGATTGACTACATGCAGGACGATTTTCCACCAGGGTGTGGTCCACGCATTGCCTTTTAAATCCTGATACGCGGCCACCTGCGTCACGTTTTCATTCGTTAAGTCGGCCGCCCACTCCTGCCAGGAGCGAAGCACTGCCGGCCACTCGCGCTGCAGAACGGATAAGTCGCGATCCTCGTCGGTTATGAATTTGGCAGGCGGGCGGCCCTGAATTCTGCCGATCCAAACGCGGTCCGCAGCGAATACGTGCGCCAGCGTGCCGACGATGCTTTTGTCCGAGGTCCCAAAATCGCGATTAAGTTCCTCCGGCGCTAGCTGCGCCGCGGCGTCGAGCAAGCGGGTCGCGGCCCACACTGTGTAATCCAAATGAGTACGAAGAGTCTCCGGGCTGACAGGCATTTTTGCAGTATATTCCAGTCTGCCGGCGCTTCCGGGCTACTCTAAGAGCATGGTTGTCGGCGGACGGCGCACATCCATCGCGGTCTTTATCACGCTCGGCGCAGGACTCATCGCGTTTATCGTCTTACTCTACGTCGGCTGGGTGCTGCTCGGTTGGCGCGCCGGCATCCTGCTGTTTCTCGGCATTCTGCTGTCTGGCGCTGATTATCGCCGGCGTGGTGCTCAACACCATGTTTCTGGTGCGCGAAATTCGCCGCAACGAGCAGCACGACGCGTTCATTAACGCCGTCACGCACGAACTGAAGACGCCGGTCGCCTCGATCCGCCTTTATCTCGAAACACTGCAAACGCGGCCGGTGGACGAGCCGAAGCGCCAGGAATTCTATCGCATCATGCTCGACGACAGCGACCGGTTGCTGGCACCATCGAACAGATTCTGCGCACCGGCCGCATCGGCTCCGGCCAGAGCAAACCTGAATCTGGCGCCTTCGATTTCGGCGAATCTGGTGGACGACTGCGTCACCCGCGCGCGCACGCTCCACATCTGCCGCCGGAAGCGCTACCTACGATGCCTGGCGCTCCCGTGACGATCCGGGGCGACCAGGACGAAGTGCGGGCAGCCGTTTCTAACCTGATCGATAACGCGGTCAAGTATTCCGGCAAGAACGTTGAAGTGAGCGTGGAGATCGAATCAGATAGGCAGAAATTTGTATCGGTGCGCGTGCAAGACCAGGGTCCGGGAATTCCCAACCGGCGAGTTGAAGCAGATTTTCAAGCGCTTTTACCGCGTCCGGGGGCGCTGGCTACGCGCGTCAAGGGAACCGGTTTGGGCTTGTATCATTGTCCGTTCCGTGGCCAAACGCCACGGTGGACGGGCTTGGGCGGAAAGCGAGGGTCCAGGGCGCGGCAGCACCTTCGTGCTGCAACTGCCGATGCACAAGATGCCAGCCGAGATTCTGGTAGTGGAAGACGAACAGCATATCGCCGACGGGCTGCGCTTCAATCTGGAGGCCGAGGGCTATCAGGTGCAGGTTGTGGACACCGGCGAAGCCGCGCTGCGATCTGCTGATCCCGCAGGCGAGACGGAGCCGCTTTCGATCTGATGGTTCTCGACGTCATGCTGCCGGGCAAAGATGGCTTCACGGTGATGTCCGAGCTGCGCCATGCCGGGCAGTTCATGCCCACCCTGATGCTGACGGCGCGCGGCCATCCAGACGACGTGTTGACGGGCTTCGCTGCCGGAGCCGACGATTACCTGCCGAAGCCTTTCGAATTGTCGATTTTGATCGCACGGATTCGCGGATTGCTGCGCCGCCGCAGTGGCTGCGGTCGACGGCGCCCGCGGCTGGCGCGACCAAGGCCGCGAAAGATTCCTATGTATTCGGTGAGAAATCCGTGCACTTCGACCTTCTGGAGGTGCATGCCGGCGGCAAGGTCTATCCGCTGACGCTGATGGAAGCCAGCATTCTGCGCTTCCTGATCGATCACGAAGGTATATCCGACCCGCCATTGGAGACGACACCGAAGCGACCGTCGACCTCAGCTACTCTCAAGACAGCCACACGGCCTTCCCCCTGGGAACTACGATCGTGAGCGCTATAGCGACGGATGCGCACAACGGCAATACCGCTCTTTGTCAGTTCGACGTGACGGTACAAGACACGACCGCGCCCCAGTTGACGTGCCCCGCGGATATCTCAATTGAGACTGCGGCCCTGAAGGCGAGGTGGTGGACTTCACGCTGCCCGCAGCCCATGACGCCGTGACCATGGATTCCACCGTCATCGCCACGCCGGCCTCGGGCAGCGGCTTCCCGCAGGGCACGACGTTTGTGGCGGTCACCGCTATGGATGCAGCGGGCAACGCAAGCACCTGTCATTTCCGCGTCACGCTCTCGCTGCCGGTGCACATCGCACACGGCTGCAGCGGAGGCGGAGCCCCTGTCGAATCGGCCATCCTCGGCCTGGGCGCATTCGCGCTGTTGAGATCCAGACGCTCGAAGCGGTGAAAGGGAGCAGCTGGTCTGCCCGGCTTCCCGCCCGCGCGACGCGTGCGAGCAGGCGCTTATCTCCGCCTCGGCGCTCCCTCGGCGGCCCTCGCGCACCCAGGCCGTGGGCCGACGCGAGCGCCTGCCACTGCGAAAAATGCAATAGGCGGCCCTGTAAATTAAGAAGGATTTAGACGCACCTCTCAGACTGAGAACCGAGAAATTCGCAGCTTGAGAAGATCGGTGCATTGCCCCCGGATCCGCTCCAGTCCTTGCAGTGAAGGGCCTTGCGGCATGCCCCTTGCGGTGTGGCGTAGACATCCACGCAGCAGGAGGATTGATGTCCAAGAATATTCCGGTAAACCGGATCGCCCGGCATGCCGCACCCGTTGTCTTCGCTGCGTTGGTCTTCGCTATCCTCTCTGTTCCCGCGCGCGCCTTTGCCACTGACGCTTGCGCTCCGTCGTCGAGCATTATCTACAGCCCTGCGCAGGGAACGTTCGGGACCGTACTGTTCGAAGACTCGCGGCCACAGGACGGCGACCTCGACTTCAACGATCAGTTCGTGGCGTACAGCTACCAGTTTCTCCGCGATGCGAACGGCAACGTGGTGACCATGAAGGCGGACTTCTCGGTCCTCGCGGCCGGCGCGACGTACCAGAACGGCCTCAATCTCCACCTGCCGCTCCTGCGTGGGGAGCGGGCAACCCCACGGTGCTCGACCAGGACGGCAACCCCGTGCAGCTGCTCACGACGGAGACCGACTTCGTCCTCCCTATCGTCAACAACACACGGACGCTCTTCTCCTCGGGCGGCGGGGGCTGATCAACACCGATGCCACGGCGGCGGTGCAGACGACGACCTCGCTCAGCTTCACCATCACCTTCGCGACCGGCGTTGCGCTCGATACGTCGCTGCAGCCGTTCGACCTCTACATCGCGCCAGCAGCGACCCTCCTGGCGAATCCACCAGCCCCAGTTCCAGGGCACCTCCCCCACGATGAACCACTCGCTCTTCACCCAGCACGACGACCGCTCGAACCTCGATGAGTCCCCGGGTGGCGCGAACAACCAGGCCGCTACTTCGTCGACTACCTTGGTACGCCGTTCGTGCTCGTGATCCCGGACCAGCTCTTGTGGCCTCAAGAGAGCTATCCGATCGAGAGCATCTATGGGGACCTCTCGACGTTCGCCCTTTCCGCGGGCACTACCGACCAAGCTTGGTACTCGACTGACATCACGTCTACGAACGCTTATACGCAAGGCCTTGGCGGGGCCTGCCTCCCGTGCCGCAGGATGTCGGCACGGATTCTCGTGCACCACGGTGTCGTAACTCGCCCGCTTTCGTCGCGTGCGTCGTCACACGGCTTGCGCGCTCGCCGCGCCCACGGTCTCCGCGCCCGCGGCCTTCACCGTGAGCCCGGCGCTGCCGTCCGGCCTCAGCTTGAATCCAAGCACCGGCGCGATCCTGGAACTGCCAGCGCGGCTTCCGCGAGCGCGAGCTACACCGTGACCGCGACCAACCCGGCCGGCATCGCGACCGCCATTGTCACCCTCGAGGTGGACGCGGCTCCGGCCCCGCCCAGCGTCACCTCTCCGCTTGCGGTAGGCGCCGGAGATGCGTGCCAGATTGTCAACGGCGACGTCTGGTGCTGGGGCTCCAACTCCGACGGCGATTTGGGAAACAACTCTACGGCCACACAAAGCAACGTTCCCGTTCAGGTCGTCGGCCTTCCTGGCCCCGCGCAGTCGATCGCCATGGGCTACTACCAGACGTGCGCGATCGTGAACGGAGGCGCCTGGTGCTGGGGCAGCGTGCTCGGAAACGGAACGTACGCGTCCAGCCCGGTGCCGGTGCAGGTGACCGGACTCACCAGCGGCGTCACTCAGATCAGCGCCGGCTCATTCCACACCTGCGCCGTGGTCAACGGTGGAGCGTACTGCTGGGGTGACAATGGATTCCGGGAGGTCGGAGACGGAGCGCTCAACGGCGACACCTCTGCGCCGACCCCGGTTGTCGGCCTGTCGAGCGGCGTCCTGAGCATCGCCGCCGGAGGGTATTTCACCTGCGCACTGCTGGTGGGCGGCACCGTCCAGTGCTGGGGCTACAGCACCGATGGCCAGATGGGCAATGGAACGACCACCCAGAACAACCTGAGCCCGACGACGCCGGTCACTGGCTTGACTGGCGCTGAGCAGATCGTTGCCGGTGATTCAAGCGCCTGCGCGCTGGTGGCCGGCGACATCAGTGCTGGGGCTATTTCACTGCCAATACCGGCTCGTCCTTGCAGGGGCACAACATCCTGACGCCTGTCCAGATCCAGGGCCTGACTGGGACCGCCCTCTCCATCGCCGAGGGCGGCTCCCACGTCTGCGCGGGCTGGCCAACGGCGTGGAGTGCGCGGGGTTGAACGCCTGGGCGAGCTCGGAAACGGAACCACCACCGACAGCGCCTCGGCGGTCTCGGTGGTCGGACTGGGCACCGGCGTCTCGACGCTTGCCGCCGGTCCGGACAACACCTGCGTCATCGACAATGGTGGAACTCAATGCTGGGGCTTCGGCCTCTACGGCGACCTGGGAAACAACAGCACGACGGACACCGCGGTGCCAGTGACCGTGGACTTCCCGTCCCAATCGATCAACCAGAACCTCATCTCGTTCTGGGCGGGAGCGCGTGCGCGATCGAGGCCGGCAATGTCTGGTGCTGGGGCGCCTTCGATTATGTATTTCGGAATCGCCCCGGCTGATCCGTGGATCCCGAACCAGGTCCCTGGCCTTCCGGCCGCCGCGCAAGCGGTCGTGGGCGGCCCGGACGCCACCTGCGCGCTCGTCGGCGGTGAGGCTTGGTGCTGGGGACGCGACTACGAGGGCGCACTCGGAGACGGAACGACGACGGACACCTTCACGGCCACTCGGGTCGCAGGGTTGAGCGGCATCACCCAGCTGAGCATTGGCGAAAACCACGGGTGCGCGGTCGCGAACGGCGCCGCTTACTGCTGGGGCGGCGACGCGGGCGGCGAGATCGGAAACGGCGTTCATAACAGCACGATCTACGAGGCGACCCAGGTCACCGGACTCTCCAGCGGCGTCACGCAGATCTCGCAGGCTTCAACTTTAGCTGCGCGTTGGTCAACGGCGGCGCCATGTGCTGGGGCAACAACGAAGAAGCTCAGATGGGAAACCTCAGCGTGACGCAAGCGCAGGTCACGTCGCCGGTCGAAGTGTCTGGATTGACCAGCGGTGTCACGCAAATCGCCGCCGGACAACAGGGCGCCTGTGCGCTGGTGAGTGGCGGTGTGGAGTGCTGGGGAGCGGCTTGGGGCAGCTACACCCCGGTGCCCATCACCGGTTTCAGCGGCCCGGTGTTGGCGATCTCCATGAGCAAATTCGACGCTCACTGCGCGGTGCTGAGCACTGGAGTCGAGTGCTGGGGAAGCAACAGCTATGGCCAGTTGGGGAAACAATATCGCCTGGACAGCCTCACCACCGCTGTGCCCGTTGTGGGGATCACCAGCGGAGTCGGAAGCAGTGGCGGCGGGAACGGTGGCAGCTGCGCGGTGGTGAATGGCCTCGATTACTGCTGGG
>CAWCAP010000048.1:0-19577 GCA_963793395.1 Bryobacterales bacterium | reverse complement strand
ATCCACGATGCCCTTGCCGGCCATCAGAACTTTAAACGGCGGCTCGACGAAGCTGATCAGAATCAGGAAGAACGTCTCCGTGGTCATCAGCACCGCGGTGACGTAAGGCATCATCTCGCGGAACTTGCGCCGATTCTGGAACACCAGCACGCTGGTGTAAGTCGCGAGCAGCCATGACCACAGCAACAGCGAGCCTTCTTGTCCGCCCCACCAGGAAGCGAACTTGTAGGGCAGCTCCATCGACTTGTTGCTGTGCTCGGCTACATAGGAGAGGCGGAAATCGCCCGCGATCAGCGAATACACCAGCAGCGACACGGCTACCGTAAGCAGCGCCCACACGCAATAGACCGCGCGCTCCGCGCTGAGCACCAGGAACGGACGGCGTCCCAGCTTGCCCGCCACCGACCCAATGACGGCGTATATTGCGAAACAGAATGCGAGCAAGATCGCAAGCGTGCCCAGATTTTCCATGAAGCCTCTTTCGCTTTAACCCAGCTATGAAAATCAGCTAACTACGAACCGACGGATTGCCTTTGACCACCGGCTTCGCCTCGTACTTCGATGCGCACTTGGCCTGGATCTTGGTGGCGTGGAAGACGCCGTCCGCGCCCAGTTTGCCATCCGCCAAAGCCTGCGCGCCATCGCGGAAGGTATCCGGCAGCGGGTCGATGCCGCTATAGACCACTTGCATGCGCAGCTTGTCTTGCGCCAGCGTGAACGAAACGTTCGCGCCCTGCCGCACGATGGAATTGGGAGCGATATCGCCGCCCACGCGCAACCGCTTCTCCTGCGCCTGATCGCCCAACTGCCTTATTTCGGAGACAGTCTTGTAATACGTCTTGGTATCGTTGATACCGCCCGCCGCCAGCCACGCCAACGTGCCTAAAACCGCGACGATGAGCAATCCGAATTTCAAGTAGGTCTTCATAAGGCGCTTTTCTCTCGATTCCAGTATACTCCCGCGTCCGTAAAAAATGCGCCTGCCAAAGAGCGCTCCAAATCCCCTGGAATCCCCGCCCGTAACTCCTCGTCGGCATGGCACAACCGGCACGCCCCATGCACATTCAGGCCGGTTGAGGCCCGGACCCAGCTTTCGAACCGGATCGCCTTCGCTGCCCGCCGTTCGGACAAGGGCGCCGGGTTCGTTAAATAAGCATGCAACCCCACCGCCGACGCCAACAGCAGGCCCGCCGCCGAAGCGCACGCGAACCACATACCCGAAGGACGGCGAGAAATAGACGGCGCCGAAGCTAGGAGCCCTTCCGCGACCGTTGCAGGCGCCACCGACCCGGCGCAACTCCCGAGTCAACAGAGGCTCCAGCCAGGTGTCGTTTTGTTTAGGCCCGGTGTTGGTTTGCTCAGGCATGATTTCCTCCCAAAGTATTTCGCAGCCCCGCCAGCCGCCTCTCCAACAATTTGTGCGCCCGATTCAAGCGCGACGCCACCGTTCCCTGCGGGCACCCCAGAATCCCGGCGATCTCGTCGTAGGAAAGCTGCTCCGTATAGCGGAGGATCACCACAATCCGCAGATCCGGCGGTAGCTTCGCAACCACCTGCTGCACGTTCGCCTGGACCTCGCTGCGCAGCAACTGCTGCAACACGCTCTCACCCGAAGCCCGCAGCGCGCCCAGCCAACCGTCCAGCATCGGCGACCACCTGCGTCCCGCGCGCCGGTGATCCAGGCAACCGTTGACCACCAATCTGTACAGCCACGACTCAAAGCTGGCCTCGCCGCGGAACTCCCCAATCTTCGACAGCAGCTTGAGAAACGTCTCCTGCGTGATGTCGAGGGCCACGCTCGGATCGCCCGAAAACCGCAGCGCAATCGAATAGACCCGGTCTCGATGCAGTTCAAAGAGTGAAGCAAAAGCGCCAGCCTCGCCCCGCCGGCAAGCGTCGATGACATCGCCTTGAGCTTCGCGGGCCGCTTTGGACTCCACTTCAGGGTCTGTTTCCACGAGTTGGGCGTCGAGCACCATTCGGAAGTTCATAAGACGCCAGACGCCGCCGAATTCTTCGCGGAATCTTGCCTCCGAGCCAATTTTATCGCTGCGCGCCCCAGCGCCGCCTAGTCCATCCGCGCGCCGGCCCGCTCCAGCCAGAGGCGCATTTCCCAACGGTCCGCGGCGCCAGTGTTCTGCGAGAACTGTTTCCCGCCGCGGAACACCACAAAGTGCGGGATCGACTGAATCTGGTACAGCTCCGCCAATTCCGGGTGCTCCTGCGTATCCACTTTGAGGACCAAAGCCCGGCCCGCCATTTCCCTGGCCACCGCCTCGACCTCTGGCGCCGCCGCCAGGCAAGGTCCGCACCAGGGAGCCCAGAAGTCGACCAAAATCGGAACCGCCGCCTCCTGAATAATAGGCAGCAGACTATTGCTGTCGACAGCAATCGGCTGGAGACAGGCGCGAGCTTGGCTTTACAGGACCCACAACGTCCCGTATCCGCCAGGTGCTTCGCCGGAACGCGATTCGTCTTACGGCAGGAGGGGCAGACGCTGAGGTTTTGGAAAGCCACGAGGCAATTATCGCATTGAGTTCAGTCCCGTGCGGCCCGCTCAATCACAAGACGTTATTGCGGTTGGACCGTTGCTTGACCTTTCGCTAGGTCAACACTTATCAATGAGTCCGTTTCGTCAATCCTTACTCTGCCCTCGAAGAGGACGCGGTTGTCCGACAGCACGAGGAGAACGTAGTCGGCGGCATCGAGCCCCCCAAATGAGAATGTGCCGTCATCAGACAAGGCCACAATAGTGCAGCACAAGTCTTCCGAATAGAGTCTCACCAGGCGCACCCAGACTGGCTTAATATCGCCAACCCCCGTCACTTTGCCTGTAAGCCCGGGCAACCCAGGCCCTCTTTCGATAAATTTGTCTGGACCGCTTAGAACTAGCAGTGTGTTCTCGCGGCCGACTCGAACGAAACCAGCTATGCCCCTTCCTCCCGCCGACACCTGAGCGAAATACGGACCGTACGGGATCCCGTGTGCCTTTCCATCCGTAAACTGTGACGAGTAATCGCGTCCACGGACGTCACCGGCGGCGAACTTTATCACTTTTACCGGGCGCAAGAGCTCGCCGAATGGGGTGACTGCAAGGATCGTAACAGACGTCGTCGCCGGAGCCGCTCGACTGGCGGTCGACAAAATTGCAATCACGATAAGGGCTGCGATGGTCTTGAAAGGAATCATTCTGTTGGCCCGCTGGACTGTCCGTTTAGCAGTTTACCCGAATTGATCCCAGTCCACTCCAACGCTGGCGTCCTCGAGTCTTCAATGTTACGATGAGCACCTATGAAAACACTCTTCCTTCCCGTTCTGATCGCGCTCTCGCTCCCCGCCTTCGCCGGTCTAGCGACGCCCAGCGATGAGAAAGCCGTCCTCGCCGCCGAGAAACAATATATTGACGGGATGGTTAAATCCGATCCTGCTTCCGTCGCCAAAGTTTTAGCTGACGACCTTTCCTACACCCATTCCAGCTCCAAGATCCAAAACAAGGCCGAGGTTTTGGAAGGCATCACCGGCAAGGTCCAATACACGTCCATCACCGTCGAATCCACCAAGGTCAGGCAGTATGGCAACACCGTGATCACCAATCACAACATGATGTATACCGGGCCCAACGTTTCGAGCCACGTCTACGTCACTATGGTCTGGGTGAAGCAGGCAGGCGGCTGGCAGATGGTGACAGCGCCAAGCCACCAAGCTCCCGCAGCAATAATAGTTGGATCTTATCTGTGTCAATCGGTTCCCATCTGTGGGCCAAAAAAAGAGAAGTTGGCCCGCAGATGGGAACCGATGCACACAGATGAACACCCGAACCAGACCCAAATTCCACCCTAATCCCCCGTTTACGGCGACGCCCTCTCGCAAGTTCGCTATAATGAATTGTCAGCAGTTAGATTTGGGTGGTCCGTCAGGAGATCCCAGTGAAGCGTGCTGGCTCCGATGATTCCCTGCGTTGTTCGTTCTGCCACAAAAGCCAGGATGTTGTTGGGAAGCTGATCTCCTCCCCCTCCGATTATCCCAGCGCCTATATTTGCGACGAGTGCATCGCGGTCTGCAATTCCATTCTGGAAGACGACCGGCATGAGCAGCAGTACGGTACGCCGCACAAGCTTCCCAAGCCGCTGGAATTAAAAGAGTATCTGGATCAGTATGTGATCGGCCAGGACGCCACCAAGAAGAAGCTGGCGGTAGCGGTCTATAACCACTACAAGCGCATCCAGATGAACAAGCAGCGCTCGGGCGAAGTGGAGCTGTCGAAGTCCAACATTCTGCTGATCGGGCCCACGGGCACCGGCAAGACGCTGCTGGCCCAGACGCTGGCGCGCATTCTGGATGTGCCCTTCGCCATCGTCGACGCCACCACGCTTACCGAAGCCGGCTACGTCGGTGAGGATGTCGAGAACATCATCCTGCGGCTGCTTGCAGAATGCCGATTGGGATGTGCAGCGCGGCCAGCAGGGCATCATCTATATAGACGAAATCGACAAGATCGGCCGCAAGGACGAGAATCCGTCCATCACCCGCGACGTTTCGGGCGAAGGCGTGCAGCAGGCGCTGCTCAAGATTCTGGAAGGCACCGTCGCCAATGTTCCGCCGCAGGGTGGCCGCAAGCATCCGCATCAGGAATTCACGCCGGTCGATACCACCAACATCCTGTTTATCTGCGGCGGGGCGTTCGTCGGCCTGGAAAAAACCATCTCAGCGCCGGATCGGGACGCGCACCATCGGTTTCGCCAAGCCGGAAGAGGCTGGCCGCGAAGCGCAACGTCCGACCGGCACCGGGCAGTTCCGGCCGCCGCGACGTGAGCATGCTGGAACAGGTGCAGCCCATGGATCTGATCAAGTGCGGCTTCATCCCGGAATTTATCGGGCGCCTGCCGGTGGTGGCGGTGCTGGAGGATCTGAGCAAGGAAGCGCTGGTTCAGATCCTGACCAAGCCCAAGAACGCGATCATCCGGCAGTACCAGAAGTTATTCGAGTTCGAGAATGTTAGGCTGAAGTTTAGCGACGACGCCCTGGAAGCCATCGCGCAGCTCGCCATGGAGCGCAAAGTGGGGGCGCGCGGTCTGCGCATGATCCTCGAAGATCTGATGCTGGACCTGATGTACTACCTGCCCTCCTACAAGAAGGTCCGCGAGTTCCTGGTCACCAAGGAAATGGTGATGACGCAGAAGATCAACATGACCTGCTCGAAAAAGCCGGTTAAGCCGGAGACGGCTGTCCGTGACATTGTCAGCCGCCGCCGGTAAGTCCGTTTGACCGCGCTGACTTCTGACCGGACTCTTTCATAACATGCTTACTTCCAAAGAAAAATCCGACACACGCCGTCTGCCGATGATGCCCATCCGGGACGTCGTCATCTTCCCGCACATGATGACGCCGTTCGTGGTGGGCCGCGAATCGAGCGTGCGCGCGCTCGAAGAAGCCCTGGCCGGCGACAAGAAGATTTTCCTCGCCACGCAGCACGACGCCACCGTCGACGAGCCGCGCCCCGACGAGATTTTTTCGGTCGGCACGGTCGCCAACATCGTCCAGAGCCTGAAGCAGTCCGACGGCAATATCAAGGTGCTGGTCGAAGGCGTGGAGCGCGGCAAGGTCCTTTCGGTCACCGAGGACGAAGGCTACTTCCGCGCCACCGTCAAGACCTTCCAGCTTCAAGGTGGAGCCGGGCCCGCAGCTGGATGCGCTGACCTCGCGCGTGACCGGCCTGTTCGAGCAGTACGTCAAGCTCAGCCAGAACCTGAACTACGACACGATGGTCGCGGCCATCCGCGTCGACGATCCCGGCAAGCTGGCCGATACCGTCGGCGCGAATCTGCAGCTCACCATCGAAGAGAAGCAGGAACTGCTCGAAATCTTCGATCCCATCGACCGCCTGACGCGCGTGGCCGAGATGCTCGATATCGAGATCGAGAAGCTCAATGTCGACCGCACCATCCAGGGCCGCGTGAAGCGCCAGATGGAGAAGGCGCAGAAAGAGTATTACCTCAACGAGAAGATCAAGGCCATCCAGAAGGAACTGGGCCGCGGCGAAAAGAGCGAATTCGACGAGCTGAAGAAGAAGATCGAAACCGCGGGCATGACCAAGGACGCGCAGGAGAAGGCCATGGCGGAACTGAAGCGCCTGGAGAAGATGCCGCCGATGTCGGCCGAATCCACCGTTTCGCGCAATTATCTGGACTGGCTGCTGGCGGTGCCGTGGAAGAAGAAATCCAAGGAAATCCGCGATCTGACCGTTCGCCCAGGAGGTGCTCGAATCCGATCATTACGGCCTCGAAAAGATCAAAGAGCGCATCCTGGAATTCCTGGCCGTGCGCCGCCTGGTGAAGAATCCCAAGGGTTCCATCCTGTGCTTCGTCGGACCTCCCGGCGTGGGCAAAACTTCGCTCGGCATGTCGATCGCCAAGGCCACCGGACGCAAGTTCGTGCGCCTGTCGCTGGGCGGCGTGCGCGATGAAGCGGAAATTCGCGGCCATCGCCGCACCTACATCGGAGCGCTGCCCGGCCAGATTATTCAGATGATGAAGAAGGCCGGCATGCGCAATCCGGTCTTCATGCTGGATGAAATCGACAAGATGTCGACCGATTTCCGCGGCGATCCGTCGGCGGCGCTG
Organism: Bryobacterales bacterium; assembly: GCA_963793395.1. GTDB lineage: Bacteria > Acidobacteriota > Terriglobia > Bryobacterales > Bryobacteraceae > Palsa-187. The sequence goes on along the minus strand of CAWCAP010000048.1, from coordinate 12,957 downwards.
CTCGAAGTGCTGGATCCGGAACAGAACTACATGTTCGTGGATCATTATCTGGACGTGGAATACGATCTTGAGCCAGGTGTTCTTCATCGCCACGGCGAACGTGCTGCACACCATTCCGCCGGCGCTGCAGGATCGCATGGAAGTGATCCGGCTTTCGGGCTACACCGAGCTCGAAAAGCTGGAAATCGCCAAGCGGTTCCTGGTGCCCAAGCAGCTGAAGGAAACCGGGCTCGAACGACGAGCAGATTCGAGTTCACGGACGACGGCATTCAGGAACTGATCCAGTACTACACGCGCGAAGCGGGCGTCCGCAATCTGGAGCGCGAAATCGGCAACGTGTGCCGCAAGATCGCGCGCACGGTGGTGAACGCGCAGGCCGACGAAGAGACGGCCAAGCGAAGAAGGAAACGCCGGCTCGTCAAGAACGTGATCGTCACGCGCCGCCAAGGTCAACGAACTGCTGGGCCCGCAGAAGTTCCGCGATCAGCAGGCCGACAAGAAGAACGAAGTCGGCGCGACCGTGGGCTTGGCCTGGACCGAAGTCGGCGGGTCGATTCTGACCACCGAAGCCGCGATCATGGAAGGCCGCGGCAAGCTGACGCACCACCGGGAAACTGGGCGACGTGATGCAGGAATCGGCGCAGGCGGCGATGAGTTACGTTCGCAGCCGCGCGCCAGCACATGGGCTTGCCGCGCGATTTCTACCGCCATCTGGATATTCACTTGCATGTTCCCGAAGGCGCGATTCCGAAGGACGGCCCCTCGGCGGGCATCACCATCGCCACCAGCATCTGCAGCGCGCTGACCAGCATTCCGGTGCGGGCCGATATCGCCATGACCGGCGAGATCACGGTGCGCGGGCGCGTGCTGCCCATCGGCGGATTGAAGGAAAAGCTGCTGGCGGCGCATCGCCAGGGCATCCACGAAGTGATTCTGCCGAAGGATAACGAAAAGGATCTGCCGGATATTCCGGAGAACATCCGCAACGACATGAAGCTCCACTTCGTCGACTTCGATGGACGAAGTGTTGAAGATGGCGCTGGAGCGCGAAATCGAGATGGCGCCGCTTTCCGGCATGCTGACCGCCGCGGAGATCGTGGCGCGGTCGCGGGAAGAGAAAGTTACGCATTAAGGGCTGTGGCCGCTGGCGCCCTGCCCCACGGATGTCAGCAAGGTTTATAATAAGTGCAGCCAGACCGGAGCAGTTTCCGCCGGAAGAGCGGAGCCGGAGGTCGCGTTCCTGGGCCGCAGCAACGTCGGCAAATCCAGCCTGTTAATGCGCTGGTGGGAGCCGACGGACTGGCGTACACCAGTGCGCGGCCCGGCTGTACGCAGTCGATCAATTTCTATCAGGTCGACGAGGGATTACCGCTTCGTCGATCTGCCAGGGTATGGATTCGCAAAAGTCCCCAAGGAAATCACGAGCGAGTGGAAGGAGTTGATCGAAAGTTATCTGCTGGGACGCGGGGCGCTTGCAGCTCTGCGTGATCGTGCTGGACGCCCGGCGGGGCTGGATGGAAAAGGACCTCGAGCTGCAAGGACTGGCTCGAAGCCACGGGCGGCCTACATGGTGGTCGCCACGAAAACGGACAAGTTGAAATCGCAGAAAGAAAGGCACTCAAAGCCATGAAGGCTCTCCGCGAAGGATACGCGGGGGAAGTGCTCGAATGCTCGGCCGTCACCGGCCGGGGAGTGAGGGAAATTTGGCAAGCGATCTCGAAAATCAAGAACCAGCGTAGACGACTCCGGCGAACGGCAAGGCCGAGCAGCCGCCAAGCCCGCGCCGAAAGCGCGGGCCAAGGAAGCTGCGCCGAAGGGCCGAAGAAGCCTCCGCGCCAAGCCGCTGCCGAGCAAAGCCGCCGGCCGAAGCCGCACCGGTCCAGCGACCAAACGAACCCAGCCGAAGCCCAGCCGAGGCCTCCGGCGCCAAGCCGCTGAGCAACCGACGAACGCAACCCAGCGGAAGCCGCCAAGCCGGAGATCGACCGGCGGCGCCTCTTCGATCCGCGCCGCCGCGCCACCGCGCAGGGCCAGGCCGAAGAGCGGCAACGCCCTCGACCTGGTGGAGCTCAAGGACATGAGCATCCAGAAGCTCAACCAGATCGCCAAGGATCTGGGCGTGCAGGGCTTCGCCGGGCTTGCGCAAGCAGGAGCTGATCTTCAAGATCCTGCAGGTGCAGGCCGAAAAGAGCGGCCTGATCTTCTCCGAAGGCGTGCTCGAATGCCTGCCCGACGGCTTCGGCTTCCTGCGCGCGCCCGAGTACAACTACCTGCCCGGCCCCGACGACGTCTACGTCTCGCCCTCGCAGATCCGCCGCTTCGATCTGCGCACCGGCGACACGGTCAGCGGCCAGATCCGTCCGCCCAAGGAAGGCGAGCGCTACTTCGCGCTCATCAAAGTCGACGCCATCAACTTCGAGCCGCCCGAGGAAGCGCGCAACAAGATCTTCTTCGACAACCTGACGCCGCTCTATCCGCAGGCGCGGCTTGAAGCTGGAGACGACCAAGGACAACTACTCCGGCCGCGTGATGGATCTGCTGACGCCCATCGGCAAGGGCCAGCGCGGATTGATCGTCGCCGCGCCGCGCACCGGCAAGACGATGCTGCTGCAGGCCATCGCCAATTCGATCACCACCAATCATCCGGAAGTTTCGCTGATCGTGCTGCTGATCGACGAGCGTCCCGAAGAAGTCACCGACATGCAGCGCTCGGTGAAGGGCGAAGTCATCAGCTCCACCTTCGACGAACCGGCCTCGCGCCACGTGCAGGTGGCCGAGATGGTGATCGAAAAAGCCAAGCGCCTGGTGGAGCATAAGAAGGACGTCGTGATCCTGCTCGATTCCATCACGCGTCTGGCGCGCGCCTACAACACCGTGGTTCCGCCGTCGGGCAAAGTGCTCTCGGGCGGCGTCGATTCCAACGCGCTGCAGCGTCCCAAGCGCTTCTTCGGCGCGGCGCGCAACATTGAAGAAGGCGGATCGCTGACCATCGTCGCCTCGGCGCTGGTCGATACCGGCAGCCGCATGGACGACGTGATTTTCGAAGAGTTCAAGGGCACCGGCAACATGGAAATCCATCTGGACCGCAAGCTGATGGACAAGCGCGTGTTCCCGGCCATCGACATCTCGAAATCCGGCACGCGCAAAGAAGAGCTGCTGCTGCCCAAGGAAGAACTCAACCGCGTGTGGGTGCTGCGCAAGGTGCTCAACCCGCTTTCGCCGGTCGAGAGCATGGAGCTGCTGATCGACAAGCTGTCCAAGACCCGCAGCAACGGCGAGTTCCTCGCCGCGATGAGCGGCTAGAACGAGCGATCGCGCCCGGGGCTATAATCGAGGCAGGATTTTCCGTGGCCACCACCACAACCAAGCTCATGACCTTCGCGGAGTTCGAGCAGTTGCCGAACCCGCCTGAGGGTTTTCGGCAGGAGTTGCGCCATGGGGAACTGTTCCAAGTGGCCCCTCCAAAATTTGATCATTTCATAATCCAGCAGGTCTTGCGTGACCTGTTGGACAAGGCCGCTGGTGGCGCGGGCCGTGCGTACACTGAAGTTGCATTCCGAGCATTGCCCCAACACGAGTTCCGTGTAGCGGACGTGGCATACGCGAGGCACGAACGATGGGCAAGCGGAAAGCTTGCTGGTTTCTTCGCTGGGGCACCCGAGATCGTCATCGAAGTGCTCTCTCCTTCGAACACCGCCACCGAAATGCTGGACAAGGAAAAGCTGTGTCTTGAAAACGGCTGTCAGGAGTTCTGGATCGTCGACCCAACCCTGCACCTGGTGAAAGTCTCCACGCCAGACAGTCGCGCGATCACCTATAGCGCCGGGCAGGAAATTCCTTTGTTCTTCGGCGGACGCCTTGCCGTCGACTCCATCTTCACTGCGGCCGAGGGGTAGACTTCCCTCCGCATGGGCCGCATCCGCATTCTCTCCGACAACGTCGCCAATAAAATCGCCGCCGGAGAAGTGGTCGAGCGCCCGGCCAGCGTCGTCAAGGAACTGCTCGAAAACTCGCTCGACGCCGGCGCGACCGAATTCCGCCTGGATGTCGAAGCCGGCGGCCGCCGCCTGATCCGCCTCGCCGACAACGGCATGGGCATGATGCGCGACGACGCGCTGCTGGCCTTCGAGCGCCACGCCACCAGCAAACTTTCCGACGTGAAAGATCTGCTGTCGATCGCCACGCTCGGATTCCGCGGCGAAGCGCTGCCTTCGATCGCATCGGTATCGCGGCTGTTGCTCGAGACCAAGGCGCGCGAGGAAGCCGTCGGCACGGCGGTCGAAATCGCGGGCGGCAAGATTCTGCGCTGCGAAGAAGCCGCGCTCGCCGGCGGCACCGTCATCACCGTGCGCGACCTGTTCTACAACGTCCCCGCGCGCAAGAAATTCCTGCGCACCGAGCAGACCGAGATCGCGCACATCGCGTCGCTGGTCACGCACTACAGCCTGGCGCATCCCGACAAAAGTTTCCTGCTGCGTCACAACAATTCCGATCTGCTAGATGTGACCCCGGTCGACACTCTTCGGGAGCGCGTCTATCAGGTATTCGGCAGCCAGATGCTGGATGAGCTTCTCGATCTGGGAGATCAATCGCGATCCTTTCCATTGCCGGTCGATGACGAGCAGGCGAGGCGCGCGCCGCTTCCGCCTGCGCGGCTTTGTCAGCGGGCCGCAGGTGCAGCAGCTCAATCGCAATTCGATTTACCTGTTCGTGAACGGCCGCCTGATCCGCGACCGCCTGCTGCTGCATGCGATCTCCGCCGCGTATCACAACCTGATGCCGCCGGCCTGCTATCCCTTCGCACTGTTGTTTCTCGATTGCGATCCGGAAGAGGTCGACGTCAACGTGCATCCTTCGAAGACCGAAGTCCGCTTCCGCCACGGATCGCTGGCGCACGACTTCGTGCGCGACACCATTCGCGATGCGCTGATGGCCCAGCGTCCCGCATCGCGCATTCCTTCTCCCGCCCAACCCGCGGCGGTGCTCCCGTATTCCGAGTTCACCCAGCGCGTCCAGAATATGACTTTTCCGGCGGTGGCCGAGCCGGAGTAATCCGTCGGCGCTCCCCGAATTCACGCTGCACCGTCCGCCTTCGCCTGCGCCGCGCTTTGATTTTGCGGACGCGCCCACAGAGGCGCACCACGGATGGCGGTTCCCGACACCCATGGCCCGCTATTTCCCGGCGGCGTTCTGCCGGAACCGGAGAGTCTGGATGCTCTGAAGGACCTGCGCCCTCTAGGCCAGATTCACGACAGCTTCATCATCGCCGCCGGACGCGACGGACTGTGGATCATCGACCAGCACGTGGCCCATGAACGGATTCTGTTCGAGCAAGTTCTCGCCGCGCGCGGCACGGAATGCCGTCGAGACCCAAGGCCTGCTGATGCCTCTGGTGATCCAGCTCTCTCCGGCGCAACAGCTCGAATATGCGCGCATCGCCGAAGAACTCAACGCTCTGGGCTTCGATACCGAGCCTTTCGGCAACCGCACCGTCGCCGTGAAATCCGCGCCGGCCGGAATCGGCGCGGGCGACATCGAGAAAGTGATTTTCGAAATCCTTGAAATCTCCGAGCGCGAGCTGCGCAAAGCCTCGATCGACGATCTGCGGCGCGAACATGGCCGCGTCCATCGCCTGCCGCGCGGCGATCAAGATCAACATGAAGCTGGAGCCCGCGAAAATGGACTGGCTTCTGCGCGCGCTGGCCGCCACCGCGTCGCCCATGAGCTGCCCGCACGGACGCCCGATTGCGCTGCGCTACTCCACTCGCGATATCCTTAAAAGTTTCCACCGCATATGAATCGCTATCTTCTAGTGATGCTCGGCGCGGCGCTGGGCGGACTCGCGCGCTATCTTGTCGGGACCGCCATCCTGCAACGCTTCACCGCACGCTTCCCGGAAAATGTCTTTCCGTTGGGAACGCTGGTGGTGAACGTGACCGGCTGCTTTTTGATCGGGATTCTGATGTCGTTGTTTGTGGCGCGCGGCGACCCTAATCCCAGCCTGCGCTTGTTGCTGGTGACGGGCGTCCTCGGCGGCTACACCACGTTTTCCAGTTTCGCGTGGGAGAGTTTTGAGGCCATCGATAAAGAGCAGATCTGGATTGGCCTGGCCAACATCACGCTGAGCGTCGTGCTGGGATACCTGGCGGTCTGGTGCGGCAGCTTAGTGGCGCGCGCGTTTCGCTGAAGTTAAGACTCGCTCTTGAGCGCGCCCTGCAGTTTCGCGGCAAACGCCGATGAAGGCGGAGCCTTCGCAATCACGCTCGGCGGCGGTGGGCAGGGGAGCGGCGGCCTCGGCCGCTGGTTCCTGCGATTCCACCAAGTACTGCTGCTTCTTTAAGACGATGCGTTCGAGCGCCGGATTATAGCCGGTCCACACGCCGGTAGCCTGCCGGTCCTTCGCGATGTGTGCGCGCATCGCTTCCATCTTCGAATCCATGTTGTCGATCTGATGCAGCAGCATGCGCCTCCAGGAACATGGGCACTTTGGGCGAGCCGAATTCCAGAGATCCGTGGTGGCTCAAGATCATGTGCTCGACCAGATCCCGGAACAAAGGCGGGAAGTCAGGGAGTTTGCGCAGCGCGTCCTCCACCATGCGAACGCCGATCGAGATGTGACCGATCAACTGCCCTGGCGTACTGTAGCCCAGACTGCGCGCGTAAGTCAGCTCGTGAATCTTGCCGATGTCGTGCAGGATCACGCCGGTGAGCAGCAAGTCGAAATCAACGTCGGGATAATGCGCCGCGGTGACCTTGGCAAGCTGGCACACCGACAGCACATGCTCAATCAATCCGCCGATCCAGCCGTGATGAATCGACTTCGCCGCCGGGCGCCGTTCGATACGCCAGCGCCACGGCTTCGTCCGCAAAAATAGTTTCGAGCAGCGCCTTCAGGTGCGGGTTGGACATTCCGCGCGATCCAGCCCTTGAGCTCGGCGAACATTTCGTCGCGGTCGCGTTTGGAAGCGGGCAGGAAATCCGCGATGTCGATCTCGGTCTCCGCCAGCTTCTGCAAGCGATAGACGGTGAGCTGCGGCTTATTCTGGAAAAGCTGCACCATCCCTTTGACCTTGAGGAAACAGTCGCGGTCGAAGGTGTCCATTACCTCGGGGACGTTGTCCCACATCTTCGCGTCCACGTCGCCGGTGCGATCGGCCAGCGTCAGCGAGAGATAGGGTTCGCCGGTCTTCTTCTGGCGAATTTCTTTGTGTTGGACGAGAAACACGCCCAGAATGAGCTGATTGGGTTCCAGCTCAGAAACATAAGGAGTCTTCATTGTTCTTGGCCGGGAGCGCGCCGTGCGGCCGCTCAGCGCGACGAGGAAGTGCCGGTGCTCTGGGTGCTGGTCCCGGGAATGGGCACCAATCCCAGCAAACGGCGTTTGCGCTGGCGCGCCGCAACCTGTTCCTTGGTGATGGTTTCGGGTTTGATTTCCGCCGGGTCTACCCACGCGGTATTCTTGCCGGGAGCGGCGCCGCTGTCCTCATAGCCGGGTTTGATTTCGAGGAAGGCGTTCACGCGAAGCTGCGTGAGATAGCGGCGCAGTTCCGGGTTGAAGCGCGGATTGAACAACTTGTTGGTGATCTCGGGAAGAACTTCGTCCAAGCTGGCGAGTCCAGCCTTTTGGTGCTCTTCCACTTTCAGGATCAGGAAGCCGTTGCCGACGTTGATGGGGTCCGTCACATAGCCGCGCGGCTGATCCCACACCGTCTTTTCGATTTCAGGACGCAGCTTGCCTTTTTCGTAAGCGCCGATATCGCCGTCCTGCTGCGCGCTGGGCGAATCGGAATTGTTATGCGCGAGATCCTCGAACTTCTCGCCCTTCTTGCCGCGATCCGCCAGATCCTTGGCTTTTTTCAGGGCCTGCGCGGTGTCCGCTCCGGGCGGCGTCGCCACTAGAAGCTCCCGCAGGTAGCACGCGTTCCTCGCGCTTAAACTCGTCCTGGTGGCCGTCGTAATACTGTTGCGCTTCTTCGTGTTTGATCGTGATCTTGGATGCGACTTCCTGGCGAATCACGCGGTTGGTGAGCAGGTCGTTCTTGCGGTCGTTCTTGTAATCCTCGTACGACATCCCGGTCTGTTCGCGGACGAACTGCTGAAACTTGTCGGGATCGGTGATGCCGGATTTGCGCTGAATGTCGGCAAGCTGCTTGGCGACTTCAGAATCGACGTTGAGATTCAGTTCCTTGCCTTTGGATTGCAGCAAAAGTTGATCGATGCGCTCGCGGAGAATGTTCTTGTCCGTCTCCGCCATGGCTTCCTGAAGACGTTGGCCGGTAGCGCCCTGCTCGCGCATGGTGGCTTCCATTTGCTTGTGGGTGTGATCGATGTCGCCACGCGTAATGATCTCGCCATTCACCTTGGCGACGATCTCTTCGACCACCGTAATCTCGGCGGCGGAGGCGAGCCCGGCGGCCGCGATACCTGCGAGGACCAACTGGAAGCGCATACGGGTATTATAACCTCTCGCGATTATAAACTCTCAGGTGGCAAGCTTCCGCACGGGTTCCGGGGCTGGTTCAGAAGCCAGAGCCCGCAGCGATTGTTCCAGGAACGACAAGACGCCTGTGGGCGTTTCGGCCGAGGAATCGAGCGGCAGCCGCAGCACCCCGGCCGGGGTGAACTGCGCTCCTTCTACAGATGACACCAGCGCCATCAGGCGCGACGGATCGATCTTCGATCCTGGGTGGAACTTGATCTGGACCGCGCTGCCGCGGCGGTCGATGGCTTCGACGCCACGCTTTTCCGCTTCGGTCTTGAGCAGGGCGAAAGCGAAGAGCGTGCCGACGGCTTCGGGCGGCGGACCGTAGCGATCGGCCAACTCAGCGCGGAAGGTTTCGGCTTGACCGGAGTCCTTGGCGTCGGCGATGCGCTTGTAGGCGCGCAGGCGCTGATGCTCGTCGGCGATGTATTCGGGCGGGATGCGGATGTCGAGGCCCAGGTTCAGCGCCGAGTGCACTTCGAGCGGCGTCTCCTCGCCCTTCAGTTCCTGGACGGTTTCTTCCAGCATCCGGAGGTACATGTCGAAGCCGACGGCGGCGATATGGCCGTGCTGTTCGCCGCCGAGCAGGTTGCCCGCGCCGCGCAGTTCCAGATCGAGCGCGGCGATCTTGAAGCCCGCGCCCAAATCGGAAAACTCGCGCAGCGCGGCCAGGCGCTTGCGGGCGATCTCGCTCAGTTCCGTGTCCGGCGGGACCAGCAGATACGCGTACGCGCGGCGGTTCGAGCGGCCCACGCGGCCGCGCAGCTGATACAGCTCCGAGAGCCCGTAGCGCTCGGCGTTTTCGATGATGATGGTGTTGGCGAGCGGAATATCCAGGCCGTTTTCGACGATGGTGGTGCAGACGAAGACGTCGTATTCGTGGCGCATGAAGCCGAGCAGGACGCGTTCCAGTTCGTCCTCGCCCATCTGGCCGTGGCCCACGCCGATGCGGCATTCGGGCACCAGTTCCTGGATCGACGCGGCGCGCATGCAGATGGAATCGACGCGGTTGTGGACGAAGTAAACCTGGCCGCCGCGGCCCAGTTCCTGTTCGATGGCGGTGCGGATCAGCTTCGGTCATCGAAGTGCGCGACCACGGTGTGGATCGCCAGCCGGTCCTTGGGCGGCGTCTCGATCACGCTCATGTCGCGGATGCCCAGCAGCGACATGTGCAGGGTGCGCGGAATGGGCGTGGCGCTCATGGTCAGCACGTCGACGTTCTTGCGCATCTGCTTCAGCCGCTCTTTGTGGCGCACGCCGAAGCGCTGCTCTTCGTCGACGATCAGCAGGCCCAGGTCGCGGAACTCGACGTCTTTCGAGAGCAGGCGGTGCGTGCCGATGGCGATGTCGATCTTGCCTTCGCGCCAGATCTTCCACCGACCGGCTTTAATTTCCTTCGGCATGCGGAAGCGGCGAGAACATCTCGATGCGCACGGGAAATGCCGCGAAGCGGCGCTTGAAGGTTTCGAAGTGCTGGAAGGCGAGCACGGTAGTGGGCGCCAGCACGGCCACCTGCTTGCCGTCGCCCAGCGCCTTGAAGGCGGCGCGCATCGCGACTTCGGTTTTGCCGAAGCCGACGTCGCCGCACAGCAGGCGGTCCATGGGATGCGGCGATTCCATGTCGCGCTTGATCTCCTTGGTGGCGGAAATCTGGTCCTTGGTTTCGGTGAACTCGAAGGCATCTTCGAATTCGCGCTGCCAGTTGGAGTCGGGCGAAAACGCGAAGCCTTCGGCCATGCGGCGCTGGGCGTAGAGCTTCAGCAGCTCGTCCGCCATGTCGCGCATTTTGGCTTTGACGCTGGTCTTGCGCTGCGGTCCAGGTGGCGCCGCCCAGGCGGTCGAGGGGCGGTCCGGCTTCGCCGCCGCCGCGATACTTCTCGACCAGGTCCATGCGCGTCAGCGGAACGTAGAGCTTGGCTTCGCCGGCGTATTCGAGCAGCATGAAGTCGCCCTTTTGCTCGCCCTGCACGATTTCGCGCAGTCCCAGAACCGCCCGACGCCGTGCGTGGTGTGGACCACGTAGTCGCCGGGCTTGAGATCGGCAAGATCGGCGGCGAAGGCGCTGAGCTGGCTCTTGGTGATGCCGGGACGGCGCCATCAGGTCCGACGGATCGAACAGGTCCTCGGAGCCGATGAAGGCGATCGACGAATCCGGGAAAATCGCGCCGCGGCGGACCAGTCCTTTGATCAGATAAGTGTTGGCGACAGGGCCGGCGAGATAGGCGCGCTCCGCGAGATACGGCGACGCGGCTTCGTTGGGCGCGAGACCCAGTTGGAACGGCACCGAGTATTCGCGCAGGATGTCGGCCAGGCGCTCGAGCTCGCCGTTCGACGGGCGCGAAGAACGCGACGCGATAGCCTTGCTCGACCATGGTTCTTGGTTTCGGCGACGGCGACCTGCATGTTGCCGTGGAACGCCATCGCGGGGCGCGTGGCGACGTGCGGGGTTTCTGGATTTAGATCGAGTTCGCGAAAGGCAACTTGGCGGCGCGAAGCGAGGCGCGCTTCCAGCTCCTCCCACTGCAGGAAACTGGCCGCAGCGAGTTCGCTTGAGTCTTCAACTTGATCGAGCCGTTTCCACAGTCGCTCGGCGGCGCCCCGGATCTGCTCGGGTTCGTCGAGCACAATCGAGCGCTCCCGCCTCGATATCCAGCAACGTCTGCTCGCGGCGGTCTTCGAGCGCGGCTGCGAATTCCCAGCCCGGATAGCTGGCTCCGATACGGGGCTGCTCGGCCAGCGGCAGCACTTCGACCTCGGTGAGCTTCATGACCGAGCGCTGGCTCTCGACATCGAAGCGGCGGATGGATTCGATCTCATCGCCGAAAAATTCGATGCGCAGGGGACGCGCGTTCTCGGCCGGGAAAGACGTCGAGGATGCCGCCGCGGATGGAGTACTCGCCGATCATCTCCACCGGCTCGCGCTTTTCGTAGCCGATCGAAACCAGGTGCGCTTCGATGGTCTCCAGCGGCATCTCTTCGCCGACGCGTAGCTCGACCGCCAAGCGCCGGTAGTAATCGCCGGCGTGAATGCGCAGCAGCGCCGAGCCCACCGGCGCGATGGTGATGGGAACTTTGGCGGCCGCCATGCGCCAGAGCCCGATGGCGCGCTGCTCGCTGATTTCGGTATGCGGCGACAGATTCTGGCCGGGGAGCACATCCAGCGCCGGCAACAGTTGCGGCGAACCCGCTTCCGCGCGGCCGATCAGCAGATCGAAAAAAGTCTCCGTGAGTTCGAGCAAAGTTTCCGCGCTCTGATTGCCGTCCGTCACCACCAGCAGCGGGCGCTCGGTGAGCTGCCACAGCAGCACCAGGTACAGCGCTTTGGCGGTAGGAGTCAGCCCGGCGAGCGCCAGCTCGGAATCCTCGTGGCGAAGCGCCTTGGTGAGGATCTCCTGAAACGCCGGGTGGCGGCTGAGGGTCTGAAAGAGGTCGCGGACGGCGGGATGAGTCACGACGAAAATAGGGACGGAGCCTGATTATTCAACTGGTTCATTCGATTGGGCAAAATAATCCGGCTCCGTCTCTATTTTCCTCGCTTCCATTGTACCCGCAAGCCCCTATTGCCCCGTCCCTGCTGAGAGAGTAGAATTAGCACAGGTGATTTCAAGTATGCGGTTCAAGCTTTTGTTAGCGTTCTGTTCTATCGGTTGCCTGGTTGGGGTCGCTCAAGACGCCCCTCAGAATCAGGATAAGAAGAAGGATAAAACCGTCGCCAAGCCGATGACGGACAAGCAGAAACGTCAGCAACAAGCCCGGCTGAAGAAGGAACTGGAGACCCCGTATAAGAAGTGGCTGAACGAAGACGTCGTCTACATCATCACCGATGACGAGAAGCGGGCCTTCAAGCCGCTGCAAACCGATGAGGAACGGGAGCAGTTCATCGAGCAGTTCTGGCTGCGCCGCGATCCCACGCCCGACACCGAAGAAAACGAATATCGCGAAGAGCATTATCGCCGCATCGCTTACGCCAATGAGTATTTTGCGTCGGGCATTCCGGGCTGGAAGTCGGATCGCGGCATGATCTATATCAAGTACGGTCCGCCCGATGAACGCGATCAGCATCACGGTGGCACCGAAGAGCGTGACCCGAGCGAAGGCGGCGGCACCACCACCATGTATCCCTTCGAGCAGTGGCGCTATCGCTACCTCGAAGGCTTCCCGCCCAACGTGCAGATTGAGTTTGTCGATCCGACTCTCACGGGCGAATTCCACATCACCATGGATCCGTCGGAGAAAGACGCGTTGACCAACGTCCCCGGCGCCGGCCTGACCATGTGCGAGCAAACCGGCCAGTGCTCCGCCGACAAAACAGATCGCTTCACCCGCACTGACGGCACCCATTTGGGAGTCGCTCCCGGGCAGATGCCTGAATCCATGAACGAGTTCACGCGCATGGAGCAGTTCGCGAAGTTGCAGGCTCCGCCGGCCGTGAAGTTTAAGGATCTGGAAGCGGCGGTCAACTCCACCATCAAATA
>CAWCAP010000047.1:0-37476 GCA_963793395.1 Bryobacterales bacterium | reverse complement strand
TGCTTTTCGAGTTCCATTTCATAGAGGCGGGAACGCATCACGCGCATGGCTTTGGCGCGGTTCTTGATCTGCGATTTTTCGTCCTGGCAGGAAACGATGGCGCCGGTGGGCAGGTGCGTGATGCGCACGGCGGAATAAGTGGTATTGACGCTCTGGCCGCCGGGGCCGGAGGAGCAGAACGTGTCGATGCGGATGTCCTTGGGGTCGATCTTGATTTCCACTTCGTCGGCTTCGGGCAGCACGGCGACGCGTGATGGCCGAGGTGTGGACGCGGCCCTGCTGTTCGGTCGCCGGGACGCGCTGCACGCGATGCACGCCGGCTTCGTACTTCATCTGGCTGTAGACTTTGTTGCCGCTGATCAGCGCGATGACTTCCTTCAGGCCGCCGACGGCGGATTCGCTGGTGGAGGTGACTTCCACGTTCCAGCCGCGCGTTTCGGCGAAGCGCGTGTACATGCGGAAAACCTCGGCGGCGAAGAGAGTGGCTTCGTCGCCGCCGGTGCCGGCGCGGATTTCGAGCACCACGTTCTTTCTCGTCGTTGCGGGTCCTTGGGAAGCAGCAGGATCTTCAGTTCCTCCTCGATGCTGCGCGATCTCGGGCTCCAGGCGCGCGACTTCTTCCTCGGCCATGGCCGCGCAGTTCGGGATCGGACTCGGTCAGCATGGGCCGGGCTTCGGCCAGATTGCGGGTGGCGGTCTTCCATTCGCGATATTTGCTGACGATTTCGGCCAGTTCGTTGTGGGCTTTGGTGACCTTGCGGTACTGCGCGGGGTCGCTGATGACCGCGGGATCCGCCATCTGGCGCGTTCAGTTCGTCGAAGCGGCGTTCGATGTCGTCGAGTTTTTGCTGATATTGCATGCGGTCGGCTCCGACGAGGCGCTTAAGCGATCGACCAGACTCGCCGCCCTGCTTGGCTTCGAGCGCCATGGCGCCTTCGAGCGCGTGGATGGCGACGGCTGCCTTCGCATCGTCCGGCGGCTTGGTGGTGATGCGCTGCAGCCACAGGCCGGGCGCGGTCAGCAAGCCCATCAACGGTCCCTGGCGCTTGGCGGCGAAGCGGATCAATTCATAGCTCAGCGCCGGCGATCAGCGGCAGCAGCGCGATGCGCGCCAGGAACTTCGGCCAGAAGCCATCGACGGGCAGCAGCGCGTAGACGATCATCGAGATCACCATGACCACGAACAGAAAGCTGGTGCCGCAGCGCGGATGGAAGGTCACGAACTTCTGCGCGTTTTCGACGTTGACGGGCTTGCCGGATTCGAAATTGAAGACCACTTTGTGCTCCGCGCCGTGATATTGGAAGACGCGGCGGATGTCTTTCATGCGCGAGAGCAGGAACAGAAACGCCAGGAAAATCGCCATGCGGATGACGCCGTCGGTCATGTTGACGGCGAAGCGGCCGGAGAGCGACGGAACCGCATGGCCCAGACTGCGTGGCCAGAAACAGCGGCACGAACTTGTAGAGAAAGATGAAGAAGCCGAGCGAGAACACCAGGTTCGCGGTCATCATCCAGGAGGAGATTTCGGCCGGCTTGGCTCCGTCTTTCGCCGTGCCATCGTCGAGCGCGGCGTTGGCCGAAAACTTCAGCGCGCTGATAGCCGAGCGTCATCGCCTGGCCCAGCATGCCCAGGCCGCGCAGAATGGGTATCTTGAAGAACGGATACTTTTCGGACATGCGCTGCGATGGGCTGCTCTTCGGTGACGATTTCGCCGGAGGGCTTGCGCACGGCGACGCAATAGCTGTGCGGCGCGCGCATCATGACGCCTTCCATCACGGCCTGCCCGCCGACCAGCGTTTCCTCGCCGCTTTCCAGCACCGGCATCAATTGCAGGTGCGCGGACATCCGAAGGAATCGAACGATATTCATAGTATCCCCAAGCTCATTATAGCGTGAGAGGCCAAAATACCTTGGCTTGCAGATCATCGGTTTCTCCACCCTGGCTGGCTCTAGCGCCCAAACACGCCAGAGCCAGCCGCCGGGGGAGCCGGGCGATCACTCGAGTGCGAATATCACGAAGTAGATCGCCTGGAAAGCCACTGCCGTGAGCGCAATTCCACTGACGGAGGCGAAGGCGCTTTCACGCAAACGCTGGACTTGGGAGGATCGGACTCCAGCCCATTTGTTGATGGTTGTAAACATGGTTGTCTCATTTCCGTTTTTACGAACCGAGCGCGTTGGTGCGCTCCTGCAAGCGTTCGAGTTTGTCTTGCGCATCCGCGGTTTCCAGATGCAGATTGACGGCATCCTTCACCTGGTCCGAGCGATCATAGATGCCGCGCAGATGCTCGGCGTACACCGGATGCCATAGGGTGTTCTGGCGGTCGTTCAGATGCTCGATCGCGGCTTGGGTGTGTGTGGCGATCTTCACGGCAGGCTCGGTTACGGAATCGATGGCCTGCTGCTGCCACGGAGTCGCCAGGTGGCGGATGGCTTGCAACTGCTTCAGTTGTTCACCCATGGTATTGATGTGGTGCTTCACCGTCGTGATCTGGCTGACATGGCTCTCGCGGCTCAGAGCGTTGCGCGAAAACGATTGCAGGATGGCGGCGTCGCGGTTCAACAGAGTTGCCGTGAATTGGACGTCCTTTAGAAGCTTGGAAGCTTCGGCAGGGAAGTTGCGATCGACTTGGCAAGTTACCGCCGCGGCTGAGATGTTTGGCGATGCTGCCGATAACGCTCCCGCTGCCATGACTCCGGCGGTGAGCAAACATACGATTTTAGTGACAACAGTTCTCGATTTCATGACTAGATCTCCTAAGAATTGAATTTGAATTAGAATCACTTGCGGACGCGCGCGAACGCGCTCCGCCAAAGGTTCGAAATTGCAGGGTGTCTTAGGAGACGGGAGGTGCGCGGGGCCGTCCGGAACGGCGGCGGGATTGTCCGGCCGCAGAATAAGCGGTGTCGGAAGCGATTCGGGCGAAGCTCAGCCGGGGCGCGAAAGAAGTGATTGAGGTGCTCGCGGCGAAGCTATTTACCTGGCGATTTTTAAGGGTACCCCGCTTTAAATGCAGGCGTCCGCAGACGGCTTACTGCCGTATGCCCGCGAAGCGCCGAAGGCCGGAGTGCGGTGTTGTCGAAGTGCTGCTGTTGCAGCGTTGACACGCCCGCCTGGGCCTGCGCAAAGCTAAACAGGGCAAGAGCAACCGTGCCCAGCGCAGCTTTTGCGTTCTTTGACAGCCTCCGCATTCTAGTTGAATAGACGGGCTTGCGAGGAAAAAGGTTCAAGAAAAATTGAAAAAAGTTAATGATTCGCCGGAGGGGGCCGATTTCGACGGTTCCGGGGAGCTGGCGCATTGTCGTAGACTCAACTTAACCCTGATCTCCCAGTTGCCGGGGATGGTTTTGGAGGCGATATGAAAATGCGTTTGACGCTCTTGGCGACGGCGTTCGCCACGCTCTGTTTCGCAGGCGACAGCAGCCCCTTTTATCTTCCGATCCGGAATAACGATCTAAGCGCTTTACGGCAGCTCATCCGCGAGCCGGGGCCCGCGACACTTGACGCCCGCGGCAACTCGCCGCTGATGTATGCCGCCGCGCTGGGCAGCCTGGACAGCATGCGGCTTCTCCTCGATGCCGGCGCCGATCCCAACGCCGCGAACAAGTTCGACGCCACGCCGCTGATGTGGTGTGCCGGGGACGCGGCCAAGGTTCGCCTGCTCCTCTCCAAAGGCGCGAAAGTGGACGCGCGTTCCAAACTCGGCAGGACTGCGCTTTTGATTGCCGCTTACAACGATGGCGCGATCGATGCCGCCCGCCTGCTGCTGGAAAAGGGCGCCGATGTAAACGCACGCGATAAGAACGGTGTCAGCGTTCTTGCTCTGGCGGCTGCCGCGAACAATATCGAACTCGCACGCATCCTGATAGCCAAGGGTGCGAACGTCAACACGGCGGATGATGCCGGCTTCACGCCTCTGCTCAACGCCGCCGGCAATGGCGATCGGAACGCAGAGATGGTGAAGCTGTTGATCGAGCACGGCGCCGAGGTTAACGTGAAAAGTGCCGACAACTTTGAAACCGTGAAGAACGGCCCCATCATGCTGGGCCGCTTGACTGCTCTGCAATTCGCTGCACAGGCGAACTATGAGGCTACCGAAGCGCTTCTCAAGGCCGGCGCGGATGTCAATGCGAAGGATGTCCGCAACGCCACTCCATTGGTATTCGCCGTGGCGACCGATCGCCCCAATCCGAAAATTGTCAAGCTGCTGCTGGACAAAGGCGCGGACCGAGAACCTGCGCTCGAATGGGCGCGCCGTTACCAGGATCCGTCCATTCTTCCGCTGCTCGGCCTGACGCCCGCGAAACTTGAGGATGGGGCGCCCGCCGCTTCACCCCGCCGCACGGCGCGCGAGGCAATCGGCAAAGCATTGGGCGTTTCGCAGCCCGTTGCAGCCAACTTTGTGATGACCGGAGGTTGCGTCTCCTGCCACGCCGACAATCTCAACGGGATCGCGGTCTCGGCAGCCAAACCCATCGGCATTCCGGCCGATTACCAACTCGAGGGCCGCCGGGCAGCCGCTACCGCTACTTTGCGGGGCCTCATGGAGCAGGAATTGTTCCAGCTGGAGGACCCACCCGGAGGCGCCGACGCCATGGAGTTTTCGATGATGCAGTTAGCCGCGTCGAACGTAGCGCCGACGTTGGCTATCGATTCGATGGTCCACTACATTGCCGCCTTGCAGCGCAAAGAGGGGGACTGGCCGCTCTTTGGCACCGTACGCCCTCCGCTGGAAGACGGCAGCTTCACGGAAACCGCGAAGGCGATCCGGGTTCTGCGCGCCTACGCCATCAGTGGACGTAAAGCTGAGTTTGACGAGCGCGTCGATCGCGCCGCGAAGTGGCTCGCCGCGGCCGAGCCGCGCACTACCGAGGATCGCAGCATGCAGTTGCTTGGTATCGCGTGGGCCGGGCATAAGGCGCCGTCGACTCGAACGCGTGAGCTGATTGCAAAGCAGCGCGCCGATGGAGGCTGGGGGCAAACTGACAATCTCAAGTCGGATGCTTACGCGACTGGCGAGGTGTTGTGGGCGTTGCACGAGACGGGAATCGAGCGCTTCCGATCCGGCTTACAAGCGCGGCGTCGAATTCTTAATCCGCACGCAGAAAGAAGACGGCACCTGGCATGTGGCGTCGCGTGCGCTCGGGTTCCAGCCGTATTTCCAGAGCGGCTTCCCTTACGAGCACGATCAGTGGATCTCGCAGGCGGGCACGGCGATGGCCTCGATCGCTCTTTCGTTCGCAGCCAAGTAGTGCCGCTGCGGCTATTGAGATAGAATCGTCTGGACCAGCACGAAAGGACGTTCCTATGCTCCGCCTTCTCAGCAGCGCCTTCTTGATTTGCATGACGACGGGCTTGGCGCAAACTCCGCCTGCGGCGCCGCCCGCACGTCCCACGCCGCCGACGCGCGATCCGCACACGCCCGGTTATGTCACGGCGAAAGAGTTGCCCGATGGGGCCAACGCTCCCGGCGGACGCGGATGGGAATTTCATCATCGGCCCGACGCATAATCCTGCACCGGAATTGACCGTCCAGGAAGGCGTGCCGCAGGGAACCGTCTACAACTTCACGATGAATTCGGCCGACAGCAAGCTTTATCCCGGAATCGCGCGGGAACCCGGCACTTTCGGTACGGCGGATCCCAATGATCCGGCGAAGTTGATCGTGACGACCAGCCATCCGGCGCCCTACACGCGCCGCGTCGCCGTGTATGTGCCGAAGCAATATGTGCCCGGCACCGCTGCGCCGTTCATCGTGGGAGCGGACGGACCCGACCCGTTGCTGTTCACGGCGCTGGATAATCTGATCGCCCAGAAACGGGTGCCGGCGATGATCGCCATATCCATCAGCAACGGCAGCGGCGACGCGCAAGGCAGCGAGCGTGGTTTGGAATACGACACCATGTCGCCCCGTTATGCGGAATTCGTCGAGACCGAAGTGCTGCCGTTGGTGGAAAAACAATACAACGTGAAATTGACGAAAGATCCCGAGGGCCGCGCGACCATGGGCGGCAGCTCCGGCGGGTCCTGCGCACTGATCATGGCGTGGTATCACCCGGAGCTTTATCACCGCGTGCTCACGTACTCAGGCACGTATGTGAATCAGCAGTGGCCGCCGAATCCGGAGACTCCCGGGGGCGCGTGGGAATTTCATAGGCACTTGATCCCGGAGAGTCCCGCGAAGCCGATCCGGCTGTGGATGGAAGTGGGAGACCGCGACCTGTTACAGCCCGAATATCATGCGCGACAACATGCATGACTGGGTGGTGGCGAACGAGAACATGGCCAAGGTGCTCGCGGCCAAGGGCTACCATTATCAATTTGTGTTCGCGAAAAATGCCGGGCACACGGACCGCACGGTGAAGCAGCAGACGCTGCCCGAGGCGTTGGAATATTTGTGGCAGGGATATAAGACGAAGTGACGGTGTTTAGTCGACGCCCGCGATGCACTCGATCTCGACTCGCACGTCTCGCGGGAGCCGCGCCACTTCGACAGTCGCGCGGGCGGGGGCGTTGCTCGTGAAATAGCGGCCGTAGACCTCGTTCATGATGGCGAACTCGCCCATGTCTTTCAGGTAGACGGTGGTTTTGACGACCCGGTCCAATGACGACCCGGCGGCTTCCAGCACGCTCTTCAGATTTTCGAGCACGCGCTCGGTTTGCACGCCGATCCCGCCTTCGACGATCTGATTGGTGGTGGGGTCGAGCGGGATCTGCCCGCTGAGGAACGCCCAGCCGTTCGAGATCACGGCTTGCGAATAGGGTCCGATGGCTTTGGGGGCTCGGTCTGTCGAAATGATTTTTTTCATACGCCTCTTGAGAATCGTAACGTGCCGGTGAGATCGGCTGCTCGCGCTACTTTTTCGCGCTCTAAAAATTCGTCCAGCTCGCTCGGCGATCCGCAGGGGGGCTTGCGGGTCCCAAAAATTGGCGGTGCCGACTTCGACGGCGCTGGCTCCGGCGATCAAAAACTCGGCCGCGTCGGTGCCGGTGGCGATTCCGCCAAGTCCGACGATCGGAATCTTCACGGCTTGCGCGGCTTCGTAGACCAAGCGCAGGGCGATGGGTTTGATGGCGGGTCCGGAGAGTCCGCCGAAACCGTTGCCTAGACGCGGTGTGCGGGTACGCGGGTCGATCGCAAGCGCTACGAACGTATTCACCAGAGACAAAGCATCCGCGCCCGCTTCGGCGGCGGCTTTCGCCACTTCCTGAATGCGCGTGACGTTGGGAGACAACTTCACGAGCAGCGGACGCCGCTTGATCACCGACGCGCGCGGCCGACGACCACTTCGCTAAGTAGTCCGGGATCGCAGGCGAAGACCATGCCGCCGTGTTTGGTATTGGGGCAGGAGACGTTCAGCTCATATCCCGCGATGCCTTCGGCGTCTTCCAGAACCTTCACGACTTCGACGTAATCTTCCACAGCGTAGCCGAATACGTTGGCGAAGACCGGCGTGGGAATCGTGCGCAGGGCCGGGAGCTTCTCGCTTACGAAGGCGCGCACGCCGATGTTTTGCAGGCCAACCGAATTCATCATCCCGGCTTCGGTTTCGTAGAGGCGCGGCGCGGGATTGCCGTCCATCGGCTCCCGCGATAGCCCCTTGGTGATGATGCCGCCTAGTTCGGCGAGATCCACGACATCGCGCAGCTCGACGCCGTAAGCGAAGGTGCCGGAGGCCGCGAGGATGGGCGTCTTTAGAGAGATTCCGCAGAGAGATGTGGCGAGTCGCGACGACACTCGTCACAGCATAGCAGCCAGGTTGCGGATCGGACGGGAGGCAACCCGAACTACAGCTTTATGAGTTCCTTGTTTTGTTTGCGCCGGGACTGCTCGACTTCGGCGCAAACCATGGCTAGCGTGGTTTCGTCCAGAATGCCGGCGATGGAATCGCGCACCCGGCGCATGACGTGCTGGGTGCCGCAGGTTTGGATATCGGGGCACTCATCGCACTTGCGAAAGCGGGTTTCACTGGCGCAGGGCAGCGGCGCGAGCGGCCCTTCGATGGACCGGATCACGGCGCCGATGGTGATCTTATCGGGCGGTTGCGCCAGCATGTAGCCGCCGCCTTTGCCCTTCTTGCTGGCGACGAATCCTCCGCTCTTGAGTGCAACGAGAATCTGTTCCAGAAACTTCTTGGGAATGATCTCGTTGTGAGCCAGGTTGGTGATGAGCTGCGGCCCGGCGCCGTACGTGCGAGTCAGCGCATAGAGCGCGCGTAGGCTGTATTGGGTGCGTTTCGAAAGTTGCCGCATGAACTCGGATTCCAGTCTAGTTTCGCACGGCTGGTAAGTTCGCGGAGCGCGGGAATCGCAGACGCCGAAGCTGCCTTTACGATCCGAGGATCACGTCGATCCCAGCGAGGAGAAGTTCAGTCTTCGCACGAGAGAGCTTACTAACCCGCTCCGTAAGGAGTTCGCGGTCCAGCGTGAGGATCTGAGAAGTGTTGGCGACCGAATCCTTAGGCAACCCTGTCGCGCGCGCCGGCAGCAGGACGTTTCCCGGCGCGTCAGCCCACTTGAGATTACTAGTGAGAGGCACGCACACGGCAGTGGCGATGCGGCTTCGGTTGATGGCGTCCCCTTGCACCACTACAACTGGCCTCCTGAATCCCGGTCCGGATCCGGAAGGGGAGGGTAGATCGGCCCACCATATCTCGCCTTGCGAAATCACCAAGGCATGTCACCAGGTAACGCGCTGCAGGGTGCGCCTGGCCGCAGCCGCCGTGAATTTGTCCGTCCCGGGCTCCAGTTCGGCGCAGACTCGATCCATGGCTTCGGTGATTTCATCGGCTGCGTGCCGGGCAACGTATTCTCTGACGGCATCACTGAACAACTGGCTCCGCGATTTCTTGGTGCGGCGCGCGAGTTGTTCCGCGACCTGGAATACATCGTCCGGAATGGAGATCGCCGTCTTCATACTTTTAGTATAACCGAGACGAGCCCGAGTATAGTCGTTGCGGCCATCGCCCGTCCTCGCGGTCCTCTCCAATGAAAAAGGCTGCCCGCATTGCGAGCAGCCTTGAGTCCGGACTAGATCGAAAGATTAATCGCCGAAGGAGCCGACTTCTTCTTCCTTCTTGACAGCTTTCGGAGCGGCCGGGGCGATGGCGCTGAGCGGGACGATGCCGCCTTCGACTCGGTTTCTCGCCCAGCACGTGCTCGCGATACAGCTTCATCATGCGATCGTTCTCGGCCTCTTCCTTCATGCTTCGCGTCGCGGGCGCGCTTCTTCTCTTCGCGGGCCGTCTTGGCGATGCCCTTGTCGTCCAGATCGTGCTGGCGTCCGTGATTGACGTCGTCGGCGCGCAGCACCAGCGTGTGTTCCGTGGAGGGCAGGTTGACCGCTCTTGCCGCCGGCGATGATTTCGTGCCGGCCTTTCTCCTCGTACCACTTGGTGAGCGTCGCGGTCATGTGCATCTTCTCGATGATGTTGCGCCAGCCGACGCCGGTGTTATACGCGCAGAAGGAAATTTCGCCTTCCTGCGTGGCGTAGGGGATGATGCACTGCTCGGTGCGGCGGAAATCGTAGTTGAACAGATCCTGGAACCACATGCCGGCGATGAACAGGAAGTTCCAGCGGTCGCGCGCGGCGCTTCTCGATGTCCGCCATGGTGCGGTCGCCGGTGACCTTGCCGTACTTCTTGCCGGTCATGCCGAAGCACTTGTCGAACTTCGGCGATCAGGTCGCTCAAGCGGAAGTGCGTGGGGGCTTCGTAAGGATTGTAGTTGCGCAGCAGCGCCAGCGACACGCCGATCACCGAAAGCCGCTTGCCGCGCGCGGCGTCGTTGATGCTGGCCACGTCCTTGGCCAGCTGGTCGGCGTTCAGGAACGCGGTCACCGGGCGATATTCCTTGGTTTCCTTGTCGCACATCACGGCCATGCCGATGCCGCAGTTGGGATGGCAGCCGCAGGAGAGCTGGCCCCAATCCGCGTTCGGCCCGTGGACCAGATCGGCGAAGTCGGAGAACGTGCTCATGAAGGAGATCGGGAACCAGTCGCGGACGGGCTCGCCCAAGCCGGTCTGATTCTTCACGTCGTGCGCCAGGTTCGCCAGCGTGTAGCGCTGGGCGTTGCGGCGCTCGTCCGTGATGGCTTCATCGCGGCCGGTGAACGAAACCGGCTGGAAGCTGAGGAACGGAATCTTCTTCGGATTGTCGAGCGCGAAGCGGACCACCGCGCCCACCTGCTCATTATTGACGCCGTTGATCATGCGTGATCACCGGGACGATGTCGACGCCGGCGCTGTACAGATTCTCAATCGCGCGCAGCTTCACGTCGAACAGATTGCCGACGGCGCGGTGCGAATTGGCTTCGTTGCCGATGCCGTCGAACTGGAGATACGCGTAGCGCAGGCCCGCTTCGGCGGCTTCTTTGGCGAACTCCGGGCTCTTGGCGAACTCGATACCGTTGGTCGCGGCCTGCACGCTCTGGTAGCCGATCTTGCGGCAGTAGCGAATGGCGTCCAGGAAGTACGGGGAAAGCGTCGGCTCGCCGCCGGAGAACTGCACCGACAAGCTGGCGGCGCGGCTTGATGGACATGCGCGTTGTCCAGCAGCGTCTTGATTTCTTCCCAGCTCAGCTCATGCACGAACCCGACCTGGTTGGCGTCCATGAAGCACGGATCGCACATCATGTTGCAGCGGTTGGTCAGATCGATGGTCAGCACCGATCCGCGGCCATGCGTGATGGTGCGAGGTACCGTGGTCGTGCAGTTTTTCGTCGTTGTGGGCGCGGATGTCGCGGCCCGGGAACACGTCTTCCAGATGCTTGGAGAACGCCGGATCGATGGACATCACGTCTTCGAATTTGCCGTGGATCGGGCATTCCTTCACCATCAGGATCTTGCCGTCGCGCTCGATGATGTTCGCCTTGATCTCGCCGACCTTCTCGTTCTTCAGGATTTCGACCGGCAGCTTCGCCGTCGAGGATCTGCTGGCGGATGTCCGGGACGCACTTGGGGCACAGCGAATCGGTCTCGCGCGGCCAGCCCAGCTTCGGCTTCTGCTTTTCCCAGCTCTTCAGCAGGGGCTTGTCGGACCACTTCGGCGTGAAGGACAGGGTTCCGGTTGATCGAATTGAGCTTGTTAAAAACGAACCAGGCGGCGTTGGCGCCAAGGCAATTGCTTTTTCAACGTGCTTGATCGGCTTAGTCAAAGTACGATCTCCAAGGGATAGAATTGGTGCGAGTAAAAGAATCTTCATTATAGGGCCCGGGGTACTAGGGAGCTAGATTATTGAAGCGAAGGGCGGTTAGGGGGATTGGATGGGGTTTAGCGGGATTGAATGGGACAGTGGGCAACTTGTTGCAAGGCTATGGAGATAGAGGTGACATCGCTCAGTTGCCCCGGTTGTCGGCTAGTCTGGAAAGTATGCAGTCGGCTCGCGCAACGTGCTTGACGCCATCGGACCACGCAAAGCGGTGAACGGGACTCCAACTGCAAGCAACCCATGAGGATTACGTTCCAGACATGGCCAGAAAGAGGGCGAATGGAAATTCCAAGTACCGGCTCGGTTCGTGTCCCTAATAGATTCGTGTCTGAGGGTGATTGACGCTCGCTTGCTCTTGTTATGGCGACATCCCAGAACAGGGGCCGCCCATCTGCGTAATCGCCGATATGATGCCCGGTCCCTCAATGGCAAGGTCCCACTTTTCTGGATTGTCTTTGTAGTACTTATCTATCTATTAGCGTATGATCTGGTCCATTATCAGTCCTGGCTCGATGCATCCCAGCGCAACGTGAAAAAGAAGCATCCGAGCGCGGTCCCTTGAATAACTCACGTTCGCTGGGAACCCGTTTCAGGAAAATTTAGTTTTTGCGTCTTCGTCCTCCCAAGAGGCCCCAGATTTGAAACGATGTGAATAGTCCGATTTCTTGGGGAACAGACTGCTGCGAGGATTGACGCTTGTGATTTAGTGAGAGGGCGAGTATAGCCGCCAAGCTTCTTCATAGCCGTTCAGTGCCTCAGTTCAGTGATAGGGTGCAGGATTAGCTTCAAGTCTACATCGTAATAATTACGCCGGCGCGTGGAGGCGCTATCGAGCTCGCTCTTGGAGGCATGGGTTTGGCTTCTTTCGTAGCGCAGGTCGTTTGGCCCTCTTCCGCTTCATTTTTGACCTCCTGTTATCTATCTAGGTGGCGATCGTAATTATCGAGAGGGTGTCGCGCTCACGATGCGCATAATCAGCGCGCCCACCAGAGTTTGACTTTGCACTCTTACGCAGTGTCCTTGAAAGTCTCCTTTTTGATTTTAGACTGTCTATTGCAAAGGTTCGGTGCCCGCATTCGGGACAGCCTTGGTGTTCTATTGGAAATTCTAGGATTTGCATTCCCTAACGTCACCTAAAAACACGGTGAAATCAAGGTTCTTGTACGGGTAAGTATGCAAGGCGGGAGCCATCCGCCAGTGACTGCGAGGCCCCGTAGAGTCTTCAGGCCGCCACCAAGCCAGGCACGATCCGTTGGGACACCGCGCTTGATATGCGTGATCCTCGGCGCTATCCTTGAATTTTGCCCCACCTTTTCCAGCCGCAGGAGCCCGACTCACATGTCTTCGATTGATGTTCCCCTCAAAGACGGGGGATTCGGTAGCACGCGCCGTACCGACAATTGGTGGGTAGAACCCATTCTGGTTTTTCTTGGCTATATGGCCTTCATCGTCTATGCGACGTGGGCTGCGTTGCAGGGAAACAACTATTTGTGCACGACGCAGTGCGGCGGGGCCGACTACTTGTCGCCGATGTATTCGCCGCTGCTCTACACTTCGGCGCCTGCCTGGTGGCCGGCGTTTCTGCCGTTTTCGGCGGCGATGCTGATCCTGCCGTTTCCGGGTCTGTTCCGCTTCACCTGCTACTACTATCGCGGCGCTTACTACAAGGCTTTTTGGGCGGATCCGGTCTCGTGCACGGTGGGCGAGCCGCGCAAGACCTATCGCGGCGAAAAGAAGTTTCCGCTGATCCTGCAAAACGTCCATCGCTACTTTCTGTACTTCGCCATCATCTTCGTGTTCATCCTGCTATTTGACGGCTACCGCGTCGCTGTGGTTCACGGGCGCAGACGGCGTCAAACACTTCGGGATTGGCGTGGGATCGCTGGTGCTGATTCTGAATCCAATTTTACTGGGCGGCTACACTTTTGGCTGCCACTCGTTCCGGCATCTGGTGGGCGGAATCAAGGACGTGCTGTCGGGCTCGCCGGTCCGCAAGAAGGCTTACGACTGCGTGAGTTGCCTGAATCGCGGCCACATGAAATGGGCCTGGATCAGCATGTTCTTCGTGGGCTTCGCGGATGTTTACGTGCGCCTGTGCTCGATGGGCATCTGGCACGATTGGAGAATTCTTTAGCGATGGCGGATTATCCGGTTCACGAATACGACGTGCTGGTCATCGGCGCGGGCGGCGCGGGGCTGCGCGCGGCCATTGAAGCCTCGGCCGCCGGGTGCAAGACCGGCGTGATCACGAAATCGCTGCTGGGCAAGGCGCACACCGTGATGGCCGAAGGCGGCATGGCGGCGGCCATGGGCAACGTGGACGATCGCGACAACTGGCGCGTCCACTTCGCCGACACCATGCGCGGCGGGCAGTATCTGAACAATTGCCGCATGGCGGAATTGCACGCGAAGGAAGCGCCGGCGCGCGTGCACGAGCTGGAAGCCTGGGGCGCGATTTTCGACCGCACCAAAGACGGCCGCATCCTGCAGCGCAATTTCGGCGGCCATCGCTATCCGCGGCTGGCGCACGTGGGCGACCGCACCGGCCTCGAAATGATCCGCACGTTGCAGGATCACGGCATCCATCAGGGCATCGACGTCTACATGGAGCACACCGTTCTCACGCTGCTGATGGACGGCGATCGCTGCACCGGCGCGTTCGGCTACGATCGCGAGCGCGGACGCTTCAAGGTTTTCCACGCCAAGGCGGTGGTGCTGGCGACCGGCGGCATCGGCCGCGCGTTCAAAGTCACCAGCAACAGTTGGGAATACACGGGCGACGGCCAGGCGCTGGCTTACAACGCGGGCGCGGCGCTGATGGACATGGAGTTCGTGCAGTTCCATCCGACGGGCATGGTCTGGCCGCCCAGCGTCAAGGGCATTCTGGTGACGGAAGGCGTGCGCGGCGAAGGCGGCGTGCTGCGCAACAAAGAAGGCAAGCGCTTCATGTTCGACGATATTCCGGAGAACTATCAAAGCTCAGACCGCCGACAACGAAGAAGAAGGCTGGCGCTACACGCAGGGCGACAAGAGCGCGCGGCGTCCGCCGGAACTGCTGACGCGCGATCACGTGGCGCGCTGCATCAATCGCGAAGTGAAGGCGGGGCGCGGGCAGCCCGCATGGCGGCGTGTTCCTGGATATCGCCTGGATCAAGGAAAAGCTGCCGAATTCGGCGGAGCACATCAAGAAGAAGCTGCCGAGCATGTATCACCAGTTCAAGCAGCTCGCCGATCTCGACATCACGAAGGAGCCGATGGAGGTCGGCCCGACGACGCATTACATGATGGGCGGCGTGCAGGTGGATGCCGATTCGCAGATGTCTCCGTGCCCGGGTCTGTTCGCGGCGGGCGAATGCGCGGCGGGGCTGCACGGAGCGAATCGGCTGGGCGGAAATTCGCTTTCCGATTTGCTGGTGTTCGGCAAGCGCGCGGGCGAGTACGCGGCGAAATTCGCGAAGGAAAACGGGGCGGGGAAGGTCGATCAACGCGCAGGTGGACGACAGCGGCGAAGACGGCGCTGGCGCCGTTCGAGCGCGGCGCGGCGGGCGAAAATCCGTTTGCGGTGCAGCATGAGCTGCAGGATTTGATGCAGGATCTGGTCGGCATCGTGCGCGTCGAAAGCGAGATGCAGCAGGCGCTCGAAAAAATCAACGCGCTGAAGGCGCGCGCGGCGAAGGCCGGCATCACGGGCAATCGCGAATACAACACCGGGTGGCACACGGCGCTCGATCTGGACAATCTGCTGACGGTTTCGGAGATCATCGCGCATGGCGGCGATCGAGCGCAAGGAAAGCCGCGGCGCGCATTTCCGCGACGATTATCCGGACAAGAGCGCGGAATGGGGCGAGTACAACCTGCGCATCACGCAAGGGCGCCGACGGGCAGCCTCAAGTGGAGCGCGTGCCGGTGGTGCCGCTCACCGACGAAATGAAGCAGATGATCGAGGAGATGAAGTAGATGGCCGATCAGCGACCTTTCGCATCTGGCGCGGCGACAACGGCAGGCGGCAAGTTCGTCGATTACAACACCGAAGTCTCCAGCGGCATGGTGGTGCTGGACGCGGTGCACCAGCATTCAGGCGACAGCAGGCCAACGATCTGGCGGTGCGCTGGAATTGCAAGGCGGGCAAGTGCGGGTCGTGCTCGGCCGAGATCAACGGCAAGCCGCGGCTGATGTGCATGACGCGGCTGAATACTCTGGACTTGACGCAGCCGGTGACGATCGAGCCGATGCAGACGTTCCCGCACGTCAAGGATCTGGTCACGGACGTGTCCTGGAACTACCGGGTGAAGAAGAAGATCAAGCAGTTCAAGCCGCGCAAGCCGGACGCTCCGGACGGAACCTGGCGCGATGCAGCAGGCCGACGTCGACCGGCCGCAGGAATTCCGCAAGTGCATCGAATGCTTCCTGTGCCAGGACGTGTGCCACGTGCTGCGCGATCACCACTTGCACGAGGAGTTCATCGGTCCGCGATTCCTGATCTATACCGCGCAGCTGGAGATGAATCCGCTCGACACCGGCGACCGGCGTAAGGCGCTGAAGGACGAGCTGGGGATCGGTTACTGCAACATCACGAAGTGCTGCACCAAGGTGTGTCCGGAAGAAATCAAGATCACGGACAACGCGATTATTCCGCTGAAGGAACGCGTGGTGGACGTGTTCTTCGATCCTGTCGCCAGGTTATTTGGCAGCGGTAAGTAAAAGATTGGCCCACAGATAAACACAGATGGACACGGATAAGAAACTTGCTTCTTATCTGTGTTTATCCGTGTCCATCTGTGGGCTAAGTCTTTCCAGCCCCCGCGCAGTGTAGAATCGTTCTGATCTATACGGAGGCGCGCGCTGCTTAGCTACTCAAAAGGACCGGAAATTCCGCTGCTCGACAGCACCATCGGCGAGCAACTGGAGCATAACGCCAAGCACTTCCCGGATGAACTGGCGGTGGTGTCGTGCCATCAGGGGAAGCGCCTCACCTGGGCGCAATTGTTGGATGCGGCGGATCGTTTGGCACACGGGCTGGCGAAGCTCGGCATTCAACCTAAGGATCGCGTTGGCGTGTGGGCCATGAACTGCTGGGAGTGGCTGGTGGTGCACATGGCATGCTCCCGGGCCGGGGCGATTCTGGTGAATGTCAATCCTTCGTGCCGCGCGCATGAGCTGGGCTTCATCCTGCGGAATTCCCGCATGCAGGCTTTGTTCCTGCGGGAGCGCGATGCTAAGGCGAACTATGCCGCGGTGCTCGACGAAGTGCTCAACGCGGTCAATGATGGCGACGAATTCGCGTTGCGCCACGCGATTTATTTCGACACTCCGGCTTGGGAGGGCTTGCTGGCTGAAGAACCGCAGGCCGCGGCGGCGCACATTGGGATCGACGACGTCACTAATATTCAGTACACGTCCGGGACGACGGGCTCGCCTAAGGGTGTGCTGCTGAGTCATCGCAATATCCTCAATAACGGATTTCTAAGCGCGCGGGTGCTGCGTTATACCGAACGCGATCGCATCTGCCTGGCAGTGCCTTTCGCGCACTGCTTCGGCAACGTGATCGGGACTATGTCGGCGCTCGCCAGCGGTTGCGCGCTGATACTGCCGAATGACACTTTCGATCCGAGGGCCGCGCTGGCGGCCGTCGAGGCAGAAGGGGCGACGGCCATTTATGGGGTTCCGACCATGTTTATCGCGGAACTGCGGCATCCGGAGTTCTCTCGCTTCGATCTCACCAGCCTGCGCACCGGCGTGATGGCAGGCGCGCCTTGCCCCATCGAAGTGATGAAGCAGGTGATCGCGGATATGCACTGCCGGGAGATGATCATTGGTTACGGTTTGACGGAGACGGCTCCGCTCGTCACCCTGTCGGACGTGGACGACGATCTCGAACACCGGGTTTCCACTGTCGGGAAGGGGCTGCCGTGCACGGAGCTCAAAGTCGTGGACTCTGGAGACTCGCGAAACGCTGGAGCGGGGCAAACAAGGCGAGATTTGCGCACGCGGCTATTTTTTGATGCAAGGTTATGACGGCGACCCAGAGGCGACGGCGCGGGTGGTGGATTCCGAGGGCTGGTTCCGCACCGGCGACTTGGGCGTGATGCGCGAGGACGGTTATCTCAACATCACCGGCCGCGCGAAGGACATGATTATTCGCGGCGGCGAGAACATCTATCCGCGTGAGATCGAGGAGTTCCTTTACACGCACTCCAAGATCGCCGAGGTGCAAATCACTGGACTGCCGCATGAGTGTCTGGGCGAGGTGGTGCTGGCGTGGATCCGCCTGAAGCCCGGCGAAACGGCCACCGCCGAGGAGATCCGGGAGTTCTGCCGCGGACAGATCGCGAAGTTTAAGATTCCGGAGTCGATCCGGTTTGTGGATTCATTCCCCACCACGCTGAGCGGAAAAATTCAGAAGTTCCGTATGCGCGAGATTGAAATCCAGGAGCAGGGGTTGGAAAAGCTGGCGCAGAGTAAGACTGCTTAGCGGTCTTGCCAGCGTGCGGGGCGCTTTTCGAGAAAGGCGCAGATGCCTTCCTGCGCGTCCGCCGCCAGCGCATTCTCGGTCATGACCTCTTGCGTGAAAGCGTAGGCTTCCGGCTGCGGCAAATCGGCCTGACGGTAGAACGCTTGTTTGCCGATTTTGATGGTGAACGCGCTGGCGTGGCCGATTCGTTCGGCGAGTGCCAACGTGGCGGTTCGTAACTCTGCTTCCGGGACGACGCGGTTCACCAAGCCCCACTCCGCCGCGGTGCAGGCGTCGATGGCGTCTCCGGTCAGCAGCATTTCCAGGGCGCGCTTGCGTCCCACGGCGCGGCTCACGGCCACCATCGGAGTCGAGCAAAACAATCCGATGCGGACACCCGGTGTGGCGAACGTCGCGCGATCGGAGGCGATAGCTAGATCGCATGTGGCGACCAACTGGCAGCCGGCGGCGGTCGCCATGCCTTGCACTTCGGCGATCACGGGTTGGGGAACCGATTGGATCTTGGTCATCATCTCGGTACACACGGCGAAGATTTCGCGATACGCCTCCGCGCCCAGGCCGGTCATTTCGCGGAGATCGTGGCCGGCGCAGAACGCCGGTCCGGCGGCGGCGAGAATGATGACGCGGGCCTCGCCGTTACGCTCCAGCTCACCGAGGCACTCGATCACTTCACGCATCAGCGCGAGCGATAACGCGTTGCGCTGCGCGGGCCGATTGAGCGTAACGATTGCCGTCGGCCCTTCGAATGCGACGGTGAGCTGCGAATACGGCACGGTTACGCCCGCGTGAGAAACACCGGCAGACCAAGTTTGTTTGAATAGTTGGGCCGGTAGCGGGTGGTGTTATACATGGTCGCCACATCCAGGCGGCGAGGGCCGAGCTTCGGATCGGGCAGCGGTACCATCGCGTAGCATCCGTCATGAATTGCCGCCATGAGACCACTCTGGCCGGCTTGTGTCGCTTCGTAGGCCATCGTCCCGAATGTCGAGGCGATGAGTTTGTCCATGAAATCAGGGGCGCCGGCGCGCAAATCGTAGGTCAGATCGCTGACTACGGTTTCTTCTTTCGTTCGTGCCTGGATTTCATTGCTGAGAGTCTCGGCGATGCTGGCCTTCTTGCGATGGCCGTAGGCGTCGGGCTCGCCGTATTCCTGCAGCTTGTAGCCTTCCCATTGCGCGCCCTCGGAGAGAATCACCAGCGCGTAATTGCTGGGGTTGCGGCGCTTGTCGGTCATGATCAGCTCGATCAGCTTTTCCAGATTCACTTTGTATTCCGGAATTACGCAGCGGATGGAAGTGACCCATGCGGTGTAAAGCGCAGTGTAGCCGGCATCGCGGCCGAATACGCGGAAGATACCGATGCGTTCGTGCGAACCGACGGTGGTGAGCTGGCGGTCGATGGCGTCCGACGCGCGCGTGATGGCGGTGGAAAACCCCACGCAATACTCGGTGCCGTGAACATCGTTATCCATCGTCTTCGGCACGGCGATGACCTTCATGCCGAGCTGATTCAAGCGGTGCGCGAAGCTGAGGGTATCGTCGCCGCCAATGGCGATCAGCGCGTCGATGCCCAGGCTTTCCAGGTTCGCCAGAACCTTGGCGCTCATATCGAAGCGGCCATCATGCTGCGGAAAGCTGTCGCCGGCCAGGAAATCCGGCAGCTTTTTCATCTTCGAAGGATTGGTGCGGCTGGTGTGCAGCATGGTGCCGCCGTCGCGGTCTATGGTGCGGGTGTTGTCGCGGTCGAGCGGAAGAATATAGCGCTTGCGGCTCTCGGGATCGTTCAGGTTGACGTGCGTCAACCCCTCCCAGCCGCGGCGGATGCCGGTGACTTCGATACCGTTCTCCGCGCTGCGGTAAACCACGCTCTTGATGACTGAGTTCAGACCGGGAACATCACCGCCCCCGGTAAGGATTGCAATTCTACGAGGTGACATGTAGGGACTATTGTAAGTTGCGGCGCGTGCATTTCGCCACCGCTGAAGTGCGGGGGAACTCGCTACTCGGGAAGTTTCAGCCAGCGCGAAACGGCGGCCCAGAGCGCGGGCGGCGTGATGGGTTTGGAAAGGAAGTCCTGCATGCCGTTTTGCTGGCACTGCTGGCGGATTTCGTCGGAGTAGTTGGCGGTCAGCGCAAGGATCGGCACGTTTTCGTAACCGGGGAGGCGGCGAACGGCGGCCGTGGCTTCAAGGCCGTCCATATGAGGCATCTGCAGATCCATCAGAATCAGATCGTAGTGGCGGGTGGCGGCGGCCTGGATGGCTTCGGCGCCGTCGGTAGCAGTGTCCACGTGTACGGCGCGGGCTTTTAGAGCGTGGCGCAGAACCATCAGACCCACTGGATTGTCTTCCACCGCCAGAATCGCCGGCGCACCGGCGGCAGGCTGCGGAATTTTTTCGCGCGTTCCCGCGGGCAGCCGGATGGGGAGGCGCACGGTGAAGGTCGAGCCTTTGTCCAACTCGCTTTCCGCCGTGATCTGGCCGCCCATCAGGGCGAGCAATTTTTGCACCAGCGCCAGGCCCAAGCCCAGTCCGGGATAGTTGCGCGACAAGCCGCTGTCGACTTGATGGAAGGATTCGAAAATGCGGGCCTGGCGGTCCGGGTCGATGCCGATGCCGGTGTCGCGGACTTCGATTTTTAAGACTTGGCCTTCGCGCGCCAGCTTGAGTTCGACGCTGCCGTGATGGGTGAACTTTATAGCGTTATCCAACAGATGCCCAAGCAGATCTTGAATGCGCGCGGCGTCTCCGATGATGGTCTGCGGCAGAGCGGCGTCCAGGATCGCGGTCAGCTTCAGGCCTTTTACTTGCGCCTTTTCGCGTTCCTTGGAGAGTACGGAATCTACCAGCTCGGACAGGCCGAATTCAGTTTCGTCGAGCCGCAGGTGGCCGGCGGTGAGCGCCGAATATTCCAGCGTGGCGTTGAGCAGGTGAAACAGGTTCTCGGCGCACAAGCGGACGGTGGAGACGTAATCGCGCTGTTCCTCGTCGAGCGTGGTTTCGAGCAGCAGATCCGTCATGCCCAGGATACCGCTGAGGGGCGTGCGGACTTCGTGGTTCAGGTTCGCGAGGAAGGTACCCTTTAAGCGGTCGATTTCGGCGCGCTCGGTGTCCGTGGTCGAGATAGTCGCCATGCCCTTAGTTCATCGGTTGGAGGCCGCTGGAGGATTAGGGTGTTCGTCTGAGGGCCCTGTCTGGGCTTGGCGCTACGGCTTCTTGGGGGGCGCCGGACTGGGAGACGCGGGCAGCGTTGGCTTCGAGTCGTCCTTCACCTCGTCCCCGAAGGTGATCTTGGTTTCCGCGCCAAACTGCTTGTAATCTTCGTAGCGGATGGTCTGGCGGATGCGCTGGTCGCCGGTCTTGAAATGCAGCGTGTCGTTGGCGACGGTGTAGGTGGGGAACCAGTATTTGCCGTCGATCTGCTCGCGGTAGGTCTCGAACTTGGGGAACTGGTTATCGCCCTTGCGGCTGGCGTTGCCGACGCCGCGGCCGTAGCTTTTGACGATCTGCAAATCCCGGTCGTCCACCCAGACTTCGCCTGCGAAGTAGCGCTGCGTGCCCTCGACTTTCACGGGCTTCACGGCGAAGACGTAGCAGCCGATTTCGTCCACATTCTGGTGGCCGAGGTAGCGGATCAGGTACTTAGGAAGTCCGGGGTTGTCAGAACAAATGGCTGCACGCTGCGCATGTCTTCCAGATCTTCCGGAGTCAGCGTGATGTTTTGGAGAGTGGGTACCGGCGAGCGCACCACGTGTTCCGTGCGCTTCCCTTCGGGGCTGAAAACGATGTCCGAGACGGTTTCCCAACGGCCGGTGATGGCGCCGCTTTCGTCGAGTTCCTGGATGCGGGCGGTCTGGCGATAGGTATAGAGCTCGCGCGCTTTCGAGAATTGGGCTTCCTTGGCAGCGAACTTTTGAATGATGTCATCGACCTGGGTCTGCGAAAGGTCGTACTTATTGTTGTCGGCGGCCAGTGCGGCGGCGCCTAAACATAGGGCTAGCCCGGAAATTCTAAATGCTGCGCGCATAGCTACCTTCACTATAGTCCTGACGAAACGGCTTGGGCGAAGGTTTCCGCGTCTTTAGCCCAAAATTCCCTTGGCGATGGTCAGGCGCTGCATGTTGCTGGTGCCTTCGTAGATACGGCCGATTTTGGCGTCGCGATACAGCTTTTCGACCGGATAATCCTTGGTGAATCCTACGCCTCCGAAGACCTCGACGGCTCGCGAGGCTACCCGCTCGGCCACCTGCGACGCGAAGTATTTGGCCATGGCGGCTTCAGTGACAAACGGCAGGCCGGCATCGCGCAGGCGGGCGGCGTTATAGGTCATGAGGCGGGAGGCTTCCACGTCCACCGCCATCTCGGCCAGGTCGAATTGTACGCCCTGAAACTCGGCAATGCGTTTTCCGAATTGCTTGCGCTGGTTGGAATAGGCGAGGGCGTGATCGAGCGCGCCTTGCGCCAGGCCGGTCATCTGCGCGGCGATGCCGATGCGCCCTTGATTCAGGGTCTCGATCGCAACCTTGTAACCCTTGCCGACTTCGCCGAGGACGTTGTCTTTGGAGACGCGGCAGTCGTCGAGAACCACTTCGCATGTGGAAGACGCGCGGATGCCCAGCTTGTCTTCCTTCTTGCCGACGGCCAGGCCGGGGGTCTCGCGCTCGACTAGAAAGGCGGTGATGCCGCGATAGCCTTCGGCAGGATCGGCGTTGGCGAAGACCAGGAACAAGCCGGCTTCGGCGGCGTTGGTGATCCACAGCTTGCGGCCGGTGAGGCGGTAGCCGTCGCCATCTTCGACCGCGCGCGTCGACATCGCGAAGGCGTCCGAACCCGCGCCGGCTTCGGAGAGCGCATAGGAGCCGACGGTATCGCGCGCGAGACGTGGCAAAAAGCGGCGCTTCTGTTCGTCGCTTCCCCAGCGCTGCAGGGCCGCGTTGCATAACGTGTTCTGGACGTCGACGATCACCGCCGCCGCCGGGTCCACTTTTGCGAGCTCTTCGATGGCGAGTATGGATTGGAAGAAGCTGCCGCTTTGGCCGCCGTATTCTTCGGCGACGTCCACTGCCATCAGTCCGAGTTCAAACAGCTCATCCAGCAATTCTTTACGGAACACGCCGGATGCGTCCATCTGGCGAACGTGCGGGGCCAGGCGTTCACGCGCAAACTGGCCGACGGTCGTTTGGAACAGCTCCTCTTCGTCGCTGAGGCGGGTGAGAGGCTGCATACTTCATTTTAACCGGGCTTTCCACTGCCTGGCTTTACACTGAATTCATGGACGATCTGCAAGGTCTAGCCGCGGCGCTGCGGGCGCGTAAGGTGTCGTCGCGGGAATTGGTGATGCAGTCGCTGCGTGAAATCGAGCGGTTGGATGCCAAGCTAAACGCCTTCATCACGGTGACTGGCGAAGCGGCGTTGGCGGAAGCAGCGGTGCGCGATGAAGAGTTGGCCCGCGGCATCGACCGCGGCCCGCTGCACGGAATTCCCATCGCTCACAAAGATTTGATGCGCACCAAAGGTGTGCGCACGACCGCGGGGTCGAAGATCTTCGCGGATTATATTCCGAAGCGCGATGCCGCGATCGTTACCAGGCTGCGCGAGGCGGGCGCGGTGTCTGTCGGCAAGACCGGGCTGCACGAATTGGCTTACGGGATCACTTCGAATAACCCGCACTTCGGTGCGATCCACAATCCGTGGGATCTCGCGCGCATTCCCGGCGGATCGAGCGGCGGATCGGCCGCGGCCGTGGCGGCGGGGATCGTGCCGTTCACCACCGGGAGCGATACCGGCGGGTCTATACGAGTACCAGCGTCATTTTGCGGAGTGGTCGGCCTGAAACCGACCTTTGGCCGCGTCAACATCAGCGGAGTGCTGCCGCTAGGTTTTTCGCAGGATCATGTGGGTCCGATCACGCGCACGGTTCGCGATGCGGCGATCGCGTTTCAGGCGATGGCGGACGATCCGACCGATTACGTTCCGCCGGCGGACGCTGATCTGGCTGGAGTCCGGATTGGTCTGCCGGAGGACTTTTTTATGGAGCAGGTAGATCCCGAAGTGGAGGCTTCGGTTCGGGCCGCGTTTGATACCGCAGCGCGTATCGGCGGACGCGTGGTCGAAGTGAAAGTCCCGGATATGGAAGCGCTGCGCTCGGCGGCGGCGACGTGTCTGCTGGTGGAAGCGGCTTCGGCGCTGCGGCCGTTCCTCGATCGCCGTGCGGACTTCAGCGCGGACGTGCTGCCCAAGTTGGATCAGGGCAAAGGCATTTCCGCCATCGACTATATCGAAGCGCAGCGCACGCGCCGCCGCATCGGCCGCCAGTTCGCCAAGCTGTTTGAGGAGGTGGACTGCATCTTCACTCCCACGACGCCCATGCCGGCGCCGAGAATTGGGCAAACGATGCTGGAATTTAAGGGCGCGTCCGAAGAAGTTCGCGCCGCCGCGACCAGGTTCACGCGCGGCATGAATGCTCTTGGGTTGCCGGCGATATCGATCCCGTGCGGCTTCAGCCTAAGCGGCATGCCAATCGGCTTACAAATGATCGCCGCCGCCAGGCAAGAAGATCGTTTGCTGCACGCCGCCGCCGCAATGGAAGATGCGATGGGGCTCGTTGTCAGCCCTCCACTGGCCCTGCTGTGACGACGTGCCAGAATCCGCGTTGCGATAGCCTGGGCTGAGCATGGCCGACTCATTTAAGCCGCTAATCTGGTTCTTTGCTGCGCTTGCGTCTGTAGGGCTAGCCTTAAGTATCCTCTCGCATTTTTCCGCGCTACTGGGATTGCAAGGACCGCTCGGCGATTACTCGTGGGTGCTGCACATCGGCATATTTGTGGTTTGGATTCCAGCGGTGCTCGTTTCGCAACGACTGACTGCAGAGGTCGCGCGGAAGGATTTCTGGAAGTCCGCTCTGCGCGGAAGTCCGCCATGGATGAAATACATGGTGTACGGTTTCTTTGGTTATGCTTTGCTGAACTTCGCGATTTTTATTACACATCCCACATCCAAGGGAGGATCTGGCCCGATGCCTCCAGATGTCGTGCGCGGATTCTCCGGGCACTGGATGGCGTTTTATGCGGCGGCTATGGCAATCCTTTACTCCGCCGCACACGCGAAGGATCGGGACGCGTCCCGGCGGTGCCTTAATGGACATGCTGTCGGTCCGCTAGCGCAGTTCTGTGAGAGATGTGGCCAGGGTGTTGCGGACTCGCCGGAGAACCGCAGCTAGCTGCACGAACTGCCAGTTTCCGCAACGTCGTCAAGACGGACCACCGTTATTGTGCGTTAGTATCGAGGACGGTTACCACAATCACTAAAATGTGGGCAATGGTAAATTATTGGCTTGACGATTGCTGAATCATGGAGCAGAATGACGGTCCCTTTTTGAGGACCGATTCTGACGGGCGGTAAGGGAAGGAGCACGTGATGGATTCGACTCGACGCGGCTTCCTGGCAACGACAGGGGCGGTAGTCGCGCAAGACCTCGCTAAGGCGCAAGACGTTGCTAAGGTGCAAGACCACGATCACAACCATCAAGTGGTTCCCTCCGACCCCGCTCTACGAGTCAAGTCGCTCGAATCGCTCTTGGTGGATAAAGGGTTGGTTGACCGGGCGGCTCTGGATGCCTTAGTCGATACCTACGAGCACAAGATCGGCCCGCGTAATGGCGCACGAGTGGTTGCAAAGGCATGGACGGATCAAGCGTACAAGCGGCGTCTCTTGAGCAACGCTACGTCCGCAATCGCGGAATTGGGTTATACCGGCGACCAAGGCGAAGACATGGTGGTCGTCGAGAATACGTCACAGGTCCACAACCTTGTCGTGTGTACGCTCTGTTCCTGCTATCCATGGCCAGTGCTCGGTCTGCCGCCGGTGTGGTACAAATCGGCACCTTACCGGTCGCGCTCGGTCATCGATCCGCGTGGTGTGTTGCGTGAGTTTGGGCTCGAGCTTGCCGAAGGTGTTGAGGTTCGTGTTTGGGACAGCACCGCCGAGGTGCGCTACCTGGTCTTGCCTGAGCGCCCCGCGGGCAGCGAGAAGTTGAGCGAGGAAGGACTTGCCGCACTGGTTACGCGCGATGCCATGATCGGCGTGGCCAAAGTCGTACTTCCGGAGGCGGGAGAACGGGCATGAACGGAATCCACGACATGGGCGGCATGCAGGGCATGGGCCCGATTGAGCGCGAGAAAAACGAGCCGGTGTTCCATGAGCGCTGGGAATCGCGGATCTTTGCGCTGCGGCGCGCGATGCGGCCGTGGCCCAAGTTTAACAACAAGTCGAATCGATATCACGTCGAGTTGATTCCGCC
This sequence comes from Bryobacterales bacterium, assembly GCA_963793395.1. GTDB lineage: Bacteria > Acidobacteriota > Terriglobia > Bryobacterales > Bryobacteraceae > Palsa-187. The sequence continues at coordinate 11,493 of CAWCAP010000047.1, read as the reverse complement.
CGAAGAGCAACTGCGTCTCAGCTATTACGCAAGATTCGTGGTCGCGTTCAGCGAGCTTCTGGTGGAGGGCGGATTCGTTACCACCGAGGAGATCCTGAGGGGCAAGCCGGCGCGGCGCTCGCCTAAGGCCGTGCCGCTGCTGAAGGCGGAGCAGGTGCCGGATTTCGTGGCCAAGGGCGCGCCGTCGCGTAGGAATGTGGCTGTGGCGCCATTGTTTAAGGTGGGGCAGGCGGTGCGCGGCCGCAATATCAATCCCCTTGGGCACACGCGGCTGCCTCGATACGCGCGCGGAAAAGTGGGCACGGTGGATCGTGACCACGGCGTCTTTATTTTTCCAGACACGAACGTCGCTGGATCGGGCGAGAAGCCGCAGCACGTCTATTCGGTTCGTTTTGCAGCTCGCGAATTGTGGGGCGAACAGGCATCGCCAAGGGATTCGGTTTATATCGATATGTGGGATGACTACCTTGAGCCGGCCTGATCTGTCTCCCGCGAGCGACCTTCTCACTGCACTGCCCCGAATTCCATGTGACACCGGAGGTCCGGTGTTCGCCGAACCTTGGGAGGCGCAGGCGTTCGCGCTGGCGGTGCAGTTGTCAGGGCAGGGGCATTTCACTTGGACGGAATGGGCAGCCACGCTCGCGAATGAGCTCAAAGAGGCGGCGAATCGGGGCGAGCCCGACGATGGCTCGCGCTACTATCACCATTGGCTGACGGCGCTCGAGCGGCTGGTCACTGGAAAAAATTTGACGGATAGCGTGGCCCTCCTTCAACGCAAAGAGGCTTGGGCCGACGCCTACTGGCACACGCCGCACGGCAAACCAGTGGAACTCCTGGAGCGAAGAACCGACCTTTCACCGTTCGAGCGAAGTCCGATGCGACAGTACCTCCGAGCCGATGGTCTCCCCAAGCGAATTCGCATTCAAGACGGCCACTTATTCGTATGCCAAGGTTGTTGCTGCGGCAGGACAGACAAGGGCTTCCCGGCGCTGCCTCTCGAAGAGTTCAAGACTCAATGGAAGAAACGCGGCATTCGGCGCCGGTTTCATTTGACGGTCTCAGGATGTCTGGGACCGTGTGCGCTTGCAAATGTGGTCATGCTTCAATTTCACGGTCAAACGGTTTGGCTTCAATCCATCAATAGCGCCGAGGATGTTGACTCTATCTACAATTACGTGGAGCAGATGTTATTGGCCGACGAGTATCTGGATCCCCCTGCTGAGCTTGCCGGGCGTCAGTTTCAACGGTATGGATTCGAAGCTAATCCGACCACACCATAGTCGAAGACGCCAGTTTGCGCAGCGTCGCGGGAGGTGTGCGGTATTCAGGGCTTGCGGCGATTTTTTGGAGTTCCCGTTCAGCCAGGCGCGCTACATCTGGTGATTCAGGGCGGAAGCCGAGTTTGTAATAGAACCAGAACGAGCCGGATTCGATGGCTTCTTCGTTTTCGTGTCCCAACTGATAGGGATCGACCAGGAACGATGTCACGCGATTCCGTTCTCTATAGAGCTTCAGCAGGCGCGCGTAGAGCCACGCGGTCTCGCCCTGGCGGAATGTGTAGTAGAGGTTGAAGCCAACCTCCATGCGTCCGCCCTTGGGCTGGCGGGGCCAGAGCACTTCCACATAACCGATCGGTACGCCGTTCTTGAAGTACATGCCGCAGCTATAGTCGCGCTCCGGCAAGCGCCACTTGCGGGCGAGGCCGAAGAAGTAGAAGTCCATGCCGCGGCCGAGATCGGCGTGATAAACGTTCGCGGCGTCGGGGTAGAGGAATCCGTACAACTCGCGATAGCGTACGGCGGATGCGTCTATGATGATGTCGATTATTCGCTTGGCCGCGGCGTGCGGCAAACGCTCCACCGCGATCTTCGGGGCGGCGAACTCGGACTGGATGGACACGTCTTTACGGGCGAGGAACGGTCCGTCGTGATAGAAGATTTTCTGCCGCGGAATCCGGGCGCGTGTACGGGATGCCGCTGAATCGCCGAGTTCCCAACGAGTCGGCAACTCCAGCAGGTCGTAGACTTCGGGGGTAACTCCGCTCATCAGCCAGGGCAGAGTGCCGTTGGCTTTCTCGTACCAGTGCCGCCAGTCGGGATGCGGTGCGACGGCCCAGTCTTCGAACGACTCCGGGATCAGGCGCGCCAGAATCGGACCCAGGCGATCTGGTTGTGGATATTGTTTCCAATCGATGCCGATCGAGTCCGGGTGCCGCTCGGCGAGGCTTTTGGCGAAGGGGTAACTGAAGTTGGTGGTTAAGCCGGTGCCGGCAATGCCCGATACGTCGGCGAATTCGAAGTCTTCGCAAGACATTCCGCGCAAACGTTCGGCGAATGAAAATAGAATTCGGTCGGCACGCCGGAGGACTTCAGCGCTCTGTGGGTAGGCGCGCAGGAACAGAACTGTCTCGTGGAGTTCAATCAGTTCTTGCGGGTCTCGAAAGCGCGTTTTTTCGACGCGATCCAGCAGCGCAAGCACTTCGCGCGCGGCGCTGGCGCCGAATTTTCCCTTGCACGCTTCGAGGCGCGGCAGCAGCGACATTCGCTCAGTCTAGCGCGATGCTACAGTAAAAATACATGCAGACCACGAGCAATGTGACTGAACTCGCGGCGATCTCGAAACGCATGCGCCGCGAAGTGATCGAAATGATCACCGAAGCGAAATCCGGCCATCCGGGCGGATCGCTATCGGCGGTCGAATTGATCGTGACGCTGTTCTTCGATGTGATGCGCCACGATCCGGCCAACCCTAAATGGAAAGACCGCGACCGCTTCATTCTTTCGAAGGGCCACTGCTGCCCGATCCTCTACGCAGTGATGGCGGAGTGCGGATACTGCCCCAAAGACCAGCTCAATACGCTGCGCAAGTTGGGGTCGATCTACCAAGGGCATCCGGATATGCGCTTCCTGCCATCGCTTGAAGCGTCGACGGGATCGCTCGGCGAAGGGCTCTCGCTGGGCATCGGCATGGCGCTGGCGGCAAAGCTGGATAAGAGTCCGTCGCGCACATATGTGATGTTGGGCGACGGCGAGATCCAAGAGGGCCAGATATGGGAAGCCGCAATGTTTGCCGGCTTCAAGCAGGTCGACAATCTGGTGGCGATCGTCGATAGCAATCGCATTCAGCTCGATGGCTGGGTGCGGGACATCATGGACGAGAGCCCGCTGGCGGATAAGTGGACCAGCTTTGGATGGCACACCATCGAGGTAGAAGGCCACGACCTCGGCGCGCTGCAGAAGGCGTTTGCTGAAGCGGCCGCTCTGAAGGAACAGCCCACTGTGATCATCGCGCATACGGTGAAAGGCAAGGGTGTGTCGTTCATGGAGAACAATCCAAAGTTCCATGGGACGGCTCCCACGGTCGAAGAAGAAGCCCGCGCGCTGGCGGAATTGGCTTAGGAAGGGACCGCGATCATGCCCGCCAATATCAAATTCGAATTGAAGGCCGGTCTGGCGACGCGCGAGGCTTTCGGCAAAGCCCTGGCCGAACTGGGCCGCGTGAATCCGAACGTGGTGGTGCTCGACGCCGATCTTTCGAAATCGACTTACACCGCCGAATTTGGCCACGCGTTTCCGGAGCGGTTTTTTGAATGCGGGATCGCAGAAGGCAACATGGTCGCGATCGCTTCGGGACTGGCGATGGGAGGCAAGATTCCTTTCGCGTCCAGTTTCTCGGTGTTTCTGCTCAACAAAGGTTTCGAGCAGCTTCGCGCGACTGCGGCTTATCCCAACGTGAATCTGAAAATCGTGGGGACGCACAGCGGTATTTCAATCGGCGAAGACGGGCCTTCGCAGATGAGCGTCGAAGACTTGAGCCTGGCCTGCTCGCTGCCGGGATTCACGGTGATGTCGCCCGCGGATGAAGTCGCGACCAAGGCGTTGGTGACGCGGGCCGCCGAAGTATTCGGGCCGATGTTCATCCGCACCGGCCGCTTGAAAGTGCCGGTGGTTTATGCGGCGGATCAGAAATTCGAAATCGGGAAGGCCATTCAATTGATCGACGGCTCGGACGTTACCTTGATCGCCACGGGACTGATGGTGGCCGAATCCATTCGTGCGGCCGAGACTCTCGAGGCCGAAGGCGTTTCCGCGCGTGTGATCGACATCCACACCATCAAGCCGCTGGATCGCGATGCGATCACCCGTGCTGCGGCCGAGACTGGGGCCATTGTGGTTTCCGAAGAGCATCTATTGGACGCGGGGCTGGGCGTGCGCGTGGCGCAAGTGGTGGCGGAGACGCATCCCGCTGTGATGGAATTCGTGGGCATCAACAATACCTACGCGGAATCGGCCACGCCCGATCAGTTGCTCGACAAATATGGCCTCCGCGCCGTCAATGTCGCGGCCGCGGCCCGCCGCGCTCTTGCCCGCAAGCGTTAGACTCGTCTTCCACAACGACGCCATGTCCAAAAAATCCCCGGCGGATGAACTGGCACGGGAATGTGTGGCGCTCCACGCTGAATTGCGCCGGGCTGCTGGGCTGCTGCATGACGAAGTGGGCGCTCTGCTGGCGGTGGCGGGGCTGCGCCTCCAACTGCTCAGCATGGATTTTCCCGACGCTGGGCGCGCGCGCCGCGGAAGTTTCCGAAGCTCTCGACGGCGTGATGGAGCAGGTGCGTAAGCTCAGCCGGCAACTGGAACCCTCGCCCGTGCGGCGCACCGGGTTGAAGAACGCGCTCATCGATCTCGCCGAAGCACACGCCAGCGTCAGCCTGCGGTATACGGCCACGGCGGTTCTCGCTCCGGTGACGGTGGACGCGCTGTATCGCGCGATTGCGAGTGTGGTCGCGACGGCTGCGGCTGCGCGCGGAGTCACTCGCGTCTGCCGTTTCCGTCGCCGGATCGAGGTCGGTGACTGCGCGAATTGCATGGAATGGCGGTTTTCGAGGCGCGGGCAGGGACCTGGAGGCAGCTTCGCTGCTCGCCCGCCACTCCGGAATAACATTCGATTTAGCGGCGAAGCCCGAAAAAACACGGCAGAATAAAACAAAGCAGGGTACAATCGTTGTAATCCAATATGCCGGTCGACGTCCTGCTGGTGGATGACCATAAGATCATGCGGGATGGCATCAAAGCCATTCTGGAGCGCGATCCCGAATTTCGCGTGGTCGGGGAAGCCGAATCCGGCGCCGATGCGCTGCAGTTCGTGAAGACGCGCCGGCCGGAGCTGGTCCTGATGGACATTGGCCTGCCGGGATTGAACGGCGTCGAGACCACCGCCGAAATCCTGCGCTATCACCCGGAATGCAAGATCGTCATCCTCTCGATGTATGACGATGAGAATTCGGTGGTGGGCGCGGTGCGCTCCGGCGCTCGCGGCTTCATTCTGAAGAAAGTTTCCGATAGCGATCTGCTGGAAGCGCTGCACGTGGTGGCGCGCGGCGGCGCGTACCTGAGCCCGCAGGTTTCCGATCGCCTGCTGAATCGCATTCAGAAGGGCGACCTCGAATCCAAGCAGCAGTCTTCGGTTCTGGAAGGGCTCTCGCCGCGCGAAGTGCAGGTTTTGCGCATGGTGGCCGAGGGCAAGACCAGTAAGGAAATCGCCACCCTGCTGGATCTTCGCGAGCAGACCGTGCGCAGCTACCGCAAGACCATGATGAAGAAGCTGGGCGTCAATAACGTGGCGGGCCTGACGCAACTCGCGCTGTCGAGCGGCCTGACGCAGTTGACGTCCAACGACGGCGCTCGCGGCGCCGCGCATGAGTGAGCACGTAGCCGATCAACGCATCGCCCGCCAATCCCCGTGGGGTCCGCTGCTGGTCGCCGATGCGCACGTGCATTTTTTCTCGCACCATTTCTTTGAGCTGCTGGCCGCGCAGAAGCCCGGGCTGACGCTGGAAGCCATGCAGGCGAAGCTCGAGTGGCAGTTTCCTCCGGCCGAGCCTGAAAAACTGGCCGATGTTTGGGCGCGCGAACTGGACCGCCACGGCGTGGACCACGCCGCGCTGATCGCCAGCCTTCCCGGCGATCACGAATCCGTTGCCGCCGCAGTGCGCGCGCATCCCGATCGTTTCTTCGCCTTCGCCATGGTGAATCCCAAGCACATGGAAACCCGAAACATTTTCGGAGATCCGCGTCGCCTGCCTGTTTCCCGGCGATGCACGGCTACTCGATTCATGACCCTGCGGTCGAACCGGTCTTGAAGTGGGCGGCGGAAGGCCATCGCGCGGTTTTCGTCCATTGCGGCGCGCTGAGCGTGGGCGTTCGGCAGAAGCTGGGACTGCCTTCGCCGTTCGATCTGCGCTTCTCGAATCCCATCGATCTGCATGCGGTGGCTGCGCGGCATCCGCAGGTGCCGTTCATCGTTCCGCATTTCGGCGCGGGCTATTTCCGCGAGGCGCTGATGCTGGCCGATCTCTGCCCCAACGTTTACCTGGATACCTCCAGCAGCAACCGCTGGATGCGCTATCAGGAATCGCATGTGGATCTGCGGCAGGTTTTCCGCCACGCGCTGGACGTGGTGGGGCCGAAGCGGCTGCTGTTCGGCAGCGATTCCTCGTACTTTCCGCGGGGCTGGCACCATCAGATTTTCGAGGAACAGGCCACCGCATTGTATGAGCTGGGCGTGAGCGTGGCCGACGCGCGGGCGATTTTTGCCGAAAATCTGCTGAGAATAATGGCCGCCTGATCCAACGATTTATTTGTGACTGGCCTTTTATTCCGTAACGGACGGCGGGACTCGTTTGTGTACCCCGTCCACCCCGCGCCGCGCACGGCGATTTTGGTGCCCTGGTTTTATGAGAATGCTTTCGAGAGCCGCCCTTTGCGGGTTTTTCGCGATGGGTGGAATGAGGACGCTACGGCGTTCGAGCCTGCCGCGGTCGCCGGCACGTTCGAGCAATTCAAGGAACTGGCGCGCAGAGGTATTCCTTCTTTGACGCACTCCGTCATTGTGTTGTGGAGGGCGGGGGAGGCGCGGTTGAGCGACGAAGATCGCGATACGCTGTGGGCCGCTTTTCGCGTGCCGGTGTTTGAGCAGGTGATCGGGAAGTCGGGCAAACGGCTGGCTGCCGAATGCGAGGCTCACGATGGCTTGCATATTGAATCGCCTGCGCTGCCGCTCGAAAACGAAAGCGTGGAGAACGCTCCTTGCCCGTGCGGCCGCAAGACTCCGCGTATCGGGGTATCGCAGGGAGTGGCTTCCGAGCGCCGCATCGCGGCTTACGCGCGTTGACCTGCTAGTCCGCCAGAAACTTCTTGGTCTCGCGCAGGAAGATTTCGAGCTGGTCGTGATGCAGCCAGTGGCCGGCCTGATCCACTTTGACGATGCTCCGGTGCGCGACTTCCTGGGCTAGCGGATCGGTCTCCGGGTCCTTCGCGAAACTTTGCCGTCCCCAGAAGAGCAGCGCCGGGCAGGATATCTGGCGCAGAATCTCGGCGGCCTCCTGCAGGTTCGCGCCATAGGGGGGAAACACGCGGGCGTAGTTATCGAACTTCCAGATGATCGACCCGTCCGCGTTCCAATTCGTGCCGTGCAGGGTCAAGTGCTCGGCCACGCTGTCGGATAAAAACGGATTCGCTTCCTTCATGCGCGCGACGGCGGCGGCCAGGTTGGGATAGCTGCGCTGGCGTGCGGTCTTCGAGCGCGCGCACTTTCTCGATCCAGCGCCGGATGCGCTCCGGGGCGGAGTAGCAGCGCTTGCCTGCAATCGGCAGTCCCAGGCCTTCGATCGCCACCAGTTTCTGGACGCGATCGGGATACACGCCCGCGTAAAACAGCGTCACAATCGCGCCCAGCGAATGCCCGATGATGCGCACCGGGCAAGCGCTTGATGATGTCGGCGAACACCGGAGAGATCCAGCACATGCTCGGCGACGCTGTAGAGTGCTCCCGGAGCCCAGGCGCTGTTGCCGTGGCCGCGCAGGTCGAGCGCATAGACGTGGTAGTCGTCGCGCAGCGCCGCGCGCCACCCAATCCCAATTGCGCGCGTGGTCCAGCCCGCCGTGCACCAGGATCAAGAGCCGGTTTGCCGTCGGTGCCCCAATCCCAGAATTGGAGTTTGAGGCGATCGGAATAGAAGTAGTGAGAGACGGGTTCCAAGATTCCTTTATGCTACACGGCGGGGTGTTCATTTCGAGGACCCTGGGGGGTGATCGGAACAGAGGCTTGGCGTCGCCGCGTTTTTCTTGACGAAGACGAAAGCAGCAGCGTCCCATTCGAAAACGGAACAGTCGCGGCTTACGCGAACAGGCGCGCCTTTTTGAGCGGGCTCAATACGCTTGACATAACGCGCGACCAAGAGGGAGGGAGCGTTCCAATCGTGATCTGGGTATTCGATCGTGCGATGTTCGTATTCGGAGTCGCCCACTCCTCCATAAATGAAATGAAATCCATCCTCCACTGTGCGAAAGACGCGATATAGAGATCCGTTCTGCATCCTGTAAATGGACAGCCTGGTCTCGGCCACACCAGTTCCACCGCCCCAGTCACGCACTATGATTTCTTTTCGGCCGTAGCGGACAATTTCGCGCAACTCAATGAACCTTTCCGCTTCGTTTACATCCCAGTGGTACCAATACGAAAAATCCCCGATCACCCACCAAGAGTCGCCGATCTTGTCGAAGACCAGGGCGATCGTACGGGAGGACGCATGGGGAGTGATAACGAGTACGTATTCGAGGTCATTGTCGGAATCGAGATTCACCGCGTTAAGGCGGGCCTCGACTGAATCGCTAGCTTCCATCTCTTCACCAGTGAGGAGTCGAAGTGCATTATTGCGGCCCTCAAGCGAAGTACTCACAAGCTGGCGATATAGCGATACGGGATCTGAAGTGACAAGGCGACGCTGTTCAGGTTTTGAAGCCGGACTACCGATCCTCTCCGGTGGTAGCGGTGCGATCGTCAGGCTCTGCCCAGATACAGTGAGCGCGATTGCGAAGAAGCACCAAATCAGGAAATGCATTTCTGAACAATGATATGTCGTTTCACGTCCGCCTCATGCACCGGGAGGCGCGTTCGCAGGCTGCACGCGAAGTCCAGACAGACGGTACGCTTCGATCAGTGCTCCCGCCGCGGGGCCCATCGCGGGAGGATGAACCGGCGCGTCGCTTTCGAGCTGCACCAGTGTGGCGAATCGTTCGCGCAGGATATCGCTGCGGAAGACTCCGCCAATATAGGAAGTCCGCGATACCTCGCCGCGATGGAAAAGTTGCCGGCGCACGGCCGCCGCATAGGTCGCCAGCGCTTGAGCCGCGTTATGCAGAATTTCGCGGGCGGTGGCGTCTCCATTGCGTGCGGCTTCGTCGACCAGCGCGGCGTAGGAAGCAATTCGCGGACGCGGATAGGCTGGTGTGTAGAAACGATGCAGTAAGTCGTTCACGTCTGATGCCCCGGTGGCTTCGAGCAAGGCTTCGCGCAGTGCAGTGGCGTGTCCCCAGCCTTCTTCCTTCCGCAATGCGGCGCGGACGGCCTGCCGCACGATGTCGAAGGCGCTGCCTTCATCGCCGAATACATATCCCCAGCCGCCGGCGCGCGCGGTGCGGCCTTCGGCGTTGCGGCCGTAGGCGATGGAGCCTGTGCCGGCGATGGCGATCACGCCGGGATCGCCCGCTGTCGCGCCCAGCAGAGCGATCACTGCGTCGTTGGTGATGTGATAGTGTTCCGCGGAAACGATCTCGCGGACGAGAGCTTCCTTGTCGTGAGGGCCGCCGCTTAAGCCCAGGCAGGCGGCGGCGAATCGTGTTTCGGTCATGCCGGCGGCCTGCAATGCGGCGCCGACCGCTCCTCCAATGGCGTCTCTGAAACGCGCGTAGCTTTCGACGGTACTGACGTGATTGCAGGGCCCAGCATGACCGGCGCCCACCACCTTGCCGGATTCGTCGCCGATTAGCGCGGCCGTGCTCGACTGGCCGCCGTCCACGCCTAGAAACCAGCGGGCGCTCATGGATTCACCTCGGGTGGATTGATTTTATAAACGCTGGCGCCATACGCGTGTTCCAGGCGCGTCCATCCCCAGTCGCTTGAGAACTCTGCGTAATCCTTGGCGCCATAATCATCATCTTTTATCAGGAAATAATCCACGCCTTGCAAGTGCGCTTCGTAGGTCGCGGCGCGCCTGAGCGAACCGGAATATCTGACGAGCCGGTCGACTGTGGATGCCGCGAGCGGGACCCAGCGGCCGTTCTCGTCGGTGGTTTCGAGGCGCATCTTCGCGTCCCATTCATCGCCGGACAATTCCAGTTGCACGCGGTCGACGGCCTCCTCGCGGCCCAGATCCACAGCAATCCACATTCCGGGGCGCAGCGTTTCCCAACTTCTCCAGCGAGTCGCTTCGGAATTGTCGAACGCGCGTTGCACGCCCCACGGATTGGGCGATGCCTGCAAGCGCCACTCGGGGCGGCGCGGCAACTCAGAGCCACCGTGGAACAGTCTTATCTCATGAATGTTCCATTGCTCTTCGGGAAAGGTGGCGGTACCGGTTTGGACCACGCGCAGGCGGCGATATTTCTTGTCAGGCAAAAGGAAGCTGGCCATTTTCGCAGGCTGCCACACTCTGCTCCAGCCCATGGTGAAGGCGTCTCCGATGTCATTGTTGAGGCCTCCCCAATACGTGATCAGAACTTCGCGGTTGGTATAAGCATCGGGCAGGCCGCTGAAAGTGAAGACCAGTTTTCCCGGCGGAACATTGCGCTCGACCATGCGCGCCCATTGATAGTCGAAGTGAGCGCCTAGATATTGTTCCTCGGGAATGATCCGCAGCGCGGCTTTGAATGGGATTCCTTGCAGCGCCCACGCGTGTGTGTACCGATGCAACGATGAGGGCCAGGATGTGACGGCGTGGAAAGCGATCAGCAGCGCCAATACGGGCGCCGCGCCTTCCAACGCCAGAGCTATCGCCAGCGACACGAAGGGCAGGCAGGGGATGAGAAAGCGCGTCCCTACGTTGCCGAAATACGTGAGGAGAAGCAGCGCGCCGGGGATCACCAGTTTTCGGCCTTCGCGACTCCGCAGAGCCAGCAACGCCAGAGGCGCGGCGAGAAATACCGGTCCCAGCAATCCTTGCGTGGCCTCTCCGCGAATGGTGACTTCGAGCGGCAGGGTCCAGAGATTCTTCAAGTCGTAGGTCCGCATTCGGGCGGTCCAGAGCTTTTCGACCAACACATATAGGTAAGGATTCGGAAACCACTGGTTCGCAAACGGAGCCACCGGGTTGTGAAGATAGATCCAGTCTTTTGCGACCCACGGCGCGGCCATGACCAGGGAGCATCCGATCAGCAACGCGACCGGTTGCCACTTGCGAGCGCGCCAAGCTACAAAACCGGCGGCGTAGACGATCATCACGAAGGCGGTGTACTTCGCCGCGTAACAATATCCGGCGAGCAGGCCGGCGGCGATCAGAAGTCCACTGGTGTGGTTGTCATCCCATAACTGAATCCAGTAAAACACCGCGAATACGATGGCGGCCGTGGCGACGTCGGTATAGGCGATGGTTCCGTCGAGTCCAACGATGGGGCTCACGTACACCAAAAGCGCCGCTGCGGCCCCGGCCAGTGG
>CAWCAP010000046.1:0-9891 GCA_963793395.1 Bryobacterales bacterium | reverse complement strand
TGGGCAAGAGATGCAGCGGAGCGGCGTCCGGCCCGCGATTGGTCACGGTGATGCGGATCAGAATGTCGTTCGACGCTCGGCCTTGGCGTATTCGATTGAATACGTCGAAGTAGCGGTCCTCGATCGAAGACGCCGGTGTCGATCAACTCAAATTCGGGATCCTGGCGTGGCCGCGGCGCCGGTTTTCCTCGAGCAGGCGCGCGTAGGGAAACTCGGCCTGCGGATATTTGTACAGGCACTTCATGTAGCGAATGCGTGGGCGTGGAATCGAGGTAATAGTAGACACTCCTTCACGTCCTCGCCATGATTGCCCTGATTGCCGCGTCAGGCCGAAAAAGCGTTCCTTCAGAATGGGATCGCGGCCGTTCCAGAACGCGGGCGCGAAGCACAGGCGCTGATGGTTGTCGCAAATGCCGGCGATGCCGTCTTCGCCCCAGCGGTAAGCGCGGAGATGCGAATGTTCGAAGGGGAAATATTCCCACGCGCGTGCCGTCGGCGCTGTAATCCTCGCGCACGGTGCCCCATTCGCGGTCGGATAGGAAAGGCCCCCAGCGCCGCCAGTATTGTTCGCGCCTGGCGTCGGCGTTAAGGAAGTCTGCTTCAGCGTCCACGTTCAATTATGCGCTGGCGGCGGGCTGTCGTTGGAAGGGCATCGCGGATATAATTGGAGCTGCGGGCGGATTGGAGAGAACGACGGTGACCACGTCGAAGCGGATCCGTTCCCAGGGAGTGTCGGTTTTACGGGTATATTGCGCGGGCGATGCGGCAGCAGATGCGCGCGCTTTTCTTCGCCGATGGCGCGCTCGGGAGGGCCGAAATCGGCGGTTTGCGCGCGATTTCACTTCGACGAAAACCAGGTGTCGCCGTCCCAGGCGATCAGGTCCGCCTCGCGCATCGGCCGAGGGCAGACGGTAGTTGCGGGCGACGATGATGTAGCCTGGCGGCGCAGAAAACGATGTGCGAGATCCTCGCCGCGGCGGCCCGAGCCCTGGTTCGGAGTCCACTTGCGGCGCCGCGCGCAGGTGGCGCAGCCAGTCGAAAAGGACACCTAGCATTTGAGAACTAGTGGCGGACGGGAAGGGAAAGTCTCGCGCCGATCAAACGGCCTTCAGCCGCCACTCGATCACTTTGCCGCGGACGACGTAACAGAGATAGTATTCCCAGAATCGGCGGAAGCGCGCGAAAGTGTTCACGAGCAAATTCGAACCCAAGCCATCTCCACAATGCTAGTAGCTTGACGTGGACCGAAATCTCTTCGAATCGCGCGTTCGAATAGTAGCCGAAGCCGGCGTTGTCCTCGCCGAAATAGCGCAGCGAGAAGCTGTTCAGGTGCCAGCGATGGGTGGGATCGCAGAAAGAGCTGAAGTCGGTGTAATGCGGCGTGACGATCAGCACTTCGCCGCCGGGCGCGCACCAGGCGGTGGAACTCCTCCATGGTCCTGATCACGTCGGAGACGTGCTCGATCACATGGATGGCTTGCAGTGTGTCGAAGGAAGAGTCGCGGAAGGGATAGGGAAAACGGTCGAGTTCGCACAGCACATCGGCGCGGGTGGCGGGATTGCGGTCGATGCCAATGGAGCCCGGAAGCTTGTTGATGCCGCAGCCGACGTCGAGTATCCGCACAGAATGTGATTGTAGCGCGTATGGCTACCGAGATCCAGTGTCCATGACGGAGGTTTGGCAGTCGGCTTGCCTAGCTAAATGCATGATATCGCTGGACTAGAGCTCCATGAACGGCATTTAGTTGATAATGAAACACTAAGATTATTGCATCCAAAACCACTCATGTGTTATCTTATGCATAACGGCAGGCGTATATGGACTTCAACCGATTCACTGAAAAACTGCAAGAAGGCTTCCGGTCGGCGCAAAGTATTGCTTCGGCTAGGGGGCAGCAACAGATTGATATAGAACATCTTCTGCTGGCGCTGGTGGACCAGGAGGGGGGCTTGGCCCAGTCGCTGCTGACCAAGGCGGATGTGCCTCCGGCGATGGTGCGCCAGAAGCTCGTTGAGGTCCTGGACAAGCTGCCGAAGGTGTCGGGGTCGGCGCCCGGTGTCGACCAGTTGTATCTGACCAAGCGGCTGCAGAGCTTGCTCGACCGGGCCGAGAGCGAGGCCAAGCGCCTCAAGGACGACTACATTTCGGTGGAGCACGTTCTGCTGGCGGCGGCCGACGAAAAAGTTTTCCGCGACCTGGGGATCACGCGAGCAGCGGATGATGCAGACCCTGCAAGACCATCCGCGGCGGGCAGCGCGTGACCACGCAGAATCCGGAGGCGACGTACGAGTCGCTCGAAAAATATGGCAGCGACCTGACCAAGCTGGCGGCGCAGGGCAAGCTCGATCCGGTGATCGGGCGGGACGAAGAGATCCGGCGCGTGATTCAGGTTCTGTCGCGGCGGACGAAGAATAACCCGGTGCTGATCGGCGAACCGGGCGTGGGCAAGACGGCCATCGTCGAAGGTCTGGCGCGGCGCATCGTGCGCGGCGATGTGCCGGAGGGTTTGAAGAACAAGCGAATCGTTTCGCTCGACATGGGCGCGCTGATGGCGGGCGCGAAGTTCCGCGGCGAGTTTGAAGAGCGCCTGAAAGCGGTGCTGAAAGAAGTGCAATCGGCCGAAGGCAATATCATTCTGTTCATCGACGAACTGCACACGGTGGTGGGGGCGGGGAAAGCCGAAGGCTCGATGGACGCGGGCAACCTGCTGAAGCCGATGCTGGCGCGCGGCGAGCTGCATTGCATCGGCGCGACTACGCTCGACGAATACCGCAAGCATATTGAAAAGGACAAGGCGTCTGGAGCGGCGCTTCCAGACGGTGCTGGTGGATCAGCCGTCGGTCGAAGACACGATTTCGATTCTGCGCGGGCTGCGCGAGCGCTATGAACTGCACCACGGCGTGCGGATCAAAGATTCGGCGATGGTGGCGGCGGCGGTGCTGAGTAACCGCTATATCGCGGATCGATTTTTGCCCGACAAAGCGATTGACCTGATCGACGAAGCAGCGGCCAAGACGCGCACGGAGATCGACTCCATGCCGGCGGAGCTCGACGAGAGCACGCGGCGGCAGATGCAGTTGGAGATCGAGCGCGAAGCTCTGAAGAAGGAAACCGATAAGGCGTCGCGCGAGCGGCTGGTGAAGCTGGAAAAAGAACTGGCGGATCTCAAAACCAATTCGGCGAGCCTGCGCGCTCAATGGCAGGCGGACCAGGAAGCGCTTGAAGAAGCAGCGCGAAATCCGCGAGCAGATCGAGCAGACCAAAGTCGATATCGAGCAGGCCGAGCGGGCCTACGACCTGAATAAAGCCGCCGAGTTGAAGTACGGCAAGCTGACGGGTCTCGAAAAACAGTTGGAAGCAGGCAAGACGACTACGGCGCTACTCAAAGAAGAAGTGGACGAAGAAGACATCGCCCAAGTGGTGAGCCGCTGGACCGGCATTCCGCTGTCGAAACTGATGGAGGGCGAAGTCCAGAAGCTGACGCATTTGCCGGAGGAACTGCACCTGCGCATCATCGGGCAGGACGAAGCGGTGGATGCGGTTTCGGACGCGGTGCTGCGGGCGCGCGGCGGATTGAAGGATCCCAAGCGGCCGGTGGGCAGCTTCCTGTTTCTGGGTCCGACGGGCGTGGGCAAAACCGAGCTGGCGCGGGCGCTGGCGCAGTTTCTGTTCGACGACGAGCGGGCGATGATCCGCATCGATATGTCGGAGTATCAGGAAAAGCACACGGTCTCGCGGCTGGTGGGCGCGCCTCCGGGATACGTCGGCTACGACGAGGGCGGCCAGTTGACGGAAGCTGTTCGGCGGCGGCCGTATTCGGTGGTGCTGCTGGACGAGATCGAAAAGGCGCATTCCGATGTGTTCCATGTGCTGCTGCAAGTGCTCGACGACGGGCGGCTGACCGATGGACAGGGGCGCACGGTGGATTTCAAGAACACCATCGTGATCATGACCTCGAATGCGCCCAAGGAGCAGTTACGCAACATTTTCCGGCCGGAATTCCTGAATCGAGTGGATGAGATCATTACTTTCCACAGCCTGACCGATGCGGAGCTCAAGAAGATCGTGCTGATCCAACTGGAAGGGTTGCGGACGCGGCTGGCCGAGCGGCACATTGCGATCGAGCTCACGGATGCCGCAGTGGAGCACCTGGTGAAGGTGGGCTACGACCCGGCCTTCGGAGCGCGGCCGCTGAAACGGGCGATCCAGAAAGAAGTGGAGACTCCGCTGGCGCGCCGGCTGGTCGGCGGCGAGATCCGCGACGGCCAGAAGGTACACGTGGATCTCGGCAAGGATCAGGAACTTACCTTCGGAATAGAATCGGCGGCGCGTGCTGAAGCATCTTAAGTAAGGAAGAGGAGACCAAATGAGCGAGCTCGAAAAAATTCGCATACTGCCGTTGTTGCCGCTGAAGAATTCCGTGCTGTTTCCGGGGCTGCTGATGCCGCTTTCCGTGGGACGCACCTCCTCTCTGGCCGCCGTCGAGGCAGCGGTCGCCACCGAGGACAAGGAAATCATTGTGGTGGCGCAGCGCGACGCTTCCGCCGATACGCCGGGCGCAGCCGACCTGTTCACCATCGGTACGCGTGCGGCGATCCGCAAAGTTGCGCGGCCCAAGAGCGACCATATCGACATCCTGGCGTTCGGACTGGAACGGGTGGTCATCGTCAAAGTCAACGAGGACGGCGGGCATTTTTCGGCGCGCTATCATCCGCTGCCGGCTCCCGACGATTCCAGCCGGGAAACGGAAGCCCTGACCTTGTCCATCGTCGAGATGGGCACGAAGTTCATGGGGCTGATTCAATCGCCGCAGGCGACTCCGCAGGAGCTGGCGCGGTTGTTCACGTTCCAGGAAGATCCGCTGCGCCTGGCATATATGGTTGCATCGCTGATGAATCTGGAAGCAGTGCGGGAGCAGGCTTTGCTCGAAGCAACGACGCGCGTCGAAGCGCTGCGGTTGGTGCACGGCTGGCTATCGCACGAAGTTGAAGTGATGGAGTTGCGCAATAAGATCACCGAGGATGCGCGCGGCGAAATGTCGCGTGAGCAGAAAGAGTACATCCTGCGGCAGCAGAAAAAAGCCATCGAGCAGGAATTGGGCGAGAAGAATGGCGATCAGGCCGAGGTCGAGGAACTGCGCGAAAAACTCGCCAAGGCCGATCTGCCTGAGGATGTCCGCAAGGAAGCGGAGCGCGAATTGGGACGGCTGGAGAAGCTGCCGCCATCGCAACCGGAACATAACGTGATCCGCACGTGGCTCGAATACGTGATCGAACTGCCGTGGAACAAGCGCAGCGAGGACAGCCTCGATCTGGCGAAGGCGCGGCAGGTGCTGGACGAAGATCACTTCGGCATCACCAAGGTGAAGGAGCGCATTCTGGAGCACCTGGCGGTGCTGAAGCTGAATCCGGAAGCGAAGGCTCCGATTCTGTGCTTCGTGGGCGCGCCGGGCGTGGGCAAAACTTCGCTGGGGCAATCGATTGCGCGGGCGCTGGGACGCAAGTTCGAGCGCATGAGCCTGGGCGGCATGCACGACGAAGCCGAGTTGCGCGGACATCGCCGGACCTATATCGGCGCCATGCCGGGACGCTTATTCAGGCGATGCGGCGGGCGGGATTCGCACAATCCCGTGCTGATGCTGGACGAAGTCGACAAGCTGGGGCGCGACTTCCGCGGCGATCCCGCGGCGGCGCTGCTCGAAGTTCTCGATCCGGAGCAGAACAAAACGTTCCGCGACAACTATCTCGACTTGCCGTTCGATCTTGTCGAAGGTGATGTTCGTCACGACGGCGAATACGCTGGACACGATCCCGGCGCCGCTGCTGGATCGCATGGAGATCCTGCGGCTCTCCGGCTACAGCGAAGAAGAGAAGGCGCAGATCGCCCGGCGGTATCTGATTCCGCGGCAGCTCAAGCAAACCGGCTTGACGGAAGAGCAGGTGCAGATCACGGAACCGGCGTTGAAGAAGGTCATCTCCGCTTACACGCGTGAGGCTGGCGTGCGGCGGCTGGAGCAAGCCATCGGACGGCTGACGCGCAAGGTCGCGCTGAAGGTCGGCGAGGGCGAAGCCGGGCCGTTCGAGATCCGGGTGGAAGAGATCGAGGACTTGCTGGGTCCGGAGCCGTTCTCTCCCGAGCAAGCCCGGCGCGAATTTCCGGCAGGCGTGGCGACCGGCCTCGCCTGGACCGAATCCGGCGGCGACGTGCTGTACATCGAGGCGACCTTGCTGCCCGACGGCAAGGAAGTCACCATCACCGGCCAGTTGGGCGAGGTGATGCAGGAGTCCGCCAAGACGGCTCGCAGTTATGTCTGGAGCCATGCGGCGGCGCTGGGAATCGATCCCGCGAAATTCCTGAACTCGGGACTGCACATTCACGTTCCGGCGGGTGCGATTCCGAAAGATGGTCCGTCGGCGGGCGTCACGATGACCACCGCGCTGGCTTCGCTCTACGCTGGTAAGCCCGCGCGCAGCGATACCGCCATGACCGGCGAAGTCACGCTTACAGGCTTGGTGCTGCCCATCGGCGGCGTCAAGGAAAAGGTGCTCGCGGCAAGACGCCTGGGCATCAAGCGGGTGATTCTGCCGCGCGGCAACGCGAAGGACCTGCGCGATCTGCCGGAAGAAGTCCGCAAGGAGATGGAGTTCATCTTCGCGGATCGCGTGGAAGACGTGCTGCGGGCGGTGGTGCCGGGGCTGGTAATGGCTCCGGCGCTGGCGGCCTGACGAGGGGCGATGAAAATCGGCATTCTCGGCACGGGTGAGGTCGGCAAAACACTCGCCAGCGCATTCCTGGCTACTGGCCACCAGGTGATGATGGGCTCGCGCGAGGCGTCCAACGAAAAGGCGCTCGCGTGGGCCAAGGAAGCGGGCGCGAAGTCCGCCGCATCGGCATCGACTGGCACTTTCGCGGACGCGGCGATGTTCGCGGATGTTGTAGTGTTGGCGGTGTCCTGGGAAGGCGCCGAAAATGCGTTGAAGCTGGCGGGGGCGGAGAACCTGGCGGGGAAAGTGGTGATCGATGCCACGAATCCGCTGCGGTTCACGCCGGGGTTGGCTCCGGGACTGACGCTGGGACACACGGATTCCGCCGGTGAACAAGTGCAGCGCTGGCTGCCGGGCGCGCGCGTTGTCAAGGCGTTCAATAGTGTTGGCTACGCGCTGATGTTCAAGCCGGATTTCGCGGACGGCCCGCCCGACATGTTCATCTGCGGCAATGACGATTCTGCGAAAAAAACAGTGACTGATATCCTGACTTCCTTCGGATGGTCGACCATCGACATTGGCGGCATCGAAGGATCGCGCATGTTGGAGCCACTCTGCCTCTTGTGGGTGGATTACGCGATGCGTACTCATAGCTACAGCCACGCGTTTAAGCTGCTGCGCAGGTAGCCTGGAGCGGGTTAAGATGGCGTCATGAAGACGCTACGTTTGCTTACCCTGCTGGTGGCGTGTACGGCGGGTTTATTCGCGGCCGAACCAACGGTCGCGGAGGCCAAGGCCTTTCTCGATAACGCCGAGAAAAAACTATTCGACTTGAGTCTGGAAGCGAGCCAGGCCAGTTGGATTCAATCCACCTACATTACCGACGACACCGAAGCCGTCGCAGCCCGGGCCAACGAGCGCAACATCGCCGAATCTGTCCGCCTGGCGAAGGGCGCGGTGCGTTTCGACAAGCTCACGCTTCCGCCGGACATGCGGCGGAAGATGCAGCTGCTGAAGGTCGGGCTGGTGCTGGCGGCGCCGGCGAATGCGGCGGAAAGCGGTGAGGTCACGCGCCTCGCGGCATCGCTCGAAGGGACCTACGGCAAGGGCAAATATTGTCCGGAGACGCAAGCGGGCGTGGCGAAGCCGTGCATGGATATCGAAGCCATCACGCGCGTGCTGGCCAACAGCAACGATCCGGCCGAGCTGCTCGACGCCTGGCGCGGGTGGCACCGAATCTCACCGCCCATGCGCAAGGATTTCCAGCGCTTCGTGGAGCTGTCCAACAAGGGCGCGCGCGAGCTGGGGTTCAAGGACACGGGGGCGATGTGGCGGTCGAAATACGATATGCCTCCCGACGATTTCGCCCGCGAAGTCGACCGGCTTTGGGAGCAGGTGAAGCCGCTGTACGTTTCGCTCCACAGCTACGTGCGCTGGAAGCTGCGCGAGAAATATGGTGACATCGTGCCGGCGAACGGTCCCATTCCGGCGCATTTGCTGGGAAATATTTGGGCGCAGGATTGGTCGAACGTATATAAGCTGGTGGCTCCGGCGGATGCCGACAAGGGCTACGATCTGACGGAAATCCTGAAGAAGCGCGATACCAAGCCGCTGGACATGGTGCATTACGGCGAGAACTTTTTCACGTCGCTGGGATTCGCGCCGCTGCCGCCGACTTTCTGGGAGCGCTCCATGTTCACCAAACCGCGCGATCGGGACGTGGTGTGCCATGCCAGCGCCTGGGATATCGACTCGCTGGAAGATCTGCGCGTCAAATTGTGCATCGATATTACCGAGGAAGACTTCACCACTATCCATCATGAGCTGGGGCACAACTTCTACCAGCGGGCTTACGACAAGCAGCCGTTTCTTTTTCGCGATAGCGCGAACGACGGATTCCACGAAGCCATCGGCGACACCATCGCGCTTTCGGTGACGCCGGAGTATCTGGTGAAGATCGGGCTTCTGAACAAGGCTCCGGATGCGTCGAAGGATATCGGCCTGCTGCTGGCGCGGGCGCTGGAGAAAGTGGCGTTTTTGCCGTTCGGGCTGATGATCGATCAATGGCGCTGGAAAGTGTTTTCGGGCGAGATCCCGCCGGATCAATACAACAAGGGCTGGTGGGATTTGCGGCTGAAGTATCAAGGGGTGGCGCCGCCGGTGGCGCGAAGCGAGAGCGATTTTGATCCGGGCGCGAAGTATCACGTCGCGGCCGATGTGCCGTACACGCGCTACTTTCTTTCGTACATCATGCAGTTTCAATTTCACCGCGCGCTGGCGAAGGCGGCGGGTTGTCCGGCGGCGGGAGCGGCACGCCGCTGCATCGCTGCTCGATTTACGACAACAAAGAAGCGGGCAAGACGCTTGAACGCGATGCTTGAAATGGGCGAGAGCAAGCCATGGCAGGATGCCATGTTTGAGCTGACCGGGCAGCGCAACATGGACGCCACCGCGATTCTGGATTACTTCGCGCCGCTGAAAAAGTGGCTGGACGAGCAGAACAAAGGCAAACCAGTCGGCTGGTGAGCGAAAATAGAAGCATCCAACATGACAGGTTCCGAAGTTCGCCAGAAGTTCCTTGACTATTTCTCTGCCCGCGGGCATCGCGTGGTGCGCAGCTCGTCGCTGGTGCCGGCCAACGATCCGACGCTGCTGTTCACCAATGCGGGGATGAACCAGTTCAAAGATGTTTTCCTGGGGCAGGAGAAGCGGGATTACTCGCGCGCGACTTCGTCGCAGAAGTGCGTGCGGGCGCGGGGGCAAACACAACGATCTGGATAACGTCGGCTACACGCGGCGGCATCACACGTTCTTCGAGATGCTGGGTAATTTTTCGTTCGGCGATTATTTCAAGAAGGACGCCATCGCTTATGCGTGGGAGCTGATCACCAAGGAATACGGCTTCCGAAGGACAAGCTTGTACGTCACGGTGTTTCGCGAAGATGACGAAGCCGAAGAGTTGTGGCAGAAGGTGGCGGGTGTTCCGAAGGATCGTATTTTCCGGCTGGATGAGAAAGACAACTTCTGGCAGATGGGCGAGACGGGGCCCTGCGGTCCGTGCTCGGAGATCCATTACGATTTCGGGCCGGAGGCCGGGCGCGGGAAGTTTTCCGGACGATCCGCGGCGGGCGCTTCGTCGAAATCTGGAATCTGGTATTCATGCAGTACGATCGGGACGCGCACGGT
>CAWCAP010000045.1:0-18377 GCA_963793395.1 Bryobacterales bacterium | reverse complement strand
CGAGCACGGCGAGAACTATACCGACATCAAGGTCGACAACATGACCCTGATGCTGCGCTACAATGCGGCGATCCAGGCGATCTCGCTGAACGGCCAGACCGTCTGTTCCAGCGCCGCTGCGCGCGCGGCCGGCTGCGTGCCGATCAGCATCATCGGCGGCGCGCCGCTGACCGCGGCCCAACTGGCCTATATCGAGCCCGGCCGGGCCTGTTCAAGCACGTGCGCCAGACCCAGGACGTGGCGAGCGTCAACTTCAGCGGTGAGCCTGTTCTCGCTGTGGGCGGGGCCGTGTCGCTGGCGTTCGGCGGCGAGTACCGGCGTGAGTTCTATGAGGTCAACGCCGATGTCTATGGCAACGGCGTCAGCCCGGAGAGCGGCTACAACTAACCTATCCGGCCGACCCACGCTGAGCAGCGCCGGCGCCAACTGGTACGCCGGCAACTATCACTACGGCCGCGGCGCCTATGACGTGGGCGAGGCCTTCATCGACGACGTGCCGTTCCTCGACACCCCGGCGCTGGGCAAGGCCAATCTTCAACGGCGCGGCCCGCTGGACCACTACAGCACCTCGGGCGTGGTCTGGACCTGGAAGGCGTCGGCGGCACCCTGGCAGATGCCGCTCACGGCGTTCCGGCCGCGACTTTGCGCGGACGTGCGTGTGCCACCTGTCGGAGCTGTTCGCGGCGCCGGTGTCGGTCAACGTGCCGAACTTCACCGACCCCTCTACCGGCAAGTCGGTGACCATCTCGCAGAACACGATCGGCAACGCCAACCGAAGCCGGAAATCGCCCGCAATACCGAAGGGCGGGCGCGGCGTTCTCGCGCATGCCGTGGTCGCCGGGCTTCGAAGCTTCTCGCTGGATTACTACCGTATCCAGATCGACGACGCCATCTTCACCCCTGTCGGCCCAGGACCAGGTCCGGACCCACCGCCATGCCGGGGCGACGTCGCTGTGTGGCTCGTTCAACCTGGACGACCCGACCAATACGCACAACTTCGTCAATATCCAGCCGTTTAACCTGGGCCTCGATCTTCACCGACGGCTTCGACCTCGAGGCCAGCCACCAGGTCCAGCTACCCGTTCGGCTCGACGGCCGCCTGGCCATCCGGGCCCTGGCGACCAATGTGCGCAACTTCATCACCAATACCGGCCTGCCGGGCGCGATCCTCATCGAGCAGGCGGGGGTGAACAGCGGCTCGACCCCGACCTGGAAGCTGCTCGCCACCCAGTCCCTGGGGCACCACAAGTACAGCTTCACCCTGCAGGAGCGGTGGTTCAGCGACGGCAACTTCGGCAACCAGTACGTCACCTGCGGCACGGGAAACTGCCCGGTCTCGACCACAAAGATCCGACCAACCAACTTCAACAGATGCCGGGGGCCTTCGCATCCGGACGTCTCGGCCTCATACATCCTGCCCAAGCTGACGGCCTACGTGAAGATCGACAATCTCCTCAACGCCGATCCCGCGCCGTCACCCTTCACCAATACCGGCATCGACATCAATCCCACCCTGTACTATGCGCCGGGCGGCTCTATCACTTCGGTCTGCGCTACTACTTTTGAGCGATGGACCTGACGCGCCAACATTCGGATTGGTCGTGTCGTCGTACACGTGCACGTGCGGATCGGTGGTATCCATTTGCGTGTTCTTGGTATCCCACGCGTGTTGCGGAAAATTCGCATAAAACCAATTCACGGCGTTCTGCTTGGCGCTGTCCGCCTGCGCGGCCGTGGTGGCGCCGAGCGTCAATGCCCGCGCGGCTGCCAATGCCGCCCCGTCCACCGAGGCTTGCAGCTTGTCTTTGGCCGAATACAAAAAACCGACGTCGATAGCGATTCCCATCATGGGGACGATGAAGATGATCGCCGTGGTACCGAGAATTAAGGAAACTCCCCTTTCACCGCGTTTACGCTGCCGGGTAGGTATCATGTCAGCTCCTTAAAAGAACGATTGCGCGTAGACGCCTTTGCTTGCGACATTGCCGAGGCTGAGGGATGGCGTCTGGAAATAGCCCTCGACCACATAAATCACTTGTCCATCTGTCAGCGGTGTCTGCCCATTCGCGGTGGTCTGCCAGCGGGCTTTCAGAGCAGCTTGCGCTGAAGATGTCAGTTGCGCGCTGGCGTCGGTTACGTAATTCTGCACGTTGCCCCCAGTGGAAATGGTCGCCCCCACCGGATCGGCCAACATGCTGGGATGGGTGCTATTGAGCGTGGAATTTCCGAAGACAATCCGTTGCGTGAATACGAAATTGTCATGGTTGGTGCAATTGCCCGCGCCGACAGATACACAGTTTGGATCGGTAGTCGCGCCGATATACATTACCTGGCTCACCCAGATGATGCCGTCGCCGGAGGAGCCGGTATTTGCCTGAATGTTGTTGGTTCCCGTTCGAAAACGCCGGAAACTGCAGATTCAGCCCTTGCGCCAGCCGCTGCGCCAACTGCTGCAGCGGATAGGTGGAGAAGTCTCCGCCGTGGATATAAATGTTATCCAGGTCGCGGACCACCTGGTTGGCCTGAATGTTCTTAATGATATTGATGCCAACCACGAATGACCCCAGGAGCATCGGAATCAAGAAAATCGAGACCAGAGCGAACTCAATGATCTCCTGGCCCGCTTGCCGTTTCTTCCGCCGTACAGATGCTTTCATCATCTTGGGACTCCTTTTATCGGGCTACGGACGTGACACCGGCTGGATAGCCGCCCAGCATGTCGAGCGAATACACGTTGAACGTGACGGGAGCGCTGGAATACATGGGACCGTTAAAGCTGCCGCTCAAGGGCATGATCCACGAAAAGGGAACGGTCTGAACCGAAACCTGGACGATGTTCCCGGGAACGTTTCCTCCGCTCGCAATGGGAGTGTTCAGATCCGTGGGTGCGAAGTAGTCGACCTTAATCAGGTTCGGGTTGTCGCTGGTCTTGACCAAACCCATGGCATAGCTCTGCACCACCTGTTCGATGGACGCGTCCTGGCCCATCGTGCCGGAGGTCTGCAAGGTGATGGCGTAGCGGCAGCCTTCGCGCACGGCGTTCTGCAATGTCGCCCAACGGAAGACCATCATTCCGATATCGACGAAGCCCAAGATCAGAGCAAATACCGGCACCAGCGTGAATGAGCATTCGATCATCGCGTTGCCGCGCGACCGGGCCCGCCGCCGTGCCGAAACCCCGCGCGACCGTGGGGTCCGATCGAGAACCGGATTCGGCAATTTCGTCTCTGCCTGTAGAGTTTTCGATGACATGCCCAAGCTTAGGCGCGGGCGAATTTTGTGTGAATGGCCGGGCCGTACCGATTCATGGAAGTACCGGCGTTTACCAAGCTTGTGACTTTGGTTCTATGGATTCGGATGCAGATATGGTACGAATGGCTGCGGAGGCAGGGGTGGGTTCGGTGCCAAAGTGATTTAGAATCAGGATGTAGGTTGGTATGGGGACGTAGCTCAGATGGATAGAGCGGCCGCCTCCTAAGCGACAGGTCGGCAGTTCGAATCTGCCCGTCCCTACCATCTAAACTGCGGTGAGAGTGGTACCAATTGCGGGTGACGAGTGTAACGGCGCACCCAATTTCCACACTTGCCAGTAGCCGGGCTTTCCGCGGAGTTATGCTGTGAGAGTCAGGGAGGTTTTCGCATGGCGTCCATCGAATTCACCTTAAACGGGAAACCGCAGACCGTCGACACGGTTCCCGAAATGCCGCTGTTGTGGGTCCTGCGGGACACGCTGAATATGACCGGCACCAAGTTTGGCTGCGGCATGGCTTTGTGCGGGGCGTGCACGGTGCACATCAATGGCGATGCGGTGCGCTCCTGTATGACGCCAATTCAGAATGTCGCCGGCAAGACTGTCACCACCATTGAGGGCCTCTCGGTTGATGGCAGCCATCCGGTGCAGCAGGCCTGGATGGAACAAGACGTCCCCCAGTGCGGCTACTGTCAGTCGGGACAGATCATGAGCGCGGCTTCGCTGCTTGCGAAGAAGACGCAGCCTACCGATGCCGATATCGACGAGGCCATGCGCGGCAACATCTGCCGCTGCGGAACCTACGGGCACATTCGCAGTGCGATCCATCGGGCTGCGGAGCTGAAGGCAGGTAAGGCATGACTTCCATCGTGAAAGTGAATCGCCGCGACTTCTTCAAGGCCACCGGCGCCGGAGCGGCCGGG
The DNA here is from genome assembly GCA_963793395.1 of Bryobacterales bacterium. Classification (GTDB taxonomy): domain Bacteria; phylum Acidobacteriota; class Terriglobia; order Bryobacterales; family Bryobacteraceae; genus Palsa-187. The sequence continues at coordinate 14,204 of CAWCAP010000045.1, read as the reverse complement.
TTGATGCTGGGCTTCGCGCTGCCGGAAAAGAATTTGCTGCGCGCGCAGTTTCCGCCGCCGCCGGTTTTCAAACCGTCTGCGTTTATCCATATAAGTAAAGACGAATCGGTAACGTTTATTATTCCCAAGGCGGAAATGGGTCAAGGCTCGCTCACGTCGCTTTCGCAGATTCTCGCGGAGGAGCTGGACGCGGACTGGACAAAAGTGCGTGCGGAATTTGCGCCTGTGAATCCTGAACTTTACGGATTCCAGGGAGTGGTCGGAAGCATGAGTATTCGTACGTTATATACTCCGCTGCGCCAGGTGGGGGCGAAAGGCCGCGCCATGCTTGTCGAAGCGGCAGCGCAGCAGTGGAGCGTCCCGGCATCAATGCTCCGAACCGAAAATGGTTTCGTCGTCAACCCGTCGAATAATTCCAGGCTGAGCTATGGCACCCTGGCGGAGGCTGCCGATAAGCTGCCGATCCCGGCTACTGCGCAACCCAAAGACGCCGAAGCAATTCAAGATTGTTGGGAAGCCCGCAAAACGTTTGGACGCGCGCGCGAAATCCACCGGCAAGCAGAACTTCGGCATCGATGTGAAGCGGCCGGATATGGTTTACGCCGTGCTGACGCGCTGCCCCGTGTTCGGAGGCAACGTGGCCAGCTTCGACGCGACCAAAACCAGGCTGGTTCCCGGTGTTAAGGATGTCATTCAGATTTCGAATGGCGTTGCGGTGATTGCGGACAGCACTTGGTCCGCCATGCAGGGGCGCAAGGCTCTGGACATCAAGTGGGATGAGGGTTCGAACGCGAACCAGAGCAGCGCCGCGATCACGCGCATGTTCGCGGAGCTGGTCGCGAAGCCTGCGGACAAAATCGCGCGCAAAGAAGGCGATGCCGCGGCCGCGCTGGCTTCGGCCGCGGGCAAGATGGAAGCGGTGTACGAAGCGCCGTTCCAATCGCACGCTCCGATGGAGCCGATGAATTGCACGGCGCATGTCCGTGCCGATGGCTGCGATGTTTGGGCGCCGACGCAGATGCAGACGCCCTCGCGCGATCTGGCTGCGCAGGTGAGTGGGCTCAAGCCGGAGCAAGTAAAAATCCATTCGCAGTTCATGGGCGGCGGATTTGGGCGCCGCGGGTCGGTCGATTACGTAGCCGAAGTGGTGGAGATCGCTAAGGCCGTGAAGGTGCCGGTGAAGCTCACGTGGACGCGCGAAGACGACATGCAGCACGACCAATATCGTCCCGCTGCGATGGTGAAATTCACGGCTAGCCTGGATGCCAACGGGATGCCTGCGGCGATGGAAGTGAAAGCTGCGACGCCGCCTTTCGGGTTCGCGCGCAACGGTCTTCCGGGTACGGCGGTAGCGGGTCTCGAAGATATCGAATACACGATCCCGCATCTTTTGGTTGCGTATCAGGGCGGAGAAGCGGGTATTCCGGTCACATACTGGCGCGCGCCCGGCTGCTCGCAAAATACGTTCTTCATGGAAAGCTTCATTGATGAGCTCGCGAGTGCGGCCAAGAAAGATCCGCTCGAATACCGCCGCGCGATGTTGAAGAATTCGCCGCGTCTTTTGGCCGCGCTGAACCTGGCTGCGGAGAAAGCCAACTGGGGCAAGGCGGCGGCGGGACGGTTCCAGGGCATCGGACTCATCAACAACATCGGCAGCTACACGGCGATGATCGCGGAAGTTTCCGTGACTAACGGCAAGCTTAAAGTGCACAAGCTGACTTGCGCCATTGATTGCGGACAGGTGGTGAATCCGCTGATCCTGCAACAGCAGGTCGAAGGCGGGGCGGTGTACGGACTGACGGCTGCCCTCAAAGGAGCCATCACCATCGACAAGGGCCGCGCGGTGCAGAGCAACTTCCACCAATACGAGATGCTGCGCATTAATGAAATGCCGGTGATCGAAACGCACATTGTGCCCAGCAGCGCCGCGCCGGGCGGAGGCGGGGAAGCCAGCACGCCGCCGGTCGCACCCGCCATCGGCAACGCGATCTTCGCTGCGACGGGCAGGCGCCTGCGCAAGCTACCGATTCGCGACGCGGACCTCGCCTAGGTTTTTGACATAGAATTAGCAGACGCGCTGGTTGCGGTATCGGCGCGCTCCTAATCCATGACGATTACACTTGGCCCGCTCGACTACGCGATTCTCGGCGCGTATTTCCTTTTCGTGGTGGCGGTCGGCTGGATCGTCCGGAGGCGTGTTCGTACCAGCGAAGATTTCCTCACGTCGCACCGTTCGGTCCCGTTGTGGATCACTAGCCTTGCCTTTCTGGCAGCAAATCTGGGAGCGCAGGAAGTGATGGGCATGTGCGCGTCCGGCGCGAAGTACGGATTGATGACGGTCCACTTTTATTGGGTGGGCGCGATCCCGGCGATGATGTTCGTCGGCGTGTTCATGATGCCGTTCTATTACGGGAGCAGGGCGCGCAGCGTGCCGGAATTTCTCAAATTGCGCTTCGATGAAAAAACGCGCGCGTTGAATGCGGCTTCGTTTGCGGTAATGACGGTGTTCTCTTCGGGCATCTCGCTTTACGCCTTAGGGAAGTTGTTCCAGTTGCTGTTGGGATGGAGCTTCGAACAAAGCGTTCTGCTCTCGGCTGCGGTGGTGCTAGTCTACACTTTTCTCGGAGGCTTGACCAGCGCGATTTACAACGAGGTCTTGCAATTCTTCCTCATTGTGATCGGATTCACGCCGCTCTCGATCATGGCGGTAAGTAAAGCCGGCGGCTGGGCGGGGATGTCATCGCGCCTTCCTCCAGTGATGGTGCACGCCTGGAAATATACTGGCTCTTCCGCCGACAATCCGATGGGCGTGGAAGCTTTTGGACTGCTGGCTGGGCTGGGCTTCGTGTTGTCCTTCGGATATTGGTGCACCGACTTTCTGGTGGTGCAGCGTGCCATGGCGGCGAATTCGATGTCTGCTGCGCGGCGCACTCCGCTGATCGCGGCATTTCCGAAAATGGTCATGCCGTTCATCGTGATTTTGCCGGGCATTGCGGCCATGGCGCTCACAAAAATGAACGTCGGTTATTCACTGCCGATCAAAGGCGCGGGATACGATTACGATCTGGCGCTCACGACGACCATGGTTCACTTTTACCCGGCCGGTTTGCTGGGTCTCGGACTCACGGCCTTGATGGCATCGTTCATGAGCGGCATGGCGGGCAACGTGACCGCGTTCAATACTGTTTTCACTTACGATCTGTATCAAAGCTACATTCGCAAGAACGCTCCCGACGATCATTATCTGCGGGTCGCGCGCTGGACCACGCTGGTGGGCGTGGCGCTCTCCATCGCAGCCGCCTATATGGCGCAGGCCTACAACAACATCATGGACGTGCTGCAGTTGGTATTCTCGTTCGTCAACGCGCCTCTGTTCGCCACATTTCTGTTAGGGATGTTTTGGAAACGGACGACGGGGCACGGCGCGTTTGTGGGGCTGCTCTCCGGCACGGGGGCCGCGGCGGCAGTCCACGGTTTTACCATCGCCGAAGGTAAAGGGGGCTGGATCACAGTAGTGCATCAGTTTCCATCGACCATGGCGCAGAATTTATGGATGGCGATCTTCGCGTGGACCACCTGCTTCGTGGTCACCGCCCTGGTGAGCCTGGCGACGCGCGCGCGCCCGGAAGCGGAATTGCGCGGCCTGGTGTATAGCCTGACGCCGCGTGTGATCGATGCCGATGAACCTTGGTATAAGCGCCCTGCAGTGTTGGCGTGCATCGTCGGAGTCTTCGTGATCATTTTGAATGTGATCTTCTGGTAGAAGACTCACGTGAACATTGGAATCACTTGCTACCCCACTTACGGCGGCAGCGGCATCGTCGCCACGGAACTGGGCCTGGAACTCGCCGACGCGCGGGCACGAGGTCCACTTCATCACCTATTCGAATCCGATTCGACTGGACCCTGACATTCCGCGCATTCACTATCACGAAGTGGAAGTGTCCAACTATCCGTTGTTCCAGTACCCGCCGTATTGCCTGGCGCTGGCGTCGCGGATGATGGATGTGGCCGAGGCTTACGATCTCGATCTGCTGCACGTGCATTACGCGATCCCGCACTCGATTTCGGCGATGCTGGCGCAGCAGATGATCGCTCCCAAGCGGCGGCTGCCGTTTATCACCACGCTGCACGGCACCGACATCACGCTGGTGGGGGCCGACCCGTCCTACTTCCCGATCACCAAGTTTTCGATCGAGAAATCCGACGGCGTCACTTCGATCAGTGAGGACTTGCGCAAACAGACGGTCGAAGTTTTCGGCGTGTCGAGCGAGATCCGCGTCATTACGAACTTCATTAACTGCGATCTGTATCATCCCGATCCTGAGAAAGCTGGCGCGCTCGCGTACGCGCCGAATGGTGAGAAGCTTCTGATCCACGTTTCGAATTTCAGGCCGGTGAAGCGTGTGCTGGATTGCATCCGTATCCTGGCTGAAGTTCGCAAGCACACACCGGCGCATCTACTGATGGTGGGCGACGGTCCGGATCGCGGACCCGCCGAGCATCTGGTGCGGCAATTGAAACTGACATCGCACGTGTCATTTCTGGGGAAGCAGAATCACGTGGAACGTTTGATTCCACTCGCGCACGTGCTGCTGATGCCTAGCGAGATGGAGTCGTTCGGATTAGTTGCACTAGAAGCCATGTCTTGCGGAGTGGTCCCCGTCGCGACTTATGTCGGTGGTGTACCCGAGTTGATCATCAACGGCGAGAGCGGCTTCATGGAACCGGTGGGCGACATCACCGCGCAAGCCGCGCGCGTCGTGGAACTGCTGACGGATGACGCTTTGCATCAACGCATGTCCGCTGCCGGACGGCGACGGGCATTGGATGTGTTTTGCACCGAGCGGATCATTCCGCAGTACGAGCAGTATTACCGGGACGTGATGGCGCGTCAGATCTACTGAAGGTCTTGGACTGGCACGTCGAAGTGCGCGGTGTTCACAACGCCGTTGCGCTGGAATTGCACCCACACGCGGTACACGCGCGCTCGCGGGAAGATCATGTTGAACTGGATCTCCGGGCCGCCATCCGCCAGGAAGGGATGGGTGTGGATCAGGTCGATCAGGTCGTCGCTCGCCGCAAGCATGTGTCCCCAGGCGCCGAGATATTTTTCCAAACCTTCACCCGGCTTGACGCGGAAGAACATCAGAGTCTTGGTGTGGGCGATGGGCTGCGGCGGGTCCGTCACCAGTTCCACCTGCATGTTGCCGGAGTCTTTGGCGGAATAGTCGCGATCCAGCGTGATCGGAGCGGGCGGCTTTCCGGCGACCAGCACGGTCTTAGCGATCAACTGCGGGGTCGCGCCATCGGGATAAAAGTCGCCGAGGATGCGATACATGCCGGGTTCGGGCAGCTTCAGGTCGTAGTGAAAGACGCCGTCTTTTTCGAGGATGGGATGGTCGTGAACGAAAAACTTGAGGTCCTGGCTGACGACGAACATGTGAAACAGGCGCTCGTGCACGATTTGAAAATTCGTGACGGGGCGCTCTTTCCAGGGATCGCGAACTAAGAACTGAAGCCGCGTGGGCTGTCCGGGCTTGGGCGCGGGAGGAATCACCTTCAGGTCCATGGTGTATTCGACGGGATCGGGAATACCTGCCGCGAGCTTCATGCCGCAGCGCGGACACGTGCCGGGAGCATGGCTGCGAACGTCGGGGTCCATCGGGCAGGCGTAGATCTCGTCATTTGCTGGAAGGGGCGCTGGAAGCGGGACGGACACCGGAGTCTGCCCCAGGAAGAGGCTCGCCGCGCCTAACGCCAGAGCGGCAATCGCCACGAAACGCACGGGGACTCGCATAGTGGTTTCAGCCGACCTCAGTATACTATTTGGCTCCGCGGAAGTTTGGGCGGGGTTTGGGCGGTGGGCGAGGCGCCGGCAATCGGATATAATCCTCAGACGCGGGAGGGTTCCTCGATATGAAGCGCAATCGCTACGCAGGTTTTGGATTTCTGGCACTCGCTGGCACGCTCGGCGTGGGGTCGGTCCTGTTGCAAAAACATTCGGTGGTCGAAGCCGCTGCCGTCACCGCGCCGCGCTTCGAGGTCGACCCGCTATGGCCCAAACCGCTGCCCAATCACTGGGTGATGGGCCAGACCATCGGCGTTTCGGTGGACGCGCAAGATCATGTCTGGATCATTCACCGCGCGGGATCGCTGGAGGCGGGCGAAACTCACGCCGCCACGAATCCGCCCGTCGCGCAGTGCTGCGCGCCGGCGCCTCCGGTGCTGGAGTTCGATCAGGCGGGCAATCTCATCGGGCACTGGGGCGGTCCCGGGCCAGGCTACAACTGGCCGGATTCGAATCACGGGATCACGGTCGATTACAAGGGTAACGTGTGGATCGGCGGCAATGGCCGCGGACCAGCGAGCTCTCGCGGCGCCATCAATGGCTCGGACGAAGAACCGGCGGCGGCGAATGCGAAGGGCAAGGCTCCGGCGTTCCAAAGCTTTTCCGACAACATGGTGCTGAAGTTTACGCAGGACGGCAAGTTCCTGATGCAGATCGGGAAGCCCAAGCAGCAGCAAGGGCAGCAACGACATTGCGAACCTGCGGCTGCCGGCTAAGATTTTCATCGATGCCAAAACTAATGAGGCTTATATCGCCGATGGCTATGGCAACCACCGCGTGATCGTCTTCGACGCCGACACCGGCAAGTACAAGCGCCATTGGGGAGCTTACGGGCACAAACCGGACGACACCGATATGGGCCGCTACGATCCCAACGCTCCGCCGCCGCAGCAGTTCCGCAATCCGGTGCACTGCGCGGATCTTTCGAACGATAACCAGCTCTATGTGTGCGACCGCGTCAATGACCGCATTCAAGTTTTCAAACCGGATGGGACTTTCATCAAAGAGGGCTTCATTAATAAGGAGACTCTGGGATCGGGCTCGGCGTGGGACATCGCTTTCTCGAAGGATCCGCAGCAGAAATACATTTATCTGGCTGACGGCGAGAATGACCGGGTCCATATTCTCGATCGCCAATCGCTGGAAGTGCTGACGACCTTCGGCGAAGGCGGACGTCAGCCGGGCGAGTTCTACGGAGTGCATAGCATTGCGACGGATTCAAAAGGCAACATCTACACTACCGAAACCTATCGCGGCCAGCGTGTGCAACGGTTCATGTATAAAGGTCTGGCGCCGGTCACTAAGAAAGATCAGGGCGTGGTTTGGCCCACTGGTAAATAAACATGCGTCATTCACTTTTGTTCCTGACAGTCGTCCTAGCAATTCCGCTGTTCGCGCAGGAGTCCAAACCCAGTTGCAACAAATGCCAGAGCACGTATATTAGCGGCGACGAGATTCAGGCTTATCTGAAGCGCGTCGAAGGAAGTGCGGTTGCCGATCAACAGGTGCGGGCTCTCGATATCGGCAAAATCAACGTCGATATCGGCGTGGTGTATCGCGGCAAGCTCACTGCGCCGACGCCGCAGTCGGTGGCGGAACACGACCTGGTGAGTGAGGTTTATCACATCATTGACGGATCGGCCACGCTGATGACCGGTCCCGACATCGTGGATCTGAAGAAACGTTCGAACGACGATCGCGCGGTGCGGCTGCTGAACGGTCCCGGAGGCAACGGCGCTTCTCTCCGCAACGGCGTTTCGCATCAGCTCAAGGCGGGCGATGTCATCGTGATTCCGGCGGGCACCGGACACCTGTTCACAAGTATTCCGGATCACATTCGCTACATCATGGTCCGCATCGACCCCGACAAGATCACGCCGCACAAGGACGAGGCCGCGTCGAAAGCCGATCTCGCGAGCGGCGGTAAGGGCAACTGACAGCGCATCCGCGCGACAATCGATGTGGAGGCTCTACATCATGAAACGATCCGCGCAAGCCAAGTGGGAAGGCGATTTGAAGAGTGGGGCGGGAACGCTCTCGACGGCGAGCGGCATTCTTGCGACGACGCCCTATTCGTTCCGCAGCCGCTTTGAGCAGGGGACGGGCACGAACCCGGAAGAGTTGTTGGCTGCTGCGCACGCCGGATGCTTCACGATGGCGCTCTCGGCGCAGCTCGGAGAAGCGGGGCTGAAGGCGACGAGTCTTGAGACGTCTTGCACCATTACGCTGGAGCAGAAAGACGGAGGCTTCGCGATCACCGAGAGTCATCTGGAGTTGAAAGCCAAAGTCCCGGGCGCGACTGCCGAGGCGTTTGAGAAGGCGACTAAAGCGGCGGAGACTGGGTGTCCGGTTTCGAAACTGTTCAACACCAAGATCACTCTTGACGCGCATCTGGAATCTTGACGGATTCCTGCGCGCCAATGAGCCACGCGGCGCTGAAGGAACTAGCTAGGGCCAAGCCGGCGGCAATCCACAATACTACGCGGAAACCGGCGACGAACGATTCATCGACGGCTCGGCGTCCGCGCGGGTCGTCAGTTTGAATAGCGGCGAGTTTGGGACGCTGGGTGTCGAGGGCGGCGCGAACGGGCGCGGAAATTGCTGGGCTGTTCAAGCGCTGATCGAGTGTGCGATTGAAGACGTTGCCCAGAATCAGTCCGAACACCGCAACCGCAAGCAGAGCGGCTACTCGGGACACGGCATTGTTGAATCCGGAGGCCACGCCGGCGTGGTTTTCGGCAACGCTGCCCATGACGGTGGTGGTCAGCGGCGCGACGCTGATCGCCATGCCTAGTCCCAATACGAGGACGGCGGGGAAGAAGGTCGTCCAGTAAGATCCGCTAATGCCTGGCCTCACGAACAGGGCGAACCCGGCGGCTGCGACCAAGGGTCCGATCACGAGAGGGCGTTCCGCGCCGTAGCGCGCGACCAGGCCTCCCGACCATCGCGACAAAAGAAACATCAGCAGGATGAACGGCAGGAGCGCGGCTCCGGCTTCCGTGGCGGAGTAGCCTTGCACCTGGATCAGATCCAGCGGGAAAAAGAAAAGCACGCCGCTGAGCGCCGCGTAAAGGAAAAGCGTAAGCAGATTCGCGCCGCTGAAATTGCGCGAGCGGAACAGGGCCAGCGGCACCATCGGCGCGCGGGAGCGGGCTTCTACCCAGAGAAATGCCGCGAGCGCCAAGACACCGGCGACGCCCACCATCGGGATCGATTGGATGAATGCGAACACGATGCAACCGAGACTCACGGTGGCAAGCAGCGCTCCGGGCCAGTCTAAACGCGCTGCATCCCGCGTGTTGCGGCTCTCGGGGACGCACCAGAACGTGATCGCCACGACCGCGATTCCCAGCGGCAGATTGAGGAAGAACGCCCAGCGCCAGGATGCGTGCTGCACCAACCATCCGCCGAGCACGGGTCCGATCGCGGCGGTGATCGATGTGAAGCCGGACCAGGTGCCAATCGCGCGGCCTCTCTGCTCGGGCGGGAAGTTGACGCTGATCAGAGCGAGGCTGCCGGGCACGAGCAACGCTCCGCCGACGCCTTGTACCGCGCGGGCGATCACGAGTTGGCGGATGTCGGAGGCCAGCCCGCACCAGATCGACGCGGCGCAGAACAAGAATACGCCGATCGCGAAAATCTTGCGGCGGCCGTAGATGTCGCCGAGCGAACCTCCGGTGAGAAGCAGGGCCCCTAACAGCAACGCATAGGATTCGATCACCCACTGCACGCCGGCGAGGGTCGCCTGCAGGGTGGACTGGATGGCGGGCAAAGCCACGCCGACTACGGTGCTATCCACGAACACCATGCTCGATGCGAGGACCGTGGCGGCCAGGATCCATGGGCCGTTCGTGGTGCCGGTACTTCGCGCGGGGGGCTCTGACACTACCTTATGTTGTACACTGATGGTGTCAGTGGAGGTGGGTCTTCTCGAGTAGCCTGCTCCGTATCCCAGGCAACTGGCTGTCAACGCCTGAAGGTATGCTCCGCGCCGCGGGGAGGGGATTTCGCGGCCTTGCCGAACCTGTTTCCCGCCTAGTTTTTTCCTTAGTTTTCCCGGATGAGTGCCGCGTCTGCGGCGAAGCTCTGCGCGGAGTCTCCCGCGTGCCGGTATGCGCGCGGTGCCTGTGCGATCCGCAGCCGCTCAGCGCGGAATTCTTCTGCGTGGCGTGCCGGACTCCGTTCCTGAACCACTTCCCATTGGATGAAAACGGCCGCTGCCCGCTGTGCCGGCTGGGGCTCACCGGGTTCGACGCGGTGTATTCGTATGGGTCATATGAAGGCTCGCTGCGCAAGCTGATTCATCTGTTCAAGTACGACAAAATCTATACCTTGGCGCGGCCGCTGGCGGGTTTTCTGGCGCGGGTGCTGCCGCGTGAAGAGCGCTTTGACGCGGTGGTGCCGATGCCGCTCCATTGGAGACGCGGTTGGGAGCGCGGCTTCAATCAATCTGAATTGCTGGCGCGCGAGATCGCGAAGAAGTGGAATGTGCCGCTGCGGCAGGCGGTGCGGCGCGTGAAATCGACCACTCCGCAAGCGGGATTGACGAATGCCAAGCGCAGGACCAACGTCGCTGGTGCGTTCGCTGTTAAGAAAGAACGTCCGGTTGGACGGCGCGCGCGTGTTGCTGGTGGACGATGTGCTCACCACCGGCGCGACCGCCGCGGCTTGCGCTCGCGCGTTGAAGCGGGCCGGAGCGGCGCATGTGGCGCTGCTGGCGCTGGCGCGAACCGACCGCCGGGTGGCGCTATCGAGTTTCGAAATGACTCCGGAAGGGAACGCGAATGCGGCCACGGCCGCGTTGGCGGGGGGAATAACGTGATCGCCAATCATCACCAGGAACGCTTGCATCGCCCGGTCCTGGTTTTAAATTCGAGCTACGAGCCAATCAATGTGTGCGCGGCGCGGCGGGCGCTGGTGCTGGTGCTCAAGGGCGTGGCTGCGACGGAGGAGCATTCCAGCTCGCACGTGCATTCGGCGCGGCAGGCGGTGCCGGTGCCGAGCGTGATTCGACTGCTGGAGTACCGCCGCATTCCCATCAGGCGCGCTCGCTTTCGCGCAAGAACATTTTGATGCGCGACCGGTATACGTGCCAGTATTGCCACAAGACTTTCAGTACGAATGAGCTGACGCTGGATCATGTGATTCCGCGCTCGCGGGCCGGCGAAACGACGTGGGAGAATCTGGTGGCCTGCTGCCATCCTTGCAATAACCGCAAGGGGAGCCGCACGCCGGAGGAAGCGGGCATGCGTCTGGCGCGCGCGCCGCGGCCGTTTAGCTTGCATACCAGCCGGCACCTGATGCGATTGCTCGGCAAGAGCGACGATCAGTGGCGGAAGTATTTGTTCTACTAGAGACGCGTCCGTATGTCCTCGGACAGGTTAGAAGATCCGATTGCGGAGCGGCGACTAACCTTGATTTCCGATTGGGGCGAGGCTCGCGAGGTTGTGGTCCGAATTGGAAAGCCAGCGCCTTCCCCCGATAACGCTAACTTTGCGTGCGAATGCCAGATCGCGGGACTTGGCGCAACCAGAGTTCATCGCATCTATGGACTCGATGCGTTCCAATCACTTCAACTTACTCTCCGGTTTATATCGACCATGCTCAACCACCACCGGGAAGAAGCACAGGGTCGCCTCTATTGGGAGGAACCGGGAGACGACATGGGATTCCCGGAAGTCGGGCCGAGCTCTACTTTCGGCAAGTGAATACCAGCGCCGGGGGGAGATTCAGAATCACGCCTCGCACGGTGACGTCGCTGAAAAACCGGCGCAAGAAACGCGCCTCGTTAAATCCACCGAGGCGGAGTTTCGCGATTTCCAGGTGCGCGGCGTATTGATATTGCGTCAGGGTGCCGTGCGCATCCAGACAGCCTCCGATCTGCCGCATGATGGACGTGCGGGTGCGGTGGTCCATTCCGGTTAGTCCCAAAGAAGAAACAATCGCGTCTGCGGAGTCAACCTCGTGCAGGGCCAGTAGGGATTGCAAATCGGTCGCGCTGCCGCACAGCGGGACCAGGCGGGGATCCTGGCAGGTGCCGCGCAGATGATCGATGAACGTCTCGTTGATATCCACCGCGAAGAGTTTCGCGTCGGGCCGCATGCGCTTTAGGATTTCATTGGTGACAGCGCCGGTGCCGGGGCCGAGCTCCACCACGGTACGGGCGCGCCGGAAATCGATCGGCTTGGTCAACGCGTTCGCGAGATAACGCGAGCTCGGAAACATGGAGGCTGTCTGCCCCATGCAGCGTATCGATTCCTGGAAGAACAGGCGGTGCGCGTTGGGGATATCCGGGCTCGATACCGATCCCGTCTCCGCGCCCGCAGGACGTCCGTGGGTTAACACCCGATGCTTCATGCTGTAAAAGTTCAGGTCGTTCAAAATGGCCTCTTTCACGTTTCCTACAGCGACTCGGTACCCACTAGTGCGCTCTCCGCGCTCATGCGGACGTTCTAGCGTGACGCCGGTCTGCTCCGGAATTTCAATTCCGGTGCTGGTACCTTCGCCGAGCCGGCTATCGATCCACATCTTATACTCGTCTCCGAATAATACCTTCAAACGCTCATTCACGTTGCTGACCCCGATGCCCAACTCGAACATGCGAGCCAGTTTGTCCTCCGGGATGCCCACGCCATCGTCTTCCACCAAGATTTGCAAACGGCCGTTTTCGATGCGGCTGCGGACGCGGATCACGCCGCCGTCAATCTTGCTCGACAGGCCGTGGCGGATGCTGTTTTCGACCAAGGGTTGCAGCAGCATGCTGGGAACGAGAAGGTCGAGCGTGGCTGGATCGATATCGCGAATGAACTGCAGCTTGTCGCCGAAGCGCACCATTTCGATTGCCAGGTAAGCATCGATGAACGACAGCTCTTCGCGCAGCGGCGTGAGATTTTCCTGCTGGCGCAGCAGGCGGCGCAGAATTTTCGAAAGCTTGTAGACCACCTGGCGCGCTTCTTCCGGGTCCTGGCGGATCAGTGAGGCCACGGAGTTCAGCGTATTAAAGAGGAAGTGCGGATTGATCTGGCGGCTGAGCGCGGCTAGCCGGGCTTCATTCAGGCTGAGCTGTTGCAGCTCCAGTTTGCGCTCATAGCGCTTGCTGTTCCAGATCTTGATTGGCAGCATCACGGAAAGAAGGGTCGTGGAGTAAACGGCCACGATGAGCCAAGGGCCTTCGCCCGTCCAATTTTCTTGCAAGGCGAAGACGCCTTTTGTGGGGAAAAGGCGGGCCATGGTTGAGCGCAGGAATTCGGCGAGCAGAATCATCAGCACGCAGATCAGGCTGAAGGCGGCCGGCCGCAGATCGCGCTTACGCAGCAAGCGGAAGAGAGCTTGGTCGGGAAAGGTCAACTTCCAGATCGCCTCTTTGTCGGGAGCGACGTCGCGCAGCAGTGCGCCCAGCACGCCGGCGGCGGCGAACAAGACCATTGTCATCAACTCGCCGTTGAACATTGCGGGGATGGAAATCAGCACGCCGGCCAGCAATCCCGTGACGTAGCCGCCGAGCATGCCCATCACCAGGCTGCCTTCGAGTCCCAGATCGACGGCCTGATAGGAGCTACCGGTGACCACGCGCGCGGCCACGCCCGAAGCGAAAATCGCAGCGCTGACCAGCGCCATTTGCACGCGGTGCATCAGCGTCCGCTCTTCGCGCATCAACATCGAAGTGAAGCGCGCGCTGCGCGTCAGCACGCTCGCGAGGGACGCGGCGACGGCCAGCTTAACCATCAAGATCACCAAGTGCTGTTGGAGCATGTGCGGTCTTGGGCTCTGGCGATCATTATAATGGAGGGACGCCCTTTACCGTGCCAGCCACTTTAAAACTCAGCAAGATTGCCGAGGCTGATTTCCCCAGCCGCTTCGGACATTTCCGGATTCTGGGGTTCCAGGGCGTGGACGGCAAAGAGTCGGAAGACGCCGTGGTGCTGCAAATGGGCGACATCCAGACGCCCGAGCCGGTGCTGGTGCGGATTCATTCGCAATGCCTGACGGGCGACGTTTTCCACAGCCTGCGCTGCGATTGCGGCGAGCAGTTGGAGCTGGCGATCAAGACTATTGGCCAGGAAGGCCGGGGCTTACTGATATACGAACAGCAGGAGGGCCGCGGCATCGGCCTGCTGAATAAGCTGCGCGCTTACGAATTGCAGGATCAGGGCGCGGATACCGTCGAGGCCAATCAGCAACTGGGCTTTGAGGCGGATTTGCGGGGCTACCAGATGCCGGCCGCGATTCTGAACTTCCTGGGCGTGCGTGCGGTGCGGCTTATGTCCAATAATCCGGATAAGATCAGGGCGTTGGAGCAGAGCGGCGTGCGGGTGGTCGAGCGGATCCCGAGCATTGTGAATCCGGTGGGAGC
>CAWCAP010000044.1:0-13927 GCA_963793395.1 Bryobacterales bacterium | reverse complement strand
ATCGGAAAATTACCTGCGCACTAAGCGCGAAAAGCTCGGTCACTTGCTGGATTAGCGGACGGAGTGCTGGCACCCGGCCGCGGGCGTACGGTTCCGGACCCGCAGGCGCCCTTTCCGATCACCTTTGCTATCATTGGAATCGAAGGAGGGCACGGTATGGGACCAATTGGCATGCAGGAAATGGTCGTTATTTTCCTGGTTGCCCTCGTTCTGTTTGGACCGAAGAAATTGCCGGAGTTGGGGAAGACCCTGGCGAAGGCACTGACCGAGTTCCGTCGCGCGCAGAGCGATCTCAAAGCAACATTCGAGCGCGAAATGCAGGCGTTAGAGAAGGAAACGGAATCGTTGAAAGAAGTTGCCCGGCAGGCCACTGTCGATCTCACCAATTATCCCGATATCGACCTCAGTGGATCTCCGTCAAGTTACCCTCAGCGATCCCTTGAACCCGCAACTGTCCCACCCACCGTAAGCGCTTCCGCAATTCCGGGCGCCGAATTACATGTTGAGCCGAGCGCTCTTCAGATCCCAAGTCACGATATACGGGTCTGGCGAGAATCACCCTTCTGAAGCGGATTACGATATTGGGGTGCAGGGTACTGTCCCGCGCGGCGCTTCTGAGTCCGTTAAAACCGAACCTGTGGCCGAAGTGAAAACCGCTGCCGATGAATCGAATCCGTTACCGGAATTCGTTCAAACGAGCGGACACAAAGCGACGGAGCCGGAAGAAGCGGAACTTCCCAGCATCGTATAGGCGCGTAAATTTGAAGTAAGTGCGAAAGCTATAACTATGGATACGCCCAACGGCGGAGGTCTGTCTCCGGAAGAACGCGCGCTCGTGCCTGCGGGCGCGGGCGGCGGGTACGTTCCACCTCCGCCGCCTCCACCCGAGGAGGACGAAGACGATGAGGGCATGCTGCGCATGTCGTTCCTCGAGCACCTGGAGGAAATGCGCAACCGGATCATCCGCGCCCTGATGGGTTTCGGCGTGGCGTTTCTGCTGTGCATGATCTTCTGCTATCAACTGTGGGATTTCGTGCGTGCGCCGGCGGTGGACGCCCTGACCAAGATCGGCGTGAATCCGCCGCATCTATGCATCAACGAGCCCATGGAAGGATTCTCCATCATTTGGGTACAGGTTCCGCTGGTGTTCTCGCTGTTTCTGGCTTCGCCCTGGGTGTTCTATCAGATATGGGCTTTCATCGCACCCGGCCTTTATCAAAAAGAAAAGCGCCTGGCGTTTCCATTCGTTCTGAGCACGGCTGGCCTGTTCATCCTGGGCGGGTGTTTCGCGTATTTCGTGGCGTTCCGTTTTGGCCTCGCGTTCCTACTGAGCATCGGGCGTCTCAATGGCGTCGACGCCGCTTGTCACAATCACGCATTATTTTGATCTGTTCGTCAATGTGATGCTTGGCGTGGCATTGGTATTCGAACTGCCGGTCGCCATCTTCTTTCTTACTGTGCTTCACCTGGCTTCGCCGCGCTTCCTGTTGCAGCACTCGCGTTATGCGATTCTCGCGATCGTCATCGTGGCTGCAATCATCACGCCCACGCCGGACTTCTTTAACCTGATGTTATTTGCGGTGCCGATGTGCCTGCTGTATTTCGTGGGCGTGTTTGCAAGCTTCCTGTTAGTGATGAAGCGCGAAGGCAAGAAGTTCCCGTGGGGCAAAGTGATCATGTTCGCTTCGCTGGCGATCGTGCTGCTCGCCGCGATCGCTTACTTCGTATTGCTGAGATTGCACTATCACCCGATCGGCCACTGGCCGTTCTTCGCAAAGTAATCCGCTCAAAAACTTTCGAGAAACTTCGGAACAAAACGCCGCCTCGCGCGTATGGATAGATAACGCGGGCAAGCAAACCCGCCGTTAGTCGAGAAAAGAGAGAGGCGGAAAAATCATTATGAAAATGGCAAAGCTCGTATTGTGTCTGGGGACGGTGGCGATGGCCTGGGCCAGCGCGTCGAAGTCCTACGATGTCACGTTGAACAACCCGGCGCAGGTGAGCGGCACCGAGTTGAAAGCCGGGACGTATAGCGTGGTGCTCGCCGGCGACAAGGCGATGATTCACTCTGGAAAGGTATCGGTGGAAGCTCCGGTCACGGTGCAGGAGGGCGATAAGAAGTTCGCCTCCACCACGGTGCGCTACAGCAATCGTCGACGGCAAGTATCGCATCAAGGAAATCCAACTGTCCGGCACCAAGACGATGTTGGTTTTCAACAACTGATCTGATCCCTTCCTAACTCCTCCCACGCCCGGGAACGCTTTGGAAACAATGCCTTAGCGTTCCCTTCCTCCTTCGTAAAGCATCTCTGGGATAGCTCTGCAACAAATACTTGACACGTACACACGCATATTATATGCTCTCTACAGAGATTGATTTTTTAGGAGGATGAACATCATGTCGCTTATCAAATATTCGCCTTTTGCTGATTATCGAAGCTTTTCCGGCCGGGATGCGGCTGTTCCAGGATTCCGTAAACCGCCTGTTTTCCGAGCCGAATGGCCGTCCGTGGGTTCCGCCGGTGGACATCCAGGAGACCGAGAACGAGCTGATCGTGAAGGCCGACGTGCCGGATATGGAAATGAAGGATATCGACGTCCGCATGGAAAACGGCACTCTGACGATCCGCGGCGAGCGCAAGTTCGAAGCGCAGAAGTCGGAAGGCGGCTGGCACCGCGTCGAGCGCTCCTACGGAACCTTTGAACGGGCGTTTACTCTGCCTGACTCTGTGAATCCGGAAGGCGTGAAGGCTGACTACAAAAACGGCGTGCTGACGGTGACGCTTCCCAAAAAGGAAGTGGCCAAGCCGCGGCAGATCAAAGTAAACGTCGTTAGCTAAAACAGTCAGTTAAACGGTACTTTTGTGCAATTCTAGAGGCGGGTTTCGCGAACCAAACGCGGGCCCGCCTCGTCTGTTATTAGTGAGAGAGTCATTTTATGAATTCGGTGAAGACGGTATTGCTGCTGGGATTGCTGAGTGGGATTCTGCTGTTTGGCGGTGAAGCGATCGGTGGCACGCGGGGGCTGGAATACGGCTTGATGATCGCCATCGGCATGAATTTTTTCAGCTATTTCTTTTCCGACAAGCTGGCGTTGATGTCGTACTCGGCGCAGGCGGTGACGCCGGAGGAACAGCCGGAAATCTACCAGCGGCTGGCGCCCATTGTACAAGGGCTCTCGCAGAAGATGGGTTTGCCGATGCCCAAACTGTGGGTCATACCGGAAGATTCGCCCAACGCTTTCGCGACAGGCCGCGATCCGCAGCATGCTTCGGTGGCAGTCACGGAAGGCATCATGCGCTTGATGAACGATCGCGAGCTGGAGGGCGTGCTGGCGCATGAGTTGGGTCACGTGCTGCATCGCGACATCCTGATCAGTTCGATCGCGGCGACCATTGCGTCGGCCATCACGTTTCTATCGCGCATGGCATTCTTCTTCGGCGGATCGCGTGATGACCGCGAGGATCGCGGGAGTGCAGCCGGCGGATTGCTGATGATGATTCTGGCTCCCATCGCGGCGCTGATGATTCAGATGGCGATTTCGCGCACGCGCGAGTTCGACGCGGACGCTGCGTCGGTAAAGTACACGGGCACGCCGGATCCCGTTGATCAATGCTCTGCGCAAGCTCGAGATGGGCGTGCAGCGCGTACCCATGGACGACGCTTCGCCGGCGACGGCGCACATGTTCATCCTGAATCCCTTCCGCGGCGGGCTGTTTCGCATGTTCTCCACGCATCCTTCTACCGAAGAGCGGATCGCGCGCTTGGAGCAAATGCGGCATTCGCCTTTCATCACCGCTTAAACTGAGTACTTGACTACTGTACGCGTGAACCGCAAAGCGGCCGACCGAGCCGCCAGCGGCCATCCCTGGATTTTTGCGAGCGATGTTGTCGACCGCGGCGATGCTGCGCCGGGCGATGCGGTACGCGTGCTGGATCCGAAGAGCAAGTTTCTGGGCGTCGCGCATTACAGTTCGACTTCGCAGATCACGCTGCGCCTGCTCTCGACGCGGCCGGAGATCATCGACCGGGCTTTCTTTCGCGAGCGTCTGGCCGCGGCTCTTGCGCATCGCGAGCGCGTGGTTCAGAACTCCGACGCTTACCGGCTGGTGTTTTCCGAAGGCGACTTGCTGCCCGGATTGATCGTCGACCGTTACGGGCCCTACCTCGCGCTGCAAACTCTGAATCAAGGGATGGATCGCGCGCGCGATGTCATCGTCGATTGTTTACAGGAGTTGCTGGCGCCCGCAGGCATTCTGGCGCGCAACGACGCCAGCGTTCGCAAGCTGGAAGGCTTGCCGTTGGAAGTCATCACGCTGGCGGGTGAGATCCCGGAGAGAGTCCACATCCGGATGAACGGCCTGCAGCTCGAAGCCGATTTACTGCACGGACAAAAGACCGGCGTGTATCTCGATCAGCGCGAAAACTATCTGGCGGCGGGACGCTGGGCGCGCGGGCGCGTGCTGGATTGTTTCACCTCCAGCGGCGGCTTCGCGCTGCACGCCGCGGCACAGGCGGAATCGGTGGAAGGGGTCGATTCTTCGGCGGGCGCGCTGGCGACGGCGGAAGCAAACGCAAAAGCGAACGGCATCGGGAACGTATCACTTTCGCCAAGCCGATGTTTTCGATTTTCTCTCGGGGCTGGAGCGCCGCTATTCGATGATCGTGCTGGACCCTCCGGCGTTCGCCAAATCGCGCCGCGCGGTAGAGGACGCCGCGCGCGGTTACAAAGACATTAATTTCCGTGCGCTGCGGCTGCTGGATTCGGGCGGCGTGCTGGTTACGTGCTCCTGCTCGCATCATATGAGTGAAGGGGCGTTCTTCGAAGTGATTGCGCAGGCGGCGCTGGATGCCGGCAAGACATTGCGCGTGCTGGAGCGGCGCACGCAGGCCGCCGACCATCCGATTCTGCTGACCGTACCGGAAACGATGTACTTGAAATGCCTAGTACTGGAAGTTCTGTAGACCCCTCGCAAAGCATTGCAAAGATACTAAGATATGCGCTATGTTGACTCCAGTAGTCAAGGGCCATAGCGGGGCGGCTCGGTTTTTTCATGCTCCTAATGGAGGATTGTTACAGATGCGAATGACCTCGTTGTCGGCGGTCGGCAGGCGTGCAACTTCCCTGTTGATCCTCGCACTGTTGGCGCTGGCCGGTTCGGCTCCCTTGCTCGCGCAAGGCGGCGAAGCGGATCTCAGGCTGCCGGATTTACATCAGGCCGTGTTCCTGAACGGCGTGAGCGGACCCACTCTGTTGACCATCGGATTGGGCGTGGCGGTGTTGGGCTTGGTCTTCGGCATGGCGATGTACACGCATCTGCGAAAGCTGCCGGTGCATTCCTCCATGCTCGAAATCTCGGAGCTGATCTATGAAACTTGCAAGACCTATCTGATCACGCAGGGAAAATTCCTGTTGATACTGGAAGTTTTCATTGGCGTGATTATCGCTTTCTATTTCGGCTTCCTGCAATCGATGGAAGCCTTTAAGGTCGCGATTATTCTGGCGTTCAGTCTGGTGGGCATCGCGGGCAGTTACGGCGTGGCGTGGTTCGGAATTCGCGTGAATACCTTCGCCAACTCGCGGACGGCCTTTGCCAGCCTGCGCGGCAAGCCGTTCCCGTGTTATGCGATTCCGCTGCAGGCGGGCATGAGCATCGGCATGATGCTGATCAGCGTGGAGCTGTTCATCATGCTGTGCATCCTGCTGTTCATTCCGGGCGACTACGCGGGACCGTGCTTCATCGGATTCGCGATCGGCGAATCGCTGGGCGCGGCGGTGCTGCGCGTGGCGGGCGGCATCTTCACCAAGATCGCCGACATCGGCGCGGATCTGATGAAGATCGTGTTCAAGATCAAGGAAGACGACGCGCGCAACCCGGGCGTGATCGCGGATTGCACCGGCGATAACGCGGGCGATTCGGTGGGACCCTCGGCCGACGGCTTCGAAACTTATGGCGTGACTGGCGTGGCGCTGATCACGTTCATCTTGCTGGCGGTCAACAACGACATCACCAAAGTGGAACTGCTGGTGTGGATTTTCGTGATGCGCGTGATGATGATTATCGCCAGCGCGCTCTCCTACTTCATCAATGAAGCGGTGGCGAAGGCGCGGTATCAGAACGTCGACAAAATGAATTATGAAGCGCCGCTGACTTCGCTGGTGTGGCTGACTTCGATCATTTCGATCTGCGCGACTTACGGGATTTCGTACCTGATGATTCCGGATTTGGGCAACGACCCGACGATGTGGTGGAAGCTTTCGAGCATCATCACTTGCGGAACGCTGGCGGGGGCGATTATTCCGGAACTGGTGAAGGTGTTTACGTCGGTGGAGTCCAGCCACGTGAAGGAAGTGGTGACGTCGTCGCGCGAAGGCGGCGCTTCGCTCAACATTCTTTCGGGCCTGGTGGCGGGCAACTTCAGCGCGTACTGGCTGGGCCTGACGATCATGGGGCTGATGGCGATCGGCTACGGAGTCAGCACGCAGGGCGTGGGCAATCTGATGCTGGCTCCGGCGGTGTTCGCGTTCGGACTGGTGGCGTTCGGATTCCTGGGCATGGGGCCGGTGACGATTGCGGTGGATTCTTACGGGCCGGTGACGGACAACGCGCAGTCAGTGTACGAGCTGAGCCAGATTGAGACGCTGCCGAGCATCAAGGCCGATTTGAAGAAAAACTATGGCTTCGATGTCGATTTCGAAAAGGCCAAGCATCATTTGGAAGAGAACGACGGCGCGGGCAACACCTTCAAGGCGACGGCGAAGCCGGTGCTGATCGGCACGGCGGTGGTGGGCGCGACGACCATGATTTTCTCGATCATCATGGCACTGACGAAGGGCCTGCAGCCGGAGCTGCTCAAGAA
Organism: Bryobacterales bacterium; assembly: GCA_963793395.1. Taxonomy (GTDB): domain Bacteria; phylum Acidobacteriota; class Terriglobia; order Bryobacterales; family Bryobacteraceae; genus Palsa-187. Next base: position 7,066 of record CAWCAP010000044.1, on the reverse strand, counting down.
CCTGTCGATTTTGTATCCGCCATTTTTGTTGGGGCTGATCACGGGCGGCTCGGTGATTTATTGGTTCACGGGGGCGTCGATTCAGGCGGTGACAACGGGCGCGTATCGCGCTGTCGAGTTCATCAAGGCCAACATCAATCTGGAAAGCGCCACAAAGGCTTCGGTGGCGGATTCGAAGAAGGTGGTGGAGATTTGCACGCAGTACGCGCAGAAGGGCATGTTCAACATCTTCCTGGTGGTGTTCTTCTCGACGCTGTCGTTCGCGTTCTTCGAACCGTACTTCTTCATCGGCTACCTGATTTCGATCGCGCTGTTCGGGTTGTATCAGGCGATCTTCATGGCCAACGCCGGCGGCGCGTGGGATAACGCGAAGAAGATTGTGGAAGTGGAGTTGAAAGCCAAAGGCACGCCGCTGCACGATGCGACGGTGGTGGGCGATACGGTGGGCGATCCGTTCAAGGACACGTCTTCGGTGGCGCTGAATCCGATCATCAAGTTCACGACGCTGTTCGGATTGCTGGCGGTGGAACTGGCGGTTTCGCTGTCGGAAAAGCAGGGCAACGCGGTCAGCACAGGGCTGGGAGTGCTGTTCCTGCTGATCTCGCTGTTCTTCGTGCACCGCTCGTTCTATGGGATGCGGATTGTCGCGACCAAGGGTTAAGCTCAGGAGTCAGTGCACTGGGCGCATGTGAAAGCTTGCTGCCGTTTTGATTTGTATGGCGCTCGGAGCTGCCACGATTCCGGACCTGGCGGAACTGAATCGCATGATCGCGCGGTTTGCTCCCGCGGAGCTGAAGGTGGATACTTCGGCGCTCGCGGCGGGCGACAAGCAGGCGCTGCAAAAGCTGATCGAAGCGGCGCACGTGATCGACGGCCTGTTTCTTACGCAGCGCTGGAGCGGGAATGCGGCGCTGCGGGCGCAGCTTCAGAAAGATTCGTCGGCGCTGGGCAAAGCGCGGCTGCATTACTTCGATCTGAACAAAGGTCCGTGGTCGGATCTGGACGGGCAGATCGCGTTCCTGCCCGGCGTCCCGCCCAGGAAGCCGCCGGGGGCGAACTTCTATCCCGAGGACATGACCAAGGATGAGTTCGAGACCTGGGTCGCGAAGCTTCCGGCGGCGCAGCAGGAACAGGCGCGCGGATTCTTCACGGTGATCCGGCGCGGCGCCGACAAGAAACTCGATGGCCGTGCCGTACAGCAAGGCGTACGCGCAGGATCTCGAGCGGGTGGCGAAGCTGCTCGATGAAGCCGCCGCGCTCACGTCGAACGCTACGCTCAAAGAATTTCTGAAGCTGCGCGCGAAGGCGTTTCTCGACGACGACTACTATGCGAGCGATGTGGCCTGGATGAAGCTCGACGCGCCCATCGATATCACCATCGGGCCGTACGAGACTTATAACGACGAGTTGTTCGGCTACAAAGCGGCGTTCGAGGCTTACGTCACGCTGCGCGATGAGCAGGAGACGGCGAAGATGAAGATTTTCGCCGACCACATTCAGGAAATCGAAAACAATCTGCCGCTGGATGCGAAGTACAAGAATCCGAAGCTGGGGGCGCTGGCGCCGATCCGCGTGGTGAACGAAGTTCTTGCTACGGGCGATGGAGCGCACGGCGTCCGCACGGCGGCGTTTAACCTGCCCAATGACGAGCGCATCGTGAAGGCGATGGGATCGAAGCGCGTGATGCTGAAGAACGTGCAGGAGGCCAAGTTCGCAAAGATCCTGCAGCCGATTGCGGCGCGGGTGCTCTCCGCCGCGGATCAGAAGGACTTGAGCTTCGATTCCTTCTTCACGCACATTCTGGCGCATGAGATGACGCACGGGATCGGTCCGCAGACGAATGTTCGCCAGGCCCTGAAGGAGCTGCATGCGGCGATCGAAGAAGCCAAAGCCGATGTCACCGGGCTGTTCATGCTGCAGTATCTGTTCGATCACAAACTGCTGCCGGCGGCGGAACGTCCGCTGTACACCACGTTCCTCGCCTCGTCCTTCCGCACGCTGCGGTTCGGCGTGCATGAGGCGCACGGCAAAGGCATGGCGATGCAGTTCAACTATCTGACCGACAAGGGCGCGTTCATCGCCAAACCGGATGGCACCTTCGCGGTGGACTTTACCAAAATCAAAGGCGCGGTGCGGGATCTGGTGCACGATCTGCTGGACATCGAAGCCACCGGCGATTATGCGCGCGCCAAAAAGATGCTGGACGAGCTGGGCGTCATCCGCCCGCCGATGGCTCGCGCGCTGGATAAGCTGAAGGACCTGCCTACGGATATCGAGCCTATTCGAGCCTATGAGCCCGGCGTTGTAAGCTGGCCGTCGAGCCAGCCGAGGTAGGCTTCGGAGCCCTCCACTATTGGAAGCGCAATCACCTCCGGCACTTCGTAGGTGTGGATCTTCTGGATCTCGGCGCGCAACGCGCGAACAGGTCGCGGCGGGACTTGATGAGCAGAACCCATTCGCCAGCGTCCTCGATTTTTTCCTGCCAGCGATAGATGCTGCGAGCTTTGGGCAGAATGTTCACGCAGGCGGCGACGCGGTGCTCGACCAAGTGACGCGCCAACTGTCTCCGCGAGCATTTCAGAATCGCACGTGGTCAGGACCACGATCTTGTCCGTCATTTGCCGTGAGCGCGGCTCTTGGGCAGGCCGGCGATTCGCTTCTTGACGGCTTCGATCTCTTTGCCGTCCGACGATAGCTTGATGAACTGTTGGTAAGCTTCGCGGGCGCCGGTGAAATCGTGCAACTTCTCATCGGCCTCGCCGAGCCGCAGCACGGCCTCGGCCGAAGTCGGGTCCCACTTGCTGGCTTCCATAAAGCGGCGTGAAGCCGCGCGGAAATTTCCCTTCTTGAAATAGAAGTTGCCGGCGGTGATATTGCGGCTGGCTTCCAGCGGATTGAACGAGTATTCCTTCGGTTTGAGATCGGGATCTTCTTCGGGAGGCTCCTGCTCCTGGACTGAAGGCGCCGCGGGGGGCGCGGGCGGTTTGGATTCCTGGGCGGCGATCGGAAGCGCCAAAAAGACGCTCAGTAAAACAGCGCGTGTCACAATTTAAGTGTAGAGCCATTTTAATCCCATGCAGGACCTTCGCGAAAGAGCCGCTGAACTGCCTCTGTCGCCGGGAGTGTACCTGTATAAGGACGCTTACGACACCGTCATCTACGTAGGCAAGGCCAAGAATCTGCGGGCTCGCGTGCGCAGTTATTTTTCCGACGAACGCCTGGCGGATTCGAAGACCGGCACGCTGATCGAGGACGCCCGGCACATCGATTTCATTCAGGTCGATAACGAAAAAGAGGCGCTGGCGCTCGAAAACAATCTGATCAAGCAGTGGAAGCCGCGCTACAACATTCTGCTGCGCGACGACAAGACTTATCCCTATATCAAGTTGACGGCGGAAAAGTATCCGCGCGTGTACGTGACGCGGCGGCTGCGCAAGGATGGGTCCAGTTATTTCGGGCCGTATTTTCCGGGGAACCTGGCGCACCGGCTGGTGCATTTCATTCACCGGCACTTCAAAGTGCCGTCGTGCAAGGTGGATCTCACGCGATTCCATACGCATCCGTGTCTGGAATTTCACATTCATCGCTGCCTGGGGCCGTGCGTACAAAACCTGACCACGGACGAAGCATACGCCGATGCGGTGCGCCGGGTGCGCTGGTTTTTGGAGGGCCGGCATCGCGATCTGGCGGACGAACTGCGCGCGCGCATGGAAACGGCCAGCGCGGACATGCGCTACGAGGAAGCCGCGGCGCTGCATGACCTGATCAAAACCGTGGAAGAGCACGGCGAGAAGCAAAAGATGGCGGCGGTGGAAGGCGGCGACACCGACATCTTCGCGGCATCGGCAAGGTCGGCGTTCCCTATGGCCTCCTGAACAACCCAGACCCGCTCTACGGGGGCCCCTCATCTATCACTGCCACCGATCGGTTCGTCTTGCGCGACTATGTGCGCGTCGGCGCGGCGATCACGGATGCAGTGCCGGCCCTGCGGCCTACCGCCGACATCGTGCGCTATCACCGTGAATATTTTGATGGGAGCGGATATCCATTCGGACGTTACGGGAATGGCATTCCGTTTGGAGCGCAGATGCTCTGCGTTGCCAGCGAATATGTCGCCATGACTACTCCACGGCTCTATCGCAACAGCGCCATGCTCACTCCTGATCAGGCTGTCGCCCATCTTCGGCGTTACGCGGGACGCCGCTATCATCGAAGCGCCGTCCTGTTATTCGTGATTGCCAAGAGTGTAGAAGACCGCTGGCTTCAGGCGCAGATCCACACGCGCCGCTGGTATACGACCAGTCTTGCCGGCCTGCCGCGCCGCGCGCTTTAAGACTTCCCAAATAAAAAAGACGGGCTGCCGAAAGGCAGCCCGTCATTTTGAGTTATTTCTTGCCGAGGAGGCGGCTAAATAGTCCGCCTGTAGGCTTGTCGGGGTCGGCCGCAGGCGGTTTTGGTCCGCCGGACGAGGAGGGCGTGTGATTGGACGCCCCGTTACTGCCCGGAGGCCTTGCGGTCGAAGTCGGTGTCGGTGTTGTTCCTTCAAGACGGCTTAGTTTTGCTTGAAGAAGCGAACTCGGCGCGATCTTTAGGGCCTGTCGATAGGCCGCCGCCTCTGTTGAGGCCTTCCCATCTGGGCGAGCGCGTCGCCAAGGATGCCAAGCGCCTTCGTGTTTCGCGGATCGGCTTTGAGAATTACCTCGCACATCTGTGGGATGTTCGCGAGCTTATTCTGCATCATCGCTTCTTCGGCCTCGACGATCAGACGTGCGACGTTTGCCGATTGCTGAGCGCTGAGCGGCTGCGCCGTCGTAGGTCGCGGACTCGAAGTCGAGGGCGTCCCCGGCTTTCTTTGCGCTGCCGATTTGGCAGTCAAGGTGGCGTCGTACTGCGCCCTCTGAACAGGATCGGAAAGGACAGAATATGCCTTATTGATCTGTGCGAAGACTTTCTGGCCCAAATCCTTGTCTTGGACCTTATCGGGATGGAATTTCCGCGCCAATTCCCGATATTTCTTCTTTATCTCATCCGTCGTCGCGTTTCGCGCGACGCCAAGAATCCATAATGGTTTCTTTGTGAAGCCATTTTGTGCATGCTCCCTTACCGTTAACTCTATCTAAATCATCATTCTGCCCAGTTGTGTTCGGTATGGCGTCCTTTCCTCGGACTGTCGCAAAGGAATAATAAAAAATACCGGTTGGATCTGCAACTTAGTCCGGATCTGGTTTCAGTAGATCTTTATATTGGCTCATATTGCCTGTGTAAAAGCCGATGACATCGTAGGCCACGACGACTGCGGCGATGATGAGGGCTACGACTCCCAAAGTGACGCTGGTCTGATGCAGGCGCACTGCCGATTCCTGCTCGTAAAACTCGGCGACCTTATTCATTGTCTCGTCGAGACTGCCGGTCTGCTCCCCTGTTCCCAGCATGGACATGACCAGCGGCGGAAATGCCCTCGTATCGCGCAGCGACTCGACTATTCCGTGACCGGCCTCGATGCGCGGGATAGCACGCACGATTTTGCTTGCCAGATAGGCGTCGCCGTAGTTTCCGCTGCGGAGCGCAGCGCCTCCGGCAAAGCGATCCCGGCTGCGTAAAGAGCAGCGAGAGTCGCGAAAACCGTGCCAATGCAATCATGCGGACTGTTCCGCCGATTCCCGGCAGCATGGCGAATCGCGTGGTATCCCCTTTAGCCTGCGCCCCAAGCCGGTTTAGCGCATAGATGACGGCCACTCCGGCCAGCAGCCATAATAACGGCACGACCGAATGCTCCAAATACGCCCGTATGCCGCTGGTAACCAGATAAAACAGCGGCGGCAAAAGGGACGATGAGACGATTACCGTCTTCGGGTAGAACGTTCCCGGCGGATGCTCCTACGCAGCGCCTGTTCCAGCTCCTTACTAAGGCATCCGCAAGGCGAGTGAACATCAGGTCCAAACGCCCGCTCTTCTCTCCTCAGCCCACCAACGCACGATGGAAGTCCGTGAATATCCACGGGTACTCACCGAGAGCGCTTTCAGCGTTTGGCCTTCATGGAGCCGTTCGCTCACCGTTTCCAATACCCGCCGAAATGCTCCGTTGCGAGTTTACGCGAAGTAGTGTCGCTAGGCACTGTAAATCGGCACACCGGCATGCAGCATCGCGGCGAACTGTCGGTAGTTCAGCGCAGCTCATCTAAACTGACGCCCGTCCATATCGGGTAGACCAGATGGACCAGCCAGCCACCGCCCGAGTGTGAGCGAGGGCTGTGTCTTCCGAGCATCATCGCCGTTCAACGCACTTCTGCGGGTAAGGGCCGGGATCAGGCGCGTCAAGGCGCTATCCCTGCTCTCGCACGAGCGTTGCGGCGGCATGTTCGTCATGCGCGTCGAGCGGACCCGTGACCGTCCGGCCGGTTCGGTCCTTGGCTTCATATGAATAAATCATTAACTATAAAAGCCGCTCACCGCTGCGGCCTCAGATGCATGGATCCAAATGATCGCCCACGCGAAAACTTCGTGTCGCCTCAACCGCAGAGTTCGTGTGATAATTTATGACGGTTTGAGCGTTCAGTATGTTCGCGTTTTGAGCAATTGTTCCGCAATTATTTTTACCGCCGCTTTTGCCCCGGAACTACGAGGTCAGGAGCGATCTCTGCAAGCGGAGCTAATGCGAAAGCGCGTTCCGTCAGACGTGGATGGGGCAGCGTCAGCGAAGGCGATTTGATCTGCTTATCTTCGTAGATGAGGATATCAATATCAATAACGCGCGGTCCCCAGCGAAGGGTTCGTTCACGGCCCAGGTCTTTTTCGACCGCTAGAATGGCCTCCAAGAGCCGATGCGGCGTGAGTGTCGTTTCGATCTCGGCGGCGGCGTTCAAGAAATCAGGCTGCTCTGTAATGCCGACCGGAGTTGTTTCAATGAGTGAGGAAACGGTCTTCACATCTATTGTCGGCAGAAGATCCAATTTTCTCAAGGCTTCACGGATATTTGCTTCTCGATCTCCAAGATTTGCGCCTAGACCGAGAAAGGCAGTCACTTTCGGCAATGAGTTCCATTATCCATTATATCATGGATTGTGCG
>CAWCAP010000043.1:0-39813 GCA_963793395.1 Bryobacterales bacterium | reverse complement strand
CACGTCGATCTTCCGCCAGTCCTGCACAACCACTACGGCAGCGATGACGATCGACAGCAAAACCGCGACAGGAGCGGCCGATCTTCGATCGGAATACTAAGCGCCAGCAACGGCACCGCAATCAGCGCTTCGCCAAACCCAAATGTCGATCGAATCAAAGTGGCGAAAAACACCACCAGGAGCACATGCAAAGTGGAGGTATCCATTTTTTGCCTGACCTTCAAGTGTATCTTTAGCCACCCGGAGACAGGCCGCAGGTACCCGGTTTGATGCGTAGTGTATACTAAGGTCAGTTGGCGAATAGTTGGGTGGGCGCAAGCCCACTTTTTTATTGGCTGGCACTATTTTTGATCGGACGGCAAGCCAGATGGCGGACCGTGAGGCTGTCATAGACAAAGTAATCGAGATCGCGGAAAGAGTTGGCGCCAGCGAGGGCATCGAAATTGTCGATGTCGACCTCGTGGGCGGCGGCCAGAATCGAGTTCTGCGCATTTTTATCGATCGCCCTCCGGTTCCCGGCCAAGTTGTGGATCCGGCTGCTCCGCAAGGGGTTACGCATGCCGATTGCGAGTTTATCTCGCAGCATGTCGGGACCATCCTGGATGTCGAAGACGTGATTCCGGGCGCGGGCTACACGCTGGAAGTCAGTTCGCCCGGCGTCGAGCGCAAGCTCACGCAAGCCGCGGGAGTTTGAGCGTTTCGTGGGGCAGAAGGTCAAGGTGGTCCTGCGCCAGCCCGTGGAAAATCAGAAGCCACTGGGCCGGGACGCTGAAGAGCTTCGCGGACGGCGTGATCACGCTCGAGCCTGCCCCGGGCAAGAGCGTGCAGTTCCCGCTCGAACAGGTGGAAAAAGCCAACCTGAAGTTCGAGTGGTAATTTCTCACACACTAAATAATGGAAATTTATATGAGCTCTGGGAACGATTTTTCAATCCATCGAGATTCTCAGCAAGGAAAAGGGCATCGATCCGAAGATCATTCTGGACGCGGTGAAAGACGCCATGCTGGTGGCGGCGCGCAAGCATTTCCATACCAATGAAGAACTGGCGGCCGATTTGGATGAATCCACCGGCGCGATCCATATCTACGGCGTGAAAAAGTCGTGGCGGAAGTGGCCGATCCGGACAAAGAAATCTCGCTGCGAAGCCGCGCAGACAATTCGCGCCGACGCCGAGATCGATTCGGAAATCCGCATCCCCAAACCCACCGACGCGCTGGGCCGCATTTCCGCGCAGACCGCCAAGCAAGTCATCTTGCAAAAGGTGCGCGAAGCCGAGCGCGAAAACATTTATTCGGAATATTCCGGCCGCGTCGGGCGAGCTGGTCACATGCGCGATCAAGCGCGTCGAAGGTCCGGATCTGATCGTCGCATCTGGGCAAGACCGAAGCGCGCCTGCCAAGAACGAGCAGTCGCGCTCGAAAGCTTCAGCGTGGGCGACCGCGTCCGCTGCGTCATCAAGATCGTCGATAAGGCCGGCAAGAACGCGGGCGTGATCGTTTCGCGCGCCGCGCCGGAACTGGTCATGCGCCTGTTCGAGCAGGAAGTTCCCGGAGATCTACGACAGCACCGTGACCATCAAGGGCTGCGCGCGCGAAGCCGGCGAGCGCACCAAGATCGCCGTGTCCAGCCGCGACCGCGACGTCGATAGCGTCGGCGCCTGCGTCGGCATGAAGGGCATGCGCGTGCAGTCCATCATTCGCGAACTGCGCGGCGAAAAGATCGACATCATCGAGTATCACGACGATCCGGTGGCCTTCGCCACGCACGCGCTGAGCCCCGCGAAGATCAGCGCGCGTCACGCATCATCGATCGCGCTGGAGCAAGCACATGGAAGTGATCGTCGACGATTCGCAGCTCTCGCTCGCCATCGGCAAGAAGGGCCAGAACGTGCGGCTCGCGGCCAAGCTGCTCGGCTGGAGGATCGACATCAAGAGCGAAGAAGAAAAGCGGCAGGAAGTGGAATCGCAGATGGCGGCGCTGGTGGTGCCGGGCGCGCCCGTCTCGGTGCTGCTGGATCACGGGCTTGACCGAAGCGATCGTGGAAACGTTGATGGCCGGCGGCGTGACCACGGTGGAGAAGCTGGGCGCCATGACGCCGGAAGATCTGGAAGCCATCCCCGGCATCGGCCCGATGTGTGGAGCCGATCCAGCAGGCGGTGATGAGCTATTACGGCCAGTTCGAGGGTTCGGTGGAAGCGGAAGCGGCCGCCGAAGCCGCACCGCGGAACGCCGCCGGAAGCGCCGCCGATAGAAGCTCCGAAGACGCAGATCCGGCCGCTGGGCAGCAAGTGAGCCAGAAAAGCAATCTGTTACGATAGAAAATGGGGAGCCTTCGAGCGACCGAAGTAGATTGTCACTAGGGCGATGTCTAGAAAGGTTTAGCGCGCAAATCCCTGGAGTCCTGAAGGATACTCGCCAGAGTCGCTATGTATGAGTAAAATTCGCATCAACGAGCTGGCCCGGGAGCTGGAAGTCAAGCCCCACGCGATCATTGAGGTGTTGCCGGAACTGGGCATCTCGGAGAAGAAGACGCACTCCAGTTCGCTGGAAGACGATCTGGTGCTGAAGTGCGCCGCAAGCGCCTGGCGGGGAAGCGGCGCCGAAGAGCAACGCGGCGCAGTCCTCGAAGCGGCGCCGCGGCAGGAACCTGCCCGGCACTCGGCCGTTGCGCTGGAAGAAGAACCCGCCGCCGGCGCGAGAAGCGCGCCGGCGCCGTTGCGCCAGAGCCGTGCCGAAGCCCGCGGTTTCCGAAGCCCGCTGAAAATTCCGAAGCTCCGGCGCCGGTGCGTCCGGCGTTGCGCCGGTGCGTCCGCCGTTGGCGACGGGACAACCGGGTGGCCCGATGCTCCGGCGAATCGCGGTCCGGTGATTCCGTCGCGGCTCCGCGCCACCGCCGCCGCGTCCGGGACAGATTCTTTCCGGACCCCGCCAGCCGATGCCGCCCATGGACTCGGCGCGGACTTCTGCCGCGGCCACCGCCCCTCCCCGGCTACCAGCGATGAGCCCGGCTCCGCCGCCGGCCGCGCACTGCTGCTCCGTCCGCCGCCAGCGCAGCCAGTAATGATAACGACGCCGGGCGCTCCACGGCCGGGTGCCGCGGTGCCGACAATTCCAATCGCCAGCCCGGCCTGCAATGAGGCCGACTCCGGGAGCCGCGCCGCGCGCCCGCGCAGAACTGTCGCAGCGGCGCAGCGGTGTCGCCGTTGCGTCCGCCCGCCAAGCCGAATTTAGCCGGGCCAGCCCGCAGCCGCGGCCCGTGGTTCCGCCGCGTGCCGATATGGTGGCGCGACTGGCCGCGGCCGCCGCTGCTCCGGGTGCTCCGGCGCCTGCGCCGCGCCCGGGAATGCCGACTGCGCGCCCGGCGAGTCCGGTGCCGGGCCGTCCGATTTATACCGGTCCGGTGCGTCCGGGCCAGCCGTTGATGCGCGGTCCGGTGGTCCGGGCCAGTCCGCGGCCGCGCGGTCCCGGCGGTCGCGCCTGCGCGGGCGTCCGATGCATCCGACGTCGCCTCCGTGCGGGCCGAACCGGCGACGCTGCCGACCGATCCCGGCCGCCGTCACGCGACCAAACCTGGAGCCCGCGGCGACCGCCGCCGCGAGCGGATCAGGAAGAGGGACGTCTCCGTCCGGTGATCGCGCCGCGAGGAATCCTTCGAGCCGCCGCCGATCGATCGCGAAATCACCATCGCCGAAGGCATCACCGTCAAGGAGCTTTCCGAAAAGCTGGGCGTGAAGGGCAACCTGGTCATCAAGAAGCTGGTGGAGAAGAAGATTTTCGCCACCATCAACCAGACGCTGGACGTCAAGCTGGCCGAGGAACTGGCGCGCGATTTCGGCGCGTCCACCAACAAGCTCAGCTACGAAGAAGAAACCACGCACGAGATTCGAGCAGACCGAAGTCGACCAGGATCGCGAGACGGCGTCCTCCCGTGGTCACCATCATGGGCCACGTCGATCACGGCAAGACTTCGCTGCTGGATGCCATCCGCACGGCCAATGTGGCCGGCAAAGAAGCCGGCGGCATCACGCAGCACATCGGCGCTTATCACGTCGAGAAGAACGGCAAGAAGATCGTCTTCATCGATACGCCCGGTCACGAAGCGTTCACCCGCATGCGCGCCCGCGGCGCCAAAGTCACCGATATCGTGGTGCTGGTGGTGGCGGCCGACGACGGCGTGATGCCGCAGACGCTCGAAGCCATCGATCACGCCAAAGCGGCCAAGGTTCCGATCATCGTCGCGATCAACAAGATCGACAAGCCGGACGCGCAGCCGGAGCGCATCAAGCAGCAGCTTGCCGATCGCGGCCTGCTGGCCGAAGATTGGGGCGGCGACGTCGGTCATGGTGCCGGTTTCGGCCAAGGCCAAGACCAATCTCGATCTGCTGCTCGAAATGATTCTGCTGGTCGCCGACATGCAGGATCTGAAGGCCAATCCGGCGCGTCCCGCCATGGGCACGGTGCTCGAAGCGAAGCTGGATCGCGGACGCGGTCCGGTGGCGACGGTGCTGGTGCGCAACGGCACGCTGCAAGGTCGGCGATTACTTCATCTGCGGCTCGGTGTTCGGACGCGTGCGCGCCATGTTCGACGATCGCGGCGAGCCCATCGCGCGAAGTCGGTCCGTCCATGCCGGCCGAAGTGCATGGGTCTGGAATCGCTGCCCGAAGTCGGCGACACCTTGCAGGTGGTCACCGATACGGCCAAGGCCAAGCAGATCGTCATTTATCGCGAGTCCAAGGCGCGCGAAGTGGCGATGGCCAAGAACAACCGCATCACGCTCGATCAGTTCCACGATCAGTTGAAGGAAGGCGAAGTCAAGGAGCTCAACATCATCCTGAAGACCGACGTCGGCGGCACGGCGGAAGTGCTGACCGACACGCTTGCAGAAGCTCTCGAACGACAAGGTCAAGATCCGCGTGCTGCACTCCGGCGTCGGCGCGATCACCGAAACCGACGTGCTGCTGGCGTCGGCGTCGAACGCGATCATCGTCGGCTTCAACGTCCGGCCGGAGCGCAAGGCGCAGGCCGCGGCGGAGCAGGAAAAGGTCGACATCCGGCTGCACACGATCATTTACGAACTGGCCGACGAGATCAAGAAGGCCATGACCGGCATGCTGGAGCCGGTGTTCAAGGAAGTCTACAAGGGCCGGGCGCAGGTGCGCGACGTGTTCCGCATCTCGCAAGGTCGGCGCGGTGGCCGGCTGCCATGGTGGACGACGGCGTGATCACCCGCAACAGCGAAGTTCGCGCTGCTGCGCGACAACGTGGTGGTCCATACCGGCAAGATCGAAGGCGCTGAAGCGCTTCAAGAACGACGCCAGCGAAGTGAAGGCGGGCTTCGAGTGCGGCATCTCGCTCGCCAACTTCAACGACATCAAGCCGGGCGACGTGATCGAGGCGTTCGTGACCGAGCGCGTCGCGCACGAAGCGTTCGTTTAAGACTCGCCGTCCAGTGCCCGCCATCGGCGTCATCACTTTTGAACTGCGGCTGGATGACGCGCATTCGCTCAAAGACAAGCGGCACTTCGTCAAGAGCCTGAAGGACCGGCTGCGCGCCAAGTTCAACGTCGCCGTCGCCGAGATCGATTATCAGGACCTGTGGCAGCGCGGGCTGGTCGCCGCGTCACGGTTTCCCCGGATCAGGCGCGCGCGGAGCAGGTGCTTGCAAGCGTGGAGCGCGAGGCGGCGTCACTGCTGGGTCCGCTGCTGGTGGACGCGACCACCGAGTGGCTGTCCTAAGTTAGATGGTGGGCGTCAGCAGCCGTACACCCACCCCGCGATGGCGCAGGAATCCGCGATCGAAAGTGACGATAGTATATTCGCCAGCTTCCGCGAACGCCGCCAGATAGGCATCGGTCCAAAAGTTTGCACCTGTATGCAGGTGCTTCGTTGCTTCGCGCCATGCTGTCTCCAACCCGTGAGGCTCATGCGCGAAAGTCACGCGGACGTCGCGGCACAGATCATCGTTGATCGCCCATGCCTTGGCAGCAGTCAGGACGTCTGCCCCCATGACCCGGGAGTTGGTCAAGAGCCGCAGAAGACCACTCTGTGTAATCCGGCAGAAGGCTATTTGATCTGCTTCGGTGTCCTCAAACCAGGACTTTGCAATTTGGTGATGCACATGCGCCACATAGCTGAGCGCGAACCAAACGTTCACATCAACCAAGTAGATCATCAAAATCGAAGTTGCTAAGATCCACTTTGCGTCCGCTTGGAGATTGGATAAGCGGCAGTTTGACGCGGTGCCGCTTGGGCGCACTGCCGGCCGCACCAGTCACCTCCCGCTGAACAGCCTGGATAATCAGTTCCTTCATACTCGACCCGCGCAGCGCCGCTACCGCCTTGGTCTTACGAAATAAAGCGTCGGGCATGTCGATGGTCGTACGCATAAAAGCATATTAGCATACGCGTACCGGCATCGAATAAACTCGTAGGCGTTCCCGCATTTCTGCCGTAAACTGAAAACTGCATGGCGCGCTACCGCAGTTATCGGGACCTCGATTGGCCGCTGCTGCTGATCACCCTGATCATCTGCGGGCTCGGCGTGCTGCAGATCTACTCCGCCACGCGCGATACCCACTGGGAAGACGCCTGGTGGAAGCAGCTTATCTGGATCGGCATCGCACTAGCCCTCATGTGGGTAGTTACGTCCATCGATTACCACACACTCCTCGGCCAAATCCCTTTGCTTTACACACTTTCAGTGACTGCTCTGGTGGGAGTTTTGCTCGTTGGGCGCCTGGTATTTGGCTCGCGGCGGTGGATCAGAATCCTGGGTGTCAATCTTCAGGTCTCGGAATTTGTCAAATTGGTGATAATATTAGTCGTAGCGAGGTATGTATCGGAGCTCCGTAGCGACGAGATCAAGCCTCGCGACTTGCTGAAATTAGGAGGGTTAGTAGGAATTCCGGCGATGCTGGTGATTTCCCAGCCGGATCTGGGTACGGGCTTAACGTACCTGCCGATCCTAGCCGTCGGGATTCTGATAGCCGGAGTTCAATGGCGATATCTGGCCATCGTCGCGTTGGTAGGCGCACTCACTTTGCCGGTGGGCTGGTACCTTTTGAAGGACTATCAGCGGCAGCGCCTGGTGACGTTTCTCGACCCGTCCGGCGATCCACGTGGAGCCGGATATCAGGTGATCCAATCCAAAATTGCGGTGGGAGACGGCGGCGTCTGGGGGCGCGGAGTCACGCGCGGCACACAAACCCAGCTTCGCTTTCTGCCGTGCCACGCACACCGATCTCATCTTCTCGTCATTCGCGGAGGAGCATGGGTTCGTCGGTGTAGTGGTGGTGTTAGGTCTGTATTTCTTGCTGTTGATGCAGATTGTTCAAAATGCCCAGATGGCCCCGGACCGGGCCGGCATGTATGTTTGTATGGGCGTGGCCGCGTTGCTGCTGTTCCATGTGCTGGTGAACGTGGGGATGGTGGTGGGGCGCATGCCAGTGACGGGAATTCCTTTGCCGCTCATGAGTTCGGGCGGCTCGAACATGTTTTCGGTATTTATGATGCTGGGGCTGGTGAACAACGTCCGGCTCCGGCGGTTTGTGAGTTGATTTAGATACGGACTTGGCGCTCCAAAGGCGTTCAGGCGTAAAACGGATTTCGGTAACCAAAGTTTTTTGAGCTCCTTCAAGGGGATTGAGACGCGCCGATCGTGGCGGATCACTTGGCCTCCCCGAGAGTGGGTTCTTCTGCTGGCGGTTGGAGTAGTTTCGAAGCGGGATGTAAGAGGAAAAGTCTCCATCCCGGCGACGCCGCCAGTGAGCTATCGATCGAAGCCCGCGCTACCCGCCTTATCCCTTGGACCCGGTCCTAGAGGCCTTTTAAAGGCCTTATGAAGGGATGAACACATGAGTAAGGAATTGGTGATCTCAGCCAATCGGCATGAGACCAAAGTGGCGCTGATCGAAGACGACCAACTAGTGGAAGTCTACTTCCAGCGTGCCAATGAATATTCGCTCGCCGGGAGCATCCATAAGGGGCGCGTTACGCGCGTGCTGCCCGGAATGCAATCGGCTTTCGTCGATGTGGGCTTGGAGCGGGACACGTTTCTCTACGTCTCGGACTTCCTTGAAGAGCACGACGACTTCGACAAGATAACTGGCGATGAGCGCCCGGTCCGTGTGGATCGGGATCGCGACCGGGGAAGAGACCGGGGACGGGACCGTGATCGCGGCCCGCGTGAACAACGTGAGCAACGCGACGCTGCCCCGCCCTACCGGCCACCGGCTCCAGGCTCCGTCGGAAGAGGCCCCTGCGCCCACTGCCGCAGCCAGCGCGGAAGACGCTGCTGTAACGGAAGCATCCGCAGCGCCTGCCACGAACGGAAGCGCACCTGCTCCTACCGGCGAGCGCGAGGAGCGCGAGCGCAGAGGCCGCAGGTCCCGCCGGCGCCGCCGTGGTGGCCACGGTTTCCCGGATTCGAAGTACGCCAGTGACAGCGCTCGTCCGGCCGCACCGCCGGAGGCCGCCGCAGTGGAATCGCAAACCGTCTCGCAGGAGCCTGAAGAGGAAGTCGAGGTTGAAGCTGCGGTCGAGCCCACGACATCACCGGCTTGGGCGCCGCCATCGGCCGCTCCAATTGTATTGCCCGGCGAATCGCTGGCAAAATATCGCCACGCCGCGCCTACTGAACATCCGGTGGAGCAAGCGCCGCAAGCCGCGGCACCCGTCTCCCCAGTAGTCGAAACCGTGGAAGAAAACGGCCTCGCGGAAAACGAATTCGACGAGCCCATCCACTATCCGCCGGAGAACGCGCTGCCGGACGCGCCGTTGCATAAACGTACCGTCGAGCCGGACTTAGCAGAAGTGCCCGCAGAACCCAGCGTGCTGATGGCAGAGGCGGCAGCCGAAGAAGCGGACGCTGTAGAGTTTCTACCCGAGACGCTGGAGTCGGCTGAAATTTCCGAGCATCTCGCGGACGATTCCGAAGACCAACCCGCGGTCGCTCCTCTGCTCGACGACGACGAAGACAGCGACATCCAGGCAATGATTCTGGGCGATGTCGAAGGCATCGAGATCGCGCCGTCAGGAGATGGAACAGCAACGGGCGAGGCAACCAGCGAGTCCGGCAGCGCTTCGGTTCGCGAGCGCGGAGGCCGTTTCCCGCATCGGGTTTCGCGCCGCCGCCGGCGCGGCCGCGGGCAAGGTTCACAAGGATCGCAGGGTCCGCAGGGCGCGCCCGAGCAGTCCGACCGCACCCGGCCCGAAGCCGGCAGCCCCGAACAGGGCCATCCGGAAATGGCACGTGGCGAGTCGAATGGCGCCGCCGCTGTCCGCGAAGAGCAACCGCGGCAGGAACGCCAGCCGCGTCCCGAGCATACCGGCTCGCGCCCCAATCAGGGCCAGCCTTCCATCAGCGACCTGCTGAAAGAAGGCCAGGAAATCATCGTTCAGATCGCCAAGGAGCCGCTGGGTCAAAAAGGCGCGCGCATCACTTCGCACATCGCGCTGCCGGGCCGCTATGTGGTTTACATGCCGACGCTCGAACACATGGGCGTTTCGCGCAAGATCGCCAGCGACGAAGAGCGCCTGCGCCTGAAGCGCATTCTGCAAGGCAAGCGGCCGGGTCCGGTGGGCGGATTCATCACGCGCACCGCCGCCGAAGGCCGCACCGAAGAAGAGATCGCCGGCGACATGCTGTTCCTCTACAACCTGTGGCAGGACATCCGCACCAAGGCCGAGAAGAAGCCCGCGCCGGCCATGCTGCATCACGATCTGGATATCGTGCAGCGCATTCTGCGCGATCAGTTGGCCGATAGCTTCAAGGCCATCTGGATCGACAACGAAGAGACCTACGAAAGCGTGCTGCGTTTCGTCGAGCGCTTCCAGCCGGCGCTGGTGCCGAAGGTGAAGCTGTACACGCGCGAAGCTCCCATCTTCGACGCCTTCAGCATCACCAAGGAGCTGGAAAAAGCGCTGCGGCCGAAGGTGTGGCTGAAGTCCGGCGGCTACATCGTCATCAACCAGACCGAGGCGCTGGTGGCCATCGACGTCAACACCGGCAAGTACGTCGGCAAGTCGAATCGCCTGGAAGACACCATCGTCAAGACCAACACCGAAGCGATCAAAGAGATTGTCCGCCAGATCCGCCTGCGCGATCTGGGCGGCATCATCGTGATCGACTTCATCGACATGGACGAGCGCAAGAATCGCCAGAAGGTGATGCAGACGCTCGAAGAAGCCATGCGCGTCGACCGCGCGCCTTACAAGATTCTCCAGTTCAACGATTTCGGCCTGGTGGCCATCACCCGCAAGCGCGTGAAGCAATCGCTGGAGCGGACGCTCTGCGCGCCCTGCCCGCATTGCGAAGGCGCGGGCTATGTCAAGAGCGCAGACGGTGGTGAGCGAGATCCTGACCGAAGCCCGCAAGCTATCGCGCAGCATCGAAGGCAAAGACGTGATGCTGCGGGTGCATCCGGACGTCGCCAAGGTGCTCAAGTCGCACCAGAACAAATTCCTGGAGGAGCTCGAAGAGACTCTGCGGCGCCCGGTGCTGGTGAAGAGCGATCCGCTGCTGCATCACGAGAAGTTCGACCTGGCGTAATTAATTCGGAGCAACGGCGCTGGCGCTGGTCCCGAGGACGTCGCCCGCTACCACCATCTCCACGCGGCGATTCTGCTGACGTCCCGCGGCGGTGCTGTTGTCCGCCACCGGCCGCGTCTTGCCGAAACCTTGCGCCGTTACGATCCCTGAATCCAGTCCTTGGGACACCAAATACGTTCTCACCGCATTGGCGCGATTTTCCGAGAGCTTCATGTTGTAATCGTCGCCGCCCACGCTGTCGGTGTGGCCTTCCACGGTAATGGTCAGGCCAGGGTGAGCCAGAATGATGCCCGATATCTTGGCGAGTTTCTCGCGCGCACCAGGCTTAAGAGTAAATTGACCGGTGTCAAACAAGCACATCGCTCATGTTCACAATCAGACCCCGGGCGCTTTCGCGCGTCTGCAGGATCTGGTTGAACTGAATCATCAGCTTTTGGCGCAGCTCCGCTTGCTCCTGCTGAGCCTTCATCGCCGCAGCCTTTGCTAGATCCGCCTCCGACGCCAGCTTCTGCTGCTGATCGACGGCTTCCTGACGCGCGCGCTCGGCCTCCAGTTTGGCGGCTTCTGCCTGCTGGCGGTCGGCATTCGCTTGCGCGGTCGCGGCCATCGCATCGGCACGGGCCCGCTCGGCAGCCGCACGATCGGTCTCCGCAGCCGCGCGCAGGGATTCCGCCTTTACCCGTTGGGCATCGGCTTCCGCACTTCGGCGATCCGCCTCGGCACGTTCGCGGTCGGCGCGTGCGCGCTCCCGTGCTTCGTCGTCCGCTTTTGCGGCAGACGCGGTTTCACGGGCCAATGACGCCGCCCGCTCCTGCGCCAAAGCCTCTTCACGCTGCGCGCGGATAGCGATCACGCGCGAATCCTCGGCGCGCAAAGCTGCCTCGCGCGCCATCGTGATCACCGGCTTTTGACCCGGCTTCTGCGCCTGATTCCGGTCCGCCCAGGCGAGCGCGTCGAGCGCCTTCTGGAAGCTGTCGGCGGCATACTTATCGGCGCCTGCAACGCGCGCCAGCATCACCGCATTTTCGGCTTCATACAGCTCGAAGGGATTCTTCTTGTCCACGCGAACCGGCAGGAATCCCTTGGCCTTGCCTTCGCTGGTGTACATGCCGCGCGGCAGCAGCTCATACTTGGCATCGATGGTTTCGATAACCCCGCGCGTGTCCTTGCGGACCACGTTTTCCATCACCACCACATCGCTCGGCTGCGTCACCGCATAATAAGGCTCAGCGGTCACGATCATGCCGAAGGTCTGGATCTCGCTGGTGGTCTTGATGGCGCTGCTCGAACCCTCGCCATAGTGATCGAGGGTAAGCTCGCCCAGGTTTACCGGGCGGCCATCCGGCGAAATTGCCCACAAAACATAGGTCAGATATTCGGGGCCGAAGGTGCTGGGCGGCGCGAAGTTCTTGAAGCTGGCCGAGACCCGGATCACCCCGCGCTCACTCTCAACCGTGGCATCGCCCTTCCCGGGAGCCATCAGGGGAGTGCCTGCAAAATCAATTTTGGTCGAACCGCCACGGTGCAGATAATTCACCGCGGGAGTCGAGCGAGACACTACCTGGATGCGGAAAATGGGCGTCGGCATGCCAGGTTCCGGCTGTAGTTCCGTCCCCGGTTTTTGCGCGGGATTCGGTTCCTGAGCCCAAGCCAGGAATGTGCCCATAAAGACGATAGCAACGATTTTTGTGATGCGTAACATGCCCCCCTAACGTGCATGTGCGTCGCCAATCTGCAGTCATGCGAATCAAATCAGGGACATACGAGTAGCCCCGCAGCAGAACCTCGGACAAATTTACGGGGATTGCGGAAATTTGTGCGTATTTACGGCGTCAGGCGGTCACTTCTCGCGTTAAGGCCGGGGCGGACGCAACAGCGCCAACGGCCGCGATAGCGGTGAGGCTTGCGAGATGCGAATCTTCTTATCGAAGTAGGATTTGACCACATCGCGGGCGATGGGGCCAGCCAGTGCTCCGTGCTCGCCGCCTTCGAGAAGCACCGCCACCACAATCTCCGGGTTCTCGCGCGGCGCGAATCCGATGAACCAGCCGTTGTCCTTGTCTTCGTCCGCATCCAGCGCGCCGGATTTTCGCAGGTCGTTCGAGATGCGCTGGGCGCTCCCGGTCTTGCCCGAAAATTCCACGCCTTCGATGCGTGACGCGGCACCGGTGCCGCCTTCATTGATCACCCCGTACATGCCGGAGACCACGCTGGCCACACTCTCCGCGCGCAGATCGGCGTGGCGTGGTTCGAGCGCGGCCGCTTCCCTCACCATGTGCGGTTTGAACCAATTCCCACCGCTCACGATGCCGCCGATGGCCGCGGCGAGTTGCAGCGGCGTTACCGTGATCGCACCCTGGCCGATGGAGACGGAAATGGTTTCGCCCGCGTACCACTTCTGGCGCTGCGTCCGCAGTTTCCATTTGCTCGAAGGCATCAGGCCCTCGGCCTCGCCGGGCAGATCGATGCCGGTCTTCTTGCCGATGCCCGCCATCTCCGCATAGGCGGCAATCTGATCGATGCCCAGCTTGTTTCCCAGGTTGTAAAAGAAAACGTCACAGGATTGGACGATGCCCAGATGCACGTTCACGTTGCCATGGCCCTTCTTCTGCCAGCATTTGAAAAAGCGCCCAAAGAAGGTGGCTCCGCCGGGACAGTGAAACGTATCGTGATCGTCAATGGTGCCGGTTTCCAGGCCCGCCAGCGCCATGATCGGCTTGAAGGTCGAGCCGGGCGCGAACTGGGCTTGTATCGCGCGATTCAGCATGGGGTTGTCGTTGCCCGACGTCAGTTGCTTCCAATACTCCGTCGTGATATGGGCCGCGAAGGCGTTGGGATCGTAGGCCGGGCGGCTGACCATGGCCAGCACTTCCCCGCTGCGCGGATCCAGCGCCACTACCGCGCCGCGCTGTCCCTCCAGGCCGAGCTCCGCGACCGCCTGCAAATCCAGATCCAGCGTCAACTGCAGGCTGCGCCCCGGCGTGGCCTCGGTGCTCTCGAGCACTTCGCGTTCGCGCCCGGAACTATCGACCACCACGCGGCGCTGCCCATCCGTGCCCATCAACATGTCGTTATACTGGCGCTCCAGCCCAGCTTTGCCGACAATTTCGCCCTGCGTGTATTTTGCAAACTCAGGAGTATCCAGTTCCTGCTCGGAAACTTCGCCCACGTAGCCGACGGCATGCGCCGCGAAGCCATTGCGCGGATATAGGCGCCGCTGGTTGGTGACCAGTTCCATTTCCGGGTAAGTATCGGCGTCGCGATGCGACTCGACAAACGAAATTTCAGCCGGCGTCAGTTCCTGTTTGATCATCACCGGCACGTACTTTGGCCGCGACGCGAAATGCCGGACGCGCGCGCGGACTTCAGCAGGATCCAAATGAAGGCCGACTGCGATGCCATCGAGGTGATCCAGGTTCAGGTTTTCGCGCGTGAGCAGCAACGTGAAGGCTGCCTGATTATCCACGATCACGCGGCCGTCGCGGTCGAGCAGTTTGCCACGCGGAGCGATCACCGGTACCGTTTTGACGCGGTTGTGTTCGGCCAACTCGCTATTGCTTTGGCCGTCGCGAATCTGGAGCACCCAGAAGCCGGTAATCAGGAAGAAAAAGACGGCGACGATGAAATACTGGAACCCCGCGATGCGCCCCAGTGCGAAGCGGGTGTCGTCGTGCGAAAGGCGCTTGGCTGCGTCGGGCTTGAAATCGGGCTCGCGCTCCAGTGGCATGTTAATCCGTAACCCTCAGTTTATCCAAGATGTGGAATAGGGGCACGGCGACCAGAGCGTTGAGCACCGCGACCAGCAAAGTGGTTTCCAAATCCAGATCCAGCGCTTCGCCCAGCAGCGCGCGCCCCAACACCCAATAGAAAAATTGATGGAAGAAGCAAAAGAAAAAACCCAGGACCAAGCGCACGCCGGCATTCTGCACATCGAAGCGCTGGCTCATGGAGGCCGCGAAATAGCCGACTAATGTTTTGACGATCCCGAACATCCCCAGCGGATTGTGTGACAGCGAATCCTGCGCGAGGCCGATACCCGCGCCGAACAGGACCCCCGCCACCGGCGACCGGCGCATCAGTGAAAAATACACCGTGACCAGCAGCGGCAATTCCAGATAGGAGAGCCTTTCGAAGAAGCGCGGGACGTAAACCTGAAACAGAATCGCGGCTAAAGGGATGCCGATGATGGCGGCTACGTGGTATCTCGAAACGCCCTTCTTCAGCAGCGTGGATTCGCTAAAGTCGGTGCGGAAATTGGCGCCCAGATCGCTCATGGGCGCTTCGCCGTTGGAGTCTTGGCCGCGGACGGCGGAGGCGCCGGAGACTGGGCTGCCAGCGGTGGCGTACCCTGGCCCGCGGCCGAAACCGAATTTTGATTTCCGGACGGCGCGGGAGTTGCGTCAGCGGGCCGCTGGTTCAGATTGATGTTGAAGTTCGGAGCACCGCCGGCGCTCTGTCCGTAGACATGTTTTTCAGCCTCCCCGATTTTGCGGTATTGGTCGAATAGGCGATCCGCATCGGTAGTCAAAGGCCCGCTCTGCTTGGGGGGTTGCGCCGGTGCTTGCGCGGCTGTTGGCGTTGGGGTCTGTCCGGGGACGGCATCCGGTATTGAAGAATCCGACGATTCCACGGGCGGCGGCTCCTGCAGATGAACCGGCTGCGATGTGGGCTGCGCGTCCGGGATCGGCACATGCACGCCTTCGATCACGATCAGCACTTCCTCCAGACCGTTCTGCAGGCCGCTCGGCGTCACGAAGATTTCCTTGTACGACTTACCTTCGCGCACGACAGTGGTTTCGCCCACCGGCAATCCCTTGGGAAAGATGCGATCGTCACCGGAAGTGAAGAAGCGTTCCCCGGGCTCAACCTTCTGCTCGTTCTGCACGTAATCCACAATTACGGTACTAAACCCTTGGCCTTTTAAAGTCCCGTGCACATGGTTTTTCTGCGAAACCACGCCGGCGGCAAACGAAGGATCGGTAATCAACAGCACGAAAGACGCGGTGGGATACGCGGCGGTCACTTTGCCTACGATGCCATCCGGCGTGATCACCGCCATCCCTTTCTGTACGCCACTGCCGGTGCCGCGATCAACGATCACTACCTTGGCGCCTACTCCCGTAGTGTTGCCGATCACGTGCGCGGCGATCGTCTTCGAGGGCGATTGCTGCTGGAAGATGGCCAGAGATTTGGCGCGGTCGGCCGTCGAAAGCTCGGCCTGCAAATACTGATTGTCCATCTTGGTGCGGTCGAGATCCGCCTTAAGGCGCTGGTTATCCTCGCGCACGTTCAACAGGACGAAGTAGTCGCGAATGAAATGCACCGTGCCGCTGCGGCCGGCCTCAATCACGCGCGCCAGCGGCGTAACCGCGCTGACAGCCCATACACGAATCAGCCGAACCTCGCCGTTGCTCTTCACCTGGTACGCCAGCAGCACCAGTTGCGCCACAATGGCCACCAGCAACACCGTGAGGTTGCGGTATCGATTGAGGAAAAATTCCATACTACATAGGGGACCAACCCCCTCATGCTACTCGATCGCGATACGACGCAGCAGCCTGAATTCCGTCAGCATTTTCCCGGTTCCCAGCACCACCGAAGCCAGCGGGTCCTCGGCGATCGACACCGGCAAGCCCGTCTCCTGGCGAATGCGCTTATCCAGATTCTTGAGCAACGCGCCGCCGCCGGTCAGTACAATGCCGCGGTCGCTGATATCGGCAGAAAGCTCCGGCGGAGTACGCTCCAGGCCACGCGGATGGCATTCATGATGGTGGACACGCACTCCGAAAGCGCTTCGCGGATCTCAGTATCGTCCACTGTGACGGTTTTCGGAACGCCTTCGATCAAATTGCGCCCTTTGATCTCCATGGTGATGGGCTTGTCCAGTTCATACGCCGAGCCGACCGTGATCTTTACGCGCTCGGCCGTGGTTTCGCCGATCAGCAGATTGTACTTGCGCTTCATGTACTGCATGATGGCGTCGTCCATCTCGTTGCCGGCGACGCGCACCGACCGCGAATACACAATGCCCGAAAGTGAGATGACGGCCACGTCGGTAGTGCCGCCGCCGATGTCGACCACCATGTTGCCGGAAGGCTCGGTGATCGGCAGTCCCGCGCCGATGGCTGCCACCATGGCCTGCTCCACCAAGTAAACTTCGCTCGCCTTGGCGTGATAGGCGGAGTCGATGACCGCGCGCTTTTCCACCTGCGTGATTTCGCTGGGGACTCCAATAATGATGCGCGGATGCACCAGCATCTTGCGGCCATGCGCTTTCTGAATGAAGTAATTCAGCATGCGCTCGGTGACTTTGAAGTCGGCGATCACGCCGTCTTTCATGGGGCGGATGGCGACGATATTGCCGGGCGTGCGGCCCAGCATCTCCTTGGCCTCTTTGCCCACGGCTTCCACTTCCCCATTGGTCTTATTGATGGCGACGATGGAGGGCTCGTTCACCACAATGCCTTTGCCCTTGGCGTAGACCAGCGTGTTGGCCGTGCCTAAATCGATGGCAAGATCCGAAGAAAAAAGACTAAATAAAGACCGCAGATTCATAGGAAACGAGGGGAGAGTACCGGAAGGTCCAAAGTGTCCCCTCCGAAAGTACCATAGCCGGAACGTTCAGGCAATGTTATGTTTTATTTTCAGCGGCGTAGCGGGAAAATTGCCGGCAAGTCCGGGAGCGGCCGCCGGGCTGGCCGGGCTGCGATTATGCCTGCTCGATGATGCATATTCATCGCCGCGTTAAGCTGGGGTTACCGGCTTACAATCCATGTCGCAGGTGCTCGCAGTTACGGATTTGCGCAAAAGCTACGGGTCCACCGTGGCTGTGGATGGGGTCTCGTTCGAGGTCGCGAGCAATGAAATCGTCGGACTCCTGGGGCCGAACGGGGCCGGTAAGACCACCACCATCAATATGATTCTGGGGGTGCTTGAACCTACTTCGGGGAGCATTCGCATCGAAGGCGTCGATCTGGGGAAGCAGCGCTCGCGAGCGCTTGAATACACCAATTTCGCGGCCGTCTATGCGCCGCTGCCCGGAACTTGACGGTGGAGCAGAACCTGCGGATCTTTGGATTGCTCTATGGCGTCAAAGATCTGTCCCGGCGCATTGAGGATTTGCTGAAGCAATACAGCCTGGAAGACTTCCGCGACACCAAATGCGGCGTCCTCTCATCGGGCGAGCAGACGCGCGTGTGCCTGGCCAAGGCCATGCTCAACCGGCCGCAGCTTCTGCTGCTCGACGAGCCGACGGCCTCGCTCGATCCCGCCAAGGCGGTCGACATCCGACGGTTGATAGTGGACTTCGCCGCGCAAAGCACCGGCGGGGTATTGTGGACCTCACACAATATGTACGAGGTCCAAGAAGTGTGCCACCGCGTACTGTTTCTGTCGCGCGGGAAGATTTTGCTCGAAGGCGATCCCAAGCGGCTACCGCAGGAACACGGAATGGACAGCCTGGAGGAACTCTTCATAGCCGTGGCGCGCGAGCCGCTCGCGATCGAGAGGACATGACGATGTCCTGGCATCGCATTGCGGCCGTCGTGCTGCGCCAATACTATCTGCTGCGCGGGAGCCCCGCGCGCATCCTGCCGCTGTTCGCATGGGTGGCAATCGACATTGTTTTGTGGGGATTCATCAGTAAATACCTGAATTCGTTCGCGTCGGCCGGATTCAATTTCGTGCCCACCCTGCTTGGCGCGGTTCTGCTGTGGGACTTCATGGTCCGCGTCATGCAGGGCGTGACTCTGGCATTTCTCGAAGACGTGTGGACCCGCAACTTCCTCAACATCTTCGCGACGCCTCTCTCCATACCCGAGTACGTTAGCGGGTTAGTGATTTCAAGCATCGCTACCAGTTCCGTCGGACTGGTGGTGATGATCCTCCTGGCGACGCTGGTGTTCGGACTGTCGTTCTTCATCTATGGCGCGATGCTGGTGCCGTTTCTGGCGGTGCTGTTCCTATTGGGCATCGCGCTGGGCATCGCGGGGAGCGCGATCGTTTTGCGGCTCGGTCCCGCGGCCGAGTGGTTCATTTGGCCGATTCCCGCGCTGCTTTCGCCCTTCGCCGGAGTCTTTTATCCACTATCGACCCTGCCTCCTTGGATGCAATTCATCGCACGCCTGTTGCCGGCGTCTTATGTATTCGAAGGCATGCGAGCGGTGATTGCGCACCGCGAGCTTTCCGCACAGCACCTGCTTTGGGGCGCGGGTCTGGCGGTCGTCTACCTGCTCCTGATGGGCTGGCTTTTCGGGCGCGTCTTCCGCTATGCCGTCCGCACCGGTCTCATCGCGCGTTATAGCGCCGAAACAGCCGGTTAAGCGATCCACCGTCCCAGTTTGCCCCGGCATCGCATTAGAATGTAAGGGCGCGTTTAGCCAACAGGTGGCGGAAAAATGACAATCAAAATCAACCGAGCATTCCTAGCTTTCTTCGTTTTTGCCGGATCGGCATCGGTGGCGCAGGAACACACCGCGACCAATGGGACCAATCCCCTGGCCGGAAATCCCACCGCCATTGCCGCGGGTGAGAAGTTATACAGGCAGACCTGCCAGGCGTGCCACGGCGGTCAGGCGCGCGGCGATCGAGGTCCATCGCTGGCTACCAATACTTTCGCGCACGGCAGCGAGGATGCTGACTTATTCCGTAATATCCGCAGTGGCATCAGCGGGTCGGCGATGCCGTCGTTTTCGAAGCTGACCACCGATCAGACCTGGCAGTTGATCTCCTACCTGCGCAGCTTGAGCGGAGGCGGCGCAAGCGAAGTAGTTACCGGCGACGCCGCTGCCGGCGAACAGCTTTTCTACGGCAAGGCGGCCTGCGGTTCCTGCCATGCGGTGAACGCGAGAGGCGGACTAGTTGGCCCCGATTTGTCATCGGCCGGACGAACATCCGCGGCAACTTTGCGCGCGAAGATCTTGAACCCGGATACCGACATGAATCCCGCTGACCGCGGGCGTCGCGGCCCGAGTGCGGTAGTGGTGAAGACCGCCGACGGCAGCGAACTCCGCGGCGTACTCCGCATCGAAGATACATTTTCGCTGCAAATGACGGACCTCTCCGGGAAACTCCATTTGCTGGACAAGGCCCACATCCAGGACGAACGCTACGAGTTCAAATCGCTGATGCCGGATGATTTCGCGAAGCGTCTTTCGGCGGCGGAGATCCAGAACGTCGTTGCCTACTTGAAAACGCTCAACGGACGCGACCTCGCGAAGACGGTGCGGGTAGACGTTCCCGGCGGCCTGACTTTCGACCGGCTGCGCAACTCCGCCGCGGAGCCGCAGAACTGGCTCACCTACTGGGGAGATTACCAGGGTCGTCATTATTCGTCGCTCAAGCAGATCGACACTTCCAACGTCGACCAGTTGCAGGCACAATGGAGCGCGCAACTGGTGGGCCAGTCGATCCTCGAAGCGACTCCGTTGGTGGTCGACGGCATCATGTACACAAGCGGCTCGCCGGGAACAGTGGTCGCGCTGGATGCGCGAACAGGGCTGCAGATCTGGCGATATCAACGCCAGCAGAAGAAGGTCAACCCATACGAAATTAATCCTTTCAATCGCGGCGTGGCGGTGCTGGGCAATCGGGTTTTCTTCGGCACGCTCGACGCCGCGTTGGTCGCGCTCGACGCCCGCACCGGACTGCCTTTGTGGGAAGTGCAAGTCGACGACACCATGAAAGGCTATAGCTTCACGTCCGCGCCGCTCGCCGTGAAGGACAAGATCATCGTCGGCATCACCGGCGGCGAGTTCGGCCTCCCCGGCTATGTGGATGCTTACGACCCCGCGACTGGGAAACGCATCTGGCGCTTCAATACTGTTCCGCGGCCGGGTGAGTACGGTCACGATACCTGGGCGGGCGACAGTTGGAAGCGCGGCGGCGCACCCGGCTGGCTGACCGGTACGTACGATCCGGATTTGGATGTGTTGTATTGGCCCATCGGCAATCCCGGGCCCGATAGCGATTACACGATTCGCAAGGGCGATAATTTGTTCTCCTGTTCGGTGGTGGCGCTCGACCCGGCCACCGGGCAGCGCAAATGGCATTATCAGTTCACGCCTAACGACAGTCACGATTGGGATGCGACGGAAGACGTCGTTCTCGTCGACCAAACCTATCGCGGTCTAAAGCGGAAGTTATTATTGCAAGCCGACCGCAACGGCATGTTCTATGTGCTGGATCGCAACGACGGAAAATTTCTGTCGGGCACGGCCTTCGCCCACCAAACCTGGAACGCCGGTTTCGACGAGAATGGCCGGCCCAAGGTTATCCCCAACACGGATGCGAGTCCGGAAGGAACCGTGGTTTATCCATCGGGAGGCGGCGCAAACAATTGGAGGTCTCCTTCTTACGATCCCGCCAGCGGCTGGATGTATCTGGTCTACACGGACTCGGGGCAAAAATACGTTCGCCAGGCAGAAGAGTATGAGATCGGCAAACAATATTGGGGCGGCCGCGGATCGCGAGTAGCGGGAGAAGCCGAATCGTCCGGCGTCATGGCGCTGGACGTAGAAACCGGCGAAGCGAAGTGGCGCTTCAAGATCGCACAGGCGTCGCTCGGTGGCGGCGTGATGGCGACGGGCGGCGGCTTGGTGTTCGCCAGCGCGGCTGATGGAAACCTGATCGCTCTGGATTCGCGCAGCGGAAAACTGCTGTGGCGCTTCCAGACTGGTGGCCGGATCGCGGCTTCGCCCATGAGTTATTCGGTGGACGGAAAACAATACGTGGCCGTTTCCGCGGGCAACGTGCTGTATAGCTTCGCCTTGCCGGACGCTGCGAAATGAGACGCCGCCATCTGATTGCGCTGCTCGCCTGCGTCCTGCCCTTGGCTGCGCAAGTGCAACGGCTCGATCGCGCGCTCGACAAACTTGTTCCTCCCGGAGCTGCGGTGGAGAAAGTAATCGGCAATCTCCAGTTCGCTGAAGGACCGGTATGGGTGCGCCGCGGCGGCTTCCTTTTGTTCAGCGACATCCCAGCAAACGCTGTCATGAAGTGGGCACCCGGCGCGGGCCTCTCGGTGTATCGCAAGACAGTCTTTGAGCACGAGTTTCCCAGCGGAATTCAGATTGGGACCAACGGTTTGACATTCGATGCCCAGGGCCGCCTCATTGCCTGCGAGCACGGGAACCGGCGAATATCGCGCATAGAGAAAGACGGCACGATCACCACTCTGGCGGATCGCTACGAGGGCAAGCGGCTCAACAGCCCGAACGACGTGATCCATCGCCGCAATGGCGATATTTACTTTACTGATCCGAATTCTGTTGCGCGCAACAATCCGCCGGATCCCAACAACTACTTCAAGACCGAGCTGGGATTCAACGGCGTGTATCGCATCACGGCCGCGGGAAAGCTTGAGTTGCTGACCAAGGATCTGCCCTATCCTAACGGCCTCGCGTTCTCGCCGGACGGAAAGAAACTCTACGTCGCCAATACACGGCCTGACAAATTCTGGATGGTCTACGACGTCCAGGCGGATGGCGCGCTCACCAACGGCAAAAAATTTCTGGACGTTACATCCGATACTGCCGACGGCGTGCCGGACGGAATGAAGATCGATCGTTTAGGGAACCTTTATGCCACCGGCCCGGGAGGCGTGCTGGTAATCTCGCCCCAAGGAAAGCACCTCGGCACAATACACGTTCCGGAGATCGCCGCGAATTGCGCCTGGGGCGATGCCGATGGCAAGACGCTCTACATCACGGCGCGCACCGGACTCTACCGGATCAAGCTGAAGGTGTCCGGCATTCGGCCCTAGGATGAACGCAACCGCCGAGACCGCTGCGATCACCGAATCCCTGCGGAGCCTCGGTCTCGCGGCGAGAGATGAAGAGCCGCTGTACCAAGCGCTCATCGGCGGCGTTTCCTCGCAAATCTGGCGCGTCGATCTGCGCAGCGGGACGGTATGCGTCAAGCGGGCGCTTCCGAAATTGCGTGTAGAACGGGAATGGCTCGCGCCGATTGAGCGGAATCACTACGAGTTCGCATGGTTGCGCGTGGTGTCGGGGATCGCGCCGCACGCCGTTCCGCGATTGATCGCCCACGATGCGGACCAGAATCTGTTCGTGATGGAATTTCTTTCGCCGGAGTCGCATCCTTTGTGGAAGGCGGAACTGCGAGCGGGCAGGGCGCATTCTGAGTTCGCAGCTCAACTGGGACGGCTCCTCGCGCTGATTCATCGATCCACGGCGCACGACCCCGCGGTAGCGGCCGAGTTTCCGACGGATGCGATCTTCCATAGTCTCCGCCTGGAACCTTATCTGCAGGCCACAGCCCGTCGCCACCCCGATCTTGCGTCAACATTCAATAGACTGGTCGAGACCACGGCTGCTTCGAAACACGCACTGGTGCATGGAGACGTGAGCCCCAAGAATATCTTGGTTGGACCGGAAGGCCCGGTGTTGTTGGACGCGGAGTGCGCCTGGTATGGCGATCCGGCGTTCGATCTCGCCTTCTGCTTGAATCACTTGTTGCTGAAGTGCCTATGGACTCCCGCCGCTTCCGCCGATTTCCTCCATTGCTTCGATGCGTTGCGCGAAGCTTACCTGGAAGGCGTCGCGTGGGAGCCTGCCGAAGTTCTGGAAGCTCGCGCCGCCACGCTTTTGCCCGCTCTTTTTCTCGCACGCGTCGATGGCAAGTCGCCAGTCGAGTATCTCACTCCTGCCGATCAGGATCGCGTGCGCCGAGTTGCCCGGCATTTGATACAAGCGAGTCCAGAACGTCTCGACACCATCCTGCAAACCTGGGCGAAGGAATTAAAAAATGCCTAGCGCCGCGATCGAGCGTGTCATTGGCCGCCGTCTGTGGGATTCGCGCGGCTGGCCCACTGTGGAAGTGGAAACCCATCTCAGCTCCGGCGCGGTCGGCCGAGCGCTTACCCCCGCCGGAGCGTCAACCGGAAGTTGGGAAGCGGTAGATCTACGCGATGGCGGAAGCCGGCTTCGTGGCCGCGATGTTTCGCGAGCGGTCCAGTCGGTCAATGCTGAAATCGGCCCGCGGTTACGTGGGATGAATGCGGAGGATCAAGCGGCCGTCGATGCCGCGCTCATCGCGCTGGATGGCACGCCGAATAAATCCCGGCTCGGCGGCAACGCGATCATAGCGGCTTCGATGAGCGTCGCCCATGCCGCGGCGCACAACGCCGGCGTTCCACTGTGGCGCTATCTTGCGGGCGGCCGTCCGGTGCATCTGCCGCTTCCCGAGATCCAGATCTTTGGCGGCGGCGCGCACGCCGGGCGTCGCGTGGACGTCCAGGATTTCATGGTGATTGCAGTCGGCGCTAGCAACTACACCGAAGCTCTCGACTGGACGGCCGAGGTTTATCATGCCGCCGGAGAACTGATGTCCGAAGCCGGGCTACTTGCCGGAGTCGCCGATGAAGGCGGCTACTGGCCACTGTTTCGCAGCAACAGCGAGGCGCTGGACATGCTCGTGCGCGCCATTGAGCGGGCAGGCTTCCGTCCCGGCGAACAGATCGCGATCTCGCTGGATATCGCCGCCTCGCAGTTTGGCAAAGAAGGCCGCTACCGACTGGCGCTGGAACAACGCGAGCTCGATTCGGCGGCGTGGAGCGAACTTTTGCTCGGCTGGCTTCACAAATATCCCATCGTGGCGATCGAAGATCCGTTCGCTGAAGACGACGCCGCGGGTTTCACTGGCTTTGCGGCGCGAGCAAAGAATGTCGCGGTAGTTGGCGACGATTTTCTCGCAACCAACGCCGCTCGCATCCGGGCTGCGGCGGAATCAGGCGCTTGCAATGCGGCGCTCATCAAGCCCAACCAGATCGGAACTTTGACCGAGACCAAGGCCGCGTTCGACGCCGCGGTGGACGCGGGTTGGAATGCGATCGTCTCCGCGCGCTCGGGCGAGACCGAGGATGTCACCATCGTTCATCTGGCCGTGGGCTGGGGAGCGCACATGCTCAAGGTCGGTTCCTTCGCGCGCTCCGAACGAATGGCGAAATGGAATGAGGGCTTGCGCATCGCCGAAACGCTGGGAGGCCAGGGAGCTTTGCCGCCGCGAGGAGCGTTCCCATGGGGCACGATGAAAGTCCTCCTCCATTACGCGCCTGGTCCGGCCTGGCAGCGGGAGCTCGCCTCTCTCGATCGCCACGGTTTGCAAATCGACTGGTGCGATGAGACCGATGACGCCCGCTTCTATAGCCTGTTGCCCGACGCCCAAGTGCTCTGGCACCTCCTGCGGCCTCTCAGCGCGGACGACATAGCCCGGGCCACCAGTCTGCGCCTGATTCAAAAGATCGGCGTCGGCGTGAACACCATCGACTTAGAAGCCGCGAAGGCCGCGCGACATCCGGGTCTGCAATATGCCGGGAACAAATTCGCGAGCGGTCGCCGAAATGACTTTGCTCCTCATGCTGGCCTGTCTCCGGCGGCTGCCCTTCCTGGATCGTGCTACCCGCGAAGGCCGCGGCTGGAAGCTCGATTCCAGCCTGCAGGATTCTTACGGCGAACTAGCCGGGAAGACCGTGGGCCTGGTGGGATTCGGTACCGTCGCACAGATGCTTGCGCCCATTCTCAAGTCGATGGACGCTCTGGTGATCTATACCGATCTGAAGCCCGACCCGAAACTTCCGCACGCTTTTCGTGAGTTGCCGCAGTTATTGCGGGAGGCCGATATCGTTTCTTTGCATGTTCCGTTAACCGCAACTACCGGCAATCTCATCCATCGAAAAAGCCTGGCCATGATGCGGCCGGGGGCGATTCTGATCAACACCGCGCGCGGCGGCCTGGTCGAGCAGGCCGCACTTTTGGAAGCGCTGAAGAACGGTCATCTGGGCGCGGCCGGACTGGACGTGTTTGCCGTCGAGCCAGTCCCGGTCGACGAAGCCCTGCTGCAACTCGATAACGTTGTCGTCACGCCGCACCTGGCATGGCTCACCACCGGCACCTTGGATAGAAGCGTGAAGATCGCAATAGAGAATTGCCGCCGCCTTCAGGCAGGCGAACCTCTGCTGCATCGGGTGGTATAAAGCTAGCGCGCCTTCTTCAGCTCCACGCGGATCGCCAACAGCGGTTTATCGTCGGTATTTTCCAGGAAGTGACCTTGATCGACCGGCAGCCATCGCGTGAAGCCATCGGGTCGCGTTCCCATGTCCCGCGATTTTCCGTCCTCGGTGTGTTCGATCATGTGCGGCGAGGACTGCAAGTAAATTACGGCCGGGTAGCGATGCACGTGCATCGGCTCCTGCGTGTGCGGCGGCACCAAGACCTGGAGCACGCGCACTTCGTCGTTCTCCAGCAGGATCTTGTGATTTGCAGGCGCGGCCACGGTGGCGTCTTTTTCGGGCGACCACCACTTGTCGAAATTGCTGGCAGCGGTCTGCGCGAACACACCCACGGTGAATGCCGCTAACGCGATTCCAAGCTTTTTCATGATCGATTCCTCAGGGTTTCCTCACGGGAAGCGTAACATGCTTCTCGGCCCGGTGGAACCCGACTAAGAGAGAAGCTGACGGAATCGCGTTTCGAGATTGCTCTGGACTTCTCGCGCCGGGATCAAATTTCCCAGCATGCCCAGATCGGCATCGATGGTGACATCGCGATCCGTGACCTCGACGGTGCCGCTGATCGGATTCTTGATGAACCCCATCCGGGCGATCAGCGAAAACTTCATCACCGATCCAGTCCAAGTCTTTTGTTGATCTGTGATCGCGAGTGGCCCCGGCATCACGCCTCGAAAAACCTCGTCGAAGGCGCGATCGACGGTCTGAACCATTTGCTGTTGGCCTTTGGAGTGAGCAATCGTAATCCGCATCGGACATCCGCCACGTTATGGATGCGCGCACCGACGGCCGCGTTACGGTTTCCTTGCACTCAGTAGCCACCACGAGTCGTTCCCGGGCTGGTCGATGAAACGATCATCCTCACTGACGATCTCAAATCCCTGGTTCTTAAGCTGGCCGACTACGATCGCGACCGGTACCTCATGGCCGTGCTGCGCTTCAGCCGCGCGCGGGGCTCGATCGACCACCACTAATCGTCCACCCGGCCGCAGGGACTGAAACACGCGGCTGAGAATCAGGCCGGGATTGCTGAATTCGTGATAGGTGTTACAGATCAGGACTGCGTCCACCGTACTTGCAGGCAAGCGCGGATTGTCTTCTTCGCCCACGATGACCTGGACATTGTGCTGGCCCCGCAGCAGCGCCCGAGTCCACAGGAATAACAGTGACAGCTTGCGAAGGTCGACCGCCAGAACTTGGCCCCGCTCACCGACGGCCGGAGCAAGCTTTAGCGCAAAGTACCCGGCGCCCGAACCGAGATCGGCCACCGTGTTTCCTGGCTGCAAGTCCAGCGCTCGCAGCACATCCCAGGGCCGCTGCCATCGGTCACGCTCTGACTCTATCGTGTCGAGCCGGGTGAGGGTGCTGGCGAACGAATACAGCGTGTTCAAAGCCAGGAAGATCAGAATCGCGCAAACCAGAAACAGCGCGAGTCTGAAGATTGGCCTGCGATGAGCCCCGTCGTGCGACACAACTGCTACTGTGTCACAAGAAAACAGGTCCCGGCGAGAGCCGCCGCCCGCAGTTCGATATCATATAAATTCACCTAGAAATTCACCCATGAAACTGAACAGCTACACCATCACCCAGGGACGCGACCGCGCGCCCGCCCGCGCCATGCTCAAGGCCATCGGCTTCACCGACGAGGACCTGAAGAAGCCCATCATCGGCGTCGCCAACACCTGGATCGAAACCATGCCGTGCAACTACAACCTGCGCGAGCTGGCCGAGCACGTAAAAGCCGGCATCCGCGCGGCCGGCGGCACGCCCATGGAGTTCAACACCATCGCCATCAGCGACGGCGTCACCATGGGCACCGAAGGCATGAAGGCTTCGCTGGTCAGCCGCGAAGTGATCGCCGATTCCATCGAGCTGGTCGCCCGCGGCCACATGTTCGACGGCATCGTGGCGCTGGTGGCCTGCGACAAGACCATCCCCGGCGCGGCGATGGCGCTGCTGCGGCTCAATTTCCCGGCGTGATCCTGTACGGCGGCTCCATCATGCCGGGCCATTACAAGGGCCGCGACCTCACCATTCTGGACGTCTTCGAAGCCGTGGGCGCCAACGCCGCGGGCAAGATGTCGGACGAGGATCTGCTGGCCATCGAAAACCTCGCCTGCCCCGGCGCCGGCGCCTGCGGCGGCCAGTTCACCGCCAACACCATGGCGACCGTGATGGAATTGATCGGCCTCTCGCCCATGAATACGGCGTCGGTTCCGCAAGTCGATCCGCGCAAGCATGAGGTCGCGTTCCGCTGCGGCGAAGTCGTCATGGATGCGGTGCAGCGCCGGACGCAAGGCTCGCGATATCGCTACGCGCGAAGCCTTCGAAAACGCCATCGCATCGGTGGCCGCGACCGGCGGCTCCACCAACGCCGTGCTGCACTTGCTCGCCATGGCGCGCGAGGCGCGAAGTCGATCTCAAGATCGACGATTTCCAGACCATCAGCCAGCGCACGCCGCTGTTTGTGGACCTGAAGCCGGGCGGCAAATACGTGGCCGCCGATGTCGATAACGCGGGCGGCTGGCCGGTGGTCGCGAAGCGCCTGGTGGAGGGCGGCTACGCTCATAAGGACGCCATGACCGTGACCGGCCGCACCTTCGGCGATGAAGCCGCCGACGCCAAGGAGACCGCGGGGCAGGAAGTGATCCGCGCGCTGGATAACCCGATCAAGAAAACTGGCGGCCTGGTGATTCTGAAGGGTAACCTCGCGCCCGAAGGCTGCGTGATCAAGGTGGCCGGGACCAATCAGAAGGAGCACCGCGGTCCGGCGCGCGTGTTCGATCGCGAAGAAGATGCCATGGCCGCGGTGACCGGCGGCAAGATCAAAGCCGGCGATGTGCTGGTGATCCGCTACGAAGGTCCGCGCGGCGGTCCCGGCATGCGCGAAATGCTGGGCGTGACCGGCGCCATCGTGGGCGCGGGACTCGGCGAGGAAGTGGCGCTGATGACCGACGGCCGTTTCAGCGGCGCCACGCGCGGCTTCATGGTCGGCCACGTCGCCCCCGAAGCAGCAGTCGGCGGACCGATCGCGGCGGTGAACGAAGGCGACATCATCACCATCAATACCGAGACCAGCTCGATTGAAGTTGCGCTGAGTCCCGAGCAGATCGCCGAGAGGATGAAGTCTTGGAATCCGCCGGCGCCGAAGTACGCCACCGGAGTATTTCAGAAATACGTGAAACTAGTGGGCTCCGCGGCCAACGGCGCGGTTACCGGGTAAAACGGCCGGCGTTAGACCGGCTCGCCGACGTGAGCGTCGACCATTTTCTTCAGGTCGGGCTTGCCCATCGCACCGACGCGCTGATCCACCACTTTACCGCCCTTGAACATCAGCAGCGTGGGGATTCCGCGAATCTGGTAACGCGAAGCCGTTCCTGGATTGTCGTCGGTATTGAGTTTGCCGACCTTCACCTTGCCCAGATACTCGTCGGCGACGGCATCCAAAGTGGGCGCCATTGCGCGGCACGGCCCGCACCAGGGGGCCCAGAAGTCCACCAACACCGGGACCTCCGAATTCAGCACGTCCTGGTCAAAAGCGTTATCGGTGAAGTTGAGGGTGTTATCGCCAGCCATAGTATTTATCCGTCTCTTTCCGTCGCTTCTTATGATGCCGGAACTGGCGCATAAGATGCAAGTTATCCGCGGTTGGCCTACGGCGCACTTCCGCGCAAAAGTGACTAAGCTAACATAGGAGTTTCCGGCTATTTATGAGCCAAATGTTCATTTGCGATGCGGTTCGTACGCCCTTTGGACGGTACGGGGGCTCGCTCGCTACGATCCGTACCGACGACTTAGCCGCCCTGCCGTTGAAAGCCCTGATGGAACGCAATCCAGGCGTGGATTGGGGCGCCGCCGATGATGTGGTCTTCGGCTGTGCGAACCAGGCCGGTGAGGACAACCGTAACGTGGCACGCATGGCCTTGCTGCTAGCGGGCATGCCTCAAGAAGTCCCTGGCTCCACTGTGAACCGCCTTTGCGGCTCCAGCCTCGACGCGCTGAGCGTGGCCTCGCGCGCCATCAAGTCCGGCGAAGCGGAGTTGATGATCGTCGGCGGCGTCGAAAGCATGTCGCGCGCGCCTTTCGTCCTAGGCAAAGCCGATGCTGCCTTCAGCCGCGGCGCGGAGATGTTCGATACCACCATCGGCTGGCGTTTTATCAACCCCGCGATGCAGGCGCGCTACGGCGTCGATTCCATGCCCGAAACCGCCGAGAACGTCGCCGAGGAATTCCGCGTGAATCGCGCGGATCAAGATGCTTTCGCTTATCGCAGCCAGCAGCGCTGGGCAAAGGCGCACGCGGCCGGATTCTTCGACTGCGAAATCGTGCCGGTCATGATTCCGCAGAAGAAGGGCGATCCCAAAAGATTCGGGACGGACGAGCATCCCCGCCCGGATACCAATCTCGATGCATTGGCTAAACTCAAGCCCGTCGTGAAACCGGCAGGCACCGTCACGGCAGGCAACGCTTCGGGTATCAACGACGGTGCGGTTGCCCTGATTCTGGCCAGCGAGGCCGCCGCCAAGAAGCACGGCCTGACGCCCAAGGCGCGCGTGATCGCTTCCGCCGCAGCAGGCGTCGCGCCGCGCATCATGGGCATGGGACCTGTACCAGCCACCCGCAAGGTTTTGGCCAAAGCCGGCCTCCAGCTTTCGCAAATGGACGTCATCGAATTGAACGAGGCTTTTGCGGCGCAAGCTCTGGCCGTGACGCGCGAACTCGGCCTCCCCGACGATGCCTCTCAGGTCAATCCCAATGGCGGAGCCATTGCCATCGGACATCCACTCGGAGCCAGCGGAGCCCGTCTGGCGGCCACCGCGCTCTATCAGCTCCACCAAACCGGAGGCCGCTATGCGCTGTGTACCATGTGCATCGGCGTAGGCCAGGGAATCGCGGTGATTATCGAGCGTATTTGAGCGCGCTTCTTCGCTTTTCTCAGGCTCTCATCCCCTTTTGGCAATCGGCCCCATAAACACAATCTATGGGTCTAAGTATTGCCCCAATCGATGCTTTTCGTTGACAATGTAGGCTCAGTCGGCAGAGTCCACATTTCCGAAACAAATCGCCTCGAGGAGCAATAATGACAAAATACAAGTTTGAATACATCTGGCTTGACGGCAAGACTCCCATTCCTGAATTGCGCGGCAAAACGCTGCTGAAGGAATTTGAGAAGCCACCCACTCTTGCTGACCTGCCCAATTGGGGCTTCGACGGCAGCTCCACCATGCAGGCCGAAGGAAAAAGCTCCGACTGTATCCTGAAGCCGGTGGCTCTTTACCCGGATATCGCCCGCAGCAATGCGTATATCGTATTGAACGAAGTGATGCATCCGGATGGGACCCCGCATTCCACCAACAAGCGCGCGACCATCGAGAACGATCCGGACTTGTGGCTTGGTTTCGAGCAGGAATATTTCCTGTATCAGGGTGGACGTCCACTGGGCTTCCCGGAAAAGGGCCACCCGAGCACTCCGCAAGGTCCGTACTACTGCGGCGTCGGCTACAAGTACATGGGCAACCTGGCCCGCAAGATCGTCGAAGAACATCTGGACGCGTGTCTTGCAGCCGGCATCAACCACGAAGGCATCAACGCGGAAGTCGCGAAGGGCCAGTGGGAGTTCCAGATCTTCGCCAAAGGCTCCGCCAAGGCTGCTGACGACGTATGGACCGCCCGCTACCTGATGATGCGCCTGTGCGAGAAATACGAAGTCGACGTGGAATTGCATTGCAAGCCGATCAAGGGCGACTGGAACGGATCCGGCATGCACACCAACTTCTCGACCAAATATATCCGTGAGACGGGCGGCAAGGAATACTTTGAGGCGCTCATGGCGGCGTTCTCGAAGAACGTCAGCGCGCATATCGCGGTTTACGGTCCGGACAACCACCTGCGCTTGACTGGTCTGCACGAAACCCAAGCCATCGACAAGTTCAGCTATGGCCTCTCGGACCGCGGCGCTTCGATCCGCATGCCTGTGAACTTCATCAAGAACGGCTATAAGGGCTACCTGGAAGATCGCCGTCCGAACTCCGAAGCCGATCCCTATCAGATCGTCTCGCAGATTCTGAAGACCATCAATAGCGTTCCGAAGCCTGCCCTGGCCGCAACGTCCTAGAACAGTTTCAAAGCGGGCGCGCCGCGGCATCGTGGCGCGCCCTAACATCACTACAATCCAAAAAGACCTGCGGCGTTCTGCTCGCGGGTCTTTTGTTGTCCGTGGCCTGCCCGGCGGTCGCCGAATCGCGATTTCGGGAAGTATATAATGAGCGGTGGCGAAAGCAGCGATGCGCCGCAATCAACCCTGAAGTCAAAGATCCTGCGATAGACCGTTCGAGGAGAACCATGAGCAACGAACTGCGTAATTTTCTGCAACTCTCTTATGACGAATTGGAAGAACTGAACCTGAAGGCCAAGGAACAGCGGCTCAGCCGTGTTCCCATGGAGACCATCCGCGAAGAACGTCTCAAGTACCTGGCCGACGAGAAGCGGATCAAGGCCGTCACGGTGATGTTCAGCGACCTCGAAGGCCGCCTGCACATGCTGGATTACGACAAAAAGTTCCTGCTGAAGAGCTGGGACAACTTGACCTTCGATGGTTCCTCGATTCGCGGCTTCACGGCGCAGAAGGAAAGCGATTTGCGCCTGGGCATCGATTGGTCCGCATTCTACTGGGGCCCGGCGGACGTGTTCGGCGAGGGCAAAGTGATGGTGTTCGGCGAAGTCTTGGAGAAAGACGGCAGCGCGTACATCGGCGACATGCGCGGCGTGCTGAAAACTTATGCCGAGGCTCAGCACAAAAAGAACGGCTACACGCTGAATGCCGCCAACGAAATCGAAGGCTTCATTTTCGCGGGCCTCGACGCCGAGCGGCGCTATCACGAAACCGGCAAATTCGAGTATGTGAACACCGGCGGCTACTATCATTCCCTGCCCGGCGATCCGCTGCGCGTATTTATCGATAAGAGCGCCGAAGTGCAGCGGGCCATGGGTTTCCAAAATGAAAAAGATCACCCCGAAGTGGCTCCGTCGCAGTTTGAAATCAACTACAGTTACGCCGAAGTGGTGGCAGCCGCCGATCACATTCAGCTTTACAAGTTCATCTGCCGCCAAGTCGCGAAGAATATGGGGATGTCCGCCAGTTTCCTGCCCAAGCCCGTAGTAGGCGTCAACGGCAGCGGCATGCATACCAATGTTTCGGTGAGCAAAGGCAAGACCAACCTGTTCTGGGATTCCAAGGGCGAAGAAAAACTCAGCAAGTTCGGCTGGGAATTTACCGACCGCATTCTCACCGCCGGCAACGACCTATGCCTGGTTTTGAATCCCAGCGTGAACGCCTATCGCCGTCTGGACCCGCACTTTGAAGCTCCCAACCAGATCATCGCCTCGGCGGTGGATCGCGGTTCGATGGTGCGCATCCCGCTCGGCAACGAACGCAGCATCCGCGTCGAAGTGCGCGCCGTCGCGCCGGATGCCAATCCGTACATGGTGCTGTATTCGATCTTCAAGACCGGTATCGACGGCAGCATCTCCAAGATGAAGGACTTGCGCTCGGCCAAGCGCTTCCTGCCGGACAACATCTACGACGCCATGACTGATTTCAGCAAAGCTGATTGGACCACGAAGCTGTTCGGCTCCGATGTGAAGGAGCGCTACGTGGAATTAAAGAAGGGATCGGCGGACCGCTGCCCGCGTCTCCTGGGAACGGTCGTGAAAGCCCCGGAGATCCAGTTCCACCACGAGGTTTACAACCAGTATTTGTGGAATCAGTTCTAAAGTTCGCGAGTTAGAAGTACAGAGCGCCCCGGGCAAATGTCCGGGGCGTTTTCCATTTGCCCTAGCACGCCGCCAGCAGACGTTCTTTCAGGATCGCCTGGGTGTCCGGCGAAAGCTTGCTTCCCTGGTGCGCCACATAGAAAACGTCGATGGCGCGGCTGCCTTTGGTGTCGATCAGCACCACATCGATGTTACAGGCCGCCGACGAGAACGCCGTCGCCAGATTGTAGAGCAGGCCGGGGCGGTCTTGCGTGTTGATCTCCACCAGCGTGGCGGTGGCGCATGCATCCGAATCGAATTCGACGCTCGGCGGCTCGGCAACCCGCTTCGCTTCTGGCTGGGGACGGTTCTTCAGTAACATCCTCACGTCCGTCTTGCCTGTGGCAACATGACGCAGCAGATCCAGTAGGCGGTCCGTTTCCGAAGGATTCAATTCCAGCGTGCGCCGCGGGTCAGCAAAAACGAAGGTGTCGAGGATCAGGCCGCGCGCGTTCGAAAACGCCTCCGCCTTGAGAATGTCCAAACCGAAACTAGAGAACGCGCCAGCCAGCGAGGCGAATAAAAATGGCATGTCGCGCGCCACTACAGTGGCCCGCCACGCGCCGCCGGTGTGCTCGAGTTTCGCGGCGACGCCTGTCGGCCGGCTCAACTCATACAACTTCACATGACTCTCAATTTCGGCCGGCAGATGGGTCCGCAGATAACGCACCGGGAAGCCCTTCAAGAACGCCGCGCGTGCCGCGAGATTCTCGGGGACTTCCTGAATTCGGTCGGTTTCCAGTTCGCGCGTGAGTTCCTGCTGGGTCACCCGGTAGACGCGCCAAAGCTGTTCCAGCCGCCAAGGCGTCATGGCCCCCGGATTCACGCCCGAAATATCCGCGTAGGTGAGAATGGTCAGCGCTTTCAGGCGCTCAATCGTGCCCACGCGGTCGGCTACCGCGCGCGCGGTAGCGGGGTCGCCCAAGTCTCGCCCCGCCATTACCTCGGATAGCGCCAGATGATGGAGCACCAGGAACGACACCGTGTCCTGTTCTTCTTGCGGCACCTGCATGCGCTGCATGGCAGCCAGCGCGTACTGCAGCGAAACGTCCGAGTGATGGCCCGTGAACGCTCCCTTGCCCACGTCATGATAGAGCAGCGCGAAAAGCAGAACCGCGGGATTGTCGATCTCGGTCAGGATTCCGCTGAAACGCCGCATAGCCGGGTCCTGCGCCGTGCGCAGCGCGGACAGTTGTTCGATACAGACCAGGGTGTGTTCGTCCACCGTGTAGCGATGGTAGAAATCCCGTACCACCAGGCTGGCCACGCCCTCCCATTCCGGAAAAAGGACCTGCATCAGGCCGGTGTTTTGCAGAACCCGCAGAGCCATGGACGCATGCGGCAGCGACAAAATAATCTTGAGCTGGGGCCACAGCGGACGCGGGGTCCGGCACCATTCCGCAAAGGCGCCCCGCGCGGCCTCCAGACGCCGCTCAGTTTCGGCCGCCAGCACCACGCCGTGACGCGCCACGAACTCCAGCAAACGCAAAATCGTCTCCGGATCGCTCTGCAAATGCGCCGGATTGCGAAGGAATACGCGTTCGCTGGAAACCGTGAACTCGGAATTCGAGATTCGAGAGCGCATGTTGCGCAGGCTGCTGAATAAAGACGTATCGGTCTTCTCGGCGGCGTCCAACGTACGCTGGGTTTCGCGAAACACCACGGCAGCGTGGCTGAAATAATCTCTCATCCACAACGTGGGCGTTTTCGCCTTTGAAAACGCTTGCTTCACCACCGATTCCTGGGCCTCAAAATTCAGTATGTTGCGGTCCCCGGAAGCTTCGAAATGCAGGAAACATCGCAGCGAGGAAAGAAATGCCGTGGGTTCCACCAGCGGCCCATCCGGCCGCAATTCCGGGCGCAGCACCGATATCCAGTGAAGGAAATGCAGGTCCCGCAATCCACCGGGAGTTTCCTTGATGTCCGGCTCCAGATGATAAAGCGTGTCCTGGTGCTTGCCATGGCGGGCCCGCGTCAGTTGGCAGAGGTGCTTGGTCAAACGGTGGCTCTGCTTGGTGAAAAACAAGGGCAGGCGCGCTTCCAGCTTGGCATCTACCTGCGCGTCCCCGGCCAACAAGCGCCGGTCGAGAAGGCTGATGTTCAGTTCCGGATTATTATCGTGAACTTCCGCGCAGTCGGCCACCGTGCGAACCGAATGACTCAGCCGAAGTCCCGCATCCCACAACTGGCGCATGAATTCGGAGAGAGAATCCTTGATCGTCGCCGTCAGGGACTCGTTCTCCAGCAGGATCATGATGTCGATGTCGGAATACGGAAACAGCTCGCGCCTGCCGTATCCGCCCACCGCAAGCATCGCGAGCCCCTTCGGGAAAGCGGTGCGCAGCGTCCCGTCGAAGGCCTCAATGGAGAGGGTATCGATGACCCCAGTGAGCTGGTTTTGCACGGCGGCGGCATCGCCGGTGGCGTAGAATTCCTCGCGAATCCGGCTCCAGGCCGGGCTACTTTGTAGTTTCTCCATCCTGATTCCTGCGATCGCCGCCATCTCTTATCCTATCCAAACCAGTATCCCGCAACCATTGCTCGCGACAATGAAAAACTCTGTATGAGGTCAATCGAAATTATCTATATCCATGCCCTTGATCCCCAGGGATTTAGGGGCTATCGGGTCCATCCAAATTATCTATTAGCCAAGGCCGGAAGCGCCCCTTACAATCGGGTTATTCGCACTTCAGTAGGACGCAAGCCGCGCCGCTTGTAGCCCTGTTTTCAGCTTAGATTCAGCTTAAAATTTTTGGGAGGTTTCACCTTGAAGAATACAAGACTATTCATCGGCGGTTGTCTCGTGGCCATCGCGTCTTTGGCTTTTGCGCAGGATCAACCGGCGCCGGCGGCTGCACCTGCGCCTGCTCCTGCGGCGCCCGCTGCCCCGACGCCGCTACCCACGCCCGCGATCACCGGCCCGCTGTCGGGACTCCCGCCGGCCATTTTCGACGCCGGTCCATTCGGCAAAATCGCCGCGAATGGTTTTCTCAGTGGCTATGGCCTGCTGCAGAACAATCACGTTCCGGGCGATGACGTCAAGCAAGCGGATTTAAGCAATGGATTCATCGTGGTTCAAAAAGCGGATGGCGTATTTCAGTTCTACTTCCAGGCGGGCGCCTACAACATTCCCGACCTCGGCGCTCCGTTCATCAGCACCAAGGACACAATTAGCGACTTCTGGGGCCCTCTACCGGTCGGATTTGTGAAGCTGCAAGCCGGGAAGAACACCTCCTTCCAGATCGGCTCTCTGCCCACCCTGATCGGCGCCGAGTACACGTTCAGCTTCGAAAACATGAACGTCGAGCGTGGCCTGCTGTGGAACCAGGAACCCGCGATCAGCCGTGGTATCCAGATCAACCAGACCATGGGCAAAGTCACCGCCTCAGTGAGCTGGAATGACGGTTATTATTCCAACCGCTACACTTGGCTGTCAGGCGCTCTAGCCTATGCCAACGGTCCCAATGCCCTGTCTTTTGTGGCCGGCGGAAACCTGGGGCAGACGAACTATCAGACTTTTGCCACGCCGATTCAAAACAACGGCAGCATTTACAATGTCATCTACACCTACACCAAGGGGCCCTGGATCGTTCAGCCCTACTTCCAATACAGCTCTGTGCCGACCAACAAGTCCCTCGGCATCGTCGATGGCGCGTCGACCAAGGGCGGCGCGATCCTAGCAAGTTACGCCTTCAAACACGGCTTCTCGCTCCCCGTGCGCTGGGAATATATTTCAGCTTCCGGAAGCGTCGCGAAGGATTCCGTCAATCTGCTGTATGGTCCTGGAAGCAACGCTACCTCGTTCACAGTGACGCCCACCTTCCAACAGGGTGGCTTCTTCGCTCGCGGAGACATTGCCTGGGTTCATGCGGGCAGCTTCGAGCCCGGTTTTGTCGCCGGCCCTCATGGCACGGATAACAACCAGTTTCGAGTGGTTGGCGAAATTGGCTTTATCTTCGGCGACAACATCATGAAGAAGTAACGCCGCAAGACATCGAGTTCGTCGGAGGAGACGCCCCTGAGCCGTTAACGCGGCTTGGGGGTTTTTA
Source organism: Bryobacterales bacterium (assembly GCA_963793395.1). Lineage (GTDB taxonomy): Bacteria > Acidobacteriota > Terriglobia > Bryobacterales > Bryobacteraceae > Palsa-187. The sequence goes on along the minus strand of CAWCAP010000043.1, from coordinate 2,377 downwards.
TTTGTGGCGGCGCTCTCCGCGATACCATGGAATCCTATGCAACTTGGAATGATCGGCCTCGGCCGCATGGGCGCGAACATGGTGCGCCGCCTCAGCAAGGGCGGCCAATCGTGCGTGGTGTTTGACCTGAACGCCGCCAATGTGAAACAACTGACGGACGAAGGAGCGACCGGATCTTCGTCGCTTGCCGATTTCGTCGCGAAGCTCGAAACTCCGCGCGCCATCTGGATGATGGTGCCCGCGGCCGCGGTCGACAGCATGATCGCTCAGATCGTGCCCCATCTCGCATCCGGCGACATTCTGATCGACGGCGGCAATTCCTATTACATCGACGACATCCGCCGCGGCCAGGAACTCGCAGCCAAGGGCATTCACTATGTGGACGTCGGCACCAGCGGCGGCGTGTGGGGACTGGAGCGCGGATACTGCCAGATGATCGGCGGCGAGCCCGGAGTGGTGGCGCACCTCGATCCGATCTTCAAGACTCTCGCGCCGGGACGCGGCACCATCGACCGGACTCCAGGACGCGATGCGATCGCTACAAAACCCGGCGTCCCGAATACGTCCGAAGAAGGCTACCTCCACTGCGGCCCAGTCGGCGCTGGTCACTTCGTCAAGATGGTTCACAACGGCATCGAGTACGGCTTGATGGCCGCCTATGCCGAAGGTTTGAACATCTTGCGGCACGCCAATGCCGGACTCCACGCCCGCACCGTTGACGCCGAAACCACGCCTCTGCGCAACCCGGAACACTATCAATACGAATTGAATCTCGCGGACATCACCGAAGTTTGGCGGCGCGGCAGCGTGGTGGCGTCGTGGCTGCTCGACCTCACAGCCGCCGCTCTCACCGCCAGCCCCGGCCTCGACAATTTCTCGGGACGCGTCTCCGATTCCGGCGAAGGCCGTTGGACTATCCAAGCCGCCATCGACGAATCCGCTCCCGCGCCAGTCTTGAGCGCCGCCTTGTATCAGCGCTTCACCTCGCGCGGCGAAGGCGATTTCGCAGCGAAAGTTCTATCCGCCCTGCGCTTCCAATTCGGCGGACACGTCGAAACCAAGGCCGGCCACTAATTTCCGATGCTCTCTTCTCAGCAAATCGACCAAGCCGCGCGCCACTTAGTGGCAGCCCGCAAGGCCAAGACTCCCGGCCCGTGCATGCCCGAAGCCTATCGCCCCACCGATTACGATTCGGCGATCGCGATTCAGGAACGGGTTCTCGAACTCCTGGGCGAAACCGTTGGCGGATGGAAGTGCGGTACGCCGAATCCGCTTACCGGACCCGTCTTCGCTGGTCTCGCCGCGTCGGGACTGCTGCGCTCTTTGCCCTGCGCGGTGCCCGGCAATATTGGATTGATCGAACCCGAAATCGCCTTCGTCATCGCGCAGGACTTACCGCCGCGCGCCACGCCCTACACCGACGCCGAAATCCGCGCGGCCCTCGGCGAAGCCCACATGGTCCTCGAATTCATCACCACGCACTACGCCGACCGCGCCTCGGCCACGGCCCCTGAAATTCTGGCGGACGCCTACAGCCATCACGCCCTGTTCATCGGGCCGGTGATTCCGAACGTGCTCGATCACCCTCTCGAACGCCTGCACGTGACCATTAGCACCCCCGCCGGACCGCTGTTCGATAAGGTTCATCCCCATCCCAGCGGCCATCCGCTAAAGTCTCTCGGCTGGGTGGTGCCTTTCCTGAACAGCCGCGGCCAGGGCCTTAAAGCCGGCCAGATCGTGACTACCGGCTCCTACGCCGGAATCGTCGAAGCTCCGCTAGGCGTCCCTATTAAGGTTCAATTGAACGATTTCGGCTCCTTTAACGTCGAACTCGTTACCGACCGGCCGTAACTTTTACGGCCTCTCCATCCCTCCGCCGGCCCGGAAGGCTCGCCGTATCAAACGTTTCACCTCAAATGCGTTTTTGGCATGTAAAGTGCACTTTCGACGCCCGTCAGGCCAACCGGAACGAAGGGCCTTACAAGGAGCGCATCATGGAACACGATATTAGCGAGACGCGGACAATAGTAGAGAATCCCCGCAATGGCCATAAGACGGCAATCACAGTTTTGGCGGTTGGACTGGCAGTCGCCCTGGCCGGAGACGGCTATCTTGTGGTGCGCGCCAATCGGCTGAACGATGACATCGCCCGGACGCAGAGTGGCACGCAGACCCAGATTTCAAAATTGAACGACGCCACCACCACTTTGCTGGAGCAGGAAAAGCAGCGTCTGCAAGACATGGAACAGCAGATGAAGCTGGAAGTGAAGGGCGTCAGTGATTCCGCCAGCGTCGCCATCCGCCGCGCGCGAGCCGAAGCCCACAAGCAAGGCGAGGCCTTGAGCGGCAAACTCAGTGAGCAACAGCAGCAGGTGGC
>CAWCAP010000042.1:0-57604 GCA_963793395.1 Bryobacterales bacterium | reverse complement strand
CGCCGACCAGTTCAGGTCTTGCTGACAGCACCACGCCTGTGGCGGAAACCGGCGCGATCGATGCCGGCACCGAAGCTGACTCACCCGTGCTGGCGTGCGGTCTGGAGGCAGGCGGTCCGACCTGTAGCCAGCTTGGCGGGGAGACATGCGACAATGGATCGGGGGACTGCAGAGGACAGGGGCCGTCGACGATCGACTGCCAGCACTGCTGCGGCCGACCGCGTCGCCCTCTTGCGGCGAGTTTGGTGGAGCCCGGGGTCCTATTTGAAATCGCCGAAGGCAACGGCGTCAACATGGACTGCCAGGGCCAGGGGCCGACCACGTTCGACTGCAATCATTGTTGTGGGGGCGCCACTGGCCAGCCCGCGGCCTGCGCGGCGTTTGGCGGAACCTGCGAGGCAAACGGCAACGGCGCTTGCCGCGGCAATGGCCCCGCAACGGTCGACTGCGCCCACTGCTGTGGCTCCAAAGTAAGCGGGTCCGTTTCGTGCGCCGCATTGGGCGGAATGACTTCGAGAGAACGCCAACGGCAAGAAGATTCAGACCACCGACGGACGCACGCTCGAAGGCCGGGTACTCAATGAAGGGATGAGCGATCTGCAGATGGTCAGCGCCGACCGCCGCATCCATCTGCTGCGCAAGGCCGCGAACGATCGCTATCGCGAAGTGACTTCGCAAACCGACTGGACGACCTACAATGGCGACCCCAGCGGCAATCGCTATTCGAAGCTGACGCAGATCGACAAGACCAACGTCGCGCGGCTCGCTCCCAAGTGGGTCTTTCCGATTCCGAATGTCCAGACGGTTGCAGAACACGCCGCATCGTGGTCGGCGGCATCATGTATGTGTCGAGCGCCAATGAGTGCTTTGCGCTGGATGCGGGCAGCGGGCGCCCGGTCTGGCACTATCAGCGGCCCGCACGCAAGGGGCTGGCGGGCAATGCGGCGGTCGGATTCAATCGCGGCGTGGCCATCTCCGGCGACCGCATTTTCATGCTGACCGACAACGCCCATATCATCGCGCTGAACCGCTTCAACGGCGAGCTGCTGTGGGAAACCGAGATGGCGGACTGGCACCAGAACTACAACGGCACGTCGGCGCCGCTGGTGGTCGGGAATCTGGTGATCTCGGGAACCGCGGGCGGCGATGAGGGCGTGCGCGGATTCGTCGCCGCCTACGATCAGTCGACCGGCAAAGAAGTCTGGCGCTTCTGGACCGTGCCGAAGCCGGGCGAGCCGGGTTCGGAAACGTGGAAGGGAAACTCGTGGATGCACGGTGCGGCGCGACCTGGATGACCGGCACTTACGATCCGCAGCTCGACACGGTTTATTGGCCGGTGGGCAATCCGGGTCCCGATTTCAATGGCGACGAGCGCGAGGGCGACAACCTCTATACCGATTGCATTCTGGCGCTGGATGCGAAGACCGGCAAGCTCAAATGGTATTACCAGTTCACGCCGCACGATGTTCATGACTGGGATGCGGAGGAGCCTCCGGTGCTGGTCGACGCCAACTGGCAGGGCCAGCCGCGCAAGCTGTTGATGCAGGCGAATCGCAATGGGTTCTTCTATGTGCTCGACCGCACCAACGGAAAACTGCTGCTGGCGAAGCCGTTCCTGAAGAAACTGAATTGGGCGAAGGCGATCGGCAAGGACGGGCGGCCGATGCTGAAGACCTGCAGGAGAACGCCAACGGCGAGACCTATGTGTGTCCCGGATTCCAGGGCGGCACGAACTGGTTTTCGACGCTCGTTCAATCCGGCTACCGGGCTTGTACTATATTCAGGCGCTGGAGCGGTGCAATTATTATTCGAAGCGGCGATTTCGAATGGCAGGCGGGCAAGGGTTTCATGGCGGGCGTGGCCCGGCCGGATCCCGGCGAGACCTTCGAGAAGTCTCTGCGCGCGATCAATATTCAGACGGGCGAGATCGCTTGGGACCTGCCGCAGGGCGCCGCGCGATTCCCAGGCTCGGCGGGCGTGATGTCGACGGCGTCGGGCTTGGTCTTCTTCGGCGAGAACAGCGGATCCTTCATGGCAGCCGACGCAGCGAACGGAAAAGTGTTGTGGGAATTCCCCGCGAATCAAGGCTGGCACGCTTCGCCGATGACTTATATGTTCGATAACAAACAATATGTGGCGATCGCGGCGGGCTTGAATATCATTGCGTTTGCGTTGCCAGAGTAAGCGTCTACTTCCAGGCGTTCATGGCTTTCCGCTGCATGGGAGTAGGTCCGAACTCGAGCAGTTCGGAACGGATTCCTTCAGGGTCAGTCACATTCGTAAGCAACGCTCCGCTGTTGGTGGATGGCGTCACATCATTTACCTTGACACCCATGCGCCTGAGCCGCGCGACGGCCGCCTTCGCGTCCATCATTTCGATTCCGATGTGGCTGAATCCCGCCGGGTGCTCCGCGGTCGCGGGCTGGATTTCGAGGAAGGTGTCGCGGCTGATTTGCAGATATGTGAGTATGGGCTTGCCGTTCGGCTCGCGAAATGCGAACGCTTCGCGGAATCCCATGGACTTGGTGTAGTAGGCAACCTCTGCGTCGAAGTTCTTGAGCGGTGATCGCGACGTGATTCAGCTTCATGCCGGTATTATTCTGCGCGCCGTCTTGCGCGACGACTGACTGCATCAGAAGTATTCCAACGCCGACTCCGGCGACAAACAGGGCAAATCCTCGCATGGCAGCCTCCCGAACTACTTTACATCGCGGCGGCGGGGCTATTGTGGCAGTCCGAGTTTGCGCATCAGGTCCGCGTAGCGCGGATCGGAACGGATGAAGTCGAATGGGGGAAAGCGGATGTCGGGCACCAGTTCCACGTCCTCCTCCGCGAGGGCTTTATTCAAGAACTCGAAGGTCTTCTCGCGATCGTGGGCGATTGCGAAACTGAGAGCGACATTTGCCGGATCGCCGCCTTTGTCCTGCGTCGCGAGCATGTATTTGTTATAGCCTTGCGCATCCGGACTGAAGGTTCCCGAAACGGGAATGAACTTCTGTATTTCACTCAGCGCGTCCGCGAAGCGGCCGGTGATGGCGTAGAATTCCGAAGCATAAAAGTGGGCTGGAGCGAAAGACGGATCGCTCGCCAGGAGTTTGCGGAATTGGGTCGCCGCCTCGGGATACTGGCGGTTGATCATCAGCGTCAGGCCATAATTCAAATTCACGATGGGAGAAAGCGGGTCGAGCGACAATGCGGTGCGGAACTCGCTCAGCGCCTGATCCGTCCGTTTGTCGGGGACCAGAATCAGGTACGCATAAAAGTAGTGTGCGTTGGAATTATTGGGGTTCAGTTGCAGGGCGCGCTGGAACTCCGACTCGGCTTCTTTCCACTTGAAGTTCGCGGCGAGCACACTGGCCCGCGCGGTGTGGGCTTCCGGTAGCGAGTCGTCCAGCGCGAGGGCCTTGCTGGTGGCTGCGTCCGCCAGCAGACGCGCTTGCGGGAAGGTGATGCCAATGCCGTAGCTGGGCGCGACGTTGTAGGTGTCGGCGAGTCCGGTGTAGGCCAGCGCGTAGTTGGGGTCGGCGGCGATGGCCTGCTGGAATAGACCGATACTCTTCTTGAGGCCCTCGGGCGTGCGCCCGTACCAGAGTTGGCGCCCTTCGAGATACAGACGGTAGGCCTCGTTGTTGGAGGTTCCGGCGCGGCTCATGCGCTGCTGTTCGTTGCCGCTCAGATGCATCTGCAGACGGTTCGAGATGTCACGCGTGATGTCGCCCTGCACCTGCATGAGGTCCGCCATTTTGCGCGAATAGTGGGAACCCCACAGCTCGGTGCCGTCGTCAGTGTTGACCAGGTCGGCTTCGACGTTCAACTCATCGCCATGTTGGGTGATGCGGCCCACAAGAACCGCGCCTACTTCGAGCGCCTCGCCAATCTTTTGCGGGTCCTGTTGCGTACCCTTAAAACGAAAGACCGTACTGCGTGCCATCACTTTAAGGTTGGGGAGCTGGGAGAGGGTGCTGATCAAGCTGTCGGTCAAGCCATCGCTCAGATACTCGTTGTTAGGATCGGCGGAGGCATTGACGAAGGGCAGCACGGCCATCGAAGTGACGGTTTTGGTCCCGGGCTTTCCGCGAGTGAAGTAGACCGCGGCTGCGGCGGCGATGACGAGGACTGCGGCTATGCCCGCTGCCATCAGCGTCCGCGAACGGGTTGGGGCCGGCGCTACGGGGGCAGCGGAGATGCCGGACGTGTGCCCGGAATCGAGAGTGCGCTTCAGCCTTGCCAGATCGGTTCTTAGATCGGCCGCGCTCTGGTAGCGGAGGTTGCGGTCTTTCTCAAGCGCCTTGTCGACGATGCTTTGCAATTCCGCGGGAGCGTCGGGGTTCAGGCGCGCGACCGGTGTTGGCGCGGCATCCAGAATGGCCTTGAAGATGACGGCAGAGCTTTCGCCACGAAAGGGCAAGATGCCGGTCGCCATTTCATAGAGCACCGCGGAAAAGGAAAAGAGGTCGGAACGCGCATCGATATCCTTGCCGCGAGCCTGCTCCGGAGACATATATGCGACAGTGCCGAGCGTTGCGCCGGGGCTGGTGAGATGCGCCTCGTCGACAGCCATGGTGCTGGCGATTGCTATTTGGTCTGGAGATTTGACCGGCTGTCCGACCTTTGCCAGCCCGAAGTCGAGGACCTTGGCGTGCCCTCGTGCGGTGACGAAGAGGTTGGCTGGTTTGATGTCGCGGTGAACGATTCCCGAGCCGTGCGCAGCGTCCAGGGCGTCGGCGATCTCGATGGCAAGGCTTAAGAGCGAGTCGGTCTCCATGGGCTTGCCCGCGATGCGGTGTTTCAGCGTGGTGCCGTCGAGGAACTCCATGGCGATGTAGGACTGGTCGCCGTTCCTGCCGATCTCGTAGATGGTGCAAATGTTGGGATGATTGAGAGCGGAGGCTGCGCGAGCCTCGCGGCGGAAGCGCTCGAGCGCCTGCGGTTCCCGGCTCAACTCCTCGGGCAGGAACTTGAGGGCGACGAAACGTCCCAGGTTGGTGTCCTCGGCTTTGTAGACCACGCCCATGCCGCCGCCGCCGAGTTTCTCGACGATGCGGTAGTGTGAGACGGTGTCGCCGATCATGCAGGGCTTCAGGACTTGAGGTCCTTTCATTCTACGGACGCGGCGGGGGGCAGTCAATGAATCTAGGCGGCGGGGAGGCAGACTTCCAGACACGCGCCGCCTTCCGGGCGATTGCTGGCGGAGATGGTGCCGCCGTGCTGGGTGACGATGCCTTCGGCGACGGTCAGCCCCAATCCGGTGCCGCGCGCGTCCAGTCGCGTGGTCACGAAGGCGTCGAAGATATCGGGCAGCACGTCGGCGGGAATGCCGTGACCGTTGTCTTCCACCGTGATCACGATAGCATGCGCGGCCGTCGCGCTGCTCGCGGCGGGTGCGGACTTCGATGCTGTCCGCGCTGCTCCGATCCGATGGCGTTCAGGGCATTGCGGAGCAGATTGACGAAGACCTGGAACAGACGGTCCGGGTTGCCGATGACGCGATGCTCGGCGACTGCGTGGTTCAGGAATTCGACGTGCGAGGATTTTTCGTCGATGGCGACCAGAGTCCAGGCTTCATCGATCAAGGGCGCGCAGGGCCGTCGGCTCCATTTGCGTTTTGCGGACGCGAGAGAAGTCCACCAGGCTCTCGCTGATGCGGCGCAGACGGTGGGTCACGCGCTGCATGCGCTCGAGACGCTCCAGGGTGTGCGAGTCGGGGTTGGTCTCGATCAATTTTTCGATGGAGCCGGCAGCACGGCTAGCGGAGTGTTCAGTTCATGCGCCACGCTGGCGGAAAGCAGGCCCAGGCTCACCAGGCGGTCCTGCTCTTCAATGCGGCGGAGGGCCGCGGCGAGTTCGTCTTCGCGTTTGCGCAGGGCCTCTACCGTTTCATTGCGGGAGCGCATGATCTGGCCGATCTCGTCGCCCAGGATTTCGGAGTCGGGGATCAGTTCGCGCTTCGCGATCGCCGGCTTGGGTGGCGGAGTCCGCGTCCAGCATGCGCCGCAGCGGACGGTAGACGTACCAGGGCATGATGGCCGATTCCAGCAGAATCACCGCCAACATATAGATGATGCCGAGCACCAGAAATAAGCGGACTCGCGCCTGGTTGAGAGCGGATTGTTGAGAGGCTTGAGCGGCGGCGTTGCGGAACGTGTCCGGAGACTGTGATTTGATGCGCCCGGGTGTCGGTCGCCAATTGTTCGTAAAGCGGGATCAGGGAGAAATAAGCGGCGCGTGGTCAACACCAAGAAAAACAAGTTGTGCAGTACCATCAGCTTCGGGCGAACTTTGAGGTTCCCGAAGGTTCTTGCTACGACTCTACTTTTCCTGTTAGACAAGAATTTTTACTCTGTTGCGGAACGGGTGCCGTTGTGGTAGAAACTATTGTTGGCTCCCACACGAACTAACCGTAGTACTAAGGTCCGGAGATAAACACTCGAAATGGCTGTTATCTTTCCGAAGTCGTCTGACATCATTATAAAAGTTGCCGGCATCGTCGTCGGCATCGGCGCGCTGATCGGCGTGGCCGCCTTCACCTATTACACCTATCCGACGGTGATCGATACAGGATACCAGCCGGTGCAACCGGTCCCGTACAGCCACAAGCTGCATGCGGGGCAGTTGGGGCTGGACTGCTTACTATTGCCACTCGACCGTGTACAAGGCGGCGTTCGCGGCGGTGCCGGCCACCGAGACTTGCATGAACTGCCACACGCAAGGTCAAGACAAGACAGCCCGCGTCTGGAGCCGGTGCGGCAGAGCTACGCGACCGGCCAACCGGTTCCGTGGGTGCAGATTCACCGCCTTCCCGACTACGTTTATTTTAATCACTCGGCGCACCTGTACGGCGGGCGTGAGCTGCGTGAGCTGCCATGGCCGCATCGACCAGATGATCGAAGTCCATCAGGAGAAGCCGCTGAATATGGCTTTGTGCCTGGAATGCCACCGCGACCCGGCGCCGAATGTGCGGCCGGCGGAATCTGGTGACCAAGCTGGATTGGGTGCCGGACCGCGATCCGCGCGAAATCGGCGAGGAGATCATCGCCGCAGAAGCATTTGAATCCGCCTACTAATTGCTCGGGGTGCCATCGATGAGTTTGATCAACATCCAGGCTCCCAAGAGGCGACTGGCAAGAAGTACTGGCGCAGCCTGAATGAGCTGGCCGACACGGCCGAGTTCCGGGAGTGGGTTCATCACGAGTTTCCGGCGAACGCTACGGATTTGCTGGACGGCGAATTCGCGGCGCACGGTGCTGAAGTTGATGGCGGCATCGTTCGGGCTGGCTGGTTTGGCGGCTTGCCGGACGTCCGGTGGAGCACATTTTCCCGAATTCAGCGGGCATCGAAGCGGACAACTATCTGCCGGGCGAGCCGTTCCACTTCGCGACGGTGATGTCGCTGGGCGGGCATGTCACGGGCTTGCTGGTGGAAACGCACGACGGACGTCCCACCAAGATCGAAGGCAATCCGGATCATCCGCATAGTCTGGGCGCGGCGACCGCGATCCAGCAGGCGTTGGTTTTGGGGATGTACGATCCGGACCGTTCGGCCAAAGTTCTGCAGGGCGGCAAGGAATCGGATTGGCCGGCGCTGGAAGCGGCGGTGCAAAAGTTATCGCTGGGCGATGGCACCGGGCTTGCGTTTCTTGAGCGGGTTTGTTTCGTCGCCATCGCTGGCGTCGTTGCGCGCGGATGTGTTGAAGAAATTCCCGAATGCCAAGTGGGTGGAATACGAAGCGGTGTCGCGGGACAACGAACTCGCGGGCACCAGCATGGCGTTCGGGCAGGCGCTTTATCCGCATCCGGCTTTTGAGAAAGCCAAGGTTGTGGTCGCGCTGGATCATGATTTCCTGAATCTCGACGCGCCGGCGCCGTTCTTCACGACGGCGTTTTCGAAGCGCCGCAAGGTGGGATCGGAAGAAGATCTCGACAAGATGAACCGGCTGTATGCGGTCGAGAGCCAGTTCTCGCTGACGGGCGCGAACGCGGACCACCGGCTGCGCATGAAGGGGTCGGATGTGCGGCAGTTCGCGAGCGATCTGGCTGCGGCGCTGGGGGCGATGGCGGGGCTGAACGTCGTCAATAACGGCGGCGGCGATAAACGCGCGAAGTTCCTGGCGGCGGTAGTAAAAGATTTGAAGGCTGCGGGAGCAGAGGCGCTGGTGGTGGCCGGTCCGCGGCAGCCGGCTAGCGTGCATGCGCTGGCGGCCCTGATCAACGAGAAGCTGGGTAGTGGTTGTGTGAGCTACACCAAGCCGGTGATCGATAAATCCAACTCCGGCGTGGATGCGCTGAAGACGCTGACGGGCGAGATGTCGGCGGGGCAGGTTTCGACGCTGGTGATGCTGGGCGGCAATCCGGTTTACGCGGCTCCGGCGGATCTGCAATTCGGCGTGGCGCTGTCGAAGGTCGCGAATTCGATTCATCTGGGCGCGGAAGACGACGAGACTGCGGTGGCCGCGAAGTGGCACATTCCGGAAGCGCATTATCTGGAATCGTGGGGCGATGAGGCGACTTCCGACGGTCTGGCTGCGATCCAGCAGCCGATGATCGAGCCGATGTATGGCGGCAAGACGGCGTCGGAAATTGTGGCGCTGGGTGACCGACGGTAAAGTTACGAAGTCTCACGACATCGTCAAGAATTATTGGCTGGCGCAGTTCACGTCCGGTAAAAATCAGGGCGACAAAGAGCAGACCTGGCGCAAGGCGCTGCACGATGGCGTTGTCGCGGCGTCGAAGACTGTCGACGCGGTGAAGGTTACGCGTCGACGCGAAGAAATTGGCGGCGGCGCTGGCGAGCCGAGACCAAGGCGGCGGGGACGGGAATCGAAGTTGGGTTCTATCCGAGCTCGGCGGCCTGGGACGGGCGCTTCGCCAACAACGGCTGGCTGCAGGAAGCGCCGGACCCGATGACCAAGCTGGTGTGGGGCAACGCGGCGATGATCAGTCGCCGCGACGGCGCAGGAGCAGAAGTCTGACCGACGGCGATTGATTTCGCTCTCGCGCGGCAATTTAAGATGGAAGCCGCGGTGATGATGCAGCCGGGCCATGCCGATAATGCGATTTCGATTGCGCTCGGGTTACGGGCGCGCAGACGTGCGGGCGCGTCGGCAAGGATGTTGGGTTCAACGCGAATCTGATCCGCACCACGCGACGCGATTTGGTTCGCGCCCGGATTCGCGATCGCCGCGACCGGCAAGACGTACGAGCACGCGACCACGCAGGAGCGCGGCACATGGCGACAGCATCTGCAGCACAGAACGCGCCCGCTGTTGCGCGAAGTCACGATCGAGGAATACAAGAAGAACCCCAAGGTCGATCGAGGAGATGTCGGAGGTTCCGGAGCTCCACTCGATTTATCCGGAAGTGGACTTACGACAAGGGCTATCAGTGGGGCATGGCGATCGACCTGACGTCCTGCACCGGCTGCAACGCCTGCGTGGTCGCCTGCCAGGCGGAGAACAACATTCCGGTGGTCGGCAAGGATCAGGTGCTGCGCGGCCGCGAGATGCACTGGATCCGCATGGACCGCTATTACGTCGGGCGCCGAAGACGATCCGCGAGCGGTCGAGCAGCCGCTGCCGTGCATGCAGTGCGAAAACGCGCCGTGCGAAAACGTCTGCCCGGTGGCGGCCACCACGCACAGTCCGGAAGGGCTGAACGACATGGCGTACAACCGCTGCGTCGGCACGCGGTACTGCGCCAACAACTGCCCGTTCAAGGTGCGGCACTTCAACTTCCTCAACTTCCATAAGCACGAGCCGGACATTGCACGCCATGGTGTACAATCCCGACGTCACCGTGCGCATGCGCGGCGTCATGGAAAAGTGCACCTACTGCGTGCAGCGCATTCAGGAAACCAAGATCAAGGCGAAGGTCGAGGGCCGGCGCGACAGATCAAGGACGGCGAGATCGTGACCGCCTGCCAGCAGACCTGTCCGGCCGACGCGATCGTGTTCGGCAATATCAACGACCCCGAATCGCAGGGTCGCGAAACTGAAGAAGCAGGAGCGCAACTACGCCATGCTGGCGGAGCTGGACATCAAGCCGCGCACCACCTACCTGGCGAAGCTGCGCAATCCCAATCCGGAGTTGGAAGCATGAGCGATCAGCAGTCCGGCAAGATCCGGCGTTGATGGCGGTCAATCCGCCGCTGGTTCAGGGCGCGACCGGCTATCACGACCTCACCGAGCAGATCAGCTCGATCGTCGAAGGCGACGTCTTCAAGACGCCGCATGAAGTACTGGATCACGCTGGGCATCACCAGCTCGGTCACTGGTGCTGCTGCTGTGCATGCTGGCCTACCTGGTCGTCGACCGGCATCGGCGTGTGGGGCAACAATCGGCCCATCGGCTGGGCGTGGGACATCACCAACTTCGTGTTCTGGATCGGTATCGGCCACGCCGGCACGCTGATCTCGGCGATTCTGTTTCTGTTCCGGCAGAAGTGGCGGACGTCGATCAACCGCTCGGCCGAAGCCATGACGCTGTTCGCGGTGATGTGCGCGGGCATCTTCCCGCTGTTCCACACCGGCCGTCCGTGGCGCGCCTACTGGCTGTTCCCGGTTCCCAACACCGATCTCAACATGTGGCAGAATTTCCGCAGCCCGCTGATCTGGGACGTGTTCGCGGTCATCGACCTATTTGACGGTTTCGCTGCTGTTCTGGTTCACGGGCCTGGTTCCCGATCTGGCGACCATGCGCGACCGCGCGACCACCAAAATCCGGCAGTGGGTCTTCGGCGCTCTGAGCCTGGGCTGGCGCGGTTCGGCCCGGCACTGGAGCAATTACGAAGTCGCGTACCTGATTCTGGCGGGCATCTCGACGCCGCTGGTGCTTCAGCGTCCACTCCATCGTCAGCTTCGACTTCGCGACGTCGGTGATTCCGGGCTGGCACACCACGATTTTCCCGCCCTACTTCGTCGCCGGCGCGATTTTCTCCGGCTTCGCCTGCGTGATGACGCTGCTGCTGATCGCGCGCTGGCTGCTGAATCTCGCAGAATCTGATCACCATGAAGCACCTGGAGAACATGAACAAGATCATCCTGGTGACCGGATCGATCGTCGGCTACGCGTATGCCTGCGAGTTCTTCATCGCCTGGTATAGCGGCAACATCTATGAGCGGTTCACGTTCCTGAACCGCGCCTTCGGGCCCTACTGGTGGGCGGCCTGGTCGATGTACACCTGCAACGTCTTCATCCCGCAGCTGTACTGGTTCAAGAAAATGCGCACCAATCTGTGGGTGATGTTCGTCATCAGCATCACCACCAACATCGGCATGTGGTTTGAGCGTTTCGTGATTATCGCCACCAGCTTGACGCGCGACTATCTGCCCAGCTCCTGGGGTTATTTCCATCCGACCTGGGTGGACATGTGCACGTTCGCTGGGCACCTTCGGGTTGTTCTTCACGCTGTTCCTGCTGTTCGCGCGCTTCCTGCCGATGATCGCGATCTCAGAAGTGAAGGGCGTGCTCGCGCAGGAGAAGCACATAGTTTGCTCCGGCAGACGAGGAGGTTCACTAACGATGCACGCAACTGGACCTCGATCAAATCAAGGACAAACTCGGCATCGGCGACGACAAGGTCTACGCCGTGATGGGCGAGTTCGCGACCCCGGACGAATTGGTCGACGGCCGGGCGCAAGATCCGCGAGATGGGCTATACGAAGCTGGACGCCATGACGCCGTTTCCGGTGCATGGGATCGACGATGCGATTGGCATTCCGTACTCGAAGCTGGGCTGGATCGTGATCTGCGTTTTCGGCGATGGGCGCGCGACGGCGGTGTTGCTGCATCTGGTGGGTACGGCGCTGTCAATTATCCGGCTGGTGATCGGCGGCAAGCCGCTGTTCGATTTCTCGTTCTCCATTCCGATCACGTTCGAGCTGACCGTTCTGTTCTCGGCGTTCGCGACGTTTCCTCGGCATGTGGGCGATGAACGGATTGCCGCGGCTGTATCATCCGTCGATGAATTATCGCAGCGCGCATCGGGCCACCGACGACCGGTTTCTGCTGGTGATCGAGGCTGACCGATCCGAAGTTCGATGCGCAGGCGGCGTGGAGCATCTGCGCAGCGTGGGCGCGGACGACGGTGGAGGTGGTGGAAGGATGACGGTCTTGAGGGCAGCGGTTCATCGTCTCCCGTGCTGGTGGTGCTGCGCGGGCTGCTCCAGCGTCCAGCGCGACCCGCCTATCCAGGTCTGGGACGACATGAAGCATCAGCAGAAGTTCAAGGCGCAGGCGCCGGTGGAGGCCGGATTTTCGCCGACGGCCGTCGAACCGCTTGCCTCCCGAGGACACTGTAGCGCGGGACATGTATCGCGACGATTCGCCGTATAACACGGGACTGGATAACGGCATGTATGTGGGCAAGAACCCGGTGCCGATGACTCCGGAGCTGCTGCAGCAAGGGCAGACCAAATTCAATATTTATTGTTCGCCGTGCCATGATCAGACGGGGATGGGTCACGGGATCGTGCCGACCCATGTTCCGGTGTGGCAGCCGGCCAATTTGACCGAAGACCGGGTGGTGCAGTTTGCGGACGGCGATATTTTTAACGTGATCACCAACGGCCGCCGCACCATGCCGCCTTATCGTTATCAAGTAGTGGTGGCGGATCGCTGGGCGATTGTCGCTTATGTGCGGGCGCTGCAGCGCGCGGCGCATGGGACGCCTGCCGAGGCGCCTCCGGGAACTGTTATCGCAGCACTGAAATAATGCCATGAGCCAAAACCATTCACATTCCGCAACTGCCGTCGATAACTACCAGATGGACCTGAGCCGTCTGGACCACCGGCCGCAACGTGTTGGTGTTCGCGGCGTTGCTGGGCATCATCGGATGCATAGCCGGCTACGTCACCGATCCGGCGCAGGCTGTTTCAATCCTATATGGTGGCGTTTGCGTACACTACGCTGATCGGGTTGGGCGCGTTTTTCTTCGTCATGATTCAGTTCCTGACGGGATCGGCGTGGAGCGTGACCATGCGGCGCATCATGGAAAACGTCATGATCACGCTGCCGGTGGGGCTGCTGCTGTTCGTCCCGGTGGTGTTCGGGCTGAACGACATTTACCCGTGGACGAATCAAACGGCGGTAGCGGCGGACGCGGTGCTGAAGGCCAAGTCCAGCTTTCTGACACCGAATTGGTTCATCGCACGCGGGATCATTTATTTCGTTTTGTGGTCATTGTGGGCAGGTTCGATTTACCGGCAATCGACCAAGCAGGATACGTCGCGATCGGTGAAGCAGATGTACATTGCTTCGCGCTGGAGCGCGCCGGGGTTGTTCCTGGCGGTGGCGATCGGAACGCTGGCGTCGTATGACTGGCTGATGTCGCTGGAACCCAAATGGTATTCGACGATTTTCGGACTGGTGATGCTTGTCGGGCGGCGCGCTGTCGTTCTTTTCGGTGGTGACGCTGGTGTGCCTGGCTTTCCGGCGGGCAGGGATTCTGAAGAACTCCATCACGCAGGAGCACTATCACGATCTGGGTAAGTGGATGTTTGCGTTGACGGCTTTTATACGTATGTCGCGTTCTCGCAATACTTCTTGATCTGGTACTCGAATATTCCGGAAGAAACAATCTGGTACCGGCATCGGTTGGTGGGTGGATGGTTCCCGATCAGTCTGGCCATGCCGTTCCTGCGGTTCTTGATTCCGTTCTTCGATCCTGCTCTGCCTGCCCGCCAAGCGCAGTCTGAAGGTGATCGGGTTCATTGCCGTGTATAGCTTGGTGATCGAATATATCGACCTGTACTGGGTGGTCATGCCGACCTATTACAAGAACGGGCCGCAGCCGCATTGGCTGGATCTGGCGACTCTGGTGACGACGGTCAGTGTTTGCGGATTGGTTTTCTGGAGCCGGTTCCGGGCGCACAAGATGGTGCCGGTGGGCGATTTGCGGCTGGAACAGAGCCTGCATTTTGAGAACGCTTAAAGAAGGAGGATCACAATGAGCCATACGGATGAAGACTACGACCACCCGATTGAGCACCACGATCCTTCGGAAGGTTTCGACCGCAGCGAGCCGAATACTCCGGCGATCTGGCTGTTCACCGTGGTGAGCGTGCTGGGATTGGTCCTGGTGATCGCCGCTGTGCAGGGTTATTTCGAGCAGATTTGGAAAGAAGCGGTGTATGACCGGGTGCTTTCGGTTCCGAGCGGACTGTTGCAGGATGTGCGCAATCGGGATGCGTGGAACCTGACGCACTATATGTACGGGAACCTGGACAAATCGACGAATCGGGTGCGCATTCCGATTGACAAGGCGATGGAGACGTTTGCGGCGGAAGCTGCGGCGGGGAAGTTGTTCTATCCGGCTAAGGATACGGCGATTAAGGTTGAGGAACCGGCGGCGGCGCTCCGGCTGGCGCGGCTCCGGCTGGTGGTGCTCCGGCGGCTCCGGCTGCAATGCCGGCAGGGGCGGCGAAGAAATAGGAGTTATGAGTATGCGGCGCACATGGATGTTCGGTTTGCTGGCAATGGCGGCGTTGCCGCTGGCGGCACAATACCGTTTGTCTAAGATCGGGGACACGAATCTTCCCGCGAACGTGCGTCCGGTGCAGCTCGAAGGCGTGGGCATCGACGAACATCTGGGCTCGCCGGTGGATCTGAACCTGACGTTTACCGGCGAAGATGGTTACCCGGTGAGGCTGGGACAGTTTTTCAACCAGGGCCGTCCGGTGATTCTGAACCTGGTGTATTACAACTGCCCGATGCTGTGCACGCTGGTGCTCAACGGCCAGACGGAAGCGATGCGCGCGATTCCGTGGACGCCGGGCAAAGAATACGAAGTGGTCACGATCAGTATCGATCCGCGGGAAACATTTGCGGATGCGCAGAAGAAGCGGGCCGTCTACATGGGCAGCTTCGACCGTCCGGCGCCGGGCTGGCATTTCCTGACGGACCGCGACGGCAACGTGCAGCGGCTGGCGAAGCAAGTGGGATTCAACTACCGTTACGACAAGCGGATTGAGCAATACGCGCATGCGGCGGCGATCATGGTGCTGACGCCGGAAGGCAAGATGGCGCGGTACCTCTACGGCATCAAATACAATCCGCGCGATCTGCGCTTCGCGCTGGCGGAGGCGTCGGAGGGGCGCAGCACGCTGGCGCTCGAAAAGATTTTGTTGTTCTGCTATCACTACGATCCCAAGGCTGGCGCTTATGTTCGGTTTGCGCTGAACATCATGCGCGGCGGCGGCGCTCTTACGGTCTTTTTGATCGCATTTTTCCTCTGGCGGATGTTCCGCGCGGAGCATAAACGAGCCCAAGCCCGGCTCAAGGAAGGTTTTGCATAATGGAGTGGCTTCGCAGGCTGCTATTACCGGTCGATCAAGGCTCGGAGTTCGCCAAGCACATCGACTTCATGTACATGTCCATTTTCTGGTTGAGCGTGGTCATGTTCTTTGGACTCATGATCCCGATGTGCTGGTTTGCATGGCGCTACCGCTTTAAAGCCGGCCGGGTGACGCCGCACCAGACCCACAACACGACCCTGGAAATCATGTGGACGGTGATTCCGCTGCTATTGTGCGTGGGGCTGTTCTTCTGGGGAATCATCGGCTACATGCAATTTGCGGTAGGGCCCGGCGAGGCGATGGAAATTCAGGTTACGGCCAAGCAGTGGCTGTGGCAGTTCGAATTTCCGGATGGCACGCGCGCGGTGAACGAGTTGCATGTGCCGGTGAATAAGTCGGTCCATCTGGTGATGACCAGCGAGGACGTGCTGCACGATTTCTACGTCCCCGACATGCGCGTGAAGCGCGACATCGTCCCCGGGCGCTATACGGAATATTGGTTCACGCCGGAGACGGTTGGCGAGCACGTTTCGACCTGCGCCGAGTATTGCGGCAAGGGCCACTCGGACATGCGGGCGAAGGTGTTTGTCGATACTCCCGAGGCATTCGCCAAGTGGATGGAAACGGGCGGCGATGAGTGGATGCACCATACGCCGGAAGAGTGGGGCAAGATTCAATACGAAGAAAAAGGCTGCCAGAGCTGCCACAACGTGGATGGGACGAAGAGCAAGGGCCCGACCTGGAAGGGCATTTGGGGCAAGCCGGTCAAGCTGAGTGATGGAACGACGGTAATCGTGGATGAGGCGTATGTGCGCGAATCCATGATGCAGCCGAGGCGCGAAGATCGTGAACGGGTTCGACAACGATCATGCCTACTTTCCAGGGACTTCTGCGGGAGAATGAAATTCGAGGGCTGGTGGCGTTCATCAAGTCGTTGCAGTAAAGGTCATAGACATGGAACACACAATCACATCGGGCTCTGTCGTAGGGGACCGGCCGCGGCCCGCGAAGAATTACCTGAACGACGACCACGGGCATCAGGAGCTGGATGACGACGGTCGATCACAAGCGGATCGGCATCATGTACCTGTGCGGCGGTCTGCTTCGCGTTCCTGATGGGCGGCATGCTTCGCCTTGCTGGTCCGGCTGTCGCTGTTGAATCCGCAGCACATGCTCTTCGGGAAGCACTGGGTGACGGCGGAGATGTACAACCGCTTCTTCACGCTGCACGGCGCCATCATGGTGTTCCTGTTCATCATCCCGGCGATTCCGGCGTCGCTTGGCAACTTCGTGCTGCCGCTGATGCTGGGCGCCAAGGACGTCGCGTTCCCGCGCCTCAACCTGGTCAGCTTCTATCTGTGGGTGCGGCGGCGCGTGCATTGGCGATCAGCGCGATGGTGTTCGGGCGCGGTGGATACGGGCTGGACCTTCTATACGCCGTATTCGACCACCACCGACGGCGCGGTGACATTGATGGCCGATGGCGGTGTTCGTGCTCGGGTTTTCCTCGATCTTCACCGGACTGAATTTCATCGCCACGGTGCATAAGCTGCGCGCGCCGGGCATGGGCTGGTTCGACATGCCGCTGTTCATCTGGGGCATTTACGCCACCGCCGTGATCCAGATTTTGGCGACGCCGGTGCTCGGCATCACGCTGGTCCTGCTGATGCTGGAGCGCAGTCTTTCAGAATCGGCATCTTCGATCCGCGAATCGGCGGCGATCCGGTGCTGTTCCAGCACTTCTTCTGGTTCTATTCGCATCCGGCGGTGTACATCATGATTCTGCCGGGCATGGCGATCATCAGCGAACTGATCCCGACCTTCTCGCGCAAGACCATTTTCGGCTATCGCGCCATCGCGTACTCCAGCGTGTCGCTGGCGCTGGTGAGCTTCATCGTGTGGGGCCATCACATGTTCGTGGCCGGCGCAATCGCGATCTGGCCAACGTGATCTTCTCGGCTCTGACGTTCCTGGTGGCGATTCCTTCCGGCGTCAAGGTGTTCAACTGGCTGACCACGATGTACAAGGGCAACATTTCAGCTTTGAGACGCCGATGCTGTATGCGATGTCGTTCCTGTTCCTGTTCGCCATCGGCGGCCTGACGGGGATCTTCTTTGGCGACGCTGGCCGCTGGACATTCACCTGACCGATACCTACTTCGTGGTGGCGCACTTCCATTACGTGATGATGGGCGGCACGGTCATCGCCTTCCTCGGCGGGCTGCATTACTGGTGGCCCAAGATGACGGGCCGTATGTATTCGGAGAAGTGGGGACGCATCGCCGGCGGCGCTGGTGTTTATCGGCTTCAACATGACCTTCTTCGCAGTTCATCATGGGCGGCCAGGGCATGCCGCGCCGGTACTTCAATTACCTGGACCAGTTCCAGCCGATCCATGCGTTTTCGACGTATGGAAGCTGGGTGCTGGGCTCGGGGTTGTTCATGACGGCGATTTATTTGCTGGCTTCGCTGAAGACGCGGGCCGCTGAGCGCCGGATAATCCGTGGGGCGGAACGACCATGGAATGGGAATCGTCATCGCCGCCGGTGGAGCACAATTTCGAAGAACAGCCGGTGTTTGAGCACGAACCTTATGATTACCGCCATAGGAGGTTACGCACGTATGAGTGACCCTTTGAGTATGAGTACGACGACCGACGTTCTACATCAGGATCCGCACGGGCACGGCGGCGAGCATGATCCGCATCAGCAGCATCACTTCACCACGATGGAGCAGCAGTTCGATACCAGCAAGATTGGTATGTGGCTGTTCCTGGCGACCGAAGTCCTGACCTTCGGCGGGTTGTTCGCGGGCTTTGGGTTGATGCAGCACAAGTATCCGCTGGAATTCGTGGAAGCCCACGAGAAATTGAAACGCTGGGCGGGCGCGACTAACACGGTAGTGCTGCTGGTTTCCAGCTTCACTACGGTGATGGCGGTGCTGATCGGCGCGCACCAATCAAGCTAAGAAGACGCGCGATGTATTTGTGGATGACGGTGGGCTGCGCCGGAATCTTCATGTGCATCAAGGCGTATCGAGTACTCGCACGATTTTGAAGAAGGCCTGTACCCGGCGAAGTATTACAGCCATCACGGCGATCTAATCGCCGGCAGCCACGGCTACGCTACGTTCTTCAGTTTCTATTTCATGATGACCGGATTGCACGGGCTGCACGTGCTGATCGGCATGGGCTTGATGAGCTGGCTGGCTGATTCGAGCGAGCCGCGGCGAGTTTTCAGACAAATATTACACGCCGGTGGATCTGGTGGCGCTGTTCTGGCACTTGGTCGATTTGATCTGGATCTATCTGTTCCCGCTGTACTACTTAATCACATGAGCACGCATACCGAGCACGCTGAAAATCCGAAGGCTGAAACTCTCAAATACGTCGCGACCCTGGTAACGCTGCTGATCCTCACCGGGATCACGGTAGGTGCGTCCTACATCAATTTTGGCGCGGGCAATGTGGTGATCGCGCTTTTTATCGCGACCATCAAGGCTGTGATCGTCTCGCTGATTTTTATGCATCTGCTGCATGACAAGCCAGTGAACGCGGTGATTGCGGTGGCGGGATTCATCTTCCTGGGCATCTTCCTGATGTTCGACTTCATCGACATCGATTCGCGCACGAATCCGCAGCCGACGAACTTGCATGCGCCGCCGGCGATGGCGGCTCCGGCTACTGCGGGGGCACCTGCTGCCGCGGGCGCTGGCGACGCCAAGAAGGAATAACGCGCGCGCTACATTGGTAGTGATTGGAAGCCATCCGCTCTGCTTCGACTGACGAGGATTTCGCACTGGCTCGTGTTCTGTTTGAGGAGTACGCGGCTGGGCTGGCGGTCGACCTCTGTTTTCAGGGATTCGCGCAGGAATTGGAGAGTCTTTCGCGGATGTATGGGGCGCCTCGCGGAGTGCTGCTGCTGGCGGAAATTGACGGTGTCCTCGCCGGATGCGCTGCGGTGAGGCAACTGGATGATCTCATCTGCGAGTTAAAGCGGGTTTATGTGCGTCCGGATTTTCGAGGCACTGGGATGGGACGCCGGCTTACGGAGCGCGCGCTGCAGGCGGCTCGCGAGATGGGTTACGGGAGCATCCGGCTGGATACTCTTCCGCAAATGCAGGCGGCGCAGCGGCTTTATGAGGACTTGGGTTTCCGGGATATTCCGGCTTATTATGGTAAGCCGATGCCCGGACAACGTTTCATGGAAGCGGTCTTAAGTTAGCATGGGACCCGCTACGCACGCTTTGATCACTGCCGAACCACTGCATCCGGTGGAGATCCGGGTGCTGGGGGCGCTGCTCGAAAAAGAAGTCACGACGCCGGAATACTATCCGCTCACGCTGAACGCGCTGGTGAATGCGTGCAACCAGAAATCGAGCCGCGATCCGGTGGTGAATTACGAGGAAGAAGTGGTGCAGCAGGCGCTGGCGCTGCTGCGGCATAAGGGACTGGCGACGCGGATCAGCGGGGCGGGGCATCGGGTCGAGAAGTACGCGCACTCGCTGGGCGAGCGGCTGAACCTGGGGCGGCGCGAGTCGGCGGTGTTGTGCGTGTTGATGCTGCGCGGTCCGCAAACGGCGGGCGAACTGCGGGGGCGCACGGAGCGCATGTACGAGTTCACGGAAATTGCGGACGTGGAGCATTGTCTGGAATCGCTGGCGGAGCGTACGCCGGAGCCTTTGGTGGCGTCGCTGCCGCGGGGGCGGTGGGCGCATCTGCTGGGAGGCGTCCCTGATCCGGCGCAGGAAGTGGCTGAGTCTCGACCGGCGGGCGCGGCGGCAGCGGATTTCGAGGAGCGCATCGCGGCGCTGGAGCGGGAAGTCGCCGAATTGAAACAAACTCTCGAAAGTTTCCGGCGGCAGTTCGAGTAAGATCGAAGTTAATGCCGTCCGACCTTCATAAGCACCGGCCTCCGGTTAAAGTTCGACGCGTTGATGAATGCGACTCGATCAGCGAACTGATCACGCACTGTTTCCCGGCCTTCGGCGGGGCGTTTCTGCGGCGCATTTATACGATTCTCGATCACGCCATCGGGCATGGGCTGCCCGCTTACGCTGGCGATTTCGGGTCCGGTGACGGTCTCCGGCCAGCATCAGGCGTGGCTGATTCCGCTGCTGGAAACCGGATGGGTCGCGTACCTTTCGACCACCGACGCGGTGTGCTATCACGACGGGCATCGCAGCCTGGACGCGCACCGAGATGGCCGATTTTCGAAGTGCCCATCTGGGGCGACGACGGCGCGCTGCGCGACGAACGCACCATTCGCGTCACCGATATGGCGTTCGACGAGGACGTGCTGCTGGATCAGGACCGGTTTCTGACCGCGGTGCTGCGGCGGCCGGAGTTTCAGCGCAAGATGACGGGCACGGAACTGCGGAACCGGCTGGGCGAGTTTTTCGCGGAGCAGGAGCGGGCGAACGGCGTCGAGCACGGGCTGCTCTCGACCTGCCATCGCCTGGCGATTCCGATTTTCGTGGGCGCGCCGGGCGACGGCAGCGTGTTTCTGAATTCGATGAAGCTGTGGGCGATGAAGAAGGCCGGGCTTGATCGACGCTTACAAATTCGATCTCGATCTGCACGCGGAAGTTTACGAGGCGTGCGCGTATCATCGCTGGGGGCTGTTCGACAATGCGCCGAACGCGCTGGCGACGCTGATTCTGGGCGGCGGCGTGCCGAAGAATTATAATTTGCAGCCGGAGCCGGCGCTGGGGCAGATGCTCGGCATTCCGAATGTGCGCGGCTATAATTTCGACGTGCAGATTGTGACCGCGCCGGTGACGGATGGGTCGCTGTCGTCGTGTCCGCCGGGGGAAGCGGTGACTTGGGGCAAGGTCGACAAGGACACCTATCTGCAGTCGACCGAGAGCATGCAGGCGGATTATTCGATGGTGATGCCGTTCCTGGTGAAGGCGCTGCTGGAGAATCGGAAGCGCTACGAGAAGCAGGCGGCGGAGATCGGCGAGGAGAAGTTGTTCGAGCGGAGCCGGAGGCTCGCGGGTATTTGCGTCCGGCGGGCGGGTATCGGCTGTTTGAACAGCGGGAAGAATTGGTGCGGCGGTTGAATGAAGACGTGAAGGCGAATAAGGAGTGGCTGCTGGAGACTCTGCAGTATCCGCTGGCGGCGCGTTAAGCGCGGCTGCGTGTCGGGTAATGCCGTTAGCAGATAGCCTGCGGCGAGGCAGGACAACCACAGGATCGGCAGGCGGTAGCGTTCCTCCGATACGACGACGTAGTAGAGCAGAGGGTAGAGCAGAAAGATAGCGCCGAACACTGCGGCCACGGGCAGACGGCGGTAGAGCATCAGCAGGAATCCGGGGATCGATAGCAGGGTTGTGATCCAGATTATGTAAGTGGCCCGGCGCGGCGGCGTAGGGACGGGGAACCAGAATTCGGCCAGTCGGACGAGCGCGAGGTGTAGCAGGCGGCGGGGATGGGTCCGCATCCACGTGAGTGCTTGCTGGCGGCGCATGCGATCGTAGGCGGGCTCTCCCATACTCTGCATGAGTGCGGCTTCGACTGGGTTGCTTTCGGGATGCATGGCGGCGAAGCATCCGCTGCGAAGTTCCTGGGCGAGGCTGGGCTCGGCGCAATCGTTGTTGGAGGTGTAGAGGGCGATCCCTAAATTCGTGCGGGTGACGAATTCGCCCCAGATGCGGTGATTGCGCACGATCCAGGGGATGTTTACCAGCAGGAGAGCTAGTGCGAAGGGCGCGAGGAAGCGAAGCATTTCGCGCGGCGGGAAATGGCGAGTCACCAGAAGGAACGCGATCCAGGGAAGCGCGACCAGCAAGACCACTTGGTTCATCAGAAAGAGAACGCCAAGGGCTGCGCCGAGGAGCGCTCCGCGCCATGCGAGATTTCCGCGGGTGCGCACGAGGCGGATGGCGGCGAGGAAGAACAGGATGAGTCCGAGTTGGGTGAAGTTGGCGTCCCAGCCGGCCATGAATTGGGACGCGGCGATGGAGAGAATGCCGGCTGCGATTCCGGGCGTGGACGTTCCCCATAGGAGCGTGGAGACTTGTGGGAGCAGGGCGGCGGCCAGGGCGTTCGCGATCAGGTTGGCGGCCAGGACGGCGGTGATGAAATGGAAAGACGACGAGGGGTAGAGCCACACGCAGAAGGCGAGGAATAGCGGGTAGAGCGGCGGGTTGGTGGCGGTGGGTCCGGTCTTCATCGAGCGGAAGGGATCGCCGAAGGTGCCGTCGTGGACGAGGGTGCGCGCTTCCATCACCATTTCGTTGCCGGGTCCCAGGCTGAGGCCTTCGGGGTGGAAGTATTCGAAGATCCCGAAGGCTAGACCGGCGGCGAGGAGCGCGAAGAAACACTTGTACTTCATGGGCGGCGATTGAGTATCGATGCTAGCACAAGGGCGGATGGCGCTGATTCGCAGGCCGTGACTGTTGCGGGCTCGCTAGGCTGTGGGAAGGCCGCCGGCGATGAGGGCTAGCAGGTTCCAGGCGACGACGATGGCGAACAGGATATTGATGCGGGTGAGAAGTTTTTCGCGTCCGCAGCGCCAGCAGTAGATGCCTAGACCCAGGGCGAGCACTTTGACTAAGAGCAGGCCTCCCCAGGGATGGGAAGAATAGCGTAAAGTCAGGTTTACCAAGGGGTTAGCTTCGTGGATGCCGTGCAGCAGGAAGGCCATCGTGGTCAAAAGGTCCAACATCTGGAGATAGGAATACTGGAGTAGGAGCTGATTCACTGATGGGTCCTCGGTGTATAACCTTAACTAGTCTAAAGCGAACCACTTAGATAGTAAATAGTACTTTTCTCTCAGTTGGTTGTGAGAGTGGGGGATTGGCCTAGGGGAATCAGGGGTTTCCGCCGATTAGTACCTCGTGGCTGGTTTCATCCCCGATCGGAAGTCTTATCTTGGCGCGCGTTTGGAGGTTCTGCGGAAGGCGCAGAATTCGGACGGGGGCTGGGGGTATTTCACCGGGAAATCGTCGTGGCTGGAGCCGACGGCTTACGCGGCGTTGGCGCTTGCGGGCGAGCCGGCGGCGGACCGCGCATGGAAGCTACTTTCTTCCTGGCAATTGCCGGATGGAAGCTGGAAGCCGGCGGCGGGGGTAAACGTATCGAGCTGGGGGACGTCGCTTTGCGCCACCATCGCCATGTCGCGCGGCGAGTGGGGACAGCCGCTCCAGAATGGAGTGAAGTGGCTCGTCGGGAATAGCGGGGCGGAATCCAATTGGCTGAATGTGGTGGTGGGCAAGCTGGGGCTGGTCAAGCAGGAGCGTGATATCGGCTTGAAGTGCTGGCCGTGGAAGCCGGGTAATTCGGGATGGGTGGAGCCGACGGTGCATGCATTGGTAGCACTGAAGCAGGCATCGGCGAAAATGTCGAGCAGTGAATTGCGCGGCCGCGTCGAGATGGGCGAGGCGCAGTTGATGAACGTGCGTTCGCGGGATGGCGGGTGGAATTACGGGAGTCCGGCGGCGCTGGGGGTGGATCTGCCGTCTTATCCGGAGACGACGGCGCTGGCGCTGGTGGCGTTGCAGGGTCGCGATGATTTGGGGAACGTGTTCGACTTGGCGCGGCGGCAGATGGGGGAGACGCCTTCGCCGATGGCGCGGGCGTGGCTGACGATCGCGATGCGGCTGCATGGGGTGAAGGCGGAGGAACTGAGTGGCGATCCGCAATCCGACCTGATGATCACGGGGGTTGAGGCGCTGGCGGCGGCGGATGGCAATTTTCGTTCTATGCAAGCTGCGGGAGTGACGGCGTGAACGGCAATCGCAGAGAGTTTTTGGCGATGGCGGGCGCGGCGAGCGTGGCGGGATACGCGGGGTTCAACGGCGGACGGGGGGAGCGGCCCAGGGCAATGTCCAAACTTCCTTTGGGAGAGCAGAGGTCGGCGGTGGCGGTGGTGAAGGCGGCATCCTATTCGAAGGATCTCGCGGGGGCGATGCGGCGCGGCATTCTGGAATGCGGTCTGAACGTGACCGGCAAGACGGTGCTGCTGAAACCGAACTTCGTCGAGTTCGATCCTAACACCTGTATCAATACTGACGTGGCGGTGGTGGCTACGGCGCTGGAAGTCTTTCGCTCGCTGGGGGCGGCCGAGGTGAAAATCGGCGAGGGTCCGGGGCATCGTCGCGATACGTTGGCGATTGCGGAGCTGACGCGGTATCGTTCGGAGATCCCCAAGTTCGACGATGTGTTTGTGGATTTGAACCGCGACGATGTGACGGCGGTCAAGGGCTTTGCGGGACGCGATGAGTTCTATTTTCCGAATAGCGTGCTGCGCGCGGATCTGATTGTTTCGCTGGCGAAGATGAAGACGCATCACTGGGCGGGGGCAACGCTCTCGATGAAGAATTTTTTTGGGCTGGTGCCGGGGTCGATTTATGGCTGGCCTAAGAACGAGCTGCACTACATTGGGATCGACACTGCCGTCACGGAGCTGACGCGGACGTTCGGACCCAAGAGCTTTGCGCTGGTGGATGGGATTGTAGGCATGGAAGGCAATGGTCCGATACAGGGGACTCGCAAGCAGGTGGGCGTGCTGGTGATGGGTTCGGATCTGGCGGCGGTGGATGCTACGTGCTGCCGCATTATGGGTATCGATCCGGCGCGGGTGGGTTATCTGCAGAAGGCGGCGGATCAACTGGGCGTCATCGAGGAATCGCGCATCGATCAGCGTGGTGAGGCGATTGCGGGGCTGCGTACCAACTTCGACCTGATCAAAGAATTCAGCCAGCTTCGCTTGGCGTAGAGTTCGATCAATCCATTCACTACGGGCTTTGGCGGCGGGTTGCTATTCTGTAGAGACATGCGTAAACCTGTCCTGGCTGGCAATTGGAAAATGTACAAGACGGCGGCGGAAACTGCCGCTTTCTTTGAGGCTTTCGCTCCATTGGTGGCGAAGGCGTCTCATGCGGAAATCGTGATCTGCCCTCCGTTCGTGAATCTGCCGGCGGCGGTGGCGGCTGTGCAAGGTACGAAGATCGAAGTGGGCGCTCAGGATTTATTCTGGCTCCGCGAGGGGGCGTACACGGGTGAGATTTCGGCTCCGATGCTGACTGGGGTGGGTTGCCGCTGGGTGATTGTGGGTCACAGCGAACGCCGCCAATACTTCCATGAGACCGATGAGACGGTGCTGAAGAAAACGCAGGCGGCGCTGGCGGCGGGGCTTACGCCGATCGTTTGCGTGGGTGAACGGCTGGAGGAGCGCGAGGGCGGGGCGACCGAAAGTGTTTTGCGGACGCAGTGCGCGGGTGGAATTCTGGGTCTGACGCCGGAACAATTCGCTTCGGTAGTGGTGGCTTATGAACCGGTGTGGGCTATTGGCACGGGCAAGACGGCGACTCCGGAAATCGCTCAGCATGCGCATGGGGTGTTGCGTGCGGAATTCGCGAATCATTTTGGGGACGATGCCGCGGCGGCGTGCCGTATTCTTTATGGCGGCAGCGTCAAACCGGACAACGTTGCGAAATTGATGGCGCAGGAAGATATCGACGGGGCGCTGGTGGGCGGCGCTAGTTTGGATGCGGCTTCGTTCGCGGGTATCGTGAATTACTAGGCTGTCAGCCGCGGGATCAGGGCGTTCAGCAGGCGGATCAGGGTGTCGCGCACTTGTGCGCCGGCGTCGAGTACTTCCTGGTGCACCAGCTTCTGCGGCAGAATGCCGGCGGCCATATTCGTGACGCAGGAAATCGCGAGCACCTTCATCCCCATGTGATTCGCGACGATGGCTTCGGGTACGGTCGACATGCCGACCAGGTCCGGCTCCGATGAAGCGCAGGAAGCGGATCTCGGCGGGGGTTTCGTAGCTGGGCCCGAGCATGGCGGCGTAGACGGCTTCTTTCAGATTGATGCCTAGCTCGGCGCCGGTCTGGCGGGCGATGTCGCGATATTCGCGCGAGTAGGCTTCGGTCATGTCGGGAAAGCGCGGGCCTAGCGAGTCGTCATTGCGGCCCCACGAGCGGATTCGTGGCCCATCAGGTTGATGTGATCGGAGATCAACACCAGTTCGCCGGGATGGTAGTTCGGTATTGATGGCTCCGGCGGCGTTGGTCAGGATCACGCGGTCGACGCCGCGCTTGGCTAGCTCGCGAATGCCGAAGGTGACTTGCGGCGCCGGTGTAGCCTTCGTAATAATGCGCGCGGCCGGAGAGCACCATCACTTCGGTTCCGCCGATGCGGCCGGTGACCAGTTTGCCGGCATGTCCGACGGCGGTGCGATGCAGGCCATCCGGCGATATCTGCGTAGGGGGTTTCGAAGCGATTCTCAAGAGTGTCGGCGAACGCGCCCAGTCCGCTGCCCAGTACCACTGCCGACGATACTCATAGCAACATTCCCGCGATGCAGGCCGACATGAAATTCGCCATGGTGCCGGCGGCCACCGCCTTCATGCCCAGACGCGCCAGGTCGGATTTGCGCGATGGGCGCCAGCGCGCCGATGCCTCCGACCTGAATCGCCACCGAACTCAGATTGGCGAAACCGCACAGGGCGTAGGTCGCGATCACGAAAGATTTCGGATCGAGCGTCGGACTGGATTTTGCCCAAATCGACGAAAGCCACGAATTCGTTCAGGATCAGCCGCGTGCCGAGCAGATTGCCGACGGCGGCGCAATCGTTCCAGCGCACGCCCAGCAGCCAGGCGATGGGAGCGAAGATGCGCGCCCAGAATGCCTTGCATGGAGTCGGGAAGCCAGCCGAAGAAACGCGTGCCGTGGAGCGCGTTCAGTCCGCCGTTGACCAGGGCGATCAGCCCGATGAAGGCGATCAGCATGGCGCCGATGTTGAGGGCCAGTTGCAGGCCGTCGCCGGCGCCGCGCGCGGCGGCGTCGATGATATTGACGCCGGGCTTTTCCACTTCCATCTTTGACGCCGCCCATGGTGGCGGGCTCGTCGACTTCGGGCATCAGCATTTTCGCCAGCATCAAGCGTGGCCGGCGCGGTCATGATGACGGCGGTGAGCAGGTGGCGGATTTCCACGTGCGCGATGAGGACGTAGGCGGCCATCACGGCTCCGGAGACGTGCGCCATGCCGCTGGCCATGATGGTGAACAGTTCGCTTTGCGTCAGTCCGGCGAGGAAGGGACGGATGGTGAGGGGCGCTTCGGTCTGGCCCATGAAGATGCTGGCGGCGACGTTGGTGGATTCCGCGCCGCTGGTGCCCATTACCCTCTGCATCACCACCGCCATGGCGCGCACGAGAATCTGCATCACGCCGAGGTAGTAAAGAATCGCGAACAGCGATGCGATGAAGATGATGATGGGCAGCACCTGGAAGGCGAAGATCACGCCGAACTGATCGTTGGGCGCGCCCAGCTTGTCGCCGAAGACGAACTTGCTGCCTGCGATCGAGTAGCTCAACAGCGGTTGACGACTCGGCTGAGAGCTTGGAAGCCGTCTGCCAAGGGGGTCTTCAGGACCAGAAAGGCGAAGCCGATTTGCAGGCCGAGGCCCCAAAAGATCACGCGGGGTTGGATCGCGCGGCGATTGCTGGAGAACAGATACGCCACTGCCATGACGACTACCAGGCCCGAGTAGGCCTGTGAAACGCTCCATGCGGAGCCTCCGGTTAGCCGACGACTTCGAGAATCAGCTCGCGGCTCTCCGGCGCGGTGGAAGAGATGCGGAAAGCGTCCTCGACCAGCTGCGCGGCTTCTTCGACGTTCTCTTCGCGGGTGTAGTACAGGCGGCAGAGCACGCCGCCGGCGTCGACCTTTTGGCCGACCTTCACTTCGAGGATCACGCCGACGGCGGGATCGATGGAATCTTCCTTGGTATCGCGGCCGGCGCCGATCATCGACGAGGCCTGGCCGATGTATTCGGCGTCGATGGCGCTGACGTAGCCTGCGCGCGGCGAAGTGATTTCGCGCGCGCCGGTGGCGTTGGGCAGCAGCTCGAAGCGATCGAGCACCTGCGGGTTGCCGCCCTGCGCGGCGATCACTTCTTTGAGCTTGCGATAGCCGGAGCCGTCGAGCAATTTCTTTTGCGCCAGTTCGCGGGCTTCGTCGAGGGTCGCGGTGATTTTGCCGAGGTAAGATCATGCGCGCGGCCAGTTCGAGCGAAAGCCGCGTGAGATCCGCGGGGCCGGCATTCTGCAGGGTCTGCGAAACTTCCATCACCTCGAGCGCGTTGCCGATGGCGTAGCCCAGCGGCTGATTCATGTCGGTGATCAGCGCTTGCACGCGCTTGTCGGCGCGGCGGCCGATGCCCACCATCATCTGCGCCAGGCGGCGCGCGTCCACCTGCCGCTTCATGAATCGCGCCCGCGCCGACCTTGACGTCCAGGACCAGCGCGTCGAGACCCACGGCCAGCTTCTTCGACATGATGGACGAAGCGATCAGCGGGATGGATTCGACGGTGGCGGTGGCATCGCGCAGGGCATAGAATCTTCCGTCGGCGGGCGCGACTTCGGGAGTCTGCCCGATGAAGGCCAGCCGTGCTGGACGAGCTGCGCGCGGAATTCGTCGATGGTGAGATTGGTGCGGAAGCCGGGAATGGATTCGAGCTTATCGAGCGTGCCGCCGGTGTGGCCCAGCGCGCGTCCGGAGATCATGGGAACGATGACGCCCGCGGCTGCGGCGAGAGGCGCCGCAATCAGGCTGGTTTTATCGCCCACGCCGCCGGTGGAATGTTTGTCGACTTTGACGCCCGGCACCGAGGAAAGGTCAACAGTTTCGCCGGATTGCATCATGCGCTCGGTGAGGGCGCTGACTTCGCGGTCGGTCATGCCGGAGAAAAACACGGCCATGAGGAACGCGGAGGCCTGATAGTCGGGGATGGTACCGTTGGTATAACCGTCTACAATGTAGGCGATCTCTTCGGCGGACAGTTCTTCGCCGTCCCGCTTCCGGTGAATCAAGTCGACAGTGCGCATGAATCCTTCAAGCGTAGCACCTTATTTGATTGGAAGTAAAGGACCTGCGCGTTTGGGGCCGCGGAATTCTAGGGGAGAAATCGTGCCGGTACGGGGAGGGCGTCCAGTACCAGTGTTCCTGCGGAGGCAGTGGGTGGGGCCGGGGATGACGTTTCCGCGAGCGTGGTAATATCACAAAATCCCGATGCCGCCCCTGGCTGAATGGCAGACGTTTTTCGCGGTGCAAGCGGGCGCTGCGGCTACGCTTACAGGATTGGTATTCGTCGCGGTGTCGATCAATCTCAGCCGCATCATGGAGGTTCGGGGATTGCCGGGGCGCGCGGCGGAATCGCTACTTCAATTGCTGCAAGTTTTCTTTGTCTCGGCGATGGTGCTGGTTCCCCGGCAATCTTTCGCAGCGCTGGCCGCGGAGATTCTGGTGATCAGCGTGGTGTCGTGGGTGATTCAGACGATTGCGCAGACGCGGTATGCGAGAGCTCGCGAGGGGCATCCGCGGTTGTGGCTGCTGAGCAGGACGGTGATGAGTCAGATTTCGACGGCGCCGTTTTGGGTTGCGGGGATTTTGCTGGCGCTGCGGAATGGTGGCGGACTCTATTGGCTGGTGCCGGGGATTGCGTTTTCATTCGTCGCTGGGGTGACGAGTGCTTGGGTGCTGCTGGTGGAGATTTTGCGATAGCGCGGCTACTTGCGTTTGCGGGCGCGTTTGACGTGGTCGCGGAGGAAGAGAGCGAAGCCGGTTTCGTCGATGGTGCCGGCGGCGAGTTCGAGGATGGCTTGGGCGGCTTCGGCTTCAGAGGCGGTGAAGTCGAAGCCATTCAGTTCCAGAAATAGAACTCCGACGACGAAGCCGGTGCGCTTATTACCGTCGACAAATGGGCGATTTTGGACGATGCCGGCGATATAGGCGGTGGCCATATCGATTATGTCCGGAGACGCGTATGCGAACTGCTGGCGCGGACGCGCCAATGCTGATTCGAGGAGCCCTTCATCACGGACGCCGGTCGCGCCACCATGGCGCGCCAGCAGTTGTACATGAATGGCAAGTGCATGGTTCGCGTCGACCCATACGGGTTCTTTCACTTCGCGAGAACCCGCAGAGTGTTGCGGTAACGGTCCATGATGTTTTTTGCTTTTCGCATCTTTTCTTCGAATTTGGGGTTGGGTGGCGTGAGCTGGAACGTTCCATCGGGCGATTCGACTGCGAGGAGGCGCTCTCCTTCAGCGGTATTCAGGCGCTGGATGATTTCCTTCGGAAGGATCACTCCCAGCGAGTTGCCGAATTTGCGGACTTTGAGTTCGACCATAGTAATTACTATTGTAATAACATCACCCGGAATGTCTAGTTCGGTGCGGAGGTCGTGCGGCGCGCGTAATCGGCCAGGCTGGCAACGCGGAAATACGGTGAGTTGGGGCGACGGCGCAGCGATAACGTCGTCGGTACTGGCGAGGACTACTCGAATCTCGAGAACTATCTGGAAAAATCCTAACCCTGCCCTGGGATCGGTCGATAGACATAGAGGCGCACTCAAAAGCCTGTCTAAAAAAGGAAACCGAATCAATGGCCGTTCACCGATCAATTTATTGGAACCTTCGTAATGTTCTGCTGCACAGTGTGGTTCCACTCACCGCGGCTGTTTTGATGCCGTCGGCTTTCGCGCAGCCGACCACCGTGGTCAAGAACTGGCCGATGAGCGGGGCGAGCGTTTATCGACATCGGCCCCGGGGAATGGTGCCGGCTTGATCTTTATTTCCATCACGCCATGCCGTGTGATGGATACGCGCGGTACCGGAGGCTCGGGCAAAACGGGCGCATTTGGCGCGCCGTCCCTGGTGGCTGGCCAGCCGCGCGTGGTGCCTGTTCCGTCCTCAAATTGCGGCGTGCCGGCGGCGGCCGCGTACTCCATGAATTTCGTTTCCATCACTCCGGCGGGGCAGCCAGTCGGTTGGATCGCGGCCTGGCAGGATGACACAACGTGGACTGGAACCGTAGTCTTGAACGCATACCTGGGAGGCGTCGTCGACAATATGGCCGTGGTGCCGGCGGGTGCCGATGGAGGAATCCAAGTTCTTAGCACCAATAACGGCGACCTGGTGATCGATATGAACGGATATTACGTCCAAGCCACCACCATCCAGGGCCCGAGTGGGCCGCAGGGCCCCCCTGGCGCGACCGGACCAACTGGGGCGACAGGCGCGGCTTCCACGGTTGCCGGCCCCCCCGGGCCAATAGGACCTCCGGGACCTGCCGGCGCGACGGGAGCAACTGGCGCCAACGGAAACATCGCCTTCGCCGATTTTTTTGCGCTCACGCCCCCAGATAACGCAGCCACCGTTGCTGTCGGCGGCGACGTTGACTTCCCACAGGATGGTCCGACATCATCTACCACGATCATTCGGATGACCGCTTCTAACTTTCAACTCGCAGCCATCGGCACCTATCAAGTGTTGTTTCAGGTGAGCGTAAGCGAAGCAGGACAACTGCTGTTGACGCTGAACGGAGCCGATCTCGCCTACACGGTGGTCGGGCGTGCCACCGGGACCAGTCAGATTGTTGGGATGGCACTGGTGACCACAACCAGCCTGAATTCGACTTTAACTGTGCGAAATCCTGCGGGCAACAGCACGGCGCTGACGATCACCCCGCTCGCAGGTGGAACGCGGCCTGTAGCTGCGCACCTCATCGTCACGCAGATCCAGTAACGCAGCGCCGAGCGGTGGAATCAGCCGCTGCCCGGTTGTTTTTTCATGCACCGCATCGAACATCCAACGGATGGGCTGGTCGTCCAGGGTTTGTGGGCTGTCGTATTCGATTTCAGCTACCGCTATTCCGACTTCGCTATGCGGCGGGCGTAGTCGGCTAGGCTGGCGACGGCGAGGGCTATGGTGAGCCATTTGAGCGCGATGACGGCGGCGGCGACGGGGATGCCGGAGAGGTATCCGATCTGGAAACACAGGAAAACGATTTGCACGAAGGTGCTGATCTTGCCCCATGGTGAGGGAGGGAAGTTTCTTCGGGCGGTGGCTAGGTAGAGGATTCCGGCGGCGGCGAGAATGATGAGGTCGCGGCCGAGGACGACGGCGGTCAACCATGGTTCGATGGCGCCGGTGAGGGCGAGGACCAGGAAAGTTCCGCTGAGCAGGACTTTGTCTGCGATGGGATCGAGATACGCTCCCAAGCGGGATGATGCTCCAAAGCGGCGGGCGAGGAAGCCGTCGACTACGTCGGTGATGCCGATGATGATGAAGAGGGGAATGATGGTGCTCCACCGATGTTGGAACATCAGTAGAAATAAATAGGGGGCGAGCACCAAGCGCGCGGCGGTGAGCAGGTTCGGGAGGTGCTTCACTGACTGGTCTAAGACACCATCGCGTGGGTGGCGCTGGTGACCACCTGGTCCTGGGTGATGATTTCGTAGATGGTGGGATCCGACATGATCTTGTTGACCAGGGCAAAGTGCATGGCGTGTCCGGCTTTTTCGGCGATGACGTGACCGAGAAGCGGCTTGCCGATGAGCGCCAGGTCGCCGATGAGATCGAGGGCTTTGTGGCGGCAGCATTCGTCGGGGAAGCGGAGGCCGCCGGGGTTAAGGATGGACTCGCGATCGAAGCACACGGCGTTGTCGAGTGACGCGCCGCGGATCAATCCCATGTTGCGCATTTGATGGAGCTCGTATTCGAAACCGAAGGTGCGGGCGGGGGCGAGTTCGGCGGCGTAATTTTCCGGGGTGACTTCCAGTTCGAGGGACTGACGGCCGACGAGAGCGTGCGGGAAGAATA
The DNA here is from genome assembly GCA_963793395.1 of Bryobacterales bacterium. GTDB lineage: Bacteria > Acidobacteriota > Terriglobia > Bryobacterales > Bryobacteraceae > Palsa-187. The sequence continues at coordinate 24,695 of CAWCAP010000042.1, read as the reverse complement.
CGTCGCAGGTGAGCAGGAAACGGTCCGAGGGAAGGATGCTGATGCGTTTGCCTCCGCCTTCGACGGAGACCGGTTTGCGAATCCGCAAATAACGGCGGCGGCGGCGCGACTGGCGGATTCCGGCGGCGCGGATGAGATCGACGAAGGGCTGGCCGCTGCCATCGAGGATGGGGACTTCGAGATTGTCGATTTCGACGAAGGCGTTGTCGATGCCCATGCTGTAGAAGGTGCTGAGCAAGTGCTCGGTGGTGGAGATCAGCACGCCTTGGCGCATCAGGCTGGTGGCGTAGCTGACTTTCTGCACGTAGCGCCAACTTGCGGGGATGGTGAAGCCTTCAAGATCGGTGCGGACGAAGACGATGCCGGTGGAGGGCGGGGCGGGAAGAATGCGGATGCGGACAGGAACGCCGGAATGGAGTCCGACTCCCGAGGCTTCGACCGGCCGGTTTAGAGTTTTCTCAAAATCCAAATAGCGCCTCCGTTGGGGGCTTGCTTCGAGGTGGGGCGCTGCACGCGCTCCCAAATCTCATAGTAACAAACGGGGAATCGTATACCAAGGTTACATCAAACAAAAATAAAGACTTGCTAACTTTAAAGTGTGGCTAATATGCCACAGATAGGCAGATCCATTGTGTCAATCTTGCATCTTTCTCGGCACGTTTGGGTAAAAGTTGAGGCGCGCAGGTGGGGGCGTCGCGTTACACTGGTCCGGGACATCGGATGAAGAACTTTGGGCTGCACCTCTATTCAATATTGGTCGCGGTCGCCACGCTGGGCCTTATCGTGAGCGGCGCGGCGGTAGCGAATCAGGAAGGTGCCTACGAGGGCTGGCATCGAGCGATCGGTGGGGCGGTGGCGGGGCTGGTGATTGGCCTCGGCTTTTGGATGGCGGTGACCAAGACGCATGAGTGGGTGCGTCACCTGGGAAGAGCGGCCGTAGCTGTGACGATTGCCGATGCGGGGCTGGGGTTGCTCGCGGGGCCTGCGTCCGCGCCGGCGTCTCCGATGGCGAGCATGGCACATGCGTTTCTGGCTCCGATCCTTATGTCGCTGCTGGCGGCGATTGCACTGGCAACGTCGCGAAGCTGGCAGTGCGATCCGATTTTCCTGCAGGACCAAGGATGGCCGCCGCTGCGCGGAGTGGCGCGAAACACGCTGGCGCTGGTGGTGATTCAGGTGGGGCTGGGGGCGGCGTTCCGGTATGGATCGATTGGAGTGATGGTCCACATTTTGGGCGCGCTGGTGGTGGTGGTGTTCATTCTGGCGTTGGTCGTGCTGGTGACACTGATGCCGGAGCATCCGACGATGCGGCCGGCGGCGATTACATTGGGCGTGGTTACGTTCGTGCAGATTTTCCTGGGGCTGACGGTGGTGTCAATGGGATCGGCGAAGGCCAACGCGGGAGTGGCGGCGATGGTGGCTTCGGCGCATGTGGCTACGGGCGCGGTTACGCTGGCGGCGACGCTGGTGGTGGTGCTGGAGGTTTGGCGAAACGTGACGCCGGCGGTGAAGGCGACGGCGGTGAAGGATCAGGAGTTGAGTTCGTAACGGAGAGAAGCGGAACTTCCGCAAAGATGTCAGTGTCAAATTGACTGGAATCGTTATGAAAGACCTCTCTATTTTTGTGGGCATTCTTGCCATGGCATTTCTGGGACCATCGGCACAAGCCTGCATGTGTTTCAGCCCGGAAAGACCTTGCGATAACAAGAGCGAAGCCGCCTTCGCCGGGCGCGTGACTCAAGTGCGGAAGTCTGGGAGCGGCTCTCAGGCAGAGTTGCAAGTTCATCTGGTGGTTCGGGAAGCTTTCCGTGGTGTTCAGAGCAGGGAAGTCGATCTTGTCACGGCGGCAACCTCTTGCGGCATAGCGTTCCGAGACGGGCAGGATTATTTGGTTTTCGCGAATAAGAAGGAAGGCTCAGGCGCGTTATTAGCTCATGCCTGCGGCGGTACGAAGTTACTGTCGGATGCGGAACAAGAATTGGAGCACCTGAGAGGGGTTGCTAAAGGAGAGGCCCGGTCTGGAATTTATGGATTTGTGACAGCGAATCCATCGGACATCGTGCCACCTATCCGTGCGTCCAAGCCAGTCGCCAAGGTTCCTATTGAGTTGAGTTCTGGGAGTGCATCACGTCTCGCTTTCACGGACGCAGAAGGAAAATATGAATTTGACCTTCTGCCAGCGGGCCGGTATCAGATTCGGGCGGAGCTATTGGGTGTGCCGGAGATCCAGCGGAGTTTCGATATTGATGTTCCGGCCGGCGCGTGCCGCGTGCGAGCCTTCCATAGCGTGGCCGCAGGTAGGATCTCGGGGCGTCTGGTGGATTTAGACAATCGGCCACTCGTTTAGCATAGGTGGCGCGACGTTCACGGCGGAGTTGCAGTCCTCAAGCATCTCAGGGCTTGCGTTCATTGGGTCCATGGCTCACCTCGCGGCGGAGGAAAACTGGACTACCGCATTTACACTCGTCAACAAGAGCGGGGCACCCGCGACGGCACGGCTGAGTCTATTCGGCGATACCGCGGATCCGACCGGGAATGGACCACTCATGCTGCCGCTGTCATTTCCGCAGCAAGGCAACGCGCCGGGTCCGCTGCTGGCGGCTTCGTTCGACCAGACGTTGGCCGCGAACGCTTCGCTGATCGTTGACAGCGCGGGAGCGCAGGCTCCGCCGGTACTGGTGGGTTCCGCGCAGCTCGCGGCGACGGGAGCTGTAGACGGCTTCGCCATCTTCCATCAGATCTTGACGACGCAGGAAGCCGTGGTGCCCCTGGAGACGCGCAACGCCAGTTCTTACCTACTGGCTTTCGACAACACCGGCGGGCTGGTGCTGGGCGTGGCGGTGGAGAATGTGTCGGCGCAAAATGCGGTGATTCCCGTGATTATCCGCAATGACGCGGGGGTGGTGATCGGCAATCCGGGAGCGAATATTTCAGTTGCGGGGAACGGTCACTTTTCGTTTGTGCTCTCCGACCCGGTGAATGGATTTCCGGTGACGGCGAACCTGCGCGGCACCATCGAGTTCGATACTCCGGCAGGCGGGCGTATCAGCGTGCTGGGATTGCGCTTCACGCCGCCGAATAACGCGCTCACGACGATTCCGGCGCTGGCCAATGTCGGCACGGGTGGCGGGAGTTTCGCGCACCTGGCTTCTGGGGGCGACGGTTGGCAGACAACGTTTGTATTGGTCAACACGGGAACCCATTCGGTGCCAGCCACGCTTAGTTTTTTCAACGACCAGACTGGCCTTCCGGTGGCGTTGCCGCTGGCATTTCCACAATCCGGTGGCGGCACCACCATGTCGGTTCCTTCGTACACCACGCAACTGGGAGCTGGAGCGACGCTGGTCATCGTCAGTAGCGGAGCGGCACAACTGGTGACCGGTTCGGCGCAACTCAGCACCACGGGGCATGTCAGTGGGTTCGTGATCTTTCGCCACAATGGCCAGGAGGCGGTGGTTCCACTGGAGAACCGCAATGCCAACGCCTACGTGTTGGCCTTCGATAATACCAACGGCACGGCCACGGGCATCGCCGTGAACGCGGTTTCGGCGCAGCAGGTGAGCGTTCCGGTGGTGGTTCGTGACGACACCGGTGCGCAGATAGCGACTGACTCAATCACCTTGGCCGCCAACGGGCACTACGCTTTCACATTGGTGACAGATCGATACCCAGCCACCGCAAATATTCGCGGCACCATCGAGTTCGATAAGCCGGCGAACGCTCAGATCGGGGCGCTCGGAATTCGCATCCCTAACGTGCCCGCGCATACTTACACAACGCTGCCGGCCTTGGCGGAGTAGCGCCGCTCACAGCCAGCGGCGAACGCGTTTACGGTACTCGTCGTAAGCGCGGCCGAACTTCGAGCTCATGGCGCGTTCCTCGGGGATGATCTGAAAGCGCGTCAAGTAAAGCATGAACGCGGCGGGACCGAATATCAACCACGGTACCGAGAGCCAGATGTTCCAAGCGACCAGCAAGGTTGTCAATCCGACGTACATGGGATTTCGGGTGTAATTGTAAATCCCACCAGTGACCACGGAAGACGCTCTTTCAGGATTTACCGGGTTGATCGTGGTATTGGCTTGGCTCAGGGCCGCGAAGCCTAGGAGGGCGACGATGACTCCGAGAGCGGCGCAGAGGGCGGTTAGCAGAAGACGCCGTCGATCTGCCATGTGGATCGCGGGCAGCAGGCGAGCGGCCAGCCACATGACTGCTCCGGTGAAAACGGCCGCGATGGGAGGCGGAATCTTGAGCTCTAGCGCTTGCATGCTTCCCGATCCTACCTCAGATGCTCTTGAGCGGTTGGACCTGCGAGTGGAGCGCATTGTATACTGCTCCTCATGAAAAACATCGGAGCGGCGGCTTTTCTTCTCTCTTTGTTCTCGGGTGCGGCATGGGGGCAGGGGCAAGTCATTTCCCAGATTGTCGACGGTGACGTGTGGCAAACAACGATCGTAATTACCAATACCACTGCGGCCACAGCGAACGCGAGCCTCACGTTTTTCAAGGAAACGGGCAGCAACTACGCGACCGTGCCGTGGAATCTGACTTTTGCGGAAGTGCCGAGTACAGCGGCTATCTCACTCGCGGCGGGCGAGACGCTTTTGCTTCATTCGCCAGGCGTCGCGCCATTACTCACTGAGGGATGGGGCCTGGTGGTTGCGGACCCGGGAGTGGTGGCTTACGGCATTTTCACGAAGCGGCCGCAGGGATTGCCGGCGCAGCTTGGGACTTCGCAGGCGGCCGCGAGTGCAAGCCGCGTTCTGGTGCCTTTCGACAATACACAGAACAACGTGGCGGCGATGGCCATCGCAAATGTGAGCGGGGCCGCGGAAACGATCAACGTCAACATTCGCACGACGGGCGGAACAGTGTCACAGGTGACGCTCCCGTCTATTCCCGCGAACGGACATGCCGCGTTCACATTCCCCGCACAGTTCCCTGGCAGTGCGGGTCAAAGTGGTCTGGCGGAATTCTATACTTCGTCCGGGAACTTCGCGATCCTGGCGCTGAGTTTCAACCCTGCGGGTTCCTTGACTACAGCGCCGGTGTTCAATGAAAGCGGGCCACCCATCATCACGGGAAGCGGGGCCGCCGACAGCATCACGTTTGCCGGTTTTTCCATCGGCAAGGTCACCACTGGCTCGGGCTTCCCGCCGCTGACTCCGGAGATCTCGGAATTCGTAGGCGGGCAGGTCGGCCTTTTCTCGACCACGGAATGGAACCTGCCGTTTTCGGCGCCCACGGTGGGAGCATGTTCCGTATTCAGCCGGAGCTACGCTGTAGGCACAAAGGACCCGTCCGCGCCGGACAGTGCGTTGGACGCGGGTGTTATCACGGTGAACGGGCCTAACTTGCCTTCTACGGTGGTGCCAAAATTCGTGACACCGCTGGGTGCAACTTATAATCTGACGCCCGCGCAAGGGACCTTCGCGTTGGGCGGCACCTATACGATTGCGGGAGCGGGCGGTACGCAGATCAGCCCATTTAATGCCGTTGCCGCGACTCTGCCGGCCAGCCTTACGGTGACCAATTGGGATACGATTACCGGGATTAATCGCGCAAATCCGCTTACGATCAGTTGGACCGGCACTGGATTCGATTTGATGCTGATCACAATCACGGGCGTGGTAACGAACGGTACCACCACCACGAATGTGAACGTCGCGTGCCCGGTGGCGGCGAGTCTTGGAACCTTCACGGTTCCGGCCGCGGCGTTGACATCACTCCCCGCGACGACGCTGGCTTATTTATCAGTGACGGCTACTACGAATACCGGAGGCACGGTGACCGCCGTCGGCACCAACAGCCAGTCATTCACTCCGCCCTTGGTGGGCGGCGGCAGCGTCAGCTATGGATCGTTCACTGCATATCTCGCCACGAATAAACAGGTGACGATTCAATAGGCCGGGAAAAGACGCGGCGGAACGATCACGCTATTCACCGCAGAGACGCTGCGGCTACGGTTTGACTTCGTAGTAGCCGATCATGCGGCCCATCGAGACCAGCCCGATCCACAAGGCCAGCGAGAGGCAGGCGGCCACTTTGGCGTTGGTGGGCATGACGGGCGCGCGGTCGAGTTCCGCGGTGTTGTTGTAGACGCTCTTGCGGAAGACCAGGGCGTGCACGCCGACTAGGGTTAGCAAAGTCATCTTGGCCCAGAAATACGGATTCTGGTAGTAGTATTCGGCTTTGGCCCAGGCGAGCATAATGCCGCAGCTCGCTACTAAGACCAGTCCCAGACGTTTCCAGGGACGGAATTGCGTCACGACGTCCGTTACTGAAGTGCCGCGCATGGCGAGGCCGAGGATGCGCAGATCGGTCATGAAGATCAAGCCGCCGAAGAGCGCCATGCCGCTCAGGTGGGTTGCCATCACGGTTGGATAGACCAGCGCGGACTCGCGCAGGGCGGTGCCGAAATCGGTTTGCTGGAGCCATTGGAAAAAGGGAAAGATAGACATGATAGAAGCTCCTTAAGTGAAGGCGATGAACAGGCCGCCGAAGACTACCGATACCCAGAGAGCGAGCGAAACACCGCCGACCAGCGCGCCGACAGCCGGCGAGGGATTCGATTTCGCCACTTTGCGATGGATGGTGTAGTTGTACACGATGGCCACTAACAGAGCTTCCATTTTAAAGATGAAGCCGGGATTATTGAGGTACATGTTCGGGTCGGAAGAAAAAATCATGGGGCCGGACATAAGTACGATGGCGAGGCCTATCAGGGTCCAGGGCGCGGTGTCCTTGAGGAGCTGCGCGGAGGATTGGCGGCGCATGCCGATACCCAGCAGGCGCAGATCGACAATGGCGATGGTTCCGACGGCGACGGCGAAAGATGCGATATGAATGATTTCGAGGAGCGGGAAGGACCACTCGTTGTTATTGAGAGGATTTGTGGATGGGTCGTATACGAACATGTGTCTCCTAAAACCTGCGCTCAGGCGGGACGGCTGTGCCGCCGACGGCGGGCGCTGCGAACAGCCGGGCGTGAATCTTATCCAGAGGCGGTTCGATGTAGCCGATGCCTCTCCCCGCGATCACCAAACTTGTCCATAGTATCAGTGAAAGGGATGCTGCGAGTTTGGCCTGGGCCGGGATGCGCGGGGCAGCGTCGAGGGCGGCGGTGTTGCGGTAGACGCTGCGCCGGAACACCAGAGCGTGGACGCCGACTAGCGTCAGCAGAATCAATTTAGTCCGGAAGAAGGCGTTGTAGTAATATTCTTCGGCCTTGCATCCGGCCATCAGCAAACCACAGGTGACGAGTAGCAGGAAGCCGATGCGTTTGAGTGGACGCAGTTGGTTCACCATTTCCGACACGGTATATGCGCGCATGGCCCAGCCGAGCAGGCGCACATCGACGAGCAGAATCATGCCGCCGAAGAGGGCGATGGCGACCATGTGGGTGGAAAGCACGATGGGGTAGATGTAGGCAGAGCCGCGCAGGGCGGTGAAGAACGCGGTGCTCTGGAGCCACTGGGCGAAGGACAGGACAGTCATCGGGGAACCGCATCTCCTACGAATCCGATGAAGATGCCGCAGAGGACGATGCTCATCCATAGAGCAAGCGAAACACAGGCGACTAATTTGGAGCTTCCGTTGGGTGTGTTGCGGGCTGCGACTTTGCGATGGATGGTGTAGTTGAAAATAATCGCTAGCAGGAGAGCCGCCATTTTGATTTGGAAAGCGCCGTTGAGGTAGTACAGGTCGGGATCGGAAGAGAACATGGCTGGGCCGGAAAGCAGCATGGTGGCGAGGCCGGCCAGGGTCCAGGGTGCGAGGTCTTTGGCCAGTGCCGATGGTGGATGACGGATCAGGCCGAGGCCGAGAAGCCGGAAATCAAGAAGCGCGATGGTGCCGACCGATACCGCAAAGCCGATGATGTGGGCGCACTCCAGGGCGGGGAAGATCAGAGGCGAGGCGTTCAGCGGATTGAGGGCTTGCACGAGCATCGCCGATTTCTTCCGGTACAGGGTAGCATGACGCGATACTAGAGGCAGGATGAGTTACCTCGATAATCTAGAGAACAATCTGAAGGCGCTGGAGAATCAGGAAGAGCGCGATCCGCAGAAGGTGAAGCGCGAGCAGGAGCGGCGGGAGGCGGAGAGGTCGGCTGCGCTGTCGCGGGCGCCGTTTGTGGATGCGCTGAAGAACTCGCCGTTCACTTTGGAGTTGCTGACGCAGTGCCGGGCGATTGGGCATCAGCAGCGGGTTCTGGTGCAGTTCACTTGGCTGGGCGAAACGCTGCGGCTGGATGCTAAAGAAAAGCGCATGCTGCTGACGCCAACCAGTGAGGGGATCACGGCGGTGTTTACGGTCAATGGGGATGAGGCGGGCCGGACGAACATCGATCCGCGTGCGGACGATGCGGGCGAACTGGCGCGGCGCTGGCTGTTATAGATAACGTTCTTGCAGGATCGCAAGGTGATGCGCGACGTGGCCGGCGATGATGTAGGCCAGGGCGCGGACGCTCACGGGGTTGCCGCTGGCGATGCCGGTGCGGCTCCAGGCGTCGTCGGGTAGGTTTCGGAAGAACGTCAAAGTGGCGGTGCGGACGGCGGCGAAATCGGCGATGTGGCTGGCCCAGGAAAACTGATCGGCGGCTGCTTGCGGGACGGCGATATTCTGATCGAAACCTGGTAGCGGGGTGTCGAAGCCGCGGGCGAACCAGAGGGCGCGGTAGAGAAAAACGCGCTCGGTGTCGCTGATGTGGTTCACGAGTTCGCGGATGGACCATTTATCGGGTGCGTAGCGGTGGAGTGATCGCTCCTCCGAGATGGTGGCGAAGAGACGAAGTGCGGGATCGAGTTGGGATTCGAGTTCGGCGACGACGTCGTCACTCGTGATGCGGTCGATGTAGGTGGAATAGTAGGGCGCGGCTTCAGTGGGCTGCGGGGCGTCCGGTGATTCGACTCATGCGGACACTGTAGCGCTGGATCGGGGGCGAGAGCAACCCTTACTATGGTGGGAGTGCCGCGGCTCTTCTCTGATCGATTCGTTTGGCTTCATTTTTCGTGCGTATCATGCGCGGGCGCGGACGGGTGCGCCTCCCATGCGGACGGCGGCGGGGGTGCAGACCGAGGCGGTCTACATCTTCCACAACATGGTGAAGCGGCTGCAGAGCGTGCATAAGCCGGAATACCTGGTGGCGATTTTCGAGAGCTTGGGCCCGACGTTTCGGGATGCGGCGTTCGCGGCTTACAAGGCGAATCGGACGGAGACGCCTCCGGATTTGCTCGATCAGATTCCGTGGATCCGCAAGACGCTCGAAGCCATGCGCATTCCGCTGCTGGAATATGAGGGGTTCGAGGCGGACGATGTGATTGGGACGCTGGCGCGCCGGGGGGCCGAGCAGGGCGTCGAGGTCGCCATCGTATCGAGCGACAAAGACATGCTGCAACTGGTGAACGACCGGGTGCGCATGATGAATCCCATGAAGGACGACTTTGGTACGACGCGGCGGAGACGGAGAAATATATGGGCGTCCAGCCGGGGCAGGTGGCGGATCTGCTGGCGCTCAAGGGCGACTCGGTGGACAACATTCCGGGCGCGCCGGGGATTGGCGACAAGGGCGCGAAGGATTTGATCACGCGATTCGGGTCAGTGGAAGGGGCGCTGGAGCATGCGGCGGAGGTGGAGAAGCGGACGTATCGCGAGAGTCTGCAAAACCATCGGGATCAGATTTTGTTGAGCAAGCAACTGGCGACGATTCATACGGATGTGCCGGTGCCCTTCGAGTTGGAGTTGTGGAAGTCTCAAGAGCCGGATAAAGTTCGGTTGCGTGAGTTATATAAAACGCTGGAGTTTAATCGGCTGCTGCGGGAGATGACGGAGGCTGAGCCGGCGGCCGAGGAGAGCTCTGCGCGGACGCGAGTACCGGCAACTGCAATCGCGGGAGGAGTTGGAGGCGTGGCTGGCGGGAGTGCCGGCGCAGGCTCCGGTGGCGGTGGCGGTGGGCGAAATGATGTCGGAGACGGTGGTGGGCTTGGCATCGCAAAACGAGGCTTGCTCGGTGGCGCTCGGCGATGCGCTTCCGGCGCGGGCGACGGTGGCGCATGACATCAAGACATTCGTGCGGCGATTCGGGGAGTCGCCGAATTTGACGCACGACGTGATGCTGTATGGATTTTTGCTGTCGGCTGATCCGGCGGGGTGCAGTCTGGCGGCGATGTCGGAAAGGCATTTGGGGAATGCCGTGGCATCCGACCCGGCGGGGGAAGCGGATGCGGTGCTGGCTATTTTTCATAAGCTGCGGCCGGAGGTGGAGGCGGCGGGGTTGGCGGATGTCTACGCGAGGATCGATCTACCGCTCATTCGGGTGCTTGCGGAGATGGAATCGACGGGCATCCGGGTGGACCCGGGGCAGCTCGGCGTATTGAGCGGGCGGATGGAAGTGGAGATGGCACGGCTGGGTGGAGAGGTTTATGAGCTGGCTGGGAAATCGTTCAATATCAATTCTCCACAACAATTAGGCAAAGTATTGTTTGAAGACTTGAAGCTGCCATCGCCGGTGAAGTATGGCAAAGGCAAAACGGTTTCCACCGCGGCGGATGTGCTGGAAGAGCTGGCGGGGGAGTATCCGATCGCAGGGAAAGTTTTGGAGTACCGGCAGCTTGCGAAATTGAAGGGGACGTATGTGGACGCGCTGCCGTCGCTGATCGATCCTTTCTCGGGGCGGCTGCATACGACGTTTAATCAGACGGGGGCGGCGACGGGGCGGCTGTCGTCGTCGAATCCGAATCTGCAGAACATTCCGATTCGGACGGAATTGGGGCGGGAGATCCGGGCGGCCTTCGTGCCTGAGCCCGGGTGGAAATTGATCATCGCGGATTATTCGCAGATCGAGTTGCGGCTGCTGGCGCATATGTCGCGCGATGCGGTGCTGGTGGAGGCGTTCCGCAATGGCGAGGACATCCATACGCGCACTGCGGCTGAGGTGTTTGGGATTCCTCCGCTGATGATCACGCCGGACCAGCGACGCAACGCCAAGGCGGTGAACTTCGGGATCGTGTATGGGCAGACGCCGTTCGGGCTGGCGGCGCAATTGGGGATCGATCGCAAAGAGGCAGAGCTGTATATCCGTGCGTACTTCGAGCGCTACGCGGGGGTGCGGCGGTTCATCGACTCGACCATCGCCGAGGTGCGGCGGAGCGGGGTGGCGGTGAACATGTTCGGGCGCAAGCGGCCGATTCCGGATATGCAGAGCAAGAATCCGAATGCTCGCAATTTTGCCGAGCGGACGGCGGTGAATACCCCGTTGCAGGGGACGGCGGCGGATCTGATTAAGCTGGCGATGATCCGGATTCATGAGCATCTGCGCGGGATGCAGACCAGGATGCTGCTGCAGGTGCATGACGAGTTGGTGTTTGAGGCGCCTCCGGAAGAGGTGGATGCAGTTCGCGCTATGGTTAAAGCGGAAATGGAAAGCGTCGAGCGGTTGGATGTGCCGCTGGTGGTGGATGTTGGCGTGGGAGACAACTGGCGCGATGCTAAATAGGATTTTGGTGGGCCTGCTGATGGCGATGACGCTGGCTGGCACAGAAGCGCACGGTGAGCGATGCGGAGGTGAAGCGGGTGCATGCATCGGCGCTGTTGATCGACACGCATGACGACTTTCCTACGGAGCAGGCGGGGAACGATCGGACGGCGGGATCGGCTATCGATATTGGGGTGCCGTCGCCGATGGCGCATACGGACCTGGCTCGGCTGCGGCAGGGCGGCGTGGGTGCGGTGTTCTTTGCAGCGTACGTGGCGGCGAGTTACGGGCTGGGACCGCGGGCGTATGAGCGCGGGCTGGAGGTGATCGGGACCATCCATCATCTGGTCGATCAGTATCCCAACGATTTTGTGTTTGCGACTACGGCCGCGCAGATCGAGGCGGCGCACAAGCAAGGGAAGATCGCGGCGCTGATCGGGGTCGAAGGCGGGCATGCGATCGACGATAGCTTGGACAAGCTACGGGAGTTTTATAAGCGCGGCGCGCGCTATATGACGCTGACGCATACCAACACCAATCATTGGGCGGATTCGTCGGGCGACATCAACGATCCGAAGGTCGCGCATCACAATGGGCTGACGGATTTCGGCAAGGATGTGGTGCGCGAGATGAACCGGCTGGGCATGATGGTGGATATTTCGCACGTCGCCGACAAAACGTTTTACGACGCGCTGGCGGTGAGTCGAGCGCCGCTGATCGCTTCGCATTCGACGTGCCGGGCGCTGGCGGACGTGCCGCGCAACATGACCGACGAGATGATCGTGGCGCTCGCCAAGAAGGGCGGCGTGGTGCAGGTGAATTTCTATTGCAATTTCCTGACGAACGCGAAGCCGCCGCGGGCGACGCTGGACGATGTTGTCGCGCACATCGATCACATCCGCAAGATCGCCGGGATCGATGCGATCGGCATCGGCAGCGACTTTGATGGGATCGACTGCGCGCCGGTGGGGCTGGAGGATGTTTCGAAGTTCCCGAACTTGACGCGGGCGCTGCTGGAGAAGGGGTATTCGGCGGCGGATATCCGCAAGATTTACGGCGGCAATCTGCTGCGGGTGATGAGGGCGGTGGAACACGTTGCGGCTGCGAAATAGCTTCTGGATTGCGGTTCTGCTGCTCGGCGGGTGTTCGTACAAGCCTGCTGAGACCAGCGTGTTTATTGAGCCGCAATTCGCGGCGCTGGTGCCTCCGGATACGACGCTGCTGGTGGGGCTGCGGGTGGAGCATCTGGTGAAGACTCCGCTTTACCAGAAGTATTTGAGCGGCGGGAAGATTCGCATCATCGATAAGTTTGCGCGGGGGACGGGGATCAATCCGGAGAAAAGCCTGTGGAACTTGTTGCTGGTCTCCAATGGGCGCGATAGTTTTGTGCTGGGGCGCGGGAAGTTTGCGGATGAACTGATGGCTCCGGATTTTTCGAAGAAGGGCGTGGCGCGATTCGGATATAAGGGTCTGACGCTGTTCGGGGATGAAGAGCAGGCGATGCTGATGGTCAACTCCAGCACGATTGCGATGGGCGATACGGCGACGCTGCGGGGATTGGTCGATGCACGGGCTTCGTTTAGCGGACTGCCGGAGCGGTTAAGCGCGCTGACCAAGGAAGTCCCGTATGAGACGCAGTTTTGGGGCGTGTATACGGGAGGGCCGCTGGACTTGCCGCTCAGCGGGAACTTGGCGAACGTGAATAAGGTGCTGGGCCTGCTGGGCAACGGGATGTTTTATTTCGACATGAGACAGGGAGTGGCGGGCACGATCACGGGTGTCGCCTCTAATCCGCAGGACGCGCAGCAGGCGCACGACGGGCTGGTTGGGTTCCTGGGCATCGGGCGCATGATGATGCCGAAGAACCAACCGGAATTGGCGCGGGCGCTGGATGGAATCCAGGTAGTGCAGGATGGGCAGCGGGTCAGTGTGAAGATCGCAGAGTCCGACGAATTGGCGGGGACGCTAGTGGGGCTGCTGCTAAAGCAGTAGTTAGCTTAGTGTCCGGGAGGCGGCGGAATCGCGTCGCCCAGGTTCATCGACCCGCCGCCTTCGCTGACGTAGTTGCGATTCCAGGCGGGAATCTCGACCGTCACATCGCCTTTCACCACGGCCTGGCAGGCGAGACGCGAATGCGAGCGTCAGGCCGGGGGCCTGATCCAGACGCGATCGAGCTCGTCGTCATCCGGATCGGCGAAAGATTGCCTCGTCGCCGGCTTTGACGATCACGTGGCAGGTGGTGCAGGCGCAGCTTCCTCCGCAGGCGTGTTCGATCTGGATGCCGAAGTTGATGGCGACGTCTAAAATCGGATTCGGGCTTGCCGTGTTCGTCGTAGGGAAGCTTTCCGGACTCAAACTCGACCGTCTTGCCGATCAGGCAGGAACGTAACTTTGGGCACAACTCCATTGTAGCTTGCGGGTGCTGGCATACTGGTTCTTTCATGTTTCATCTTCTGGAAAAACGCATTGCGGAGGCGTTTGCCTCGCGGATTGAATCGCTCTACGGCGTCGAGGCGCCGGTGCAGATCGAGCAGCCGAAGCAGGCTTCGTTCGGGGAATCTGCCGTGCCGGCGGCGTTTCAGTTGGCGCGGCAATTGAAGAAGGCGCCGAAGGCGATCGCGGCGGAATTGTCGGCGGCAGTGGGCGCGATTGAGGGCGTGGCGGCGATCGAGATCGCGGGCAACGGGTACCTGAACGTCCGGCTGGATCGCGGGTATTATGCGGCGGGAGTTGCTGTCGGGCGACGGGAGCGGCTGCGGCGGCGACGCGCGACGAAGATCATCGTCGAGCACACCAATATCAATCCCAACAAGGCCGCGCACATCGGGCATCTGCGCAACGCGATCCTCGGCGATACTTTCGTGCGGATGCTGCGCGCGACGGGCGAAACGTGGAAGTGCAGAATTATATCGACAACACGGGCGTGCAGGTGGCGGATGTGGTGGTCGGGTTCCAGCATCTGGAGAAGAAATCGCTTGCCGAGGTGCGCGCGCTGATCGCGACCACGCGGTTCGACTACTCTGCTGGGATCTGTACGCGCGGATTTCGCCGTATTACGACGGAACATCCGGAGAGCGCTGCAGTGGCGGCGCGACATGCTGCATTCGATCGAAGCAGGGCACGGCGAAGACGCGGAGATGGCGCACCTGGTGGCGGATGCGATCGTGAAGGCGCATCTGGCGACCATGTGGCGGCTGAACATCGTCTACGACGTGCTGCCGCGCGAGAGCGAGATCCTGCACCTGCAATTCTGGGCGACGGCGTTCGAGCTGTTGAAAGAGCGCAAGGCGATTTACTTCGAGACCGAAGGCAAGAACAAAGGTTGCTGGGTGATGCCGGGCTCGGCGTTCCGCGAGGGGTCGGAGGAGGGCGACGACGACAGCAAAGTCATCGTGCGCTCGAACGGCACGGTGACGTACGTCGGCAAGGACATCGCCTATCAGCTTTGGAAATTCGGGCTGCTGGGCAAGGATTTTTACTATCGCAAGTGGCACACGTATCCGAACGGGCACGAAGTGTGGGCGTCGACGGACGAGCCGCAGAGCGGAGGCTCGCCGCATTTCGGACGGCGGCTCGCGCGTCTATAACGTGATCGATTCGCGGCAATCGTATTTGCAGGATGTGGTGGTGGCCGGGCTGCGGGCGCTGGATTTCGAGAAGCAGGCCGAGAACAGCATCCACTTCTCGTACGAGATGGTGGCGCTGTCGCCGCGCACCTGCATCGAGATGGGGATCGAGCTTTCGGAAGAAGACAAGCGGCGGCCGTACGTGGAGGTGTCGGGGCGCAAGGGACTGGGCGTGAAGGCCGACGATCTGATCGACAAGCTGATCGAGAAGGCGCTGGATGAAGTGACGTCGCGGCATGCGGAGGAGCCGGAGGAGTCGCGGCGGCGGGCGGCGACGCAGATCGCCATCGGGGCGCTGCGCTACTTCATGCTGAAGTACACGCGCAATTCGGTGATCGCGTTCGATTTCGGCGAGGCGCTGAGTTTCGAGGGCGAGACCGGGCCGTATGTGCAGTACGCGGCGGTGCGCGCGCGAAATATTTTGCGGAAGCTGGAGGAGCGCGGCGAGAAGCTGCCGGATTTCCGGGCGCGGCTGGATCGCGGAAGCGATGGCGCGGCAACTGGCGGATGAAGACTGCTGGCAGTTGCTGCTGGCGGCGTCGAAGGCTGGATTCGGCGATCGAGCGCGCGGTGGCCAGCGGCGAGCCGGCGCATGTGGCGCGGTATGCGTTTCAACTGGCGCAATCGTTCAGCAATTTCTATCACGAGTATCCGGTGCTTTCGGAGGCGGATGCGGAGAAGAAAACGTTTCTGCTGTGGATGACGGAGTATTTCCGCGTGCAGTTGGAGCGGACGCTGGCGGTCTTGGGGATTGATGTGCCGGAGTATATGTAGGGACGAACCGATTGGCCCACAGATGAACACGGATGGACACAGATAGAAATCGGTTAGAATAAGAGTGTCAACCGGGCCGGAGTGTCGGAATTGGCAGACGAACCGGACTCAAAATCCGGCGCACTTCACTGGGCGTGTGGGTTCAAGTCCCACCTCCGGCACCATTTGTTTTGATTTGAATCTGGGCGGAATTAGCTGCCCTGGGTTGACGCGACCTTCAAAACGCTCCCCACCTTCGAGAAAATGGTGCTGATGCTGGAGGCGACTCCGGGCATGACTGCGCCTGCGGAAACGGCTACGAAACCGGCCATCAAAGCGTACTCAATCAGATCCTGCCCATGGTTGTCTTTCCAGATTTGCATCCGAACCAGCAATTGATTCACGTGTTGTTTCATGATTTCCACCTGAATCCATTCTGCGGCAGCATACAGGTCTTCAACAATTCCGTCGATCAACCACTGACGCCGTACTAAGGTACTAGGGCTGCCGGTGAGAGAAAACTTCAGTTCGCCGACAAACGACTCCGCACCTAAGCTATATCCTTGACCGGACGCCTATGCTACGGAAGATCGCAACCCCATTCAAACTCGTCCTGGTTTACATATTGATGTTGCTGTTCCTGGCGGGCGACGACATTTTGGAGGCCACCCGCTCCATCGCCCAGCAAGTCAGGACGACTGAAACTTCCTACCGGTTGGCGGACGATGCGCTGGAGGCGATACGGCTGGACATTTACAAGATATCCGTAGTGGCGCGGGACGGACTGTTGAGCCGGCGGCCGGGCGACGCACGCGCGGCGGTGATGGAGAGCGAACGGGACGTCCAGACGCAAATTCAGTTCCTGCGAAAGACAGCGGGTGCGAATAATCTAGCGGATTTACAAAAGATCGAGGATGAGGTCCAGGTCTATTTGAAAACCATCTATTCGGTGACGGACCAGCCGTATTCGGTGGATTCCCAAAGAAGGCTGAGGGACGCGTTGGGGTCGCGCTCATCCGTGGTGAACCTCTCGGCGGCTTTCTCCAAATGGAACGATGCCAATTTTGAAGCGGAACAAACCGCCATCGAACGCTCGATTCGCAATCTACGAACGGAAATCATCACCATCCTGGCGCTGATCGGACTCTTGGGGGCGGGGGCCGGCGGCGCGGCGCTGTACCGGATGTCGGAGGTAGAGAAAACCAATCAGCAGGCCCACGGAAAGGTGACTAAGGCTCAGGAAGACTTGAAGAATCTCTCCCGTCAATTGGTGTCCGCGCAAGAGGAGGAACGGAAGGCGCTTTCGCGGGAGCTGCATGATGAGATCGGGCAATCTCTGACGGCACTGAAATTTGAGCTTGCCAACACCGAGAAGATCGCGCGCTCCGAGGGCAGCGCGGTGACGGTGCATCTGCAAGCGATACGCGAGATTGCGGATCAGACGCTGCGCGCCAGCAAGAACATTTCCTTAGGCCTGCGGCCGCCCATGCTGGACGACCTGGGGCTACTGTCCGCGCTGAACTGGTTCACCACTGAATTTTCCAGAAGAACCGGCATCTCCGTGGAGATGACCGCCGACGGCGAAGTGGGCCGCCTCAATGAGGCGCATCGAACCTGCGTCTTTCGCGTGGTGCAGGAGTCGTTAACCAATTGTGCGCGGCATGCCCGGGCCAAGAGCGTAACGATACAGTTGGATTCGAATGAAGAGGTCCTCACCTTAACAGTGGCCGACGACGGCGCGGGTTTCGAGCCAGGCCTGCGCATGGGAACCGGTCTGGGACTGCTGAGCATGCAGGAACGGGCGGCGGAGTTGGGCGGAACGTTTACGATCGGCTCGCACCCAGGCAGCGGCACCAAGGTTCAGATCATGATTCCCACGCCGGCTATCTGACCAATTTGCGGCGAACGGCGTAGATCACCACTTCCGCCACGGTGTGCAGATCCAACTTCTGCATCAGGCCGACGCGGTATTTGTCCACGGTGTGCGGGCTCAGCTTCAGGATGTTGGCAATTTCCTTGTTGGTCTTGCCCTCCGCGATCAGTTGGAGGGTTTCGCGCTCGCGGCTGGTGAGGGAATCGTAAGGATCGCGTAATTCATCTTGAGGTGCGGATGAGCTTTCAGATGCGGAACGTCCGGTCAGCAAGAGACGGTGTGCGATGGACGGGCTGAGATAAGGCTTGCCTGTGACTACCGTCCGAATCGCATCGACAATTTCATCTTCGGCCGATTCCTTGGACACATAGCCCATGACTCCAGCCGAGATGGCACGCATGATATAGGTTTCGTCGGTGTGCATGCTCAGCATGATCATGGACGGGGTGAACTCCAAACGCGAGATTTGCACGGCGGCTTCGAGGCCATTCAGGTTGGGCATGGAATGATCCAGGATCACCACGTCGGGCCGCAGCTTTTCGCATAACTCCACCGCCTCGCGGCCGTCCTTGGCGGCGCCGACCATTTCAAGATCGGGCTCGGATTGCGTCAGGAATTGAATGCCCTTGCGCACGATGGCGTGATCGTCGGCCAGTAGGATCGAGATGGGCTTCATGGACAATCGTTGTTCGGCAAAAGAAGGGCAAGTCATTAGTCTTGGCGAGCGGGAGATAGGTTTCGGGGATTGGGGTCGATTTCACTGGTTTTATAATCGAAACAATAATGCCGCCTATGCCAGATGCGCTCAGTTTCTGTATGATCGTGAAGAACGAGGAGCGCAACCTTGAGCGATGTCTCGATTCGGTGCGGGGACTGGCAGGCGAGTTGATCGTCGTCGACACCGGCTCGACGGATGAGACGCCGCGTATCGCGGCCCGCTGCGGGGCGGACGTGATTCGGTTCGATTTTACGATGGTCGATTTTGCGGCCGCACGCAATTATGCTCTGGCGAGTGCACGTGGGCGGTGGATCCTGATGTTGGACGCGGATGAGGAGCTAGATCCGGCGAGCGGCCCCATTGTCGAGAGGTTCGTCGCTGGGGACGAAAACGCGGGATATTTCCTGGAGCGATACAATCACTCGCCGGGCTCGGAAAACCCCTTCACGGATCATGTCGTGCGCCTGTTTCCCAACCGGCCGAGCTATCGATACCGCGGCCGGGTGCATGAGACTATCGACGCCTCTATTCTGGCGGGAGGCGGCAAGCTGATTCAGACCGGCATCCGGATCGATCATACATTTTCGCCGGACCCGGAATCGCGGCGGCGCAGGAATCATTGGTATATCGAAATTCTGAAAGAGGAGATCGCCGCCGATCCGGCCGACGACTCGCGGCTCGACTTTCTGGCCGCGGAATATCACCAGCTTGAAATGTTCCATGAAGCCACCGAGGTCGCCGAGCGCATCGCGCGCATGCGGCCGCTGGATCCCCGCGCGCACTTGTTCGCGGGGCTCTATCATTTACTCTACGAGCCGGACCTCGTGCGGGCGCGAGGCGATTTCAACCAGGCGCTGCGTCTCCGCCCGGGCTACCGCGAAGCGGAGTCTTTCCTGCAGCTCATGGACCAGCAGGAGCGCGATAGGGGCCGGCCTTAGCAAAGATTTGCGGACGTCCGGGTAAGCGCCCAAGTTGGCAAAGCAATTGCTAATTTAAATACTGTGAAACAACTAACACACTCATTCCGAAGAATTGCGATTGCCGCAGCGTTACTTGCTCCGGTAATGGTTACCGGATGTGCGGTTCACGCACGTTATTATGACAACGCGCATCGCGACTATCACGCGTGGGGGCCGGCGGAACGGGAGCCATACGCACGCTGGGAAGCGGAGAATCATCGCTCCCACACGGACTACGCCAAGCTGAAATCGGATGATCGTCAGTCATATTGGAATTGGCGGCACGATCACCCCTAAAGCGCGCTCTGGCCCTTAACGATCCCAGCGGTTTTCGTTACGGCCTGGCTGATTTTCGTTTTCGCATGGAGACTGTCCCCGCGGCAGCCGCCGTCCCGCCATTGAGGCGTGGCGGCGTCGCGCGGCCGCCGTTTCGCGAGTCATTCGGGTTGTGATATTCTTCCCACTAACTGACGGTGATCCGGCAGGCGGCGGCACACGCGAGGAGGTCTATCCGAAATGCGCATTTCAACCCTAAACAGACTCCTGTTGGCGATTCCGATGGCTAGCGTGCTGGCGCAGACGACGGATCTGCGCGACGGTGATGCCGGGCTCATAGAACAGAATCTGCTGGGCGTCGCCAAAGCGGTCGCCATTGAATTGCACCTCGACCTCGGTGCCGCGCTGGCCGCCATAGGGGGACGAACCGTTGAACTGCGGCGCCGCGGCCCGCAAAGAGCCACCAGAGCCAATTGCCCACGCAGCCGCAAGGCCGCGGTCAGTTGGAGGGCGCAGCGACTAGTCGAGTATCGAGTCTTCATCAGACAGCCTCGAAAAAACAGGTAGTGCAATTTTTTCGCGTCGGTTGCGCCGCGTCGTGCGGCGTGGTCGACCGGTAGCGCCTTAGGCCAGCAATTCCTTGCGGACCTTGCCGCCGTCGACGATCTCGATCGGCCGGTTGCCCGGGGCCATCAGTTCCTTGTCGGCGACGATGCCCAGCTGGTGGTAGACGGTCGTGGCCAGGTCGTCCGGGCCGATCGGGTCGTCGTTCGGGCTCGCGTGGCCGTGGCGTTCGACGCGCCGTAGATCAAGCCCTCGCTTGATGCCGCCGCCGGCCAGCACGACGCTGAAGACCTTGGGCCAGTGGTCGCGGCCGGCGTCCTTGTTGATCTTGGGCGTGCGGCCGAACTCGCTGCGAGACCATGACCAGCGTCTCGTTCGAGCAGGCCGCGTGCGGTCGAGGTCGCGGATCAGCGCGGCGAAGCGCCTGGTCGAACGGCGGGCATCTGGCTCGTTCATGCCGGCGGTGATCTGGGTGTGCATGTCCCAGCCGCCGTAGGTCAGCGAGACGAACCGCACGCCGGCCGCGACCAGCCGGCGGGCCATCAGCATCCGCTGGCCGGCCGCGTTGCGGCCGTATTCGTCGCGAATCTCGGCCGGCTCGGCGTTGATGTTGAACGCCTCGCGGGCCTTCTGCGAGCTGATCAGGCTGTAGGCCCGCTGGTAGAACGTGTCCATCGCCGTCGAGGCCGTCGGACTTTTCCTTGCGTGGCGAAGTGGTCGTTCACCGCGTCGAGCACCGTGCGGCGGCGTGGCGAACCGCGGCTCGTCGATCGCCGCCGGGCAGGTTCAGGTCGCTGCACCTGGAAGCCGCCGCTCGGCCGGATCGCGGCCCAGGCTGAACGGCGCAGAACGACGAGCTCAGATAGCCGGTGCCGGCGAATTCGTTCGGCTGGTTCGGAACGCAGACGTACGGCGGCAGGTTGTTGCGCGGGCCGTATTCGTGGCTGACCACGCTGCCCATGCTCGGGAAACTGCAAGGCCGGGCTGGGCCGATAGCCGGTGAACATGTTGTGCGTGCCGCGCTCGTGGGCCGCCTCGCCGTGCGTCATCGAGCGGATGACGGTGATCTTGTCGGCGATCTGCGGCGGTCTGGGGCAGCGTCTCGCTGAACTGCTCGCCCGCGATCTTGGTCGGGATCGGCTCCAGCTCGCCGCGATATTCGATCGGGGCGAACGGCTTGGGATCGAACGTCTCCTGGTGGGCGATGCCGCCGGGCAGGAAGATGTGGATGACGCTCTTGGCCTTGGCCTCGATGAAGTCGTAGTTCTTCTGCTCGCCGCGGGCCTGTTGCAGCCGGAAGTAATCGCCCAGCGTGAGGCCGACGCCGGTCAGGGCACCGACGGTCAAAAAACCACGACGGTCGGTTCGATTTGGGCACAAACTCATACTCGGGAACTCCCTATTGCTTGAGGTCGCGGCTGTGCCAGCTTGTCGGAAAACCCACGACGCGGGTGCTGCGGTTACTCGAAGCGTGGCACCGGTGCGGCGGCGGGTTTGCGGGTGGGATGCTTGGTGGGGGGAACGAAGGGCCGCGAAGTGACGCCGGTTGGACGCCGATCCTTTGGCTCTCCGAACTGCGATTGATGCTAACGAAGCTGTAAGCCGTTGTCAAACATCGGCGCCTGTTTATCTGTGTGAGAATTGCATGTTTTCCAGTGGCGCGCGGGCGAGTTCAGCGCCGCGTCAGGAGGTCCAAAGCCATCGAACCGGAGGGCCGCGAATCGGGCGCCCCTGGCGTCGGCCGGCAGGCTGCAATTCCGGTTGCGCGTGCCAAGGATAGGGGCGACTTGGCGCGGGCCGAAAAGTTGGAAAAAATGTGCGTGCCGATAGTTGCGCGGCCGTTGGCCCTTGGTAAGATTGCCAAGAGCGCCGCTGGCATCTGCCGTTTGGGCTATGCCGCCTGCTCCGTTGCGCGTCGCCGCGGGCGTTGCCGAAATGGTCTCTTTGGCCGGAACTCATTGCGAACAGGCAGGGAACGTGAACGGACCGATGTCGAACTGCTACGGACGACGATCGGGCCTGCCACGTTCGTTGTGCTCTGTTTGGGCCCTCCTTGTCGTGCTGGTGGCAGTGACGGGTTGCGGCGGCGCCAAGGTTTCGCCCGAGCAACGGACGGCCATGTCGAAATTGCAGGACATCGGCGGCCGGGTGAACATCGCCAGCGGCGGCGGTTATAAGGTCGATCTGACCAAGACCGCCGTCGAAGACCACGATCTGGAACACCTGCGCCACATCGCCAACCTGAAGAGCATCGATCTGCAAGGCACGCGGATCACCGATGCGGGCCTGGAGCACCTGAAGGCCATCGCCACGCTCAAAAGCCTCTCGCTGGAACGCACGACCGTGACGCGGGCCGGCGTCGAGGATCTGCGGAAATCGCTGCCGGAAGCCGACGTGCGGTTCTAGCCCGCTTCGGGCTCGTTTCTCGCCGGGTCTGGTGCCATGCTTGCATTCGCAAGCATGCTCACGCAGCGTGAGCATGGCACCGTCGCTATCCCGGACTTGAGTTCGGGTGCCACCAAATGATCGCCGACTGTGATTCACCGGGGCTGACGCCCCTTCTGGTGGTCTTGAATCGACAAGTTCGCGGGTGCCAAAACCGCCCCAAAACCCGACGGTGGGGTGCATTTTGTCGAAAAAGACTGGACTGTTTGCGCCTAATCAGGGAGAATAATGGCGGGCAAGGGGAAGAGGCTTCGCAAGGCAACGATAGAGGAGGACGGCGATGGCTGGTCCAAAAAGAACGCGCGGTTTTACGCTGGTTGAATTGCTCGTCGTCATCACGATCATCGGGATGCTCGTATCCCTACTCTTGCCCGCCATCCAAACCGCCCGCGAGGCCGGCCGCAAGAACACCTGTCAGAACAACATGCGCAACTGCGGATTGGCGCTGGGCAACTTCGAGACGACGAAGCGCTATTTTCCTGGCTATGCCAATGTCATTGGTGGCAAACGTGCGTCCTGGATAGTTCCGATCCTGCCCTACCTTGAACGAAATGATCTTTACCAGTCGTGGCAGAACCCGGGCGCCACGTGGAACGACGGTCAGCATACTTTCTTTTCTCCGATGGCGGTTCTCGTCTGCCCGAGCAATCCTGCACCGGCAACGGGTTTGAATGCTTTATCGTTCGTCGTAAACACGGGTCTCGCGGGTTCCGCTACTGACAACCTGCCCAGTCCCCAGCCGACGGCGACAATGGCTGCGACATCGGTCTCGAATCAACGGCTCGACGACGTCAATAGTGGCGTTTTCTTCAACCAGTCCTTGGGAGACCCGGCCGCTACCCCGCCGACGACACGAGCCGGCAAAAAAACGACCATGGATTTTCTTAATACGAATGACGGCAGCACGTACACCTTGATGCTATCCGAGAATTTGCAAGCGACTAATTGGGCGACCGATCCGACGGACACCTCGGGAACAAATCCTCAGTATCTGAGTGATTTTGCGCTACGACAGAACACTGGATTCGTGTGGTACATTACCGGAATTCAGAATAACACTGGCCCGCCTCTATCGTCGACCAGTGGATATGACCCTAATGGCATCCAAATCAATGCACAAGCCAAAGTACTAGTGGGTACGCCCGCCTTGCCCTACACTACGCCCGGAACCAATCCTCAGGGTTTGGCTTATGTGCGACCTTCATCAAACCATCCGGGTGGCGTCAACACGTTCTTCTGCGGCGGAAACGCTCGTTTCCTGGCGGAAGACATCGGCTATAACGTGTACACTCAGCTAATGACATCAAATCAAAATGGCGTGATGTTGACGGTACCGCCGGCAGCGGTGACGACTCCCCTCACGACAACCGCGACCATGCACTGGAACTACACGCTCGACGAGTCGCAGTTCTGATCGACGTTCAGTGCTACGAGAGAAGCCAAAATGCCCCGCGAGAATTCGCGGGGCATTTTTCATGCGCTGATGTTGAACTCGAATGAGCCCAGCAACTCAAGCCCAGGCTCCCGCCACTCTACGCGTGGCTCGAAACGTCGTAGTGCGTTTCGGGATCAAGCTCTTCGGGCACCTGGCGACCGACGACCTGGCGGACGATGTAGTGGGGGCGGCGTTTGATTTCTTCGTAGATGCGGCCCAGGTACTCGCCGATGATGCCCAGGAACAGCAACTGCACGCCGGCCAGGAAGATGTTCATCAAGATCGCGGACGTGAAGCCCGGCGGAGGATCGCCACCAAAAAGCTTGATGCACAAGGCGTAGACGGCCACCAGCATGGCCAGGCCCATCGCGGCGAAGCCCACCACCGTGGCGGCTCGCAACGGCGTGACCGAGAAGGCAAAGATGCCGTCGAAGGCCAGTTGCAGCAATTTGCGCAGCGTGTATTGCGGCTCGCCGGCAAACCGCTCGGCGTGCCTCCACCTCGATGCCGGTTTGCGGAAAGCCCACCCAGGTGCGCAACCCGCGCAGATAGCGATGCCGCTCGGGCGTGTGT
>CAWCAP010000041.1:0-23254 GCA_963793395.1 Bryobacterales bacterium | reverse complement strand
AGCGGATTATTGGCGCTGTTGTCGAAGTGGAAGGTAACCTCCATGCGGCTGCCCTTCTCCATCAAGATCGGCTCCTTGAGACGATACTGCAGTTGCCAATTGAAATCGTAATGCGGTACAGCCAGCAGAATCTCGCGCCTGCCATCGGCGTGAACCAATTCGTAGGTGGCGTCCTTTCCGCGATAGTGCGCATGCGGCGTGATCGCCAGCAGCAACTTGTCTTGCTCCACGTCGTAACACCGCCTCACCGCGTGATTCGCGTCCCCCGCCGGAATCAGGAAGAATCGATTCCGTAGATCGACGCGCTTCAGCGGCCGCTCCGGCACTCTGGACGCGAAGTAAAGCCCCACACTCGTGCGATCCACCTGCGCCGTGCTCACACTCGCATAGTGGACTTGAAACCGCACCTTCGCCCCCGCCGGAATGTACTTGGCAGTGCTGCCATCCCCGAAAACATCGTAAATGTCCGGCCCCTTACCCGGCAACATGGTTGCGAACGACCCCTCATCGAAGCCGCTCAAATTCGCGATCCCGCCGTCGCCCGCGCACGCATCGTCCACCACCGGCGCATCGGCCTTCACGCGCGTCAACCCGTCTTCTTCGTCGAAGTACGACTTCGCCACCGTCCTGGCCCCGGCCGCCCGTCTCACGCCGGAATCGCCCTCCGTCGCCTTCTCATCCGCCAGCACGCTGAAGTGGACGTGATGCACCACCTTGCGATTCCCCGGCAGAACCTGCGCGGCCCGGATCCACTTGCCCTCTGTGAAATTGGTCTGAACGGTGAAGTCCTTATAAAGGTCTCGGCCGGCCGGCACCGTGAAATCTTGTCCGATATCGATCACCGCATCCGGCTTGCCCAACCGCCACCCGTCGGCGAAGGAAGGTTGCGGCGGCAGATCTTTGGCATCACCCTCGACTGCCCCACCCGCTACCCAAGCCTTAATGGTCTCGATGTCGGAAGCTTTCAGCCGCGCGTCGTTTTCAAAATGTCCGTAGCGCGGATCGGCAAACCATGGCGGCATCTTTTGCGTCACCACCGCAGTCTGTATCGCTTTCGCCCATGGCCGTGCCGATTTGTAGTCCAGCAGCGACATCGGCGCCATCTCCCCAGGCCGATGGCAGGTAACGCAATTCTTATAGAGGATGGGCGCGACGTCTTTATTAAAGCTAGTAGCCGCAAACGCTGCGGACGCAATCGTCAAACCCATCAAAAAGACTCGCATGATTCGGCTCCTTGGCTGAATTCCCCGCGTTTCACAATAGCGGATTTTTCCGCCGAGCGAAACGGGGGCTGTCCCAGGACCGATCTATTCGAATTCCCGCCCGGCGTAGAGTTCCGTAACCAGGGCGCGATGATTTTCCAGCGCGCGGCTGCGGCGCAGTTTCATGGTGGGCGTTAGCTCGCCGTGCTCGATGGAAAAATCGCGGTCCAGGATTTTGAATTTGCGGATCTGCTCGAAAGACGGGAGCTGCCGGTTTACGTTCTTGACGGTGGTCTCGACGATCGACTGAGCCGCCGCGGGATCGCCGGTCACGGTGATGATCGCGGTGACGTAAGGCAAGCGGTCGCCGATCAGCAGCACGTGATTGATGAGCGGCTCCTTCTTGAACAGCCCCTCGATGCGCGCGGGGTAAATTTTCTTGCCGTTGGAGGCGACGATCAGCTCCTTCTTGCGGCCGGTGATGTAGTAGTAGCCTTCGTCGTCGCAAGTGGCGATGTCGCCGGTCGAGAGCCAGCCGTCGTGCAGGACGGCGGCGGTGGCGGCGGGGTCCTTATAATAGCCGGAGAAATTGACGGCGCTGCGGAGCAGCAGCTCGCCATCTTCTTCGATGCGGACTTCGATGCCGGGCAGCAGCTTGCCGATGCTGCCGGGCTTGACGCGGCCGATGGGATTGACGGACACCACGCCGCCCTCGGTGAGCCCGTAGCCTTCGAGCAGAGGCATGCCGATGGCTTCGTAGAACTCGGCGAGATCCTTGCTCAAAGGCGCGGCTCCGGAGATGGGGAAGCGCAGCCGCCCGCCCAGGCGTTCGCGAATTTTGCTGAAGATGATTTTGTCGAAGAAGCGCAGCGAGGAGCGCATCCACGCGGGAACGGGTCTGGCCGTCGCGGCGCAACTGCGCGGCGCGGGAACCCATGCCCAGCGCCAGATAAAACATCTTGCGCAGCGGAGCGGGACGCTTCTTGATTTCGGCGAGGATGCTGGAATACATGCGCTCCCACACGCGCGGCGGCGAAAGGAAAAAAGTCGGGCGGGCGGTGCGGAGTTCGTGCGGGGAGTTTCGAAAGGCCTTCGGAAAACCATACGCTGGAGCCGGTGCGGAGCGGCATCAGCTCGCCCACTACGCGCTGGGCGATGTGGGCCGAAGGCAGGAAGGCCACGGTGCAATCGTCGGGCGTCAGCGGCAGCACGGCGGGGGTCATGTCGATGTTGATGACGAGCGCGGCGTGCGTGACCAAACCCATCTTGGGTTCGCCGGTGGCGCCGGAGGTCATGTAGAGCACCGCTAGAGCCTGATCGTCGAAGCGTGCGCGGATGCGCTCGAAAGCGTTGGGATCGGCGGCAAGTTGGCGCTGGCCTTTTTCGATGAGCTGATCGAGCGTGATGGCGCCGTGGGCTTCGCCGGTGAGCAAGATCCATTGGAGATCGGCGCGGCCTTCGTGGCGGCGAGGGCCGCCTGCAGGCCCTGCATGGCTTTGGGATTTTCGACCATGGCGACGCGGGCTTCGCAAAAACGCAAGGCGTGCGCCTGCTCGGCGTACGGCAGGCTGGTGTAGAGCGCGGCGGAGATGGCTCCGGCAGCCATGACGCCCAGGTCGGCGAAGTAAAACTCCGCGCGGGTTTCGGATTGCAGCGCAACCATGTCGCCGATTTCGACGCCGATGGTACTAAGGCCCACGGCGGTCCACTGCACGCGGTCGCGAACTTCGGCCCAGGTATAGGTGCGGTACTTGCCGCCTCCCAGGGGCTGATGCAACGCGGGCTTTTGGCGGCGTGGCCAGCCGCAGTCTCTTCGAGCATGGTGTAAACGGTCCGCGCGGACATGATGTGATTTTAACTTGCGCCGGGCTAAACCTTGTGGAGCGCGCCTCGTTTAAGAGTCCAGATACGACGAGGAAGTCGTAAGAAGAAAGGGACACTGGACATGAAAAGCATAGTGATGTGCATGATGACGGGCGCGCTGTTATTGGGTGGCGCGAGCACCGTGCTGGCGCAAAACGAAGTGAATGACCGCCAGCGGAATCAGCAGGAGCGGATCGGACAAGGCGTGGAGAGCGGCTCGCTCACGGCGGGTGAGACGGCGCACCTGGAGAAACAGGAGTCCGCGATTCACCACGAAGTCAAGACCGGACCGCAAGGCCAACGGTGGAACGCTCACGGCGCAGGAACGCCGCCAGGTCAATCGCCAGCAGAATCGCGAAAGCCGGCGGATCTATCGGGATAAACACAACGGGAAGACGCAGTAGCTTCCCGCGGCGCGGTTTTTCTCACACCACCTCTGCGATCCTGTAAACTGATTCACGATCGCAGAGGATTTTACATGAAGCTCGCAGCGCTATTCGTTACACTTTCTGTAACGGCAATGGCACAGAATTACACGGCCCGCACAGCGTCCCAGCAAGGCATTCCAGTCATTCATCTGGCCGACGCGGCCAAGGGCGTGGAAGTTTCGATCGTACCCTCGCTGGGAAACCGGGTCACGGAGATGAAAGTCCACGGGAAAAATATCCTGTACTTTCCCGTGACCGATCTCGCCGAACTCAGGAGCAAACCTGCGCTGAACGGCATTCCGTTTCTCGCTCCGTGGGGGAATCGCCTGGACGCCGAAAGCTTCTGGGCCAACGGCAAAAATTACACCTTCAACATGACGCTCGGCAACGTGCGCGGCCCCATCCCGATTCACGGGCTGCTCTCGAGTTCGGATCTCTGGGAAGTCACGGAAGTCGCCGCGGATCGTAAATCGGCGCACGTAACCAGCCGGCTGCGCTTCTGGAAATATCCGCAATTGATGGCGCAGTGGCCCTTCGCGCATGAGTATGAGATTACCTACCGCCTCGCCGATGGCGTGCTCGAAGTGCAAGCGACAGTGACGAACCTGAGCGCGGATCCCATGCCCATCGCACTGGCGTTTCATCCGTACTACCGCATCCCGGACGTCCCGCGCGACCAGTGGATCGCCAAAATCCCCGCGCGCAAAATCGTGATCGCGGACAACCGTCTAGTCGCCACCGGGGAATTCAAACCGTACGACATGCCCGATCCGCTGCCACTCAAAGACCACCCGCTCGACACCGGCTTTACCGATCTGCGAGCGCGATTCTGAAGGCCGCGCGCATTTCTCCATCGAAGCCGCCGGCATGAAAGTGGAAACGTTGTTCGGCCCCAAATATCCGGTCGCGGTGATTTACGCGCCACCCGCTCCCCCGGGAGAAACAAGGGACTTCATCTGCTTTGAGCCGATGACTGGAATCACCAACGCCATCAATTTGCACCACGCCGGCAAATATCCCGACCTGCAAACCGTGGCTCCCGGCGCCAAGTGGACGGAAAGCTTCTGGGTCCGCGCCAGCGGCATTTAGATCTTCAACCTCCACCGCCGCGCTACGATGGGACTTGGCTCTCCCCGCCTATTCTTCAGAAAAATTGACTGCCGCCCCCGAACTGGCCGGCAAGCTCGAACGCGGCCAACAGCTCAAGCGCGACGGCATCGTCATCCGCACCTGGGATCTCCGCAAGACCTACGTCATGGGCGACCAGGAAATTCACGCCGTCTCCGGCATCGACATCGAAATCAAGCGGGGCGAGTATGTCGCCATCATGGGCCCCTCGGGCTCCGGAAAATCGACGCTGATGAATTTAATCGGCTGCCTGGATTCCCCCACTTCGGGTTTGTACTACCTGAACGGCAATCTGGTGAGCGAAATGAAGGACGACGAGCTAGCGCGCATCCGCAACCGCGAAATCGGCTTCGTGTTCCAAACCTTCAACCTTCTGGCCCGCGCCACCGCCTTAGCCAACGTGGAATTGCCGCTCATTTATGCCGGAATGAATCGCAAGGACCGCGAAGAACACGCCAAAGCTGCCCTGCGCGCCGTCGATCTCGAACCGCGCATGCTTCACAAGCCCAGCGAGCTATCCGGAGGTCAACGCCAGCGCGTTGCCATCGCGCGCGCCCTAGTGAACCATCCGTCGCTCTTGTTAGCCGACGAACCCACCGGAGCCCTCGACACAGCCACCGGTAACGAGATCATGACGCTGTTTGCACGCCTGCACCAGCAAGGGAACACCGTGCTGTTAGTCACCCACGAAAACGACATCGCGCAGCACGCCAACCGCATCATCTATATTCGCGATGGCTGCGTTGAGAAAGACGAGATTGTTGCAAGGTGATCGCGACGCCGCTAGCGAGCGCGGCCACGCCTGTATAGATCTTCGCGTTTTCAGCTTCTATCGTTGGGTCTCTGCGCAGCGCGCACTTCCGAACGCTGGAGCTGCCGTTCGGTTGCTCGATCGAACGAGCGGAGCTGCGACTCTCGACTTGTGCCTCGCGTGACTTTCTTAGGAGGAATCAAGGCGTCACGCCAGCCTTCTTGAAATCGCCCGCCTTGAAGTAAGAAATCGCAGCCGGATCCAGATACTTCCGCACAGCAGCGTTGATCTGCGCAGTCGTCAACGCCGCGACCTTGCTCTCCAGATCCGCTTCCCGCGCCATGGTCCACCCGAACTGCTCGTTCTGCACCAGCGTCCGCGCGAGGCCAGCATCCTGCGTACGCCCCAGCATGCGTTGGTCTTGGAAAGTCTTCTTCGCGTCCGCTACTTCGCCGTCCGTGAAACCGTCCTTCAAGACCTTGGCGAGCTCGTCCTTGAACGCGTCCTCCACCTTCGGAATATTCTGCGGAACCGCCGTCGCCTGCACCATGAACTGCGCGAACGGCGACTTGGCGGCCGCCACCAGCGCACTGCCCACGCCGTAGCTGAAGCCTTCTTTCTCGCGGATGCGAAGCCACAGCCTGCTCTTCAAATCGCCGCCCAGCATGCGATTGGCGAACATCAGCGCCGGATAATCCGGATCGTCCTGATTCATCGCCAGCGTCATGCCCGGCCATGAACACAGCGTTGGCCTTGTCCGGCGTCTCAATATTCCGATCGGTAGCCGCAACCACATCGCGCTTGCGCAGGACCAGCTTGTAAGGCGCCGGACTCTTCCACGTTCCGAACTCCTGCTCCACCACCTTGCGAACTTCCGCCGGATCGAAATCGCCCACGATCGCCAACTCCGCGTTGGATGCGCCAAAGAACTGAGTGTAGAAATTCTTCACATCCGCCAGCGTCAGCTTCTTAGTGTCGGCGATATCTTCTTCGAACGTGCTGACCGCCCGCGGATCGCCCTTCGGATAGCGGATCAAATGCCGCCGCAGCTCAAGCGGAGCCAGCGCGCCAGGTTCCTTCATGCCGGCCTCCGTGCGGCCCAGTTGCGCTTGCCGCAACTGCTCAAATTCACTTTCCGGGAATGCCGGCTGCCGCAACACCTCCGCAGCCAACCGCAGCGCCGGGACCAAGCTGGCGTGAATCGTCGTAAGGTTCAGACTCGCGTCGTTATCCGACGCATTCGCGCTCATCTGCGCCTTCAGGTTGTCCAACTCATCCTGCAACTGCTGCCGCGAATGTTTCTGCGTCCCGCGCATCAGCATCGCGCCCGCAAACTCAGCGGCCGTGCCCTTGTCGAAAACGCTCTTCTCATCGCCATAATGCAGCGCGAGCGACACCGTGACTGCAGCTCCGCGGTTCTTCTTTGGCAGCATCACGAGTTTTAGTCCGTTCGGCAGAATCACCCGCTGAATGCGCGATTCAACGTTCGCGGGCGTCGGATCGAAAGCCTCCCCCTGCGCCACCGCCGCACGTCCCACGTAATTGTTGAGCATCGCCGAGACATCCGGCACGCTCGGAACTATCGCGCGATCCGGCGCCGTATCCGAGGGCGTGAAGCGCCCGACCGTCAGATTCGAAGCCTTCAAATACTTCTGCGCCACGCGCGCGATATCCTCCGGCGTCAACTTCTCGGTGCGGTCGCGATCCAGGAACATCAGCCGCCAGTCGCCCATCGAAGCCCACTCGCTCATCAGCAACGCCACCCGCTGCGGATTATTGAACATCAATTCGAAATCTTTCTTCCGGCGCGTTAGCACCCGGTCGAGTTCTTCCTTAGTGGGCGGCTCCTTCACGATTCCATCGAGCACTCCCTGCATGGTCTGCTGCGCGTCGGAGAGCGAACCTTCCTTGCGAATATCGGCCGCAAACAGCAGGTAGCCGGGATCGTGCAACTGATTGTTCTCCGCGCGCACCGAAATCGCCTTCTTGGTTTCAACCAAAGCTTTATACAAACGTCCGGCCGGCGGCTCATCGAGAATCGAAGCCAGCACATCCACCGCAGACGAATCCGGATCCGCTCCAGCCGGGACATGGTAAGCCATCATCAAAACTTGGTTGTCGCCGACGCGCTGCAGATTCACTTCACGCTCGCCATCCTGCACCGGTTCTTCGGTATAGGTCGGAGTCAACGTGCGCGCCGGCTTGGGAATCGCGCCAAAATGTCTCCTGAATCCAGCCCAGAGTCTTCGCCTCATCGAATTTCCCGGCAATCACCAGCACCGCGTTATCCGGCTGATAGTAATTCCGGTAGAACGCCTGCAGCTTCTCGATGGGAACGCGCTCGATGTCGGACAGCGCACCAATAGTGCTGCGCCCGTAGCCGTGCCACAGATAGGCGGTCGATACCACGCGCTCTTCGAGTATGCGACCCGGGCTGTTTTCGCCGCGTTCAAACTCGTTGCGCACCACCGTCATCTCGGTGTCCAAATCTTTCCGCGACACGCGCGAATTCACCATGCGGTCGGATTCCATATCCAGCGCCCAGCGCAGATTATCGTCGGTCGCCGTCATGGTCTCGAAATAATTGGTGCGGTCGTAAGACGTGGTCCCGTTGAACTGCGCCCCATGATTGGTCAGCTCGCCCATGATGCCGTTGCGCTTGGCGGTTCCCTTGAACAGCATGTGCTCCAGCAGGTGAGCCATGCCAGTCTCGCCGTAGCCTTCATGGCGCGATCCCACCAGATACGTCACGTTCACCGTCACGGAGGGCTTCGATTCATCGGGGAACAGCAGCACCTTCAGCCCGTTCGCCAGCCGGTATTCGGTAATGCCCTCGACCGACGTGACCTTGGTTGGGCGCTTGCGCCCGTCCCACGGACGCCATGCTCACCACCGCCCACACCGACAGCGCTGCCCTAGCGCAAATCGACCGCGTCCCGGGCCTTAAATTCGCAGAGTTTGTGAGCGATTTCATGATTGTCCTAGACTATCAGACGGCGCGGAAGTCGAAAGGTAACAGGCCGTTCGGGCCGCCACTCCTGGCCGTCCGGCGCTATGATACCTGCGAGGGGGCATCTGGCCATGGACTGGCGTTTTATTCTGCTAATGACCTTGGCAGCTCCCGCTTGGGCGTGCGTATGCACCGGGAATTGGCCGTCCGCCAAGCAAGCGTGGGAAAAGACGCCTTACGTCTTTCTCGGAACAGTCGAACTTGCCGACCCCGGCGGCGATTCGCAACAGACAATATTCCAAGAACAGTCCGTTCGTATTCGCGTCGACGAGGTCTTTAAGGGTACGATTTCGGATCAAACGATTCATCTACAGCAAGGCGCAAATGATTGCGCCGCGAAATTCAGAACCGGCCAGCGTGCCGTCTTCTATTTGTATAAAGACCCCGGAGGGGGTTGGTCCGTGGCTCCTTGCAGCCATTCGCTGGGCAGCGCTGCGCCCGGGGGAGACGATTTGCTCTTTTTGCGAAAGCTGCCGCAGTCGGCGAAGCGTGCTAGGTTGTCGGGCGAAGTCGAGCTATACGAGGAATCACCCAATGACGCTTTCCACCGCGTAGGGGGCATCCCGGGAATCCGAGTAATGATTTCCGGCCCGCACGAATCGAACCTTGAGGGCGTGACAAATGCCGACGGAGCCTACGAACTCTACGATTTGCCACCCGGAAGATACTCCGCAAGGATCACCGTTCCTGCGGGACTCCGAATCAAATTTCCGGTCTCAACCGGCTCGGTGCAAGTCCCCGGAGACGACGCGGCCGTAGAACTAGAGGCGAACGGCGGAGTGAGTGTGGGTTTTGTCCTCGAAGCTGATACCAGGCTAACCGGTCGTGTACTGGACGAGAAAGGCAAGCCTATTGCAGGTGTGTGTGTCGATCTCGATCCGCTGGAAGGTCGAGGCGAAAACGGAGCGCGGTTCCTCGACTGCTCGAAGAAAGGCGGCATCTTTGGGATGAAAATGATGCCCCCTGGTCAATATTGGCTGGTAGCTCGCGACGAAGTGAAAATCGATGGCCGCAAGTCGAAGTCGACGCTCTATTATCCCGGCGTACGAAATCGGCATCAAGCTGCAATCGTCTCCGTTGCGGCGGGCAAGTATCTTGAGCATCTCGACATTCGATTGCCCTCTGATGAGAAGCGATATCCGATCACCGGTCGAATGCAGTTCCAAGACGGTGCGCCAGCCACGCCCGCGACGGTGACTTTCACATCCCGGGAGACCGGCTACACCGAAACCACGGAAACCAATGCCGATGGATCGTTCGGCTTTCTGTTAGTCGCGGGGATGGAGGGGGAGTTGCGCGGCAAAATGGTTGTCTTTGACCCGATACTAAAATCGTGTCCCCAGTTTGAGGTAGAACCGCAAGCGAGAGGGATGTTTCGCTTCATGGACTCTATCTCAATTCCTCTTTCGAGTGACTCCGGTCATGGAAATCTTAACCTCCTGCTGCCTTTCGCGTCTTGCAAGGCTGCTCGCAGGTAAGTAATCGGCCGGTGGTAAACTCGATTGTTCCGCTCCGCCTTATTCGGAATGGGGCCAAGGAGAACACAATGCGCGCACCACTATTGGCTTTGACGATTGTCTCAATAACTTCTGCGTTTTCATTTGCCCAAGCCCCTGCCTCCAAGACATTGGACATCTACGTCATCGACGTCGAAGGCGGCAACGCCACATTATTTGTGTCGCCCTCTGGCGAGTCCCTGCTGATCGATACCGGCAATGCCGGCGCCCGTAGCGTCGGTGCGCGACGCCGGCCGCATCCTGGATGCCGCGAAAGCCGCCGGACTGCAGAAGATCGATCACGTGATCACCACCCATTGGCACGGCGATCACTTCGGCGGCCTGGCCGAGCTAGCCGCGCACATCCCTATCGGCGAGTTCATCGATCACGGCCCCAACGTTCAGCCGGGCGAACTTCCCGACACGTTTCTAAAGACTACCTACCCGCAGCTCTACGCCAAAGCGAAACACACCGTCGCCAAGCCGGGCGACCGGATCTCACTCGCCGGCGCCGATGTGCGCGTCGTCACTTCCGCCGGAGCCATCATCAAGACTCCCTTGCCCGGCGGCGGAAAAGCGAATCCCGCATGCGCCGCCTTCAAGACCGCCGAAAGCAATCTGGAAGATCCCCAATCCGTCTCCGTCTACGTGACCTATGGAAAATTCCGCACGCTATCACTTCGGGCGACCTCCCGAAGGGCAAGGAATTCGAGCTGATGTGCCCGACTACCAAAATCGGCCCAGTGGACGTGCTCTTGGGTTTGCATCACGGAGTCGCCACGTCGAATTCGCCAGTGCTGGTGCACGCCCTCCATCCGCGCGTCGCCATCATGAACAACGGCACGCGCAAAGGCGGCGACCCCGACGTGATGGAATCGGTGCATACTTCGCCCGGTCTCGAAGACCTCTGGCAGATGCATTTTTCGACTTTGAGCGGCCAGGAAAACACCGTGCCCGGAATGTTCATCGCGAACACCGCCGACGACCAGCCATCGAGCATGCCCATCGCCGCTGTCCCCGCTCCCGCGCCCGGACCCGGTGCCCCGCCACCGCCCGCACATAACGGCAAGGCGTATTGGATCAAGGTCTCCGCGCAACTGAACGGTTCCTTCACTGTGACCAACACCCGCAACGGCTTCACCAAGACGTATTGAAACGGCCAACCCCAGCCGATCTTCCGCCAATGAGAATACCGCTACTGGTCTTCCTAGCAGCGCTGCCATTGGCGATGGCACAGCCCCCCGCGGCTAATCTGGTCGGCCGCTGGCGCTCCGTCGAAACATCCAAAGGCGGCCTGGGCGCCATCTATCAATTCAACGCCGACGGGACTCTAGAGTTCAGCCCCGGAGCCATCGTCGACATGTCCTACCGAGTGGAAGGCGACCAACTGATCCTGCCGCCCGCGACGACTGCCGGTCCGGAAATGAAATCAACCCTTGCGTGGCCCACCAACGACGTCCTGCGGATGTCGACCCAAGGCCAGAGTGAAGAATATCAGCGGCAAGGTGCCGCCGACCCGCACGATCGTCTGCTCGGCGAATGGCTCACCTGGCGTGAGATGGACGGCCACAGAATGCCTACGGAGATGTTCTTCTACCCGGCCGGCAAGTCGCTGCTGGTGATCCGGTTTACCACCGAGAAAGGACGCTACTCCGTCACCAGCGGCCGCCTGGTCGGAGAAATCGGCGGCCGCACCGGCCTCGACGGCCCCTTCGATATCACTAACGGTATACTCTCGATTCATCGCAGCAACGGCCGCATCACGAAATTGACGCGCTATTGATGATCGCCAAGTGCGTCTCGTCACTCTTCGTGAAGGAGTCTTGTAGCTTGGCCTGGAGACCATTCCGGTTGACGGAATACCTGGCACGTCATACAATGAATCTTGATTGGATCGTTTCGATGTCGGGACACGGAGGCGCTGTTCCAGGACCAAGCCGTGCCGAGATTTCAGGCCATCGAACGCGTGGGCCGGCGTAAATTGCTCTACCTTCACGCCGCCAGAAAGCTGGAGGATCTTCGCGTTCCGCCCGGCAACCGCCTGGAGGCGCTCAAAGGGGATCGAACTGGTCAATACAGCATTCGGGTCAATGACCAGTGGAGAATTTGCTTCGTTTGGCAGAGCGGCGAGGCGCATGCAGTTGAGATCGTTGACTATCACTGAGGGACCTATGGCCAAGAAAACCAAATTGCTCGATCCAATCCACCCGGGTGAAATTTTGACTGAGGAGTTCATGAAGCCGCTCGGCATCAGCATCAACCGCCTCGCGCGCGATCTGCACGTTCCGCCCAACCGGATTCACAGCATTGTGCACGGGAACCGCGCCATTACCGCGGATACCGCACTGCGCCTGGGAACCTACTTCGGCGTGACTCCGGAGACTTGGCTGAATTTGCAAACGGAGTACGATTTGCGCGTCGCCCGCAGGACCGCCGGCGGCGAGATCGCCAAGACCGTTCGCAAACGCGAAGCCGCGTGAGGGCCGCCTCACCACACTACCTTGATTGCGTAGCGCCGAAACTCTGGATCGGCAAACTGGCCGCATTCC
Source organism: Bryobacterales bacterium (assembly GCA_963793395.1). Classification (GTDB taxonomy): domain Bacteria; phylum Acidobacteriota; class Terriglobia; order Bryobacterales; family Bryobacteraceae; genus Palsa-187. Next base: position 10,827 of record CAWCAP010000041.1, on the reverse strand, counting down.
ACCACAAGAACGTATGAGTGTCGAGCAGAATTCTCACTTGAGCCGGCTATCTACGCGATACCATTCCTCAAGTTCCCGCTCCGACATGACATCGAAATCGTCCGCCATCCAAATCTTGTCTTTATCGATCCCAGGAACGCGCTTCTTCGCGACCGGTTTCTTTGCTCCACTATTGTATTTCGCCGCCGCGCCGCTCAATGTGCCCGAGTTCTCGAGCACCACGTTTGAGAAAATCTGATTATGAAAGCCACGTACGCCGCAATCTTTGCCGCCACGTTGATACTCGTGGCTGGCGACGTTGACGCGCAGACGCGTCTCGATACGACCGCAATCGATCAGGCGGTGATCTCGAAACTGTCGGCACAGTTTGGAATCAACTCCAAAGTCATCACGCATCTGGATCTGACACAGCCGTTTCAAACGAAATCCCGGTGGAGCCTGGTCGTCGCTAAGCAGCCTGATGAGGAGAGTAGCGTCGAGGACGGAGCGGGTAATCGAATAGGAGCAGTATCTCTTTGCTTTGTCGAAAACGACGAGCCGGACTGTTCAGAAGAGATGTTCCTGGCAAAGTATCGAGAAGAGAAAGTCAGCTTCGTTTCCGGGGAGCGGACCATTCTACGAACTCTTTGCGAGCGACGTTGTGTTTTCGGGGCCGGGGAGAACGCTTCCGCTGCTGAGGATAAAGAGCTGTACGAATCGCGGGGCGAATGGGAATTGCGGAGTTTCGACGTTCCTGTTCGCCTACGATCGAAAAGCGGAGAAGTTTCGTGTCGTTTTCTTCAACATGACGGGCAGGAATAACAACGAGGAAACCCGGTTTGTTGAGAACGGCCCGCTGCTTGGGAGTGTAATTGTCGCCTATCCGACAAGCGATGCACCATTTACGTATTTCGTGGAGGTCTACAAGCGAACTTCCGACAGTGAGTATTCGCGGGTGTTGAGATATCGAGGTAATACCCGTTACGGCGACGGCAATCCTCTCGCGGTCATCGATTCAGAAATGCCAGAGACCCTTCGGCGGCTGGGTCTTTGGAAGACAGGTGATGCGTTGCCAGTTCCGCCGAGCATGCCTCGAGGATGTACACGGCTCGTGATGCGCAAAGGTGTCGAGTGGTGTGAATCGCATTGATGCCGTTGAAATGAGGGACGCATCGGGTAACCCCAGCACGCGGGCTCTTTGGGGACTAGATCAAGATCAACGGCGCAGAGTCTAGAAACCCGAACTGCTGTCGCGAAGGCTCTTCTCGCCTTCTAGACGCCGAGCCGGCCGTCCACACGCACATCCGACAACTTTCCAGCCTATCGCCCTTTTCCGCTCCCGCTATACTGAAAGTCTCCCCCGGGTTTTAATCGCAATGCCGAACCCGTTCGTTCATCTTCACTGCCACACCGACTACTCGCTGCTCGACGGCGCCTGCGAAATCGCCCAGCTCATGAAGGTCGTCGCCGAGCAGAAAATGCCCGCCGTCGCCATGACCGATCACGGCAACCTCTTCGGCGCGGTCGAGTTCTACAACCACGCCAAAGCCAAAGGCATCCATCCCGTCATCGGCTGCGAAGTCTACGTCTCGCAGCAGGGCCATCAAGAGCCGCAGCGATACCAACCGCTACAACCACCTGGTCCTGCTCTGCGAAAACCAGGAAGGCTACCGCAACCTCATCAACCTGGTCTCCACCGGCTATCTCGAAGGCTTCTACTACAAGCCGCGCATCGATAAGGACCTGCTCTCGCGCCACTCCAAAGGCCTGATCGCGCTCTCCGCCTGCCTGCGCGGCGACGTCAACGAAACCCTCCTCGCACGACCGTACGAAGACGCGCGCCGCCTCGCCTACGAATACACGCGACATGTTCGGCAAGAATAACTTCTTCCTCGAAATTCAGGACCACGGCCTGGAACAGGACAAGCGCCTCACTGCCGCAGGTCAACCGCCTCGCCGTCGGATACCGGCATCCCGCTCGTCGCCACCAACGACTCGCACTATCTGCGCAAGGACGACGCCCGCGCGCACGAAATCCTGCTGTGCATCCAGACCGGCAAAACCATGTCCGACCCGAACCGCATGCGCTTGGATCAGCCCGATTTCTACCTCAAGTCGCGCGAAGAAATGATGGCGCTGTTCGGCGAAGTCGAAGACGCCGCTCGACCGCACCTGGGACATCGCGCAGCGCTGCCAGCGTCAAGCTCGAAAAGGTCGACGAGCCGTTCCCGCAATTCGACGTTCCCGCACGAGCACACCACCGATACCTACTTCGAATACGTCGCCCGCCAGGGATTCGAGAAGCGCCGCGCGCGCCTCGAAGCCCTGCACGCCGCAGGGCCGCCTGAAGCACGATCTCGCCGAGTACGTCGAGCGCCTGGATCGCGAAATCAAGATGATCCAGCAGATGAAGTTCTCCGGCTACTTCCTGATCGTCTGGGATTTCATCCGCTACGCCAAGATCGCAAGGCATTCCCGTCGGCCCCGGCCGCGGTTCGGCCGCCGGCAGCCTGGTCAGCTACGCCATGGAGATCACCGATATCGATCCGCTGCAGTACGGCCTGCTGTTCGAGCGCTTCCTCAATCCCGAGCGCATCAGCATGCCCGATATCGATATCGATTTCTGCACGAGCGGGCGCGGCGAAGTGATCCAGTACGTCACCGAAAAATACGGCCGCGAGCAGGTCGCCCAGATCATCACCTTCGGCACGCTGGGCGCGCGCGCCGCGATCAAAGACGTGGGCCGCGTGCTCGATATGGGCTTCGCCGATGTCGACCGCATCACCAAGCTGATCCCCACCATGCCGCTCAACATCAAGCTGAAGGAGGCGCGTCAAGATGGAGCCGCAGCTTCGATGACGCTGGCCCGCAAAGATCCGCGCGTAAAGGAAGTTCTCGAAGTCGCCGAGCGCCTGGAAGGCATGGCGCGCAACGCCAGCGTCCATGCGGCGGGCGTCGTGATTTCGCCCGTACCGCTGCAGCGACCTCGTCCCGCTCTACAAGACCAACAAAGACGAAATTGTCACCCAGTACGACATGAACGGCCTCGAGAAACTCGTCGCTTCTCAAGATGGATTTCCTCGGCCTGACCACGCTCACCATCATCGACGACGCGCTGAAGCTGATCGAGACGCCATCGCGGCGTGAAGCTCGTCGTCGAAGATCTTCCGCTCGACGATCCGCACGACCTACGAGAGATCTTCAGCAAAGGCCTCACCAGCGGCGTGTTCCAGTTCGAATCGCCCGGCATGCGCGACATTCTGCGCCGCTATCAGCCCGACCGCATCGAAGACCTGATCGCGCTCAACGCGCTCTACCGTCCCGGCCCCATGGACATGATCGACGACTTCATCGATCGCAAGCACGGCCGCAAGGAAGTGGTCTACGATCTGCCCGAGCTGAAGGAGATTCTCGAAGAGACCTACGGCGTCATGGTCTATCAGGAGCAGGTGATGCAGATCTCCAATCGCATCGCCGGCTATTCGCTGGGCGACGCCGACCTGCTGCGCCGCGCGATGGGCAAGAAAGAAGATCGAGGAGATGGCCAAGCAGCGCGAGCGCTTCGTCGCCGGCGCGCAAGGAAAAGGGCCATCCGCAGCGAAGAAGGTCGAAAAGATTTTCGACCTGATGGAGAAGTTCGCCGGCTACGGCTTCAACAAGTCGCACTCGGCCGCCTACGCGTATCTCGCCTTCGTCACCGGCGTATCTGAAAGCGCACTATCCCGTCGATTTCATGGCCGCGCTGCTCACGTCGGAAACCGGCAACACGGCGAAGGTCGTGAAGTACATCAACGAGTGCCGCGAAATGAGTATTCGCGTCTGCCGCCCGACGTCAACTCCTGCGATCTCGACTTTCACGCCCGTCGCGACCGGACCCGGCGATGGCATCCGCTTCGGCCTCGGCGCGATCAAGAACGTCGGCGCGAACGCGGTCGATTCCATCGTCAAAGCGCGCACGGAAGAGCGGCCACTTCACCTCGCTCTATCGATTTCTGCGAACGCGTCGATCTGGGCGCCGTCAACCGCCGCATGATCGAGAGCTTCATCAAGGCCGGCGCGATGGATTCGCTCGAAGGCACGCGCGCGCAGCTGATGGCGGTGATCGATAGCGCCATGGAAACCGGCAGCGCGTGCATGGAAAGATCGCGACAGCGGCCAGTCCGGCTTGTTCGCCATGCTCGATCGAGGAGCAGCCCGCCGTCCGATCATCCGCTGCCGAAGGTCCCGACTGGACCGGCCAGGAAAAACTCACCAGCGAAAAAGAAATGCTCGGCTTCTACGTCACCGGCCATCCGCTCGATCAGTACATGGACAAAGTCGCCGAACTGGCCACGCACGACACATCGAATCTCGAAGGCCTCGACAAAGGCACCGAAGTCGCGCTCTGCGGCATCCTCACCGGCATCGTGCGCAAGCGCAACCGCGAAGGCAAGCCTCTGGGCCGCCATGCAGATCGAGGATCTGGAAGGCACCGTCGAAGCGATGGTGTTCTCCACGCAATATCGAGCGCCTCGAACCCATCACTGATCGAAGACAAAGCCGTGCTGGTCCGCGGCCTGGTGCTGCCCGAAGAAAACGCTCCGCCCAAGATTTCGGTGCAGGACATCGTGCCGCTCGAAGTCGCCCGCGTCAACCTTCCGTCGCTGATCTCGATCCGGGTCCCGGTCAACGGAGCGGCTTCCGCCGACCGCGCCGCCGCCCTGCAATAACTGTTCAGTGCCAAGCCCGGCGACACCGAAGTCCGCCTGCGCCTGGAAAAACCGCGCGACTTCTCGGTTATCCTGGATGTTACCGTCAAAGTCCGGCCGGACAAGGAATTCTGCGCCGAAGTCTCCCGCATCTGCGGAGCCGAAGCGATGGAAGTTCTGGCCAACTAACGACGCGACCGCCAGACAATGGCTGACTCCCAATCTCCCCCACCATCCGAATCCCAGTTGGGATCGCGTGCAACTGGCGCGCCATCCCAAGCGTCCGCATTCGCTCGATTACATCCAGCGCCTGTTCACCGATTTTCACGAGCTCCACGGCGACCGCGTCTTCGGCGACGATCATGCCATCGTCGCCGGCATGGGCTGGTTCGAAGAGCGCCCCGTGATGGTCATCGGCCAGCAAAAAGGCCGCGACACCAAGCAGAAACTTTTCCGCAACTTCGGCATGCCCAAGCCCGAAGGCTACCGCAAAGCCCTGCGCGCGATGGAACTGGCGGCCAAATTTGGGCGGCCGATTATCACCTTGATCGACACGCCGGGCGCCTATCCCGGCATCGACGCCGAAGAGCGCGGCCAAGCCGAAGCCATCGCCCACAACCTGCGCGAGATGTCGCGCCTGGGCGTGCCGGTGATCGTGGTCGTGATCGGCGAAGGCGGCAGCGGAGGCGCGCTGGGCGTCGCCGTCGGCAATCGGATTTATATGTTGGAGAACGCCTGGTACAGCGTGATTTCGCCGGAGAGCTGCGCCGCCATCATCTATCGCGATTCCGCCCGCGCCCCCGAAGCCGCCGCCGCGCTGAAGATCACCGCGCCCGATCTGCTGAACCTCGGCCTGATCGACGGCATCATCCCCGAACCCGGCGAAGGCGCGCACACCGATCCCGACGCCGCCGCCGAAGCCGTGCGCACTGACGCTGCGCGCCGAGCCTCGCCGAACTTTCGAAGATGACTCCGAAGCAGCTCATCGACGACCGCTACGATAAGTTCCGCAAGATGGGTTCGTTCTTCACCGAAACCGCCGTGGTGAGCCGGTGAAAAAGCCCGTCCTGGTCGGCATTCTGATCGTAGTCGCCGTCCTCGGCGTCATTGTCTACTCGAGCTTCAATCTAGCCAGCCATCGCTACGAAGCCTGCATGACTTTCGGCGGACAGACCAATTGCCGCACTGCTTCCGGCTCCACCGAACAATTCGCGATGCGGACGGCAATCTCCAACGCCTGCGCCGGCATCGCGTCCGGCGTCACCGATTCCATCGCCTGCGAACAATCGCAACCCACCAAGTTGACCAAGCTAAAATAGGCAACGTGCGAAAGCTCCTCTTGCTATGCGCCGCCCTCACCGCCGGCGCGGCTCCGACCTACGTCGGTTCCACCGCATGCAAAACCTGCCACTCCGCCATCTACGCCCGATGGGAGAAAACACCAATGGCCAACGTAGTGCGCGATCCCAAGGAGCATCCCGACGCCATCCTTCCCGACTTGACCAAGCCCGATCCATTGGTCAAGTTCAAAGAAGAAGACATCGCGCTGGTCTACGGCAGCGTCTGGAAGCAGCGCTACTTCACCAAAGTCGGCGACGACTATTTTCCTCTAGGCGCGCAATGGGACATCACGCATCAGATCTGGCGCGCCTACATGGTCGCCAATAACACCGACTGGTGGGTGCCCCTCTACCCCGCCGACAACATGAAGCGCCCAACGGGAGCACTCTGCGACGGCTGCCACTCCGTGAACTACAACATCGCGACCAAGACCGTCACCGAATGGAACGTCGGCTGCGAACGCTGCCACGGCCCCGGCAGCGATCACGCCGCCAGCCCCAGCCGCGCGCAACATCGTCAACCCCGCGCGCCTGGATTCCGTCGCCGCCAACGACACCTGCATCCAGTGCCACTCGCAGGGCCAGCCTCCGCAACAGAAGCCCATCAACGGGACCTATTACGATTGGCCTGTCGGCTACGAACCCGGCAAGAACCTGCACGACTTCTGGCAGCTCGAAGAACACAAGCTCGGCGAAACCACCTTCACGCATTTCGCCGACGGCACCGCGCACAAGAACCGCATGCAGGGCAACGATTTCGTGCAGAGCGCCATGTACACGCACGGCGTCACCTGTTTCTCCTGCCACGACGTCCACGGCACCGAAAATCGCGCGCAGCTATTGAAACCCGCGAACGTCATCTGCCTCCAGTGCCACGGACCCAACTCGCCCAACGGCCCGCACGCCCCCACCATCGAGGCCCACACGCAACACAAGGCGGGCAGCGCGGGCAACGAATGCGTGAACTGCCACATGCCCAAAATCGAAACCCAACTCGCCGACGTGAACGTCCGCGCGCACACTTTCAAGTTCATCCCGCCGTCGTCGACCGTGCAGGATAAAGTCCCCAACGCCTGCAACACCTGCCACAGCGATAAGACTCCGCAGTGGGCCAGCGAAGCCCTCCGTAAGTGGCCCGGCCGCTCGCCCTGGCGTGTGGAATAAAGCTGTCATGTAATACGACGTCGTTTTTTCGGTGGAGGAAATTTTTCGAAAGCCCTAAACTGCCTTCATGCAAGCCACTCTCATGACCGCACTACCCCTCTTACCGCCGCGCGCCGAAATGGAGCGAGCCTTCCTCGCCTCCGACTCCACCTATAACGGACTGTTCTTCACCGCCGTCCGCACCACTGGCATCTTCTGCCTACCCGCCTGCACCGCGCGCAAGCCGCTCCCGAAAAATATCGAGTTCTTCGCCACCGTGAAAGACGCAGTCTTCGCCGGATACCGCCCCTGCAAACGCTGCCGCCCCACCGAATCGTCCGCGCCCGATTGGGTGCGCGGCCTGCTCGAGACTGTCGACCAAAACGGCGGCGCCCGCATCCGTGAATCCAGCCTGCGCGATATGGGACTCGAAGCCGCCCGCGTCCGCCGCTACTTCCTGCGCGAATTCGGCATGACTTTCCAAGCCTACTGCCGCGCCCGTAGGCTAGGCCAAGCGTTCGTCAGCATCCGCGATGGAGCGCCTATTGACGACGCCGTCTTCGACTCCGGCTTCGATTCGCACAGCGGCTTCCGCACCGCCTTCGCGCGCCTCTTCGGCAAGCCTCCGGGGCAACTCCACAAAAATAATGAGCCGGCCGCCGACTGCATCCGCCTATCTTGGATCGAAACCCCGCTCGGCCCCATGGTAGCCGGCGCAACTTCGGAAGGAATCTGTCTACTTGAATTCAGCGACCGCCGCATGCTCGAAGCGCAGTTCGACCGCCTCCGCCGCCGCTTCGCAATCCCCATGGTCCCCGGCGAAAGCGATCTCCTGCAGCAACTCCGCACTGAACTCGCCGAATATTTCACCGGCACCCGCCGCGACTTCACGCTGCCGCTAGTCTACCCCGGCACGGAATTCGAACAGCGCGTTTGGAACGAACTGTTAGCGATTCCCTACAGCGAGACCCGCGCCTATCAAGACTTAGCGCGCACCCTAGGACAGCCCGGAGCCTCCCGCGCCGTCGGCCGCGCCAACGGCATGAACCGCATCGCAATCCTAATCCCATGCCATCGCGTGGTGAACCACAACGGAGAACTCGGCGGATACGGCGGCGGCCTATGGCGCAAACGAATCCTGCTGGATCTGGAAAAAGGAAAAAAGAGGGCCGGAGCCTGATTCCGGCCGCGCCGCAATTCTAAGGAACGGAGGGTCTTACGCCGCTTTTTCGACTTTGCCGTTCTTGATGCAAGAGGTGCACACGCGAATGCGCTTTGGCGCGCCCTTCACCATCGCATGGACCGGCTGCAGATTGATATTCCAACGCCGCTTCGTCAAATTATGAGCGTGGCTCACCCGGTTACCAAACTGGGGACCGCGCCCGCAAACATCACACACCTTCGCCATCTGATATTCTCCTGCTGATTTGCTTTAGCCAGTTTACCACTATTCCGGAACCCACCGCAGCCCGGCCTTAGGCCTTCGCCCGTTCATCTACCGTCGCAACAGGATCGCGGCTCCGTGGCATCCCAAGTGCCTAGTCGTCTCCGTCTTTCAAAAGGAATTATTTTTAAGTGATTCATTGTAGGTTGTCGCCTTCCAAAGAAATCGTGGCAATTTAACACGGCGATGTCCCAATAATGGCCGTTCGGAGGCTTATGAACATGAGATTACTTCGCTCTTGGTGGCCAGCACTGGTCGCTTCCATACTTTTCGTTACGCTTGCGTTACTCTTGATCCCCTATCCCGGCCTCCAAGAAGACGAATTGATCTTTGGTCCTTCAATTTTTAATCCAGGTATCGACGATCACATGACTCTCGGTAAGCTTATCGTTCCCAGGATGCTCCTGAGCTACTTGGGTGCGACGAAAACCTGGCTCTATTTCGCAATCTTCAAGCTATGGAATCCGTCGCTCTACGCTGTTCGCGTTCCATTGATTCTAATCTACGCTTCAACACTATGGATATTTTATGGCGTCCTTCAAATGGTCTACAGCGGGCGGGCGGGCTGGGGGCGGGATAGTCGGCGTCCTGCTGCTGGCAACAGATCCTACCTATGTACTGACCGGTAGTTTCGCTTGGTGCAATCTGCAAAATGTCTTGATGCTCGCATCGATCGGCGCGCTTTTGCGATTTTACCGGTGCGCAAGCCGCGTCTGGCTCGCCGTCGCTGCTTTCTCCGCGGGATTGTGGATGTGGGACAAGGCCGTCGGGATGTGGATGCTCAGCGGAATGGTTTTAGCCGTGGCGATCCTTTTCCCGCGCGAGGCGTGGAGTCGAGTCAATCGCACCGACGTCGCCGTGGCCGTCGCCGCATTCTGTGTGGGGGCGTTTCCGTTGATCTTATTTAACGTGAAAAATCACTATCCTACCTTCCGTTCGAACGCCCATTTCTCCACTGTTGGTTTTGGGAACAAAGTGGCCGTACTGAAGGGCACGGCCAATGATCTGGCCTGGTTCGGCACGGTAGTGAGTGAGCCCGGCGCCCAACTTCCGCGAGCACCGCACACACAAATCGCAAGGTGGAGCGTGGCTCTCCACGATTTCATCGGCGACCGCCGCACTGACTATATGCCATACGCCCTGGGCGCGAGCCTCTTGCTTGTACCCGTTCTCCTGTTCTTGCGCAACTATCACGCGGTGAGACTGCTGCTTTTTATTCTGATCGTCGCTTGTGCCGCATGGCTCCAGATGGCATTTACGGAAGGTGCCGGAACCGGTGCACATTATCCGGCTTCTGACGTGGCCTTCCCGGAATTTTTCATAGCAGTGGCATTCGCGGAAGCATCCCTTGCGCTGAAGAACGCCTGCTGATGGCTGCGCGCACCTGTTGTGGCGTTTCTAATGGTGACCAATCTGCTAACTGTGAATCAGTACCTGTATCAGTTTGTACGTTTCGGCGGAGCGAAAGGCTGGAGCGATGCGATCGATCCGCTCTACGATCAAATCCCCGGCTTTCATGCCGAGCAGATTTATATCCCGGATTGGGGCATTCTCAATCCCCTCGCGACGCTGAGCAAGGGCCTGGCTTCCGCTGCGATGGGAAGCAGACGCGTTTTCCTCAGACAATCCCCCAGCGACGGCGGTCCACGATGCACTGGGAGGCATTCGCAGCGAAGAATTCGATTTGGGTGGAGCACACCGCCGGAAACGAGATGTTCGCAGGCGTCAATGCCCGTCTGGATAAAATGGCCGCCGCGAACGGATACCAGAGAATCGAATTGCGCCAGGTGCCGGACGGGAACAACGTACCTGTATTTGACGTCTTCCGCATCGTGCCCCGCACGGAGGCGCCTTCCCTCACTGGCACTGAGATGAAAATGTCAACGGCAACATTAACCGAGTGAAACGGACCGCCGCCGAACATTGTGGTGAAAGCTCTGATCAGAGCATTCGCTTCAAAGGTAGGCCTTGCGTTCGCTCCCCACCGGCCAGGGGCTCATCATCAGATAGGCAGAAATACGAAAGGCCGGACCTTTCGGCCCGGCCCTCGATAGTATCAGCGCATCTGATGGTTCAGGCTACTTTCGCCGCCTTATACCGGGCCATGACTTCGTTCATCTGGTCCTTGACATGCAGCTTCAGCTTCTTGATGCGATGCTCGTCGACCTCATCTTCGGGGGTCACATGTGGCTTCGCTTCAATAGCATCCAGCAACCGGTCGTATTCGGCGTGC
>CAWCAP010000040.1:0-102252 GCA_963793395.1 Bryobacterales bacterium | reverse complement strand
GGACGCATCCAGCCGGATTCCCAAGCGCCGGAACGCCCAGCATTCATAAGCCACCGACACGAAAAAACTGGCGGGCAGGCGGTTGGCGGCGCGCAATCTTGCATCCGATCAGCGAAACCTTTCCGCCGAAGCCCATGGCGCCGATGCCCAGTCGGTTGGCTTCGTCGACGATTTCACTTTCGAGCTCGGCCAGGTCGGGATGCGGGATTCACATCGTCGAGGGTGCGGAACAGCTGCTCCTTGGCGAGTTCGTAGCCATGCGCGCGGTCGCTGCCGATGCAGACGCCGAGGGCGCCCGGCGCGCAGCCCTGCCCTTGCGCCTGCCACACCGCGTGCAGAATGCACTTGCGGACGCCTTCCAGATTGCGGTCGGCGCGGCCCATGTGGTCCAGGTTCGCAGGGCAGCGAATACTGGATATTCTTGTTCTCGCAGCCGCCGCCTTTGAGGATCAGCTTCACTTCGATCTCGTCCTCTTCCCACTGCTCGAAGTGAATCACCGGAGTTTCCGACGCCCAGATTGTTGCCGCTGTTTTTGCCGGTGAGCGAATCGACCGAATTGGGGCGCAGCTTGCCGCGGCGCGTGGCTTCGGCGACGGCTGCGCTGGATCGCGCTCTTGAGATCACGATCTGATTGACGCCCACCGGCGTGTGCACGTACGAAGGTCGGCATGCCGGTGTCCTGGCAGATGGGGCCCTCGATCCTCGGCGGCCATGTCGATGTTCGACGCGATGATGTTCAGCGCCTGCGACGACTGCGTGTTGCGGCGTCTCGCGTCCGCCAGCGCGCGGCTCATGGCGGCGCGCACATCGGGCGGCAGATTGGTGGAGGTCTGGGTGATCAGTTCGACGAGGCTTTCGGCGAGGAATTGCATTTCGATCAATTTTAGCGCGCGGATTGGCGTGCGGCGTGTCGTTCTTTCGATTTTCTAATCGTTGTTGCGGCGGAAATCGCACTGGCAGCAATCGCTGCAGCGCTTGCACTTTTCGCAGAGGTGATTGGTGCAGGTGTCCTTGGTGCAGTGGACGCAGATCTCGGTGGAGGGCTCCTCACAGATGCTGCACTGGAAAGTGGTGGTCTCAGTCATGGAGTTTTCTCTTACCTATTTCGCGTTCGGCGATGGGATGGCCGGCGCTGGTTGTGAAGCGGGTGGCGACGCGGGTTTAGGAGCGGCCGGGGCTGGGCGCGACGGCGGCTGTCGCATCAGCGTTCCCGCGGCAGCGCTGCGCTTCGCGATCGACTACTTGAAATTCCTCCTCTTTCGTTTGCGCCAGGTCCGTGATGTACTGCCGCAACTGATCGCGATTGGCGGAATTGGCCGCGATGACGCTAACCAGCAGGTCGCCCACCGCAGGATTCTGATAGCGCCGTACGCCATCGACCAAAGAATTCACTTGGGCTTCGACGGCTTGCAAGCGGAAGAGCGTCTCCAGTGCCAAGGTGAGTTTTTCGGGCTGCTTCTTGAGGGATTCACTCGCGCCCAGGAGATAGCCGACTTCGCTGCGCGCGCTGCGCCATTGCGCGGTGTAGGCGGCGGGAGCGCCCTTGGCCTGCCATTTCTCCGGCGTCAATTGATCGAGGATGGGCAGAAGCCGTTGCGACTGCTCGCCGAGCGAAGTGAGCGTCTGCGAAATGTCCCAGGGCGCGGACACGCCTTGGGCACGGGCCGGCCGCGCGAAAGCCAGCGGCAGAATCAAGAATGGCAGCAGATACTTCATAGCTAACCGCTAGTTTCGCACGGAGGACGCCGTTGACCTAGACGGATCGGGTCTCTTAGAGAGGGTGGACCGGGTTACGACATCGCTTAAAGCGCCGGAGCCGATGGTGGCGCGGGAGGCGGAGGTGGTGGCGGAGGCACCTTTTGCGTATCGCCAACGCCGCCGGCGGAGCCACCGCTGCCGACACCGCCTCCTCCCGAGCTCGGCATGTGCGTCGCCATTGTGATGGCCGCGTTTGCCATCGGAGCGCAGATATGATGCGCGCCAGGTTGCCCTTGTCGATGCCAGCCGCGGCAATGGGCTCGTTGCGATACACTCGCAACGACTCGCCGGGGCTCAGCAGTTTGGAATTTCCGCGGGGCAGCAGTGCGTGCTGCACTTCCACTTGGCCATCTTCCACTTCGACCAGCGTATTTTCGTCGTCGTCATCGACGGTGATGTCGAAGGTGGTGCCGCGCACTGAAATCACAGCGGTCGGCGTGAGCACGCGATTCGGGTTCGGCACGTTTCCGAAATGCTCGATGTGAACGCGCACCCGGCCTACCAGGACGTCGAGCAGATCCTTCCAGTTGGGCGGATTCTTGCGGAACACCACGCGCGAGTTCGGGAAATACTTCAAAAGTGCTGCCGTCGGAAACCTGGAGCAGAGCGTGGCCGTCGGGTCCTGTGAGAATGAGGTCCCGAATCTGCACCGAATCGCCTACGGAAAGAGCCCACGGCTGGGTGTCCTTGACCACCGAAACCTGTCCGGTCTGCGAGATGACTTTCGCGGCGTAAGTACCGGTGTCAAAAGGAGTGAACTGCGCCGGGACACACTGCGGCAACCGCTGCCAGGAGCAGGAGCAGCACCACCGTTCGGCCGGGATACACGAAGCGCAGCATAAAATACTATTTCGGACAGTTTAGCACTAAACTCCATGGCAAGTTGGGGTCCGTAACGATTTCTTTGGGAATTTCCTCTGAAATCAGAAGGTTCGGGGCGTTTCGGCCGATATACCGGGATACAATGGACGGGTCGGATGTATAAGTTGTCCACAGCGCCGTGGCGGTTCGCCACAGTACTATTCGTCATTTTGGCGATGGGGCGCGTGCTCGCCCAGACGGCGCCTCCGGCGGCGGGTGCGGCCCCCGACTGGCGGCATATCGGTAACTTTGTGCTGGAGGAAGGGCTGGCGGGAGCAGCTTCGGGCCCCTGCAAGCGGGTCTGGTATGGGCCGGGTGGGACGATTCTGGTCCAGACCACTTCGGGCCGCGTATATCAGACGGCGGATCTGGAGAGTTGGCAGGCGAGCAGTGCGCCGGTGCCTCCGGCAGCGGCGAATGTCGCGGTAGGAATTCTGCCGGAACCGGGCGCGCAGACTCGCGCTTTGGCAGGTGACGGCAGCCGGGTGTATGCGTTCGGCGAATACGTGTATCGATCGGACGACGGCGGCGCGCATTGGGAAAACGCGACCTTCTATCGCGGGGCTTCGCTCATTGGTGGAGGCGTGGCGGATCTGGCCATCGCTCCCGGCAACAGCGATGAGATCGTAACGGCGGGCGCGGCTGGCGTATTTCGATCTGTGGACGGAGGGCGCTCCTGGAGCGGGCTGAACGAGGACTTGCCCAACTTGCCGGCGGCGCGGCTGCTGGATCTTCCGGCGGGCGATCAAGGCACGCGCATCGCGCTCAGCGACGGCGCGGCGGCGGCTTGGCCCCCGGGCAACAAGCAGGCCTGGATTCCGGCAAGTAACGCGGATCTGGTGCAGGAAACGCAATTGCGGATGGCGCTCTCCGCGATTCGCGGCGCGAACGTGACGGCGGTCGCCATCGCCGGCGATTTCATCTATAGCGGGATGCAGGATGGCACGATCCTGGTTTCGGCGGATGGCGGAGTGAGCTGGCAGAATTTTTCTCCGAGTGCCGGGCCTGCGGGTTCGGGGCCGGTGGAACGCTTTTGGGTTGATCCGCAAGACCCGCGCGTGGCCTTGGCGGCGTTGGGCGCGGCGCCTGTCGATCCATTGCGCACGAGCGCGCCGGTGCACGTCCTGCACACCGTCAACGGCGGTGCGTTCTGGGATAACTTCACCGCCAATTTGCCGGATGCGGCGGCGCATGGAGTCGCGGCTGATCCGGCGAGCGGCGCGCTTTATGTCGCGAACGATCGCGGCGTATTCCTGGCGTATGCGGATTTAAATGCGCTGGGAGCGGTCGCAAAACTGGACGGCTCTCGCGGGCTTGCCGGAGCGGCGCGGCAGCCATGGACGTGAAGCTCGACGCGCAGGGGAATCTACTGTGGACCGCGCTCGATGGTTATGGCGTGTATGCGGCGCTGGCTCCGCACCGTCTGCGCGATCCCAGCGTGGTGAGCGCGGCGGACATGATCAAGCGCGCGGTGGCGCCGGGTTCACTGGTGAGCATTCTGGGCGCGCAAGTCGACAGCGTTCAGACCGGAGGCATCGCAGCGCCGGTACTGGCCGCGACGGGGCAGTGAATCGCAAATCCAGATTCCTTTTGAAGCGCGCGGGGCTGCGTTGCCTTTGTCGGCGAGTTTCGCGGGGGCTGCGGTGAATCTGGCGTCCCTGCCGCTGGCCGCTGCCGCGCCTGTGATCTTCGTGGCGCGCGACGGCTCGCCGATGCTGCTGGATGCCGATAAGGGCGTGATGCTGGATGCGATGACGGCGGCGCACTCCGGAACGCGCATTCAGATCCTGGCGACTGGACTGGGCCGTGTCACGCCGGCGTGGCCCACCGGAGTTCCCGCGCCGCTCGAAAACCCGCCGCTGGTGGCGGGCAATGTCCACGTTTATCTGGACCGCGCGCCGGTGGAAGTAACGCGCGCCGAACTCGCGCCCGGATATGTGGGCTTTTATCTGGTGGAAATCGCCGTGCCCAAGATCAGCAATTACGGGCCCGCGGAATTATACCTGGACGTGGACGGTGCTTCGAGCAATCGCGTCCGGGTGTATATTGAACCGTAAATGCGCCGCGAACACCACATGTTTTTTGATGGCGGCTATCGCGCTCTTTCTTGTGCTCGGCCTCTGTGCGCAGGAGAAAGCCCAGCCCAACGAAGACGCTAAAATCGCGCCGTATTTCCCGACGCCGCAGACAATCGTCGATAAGATGCTGCAATTGGGCGAGCTAAAAGCGGGCGAAAAGATGTACGACCTGGGCTCGGGCGACGGCCGCATCGTCATCATGGCCGCGCGCAAATACAAGGCCGATGCCACCGGCGTGGAACTCGACGACGCGCTCTATAAACAAAGCGCGAGCGCATCAAGACCCTGGGCCTGGGATCGCTCGCGCGCATCGTCCATGGCGACCTGCTGCAGCAGGATTACTCTTCCTACGACCTGCTGACGATCTATCTTTTGCCCGTGGCGATCGAAAAAGTGACGCCGATTTTCGAAAAGCAACTCAAGAAAGGCGCGCGCATTGTGGCGCACGACTTCGAGTTTCCGAAGTGGACTCCGGCCAAGATCCTGGACATCGACGACGATGGCGAAGGCCGCAGCCACCGTCTGTATCTCTACCGGCGGTAACTCATGGTTCCCTATCAGGGCCGTGCCGCGATCCGCGTCGCCCGCGTGGTGCTGGCGTCTGACCTGCCTGGCCTGGTTCCCCTTCACCGGCGGCCGCATTTCTTCTTCGCTGGTGTTCCTGATCGCCTATGCGATTTTCGCGGTGGGCACGCTGTTTGAGACGCGTTTCGACTCCGCCCCGCGCGCGTTGGTCGCGCTGGTCATCGACTTCGCGTTCTTCGCCTTCTCGAAATGGCTGCTGCCGGTCGACTGGGCATCGGCGCTCGCCTACGGATTCCTGCTGGTGTCGGCCGCGACGCTGCACGAGTTCATAACGGTGCTGATCGTGGCCGCGGCAGCGATGGTGCTGATCGTACTGCTGACCGCGCCGGGCGGCGGACTCATCTGGGCGGATTGGGCCGCGGCCGTGATGGCCGTGGCCTTCTCGCTTTATAAGCGCTATCTGGAACGGCGTATGTCGAACACGCTGCGCTACAACATGATCATCCGCTCGCAGGCCGAAGGCGCGCGCGAAGCCGAGCGCGAGCGCATCGCGGCGGATTTCCACGACGGCCCTCTGCAAAGTTTCATCAGCTTTCAAATGCGTCTGGAGATCGTGCGCAAGCTGCTCGGCGCGCGATATCGACGCCGCCGGCGACGAACTGCGCCAGTTGCAGGAGCTGTGCCGCGACCAGGTGACGGAGTTGCGCAGCTTCGTGCGCAGCATGCGGCCGGTGGAAGAAGGCGTAGTCCTTGAGCGCGTCGCTTAGCCGCATGACTGGAGCAATTCCAGCGCGACACCGGCATCGCGGCGACCTTCACCAGCGCCGAGTTTAACGATCCCGCCGCAGACCGAGGTTTCGCTGGAGCTGCTGCAGATCGTGCGCGAGACGCTGAACAACATTCATAAGCATTCCGGGGCCTCGCGCGTCGCGCTCACGCTGGGCAAGAACGGCCGGAAGCTGGAAGTGCGCGCGGAAGACAATGGCGGCGGCTTTCCGTTCAGCGGCGTGTTTTCGCTGGAGGAGTTGGAGCTGTTGCGCACGGGCCCCGTGAGCATCAAGCGGCGCGTGCGCATGCTGGGCGGCGAACTGGTGCTCGACTCCCGGCCGGGGCAGGGATCGAGTTTGGAAATTAGAGTACCGCTGTAGTGTTTGAACAAGCAAACCCGGAAGAAAAACCATCAGGTGGCTTGGCGATAGTCCTGGTGATGGTTCATCAATTTGCCGCCGGTACCGGAGCCCTCTTGGTTGGGGCTCTGCTGGCCGCGGTTGTACCTATGCTTCGGGATACATCCTCATTCGGAGAACTTGTTGCATTAATGCTTGGCTTAGCTTTTTTGTTGGGGTATGGCGCTGGTTACGTATTTCCGACTCGCGCGCAGTACGGATATTGGACTTGGGCGGGCTCGACTGTTTTCTTCCTGCTGGAGTTTTGGGATGAAGTAAGCAATCCCAGAGCGACATTCAGCGACATGGCTAGGAAATTCTTCCATCCCAATGCCGACTTCTACCGCTTTTTATTGTTTACCGTTCCCTTGCTTCAATCGTTCTTGTATTCGCTCAGTCTTCGACTCGGAGCGAGATATAAGCAGAGAAATCGAGAGTCAACACCATTGACGCGCTAGCCAAAGCGCCCCTCCGAGATTCTCTATTTATCGAATCCCAAACACAAACAATCCGTGGCCCGCAGCCACTGCAACATACTGCTTGCCATCGATCTGATAAGTGATCGGCCCCGAAGCGACGTCCCCGCCGAGCTGCGTCTTCCACAGCATCGCGCCCGACCGCGCATCAAGCACATAGAAATTTCCTTCGCGACCGCCGGAGAAGAGTACGTCGCCATCCGTCGTCAAAATGCCGCTGTCGGTCACGTCGTACATTTTGAATTCCCACTTCTTGTCACCGGTCGCCGGATCGATCGCCATGATGGACCCGTGACCCGCATCATCAGTCCAGGTATTGATGGCCCCGCGGCGCCATGGCAGCGGAGTCTCTGAACTCTTGGTGAACGTCGAATAATAGTTGTCCCACGCGCCTACATAAAACAGTCCGGTGCGCTGGCTGTAGGAAGGCGAATACCAGTTCGTTCCGCCTTGAATGCCCGGATAGGTCACGTCCTCATCGCTCTTCTTGGTAGTCCGTATCGGACGGCCGGCATCGTCCAGTCCGCTCGCCCAATTTTCTTTGACGAACGGTTTCCCGGCAGAAACTGCCCGGTAGTGCGGTCGAGCGCATAATAGAATCCGTTGCGATTCGCCCACAACATCAGTTTGCGTGGCGCGCCACGCCAGTTCGCATTCACCAGCACCGGGATCTGCACTGAATCGTAGTCAGCATGATCGCTCGGCGTGAACTGAAAATGCCATTTTAGCTTGCCGGTGTCGGGATCGAGCGCCACTACTGAAGTGGTGTAGAGATTGTCGCCGGTGCGCACGCTGTCGTCGAAATCCGGCCACGGATTGCCGACGCCCCAATACGTGAGATTCGATTCGGGATCATAAGAACCCGTCACCCACACCGACCCGCCGCCATGCTGCCACGAGTCGCCCATCCAGCTCTCATGACCCGGCTCACCCGGCCCGGGAATCGTGTAAAACCGCCAGTCTTCCTTGCCGGTTGCGGCGTCATAAGCGACGATGCGTCCGCGAATTCCCATCTCGCCGCCGGCCGTGCCCACCAGAACTTTGTCCTTGATGACCAAGGGAGCCATGGTCATCGAGTAGCCTTCCTGCGGATCGGCCACCTGCACGTTCCAGATGGGGCGGCCGGTTTTCGAATCGATGGCGACCAGATGGGCGTCGACAGTGGCCATGTAGAGCGTGTCGCCTAGAATGGCAAGTCCGCGATTGACTGCGGCGCAGCACAGGCGGCCGGGCTTGGCGCGATATTCGTAGACCCAGAAGACGGCT
This sequence comes from Bryobacterales bacterium, assembly GCA_963793395.1. Taxonomy (GTDB): domain Bacteria; phylum Acidobacteriota; class Terriglobia; order Bryobacterales; family Bryobacteraceae; genus Palsa-187. The sequence continues at coordinate 94,121 of CAWCAP010000040.1, read as the reverse complement.
CCGGTCTTGGCGTCGAGCGCCACCACGTCGTTGGGCGGCTGCGTCAGGTACATGATGCCGTTGATCACCAGCGGCGTGGTCTCGAACGGGGTGTTCTGGACCTGGAAGATCCATTTCAATTCCAGATTTTTCGCGTTGCCGGTATTGATTTGCGAGAGCGAGCTGTGGCGGTTGCTGGCGTAGGTGCCGGAATAACTCAACCAGTTCTGCGGTTCTTTGTCGGCGTGGAGCAGGCGGTCGAACGTGACCTGCGCGCTCAAACACGCGGGCAGCAGCGAGAGCAGAGCGATCGTGCGGAAGCTCGTCATTTTAATTCGACCCTTTCAGTGAGACCAAGTACGCCAGAACATCGGCCATCTCATCGGCGCTGAACTTGTCTTTATAAGAAGGCATGGGCGAAACCTTCAGGCTGGAATATTCGCGGAGGTCCGCCTTCACCAGCGACACCAGATTTTCGTGTTCGTCGATCATTTGCACGGTATCGGTGTTCTCGTTCAGGCGGCGGCCAGTGATCACTTTCCCATCTTTCGTTACGCCGCGCACGAAGCGGTCCTGCGGCAGCATGGCGGCGGTCGGATCGAGTAGCGTGCGCTGCAGGAAGTCCGCCGAACGCGTGGCTCCGATTTCACTAAGATCCTGAGCTACGCGCGAGCCCTGCGTTTCGACGCGGTGACAGGTCAAGCACTGGCCCTTTCCACTGAACAGCCCGGCGCCGCGGGCCGCGTCGCCTAACTTGACTGAGCTCGCCTGGAAATCGTGCAGCGAAGTGATGAAAGCCATCACCCGGCGCAGGTCGTCCTGGTCGAGATTGTTGGCCGGCATCGCGGTGCCGGGAATGCCGTTGCGAATCGTCGCCATCAGTTCCTGACGCGTGGAACCGTGACGAAACTCGCCGCGGCGGAAGTCGACGCCGGGCACGGACGCGCCCTCGGGTCCATGGCAGGTAAAACAATAGGCACGGTATACGTGCAGTCCGGCTTCGATGTCGACTGCGATCGCGATCTCATGCTGCGCCCACGCCGGCGCGGCTGTGAGAGCAGCGGCCAGGGTCCACAGCAGGAGCCGCGGCCGGTTCTTTTTTCGATTCTTAATCATGCGGTAAAAACATTATACTGGCCAGCTTTCACCGAGGCTTTGCACGCATCAGCCGCTTGTTGTATCTTTGAAACCTGCTCCCGCACAGACATCTGATCTAAGAAAGGAGAAAGTAATTATGTTTGGCGAAAAAATTGGAGAAGGCAACGGCACTCGCGGCATCCGCAGGGTCATCGCGACGCAGCCAAAGTACGTCGTAGAGGTGTCCTTCGAAGACGCCTCGACACTCATGGGCGTAGAAGGCTTGAACCTTGGAACCTACACCGCATCCTCAAAGCCAGATGGCAGCTTGGAGGGAGTTGGCGAAGGTGTATTCGCTACCGCAGACGGTGAATCCGTGACGTGGAAAGGAATGGGCGTCGGGCACTTCGTCGAAGGCGGCGCGGTGCGCTACACCGGTATGCTCAGCTATTCGACGACGTCAACAAGATTGGCGAAGCTGAATTCGATTGCCGCGATGTTTGAGTTTCACGTGGACGCGGCCGGGAAAACTCATTCCCAGGTCTACGATCCGGCGGCCAAAGCGGCGCACGCATAGCCAAGAATCGTGCGAACACCGGCGGGGCGAAATCAACCTCGCCGAAGCCGGTGTTCGCCTATTGCACGCCGTCGGGATCGTCGGACTGGGCAGTCGCCACGGCTTTCGAATACCAGCGGCGCGCTTCTTCGCGATCCACCGGCACTCCCAGCCCGCGTTCAAACAGCACGCCGATGTTGTAGGGCGCAGTGGTATTGCCGAATTCCACGGCCTTGCGATACCAGCGCATGGCTTCGCGGTAATCTACTGGGACGCCCTGCCCCTTCTGATACATCACGCCGATGCTGTTCATGGCGAGACTATTCTCGCCGTCCGCGGCTTTAAGAAACCACGTCATAGCCACGGTGAAGTCCGCCTTCACGCCCAGGCCGTCGCGATAGAGCACGCCGGCGTTAAACATCGCCTGCGAATTGCCGGCGTTCGAACCTTCGCGGAACCAGCGCAGAGCCAGATCGTATCTTTGCGGGACGCCCACGCCGCGGTAATAAAGGTTGCCGATATTGCACATCGCCTGGCCATCCCCGGCGGCGGCCGCTTTGGTGAACCAGACCATGGCCTGCTCGGGGCTCGCGGTAGTGCCCTGCCCGGAAGCCTGCATGGTGCCCACGTACATCATGGCTTCCACGTTGCCGGCCTCGGCGGCTTCGCGAAAGGCGCGCAACGCGTTGGTGTAGCTTTTGGCCTTGTACATTTCGAGGCCGCGCTCGAAAATCGCCTTTTGATCCGCCGGCGGACCGCCCGCCGAGCGCGGAGCCGGCTGCTGCGCCTGCTGCGAGAAGGCAAGCGGCGCGAAAAATAGGAGAGGCAAAAGAAACGCTAGGCGCACTGACTCAATCATGACGCACGCGCGTCATGCGTGGTTGCGGCCCTTCAGTTTGCGGCCTTCTTGAAAACCAGAGTCCTTCCGCCGCCACGTCCGCCTTTGCCACTTTTTCCGCCACCGAAACCGCCTCCGCCACCACCGCCGCGGCGCGCTCCGCCACCCATTGAGGCCGTCAGGTCGAGCTCGCCGGAGTCCGAAAGCGTGCCCTTGTATTGTTGCGTGAACTGGTTGCCGTTGAATTCGCGGACCACTTTGAACGACACTTTGTTGCCGTCAAGCGTGCCCTCGGAAATATCCACCGCACCACCGCGGGCGCCTTCGAACGTGCCGGTCAGGTTATTCCCGGACGCATTCAACACCAGAGTTTGGGTCACGGTTCCATTTCTTCCTTGAACCTCGGCCGTCCATTTGCCGTTAATATCCGCCGCCAGAGCCGCGCCGGAAATCCCCAGCAGCAGTAGGGCGGGCAGGATGAGTTGTTTCGTCATGAGATGATTTACCTCTCTGTCCAAAAGATGTCATCCGGCTGATCCAAGTTACTCTGCCGTTAATATGCGTCGCGCGGGGCCGCCCCAAAACTAGCCAAGGGGCCCGGTAGACGGTGGTAAGATTGCACCTGTACCTTGAGATGTTGGCTAATTATTTTTCGTTCATCCTGCGGTTGTTACCCGGCTGGATGCTGATCGTTGGCCTCCTGGCGCCGGCAAACGGCGCCGAAAAAACTACGCCCGCCGCCTTACCGCGAGTCATCGTAATTGGCTTTGTCGGGGGATTCGTGCGGCGCAACGACACGGTTCACCAGGAAGTCCAGCTCGCCGATCACCTGCGGAAGCAATATCCAACCCGCATGCAGGTGAAGATGTTTGAGAACCGCCAGGGCCGCCAGGCTCACCGCGAGGTGCTCGAAATGCTGGACGCAGACCGCAATGGGGAGCTGTCGGATCGGGAAAAGCGCGCGGCGCGCATCGTCATCTACGGCCACAGTTGGGGAGCGTCGGAGGGCGTAACACTGGCGCGCACACTAGGCCACGAAGGAATTCCGGTGTTGCTCACGATTCAGGTGGACAGCGTTACGAAACTAGGCGAAGACGATCGATGGATTCCCGCGAATGTAAGCCAGGCCGTCAATTTTTATCAGCTAAACGGCCTGCTGCACGGCCGCCGCGAGATCCAGGCCGCCGATCGTTCTCGAACTGAGATTCTGGGAAATTATCGAGTGGACTACAAAACCAAACGCGTCAACTGCGACGGATTTCCGTGGTACGCCCAGATGTTCATGTCACCGCATATCGAAATTGAATGCGATCCCAGCGTTTGGGGCCAGGTGGAGTCGCTGATCCGCTCGAAAGTGCCAGTCGATTGAGCCGCGGCAGCCACAGGCGAGACCGCCCATTTTCACCCTCTGCTAACTTGGAAGTTCAGCGCTCGTTCTCTCCCCATGATTTCTTTTTCGAATATCAACAAGCAGTACGGCAAGCAGTTAATCTTCGTCGACGCCTCCTTCCAGTTGAACCCTGGCGAGAAGGTCGGCCTGGTCGGCCCCAACGGCTCCGGCAAGACCACGCTCTTCCGCATGGTGGTGGGCGAGGAAGCCCCCGACGAAGGCGACGTCTCCGTTCCCAAGAAACTCACCATCGGCTACTTCCGCCAGGACGTGGAGGAAATGCAGGGCCGCTCGGTGCTCGATGAAGCCATCGCCGGCAGCGGCCGCGTCGGCGATCTGCATCATGAGCTCGAAGCCCTGCAGCACGCCATGGAAGACCCGGCGCAAGCTGACGATATGGACCGCATCCTGGCGCGCTTCGGCGAAGTGCAGGAGGAATACGAGCACCTCGGCGGCTACACGCTCGAAGCGCAGGCGCGCGAAGTGCTGCACGGCCTCGGCTTCGAGGACGACCAGATCGATGGCGACGTGGGCGCGCTCTCCGGCGGCTGGAAAATGCGCGTGGCGCTGGCGCGCGTGCTGCTCGGCCGGCCCGATGTGCTGCTGATGGACGAGCCCACCAACCATCTCGACATCGAATCCATCATCTGGCTGGAGCAGTTCCTCAAGTCGTATCCCGGCGCGCTGCTGATGACCTCGCACGATCGCGAATTCATGAACCGCATCGTTTCGAAGATCGCCGAAATCGATGCCGGCGAGATCATCGCCTACTCCGGCAACTACGATTTCTACGAGCGCGAGCGCGCCATCCGCGAGACCAATCAGCAGGCGGCTTTCGCGCGGCAGCAGTCCATGCTCGCCAAGGAGCAGCGCTTCATCGACCGCTTCAAGACGCACGCCGCCAAAGCGGCGCAGGTGCAGAGCCGCATCAAGGCGCTCGACAAAATCGAAAAAATCGAGCTGCCCAAGAAGCGCCAGGTGGTCAAGTTCGAATTCCGCATTCCGCCGCGCTCGGGCGACCAGGTGGCGGTGATGGAAGACCTGCACAAGAGCTACGGCTCGCGCGTGATCTACGACGGATTCAGCCTCACCATCCGCCGCGGCGAGCGCTGGGCCGTGATGGGCCGCAACGGCGCGGGCAAGACCACGCTGCTCAAAATGATCGCCGGCGCCAGCGAGCCCGATTCAGGGAACGGTGCGGCTCGGCGCCAGCCTCAACATGGGCTACTTCGCGCAGCAATCGCTCGATGTGCTCGATCCCGATCTCACCGTGATCGAACAACTGCAAAACGATTTTCCGCAGGACGGCCTCGGCTCGCTGCGCACGCTGGCCGGCGCGTTTCAGTTTTCCGGCGACGATGTGGATAAGAAGATCCGCTCGCTCTCGGGCGGCGAAAAATCGCGGCTGGCGATGGCGCGGCATGCTCTACAATCCGCCGAATTTCCTGGTGCTCGACGAGCCCACCAATCACCTGGACCTCGCCACCAAGGAAATGCTGGTCGACGCGCTGAAGGATTTCGAAGGCACCATGATCTTCGTCTCGCACGACCGCATGTTCCTGCGCGGCCTGGGCTCGCGCGTGCTGGAACTGGGCGGCGAGAGCGGCACGGATCGTGAACCCCGCGTCTATCCGGGCTCGTATGTCGAATATGTGCAGACGATCGGCCACGAAGCCCCTGGCATCTACGCGTAACGCGCCCAGCTTTGCTATAAATCGAGACGATGCCCGAAATCCTTATCCGCCCCGTCACCCTCGAAGATGTTGAATTTCTGGTGAGCGGCAACGCCAGCATGGCGCTCGAAACCGAAGGCCGCGTTCTGGATACGCATACGCTTCGCGCCGGCGTCTGCGCTGTCTTCGACGATCCCACACGCGGCTTCTACTTGATCGCCGAGATCGATGGCCGGCCCGCGGGTCAGATGATGATCACCTACGAGTGGTCGGACTGGCGGAATGGCGTGTTCTGGTGGATTCAGAGCGTGTATACACTTCCCGAATCCCGCGGCCGCGGCGTCTTCAAGACGCTCTACTCGCACGTAGAATCGCTCGCACGCGAGCGCGGCGGGGTGTGCGGATTGCGGCTGTATGTCGAAGCTCACAACCAGCGGGCGCAAGCGGCATATGAGCGCTGCGGCATGCAGGAAGCGGTCTATCGCATGTTCGAAGTCGACTATTCGTTAATGGCCCGCTAACTAGAGGGCGTTGCCGATCACAACGGCCGCGACATACCGTGGAGGAACCGATCCACGCGTCGCCGCAGCCTCTTTCCGCGCTCGATTAAAGCGCAACCGCAGCCTCGCTTCTAAGCGGAAGACCTTAGGTAAAACCTCTAATCCTCACCTAATGGAACGCCGATGTATTCGATTAGTATGTGGATTAAGTTAGCATTGGGCGCCCTCGTCGCTGCCACTGTGGTAGCTGGCGCGGATATCCACGGAACCATCATCATCGACAGGAAGCTGTCCCGTCACAACGTCACCGCCATGGTAGGGATGTATCAGCGTGGTGTTGCCGTGGAGCTGGGAGCGGATAGCGAATTGGACCCTCTCGAGTTTGAGCGTTCACACGTCGCGGTATATCTCGAAGGCGGCACCAACTCGGCCGCTACTGAATTCCCTAAAGTATCCATGGAGCAAAGAGACCGCCGGTTCGTGCCGGATCTGGTGGTGATTCCCGCCGGCGGCACGATCTCGTTCCCGAATTTTGATCCGATCTTCCATAATGTCTTTTCGCTATCCAAAGCCAAAAGTTTCGATTTAGGAAACTACCGCGAAGGACAAAGCCGCCTGGTCACATTTCCCACGCCGGGATTGGTGGCCGTCTACTGCCACCTGCATTCGAACATGGCGGCAAGCATCGTGGTGGCGCCGAGCCGATGGGCAGTGCGCGTCGATAAAGACGGTGTCTTTTCGCTCAAGGATGTCCCTCCGGGAACGTATACCGTCGTAGCCTGGCACAAGACGGCGGGAACCTTCCGCAAGACCGTGACCATTGGCGAAAAAGATGCCGCGGTAAGCTTCACGCTCCCCTACACGGAACCCAGTGACGCCAGCCATGTCGCGCACAGGTGAACATGCGCTTCGCTACCCGCACACTTCTCAGCTCGTTCATTCCGTTCGCGGTGCTGCTCGCTGCGAGCTTTTGGGCCATACGCGCGTCGGTAATGAATACCGTTCGCGACGGCTTGCGAGCTTCGGTGCGTGACAACCAAGTTGCCTTGGCGAGGGAACGCACCCGCAATGAGGGGCGGAATCGAAAACTATTGGAAGGCATCGGCGAGAATCCGAGCCTTAAGGCCGGCCTCCAACTGCTGGCGGCGGAAGGCGGCGCAACCGGGCAGGCGCGCGATACTGTGCAGGATCAACTCAGTGAAATATGCGACTCGCTCAGTTTCGACTTCATGATGGTGTCCGGGGTGCGCGGAGACCCTCTAGCGGCCGTGGTTCGTGACTCCGGCGGGTTCGCTCCCGTGAATCTGTCAAGTTTGCACCCGCCTGAGCAAGGCTTCTTCTCCGCCGACGGCCGGCTGTATGAGGTCACATCCGTTCCCATCCGCGAAGCCGACACGCAGGTTGCAACGCTCACCGTGGGCGGCCGTTTCGATATCTCTCAATTCGGCGTGCCCGCCGTCCTGCTGCACAATGGCACGGTGGTGACGGCGCAGATGAGAGACCTGGCCCCGGTACAGGTCGAGCGGGCACTTGCGGCCTGTTCTCCCGCCGCGGATTGCGAGCTTCGAATACAGGATCAGCAATACCTCTCGCTTCCGCTGGGACGTTCCAGCGGAAACGGCAACGATGGTTATACGTTGCGAAGTCTGCAAAACGTGGACGCCGCCAGTGCTCCGCTGCAAAACGTGTTGCGGAAGCTATTTTTGGTTGCTGGATTCACGGCGCTCGCCGCGATGTTCGGAATCAGCGCACTCACTTCACGCACCATCGCACGGCCGCTGGTGGATGTCGTGAAACATTTGCGCCTCAGCGCGGCAACCGGCGAGTTGCCCGAATTTCCGGAGAGCCATGGCGGCGCACAAGAAATTCGGGATCTGACGCGCGGTTTCAACACCGCCGCCAAAGCAGTGCGCGAAAGCCGCGAACGCCTCACTCGCGCGTACGTGCAGTTCGTGGGATCGCTAGCGCAGGCCCTGGATGCCCGGGACGCCTACACTGCGGGCCATAGCCGGCGCGTGAGCGAATATTCTTGCGCCATCGCCAAAGCCATGAACCTTGCGCCGGATGACCTGGAAGTTATCCGCGTTGGCGCCTTGCTGCATGACTTGGGCAAAGATCGGGATTTCGGATCTGGTCCTGCAAAAGCCCGGGCGCCTGACGCCGGAGGAAACCGAGTTGATCCAGCAGCATCCTGTGATCGGCAAACGGATTCTGGAAAACGTGCAGGGCCTGGAAGCCTATCTTGGCATCGTGGAACTGCATCATGAGAACTTGGATGGCACGGGATATCCGCACGGTTTGAAGGGCGAGGAGACACCGCTCCACGCCCGCATCGTCAAGGTGGCGGACGCTTACGACGCAATGACTTCCGACCGTCCATATCGCCGCGGCAAGAGCCACGCGGATGCGGTCGCGATTCTCAAGAGCGTATGCGGCTCCGAAATGGACCCAGTGGTCGTCGAAGCGTTCGCACTTCTGGGCGATCAGCGCAAGCAAACGGCGTTCGCCGGAAGCCAGTCCCTGCGAAGTCTTTCGGAGGCGGTGCAGAGCGAAATCGACAGGTCCGTTCCGGCCGCTACAGCAACCGCGGAAGCGGCGCTGGAAGCGGTTACGCGCGATAGCGAGGCGTCATGAGAGCCATCGCGTTTTGCCTGGCCGCCGCAGCCACCGCGTGCGCCCAAGAGGCAGATTCAGGATTCGAACTGCGCACGACGCTAAGCGCGGTGTCATCCTACTCGCAGGAACTTTCGCTCCCGCCGCGCGATGGGTCGGATGTGACCGGCGGTTTCCGTGCGATGTTGTATCCTACCTGGAAACTCAACTCGCATTGGACGATATCCGGCGCGTATCAACTGCAATCGCGGCCTTATTTCGAAGAGGACTTCGAGACCCAAGGCTACGGCGTGAAGGGCGACCTGCTGCAACTGAACCTGGGTTACGCGCGCTTTTGGGAACACAATCGCTCGCTAGTGGTTCGCGTGGGGCAGCTATCCTCGGCGTTCGGTTCTTTCCTGCAGCGCTATGATTCCGCCGACAACCCGCTCATAGGAATTCCGTCGGCTTATGGCTACTACTACAAGCCCGTAACGTTCAAGGGCTTGGTGGGCGCGCAGGTGGATGCCACCGCGGGCAAGTTCGACGCGCGCGCCCAGTTCGTCAATTCATCTCCGGCCAATCGGCGGACGATCTTCGAGGGCGATCAATACGGCAACTGGGCCGGAGGGCTCGGGTACACCATTCGCCAAGGTTTTCGCGTTGGCGGTTCCGCCTACTACGGACCTTATCTGGACCGCCAATATCCGTTCTTCTTTCCCGGGAGAGGCCGCGCCGCGAACTTTACCGGCCAGCGCCATCGGGCTGGATGTCGAATGGGGCGCGGGACACTGGAATGCGTGGGGAGAGGTGCAGCGTTTTCAAATGGACTACCACGTGATTCCGAACTTCACGCAAGACATCGGATACGCTGAGGTGCGGCGGACTCTGACTCCGCGCTGGTACGCCGCGGTCCGCTTAGGATATGAGCGCTTCAGTCTGGGACCGGGAGCTCAAACCTACGAATTTGCCGCCGGCTTCCGTCCCGGAAGCGCATCAGTTGATCAAGTTCGGATACACCATTCAGCAGGGCGCCGAGTACCCCGGAATACGTGGGAACATTGCCGCCATCGAATACGTGACTACGTTCCGCGCGCTGTCGCTTGCGCGCAACTGACCCGTTTTCTGGGAAGCCTTAGCGAATCGCAAAGGCGTAAAGCGTGTCTCCCGCGGCCACCACCACATACTGAGTGCCGTCCAATTCGTAGGTGATGGGTCCGTTGGTCAGGGGCGTGTGCAATCCGGCGTGCCACAGAGGAGTGCCGGAAGCTGCGTCCAACGCCACCACGTTTGCATTGGTGTCACCGGCGAAGAGCAGGCCACCCGCGGTGCTCAGCAGGCCGGAGCGGGCGCCTCCGCCGTTGCCCGGCCATTTGTGGCTCCAGCGAATCTGGCCGGTCTTGGGGTCGATCGCTTGGACCATGGCTTCGGAATAGCCGCTGCGATCGTTGCCGCCCCATCCTTCGGGCTTGTCGTCTTCGTCGTACAGATAGTAGACGCTCCAGGCGCGGGCGGCGTTGGCGTAGAACAGGCCGGTGTCAGGACTGTAACTGGGAGGCGGCCAGTTGATCGCACCGCCTTGATTTGGCGACACCAGCGCGCCATTCGGCTTGGGCTGCTTGGCGGGATTTAGAATCGGCTGACCCTTGGCATCCACGCCCAAAGTCCAATTGGTCTTCACGAATTCGGAAGTCAGGATGTGCTCGCCGGTAGCGCGATCGAGGACGAAGAACCATCCATTGCGGCTGGCTTGGGCCAACAACTTGCGCGGCTTGCCTTGAATGTCAGCATCGAACAGCACCGGAGTTTGCACGGCATCCCAGTCGTGCGTATCGTGCGGCGATGGTTGAAAATACCAGGCCAACTTTCCTGAGTCGGGGTTCAGAGCAATAATCGATTCCGTATATAGGTTCGATCCAGCACGCCCTTGTCCGGCTATTACAGGCTGCGGATTTCCGGTGCCGAAGTACATCAGATTCAGACCAGGATCGTAGGTGCTGGGCACCCACGTCATACCTCCGCCGTGCATCATTGCCTCGACGCTGGGCCAGGTTTTCGCTTCCGGCGTGCCGGGCTCAGGATGCGCGTACCAGCGCCATTCGAGCTTTCCGGTGCGCGCGTCGTGCGACTCGATGTAGCCCGGAATATCCAGATCGTCTCCGCTGACGCCTGTGATGACGTGCTCGCGGATCACAATGGGCGCGACGGAAGCATAGTAGAACTGCTCCAGGTCGCAGATCGAGGTGTGCCAGCGCTCCTTGCCGTTGCCCATATCGAGCGCCACCAGATTGCAATCGGGCGTCTCGAAGTACAGCGTGTCGCGCCACGCGGCCGCTCCGCGATTTCCGATATGCCAGCCGCCTTTCGAAGGCCATTCGTAATGCCAGATCTCACGGCCGGTGCGCGCGTCTATCGCCCAGGCATGATCAGGGACCGTATAGTACATGACGCCGTTGATCACAATCGGCGTACCTTTGATCACGGCTGCGTTGTTCCCTCCGCCGGCTTGCCGTCCCGCAACAACGGTGCGGCGGACCCACGCTAACGTCAGCGCGCCGATGTTAGACTGATTGATCTTCTTCAGCGGACTGAAGCGGCGGCCGGAGTAATCGCCGTTATACGTGGGCCAGGAATCGGTCGGCGGCTGCAGCAGCTTGGCCGGATCGAGAAACGCCTGACCGAAGCAGCAAACGGCGGTAGAGAGAATCAGCAGCAGCTTCATTTGAGCGTCTCCAGATAGCGCACGACGTTGTGAATATCCTGATCCGTTAAGCGCTCGAGCATCTCATGATGCTGCCGCAGCGGGTCGTCGATTTCGACGCGCAGATTCGGACCGCGGGTCCACGCATGATATTGTCCTGCGGCATCCGTCAGCGAAATATCGAAGTCATCGATCTTGACAACTTCGCCGCTCACTGCGGGTCCGGAAGCAGGCGTGACTGTGGCGAGCTGAGGTTTGGTGCTGCGTGGAAAGAGGAAACGCTGTTGCAGATCCATCGGCTCATAGCGCTTCCCGACACCAGCGAGGTCGCCAGTTGCCGAATGGCATTTTGCGCATCCGCCGGCGCCCTCGAAATACGCGCGCCCCATCTGCGCGTCGCCTGTCAGCACGTTCGGCGGCGTTGCCGGACTGCGATTCCGAGCCGTCGCCTCCACCTGCTGCTTCAAGAAATGCGTGAGGTCGATCACCTGGGCTGCGGTGAGCGCCACATTGTGCCCCGGAAGACGCTTGAGCGCCGGACCAAGCTCACTGCCCAAGCGATCCCGCAGAACGAGCGAAGAGCGGATCAGATCCGGAGCAGTCTCGCGTCCCCCTCGCAGCCGCGCCATGACAGTTGATGCAGTATTGCGTGTAGACCGCGCTGCCGCGCTTGGCCGCTGCGGCATCCACTTTCTGGCGTTCGTAAGGACCTGCCTGCCCGAACAGCACCGGGCAGAAAAGCGCCGCTCCCGCGATCTGCCGTTCTCAGACGTCGCATATCTCAATCGCCTTTTCCAGAGTCTGAACGGGATCATGTCCCGGCGACGGCGATATACTCGTGGCTAACAAATCCGGTGTAACCCAGATCCGCGATGGCCTGCATCACGAAGTGGATAATTCAGCTCCTGCGTCTCGTCGATCTCGTGCCGTCCGGGATTGCCGCCGGTATGGAAATGCCCGATCCACTGAAAGTTGTCGCGAATGTTGCGGACGATATCGCCATCCATGATCTGCGCGTGATAGATATCGAACAGAATCTTCACGCGCGGCGAATTCACGCGCTTCATCACGTCCACGCCCCAGGCGATGTGGTCGAACATGTAGTCCTTGTGGTTCACCTTGCTGTTCAGGTACTCCATGCAGATGGTGATGCCTTTGTCCTCGGCTTGCGCTTTGACTCTTATTCAGGAACGCCACGCAGTTGTCCGCGCCCTCCGCGTCGGCCATGCCGCGCCGGTTGCCGGAGAACGTGATGATATTCGGCACGCCGTTCGCGGCGGATTCGTCGATGGCCGCGCGCATGGCTTTCTCCAGCCGGTCGTGATTCTCCTTGCGATTCAGCGCGTCGGGGATGGTTCCGCCCGGCCCCGGCGGATACATCGACGGCACCAGGCCGTACTTTTTGAGCACCGGCCAATCGGCCGGACCGATGAGATCGAAGCCGCGAATCCCCAGTCTAGCGGCCTCCCGGCAACAATCCTCGATATTCGCATCTGACGCCCGAAGACGCCGCGCGTGATCACCCTGCTTGATCCTGCCCTTACGCTTGGGCGGGGCAGCGGCCTGCCCCAATAACACCGGGCCCACCAACGCTGGAATAAAATGCCTGCGTTTCATAGGTGCTCCTTTTTGCGAACTACTATACTATGCCCGAGTGCCCTACAAATCTAACGCGGCGACGTTAGGATAGGAGAATGGAAATCGCGCCCGAGGAGAGAACGGCGCCGTCCGCCCTCGCGCCCCCGCCAAGTTCTCCCGCCGCGCCTCCGGCCCCTGCGACCCCTCCGGCGCCTCCTGCGTGGGCCGCGCTCAAGGACGAAGAACTGCTGGGCGTCCGCATTTGCGACCTCGGCGTCGGCATTGAAGGCTCCGAACTCGAGCCGCGCCTGCGCCAGTTTCATGAAGATCTCGCCCTCCGCGGTGTCGCGCTGCGCCCCGATTGCTATCTCGGCGACGAATGGTTTTCGCCCGAGGGCGCCTGCGCCATCGCCATCCCGTTCTATCTCGCGCATCCGCGGCTCAAGGCGCTGGAACTGCGCCTGATGCTGGAGGTCGAAGGCGGCACCGCCGAATGGTGCCAGATGCTGCTGCGCCACGAATGCGGCCACGCCATAGATCACGCTTACAAATTCTCCGCGCGGCCTGCGTGGCAGAGCATCTTCGGCAGCCCGGAGACCGAGTACACGCCCGAGACCTACACGCCACGCCCCTACAGCCGCAGTTTCGTCCGCCATCTGCCCAACTGGTACGCGCAGGCCCACCCCGACGAGGACTTCGCCGAAACTTTCGCGGTGTGGCTATCGTCGGCACCCGGAAGACTGGCGCCAGCGCTACCGCGGCTGGAAGGCTCTCGAAAAACTGGAATACGTCGAGACGCTGATGCAGGAGGTCGCCTCCTCCAAGCCGCTCAGTCAAGCGCGGACGGCGCATCTCCGACGCCCGCAAGCTGCGCTCCACGCTCGCACGCCACTACGCGACCCGCCGCAAACTCTACGCCGAAGATTTTCCGGATTTCTACGACGCCGATCTGCGCTCCATCTTCGGCCACATCGAACCCGGCGGCGAAGCCTCCGAAAGAAACCGCAGCCCGTTTCATGCGCCAGCATCGCGCAGCGCTCATCGCGTCGATCGTGCAATGGACCGGCCAACGCAAATACACTGTCAACATGCTGGTGCAAAAACTCATCCATCGCTGCCAGCAGCTCAAACTGAAAACGCACGCCGAACCCGCGCGCCTGCATTTCGACATCGCTTCTTATCTGGCCGCGATGGTCACCAATCATCTCTACACTGGCCGCTTTAAGAGGTCCGTCTAGCATGAAGATCCTCGCCCTCTTCGATTTCGCCCAAGCCGTCGATCCGAGTCAGGAATTTTCTCCCGAGTCGCTCAAGGAGCAGGACAAGCCCACCGAAGCCTGCGTACTCGAATGCCTGAAGCGCCTGGGCCACGACGTCGAAACTCTCGCGGTCTTCGACAACGTCCCCGCCATCGTCGAAAAGCTGACCACCTGCAAGCCCGACCTGGTCTTCAATCTTTCCGAATCTTTCCACCATGACCGCTCGCATGAGCCCAACATCCCCGCCCTGCTGGATCTGATGAAGGTGCGCTACACCGGCTCCGGCCCCGACGCCCTGCTGCTCTGCAAGGACAAAGTTCTCACCAAGAAAGTGCTGGCCTACCATCGCGTCCACTCGCCCAATTTCGTGGTCTCGAATCGCGCCCATCCGCTGCGCCACCTGGCCCGCTTCAACTACCCGGCATTCGTAAAGCCGGTAGGCGAAGAATCCTCCGACGGCATCAGCAAAGCCTCCTTCGCACGCGATGAAGCCGAAGCCATCGAGCGCACGCGCTACATCCACCAGAAATTCGACTGCGATGTTTTGATCGAAGAATACATCGACGGCCGCGAGCTGTACTTGAGCGTCCAAGGCAACCATCGCCTCACCGTTTTCCCGCCGCGCGAGATTTTCTTCGAGCAGGTGCCCGAAGACACGCCCAAATTCGCCACCTATCACGCAAAATGGAATGAAAAATACCGCAAGAAGTGGGGCATCGCCAACGGACCCGCCAAGCCTCTCCCGGATGGCCTGCCGCAGAAACTTACGCAGCTCGCCAAGAAAGTTTACCGCCTGCTGAAGATTCAAGGCTTCGGACGCATCGACGTCCGCATCTCGCCCAAAGGCGAAGTCTTCGTGATCGAGGCCAACCCCAACCCGTCGCTGGCCGCCGATGAGGATTTCGCGCAGGCCGCGCTCAACGCCGGCGTCACCTACGACGCGCTCATCCAGGAAATTCTCAACGCGGCTCTCGCGTAACGGCGGGCCTAAGGTAGACTAACAACTTATGCGCACAAAGAACTGTCTCTCTCTAGACGACGCCACACGCGTCATCGCCGCCGCGAAAGCCGAGGCCGTGAAGAACAAATGGGCCGTCACCATCGCCGTGGTGGACGACTCCGGAATCCTGCTGGCCCTGGAGCGCCTCGACACCGCTACCGCGCAGTCGCCCGACATCGCGATCCTGAAAGCCCGCGCCGCCGCACTGGGCCGCATGCCCAGCAAGGCGCTGGAAGACATGGTGAAGGACCGCCCCGCGCTCGGCACGTTCCCCAATCGCGCGCCGGTGCAAGGCGGACTGCCGATCTTCTATCAAGGCGAATGCGTCGGCGGCGTCGGCGTCTCCGGCGTCAAGTCGAGCGAAGACGAGCAGGTCTCCGCAGCCGGCATCGCCGCGCTTTAACAAACGCAACGCAGCGAGGCGGCGCTTACGATCTCCGCCGCCTCCATAAGAGCAGCCCGCCCCAGAACACGCCGGCCGCAAAAGCGCCCGCCATCAATCGCATGTCGGGAAAAGCGATGAAGCGCGTGCCCTCTTCCGTGATTTCGAGCGCCCCCGCGGGATACGCGCGGACCCCGCCCCCTCCGCCGCCGCCTTCTCCGTGCCGGCCTTTATCGGATTCCGTTTTCCCGTGCCCGGTTCCGAACCCGCCGCCGAATCCATACGCGACTTTGGCCACCGGAATCACGGTGCGCCCCGCCGCGTGAACCGGCTCCCCGAACACCGCCTTCACGGTGGCGCTCGATCCTAACGATTCCCCAATCTGCTGCAGAATATCGGTTGCTGCCATAGATATCTCCTTCGATAAAGCTAGAGCAATCTCCCGCCCATTCCATTTTGGCGCGGTGGGATGACCGGTCCGCGCATAATGAAAGAACCCGATGTTCCTGAAGATTACCAGCACAGCTCCGCAGGCGACGGATCTCGGCTTCCTCTTGCACAAGAACCCGGCCAACCTCCACGAGGTTGAGGTCGCCTTTGGCAAAGCTTACGTGTTCTACACGGACGCGACTCCGGAACGATGCACGGCGTGTCTTTTGCTGGAGATCGATCCCGTGGGCCTGGTGCGCGGAGCCCAGCGATTCGAGGACTACGTAAACGACCGTCCCTACGTGTCGTCTTCGTATATGACCGTTGCAATTGGGCGCGTGTTCGGAACGGCGTTGGCGGGCAACTGCCAAAAGCGTCCGGATTTGGTCAGAACAAAACTCCCACTCGAATCGGTTATAGAGGTCATCCGATCGCGCGGCGGTGCCGACGTACTCCGGCAATTATTCGAGCCCCTCGGATACACAGTTGAGGTATCGCAAATCCCCCTGGATGAGACCTCTCAGGAATGGGGCGAAAGTCCCTATTTCCGGTTGTCGGTCCGGGCCGAGACGACGGTGCATGATCTCCTCTCGCACTTGTATGTTCTGCTGCCGGTGTTGGACGACGAAAAGCATTATTACGTTGGCGACGCGGAAGTCGAGAAATTGCTGCGCCATGGAGACGGCTGGCTAGCGGACCACCCCGAGCGGAACCTGATCGTGAGCCGCTACCTGAAACGGCGGCAATCCCTGACCGACCAGGCGTTCGCAAGATTGCTGGATGAGGAAGCCCCCGAAGTCGAGAAGACAGAAACTTGGACGGAAAGGGCAGCACAGGTTGAAAAAGACCTGGAGCGCCCCATGACTTTGCACACGCTCCGCCTCAATCAAGTGGCGGCCACTCTTAAGGAATTGGAAGCCAAGTCGGTGCTGGATCTCGGCTGCGGGGAGGGCAAGTTACTGCGGCGCTTGCTGGCCGATCGCGCTTTCGAGCGCATTGTTGGTATGGATGTCAGCCATCGATCACTCGAGACCGCATCGGTAAGACTTCGTTTGGACCGGATGCCCGAACGCCAGCGTAAACGAATCGAGTTAGTGCAGGGTTCCCTGCTCTACCGCGACGCTCGTTTGGGCGGCTTCGATGCAGCGGCTTTGGTCGAGGTGATCGAGCACTTGGACGCAGCGCGGCTGACCGCCATGGAGCGGGTGATCTTCGAGTTCGCCCGTCCGCGGCATATCATCATCACGACGCCGAACCGCGAGTATAACGTTCTGTTCCCCACGCTGCAGCCGGGCACGATGCGCCACAACGATCATCGCTTTGAATGGACCCGAGCAGAGTTCGCGGCGTGGGCTGAACCCGTGGCCGCGAAGTTCGGCTATGAAGTGCGTTTCGCCCCGGTTGGGGGCGTGGATCCCAATCACGGTGCACCTTCGCAAATGGCTGTTTTCGCACTGCCGGCCGGAGGAGCCCAATGAAAACCATTGAGATCCCCGAACTGGCATTGGTCGCAATGATCGGCGCCTCTGGTTCCGGAAAGTCTACGTTCGCTCGCCGGCACTTTCTGCCCACCGAAGTACTGTCATCGGATTTCTTTCGCGGACTCGTCAGCGACGATGAGAACGATCAAGCCGCCACCCATGACGCCTTCGACGCGCTGTATTACATGTTGGCCAAGCGCCTTGCGCGAGGACGCCTCACTGTTGTGGATGCAACGAACGTGCGCCCGGACGACCGCAAGCGCCTGATCGAACAGGCTCGGCAGTATCACTGTTTCGCCGTCGCCATCGTCATAGATACGTCCGAGAAGATCTGTCTTGAACGCAATCGCCAGCGCCCGGAACGGGCATTTGGCCCTCACGTTGTCCGTCGCCAATTGGCGGATCTGAAACGCGGACTGCGCGGCTTGGAGCGCGAGGGGTTCCGCTACGTCCACATTTTGAGTGAGAAGGATATCGCGTCCGATCAGGTTGAGATCCGCCGGGTTCCTCTGTGGAATAACAAAAAGGACCAGTTAGGTCCGTTCGATATCTTTGGCGATTTGCACGGTTGCGCCGGCGAACTAGAGCAACTTCTCGCTCGACTCGGGTGGGAACGATATGCCCTGGAAGAATCTGATGCGTTTTGGGGGAAGGAATCTTGGCGTCATCCCGATGGACGACGAGCCATCTTTCTGGGAGACCTTGTGGATCGCGGCCCCCGTGTCCTGGACACTGTTCGCATCGTCAGAAACATGGCTAGGGCAGGCACGGCGTTTTGCATTGCCGGGAACCATGATGTAAAGCTCGTCCGCTGGTTGCGCGGCAAGCAAGTGAAAGTGCAGCACGGCCTGGAGCAGTCCATCGCAGAAATTGAGTCGCTAGATCCCGATGATCGGGGCAAAATCGCGTCTTTCCTCGACGGGCTGGTGAGCCATTATGTGCTGGATGGTGGGCGACTAGTGGTCGCGCACGCGGGATTGCGCGAAGAAATGCATGGGCGCGGTTCCGCCGCAGTCCGCGAATTCTGCTTATACGGAGAAACGACTGGCGAGACCGACAAATTCGGATTGCCGGTGCGCTATAACTGGGCCTCCGAGTATCGCGGGAAGGCATCCATTGTTTACGGCCACACGCCGGTACCCGAGCCGGAGTGGCTGAACAATACAGTGAACATCGACACGGGGGCGGTGTTCGGGGGTAGGCTCACAGCCTTGCGCTACCCGGAACGGGAATTCGTGTCGGTTGACGCGGCCCGGGAATACGCCGCGCCGATCAAGCCTCTTTTGGCGGCGACAACGACAGGGCGCACCAGTCAACAGGAACTCGACGATGTGCTGGATCTTCAGGACGTGACCGGCAAGCGGCTCATCGAGACGCGCCTATTCCGCAATATCACAATTCGCGAAGAGAACTCGATTGCAGCGTTGGAGGTGATGAGCAGGTTTGCCACAGATCCGCACTGGCTCATTTATCTGCCGCCTACGATGTCGCCCAGCGAGACTTCCAGCCGGGAAGAATATCTGGAATATCCCAGCGAAGCCTTGAAGTATTTTCACAAGAACGGCGTAGAACGCGTCATCTGCGAAGAGAAGCATATGGGCTCTCGCGCCGTCGTGATCGTTTGCCGCGATGTGGACGCCGCGCGGAAGAGGTTCGGCGCCATCGATGGCCGCAGCGGCGTATGCTACACGAGAACCGGGCGTCCATTTTTTCCTGAACAGACCAAGGAGGCCGAGTTTATCAGCCGAGTCCGAGTCGCACTGACGCGGGCTGGATTCTTCGAAGAATTCAAAACCGACTGGCTTTGTCTGGACTGTGAGCTGATGCCGTGGTCGGCCAAAGCAATGGAGCTGATTCAGCGGCAATACGCGCCAGTGGGCGCCGCAGGTGTTGCATCACTTGAAGCAGCGATCGAAGCGATTGAGCAATCGCCAGCCGCCTCGCACCTTGCGGCAAAGTATCGTCACAGGCTTGGGCGGTTGCAAAAATACCGCGAAGCGTATCGTCGATACTGTTGGCCGGTTAGTTCCCTTTCCGACTACATGCTGGCGCCGTTTCATTTACTTGCTAGCGAAGGTGCAGTCCATTCCAACCAGACGAATCGCTGGCACATGGAGACATTGCATCGGCTCGCAGCCGCCGATCCTGGATTCATCCTGGCCACGCCGTTCCTCGAAGTTGACTTGGCCGATGAGTTCGAGCTTCAGCGGGCGTGCGAATGGTGGGAAACCCTGACCGGAAAAGGCGGAGAGGGCATGGTCGTCAAGCCAATAGACTTTGTCGCACGCGGCCCGAAAGGGCTTGTGCAGCCTGCCCTGAAATGCCGCGGGCGAGAATACTTGAGGATCATCTACGGGCCTGAATATACCGCGCCCGATCAGCTTCCACGACTACGCTCTCGTGGCCTTTCGGGAAAACGCTCACTTGCGGCGCGGGAGTTCGCATTGGGAATCGAATCCCTGGAACGCTTCGTCGCCCGCGAACCGCTCCGACGCGTTCATGAGTGCGTGTTCGGCGTACTAGCGCTGGAAAGCGAACCGGTTGATCCACGCCTGTAAACGCTTGGCTTGACCCCGCTATCTCCTTGCCGCTAAACTAAATACAGGAGTTAGACCGTCCCCATGCTTCCGCGTAGCCGCGAGCTGCTGCACGAAATCGTCGCCGCTTACATAGAGACTGGCGAGCCGGTCGCTTCGCGCTCCATCGCACGCCGCCGCGGCGACACCCTCAGCGCCGCCTCCGTCCGCAACGTCATGGCGGACCTGGATGAAGAAGGCTACCTGCATCAGCCGCACACCTCGGCCGGCCGCATTCCCACCGAGAAAGCTTTCCGCAGCTACGTGCAGTCCCTGACTCTGCGCCGCATGGCCGCCGCCGAAATCGACCGCCTGCGCGCCGAATTCGGCCGTCTCGAAACAGTGGAGCAGCGCGTCGAATACACGTCGCGCATGCTGATGGACATGACCCGCGGCTTTGGCATCGCCGCCGCCATTCGCCAGATCAGCCCCGCGCTGGAACATATCGAGCTGGTTTCGTTGCAGGACCGCCGCGTGCTGATGGTGGTCGTCACGCGCGATCACGAAGTCCACAACCGCGTGGTGACGCTGGACGAATTGGTCACCGGCGACGAGCTCTCCACCATCCGCGACTACGTGAACCGCAACTTCGCGGGCTGGACACTGGAGCAGGTGCGCAAGGAACTCTCCGCGCGCCTCGATCACGCCAGCGCCACCTACGACGAAATTTTACGCAAGCTGACGATTCTATATTCCAAGGGCCTGCTGGATGTCGGCTCCGCGCCTGAAGTCCACATGGAAGGCGCCAGCAATCTGATCGGGCTCGACTTGCACCTGACCAAGGAAAAAACCCGTGAGCTGTTCCGCGCGCTGGAAGAAAAGAAGCGCGTCCTCGAATTGGTGGATCGTTTCCTCGAACAGCCCACCGGCGAAATCGGAGTCCATGTGGGGCTGGCCTCCACGCATCCATCGATGGGCGAGCTGTCGCTGATCGGAATCCCGGTGCAGCTCGCCAGCGGCATCTCGGCGGTCATTGCGGTGCTTGGTCCCATGCGCATGAACTACGGCCGCGTGATGTCGGCGGTGCAGAACGTGGGACAAGCGTTCGTCACCTCCTAATTGACTTCGCCCACGCTCCAGAACCGAAGCAATGTTACGCTGGAATTGTGCGAAACGGAAAGAAAATGAGTAGCGAGAGCACTATCAACGACGAGCCGGAATCGCCCGAAGCCGAAACTGCGGCCGCCGGCGATCCGCCTGATCCGATTGCAGCCTTGACAGCAGAGCGCGATCAACTGATTGCCGCAAACGCCGAGTTGCAGGACCGTTTCCTGCGCGCCCAAGCGGAATTCCAGAACTCCCGCAAACGCACAGAGAAGGAACGGGTCGAGTTCGCCGAATACGCCAGCACCGAAGCCGTGCGCGCCCTGCTGCCCATCCTCGACGACTTCGAGCGTGCCATCAAGAGCGAGTCGTCCGACAAGGAATACAGCAAGGGCATGGAAATGATTTACCAGCGGTTCTACGACTCCCTTAAGAAATTGGGACTAGAGCCGATCGTATCCGCAGGACAACCCTTTGATCCGCATGTTCACCACGCGGTCGAAATGGTGGAGACCGAGGACGCCCCCGATCACACCGTGCTTGAAGAATACCAACGAGGCTACAATTTCAAGGGCCGCCTGCTGCGTCCGGCCATGGTGAAGGTCGCGGTTGAGCGCGGCTCCAAATAGGTTGAAGCAGTGAGCGTGACCAAGCGCGATTATTACGAAATTCTCGGCGTCGCCCGCGATTGCGAGGAGACTGTACTCAAGGCGCCTATCGCAAGCTGGCGCTGGAATTCCATCCCGACCGCAATCCCGGCAACCACGACGCGGAAGAGAAATTCAAGGAGGCCGCCGAGGCTTATAGCGTCCTGAGCGACGCGCAGAAGCGCGCCGCCTATGATCGCTTCGGCCATCAGGGCGTGCAGAGCGCGGCAGGCAACGGCTTCGATCCCTCCGCCGGATTCCCCGATCTGGCCGACATCCTGAGCGATGTTTTCGGATTCGGCGATGTGTTCGGCAGCGGCGGCCGCTCCCAGCAGCGGCGCAAGCGCGCGCAGCGCGGCGACGACGTCCGCTACGACCTGGAGATCAGTTTCGAAGACTCCATGCGCGGCATGTCGATCGATATTCAGGTGCCGCGCCTGGAAGAATGCGCGCGCTGCCAGGGCAAAGGCGCCGAGCCGGAGGACGGGCTCACCGTTTGCCCCATTTGCCGCGGCCGGGGCGAGGTGATTTATCAGCAGGCGTTTCTTTCGGTGCGCCGGACCTGCTCCCAATGCGGCGGCCGCGGCCAGATCATTCGCCGTCCCTGCAAGGAATGCAAGGGCGAAGGCTACCTGCGACGCGAGCGCAAGTTGAAAGTGAATATTCCGGCAGGCGTCGACGACGGCACGCAGATGCGGCTAACTGGCGAAGGCCAGCCGGGCGGAAACGGCGGCGGCGCCGGCGATCTCTACGTGGTCCTGAAGGTGAAGCTCACCCCATCTTCGAGCGCCATGAGGACGACCTGCATTGCACGGTGCCGATCAACATCGCGCAGGCGGCGCTGGGCGCCTCCGTCGACCTGCTGACCTTCGACGGTTTGCAGACGGTCAAGATCCCGGAAGGCGCGCAGGGCGGTCAGCGCCTGCGCATTAAGGGACTGGGCGTGCCGCACGTGAACGGCAGCGGGCGCGGCGACATGTTCGTGCATCTGGACGTGCGCATCCCAACCAAGCTTTCGCGCGAGCAGCGCAAGCTCTTCGAACAGCTTCGCGAGCTGCTCCCGGCAGAGAACGAGCCCACCGAAAAAGGCATCCTGGGAAAAGTAAAAGACTACTTCATGTAGTCTTGAGTTGTTGCCGGTGGCTGCGTGCGGTTACTTCTGCGAACTTTTCAGCCAAGGGCGCGATGTCTTCTACCTTCACCAGCATCTTGCGCCGCCAGTTGGGATACTGCCAGGTGCTGCCGGGCAGGTTCTGCTGCTCCATTTCACCCGAGAGATCTTCCTGATTGATCACCGCCAGCACGCACGGCGTCGCTAACAAAAATCCCAACGGATCGCCCGCGAATCCTGTGGCCCGCAGCGCCTCCTCCAGACGCCAGACCTCGCCGGCGCGATGGGCCTTCTGCCTCTCGTACTCCCCCTCATCCGCCAATCCCGCCACGCGGCGCGCCTCCAGATCGCGAGCCGCGGCGAACCCAGCAAGCGTAGGAAGATCGTGCGTAGTGGAACACACCAGCGCACGTTCCGGATAAGTATCGGGATGACGAAAGTTCCCCGCCCCGTCCCGTTCGAACCACAACACCCGATAGCTCAGGATGCCGGCCTCCGCCAGCGCGGCGCGCGCTTCGCCGGTGACCGTGCCCAGATCCTCGCCGATCACGATGAAGTTACCGCGCACGCTTTCCAGCGCCAAAATTCCCAGCAAGTCCTGCGCGTAATCCTGCACATAGGTGCCCTGGCTGGTCTCGAAGCCTTGTGGAATGGTGTATAGGCGCAGGAAGCGCATTACGTGATCGATGCGCAGCGCACCTCCGCACGCCGCCGCATTGCGGATGGATTGCGCGAATAACTGATAGCCGTTTTGGCGGTGCGCATCACGCTGTGGCGGAGGAAAGCCCCAATCCTGCCCGCTGGGCGCGAGCTCGTCGGGTGGCGCGCCCACGCGTGAACCGGCAGCGAAAAACGGCCGCAGAGCCCATAGATCGGCGCCATATTGATCGGTAGCCAGCGCCAGATCGTGATACAAGCCGATGCTCATCCCGGCACCGAGAGCCCGCGCGTGCGCCGCAGCGGCCTGCAACTGAATCTGCCATTGAAGAAACTTGAAAAACAGAATGCGGTCCCCATGTTTTTCGGCGAACTCGCCGGTCGCGGTGGAGCGGGGGTCGCGATACTCCTCCGGCCATTGAGTCCACAGCCAAACGTTGGGATCGCGGCGGTGCATCTCTTCATCGAGCGCGCAAAAGATGGCGTAATCCCGCAACAACTGCCCTTGCATTGTTACGTAGGCGTCAAATTGATCCCGCTCCACATGCGCCGGACCGCGCCCAGCGAGAAATTGCTCGAAGATTCGTCCCAGAGCAGTCAACTTCACGCGCGCCACCCGTTCGTACTCGACAAATTCCGAGGCGCGCAACTCTGCGATCTCGCGACGCATGTCGTCATCCAGGTGCGCGTCGCCGATGCGCTCCACGTCGAGATAAATGAAGTTGCGGAAAAACGCGCACTGCGGCAGATAGGGGCTGGTGTTATAGGGCTGGCGATTGGCGATCGCATGCAGCGGATTCAGCGCGATGAACGCGGCTCCGGCTGGCGCGAAGGCTTCGATCAGACGCTTCCAGATCGGTGAAATCCCCGCATCCCCAATTGCGTCGGGAGCGCAGCCCATAGAGGCTCACCGCCAGTCCCGCGCCGCGCTGCGCAGCAGGTTTGGCGCGCCGGGGACAAACGGTCAAGCGAGCTTCAGCGAAAGTTTCAAGCTGCGGTTCGTGCACCCACAGCAGTCGGATGTGGTGGTAACCCAAACGCAATCCCGGCAGCGGCACGCGCTTCGCCAGCCATCCATTGTCTTCGACGGTGGCCGTTTCAAGCGTCGGCAGTTCGGCCATCCAGAACCAATGATGTTGCAGCTCGCCGTGTTCCCACTCGATCTCGACCTTCATCGACGCACCGTTGCGGCTGGCCGGAATATGCACGCGCAGATGATCCAGGTCTTCGCGAATCACCAGCGTCGGATCGATTGGTTCCCGCCATCGCGCAGCCTCGCGGGCGGCCAATCCGCGCTCGATTTCCTCGGCGCTCCCCGCGGAAAATCCCATCGACTCCAGCAGCGCGCGCAGAACCTCCGGCGATGGCTCATGCTCGCGCCCCCAGGTGTCGGTGTAGCGCAATTCGATGCCGTAAACTTGCGCGGCGCGGGCCAGCAGCTCATGGTAATTCATGGAACTTTTAGTGTAGCCGCCATACCAGGCTGCCCGTGAGATAATGAACTCGTGGCATTGACCGATACCGATTTCCATCTCAGCCAGCCCCCGGAGCTATTCGCGCGCGCCGATCAAGAGCCGGACGCCGACGAGTTCGGCGAGTCGATCATCATGACGACGCTCGACAGCGTGGTCAACTGGGCGCGCAAGAACTCCATCTGGCCGATGAGCTTCGGCCTGGCCTGCTGCGCGATCGAGATGATGTCGATGATCGGCTCGCGCTTCGATATTTCGCGCTTCGGCGCCGAGGTGATGCGCGGTTCGCCGCGCCAGAGCGACCTGATGATCATCGCCGGCCGCGTCTCGAATAAAATGGCGCCGGTGATCCGCCGCCTGTATGAGCAGATGCCGGAACCGAAGTGGGTGATCTCGATGGGCGCCTGCGCCACTTCCACCGGCGTGTTCTCCAACTACGCGCTGGTGCCGGTGAATCAGGTGATCCCGGTTGACGTCTACGTCCCCGGCTGCCCGCCGCGCCCGGAGCAGTTGATCTACGCGATTACCATGTTGCAGAAGAAGATCGAGCAGGATACGCACGTGGTCGCAAAGCTGCTGAATCTCGACTAAGCTGCCCCGTCGCGTGGATTGAGACACTCGATTTATTGGGAGGCGGCCTGGCGATAATACCGCATCCACTGTTCTGCGGAAACAACCGCGAACCCATTGCCGCCACCCGCCGCGAGGATCGCGCTCCTCAATCCGGGGTTGTTGTCGATAGACCCTAGCACTCCGAATCCCGCTGGGGCGCCGGCGAACGTGGGGGACCTCTGCCAGAACCAGGCCCACTGCCAGAGATTATAGCTATCGGTTCCCGCAGAAGCCTGCATCCGGGCGATGGCCTGTTGCCACGGATCGGTCGCGATCACCTGGCGATAATCCGCGACCCACTGTTCGGCTGAAATATTTTGAATTCCGTTACCTCCGCCCGCTGCGATGATTTCTTCGATTAACCCAGGCGTGTTATCGATAGACCCCAGCACTCCGAATGACGGAGGGGCCCCGGGGAATGCAGGTGTTCCCTGCCAAAGCCAATCCCACTGCCAGAAATTGTAGCTGTCGGTTCCCGCCGCGGTCTTCAGTGCAGTGGTTGCCTGCTGCCATGAATCAAACGCGTCATCCATCTCGAAAATACCACCGGACGTACCCGCATACATCGTGCTGGGAGTACCTGAACCTACGATTAGGGTGCTCACGTCCAGGTTTGTCAAACCGTCATTGAAGGAATTCCAATTCGCTCCGCCATCTATGCTTTGATATATGCCAAGCCCAGCAGTCGCGGCGAAGAGGACATTCGGATGACTCGGCGTAACCACCAGCGCGGTGACGGTTGAGCGAGTATCAAACAAGGCGTTCAGGCCATTGTCGATGCCGAACCAGCTTGCGCCGCCGTCAGTGCTCTTGAATAAGCCTTGTCCCACTGCGTTCGCATAGAGAGTAAGCGGGTTACTAGGATCAATCGCCAGTACTGTGACGGCGGAGTTGCTGAAACCGACACTATGCGAAGTCGCACCGCCATCGTAACTCTTGTACAGGCCGCCCGCCGTCGCGGCGTAGAGGATGGTCGGGTTCGTGGGATCGATTGCCAGTGCGTTTATGTCGGAGTCGAGCCCCGTGGCCCCATTCCAAGCGTAGTTCCAGTTCGCGCCGTAGTCGACGCTCTTGGCCAGCCAAGAAGTGCCGTCGTCGCCGTCTAATCCAAGGTAGATCGTACTCCCGTTGGTGGGATCAGCGGTCAGCCGGCCACTCATGACGCCTCCCCACCCGAGACCCACAGGGCCGCCGTAACTCCAAGTGGCGCCGCCATCGAAGCTCTTGAACAGGCCACCATCGCAGCAACCCCCGACATCTGTAGTCTCAACATGAAGAACGTTCGGATGGGCTGAGTCAATGAGCATCGAATGAATCACCTCACCCTCAAAGGGATACCCGTATACGGGCTGCGGCGCCACCCCGATCTTGCTCCAACTGGCTCCTTTATCGACGCTCTGGAATAAAGTTCCTGCCTGACTCGCAAAAACGGACGCATGGAGGGAATCAATCGCGAGCAGGCGAATGTTGAAATTAGAAAGGCCGGCGTTAGCCGCATTCCAGGTTTGCCCACTATCCGTGCTCTTTAGAATGCCTCCGCCCCCGGAGAGGGAATCGTAATAGGCAGCATAGATCTTCGCTGGAGCGCTCGGATCAATCGCGAGTTGAAAGTTAAAAAAGACGCTGGCTGATGGGATTACCGTCACTACATTCCAGCTTTGGCCTCCATCCGTGCTTTTCAGAACGCCCGATTCACCGGGATCAGTAAAGCTCGAACCGTTTCCGGCATAGCTCGCATAGACTGTGGAAGGCGCCGTGGGATCAATCGCCAGAGATTTCATAAGGGCGTAGCCAATGCCTGCGGGCACTACCTGCCAGCTTTGCCCTCCATCTGTACTCTTGGCGATGCTCGCGGTTCCTGCGGCTCTCCCGCCGTCGATCATGGAGGCCACGTAGATCGTATTGGGACTAACAGGATCAATTGCTAGCGACTCCGCATAGCCACTGAAAATCGTGCCAGGCGCGGTATTCAATGCTGCCCAACTTGTTCCTCCATCCGCGCTCTTAAAAGAGGGCGTCGCCCACGGCATAAATTGTCGACGGGTGGATCGGATCGAGAACGACAGTAGATGTGCCTGGCGGCAGTCCACTATTTATCAAACTCCAGCTTCCGGCGGCATCAGTGCTCTTGAAGAGGCCGCTGGAGGTGACAGCGTAGAGCGTCGCGCTAGTGATTGGGTTAATGGCGAGCCAAATGATGGAGGTGTCCGTAAGGCCAGAGTTTGCCCCGTGCCAGCTTGCCCCTCCGTCCGGACTCTTCAGAAGGCCATGGGTGGTAGCCGCATAGAGTGTGGATGTCTTCTGAGGATCAATCGCCAGTGCAGTGGCGCCTCCAACACCTCCAAGCGGTGTCCAACTCGCGGCTCCGTCCATACTTTTGAAAACGTCTCCGGCACTCGTCCATGCGTAGAGTGTCGATGGAACCGCAGGATCTATCGCCACCCCGGTGACGCCCTGGGTCGCACCCGGCAGGCCGGAGTTGATCGCAGTCCAGCTTGCGCCCGGCATCGGCATAGCGGCCGTTGCGAGCAGCGTGATGAGGATCGATGCACGCAAATGGTAGCTTGGTCTAGTTCCGGGGGATCTCGGTCCGTCAAGTGAATTCATGGATTTCCTCTACTGTCAAAATAGGCTTGTACGGTATGCAGTTAGTGAGCGATATCTCGACTAAAGTCCGACAGGCGCAACGCCCTCCGCTCGCTACCTTAATGCCCCCCAACGAGGACCGAAGCTATTACAGGGGCGTTCGAGTGACTGACATACGAACACTCGCCAGAAGAGCAGTCATACATTGTGAACGTGTAGATTGAGTTATTCCCTTCAATCCACGGAGCCGGGCAGTCCGCATTCGAACACCGGAGAGCGGCCCCAAAAAGGGATTCGGGCCCGCTCCCGATCCTTACCCATACTTGGGCATTCGATATTGCGGAGCTCGTCCAATTGATATAGGAAGTGCACAAGTTTCCGGACAAAGTGCAGGGGTTAGGCGAAGCGGAGATAATCCCGCGAGGGGTGCTTGCCTTGTAAACCTCCGCGGCGTTTACGAAATCGAGATGTATGTTGTCCCGCGTGCTGGCTCCTCCGATTACGATGACACTTCCGTCAGATAGCAGCGTGGCGGTATGCATGAGGCGCGCGGAATTCATATCGGCCGTCCGACTGAACATGCCCGAAGCTGGATCATAAATCTCGGCTGACGCAGTAGCGCCAGGGCCCGACCATCCGCCGTCAATCAGTACGGTTCCGTTCGTCAACGCCGTTGCCGTATGCCAAATGCGGTCCGTCATCATGCGGCCCACCGATTGGAAAGAATTGGTGGCGGGGTTGTAGACTTCAGCGATAGCACTGCCTCCCCCGGCGATCAGGACTTGCCCATTCCGCAGTAGTGTGGCCGTGTGAAAGGCTCGTTCGATGCTCATATCCCCGGCGAAAACGAAGGAACCGGTTGCCGGATCATAAATTTCCGCGGATGCGAGTGTCCCAGGATTGCTGGTGCTAAAGCCGCCGGCTATGAGAACCCTTCCATCGCTCAGGAGAGTTGCGGTATGGCCGTAACGCGCCTCGTTCAAGCTGCCAGTCACTGAAAATGCGCCGGTTGCGGGATCGTAAATCTCCGCGAAGGGCAGCGATACCCAGTTGACGCCATCCATCCGTTCGCCGCCCGCGATGAGTACCCTTCCGTCCTGTAAGAGCGTCGCGGTATGAGACTCTCTGGCGAAAGCCATGTTTCCGGTTTGATGAAAACCCCTCGCCGCTGGATCGTACAGATCGGCTGTCGTGGTGGTCGCTGTCGCCGAGAAGATATTGGAATCAAGGGGGGACTCACCGCCTGCGATCAGCACTTGACCGGACCGTAACAAGGTCGCCGTATGATAATCGTGCGCTGATGTTCCGGCTGAAGTAAAACTCCCCGTAACCGGATCGAACAATTCGGCCCCGCTGACTACCCAGAAGCCGTCGATCATATCTGGTCCCTGGCCGCCGCCGACAACCAACACATGCCCGTCGTTCAACAATGTTGCAGTGTGCTCCGCGCGACCGCCAGCCAAACTCCCTGACAAAGTGAAACTTCCCTGTCCGGGAACCTGCGCGCCTGCCGGATGGCTCGCAATGACAGCGAGTAAGGCAACTAGAAAGGGCGCGGCGGCCCTGGAGGATCGGCTAACTACATCGCGGACAGCACTTTGCATCAATTCCTCCGTTTGAGCTCACGGTTCTGAGTGGATTAAGTGCCAAGTTTGAATTTCGTCGGTATTCTCGCTCATTGCGTGATTGGCCAGGAAGTATGGACGCCGTTCTTGGGGTATTACACCCCAATGAGGGGCTTTCACGTCCACCTGATGATGTAAACTGCCAAGAAATGGAGATGGAAACGAATGGAAATCACCGCCGATGTTTCGGTGAGTTCGAGTTCGACCCCCAGGCGGGAGAGCTTTTTCGCAACGGCCGCCCCGTCAAAATTCAGCCGCAACCGTTACGAGTCTTGAGAATTCTGGTCGAGCGTCCAGGGGAGATTGTTACTCGGGAAGAACTGCGTACCCTCATTTGGGGCAGCAACACTTTTGTCGAGTTCGATCAGGGACTGAATTACTGCGTACGGCAGATCCGTTTGGCTCTGGGCGACGACGCCAATGCAGCGGTCTCCATCGAGACGTTGCCAAGAGCAGGGATACCGGCTGATCGCCCCGGTGGCGGGGGCTATTAGTGGGCGGCCGGATGGCGTGCCTGGCGAAGACGCGATCCGGGTTCAACTGCAGCGGATACTCGCGGGCGAGGGGTTTAAACGCTCCGATCGCATCTGCCGCTTTCTACGTTATACCGTTGAGCAAGTCCTTACGGGCCATGGTGATGAGATCAAGGAGTCGGTGCTCGCAGTCGAAGTCTATGACCGTCCGGCAGACTACAATCCCAAGATCGATCCGATCGTCCGGAATGACGCGCGGCGGCTTCGCTCCAAGCTCCTTGAGTACTACGATGCCGAAGGCCGCAACGACCCAATCATTATTGAATTCCCCAAGGGGAGTTACGCGCCGGTCTTTCAGTCCCGTGAATCCCCCGTGCCGGAATCGGCTGCGCGTGATGCGAGCTTCTTAAGCTCCTTGGGCGGCCCCAGAATCGCTGCGATCGCAGCCGCCGCGTTAATCGTCGTTGTCCTGTCCACTCTCTACGTTGCCCGTCGACGCGTGCAGCTACCGTTTGCCGGATCGTCCGCTTCGATTGCTGTCCTCCCGTTCACGAACCTTGGCCCCGACCCGGGGAACGATTATCTCGGCGATGGCCTGACCGAAGACCTGATCAACGCTCTGGCCAACGTAGATGGTTTGCGGGTCCCAGCCCGCACGTCGGCGTTTGCTTTCAAGGGCAAGCAGCAAGATATCCGCGAAATCGGCGCGAAATTGAACGTGGAGATGGTGCTCGAAGGGAGCGTTCGGAAAGAGGGCGACAAACTCCGCGTCACTGCGCAACTCAATAACGTGTCCAACGGATATCATTTATGGTCCGCAACCTACGACCGCGAATTCAAGGACGCCCTCCATGTGGAAGGCGAAATCGCGGAAGCCATTGCCACTACGCTGAGGCTCAAGTTCGCCGAAGGGCCGGGCGGGCGCACGGCTGATGCCGAAGCTTATAACCTCTTTCAACAGGCGCGTTTTTTTTACCGGCAAGGGCTGGGCGTTCAGCGCACGCAGCAGAAAGCTATCGACTATTTCAATCAGGCGATCGCCAAAGATCCCAACTACGGCTTGGCGTATGCGGGACTGGCCGATGCCTGGTACGCGATGTATGGGTTCGTGAACGCTGCACCGGAGGCCTTGGTGAACGCGGAAACGGCCGCGAGGAAATCTATAGCACTCGACGACAATCTTTCCGAGGCGCATGATTCGCTGGCGATGGTGCTCGCGGCAAAGCGCGATTGGGTGGGTGCAGACAAAGAGTTCCAAAAAGCTCTGGATTTGAATCCGCGAAACGCCAAAGCGCATGTGGATTATGCACTTGGGGAACTGGCGCTCACCGGCCGCTTGGATCAAGCAATCGAAGAGACGACGCGGGCGATCTCGCTGGATCCTATCGCGCCGGAAGTCTATGGATTCAGGGCAATGCTCCTGGTTTGCGCCCGCCGCTACGATGCGGCGATCGCACAGGCCCAGAAAGCGCTCGAATTGAATCCGCGAGGCATAGGTGCACAGAGCATTTTGGCCCGCGCTTACACGCAAAAGGGACTGCTCGCGCAAGCGGCCGCCGAATTTCAAAAGGCTCAAGAGATGAGCCCCCGCCGCGCGCATTGGACGGCCAGTCTGGCGGAACTCTACGTGAAATCCGGGCAGCGCGCGGAGGCCGAGAAGATGCTCACCGAATGGAACCAGCGGCCGGGTAAAGAATTCGGTCACGCGGAGTCCATGGCGATGATCAACGTGGGGTTGGGCAATAAAGATGAAGCGTTTCGCTGGCTCGATCAAGCGTATCGCGAGAAATGGAACCGGCTCGCTTGGATAAAGGTCGATCCTGAGTACGATAGCCTGCGCGGCGACCCTCGATTTTCAGCGTTAATCGGCAGAATGGGATTGGACTAGCGGCATAGGGTCTCATGTTTCACCGCCGCAGGGGCCGATGTAAACTCAAGGTATGAGGATCCTGGTCGTCGAGGACGAAAAACGTATTGCGGACTTTCTGTCGCGCGGCCTGGAGAGCGGCGGCTACGCCGTTGACGTCGCCGGTGACGGCGCCACGGCCCTCGAAATGGTCCACGCCACCGAATACGACCTCATCATTCTGGACCTAGGCCTGCCGGATATGGACGGCCTGACCGTGCTCAAGAAAATCCGCAATCGCAAAACCAGCCCTCCGGTTCTGATTCTGAGCGCGCGCGACGCCGTCGACGACCGCGTGAAGGGACTCGAAACCGGCGCCGACGACTACCTGGTCAAGCCCTTCGCGTTGTCGAATTGCTGGCCCGCGTGCGGGTGCTGCTGCCGCCGCGGCCAGCCCACGCCGGAACGCTTGCAGGTGGGCGATCTGTCGCTCGACTGCATTCGCCGCAAGGTGACGCGCGGCGGCGAGAACATCGAACTCGCGCCCAAGGAATTCAGCATCCTCGAATACCTGATGCGCAATCGCGGCCGCCCGCTCAGCCGCACCATGATCGTCGAACATGTCTGGGACATGGATTACGACGGCCTGACCAACATCGTGGATGTCTACATCCGCCATCTGCGCAGCAAGATCGACGAAAAGTGGCCCGACAAGATGATCCAGACGGTGCGCGGTATCGGTTATATGCTGGATTCGTCAGAAAGGCCGGCGGAAAAAGCAGTCTAAGTTATGAGGAGTTCACGGCGCGAAACACGGAATCCGAAGCAGCGAACCGGCTTCCTCCGCAGTCTGCGTTTCCGCCTGACCCTCAGCTACGTTCTGTTCTTCAGCGTCCTGCTGGTCGCCATCGGACTGCTATTCCAAAAGACGTTGCAGCTCGGAATGGACGATGACTCGCGGGCGGCGCTCGAAGAAGAATGGGGCGCGGCCAAAGGCTACCTGCACATCGAAGGCGGCAAGCCCATCTGGATCGCCGATCCCACCGACCCCGAGGAAGCCTACATCGTCGAACGCCTGCGCCACGTCTACATTCTGGCCGACTATACCGGCAAGGTGCTGGAGCATTCGCAGACCTACGATTCCATCGGCATTGATTCGCCCCAAGAGATCGCCCGCATTCTGAACCTGCCCATGCCCGAGATCCATGTGCGCCGGGATGCCGACGGCGTCCCCTACATGATCAAGGCCGGCTACGTGCGCGGCGACAAAGGGCGTCCGTATTTTTTCGCCCTGGGCCGTTCCATCCAGGGCAACGAACGCACCGTTGACAACTTCCGGAAAAACTATTTTCTGATTCTGCCGGGATTGATCTTCATCGCCAGCCTGCTGGGCTGGGCGCTGGCGGGCCGCGCTATCCGGCCGCTCAATCTGGTGGCCGCGACGGCGCAGGAAATCACCGGCTCCAATCTCTCGCTGCACATTCCGCGGCGCAACGCCAATGACGAACTGGATCACCTGATCGATAGCTTCAACCGCATGACCGGGCGGCTCAGCGAATCCTTCGACCAGATCCGCCACTTCTCTACCGACGTGTCGCACGAGTTGCGCACGCCGCTTACCGCCATCCGCGGGCAGTTGGAAGTGGCGCTCTTCACCGCAGAGAAGCCCGACCAATTCCGCGACGCCATGGTCAACGCGCTCGAAGACGTCGAGAAACTTTCCAGCATCGTGCGCGCGCTGCTGCTGCTGTCGCAGGCCGAATCCGGGCAACTGGTGCTGCAAAAAGCGCGCCTCGATCTGGGCGAAGTCGCGGCCGACGTGGTCGATCAATTCCAGATCCCGGCCGAGGAAAAAGACGTGAAGCTGACGGCCACGCTCGAGCCGGGCTGGATGGCGAGCGCCGACCGCACCCAAATGGAGCGCATGATTTCGAACCTGCTTTCGAACGCGCTAAAGTACACGCCGAAAGGCGGCAATGTCCACGTAAGCGTGGGCCGGGACGCTGAAGAAGGATGGATTCGCCTGGAAGTGGAAGATAACGGCGTCGGCATCCCCGCCGAAAATCTGCCGCACATTTTCGACCGCTTCTATCGCGTCCGCAACGCGCAGACCAACTATACGCAGGGCCTGGGCCTCGGGCTGAGCTTCGTGGCGTGGATTGTTTCCGCCCACGATGGCATCATCCACGTCGAAAGCGAACCTGGCAAAGGCAGCAAATTCATCGTGCGCCTGCCCGCTGCCATGGCCGCGCAGGAAATCGCTCCCGAACCCGTCCCCACTGCCGTCTAGGCCGGAGCAGCCTCGATCATCCCCGTTACATATAAACTAGAGCTATGGCCTTGGAAATCGGAGAGCATCAACTGGAAGGCGTAACAGTTCTGGCTTTAAAAGGACGCATTACGGTAGGGGAAGTGACCCCGGTGCGCGAGAAGATCACACAACTGCTGGCGGAGGGGCGCCACAACATCGTGCTCGACCTGCAACACGTCGACTACATCGATTCGACCGGGCTGGGCAATCTGGTGATTAGCTTCACGCAAGTGAAAAAGACTGGCGGCGCGCTGAAGCTGCTGAATCTCAACAAGCGCAACGTCGAATTGCTGGCGTTGACCCGGCTGCACACCATCTTCGAAGTCTTCGCCCAGGAGACCGACGCCGTCAACAGCTTTTTCCCGGGCCGCGAGGTCAAGCACTTCGACATCTTAAGCTTCGTTCAGCAGCATCGGGAAGAAGCCGAAGCCGAAACCTAACCCGCGCTCGCTACTTCCATTCGCCGTACTTGATTCCGAGCTGGTCGAGATATGTGTCGTACTTCGACGGATCGTAGTACAGCGCCTTCATCTGCGGCCGGTATATTTCCATCGTCTTCTGATTGAGCCAGATGGCCGGCTTGTCATCCGGACGCAGGAAGGTCTGGTATTTCGTGTTCTTGGTCTGCACGTTGCGGAAATAATCCCAGGCTTTGTCGACCAACTCAGGCTTCGTGAGAATATCCAGAATCGTCATGGCCTGCACTTTGGCGCCGGCGACCACGCCTTTGTGCGCGATCGGAGTGGCCATCGAAATCGCGTTGGCCCAGTTGTGGCCGGGGCCGCCTGGAATGTTGGACGGATAGTTCAGCGTGACGGTCGGCACCACCCAGGAGACATCGCCGATATCATCCGAACCGCCGCCCACACCGCCCACGCCATCGTCATCATCGGAAGGCGGCTGCGGCTTTTTCAGCTCGGGAATTTTGACGGCCAAGCCGCGCTCCGGAACTTTCAGGTCATTC
The DNA here is from genome assembly GCA_963793395.1 of Bryobacterales bacterium. Classification (GTDB taxonomy): domain Bacteria; phylum Acidobacteriota; class Terriglobia; order Bryobacterales; family Bryobacteraceae; genus Palsa-187. Next base: position 58,762 of record CAWCAP010000040.1, on the reverse strand, counting down.
TGCAGCGCCTTCGCCAAGGCCTGATCCTGCGCCGACCATTGCGGCAAGCCAACCTTGGTGATGTTTTCATACATGTCCTCGGCGATGGGCACGCTGAAGTGGCCTGGCCAGGCCGCTCCCAGCAGGCGCGACGTAACGGTGGTGCCGGTCATCAGCGCCGCGGCTTGCGCCATGTCGTCGCCGATCTTCCACAAATTCATGATGTGAGCGTAATCGGCTTCGCGGTAGTAATACCAAACCGTCGCGTTAGAGGGAACCACGTTGGGCTGGTCGCCGCCATTGGTAATCACGTAATGCACGCGGCTGCCCACGCGGATGTGCTCGCGGCGGAAGTTCCAACCCACGTCCATCAGCTCCACCGCATCGAGCGCGCTGCGTCCGCGCCACGGAGCGCCGGCGGCATGCGCGGTCTCGCCTTTGAAAGTGTATTCGATCGACACCAAACCGGTGGTGCGATCTCCCGCGCCCGAGGTCACGCGGAGATTGTCGCCCACATGCGCGAACAGCACCACATCGACATCCTTGAACAATCCCGCGCGCACGTAATACGCTTTCGACCCGAGCAGTTCTTCGGCGATGCCCGGCCACAGTTTGAGTGTGCCCGTGAGATGCTCGCGCTCCATCACTTTTTTCACCGCCAGCGCCGCGAGGATGTTCAGCGGCATGCCGGAGTTATGGCCTTCGCCATGACCCGGCGCGCCTTCGATCATGGGCGCGTGATACGGGATGCCGGGCTTTTGCGAGGCCTGCGGGATGTCATCGATATCCGAGCCCAGCGCGATGACCGGCTTTCCCTGCCCCCACGTCGCCACAAACGCGGTGGGGATTCCGGCCACGCCGCGCTCGATCTTGAAGCCTTCCTTCTCCAGAAGGCCGCTGAGATATTTGGAGGTCTCGAATTCCTGGAAGCCCAGCTCGCCGAAGCTGAAGACGGTGTCGTTCATCACCTGCGCCTGCTTCTTCATGGCGTCGATCTGGCCGGCGAGGTCGGCTTTGATACCGGCGGCGCGTTCGGGCGACATTGCGTTTTGCGCGGAGGCGGTGAGGGCGATGGCGAATATCGGCAGCAGCGAGAGGAGTGGCTTGCGCATATCGATATGCTACACCGGCGCGGGCATACTTTCGTGGGGGCACACTTCGGCTGTCGAGGGTTGACGTTTTGATCGTCTCTCGGCGGGCTGGCTAGGGGCTCGGGGTGAAAGTGCGAAGTGATTGAGTACGGAGCTGATTGAGGTAAGGGAGGGTTGGTGAACGCGCTACGACTCTAAGAATTGGCCCGCAGATGAACACGGATGGACGCGGATAAGAAAATTTAGAGTCGCCGTCGGTTGGGCCTAAAAATGTTCTGGGCTAGACTTCGAGTATAGTGCGTATAACGATTTTGTTGCTGACAGTGGCGGTTTCAATTTGTGCGCAGCCTCTTCCTAAATTTGCGAATTACATAGTCACCGTCTATAACGGCAAAACCGTTCCGCCGCTCCCTGCAACCCCTTCGGACCACGGGATGAGGTGCTGTGCTTGGATCGAGGATAAGGGGCCCATTAATTTTGGGGGTAAATATAGATGACTCTGGACACCTGCGGAAGTGACTGTATGACGGTTCATATAGTTGATCGCACTACAGGTAAGCACTTTAGCGAGGGCTCATATGGCTATTCGTATGTCGGTGGCTCAAGTCCTCGTCGAAATCTGCCCCACGGTCCTGAATACCGGATTGATAGTCGTCTCATAGTCCTTCATGGATGCCCCGGCGAGCAAAACTGCGGCAGCTACTATTTGTTGATGGAATCAAGCGGCCTTAAGCAACTGAGATATGTCCCTTTCGGCATCGAACATGAGTTTAATTTAGTTTCGAGCAGCTCCCGTACAGACGCACTGCCAGTGGCCGCCTTCCGCAAGGCCCGATATATAATAAAATATGCTAAAAGCCACCGAAAAAATCTGGCACAACGGCCGCATGATCGACTGGAACGACGCGAAGATCCATGTCCTTGCGCACGTAACCAGCTACGGCAGTTCGGTGTTTGAAGGCGTCCGCTGCTATGCCACCGAGGCCGGCCCGCGGGTCTTCCGGGTCCGCGAGCATGCGCGCCGCTTGCACGATTCCGCCAAAATTTATCGCATGGAAATTCCGTACTCGATCGATCAACTTTCCGCGGCGATGATCGATATCGTGCGCGTCAATAAGCTGGATTCCTGCTACATCCGGCCGCTGGTGATTCGCGGTTATGGCGATCTCGGCGTGCTGCCCAGCAAGGACACGCCCATCGAAACCTACATCGCCTGTTGGGAGTGGGGCAAGTACCTGGGCGCCGAGGCCATGGAACAAGGCGTGGACGTGTGCGTCTCCAGTTGGACCCGCCTGGCGCCGAACACGCTGCCGGCGATGTCGAAGGCCGGCGCGAATTACATGAACTCGCAGCTCATCCGCATGGAGGCCGCGATCAACGGCTATTCCGAAGGCATCGCGCTGGATGCTGCCGGCTATGTGAGCGAGGGCTCGGGCGAAAACATCTTCGTGGTGCGCGATGGCAAGATTCATACGCCGCCGCTGGGTTCGAGCGTGCTGCCCGGCATCACTCGCGATACCGTGATTCGGCTGGCGCAGTCGCTCGGCATTCCCATCGTCGAGACGCTGGTCCCGCGCGAGATGCTGTACATCGCCGACGAAGTGTTCTTCAGCGGCACTGCGGCGGAGGTCACGCCGGTCCGCTCGATCGACCGCATCACCATCGGCGCGGGCCGCCGCGGTCCCGATCACCGAGAAGATCCAGAGCGAATTCTTCGGGATCGTCGAAGGCAAGAAGCCGGATGTGCACGGCTGGCTCACGCCGGTGCCGCAGCCGGTGGGCGCGCGCTAACCAATTAGTTGGGGCTAAAAAAAGGCGGAACGCCAGATGCCTGCACTCCGCCTCTTGAGGTCGAATCGGAGGAAACTTCCGCGCGGGAACCGGCTTGCGGCCACCTCCCCCGAGACTGACACACCCGCCAGTTCCGCGCAGAAATCTGTTAACGTTTGTACCAAGCCGGAGGCGGATTAGCCAGAGCATTCGACGGGTTTTCAACAGTTGTTTCCCGCGTGGTTGCACCGAGTTAGCGATGGCGCTACTGTGGGTATGCTGTGTATAAATCACTTTCACTATGAAATGTAGCGGGCGCAGCGCGATCTCCGGCGAACCTATCGAAATCGAATTCGACTTGGCGATTCAGAATGTCGATCCGGTGTTGGACGGCCAAGACGACGCGGATGTGTTCGTCGCGCCTGGCTTCATCGACCTTCAGGTCAACGGCTTCGCGGGCGTCGATTTCAACTCGCCCGCCGCGCCGCACGACGAAATTCAACGGGCTATCAACGCGACTTTCTCCACCGGCGTGACGCGCTTCTATCCGACCGTGATCACGGGCCGCTCCGGACGCGATGCTCGCGGCTCTGCGCAATCTGGCGGCCGCGCGCGAGTCGCTCACCGACGGACACGCCATGGAAGCGTTCCACGTCGAGGGTCCGCATATTTCGCCGGAGGACGGCCCGCGTGGGGCGCATCCGCGCGAATGGGTCCGGCCGCCCGACTTCGCCGAGTTTCAGCGCTGGCAGGACGCCGCGCAGGGCCATGTCCGCCTGATCACGATCGCGCCCGAGTGGCCCGGCGCGCCGCGCTATATCGAGCAGGTCACCGAACTGGGCGTGGTCGCCTCCATCGGACACACCCGGGCCACATCACAGCAGATTCGCGATGCCGTCGCCGCCGGCGCGACCATGTCCACCCACATCGGCAACGGAGCCGGCAGCGCCACCCGCACCGAAGACTTCATCACGTGCCAGCTCGCCGAACCGCGCCTGGCAGCGTCCTTTATCGTCGATGGCCACCATCTGCCGGATGAGTTCCTGCGCCGGGGCTCGCAGGCGAAAGGCGCCGAACGCAGCATCCTGGTGACCGACGCCGCCGCTCCCGCTCTGTGCGCGCCCGGCCCGTATATGCTTGGCGACGTGGCGGTCGAACTGCGTGACGACGATCGTGTCACCATTCGCGGCGGGAATCGCCTGGCGGGATCCAGCCTGCGCATGGATCGCGCTATCGGTAATGTGATGGCCCGCGCTGGAGTGAGTCTGGCGCATGCCGTCACCATGGCGACCACTAACCCCGCGCGCGTCGGCCGGGTTCCTGGACGCCTGCGCGGCCTGCAGCCCGGATCGCGCGCGGACCTGGTTCGCTTCCGTATGGACGCCGGCCGCGTCGAAATTCTCGAAACGTGGCTCAGCGGGAAGCGCGTGTACGCACGATAGCCTCGACCAATCCCTCGATCGTGTGCGGCTCCGCCTCGACTTCTACCGTTAAACCCGCCGCGCGCGCAGTTGCCGATGTCACCGGACCAATCGAGGCCACCTTGATTCCCGCGAGCGCTTCCCTGCCCGTCACCGCCAGCAGGTTCGTCACCGTCGACGAACTGGTGAACGTGATCCAGTCGGGCTTGTGCGCCAGCGCTTCTTTCGCCCGAGCCGCGGCGTCCGCCGGGATGATGGTCCGATAAGCTTCCACCACGTCCACCACCGCGCCGCGTTCGCGCAGCGTAATCGGCACCAGATCCCGGGCCACCGCCGCGCGTGGCAGCAGAATGCGTTTGCCTTTCAGGTCCTCTCCGGCCAGCGCTTCCAGCAAACTCTCCGCGACGTATTCTTCCGGTGTAACGTCCACTCGCAGATGCAGCTCTTCAACCGCGGCGCGTGTTGACGAGCCCGATCGCGCAGAGTTTGGCCTTCAAAGACCGTAGGTCGCGGCTAGAGCGATCCAGCGCTTCGACGAAATGACGCACGCCGTTGACGCTGGTGAAGATCAGCCAGTCGTAGGATGCGAGATTCTGAATCGCTTGGTCTAGCGGACTCGATTCCGCCGCGTCCGCGATCTCGATCACCGGCACGAACAAGATCTCCGCGCCCAATGCCTCCAGTGGTTCCGCCAGCATCGACGATTGCCTGCGGTCGCGCGTCACGATAATCCGCTTTCCGAAGAGTGGCAGCTTCTCGAACCAATTGAAGCGCTCGCGCAGCGCTACCACTTCGCCGATGACGATCGTCGCGGGAGGCTTCAGGCCCGCCTTTTCGATGCGTCCCGCCAAATCCCCAAGCGTCCCCACGATGGTTTGCTGATCCGGACGTGTCGCCCAGCGCACCGCCATCGCCGGAGTCTCCGGCGATCGTCCATGCTTGATCAGCTCTCGCGCGATCGCCGGAAAATTGACCAGTCCCATGAAGAGCACGATGGTCTCGGACGCGCCGACTTTGCTCCAGTCGATCGCCTCGACGCTGTGGCCCGTGACGAACGTCACCGCCGAAGTGTGCTCGCGATGCGTCAGCGGGACGCCGGTATAAGCCGCCAATCCCAGCGGCGTGGTCACGCCCGGCACGATCTCGAAACGCAACGCCCGCAGCCGTCAGCGCTTCCATTTCCTCGCCGCCGCGCCCGAAGATGAACGGATCGCCGCCCTTGAGCCGCACCACGGTCTGGCCGCGTCGCGCGCGCTCGATCAGCATCGCGGTGATCTCTTCCTGAGTGGCTTCATGCGCCGCGCGTTTTTTGCCGACGTAGATCCGCTCGGCATGCGCGGGCGCCAAGTCCAGCAGACGTTCGCTGGCCAGATGATCGTAGAGGATGGAATCGGCGCGCTCCAGGATCTTGCGGCCTTTGACGGTGATGAGCCCGGGATCGCCTGGGCCCGCGCCGACCAGATAAACCTTCGCGGGCCTCATGATCCCAGGATGTCGCGCGCGCCCGCGGCCAACATGCGTTCGCCCAGTTCCTTGCCGAGTGCGGCCGGGTCGCCATGCCAGACGCCCTATCGCGCATCACCCGTCGCGCCGTCGGGCGAAGCCACCATCGCGATCAGATGCAGCACGCCGCCTTCGAAGCGCGCATGCGCCCCGATCGGCACCTGGCATCCGCCCTCGAGCGTCGCCAGCAGCGACCGCTCCGCCGTCACCGCCGCTTCTGTCGCCGCGTGATTCAGCTTTGCGCGCGATCTCATGCGCTGCGCCGCCATCGTCGCGAGTCTCAATCGCCAGCGCGCCTTGCCCCGCCGCCGGACACATTACATCGGGTCGATCAACTCGCGAATGCGATCCGCCCAACCCAAGCGCCGCAGCCCCGCCGCCGCCAGAACAATCGCGTCGTATTGCCCTTCGTCCAACTTGCGCAGCCGCGTGTCGACATTGCCGCGCAGGCTTTCGATCACCAACCCGCGTCCCAGCGCCCGCAATTGCGCCGCGCGCCGCAGAGAACTCGTTCCGACTTTCGCTCCCGCGCCCAGCTCCGCCAGCGGCTTGCCGATCAACGCATCGCGCGGATCTTCGCGCTCCGGAATCGCCGCCAGCGTCAGCCCCGCGGGCAGCCCCGTAGGCATGTCCTTCAAGCTGTGCACCGCCAGATCGATCGCCCCCGCCAGCAGCGCGTCTTCGATTTCTTTCGTGAACAGCCCCTTGCCGCCCACCTGTGCCAACGGCACGTCGGTGATCTTGTCGCCCGTAGTCTTGATGATTTCGAGGCGCGTCTCGACGCCCAGCTCTTGAAGGCACGCGGCAATGTGCCGAGCCTGCCACAGCGCGAGTTGCGACCCGCGCGATCCAATGACGATCACCTTGCGCTCTACCCTTCTCCCAGCCGGAATAGCTTGCGAATGGTGTGAATGAGCTGGATGCCCTCCGGGATCGTTCGCCTTGCGCCGCATCTCGGTGATGGGCGCGTGCGCGATCTTATTAATGATGCCGCGCGTCATGGCCTCGATGGCTTCCTGCTGCTGCGGCGTCAGCACTCCCAGCTTCGCGCGCACCCGCTCGATCTCGGACATCCGCACCAGTTCCAGTTGCTCCTGCAGGCTCACGATCGTCGGCGTGACCTCGCGCGTCTTCAGGCGCAGCATCATCCGCTCCACTTCTTCGCTGATGATTTCCTCGGCCTGCTCCGCCACGTTCACGCGCGCAGTCAGATTGCGTCTTGACGACGCGATCCAGATCGTCGATGTCGTAGACGAAAATCCCGTCCAGCGTATTGACGGTGGGCTCGATGTTGCGCGGCACGGCGATGTCGATCAGAAACATGGGACGGTTGCGCCGCCGGTTGATCACGCCGCGCATCAGCTCTTTGGTCAGGATGAAGTGCGGCGCGCCGCTCGACGCGATCACGATGTCGACGTCCGGCAGCGTGACGGCCATCTCGTCGTACTCGACCACGCGGCCGCGAAACTCTTCGGCCAGCGCATCCGCCCGCGAACGCGTGCGGTTGGTCACCAGGATGTCGGAGACACCGGCCCGCCGCAAATGCCGAGCGGCCGACTCCGCCATCTTCCCCGCCCCCACCAGCAGCACGCGCTTGCCCGACAGCGATCCGAAAATATCGCGCGCCAGTTCGACCGCGGCGTAGCTCACCGAAACCGCGCTCGAACCGATTTCCGTCTCCGTGCGCACGCGCTTGGCGACGTTGAAAGCCCTGGTCATCACCAGATCCAGAAACCCGTTCACCGAGCCGTGCTCTTTCGCGAGCGTGTAAGCGCTCTTCAACTGGCCCAGAATCTGCGGCTCGCCCACGATCATCGAATCCAGGCTCGAAGCCACGCGGAACAAGTGGCGGATCGCATCCGGCCCGTTGTAGTGGTACAGGTAAGGCGAAACCCAGCTCGGCTCCACGCTGCGCGCTTCGGCCAAAAATTCGTCCACCGATTCGGCGGCGTCGCTCGATTCCTCAGCCGTCACCGCAACTTCCACGCGATTGCAGGTGGAAAGAATCATGCCTTCCACCATGCCCGGCCGCTGGCACAGGCGGTCGAGCGCTTCGGGCAGCGTCTGCTCCTCGAACGCCAGCTTCTCGCGCACCTCGACCGGCGCGGTGTGATGACTCAGGCCTGTGATCAGCAGCTTCATGGGATCAGCGTCGGCCTCAGTCCGGCATGCGCCACCCAGGTTAGTGCGCCGCAGCCCAACACCACCAGCGCCATCAACGCCGCTTTGCGCCCGCGCCATCCCGCCGACGCGCGCATGAAGATCATCGCCAAGCATAATCCCCAGGTAACGAACGACAACGAGATACTCGCGTTCCCTACCCACCTGGTGCCGAGTTCGATGTACGCCCACATCACGCCGAAGATCACGCCCAGAGTAATGAACACGAAGCCGAATCCCATGGACGTACTGATCAAGTCGTCGAGCGTTCCCAGCGGAGGCAACTTTTCGAGCAGCGACGGGCTCTTCTTGCTCTTCAGCCGCCGTTCCTGGATCAGATAGAACACCGACGACACCGCAGTCAGCAGCAACGCCGCGTACCCCACCAGCACCAGAACGATGTGAACGATCAACCACGCATCGCGCACCCGGACATCGGACCATGCCGGCGCCGGCTGCCGCATCCCCGCCACCAGCGTCATCAGAAACACCAGAGGGAACAGTGCGATGGAAGTGCTGGCGAAGTGATATCTCCACTCGACGAACAGAAACGCCAGCGCGATCAAGAACGCACAGAGGTTCACCGTGCCGTAGAAGTTTTCCACAGGCAGGCGGCCCTCAGCCATGGCCAGCTCCACGATGGCTACCCCTTGCAGCACCACGCCGACGCGGAAGGTGCCCAAGGCAAATCCATAAAAGTCATTCCGCCGCTTGAGGATGGCCAGCATAGAATGCAGCAGGCCGAGGGCATAAAGCACTGCCGCCGCCCGCAACCAAAAGATGCTGGAGTCCGCCATGTTGAGGTTCCTGTTCTATTCTACGTCCCCGGCCAAGTGCCGGATTGGCGGATGATGCCCAGCCGGCCCATCGGCCCGTATCCTGAAGGGATGAAACAGCAAGGATCGGTTTTAGAAAACAAAGTTTGCCTGGTCACCGGCGGGACTCGTGGAATCGGCCGCGCCATCGCCGAAATGCTGCTGGCGGAGGGCGCAACGGTGGTGGTTTGCGGCCGATGGCCGGATTCGGTCACTCAGGCGGTGTCCGAGATGGAAGCACGCTGGCCCAGTAAAGTCAAGGGAAAAGCTGCCGATGTAAGTGAATATGAAGATGTTCAAGCGTTGTTCGAGTTCATCGACCGCGAAGCCGGCGGCCTGGACGTGCTGGTCAACAACGCCGGCGTTGGAATATTCGCCAAAGTGTCCCGGATCACGTTGGAGGAATGGGACAAAATGATACGCACCAACCTCAACGGAGCCTTCTATTGCTCGCGCGAAGCGCTGTCGAGATTCGATAGCCGCGGCGCGGGATACATCGTTAATATCAGCAGTCTGGCCGGCAAGAACGCCTTCGCGGGCGGAGCCGCCTACAACGCTTCGAAGTTTGGGCTGAATGGTTTCAGTGAGGCGCTGCTTATGGATACGCGTTATGACAATGTCCGCGTCAGCACCGTCATGCCGGGCAGCGTGGCGACCGAATTTGGCAGGTCTGCGGCGGCCGGCGATACCGGTGAAGACTGGAAAGTCCATCCCGAAGACGTCGCCGGAGTGGTGCGCATGCTACTGCAGATGCCAGAGAGAACAATAGTTAGCCAGGTCGAGATCCGGCCGGCCAAACCGAAACGTAGCTAAGTCAGAGACCGAATCTTGTCGATACTGGGAGCATCTAAAGAAATGGCACTTGGATTGCCTGATGATTTGTGGAGAGGGGGTTCAATGAGGCCCCTGAGAAGTGCCAGGAAGGTGGCGGATATGGTACGGCTAAACATCCCTTTGGATCCCGGAAAGACTGGCCGGGAAGCGGTCTCTCTCGAGAGCAGCTTGCGCCGGATGATCGTCGGACAGGATGAGGCGATTCAACAGATCGTCAACATCTATCAAATGAATTTGACGGGCATGAGTGCGCCCGGCCGCCCCATCGGCAATTTCCTGTTCCTGGGGCCAACCGGCTCCGGTAAGACCCGCATCGTCGAGGCCACCGCCGAGGCGCTGCTGAAGAATCCGCGCGCCGTCATCAAGATCGACTGCGCCGAGTTTCAGCACAGCCATGAGATCGCCAAGCTGATCGGTTCGCCTCCCGGATATCTGGGACATCGCGAAACCCATCCGCTGCTATCCCAGGAAGTTTTGAATCAGTACCACACCGACACCATGAAGCTTAGCTTCGTGCTGTTCGATGAAATCGAGAAGGCGTCGGATGCGCTCTGGAACCTGCTGCTGGGCATTCTGGATAAAGCCACGCTGACGCTGGGCGACAACCGCAAAGTGGATTTCTCGCGCGCCATGATCTTCATGACCAGCAACCTGGGCGCAGCCGAGATGGGCAATCTGCTGTCTCCGAAACTGGGCTTCGGCGCCGGCGCCGCGCGCGCCAAAATGGCGACGGGCGAAGTGGAAGATGGCATGAGCGAGAAGCTGGCGCGATCGGGTCTCGAAGCCGCTCGCCGCAAGTTTACGCCGGAGTTCATCAACCGTCTGGATAAGATCGTGACCTTCCAGCCGCTCGGCAGCGAGCAGTTGAAGAAGGTGCTGGACATCGAATTGAACTTGGTCCAGCAACGCATCTTCAATACATCCGCCGACCGTGCGTTTGTCTTTACGGTCTCCGATGCCAGTAAAGATTACCTACTGGAGCAGGGCACGGATCTCAAATACGGCGCACGTCATCTGAAGCGCGCGATCGAACGCTTGCTGGTGCAGCCGGTTTCGAACCTGATCGCGACCGAACAAGTTCGCGGCGGCGACTGGATTCGTGTGGATTACGATCCCGGCGCGAGCGTACTGCGCTTCGCCCGCGAGTGCGAAGGGCTGCCGGTGCAGGAAATGGCGCGGCTGGTGGATACCTCGGTCAGTATGCCGGAGCTGGCAACCGCCACCGGCGCCTCAACGGAACCCGCGCGCATTCAAACCGCACGCAGCTCGAAGAGAAGTTAAGAGAAAAAATAGACGAACTGGACATTGCCCCGGAGTCCTTTGGACTTCGGGGCTTTTCCGTATGAGCTGTTATGCAGACTTCTCGCGATTCATTAATTAGAAAGCCTCCATGATATCGCGCACGCTCAAGATAATGATCACAAGGCCCATCGGAAAGTAAATTAATCGCGCGGTCCGAACGGAAAGGGGCTTTTTCCGCGGATTGAGGTGATTGAACTCATGCGGTGTTCGCTTCATGCCGTACGCTATGAATACCAATCCAACCAGACATCCAAATACTCCGCCCCACAACAGCGAGATCCATCGACGGACTCAGGCTAAGATCAAACGCCTGCCCTTGGGTTGCGGAACCGAATCGCCAAACTCTCTGGCGGTTTCGATCCAGTGATGAATCGCTTCCTGGGCGCTGGCCAGCGCGGCTTCCTGGGTGGGACCGTGAGCGGAGCAGCCAGAGAGCTCAGGCACTTCGGCGACGAACACCTGATCCTCATCGCTCCAGTAGATAATCACCTCGTATTTAGTCATCAAAAGCACCCAGTCTGTACCTCAGTATAACCGCTCTGGCTTGCTTAACCTGATACGGTCCCTGAATTGAGTCTCTCATCTACTCCGGATTTTCGGAAGAGGTTATGGCTACCCCTCACGCGCTTGTCGAACCCCAGTGACTCAGCAAAGAGCACAATTCGTCGAAGCGAACTGCCGCATCCGCACGTCCCGCTCAGGACGTGCTGCAGGGTTTTCTTGGCGCTCACTCCTCTACGCGGCGCACTCGCCGCGGCCGAGTTTCAGGCTGTACTCGATGTCGTCGCCCCAGTCGCGGAACATTTCGGGGTTGTCCATCGGAGGCTTGGTAAGATCCGCCGTGAGCTGGCGGAAAGTCTCCACCTTGTGGCGCAGCACATAGGCGCGGAAGCTTTCGCCTTCCTCGCGGTTGTGCTTGAAGTGCTCGAGCACGCGGCCCACGGCCACCGGAACCAGCCGCGCCGGGAGGCTCTGCACCGCCACGCCGAACTCCTGATACGTGCCGCCCAGCAGCATCAGGTAGTACGGCACTTCGTGCTTCACGCCATCCGGACCGTCGATCTTGCGCGCGTTGCCGTAGAAACCGAAATCGCCCACCCAGTGCTGGCCGCAGGAATTCGGGCAGCCGCTGGCGTTGATGCGCAGCTTACGGATCTCCGGATCGGTCTGATTCGCCGTGCACGCTTTGCAGCGCCGCGCCCAACCCCATGGTCTTGGTGAGTCCCAGATTGCAGCTATAGGCTCCGGGACAAGTGATCGCATCGGTAATCTCGTCGGCGCCGCCTTCCGCCAGATCCAGCTTGGCCAGCGCACCGTAAACGCGCTTCAGCGCGCCGTCCGGAACCCATCCGAAAATCACATTCTGGATCATCGAGAAGCGCAGAAACCCATCGCCCGCCTGGTCCGCGATGTCGGCCAGACCGCGCATCTGGTCGCCCGTCAGATTTCCCTGCGGAGTAGTCACAGTAACGATCGAATAGCCCTTCTGTTTTTGCGGACGTACGTTAGTCTTGCGCCACTCCGCGAACGCGGTTGACGAAGGCTCCCACACCGGCAGCAATTCGCCCGAAGCCAGCGGAGGGCGCAGCGCCTTGAAGCCGCCGAAATTCTCCGGCACTTGATCCGGCATCGCGATGCCGCCGTTCTTCAGGATGTCTTGATATTGCTCTTCGATGGTGTCGCGCAGCCACTCAAAACCGCGCTCGCGCAGCACGAACTTCAGACGCGCCTTGTTCTTGTTCTTGCGATTTCCGTGGACATTGAAAACCCGGATCACCGCTTCGATGCGGCGCACCAGATCGTCCGCCGGAATAAACTCGTGCAGGACTTTCGATTCGGTCGGCAGCGGCCCTAAGCCTCCGGCCACTGTCATGCGGAAACCCTTCACGCCGTCGCGAATCACCGCGCGCAGGCCAACGTCGTTGATGGCGGTCGCGATGCAATCTTCCGGGCAGCCCGCGAACGCGATTTTGAACTTGCGCGGCAAGCTGTCCGTCAGTTCCTTGTGCAGAAACGCAAACGCCACCCGGCGCGCGTAAGGCTGCACATCGAACGGCTCTTCGGGATGAATGCCGGCCAGGGGGCACGCGGTGACGTTGCGCACTGTGTTGTAGCAGGCCTCGCGCGTCGTCAGCCGCACGTCAGCCAGCATGCCGAGCAGATCCGCCACCCGCGGCAGCGGCACAAAATGATATTGAATGTTCTGCCGAGTAGTCAGGTGGCCCTTGCCGCCCGCGAACTCGTCGGCGACGCGACCCATCTGGCGCATCTGATCCGAAGTCAGCAGTCCCCCGGGAACCTTGGTCCGGATCATGTGCACGTCCGGCTGGCGCTGGCTGTACACGCCGCGGCGCAGGCGCTGCGGACGCAACTCGTCGTCCGTCATCTTGCCCGCAGTCTTCAAAGCGGCCTGGGATCGGAAGAGCTCAATGTCCTCGCGAACGACTCTATCGTATTCTTGCTCCACGAGTTGTTGTTCCGTCAACACATCGGCGATCGACATAGGCCTCCTTCTCTATAGAGATTACCATACTTGGACTTTCGAAGGCAGGGCTCGCACCGCCTATCCACCGCCGAACTCATCGTGAAGCACTGCTTTCACGCCCTCCGGCCCACGCATCGTCAAACGTGAAACTTCGCCCTCTCGCTCGATCTGGAAAATCAAGAACGGGCAGCATAGGCGCTCCATGGTGATCCATTCGGAAACTTCCTCCGGCGCGATTTTCGCGGAGTCCAGCGAGTAGCTGTACCCGTCCGCCAATTCCGTGCGATCCCGCATCGCCCCGCGCAAGCGAGCCACCAAGCCATCGTATCGCGGCCGCTCGACGGCACCGATCGCCTGAATATTACAACCCAGAATAGAGGACGCCATGCCACACATTACAACAGTCCCAGGCGGATGAGCTTGGCCGCCACCCGGTAGACGTCTTCCCTGCTCCCTTCCTTCCGAATTCCGGCCGCGACCACCGTCACCACCACCGTCGACCGCTCGACTCTATAAATGATGCGATAGCGCTGTCCCACGGCGCGAATGCTGCGGTAGCCGGCAAAGTCATCACCCAACGGCTTGCCGCGCAATTCGGGGTCGGACTCCAGGCTATCGATCGTGCTGGCAAGTTTTTCGCGGACGCGCCGATCGGCTATCGCCTCGAGCCTTGCGCGTGCGCGTGGCGTAATGACAATGCCGTAGGTCAAAGACCGAGTTCCCTCTTAACTTGCTCCCAAGGGATGGCCTTCCCTTCCTCCATCTCCTTCACGCCCTGCCGGAACGCCGCCATCAACTCGGGATCGGACATGATCTCCATGGTCTCGATCACCGATTCGTAGAGATCCCACGACAACACCGCCAACACCGGCTTACCGCGCCGCGTAATCTTCACCGCGCCGATTTCAGGATGTTTCTCCAGCGCATCGGCCAGCTTGGGAAGCTGCTTGCGCGCCTCTGCCATGGCCAGCGGGGAGCGGCCGACCGCAGGACGCACGCGCTTCTTGGCTAAAGTGGATGGCATACCTCAGTGTACAACTTTCTGTACACTTACATCCCCCATCGCAAGTTGCCGGTCGCGCGTGGTGATATGTGGGCGCGGGTCATCAGCGGCGCATTCCGAATCCAGGTGGCCCGCGTAGTAATTCAAGCCGTATTGCCACGTCCGGCTAACGCCATCGACACAGCCAGCGGATACTTCCGCTTGGTGATCCCGCCAGAAGCCGTGCACGGAAACCGTCCTGTCCAGCGCGTCGAACGTGCTGTACTTCACATACACCGCGCCGAGACCAGCAGCCACGGCAACACTCAGCAGCGCAGCCTCCGCCTTCTGCTTCCAAGCGAGCCACCAGACCATTACCGCAACTGCGCCAAAGACCAAACCGCCCGCCGCGAAAACCACGTGAGAGCGGCTCAGTCCCGCTAGCAGCGCGTCCGGCAAGATACCGGCGACGGTCGGAAGCCCCACCAGCAGCACCGCACACGCCGCCAGCCACCCCGGCCTGAAAGCAGCTCGCCGGAGGGCGGCAGCGAGCACAATCGCCAGCGCCGGAAATAGCGGCAGCAGATAGCCCGGCAATTTATTGCGCGCAACTGAGAAAAAAATCAGTCCGAAAAGCACCCACGCGGCGAGCAGTTGAACTCGACGATCGGAATACAGGCGGCGCTGCGCGAGCAGTGCAGCCAACGGAGTCCACGGGAACAACCCCGCCAGAAGCACTGGGATGTAATACCAAAATGGCTGGACATGCTCCAGGTTCGGCGTGAGGAAGCGCGCGACGTGTTGTTTCCAGAAGAAGTCGTCCCAAAACGCACTGCCGTTGCGTAGCCAGCACATGACGAACCACGGCGCGGCAATGATCGCGGCCCAGGCCAGCGTCACCATCCGCTTCCCGTGGGCGATCAAGAATATTGGTGCGATCAAAACCACTGGCACAAATCCCTTGCCCAGAATCGACACGCCCAGCAGCGCGCCCGCGAGCACCGCCCGCTGCGGATCGAAAAGCATGATCAGCATCGCCGCGCCCAGCGCCGCCGCCATCGGCAAATCGGTCAGCGCCGCGAAGCTATACGCCATCCATCCGGCTGAAGTCGCCAGAATCGCCGCCGCCGCCAGCGCCATCCGCGGAGTGAACTCACGCGCCAGAGTGAAGTAGAAAAACACCAGGAACGCCACGCTGATCAGCGCTTCCGGAAGCCGCGCCGCCCATTCGTCCGGCAGTCCTGCCAAGTGTCCGGTCGCAGTCAGCCAATAAGTAAGCGGAGGTTTTTCGAACCACGGTTGACCGTCCAGGCGCGGCGTGATCCAATCGCCCGAGCGCGCCATTTCGCGGCCAATCGAAGCGTAGCGCGGCTCGTCCGGACCCAGAAAACCAACTCCCCCCAAGTGCAGCAGGTACAACAGCAGCAAGGGAAAAATGAGCCAGCTTCGCGACAAGTCTTCAGTATAATGAAGGTACGCGGCCGTAACATCCAACAAACTGGCGCGTCAGAGGGATTGAGAATGAAAATTGCCGCCACCTTCCTGCTGGCCGCCTTCGCGCTGACGGCCCAGAGCCCCGTCGCCCAAACAACGACCCCGAAATCCGCACTCGACAAAGCCACCATGGAGGCGTACCTGCGCTACGCCGAGTTGTGGATTCCACAAGTCACGGTCACCATCGACGACCCGAAGCCATCCACAACCCTCGACGGATTTTACGACGTGGATGTGCATCTGACTTATAACGGCGCCACGAAAGACGAGTCGTATTACGTTTCAAAAGACGGCAAGAATATCGTCAAGGGCCAAACCTATGACGTCCGCATCAGCCCGTTCAAAAACAATCTCGATTTGCTGAAGGTCGATGACCACCCCAGCTACGGCGCCGGCGCCAGCGCACCTGTGAACCTGGTAGTGTTCAGCGATTTCGAATGTCCCTACTGTCAAAAGGAAGAGCAGGAACTCCGCAAGAACGTCCCGGCGGCCTTCGCCGACAAAGTCCGCGTCACTTTCGTCGACTTCCCGCTGACGTCGATTCATCCCTGGGCCATGAAGGGGTCCATCGCCGGCAATTGCACCTACCGCGTCAGCCCCGCAGCTTTTTGGGATTATCACGATTGGGTGTACGGCGCGCAGAAAGACATCACGCTGGAAAATTTCGACGCTAAATTCCAGGAATACGCTAAAAGCAAGGGCCTGGACACGCTGCAACTCGGCCGCTGCATGGACGACAAGGCTTCGGCCGCCGCCGTGGATAAATCGGTTGATCTGGGCCACAAACTGGCCATCAGCGCCACACCGACGCTCTTCATCAACGGACGGAAGCTGGAAGGCGGCGTCGATTGGAACGTTCTGCAGCAGCTCTTGCAGATCGAGATCGATCACAAGGCGGCCGAAACCAAGACCGTGGCCTCGGCCTCCCCGAAGAAGGAAGACGATAGCTGTTGCACAGTGGACATCCCGAAGGTAACGCCCAAGAAATAGGCGCGTAAAGATGCAAGCAGCGCAACGAAGAATTGCATATTCGATTCTGTGCCTCTGTCCGCTGGCTCTCACCGCGGCGGACGTTCAGCCCGATCAGTACCTGGCGCACATCCAGTATTTGGCGTCGCCGCAACTAAAAGGCCGGGCCACCGGAAGCCCGGAAATCGAGAAAGCGGCGGCCTATATTGCCAGCCAATTCCGCTCCTTTGGCCTGCAGCCGCTAGAGGGTAAGAGCGCCGCCGAAGCCAAGAATTTCGAGTTGGCTTTCCCCGCTGAACTCGGCGCGAAACTGGGGCCGAATAACGCGTTCTCTTATCGCGACGGCAATCCTAAAGAGACTTTGCGCGAAGGCCAGGACTTCGTTCCCTTCACCTTTTCGACCAACGGAAAATTCCACGGCCAGGTGGTCTTCGCGGGCTACGGCATCACTGCCAAGGAACATAATTACGACGACTACGCCGGCATCGACGTGAAAGACAAACTGGTTCTAATCCTCCGCCACGAGCCGCAGGAACACAACCAGAAGAGCGTGTTCGGCGGCAGGCGGCTCACCTCTCACGCGACCTTCATCGACAAAATGATGGACGCGAAAAACCACGGAGCGCGCGGCGTGATTCTGGTGAATGACACGCCGGCCCA
Source organism: Bryobacterales bacterium (assembly GCA_963793395.1). Lineage (GTDB taxonomy): Bacteria > Acidobacteriota > Terriglobia > Bryobacterales > Bryobacteraceae > Palsa-187. The sequence goes on along the minus strand of CAWCAP010000040.1, from coordinate 41,297 downwards.
CGCCGGGTCCGAGGACAAGCTTGAGAAATTGGGCTCCACCGGCGGCCCGCGCGATGCCGGAATATTCTTCGTTCAAATGAAGGAACAGACCGCCGAAGCCTGGCTGCGGGCCGAAGGCCGGGACCTGCATCAAATCGCCAAAGACATCGACAGCGATCTGAAGCCGCGCTCGTTCGACCTTCCAAAGGTTCAAGTGGATTTGTCAGTGGATCTGGTGCATGAGATCAAGACGGTTCACAATGTCGCCGGCATACTTACCGGGCAAGACCTCCGAATACGTGATCATCGGAGCGCACTACGATCACCTCGGCCTGGGCGACGAGCACTCGCTCGCTCCCAATCAGATCGGCACCATCCATCCCGGCGCCGACGACAACGCTTCCGGCACCGCCGGAGTCATCGAACTGGCGCGCTGGTTTTCGAAGCAGCCGAAGCCTCAGCGCGGAATTCTATTCATGACTTTCGCCGGCGAAGAACTAGGTTTGCTGGGCAGCAACTGGTATGTGAATCACCCCGAGCTCCCGCATCGAGAACGCGGTCGCGATGCTCAACCTGGATATGATCGGCCGCGTGCAGAACGGCCACATTTTCGTGAACGGCGCGCAGACCGGGTCCACCTTCGCCCGGATACTCGAAGAAGTGAAGCTGCCGCCGCCGCTGTGGATCGATGAATCCGGCAAGAGTTCCGGCACCGATATGAGCGACGCCAGCGATCATGCGTCCTTCGCATCCAAACAGATTCCCATCCTGTTCTTCTTCTCCGGCCTGCATGCCGACTATCACAAGCCCAGCGATACCGCGGATAAGATCGACTCCGCCGACGCCGCGAAACTGCTGGATTACGTGGCCGACATCGCAACGCATCTGACCGAAGACCCAGATCGCCCCAAATTTGTGCGCGTGGCGCGTCCGTCATCTGGCCCGGTTTCAGGGAGCGGCGCGAGGTCAGGTTACGGTCCGGATTTCGGCAGCATCCCGGACTTCAACGAGCCCCCCAAGGGCGTCCGCTTCGCCGACATTCGCGAGGGCAGTCCCGCAGCCAAAGCCGGCCTCAAACCAGGCGACATCATGATCGAGTTCGGCGGCAAAGCAATCGGCAATCTGTATGATTTCACGTATGCTTTGCGCGACAGCAAACCTGGAGACACAGTACTAGTTAAAGTGATTCGGGGGGACCAGACGATTGAAGCCAAAGTACTGCTTACGGAGCGGCGGTAATCTGACATACTGAGCCTGGAGATAGAGATGCCATTCGGAAGCCACGCCGGTGACCCTAACGTCGGAGAACATGCTGGAAGGAAGATGAACGCTCGCAAGTTACCCCCACTGATTCTGCATCCGTTCGCGGATGCTGGCGGACCGGAAAAGCTGGTGGAGAGTTCGCGCGCCAGCCTGGTGCTGCAAGGCTTGCTGCCGGCCGGCGAACGCAATACCCAGGACGTGGAGCGTACTCTGCTCGACGGCCGCTTCTGCGAGATCCGCATGCTGTTCTACGTCGGCAAGGATCTGTTGCGATGGATAGAGCAATGCATGGAGTTGGTGGAACGCTCACCGGAACTCTCCACTGCGGGCATCAAATATCAAAGCTTCGCCGCGTACCTGGTCAACCACACGCCGGAGCCGGTGCAATCCAAGCTGAAAAAATGGGGCGTATCGGACTACAAGTCGATCTTCGCGCGGGCGCTGGGCCTGAGCGCCGTTTTCTCCACGGTTCCGGATCGCGAAGTTCTGACGGATGAGTTCGTTCGCCACTACTATCGCTACGCCGACCAGTTATTCCAGATCCGCCAAGGCGAAGTTGCCTTCACCGATATCGGCCATCTGGAGTTCGAGTTCGAAATCTACGCGTCCGGCGAATATTCGCGCATGCTGGAACGCGAGTGGGCTGAAACCTAGAACGGTCGCGGAGCGGCCAAGGCTATCCGGCTTTGCGAAAGTGCGGGAGGACGGCTTCCGTCCAGCTCATAATCCTAGCCACCAGGTTTTCATCCGAGTAATGCGGAAACTCACGTTCTTGGGTAAATTCTTCAGCTAGTCGCTGCAATGCCCATCGCCTGAACTCCTCCGGCTTCGCGCCGTTTTGACAGGTGTCAGGTGGTGCATGAAATTCCTCTGGAGCAGGGCCGGTGATGTTCTCGATTTCAGCCAAAATCTGTGCAGGCGCGCGACCTGAATCATGACCCTCGCGTGCGATTTTGGCGACCTGCATGTGAGCTTCTGCTAAAGCGACAGTCTCCTCGAATTGCCCTTCGCGATTTGGGCCAACAAATTCGCCGTCGAGGAAAAAGACGCCATCCAGCGAGAGTGTGATTTGCTTAACCGGGTCGCGTAGATTCATACCTCCACCGCTGCCAAATCCAAAGATGCCTCCTTTGCTGGGCCATTTCTCATCGGGCGCTGGGGGACGGACGTCGGTATTGTCGCCGACCATCCCCGATTGGCTCAAATAACGCTTCGAGCCGGGGAGAATAGTGTGCCAATATTTGAGCAGCTTTAGAGAGCTCTCCGGATTCCCAAAGGGAAGGAGCAAGACTTGTGGAGAAAGCATCTGCCGACTATGTCGCGGTGTGTGGCCGGTCACCGTTTCGAAACGCCAAACGACCTGCAGTGCGGCAATGGTCTTCTTATTCTGGTTAAGCAGGATCGCCGAAGTGGAGCTATCCTCTTCGGAAATTCGTGTACGAAAGTGCTCGGGGATGGGAGGCGCCCCGTTCACAGGTTGATCAAGATGACGCCGGAGATAAGCCAGCGCCGGAGCGTAGTGGGGCGACGAAGGTGCGACTAATCGCAACCCGTGTTGCGGAAGGTCTTCGCACCGGAAGTCCATAGCGATATTTTTGCACAGGGCGGCTCCGCCCTTCGCGAGCGGCCCCAGCTTTGAAGCTTCCGCTCGATAACATCCTGAATACTTGCACTTGCTACTTCGGATGCTTGATGACATCCTGAATCACACAGGTCTCGTTGACGATGGTGAAGTAGAATCGCCAGTCGTCGTTGACCCTAGCCTGCCACCAACCCTTCCCATCGTCATACTTTTTGGTTCGTAGTGACGGGTGCCGCAGGTTGATTGCGAGCATTCTTACTTGTTTGTAGAAAACCCTTCTGATCTTTTCAGGAGCCCCTTCCAACGCGGCAAGCGCACGCGGGGCGTAGTCCAGCTTCATCGAGATGGTTTGGCTTTTTTCCTCGCGGCAGCTCGTCTTTTTCAACTCCCGCTCGATCGAGGCGATCATGTCATCGGCGTTATCGAACGGCCCGAAAGTTCGGCCGCTCTTGATCTCTTTATCGGCTTTTGCAAGGCGCGCATTGATCGAGCGCCGCTGCACCCGCGTGTATTCGCCATTGGCATTCGGGAACGGGGAGCGGTCGATAACAACTTTTGGTGTGAGGATAATTTGACCGCCTTGAAAAGTGGCCTCCACGATGTCGCCCTCGGCGATCCCCGCCTGCTGCCGTAACCTGGTGGGAATGGTCACTTGACCCTTGTTCTGAACTTTGACGAGTGTAGTGCTCATAGGCTGAGTCAAGGTGGGAATTCCGGAACTCGGAAATTCCCCCCTCTCACAGGAAGCATAGCAAATTCCCTTCGTACACTTCCTGCGTTGCCCGCGCTGCTAAGATAACATCTAGGTAAATGCGCGTGAGATCCCGCTTAACGCTTCCTCGATCCTCAGCCTGGGCCCCCGCAGTATTGGGTCTCGTGCTGTTGTTTTCCCTGTTCCCTGCTCCAGCCCGCGCCCAAAAGGACGTCTCCGGCGAAACGCAAATGCGTTTGATGCTGGACGAGTTGAATAATCTCGGCAGCGTCATGATGATCGGCGCGCATCCGGATGACGAGAACACCGCGCTGCTTGCGTATTTGGCGCGGGGACGCCACGTCCGCACGGCTTACCTTTCCCTCACTCGCGGCGAGGGCGGCCAGAACCTGATCGGCCCCGAGCAGGGCGATGAGCTGGGAGTCATCCGCACCCAGGAACTGCTCGCCGCCCGGCGCATCGACGGCGCGCAACAGTACTTCACGCGGGCCATCGATTTTGGATTCACCAAAACCGCTACCGAAACTCTGGGCACAAAATGGCCGCGCGAAAAAGTCCTGGGCGATGTAGTGTGGGCCATCCGCCGCTTCCAGCCCGACGTCATCATTCTGCGTTTCACCGGCACTCCGCGCGACGGCCACGGGCAGCATCAGGCTTCCGCCATTCTGGGCCGCGAAGCGTTCGCCGCCGCCGCCGATCCCACTCGTTTTCCCGAACAACTGAAGTATGTGAAGACCTGGCAGGCGCTGCGCCTCATGACCAATCTGGCCGCCTTCAGCCGCGAGCAGCAAAAAGAGGTGGAGAGCGTCCCCGACAAGTTGGCGGTGGATCTGGGAGCGTATTCGCCGGAGCTTGGCTATTCCTATGAGGAAATCGCGGGGATGAGCCGCAGCCAGCACCGCAGCCAGGCCATGGGCACGGGTCAGCGCGCAAGGCTCAGTGGTCAATTATTTCGTCACCGATCACGGCGACAAAGCTACCAAGGACATTCTTGAGAACATCAGCCTCGGATGGTCGCGCCTGGAAGGCGGCGCGGAAGTCACGCGCCTGTTGACTCAGGCCTCCGCCGCGTTCGCACCGGCACATCCCGAAGCGCTGCTGCCGATTCTTTCGCAAGTCCGGCCGGTGATGGCTGCCGTCGCGGCGTCGAGTAAGAACGGGCTCGCCCAAGCACGGCTCGCCGAGTTGGACGAAGCCATTGCGCTCGCCGGCGGCGTGACCGTGCAGGCGCTCGCCGACAAGCCCGAAGTGACTCCCGGCTCGACCTTCAAAGTGACGCTTACCGCGCTCGCGCGGAATCCCGCCGCGGTCACGCTGCGCGGCGTGAAGCTGTCCGGAATCGAAGGCGTAGCCCAGCCCACCGTCGCGTCAACGGTGCTGGCATTCAACAAACCTATCGAATTTCCGGTCAACATTAAGGTCCCTGAAGCGCAGCCTTATACGCAGCCCTACTGGCTGCAGTTGCCCAAAGAGAGCGCCATGTACTCGGTGGCGGATCCGCAAGAGATAGGCGATCCCGAAGGCCCGCCCGCGCTTCTAGCCGAGTTCCGTTTGCAAGTGGGCGCCGCCGAGATCACGCTGAAGCGGCCGGTGCAGCGGGTCTATATAGATCATATTTACGGACAGCTCACGCGCCCGCTGGCGATTGTGCCTCCCGTGAGCGTCGATTTCGGCGGCATGGCGCTGGTGTTTCCGGATAACAAGTCGCGGCGGCTGCAGAGTTCCGGTGCGATCCAACAGCGGCAAACAGGCCGGCGAAGTCCGGCTGGAAGCGCCCGCGGGATGGAAGGTCGAACCCGCATCGCAGCACTTCGACTCGCGGCCACCGATGAGCAGACCATGGCCGAGTTCACAGTGGCGCCGCCGCCCGGCGAGTCCATCGGCTCGCTGCGCGCCTCGGCCACCGTCGGAGGTCGTGCGGTCGCCTCGAGCACACGCGTCATCGATTACCCGCACATCCCCGCGCAGACCCTGTTTCCGGCGTCCGAAGCCCGCCTAGTGCGCAGCGACATTAAGACGCTGGCGCACAATGTCGGCTACATTGTCGGCGCAGGCGATGAAGTGCCCGAGTCGCTTCAGCAGATGGGCTGCGAAGTGACGCTTCTCTCTGCCAACGATTTGTCGTATGCGGATTTGAGCAAGTACGACGCCATCGTCACCGGCGTCCGCGCCTTCAACACTCGCGCCGACCTGCGCTTGAATTATCAGCGGCTGTTCAAGTACGCCGAGGACGGCGGCACGCTGATCGTGCAATACAATGTGGCGGAAGGCGGCCCCCCGGGAGCGCCGCAAGCTCCGGAATCAACCCTGCTGGCGCACATCGGGCCCTACCCCATCACGACCGGCCGCGAACGCGTAACCGTCGAAGAAGCGCCCGTGACCTTTCCGAACCCGAACAACGTGCTATTGCATGCCCCCAACGAAATCACCGCGCGCGATTTCGAGGGCTGGGTGCAGGAGCGCGGCTTGTACTTCGCCTCCGAATGGGACCCGCGCTATCAGAGCATTCTCGAATCGCACGACCCCGGCGAAAAGCCGCTCCTCGGCGGCGAGCTGTACACGCGCTATGGCAAGGGCGCCTACATTTTCTCTTCGTATGACTGGTTCCGCGAATTGCCGGCCGGTGTTCCCGGCGCCTATCGCCTGTTCGCCAACATGCTAAGCGCGGCGAAAGTTCAGTAATGGAGGACGTAGCGCCGGTCCCCGAAAAGGGTTTCGAGAAAGTCATCGTCGATGAACCACCGCCCTTCCTGGGCACCTGGAAACGCGTCTACCGCTTCGTTCTGATCTATCTTGCGGTGATCATTTTCCTCTCCTGGCTGTTCACGAAACATTACGCGCCGCCCGTCTGAGCGCCCGCCTGAGCAATGACCCCACTCGACTGGATTGTCCTGTTCGGCTGGATGGCATTCCTGGTTTCCTACGGCTTGTGGCGCGGCCGCGGCTCCACCAGCGTCAATCAATATCTACTGGCCGGCAAGACTATGCCCTGGTACGCCATGGGACTTTCCATCATGGCAACCCAGGCCAGCGCCATCACGTTCATCTCCACCACTGGACAAGCTTACGTCGATGGCATGCGCTTCGTGCAGTTTTATTTCGGACTGCCGGTAGCGATGGTGATCCTCTCCGCAACAGCAGTGCCTATTTTCCATCGCGCCAAAGTTTACACGGCGTATGAGTATTTGGAACAACGCTTCGATGCCAAGACGCGTTTGATCGTCACCATCATTTTCTTGATTGGACGCGGATTGGGCGCGGGGGTGGCGCTGGCGGCGCCCGCCATCGTGATGTCGGTGATGCTGAATTGGCCGTTTTACTTGACCACGATATTGATGGGTGGAGTCGTGATTCTCTTCACCACTCTGGGCGGCATCAAGGCCGTCACCTATGCCGACGTGCAGCAGATGATGATGATCATGGGCGCACTGATTCTGGCGCTGCTGATCGCGATCTGGAGACTGCCCCACGATGTCTCGTTCCTGGACGCGTTGAGGATCGCGGGCGCCGCGGGCCGCTTGAACGCGGTCGATACGCATTTCGATCCCAATAACCGCTACAACCTTTGGAGCGGTTTGATCGGCAGCACGTTCCTGATGCTGGCGTATTTCGGCACGGACCAGAGCCAAGTGCAGCGTTACCTGACGGGCCGGTCGATCGGGCAAAGCCGCCTGGGCTTGCTGCTGAACGCGATGGCAAAAGTGCCGGTGCAATTTTTCATTCTGTTCATCGGAGCGATCGTGTTCGTGTTCTTCATATTTGAACGGCCCCCGCTGCTGTTCCAGCCAGTGGAAATGAAGCGCCTGGAGCAATCCGCGGAATACCCGGCATTGCAAGCGCGCTACCAGCGGGCGCTCGACGAGCGCCAGATCGCGGCTCGCAAAGTGAAAGACGGCGGCTCGGGCGACGACTTCCGCGCGGCGCAACAGAAGATAAACGCGGTGCGCGCGGAAGCTGGAAAACTCAGCAAGGATAGCGATACCAATTATATTTTCCTCTCGTTCGTGACCCGCTACCTGCCGCGAGGCTTGGTCGGTTTGATCCTTGGCGTGATCCTGACCGCGACCATGTCGGCCAGCTCCGGCGAAATTAATTCGCTGGCGACGGTGAGTATGATCGACGTTTACCGGCGTCACTTTCATAAGGACGCGACAGATCGCCACTATCTTCTCGCGTCGCGCGTCGCGACCTTGTTCTGGGGAATCTATGCCGTCACCTTCGCCAACTTCGCCCAGAGATTAGGCTCATTGATCGAGGCGGTGAACCAGGTAGGCTCGCTATTCTACGGCAGTATGCTGGGCGTCTTCGTAGTAGCGTTTTTCATGAAGAAGGCCGGAGGCACCGCAGCATTCTGGGGCGTCGTCGCGGGCCAGGCGACCACATTCGCGGTAGCACGCTACACGCCCATCGCTTACCTTTGGTACAACATGATCGGCTGCCTGGTGGTGCTGGCAGTGGCTTGGGGCATAACCGCTGCTTCGCGCCGCGCGGTTTGAGAGGGCTCATGGGCTATATTCCCAAAGACGCGAAATGGTATTTAGCGGATATCGTTCTGGAGATCACCATCGAGAGTGATCCACGGAATGTCGTCCATACAAATCTTGTTCTTATCCGCGCTGACTCACCGGAGGAAGCCTACCAAAAGGCGATGGAACTGGGAACCGCTAATGAAGCGTCCTGGGAAAATGCAAATGGCAAGCGCGTCGCGTTTCGTTTCAGAGGACTGCGCGACCTGAACGTCATACATGTGCAGTTGGGACACGGCGCAGAGTTAATCTACAACGAAGACATTGGCGTGGACGAAGCCGCGATTCAAAAATGGATCACACCGAAAGAAAAGCTTGCCGTGTTCTCGCCGATCATTCCGTCGACAGGGCCGGACTACAGATCGAGTGAGATTGTTAACAAGATTTACAAGGAGTTTCCGCATCTTCGCCCTGCCGAAGATTCTTCGAGGGGCGAGTAACGTTTTCTTGAACGCGGTACACTATACACATGAGACGTACAAATCTTGTGTTAGATGGTGACTCGCTGGAGGAAGCTCGGCGGGCGCTAGGCACTAAGACGTACTCCGAAACCGTCAACCAAGCGTTGGCTGACGTTGTCCGGCGGCACAAGATGCGCAGTATCGTGCAATTCTTCGGGAAAGGGCTGTGGAAGGGCGACCTCTCGGAGATGCGCGAGGACCATCCCCGCCGCCCTCGCCGCAAAGTGGCGGCCCGGTGATCCTAGTCGATACCTCCGTGTGGATCGAGTTTTTCGCCGGTCGCATTTCGCTCCGCGAAGCAGAAACCAAGGTAATGGACTTCGTCACGTGCCCTCCAGTGGTTCAAGAGATCCTACAAGGATTTTCCGGTCGTTCGTCATGCGCGATGTTTGAAGACCGGCTCTTGGCTTTTCCTTGTTTGAGTGAATCAGTACCCTTGAATCTCTATGTGAAGGCCGCCGCAATCTATAGAGAGGGGCGAACTAGGGGCTACACAATTCGATCCACGATCGACTGTCTGATCGCCGCGATTGCGATCGAGCATGGCGTACCCGTATGGCATCGCGACCGCGATTTCACCGCTATCGCTCGTTATACACCCTTACGAGCCGTATCTCGATACGTCAGCTAAGTACGGCGTTCAGCGAACCTTGGCGGTAGCCTTCCAGATCCAGCGTGACGTAGTGGAAGCCTAGTGGCTTGAAGATGGCGGTGAACTGGCGTGCCATATCCAGAGTCATGGCGCGGTCGAGTTCTTCGGGCGCCACTTCGATGCGCACGATGTCGCCATGGAAGCGCACGCGAAACTGGCGGAAGCCGAGCGCGCGAATGGCTTCTTCGCCGCGGTCGACCGTTTTCACATTTTGAATCGTTACCGGCGTTCCATAGGGAATCCGCGAGCTGAGGCACGCTGACGCGGGGCGGTCCCAGGTGGTGAGTCCGGCGCGTTGCGAGAGCGCCCGAATTTCCGCTTTGGTGAGTCCGGCATCGACCAGCGGGGCCTTCACGCCGTGCCGTTTCGCGGCTCCCTGTCCGGGACGATAGTCGCCGAGGTCGTCGACATTCACGCCGTAAATCACATGCGCGATGCCGCGGTTGCGGGCCACTTCGTCGAGGCGCGTGAACAATTCGTCTTTGCAATGAAAACAGCGATCGGGATTGTTGGCGACGTAGTCGGGATTGTCGAACTCGTGCGTCGCGATGTACTCGTGGTGGATGCCGTGTTCGCGAGCGAAGGCTTCGGCATCGCCCTTGTGGGATTCGGGAAGAGACGCCGAGTCCGCCGTGATCGCGATCGCCTTGCCGCCCAGAACACGGTTGGCGGCCCACGCCAGGTACGCCGAGTCTGCGCCGCCCGAATAGGCAACGATCACGCTGCCCATCTGCTCGCAGCGCGGCGAAGAGCTGGCGTTCTTTCTGCTCCATACTTCTATTGTATGGGCTACTGAAGAGGCAGATCCTCTTGCGGCAATGCCGCTTCCGTTTCAGGAATGAGGCTGGCGGCGGCGACTTGATCGCCGGCTTCAACGTTCACTAGTCGGACGCCCTGCGTGGAGCGGCCGGCCTGGCGGATCTCGCCGGAATCAATGCGGATGATCTGGCCCTGTTTGGTGATGATCATCAAGTCGGAATCTTCCTTCACGGATAGAATGCCAACGACCTTGCCGACGCGCGGCGTGGTCTTCATGTTGATGACGCCCTTGCGGCCGCGAGCGGTGAGGCGGTAGTCGACCAGCGGCGTGCGCTTGCCGAAGCCGTTCTCGGAGATCGAGAGAATCAGACCGTCCTTTTCGACGATCTCGACGCCGACCAGGTAGTCGCCTTCTTCGAGTTCCATGCCGCGGACGCCGCGCGCCGGGCGGCCCATGGGGCGGACGTCGGATTCCTTGAAGCGGCAGGCCATGCCCTCATGCGACCCGAGGAAAATATAGTTCTCGCCGTTAGTGAGGCGGGCGGCCAGCAGTTCATCGCCGTCGTCGATGCCCAGCGCGATGATGCCGCGCTGTAGCGGATTGTCGAACTCGGTGAGTTCGCACTTCTTGATGACGCCTTGCTTGGTCACCATCACGATGAATTTGCCGGCGACGAACTCCTTCACCGGCAGGAACGCCGTGACGGATTCGTCCGGCTGCAAGTTAATCAAGCCGGAGCCGTGCTTGCCTTTACCGGTAGTGGTGGCGTCGGGGATGTTGTAAATCTTCAGCCAGTAGACGCGGCCCTTGTTGGTGAAGATCAGCAGGTATGCGTGGGTGGAGGCGATGATCAGGTGCTCCACCACATCCTCAGCGCGGGTCGACATGCCGATGCGGCCTTTGCCGCCGCGAGTCTGCCGGCGATAGGTGTCGACGGCGGTGCGCTTCAGATATCCGCCGCGGGTCACAGTGACGGCGACGTCTTCCACCTGCACCAGGTCTTCGAGGCGGATCTCGCCGGTGTCTTCGACGATCTGCGTGCGGCGGTCATCGCCGAAGTCTTTCTGGACTTCTTTCAATTCCTTGACCACCACAGCGCGCAGCACTTTTTCGGAACCTAGGATGTCGAGATACTCGGCGATCTGACGCTGGATGTCGGCGAGTTCGTCGATGATCTTCTGCTGCTCCATGCCTGTGAGGCGCTGGAGTTGGAGTTCGATGATGGCTTGGGCCTGGCGCTCGGTGAAACGGGGACCGCGCGGGTCTGCATCGACTAGCTTGGCGTAGGCGGCGGCTTCGGCGGGCGTGATGAAGTTCATCAACGCTTCGCGGGCTTCGCGCGGAGTTTTCGACGCTCGGATCAGGGCGATGACTTGGTCGATGTTCGTCAGGGCGCGCTGGAAGCCGAGCAAGATGTGCTCGCGGTCGCGGGCTTTGCGCAGCAGGTAATCGGTGCGCCGGCGTATAACGTCGATGCGATGCTCGATGAAACGCTTGAGGGCGTCGAGCAGGCCGAGCTCGCGCGGCTGGCCGTTGACGATAGCCAGCAGAATCACGCCGAAGTTCACCTGCATCTGCGTCTGCTTGTACAGGTTGTTGAGAACCACTTCGGCTTGCTCGCCGCGCTTGAGCTCGAACACGATGCGCATGCCGTCGCGGTCGCTCTCATCGCGGATTTCGGAAATGCCTTCGAGTTTCTTCTCGTTTACGAGGCCGGCGCTGTATTCAATCAGCCGGGCTTTGTTGACCTGATAGGGGAGCTCGGTGACGATGATGGCTTCGCGGTCCTTGCCCATCTTTTCTGTGGCGGCTTTGGCGCGGACCTTGATCGAACCGCGGCCGTTCTTGAAGTAATCGTAGATGCCTTCGCGGCCGAGGATAATGCCGCCCGTCGGGAAATCGGGGCCCTGCACCATCTCGATCAGTTTCGGCAGTTGGATGGCCGGATTCTGCACGAGCGCGATGCAGGCTTCGACGATCTCGCGCAGATTGTGGGGCGGGATCTTACTGGCCATGCCGACGGCGATGCCTTCGCTGCCGTTGACCAGCAGGTTCGGGATACGCGTCGGCAGGACTTCGGGCTCATACTCGCTTTCGTCGTAGTTGGGCTTGAAGTCGACGGTTTCCTTGTCGATGTCTTCGAGGAGCGAAGCGGCAATGCGAGCGAGCCGCGCTTCGGTATACCTCATGGCCGCGGGCGGATCGCCGTCGACGGAACCGAAGTTGCCTTGGCCGTCGATCAGCGGATAGCGCATGGAAAAATCCTGCGCCATGCGGACCAAGGCGTCGTAGATTGAGGCGTCGCCGTGCGGGTGCAGCTTACCCATGACGTCGCCGACCACGCGCGCGGATTTCTTGGTGGGCCGGTTATGGTGCAGGCCCATTTCCTGCATCATATAAAGGATGCGGCGGTGGACCGGCTTGAGGCCGTCGCGCACATCCGGGAAGCGCGCGGCCGACGATCACGCTCATGGCGTAATCGAGGTACGAGCGGCGCATCTCGTCTTCGATGTTTATGGGGATGTGGCTCTTGTTGTTACCGCCATCGCCGCCGAGCGGGATCTGCCCTCCGGGGGGCGGAGGGGGGCCTGCAGGGGGCGTCGTCGGGTCTTGGGGATCTGCCAAGTAGTGCTCCTTCGGGGGATCACGGCGGGGGCCGCTAAACCTTTATTTTAGCATGACGTAGGGTCAAAAGGCACGTCTCCGGCGGAGGCTTTCGCTGCACCCGGAAATTACCAAACGAACCCAAGCGGCGACCTCCTCGCGAAATGCTGTACAACCAAACGAACCCAAGCCAAACCGGCGTTTGCCGGAGGCAGAGTTTAGTACAGAAGATGACCCCGAACAGGATAAGCGACACAGGGGTGGAAGGGATAAGTGGAAGCAAACAGAGCGTGGAAAACTGCGTGGAAAGGCGTGATCGGCTTCCTACATGAACCTGCGGCGGCGAAAAGGCTTGATATCGAGCGCCAAGACTTTACGGGGTAAACAAGGCCGGACTCGTCTGTTTCTATCTCCTTTTCGCGGGAATGCTGCCTTACCGAGCTCGCGTGCCGGGGGAAACCAGCTTCTCAATGAGGACCGCGCGGTTGGTCCTTCTGAAACATTTCCCTTGAATAATGGCGGGAGTTGGGCTAGCATCTGCGTATGCGACTGGCGACGCTTGATGATTGGGAGGAGGAAAGGAGAACCTACGGGTGTCTAGCAATCTAAGTCTTAATAATAACGGCACGGTAAGCTTCACCGTCACCGCCGCTCCTGAACAGCTAGCGATGTTGCTGGTGTTAACTTTGATTGGCGCGGTTGTCGTTCGGATTGCCACTGCACATTAAGTGGCACGATCTAATTTTAAGCAAACCGAGGGAAGCCTCGCTCAGGGTTGAGCGGGGCTTTTTCATTTGAGATCCGGCCCAACATTGCGCCGCTCGTCCGGTTTTTCTGCCACGGTTTTCTTCGCAGCATCGAGCGATCCGGCGGTTCCCGGCCCGCACGGGGACCGTCCTTTTTCTTAACGTCGATCACCTGCCATCCCGATTCCGGTCACTCACGAACCACGTTTCGGGATGCAGTTTTTTGATGTCGGCGTGCTGGGTGTAACGCTCTTCCGCCCGCGACGAGTTGCATAGCTATTTGGAGGAGTGACTTAGACGGAACTTCCGCCCGGTCGGAAGCAATCCAGATCCTGTAGCATCAAAACAAATATGAGGGGCGAACTATTTGAGCCTGTCGGCACCGTTGGCTTTCTTTGTAACCATTAAGCTTGCGTTTTGGCCTCGCGCGAGTCAAGGCCGCCGAGCATCTCTTGCATAAACGCCTCACCATCGGTTCCCTCGCCGCGGTCAAGGGAGGTCAAGCTTTCGTCGACGCGAGAACGAAGCTCCTTGACGTGAACGATTTGAGGATCATCATCAATATTACGTTTCAAGTTCGGTCCTCCTCCAGGATCTTCCCCGTATCGGTGCCGCCGCGAGGTAAGGTGCGAATGAATGCTTCGCGATCGGGGAGTTTATTGGCGGGGCGGTGTGTAGGAATCGGGAGCAATTCCGCCACCGGGACGCCGCGCGACTCGATCACATAGCTCTGGCCCTGCGCGACCTCCTTGAGCAGCGCGCTGGTCTTGAGATGCAGATCGCGGACGCTGACTCGTTCCATATGCCCCATTGTGACAGGTGGCGCCTGCTGTAAAATAGTGCCCTATGCTGACTCGGCTCCTCCTGTTTATAAGTCTCACCGCTGCGGCTTTTGGGCAGCCGGCCGTCCCGAATAGTCCCGATTGGACCAAGCCCTTTCCGCCGTTCAAGATTCTGGGCAACATCTATTGGGTGGGGACGTGGGATTTGTCCACCTACCTGATCACCACGCCGCAGGGGAACATTCTGATCAATAGCGGGCTGGCGGAAACGGTGCCGCTGATCAAGGCTGGCGTCGAGCAACTGGGTTTCAAGATGTCCGACACCAAGATCCTGATGGCCACGCATGGGCATTTCGATCACGTGGCGGGGCTCGCGGATTTGCAAAAGATGACGGGGGCGAAGATCTATATGTCGGCAAGAAGATGTTGAGCTGCTCGAATCCGGCGGCAAGAAGGACTTTCGGTTCGGCGAGGAACTCCGGGCGCGCTTCACGCCGGTCAAAGTGGACCGGAAACTGAAGGACGGTGACAAGATCGAGTTGGGCGGGACCGTGATCACGGCGCATCACCATCCGGGCCACACCAAGGGCGCCACCAGCTTTACTTTGGACGTGCGCGAGGCGGGCAAGACCTACCACGTGGGGATCATGAATATGGCGTCCATTAACCCGGGCGTCAAAGTGAGCGGCATGCCGATGTTTCCGGGCATCGCCGAGGCTTACGCGCGCACTTTCCATGACCAGAAGGAAATAAAGATCGACGTGTGGCTGGCTTCGCATGCCGCGCAGTTCGGGCTGCATGACAAGTACAAGCCGGGCGATCCTTATAACCCCGAACGGTTCGTCGACCCCAAGGGCTACCACGCGGCGGTCGAGAAACTGGAGAAGACTTACCAGGATCAGTTGGCGGCGGAGCGAAAAGCGAAGTAATCGCGGACGCGCCGGTCACTCCCCGATGATCTTCACCAGACGCCCGCTTCTTGCGGCGGCCGTCGAATTCGCCGTAGAAGATCTGCTCCCAGGGGCCGAAGTCGAGCTTGCCCTGGGTGATGGCCACCACCACCTCGCGGCCCATGATCTGGCGTTTCATGTGGGCGTCGGCGTTGTCCTCGCCGGTGCGGTTGTGCTGGTACTGCGAAATGGGCTCGTGGGGCGCTAGGGCTTCGAGCCACTTTTCGTAGTCCTTGTGGAGGCCGCTTTCGTCGTCATTGATGAAAACGGAGGCGGTGATGTGCATGGCGTTTACCAGGACCAAACCCTCCTGGACGCCGCTTTCGCGAAGGCAATCGTCACTTGGCCGGTGATGTTGACAAACCCGCGGCGCGCGGGGACCTCGAACCATAGTTCCTTGCGGAAGGTCTTCATGGTTAGCCTCCGATAACAGATCGTATGGGAATATGGCCGATAGATTCGGGTGGGCCTGGGTTTGCCAGCAGGGTCTGGAGACCCGCCCCCACTAGGCCCTTCGATTTGTTACACTCAGCGGATATGCGTAATACCGGAGCTAATGGATGAGGGCGCGGATCGCCGCGGGGTGCATCCTGACCGGGGCCGTTTTCGCCCTTAGCAGTTGCGCTACCACGGCGCCTCCGAAGCAGTTCAGGACCTTCTTCGTACCGCCGGCGCGAGCAGGGCGCGGCGCAGCGGCGATCCGGTGCTCATCGATCCGCCGAATTTGACTCTGGATCTTATGCGAACGAAGCTCCCAACCTGGCTTCCTCCGTTCCCTTCCCTCTTTCCCGCCCCTCCGATGTCGATTTCCTGATCAAGAAAGCCGACGACCGGCTTGGCGTGCGGGG
Organism: Bryobacterales bacterium; assembly: GCA_963793395.1. Classification (GTDB taxonomy): domain Bacteria; phylum Acidobacteriota; class Terriglobia; order Bryobacterales; family Bryobacteraceae; genus Palsa-187. The sequence goes on along the minus strand of CAWCAP010000040.1, from coordinate 25,432 downwards.
AAACGCGCTGTTCCAGGAAGGGCGCACGGAGGATCGCGCGCAGGATTTCGACCGGGTGTCTGGATGTCCTGCTGACGGCTCCGGAGAACCTGCCGGACCGAGCGCGGCTGGAGCAGCACATCGACGAACTGATCGAGCAGATCTACCGCTACGACGTGGATCAGGCTGGCCAGCGGCGCAGCCGGATGAGGAAGTGCGCTTCGAGAAGTCGCCCATCGACGAAATTCTGCAGATGACGTTTCCGATCGACCCCAGCCTGCGGCACAAGGTGCAGGAGCAGATTCGGGTGACGGCATCGCAGCTTGCCGCTGGAACAGAACGACGCGGTGGTGAGCTACATCAATTACTTCTCTTCGCCGCGCGGCAAGAAGATTCTGGCTTACGGGCTGCGGCGCTCCGGGCGCTACAAGCCCATGATCGAGAATATTTTGCGCGAAGAAGGCATCCCGGAGGAATTGATTTTCCTGGCGCAGGCGGAATCGGGATTCACTGCCGCGGGCGATGTCGCGAGCGCGCTGCGTGGGTGTGTGGCAGTTCGCGGCGTTTCCGGGGCAAAGAATACGGCCTGAACAAGACTCCGGCCACCGACGATCGCATGGACCCGGAACTGGCGACGCGCGCGGCGGCCCACCATCTGCATGATCTCTACAACCATTTCGGCGACTGGAATCTGGCCATGGCGGCCTATAACTGCGGCCCGGGCTGCGTGGATCACGCGATTCAGCGCACGGGTTACGCGGACTTCTGGCAACTGCGGCGGCTGAACGTGCTGCCGCAAGGAAACCGCCAACTACGTACCGGCGATCCTGGCGATGACCATTATCGGCAAGAACGCCAAGGATTACGGGCTGGACGATCTGGACATGGAACGGCCGCTCGAATACGACACCATCGAGCTGCGAGTCGCCCACGCACATGGCGCTGATCGCGGATGCCATGGATCGTCCGCTGGCGGAGTTGAAGGAACTAAACCCGGCGGTGCTGCGATCGGTGGCTCCGGCGGGAACTGCGTTGCATGTTCCGAAGGGCATGATGCCGAAGGTCGAGGCGGCCTTCGATGCGGTGCCCGCCAACCGGCGCGATGCGTGGCGGATTCATAAGCTGGATGGGGAAGACACCTTCGTGTCCCTGGCCAGGCGCTACAACACTACTCCGGCGCTGGTGAGCTCCGTCAACCATGACACGCTGCCTACGGCGGGTTCGCTGGTGGTGATTCCGGCATCTTATCCCGGCGATCGCATTCCGGTTCGCACGGTGGCGCGGGCTGCCACGAGGCCGAGAACAGCGTCCACCAGAGCAACGGCCAGCTCGGCGCACACTAAGCCAGGGACCCGGGCATCCGGCGCGCGGGCAAAGGCTCCGACCAAGGCGTCCGCGACTCCCGCGAAAACCCCGACGAAGGCCTCGGCGTCGAAGGGCGCCACTGGCCGCGCCGGTTAGGCTCCGCGGTCGCAGTCCCAGGGCATTTTAATCAAGAGCCGCGCGCGTTCCTTCATAAAAACGACACTTTTTCACTTGCCTTCGCTTGAAAAAGCGATATTCTGGTTTCTGACTCCGCCGACGCGATTCGGCCAATTGAGGAGACCGCAGCCATGATAGAGTACCGGCTTTCGCCCGAAGACGATGAACTCGACGATCTGGATGAGGGCGCCGAACTCAGCTTAGACGACGATTTGGGAGACTACGGTCTCGACGATGACGACGAGGAACTGGCGGTGCCGGTATTCACGCCGCGTGCGCCCTCGCCGGCTGCGGTGATCGTGGAAACCACGGTGATTGAAGTCGAGGAAGTTCGACCGGCGGCTGCGTCGGAAGCGCCTCCCGCGCGCAAGCCGGTTAAGAAAGCGGCCGCTCCTGTGAAGAAGGCGGCCGCTCCTGTGAAGAAGGCGGCTGCTCCGGCGAAGAAGGCTGCCGCTCCCGTGAAAAAAGCGGCTGCGCCGGCCGCCAAGAAAGCCGCGGTGAAGAAAGCGGCTCCGAAAAAGAAGGCCGCTGCCAAGAAGGCCGTGAAGAAGGCGGCGAAGAAAGCCGCGCCTAAAAAGGCGGCTAAGAAAGCCGTGAAGAAGGCTGCCAAGAAGGCGGCACCCAAGAAGGCCGCGAAAAAGATCGCGCCTAAGAAAGCCGATAAGAAATCCGGCAAGAAAAAGGGCGGTAAGAAAAAGGGCTCGAAGAAAAAGAAATAGCACTACCGCGCTCGCCGGATGGGGCTAGCGCGCTCCCTACCTCCTACTTCGCGACAGCCGTGCGGCAGCGTTCGTACAATTGCAGCAGCGCGTCCACCTGCTCATCCGGCGTCTTGGGAGCTTTGCCGCCGAAGCCGGCGCCTCCGGAGCCTTTGCCATAGCCGGTGGTCCCGGCAATGAATTTCATTAATTCCAAGGCGACTTCTTCTTTGGTCGATTTCGGGCCGGAGGCCGCGGCTGCAGTGGGGTCTTTTTCGTCCGTCATATAATCTCTAAGGGTACTGCATTTGAACTCCCGTCCGCGCGCTATTTGCGAGTCACGGATGGAGAACTTGCGGCTGCATGCCGGTTGATGCGCGCCGCCTGATCCGCAAGATGCGCGGCGGAGCGCAGGCGCACTTGATCGAGGCGGCCGACGGCCACTGTTATGTGGTCAAGTTCCTCAACAATCCGCAGCACCGGCGGATCCTGGTGAACGAATGGATCGCGTCCGTCTTCCTGCGCTATCTCGGCATTTCTACGCCAGAGGCGGCGGTGATCCGGGTCACGCAGGATTTCTTGGACCAGAATCCGGACGTGCACTTTCAACTGGGAACGCGGCGCGAACCGGTCGAATTGGGCTGGCATTTCGGTTCGCGATTTCCTGGCGACCCGGCGCGGATGGTGGTCTACGATTTCCTGCCCGACACGCTGCTGGCGCAGGTGGAGAATCGCGCGGAGTTTCTGGGGATGCTGGCGTTCGATCAATGGATGGGCAACGCCGATTCGCGCCAGGCCATTTTCTTTCGCGCGCGGCTGCGCGAATGGCTGCCGGCGCACGAAGCGCATCCGCTGCGCCTGGGCTTCGTGGCGCAGATGGTGGATCATGGATTCGCTTTCGACGGCCCGCATTGGAGGTTTGGCGACTCTCCGCTGCAGGGTTTGTATTTCCGTCCGCTGGTGTACCAGGGTGTCCGCGGCCTGGACGACTTTCAGCCGTGGCTGGACCGCATCGTGCATTTTCCGGAGGCGGTGGTCGACCAGGCGCTCAAGCAAATTCCTCCGGCCTGGGTGGTTGGCGACGAAGAGGCTCTCAACCAACTGTGCGAGCACCTGCTGCGGCGGCGCAAGCGGGTGGTGGACCTGATCCAGGCCTGCCGGCAGCGGCCGCGGGGCCCTGTTTCCGGGGTGGGATTGACGGGCGCGGTATCGTAGAAGCATACTATGGGTGTGGCCGTCATTCAAAATCGGAGCGCCGAATTCAAGCAGGCGCTGCTCAACCGGGTGCTGGTGGCGGACGGCGCCATGGGCACTTCGCTTTACGGCAAGGGCATCTTTCTCAACCGGTGTTATGACGAGCTAAATCTCTCGCTGCCGGCGCTGATTCGCGATGTCCATCAGGAATACCTGCGGGCGGGCGCGGAGATCATCGAAACCAACACGTTTGGCGCGAATCGCAAGCGGCTAGCGGCGTTTGGATTCGCCGAAAAGCTGCGGCAGATCAATCAGGCGGGGGTGCGGATCGCGAAGGAAGTCGCGCGCGATCAGGCTTTTGTTGCGGGGGCGATCGGCCCGCTGGGGGTGCGGCTGGAACCGTTGGGTCCGGTCAGCTTTGCCGAGGCACGCGACCTTTATAGCGAGCAGGTCTCGGCTCTGGTCGAGGCTGGTGCGGACCTGCTGATTTTCGAGACTTTCCGCGATTTGGATGAGCTGCGCGAGGCGGTGCTGGCGGCGCGTGAAGTGGCAGGCCGCGAGATTCCGGTGATTGCGCAGTTCGCCATCGAGGACGACGGGAATCTGGAGGACGGAACTTCGGCGGCGAACTTGGCACTGGCGTTATCGCAATGGCCGGTGGACGTGATCGGGCTGAATTGCTCGTCGGGTCCGCGGGTGCTGCTCGAAGCCATCGAGACCATGGCGCCGCTGACCACCAAGCCGCTCAGCGTGATGCCGAATGCCGGTCTGCCGGTCACGGTGGACGGCCGCAATCTATACTTGTGCTCGCCCGAATACATGGCGCAATATGCGCGGCGCTTTATCGGTGCCGGGCGCGAAGATCGTAGGCGGCTGCTGCGGGACTACGCCGGCGCACATCAAGGAAATTCGCAATGAGGCGCGCAGTTTGCAGCCGGGACGCCACGCGCACAGCGTGCAGGTGGAAGAACCTAAGCTTGCGCCAAACGCGCAGCCGGTGGTGCCGGCCGCGGACCGCAGCGGATTGGGCGCGAAACTGGCGGAGGGCAAGTTCGTCAGCTTCGTTGAAATTCTTCCGCCGCAAGGGCGTCGACGCGGCCAAGGAAATCGCCGGGCGCGAAGCTGTGCAAGGACGCGGGGATCGACTGCATCAATGTGCCGGACGGCCCGCGCGCCAGTGCCCGGCTGAGCGCGCAGATGACCTGCCAGTTGATTCAGCAGCACGCCGGGATCGAGACGGTGCTGCATTTCTGCTGCCGCGACCGGAATATTCTCAGCATCCAGAGTGAGTTGTTGGGATCGCACGCCGGCGGGTGTCCGCAATCTGATCTGCATCACTGGCGATCCGCCGCGCATGGGACTTATCCCGATGCCACCGCGGTATTCGATGTCGACGCGATCGGACTGATCCGCATCGCCAGCAATCTGAACCGGGGGCTGGATTTGGGCGGGAATCCGATGGGCTCGCAGACCTCGCTGCTGATTGGCGCGGGTGCGAATCCGGGGTCGCTCAATCTGGACGAAGAGCTGCGGCGGCTGGAGAAGAAGGTGGAGGCGGGCGCGGAGTATTTCGTCACGCAGCCGGTGTTCGATCTGAAGCTGCTGGAAGTCTTCCTAGAGCGAACGGCGCAGTTCGGGATACCGGTGATCGCGGGAGTCTGGCCGTTGACCAGTTTCCGTAATGCCGAATTCATGGTGAACGAACTGCGCGTGCCAGTGCCGCAGGAATACATGGACCGCATGCGCCACGCCGAGAATGCGGAAGCGCGCGCGCGCGGCGGGAGTGGCCATCGCGCAGGATATGGTGCAGCGGGCGCGTCCGCTCACCGCAGGCGTGCAGTTGAGCGCTCCCTTCGGCCGTTACGAGATGGCGATCGAAGTGGCGCAGGCGATCACGTAAATAGCGAGTGGCAAATGCGCGGCGTCCAGCACTTGGTCGATATACAGGAAGTGAAAGATATCGCCCTTGTCAGGGCACGAACGGGAATGGTTCATGTTTGCGACGCAGAGGCACTCGCAGCATTCACGGACGGGCGTGGCGTTTTCGATGTCGACCCGCATTGCAGGAAGCTCGACGCTTTTGTGGCGAAGCACAAATTGGAGTACCGCATTGACTCGGAAGATCTATTGCCGGGACTCGATGCTTGCTCGGAAAATCGGCCAGTCTACTATGGCGTTGCGCGCTGGATCAAACGACGCCACCGCCATCCAACTGTGGCCTGAAAGCTATTCGCGCGATTCTGCGGCGTTGAAGTAGGCGCAATCGGGGTGGTGGAACACGATCGCGCTCACGCTGGCCTCCGGATCCATCATGAAGCCTTCGGTTAGCTCCACCCCGATTTCCTGCGGACGCAGCAGCGTGAAGATCCCCTGCTGGTCTTCGAGACGCGGACACGCTGGGTATCCCGGGCTGTAGCGCTTACCGCGATACTTCGAGGTGAAACGTTCCTGCATGGTCATGTCCGCGGGATCGGCGAAACCCCAATCTTCGCGGATGCGGCGATGCATCCACTCGGCGCAGCCTTCGGCCGTCTCGATAGCCAACGCCTGCAACCCATGCGCGAGGAAAAATTCGCCTTTCTGTTTGGCTTCCTCGGAACGCTCGCGGACGCCCTGCCCTGCCGTCACCACGAACACCGCCAGGTGATCACGCCCGCCGGATTGCGGATCGAGCACGTAATCGCTCAGGCACAGGCCGTTCGATTTCGGCTGGCGCGGGAAGTCGAACGTGTAAAGCGCATTCTTGCACCCGGGAGCGTAGAGCTGGACCGAGTTACCGTGGCGCTCGGCTTCGAAGAACTGCCAGACGGCGCGAGGCTTCAGGAATTTCGCGGCCTTCTCTTTCACGACTTCGAAGTCTTGATACAGTTCCAACGCCTTCGGATCGCGCGCCTGCAGCAGCTTCTCGAAGTTGCCTTTGAACCCCAGATGACGCCCGTAGATCATGAAGGGATTCATGTAGGTCCACAGCTCTTGCAGGTTGGGGACGTCGCGCACGTGGCGCTCGAGATCGGGCGCGGCAGGAATCGGAATGTCGGTGCGCACACGCGTGGCGCGGGCGCTTCCCGGGTCTTTCACAGGCGGCTGATCGGTCTCAGCGACTGGTTCGACGGCCAGGTAAATGTGCTCGGCCAGCGCGGCATCACGGCTGGACGGGTCCATCAGTTCGTTCATCATGGACAGGCCGGTCATCGCGTCTTTCGCATAGAAAGTGGGGCCGCCGTAGGCCGGACCGATACGCGTATTCGCGAAGCGCTCGGAGAGCGCGGCTCCGCCCACGAGCAGCGGCACGTCGACGCCGTGCTCCTTGAAATCGGAAGCTGTGGTCACCATCTGGTGCGCGCTCTTGACTAGCAAGCCCGATAAGCCGATGGCATCGGGATGATGTTCGCGCCACGCCTCAATCAACGCATCCGGCGCGACCTTGATGCCAAGGTTGATCACGCGATAGCCGTTGTTGGCGAGAATAATTTCGACCAAGTTCTTGCCGATGTCATGTACATCGCCCTTCACGGTGGCCAGCACGATCTTGCCACGCGACGCGGTGTCGGCCTTCTCCATGAACTGTTCCAGGTGATTGACGGCGGCCTTCATTGCTTCGGCCGATTGCAGAACTTCGGCTACGATCAGCTCATTCAGATTGAATAGGCGGCCGACCTCGCTCATGCCGGTCATCAATGGGCCGTTGATGATATCTAGCGGATTTGCGCCTTCTTGCCGCTTCAACTCCAGGTCGGGGATGAGTCCGTCCTTGGTGCCTTCGACAATGTAGCGCGCAAGGCGCTGGTCGAGCGGAAGTTCCGCGATTACTTGCCGGGTCTTGTGGCCGGTGCGGCGGAAATATTCGCTGATGGCGGCGATGTGAAATTGATTGATGGCGATCTTTTGTTCACGCGTCTGCTCGCGCCAGTCCGCGGGAGCCGGAATGCTCGGGGGCGGCGTGTTGAAGAGCAGATCGTCGGCCAGACGCCGCTCTTCGTCGGGGAGCGATGCATAGCGCTCCAGTCTTTCCGCGTTGACAATCGCGAGATCCAGACCAGCCTTGGTCGCGTGGTAGAGGAATACCGAATTCACCACTTCGCGCGCGGCTGCGGGCAGTCCGAACGAAATGTTCGAGACACCGAGCACTGTCTTGACGAAGGGAATCTGCTCCTTCACCATCTGAATCGCCTCGATGGTTTCGACCGCGCCGCCGATGTAGTTCTCATCGCCCGTCGCACACGGAAAGACCAGGGCGTCAATGATGATGTCTTCGGGATGAATGCCGTACTTTTCCGTCAGCAGCTTCACCGAACGCTGCGCGACTTGCAGCTTGCGCTCGCGCGTGAAGGCTTGCGCCTGCACTTTATCTTCATCGATGGTGCCGACGATCAGCGCTGCGCCGTAGGCTCGCGCTAACGGGCAGACGAATTCGAATTTTTCTTCACCGTCTTCCAGGTTGACGGAATTGATGATGCTCTTGCCCTGGCACCAGACCAGTGCGCGCTCAATGGCTTTGGGATCGGTGGTATCCACCATCACCGGAGCCTTGATCTTGGGCATCAGCTTGGCATAGAACGGATCGATGTCGTTCAGCTCTTCGCGGTCTGAAGTTTGCAGGCACACGTCGACAATGTGCGCGCCGTTTTTCACCTGCCAGCGCGCGATTTCGCTAGCTTCTTCCCACTTTTCCTCCGCGATCATCTTCTTGAACAAGCGCGAACCGATGACGTTGGTGCGCTCGCCGACAATCAACGGGCGATTGCTGTCTTCCGCTTCGACCAGATCGACGCCGGAATAATAGGCGCGATGCGAAGGCGGATTGACGGTATGCGGCTTTCGGCCTTCCGCCATCTCAGCCATGGCCCGGATGTGAGCCGGGGTGGTCCCGCAGCAGCCGCCGACGATGTTCAGCCAACCTTGCTCTACAAACTTCGAGAGCTGGCGCGCCAACGATTCGGGAGTCTCCAGATACTGGTCGTCTTCATTCGGCAACCCGGCGTTCGGATAACACGAGATCCGCGTCGAGGCCATATTAGCCAGAGTGCGGATGTGGTCGGTCATCAGGTCGGGACCGGTGGCGCAGTTCAGACCAATCGCCAGAAGATCGGCGTGCGCGACGGAAGCGTAGAACGCGTCCACAGGCTGCCCGGCGAGCATCGCTCCCCAGCGCTCCACGGTGCCAGATACCATCACCGGAATGCGATGGCCGAGTTCGCGCTCCAGTTGCAGCGTGGCGACCAGGCCGGATTTGACGTTACGTGTATCGAACCCGGTTTCAAAAAGCAGAAAATCCACGCCGCCTTCGACCAGCGCCTTAGCCTGCTCATAGTAGCTGTCGCGCAACTGCTGGAAACTGACGTCGCCGCGCAGGGTGAGCGATTTAGTGGTCGGCCCGATGGATCCGGCGACGAATCGCGGCTTCTGGGGTGTGGAAAACTCGGCCGCGGCCTGGCGCGCGATTTGCGCGGCGGCCACGTTCAGCTCGTGGGTTTTGTCGGCCAAGCCGAACTCAGCTAGAACGATCGGAGAACCCTGAAAGCTATTTGTTTCAATAATATCCGCGCCTGCCTTGAGATACTCGCGGTGGATGTCGCGAATCCAATCCGGCCGCGTGATGCTCAAGTTTTCGTTGCAGTTTTCGAGCGCCGCGCCGCCGAAATCGGCCGCAGTAGGGTTGTGCGCCTGGAGCATGGTGCCCATGGCGCCGTCGATAATCAAGATGCGCTGGGCCAGCGCGTCTTCTAATTGCTGGCGATTATTAGGGTTCATCGGGGGAGACGGAGCTAGTACCCTTATTGTACCCGGTCGGTTACACTATTCATACAAGTGGCCACTGATCTGATCGAGATCGACCCTGAACGGCCAAGTATGATGGCCATCGAGCGCGCGGCGGCGGCCGTGCGGCGCGGTGAAGTGGTGGCTATTCCAACCGATGCGCTCTACACGCTGGTTGCCGACCCTCTTAATCTGCATGCAGTCGGCCGGGTTTTTGCCGCCAAAGGCCGCGAGAGCATCCGTTCCCTGCCCTTGCTGGTCAGCGACATTGTGATGGCGGAGGAACTGGCGTCCGAAGTCTCGGCGCGATTCTATCTGCTGGCGAGGAAGTTTTGGCCGGGACCGCTCACCATCATCGCTCCGGCTTCTTCGCGAGTGCCGCTTAAAGTTACGGGCAATACGGGACGGCTGGCGTTGCGGCAATCGCAATCGAAAGTGGCGAACGCTTTGCTCGAACGGCTTGCACAGCCGTTGATCGCCACCAGCGCGAATCTTTCCGGCCAGCCCACTTGCACCAGCGGCATCGAAGTCTTTGGCGTAATGGATGGCTCGGTCGATTTGGTGCTCGACGGTGGGACCGTAGCCGGCACCGGCGCCACTACCATCGACGTCACCGAGGTTCTGTGGAAAGTGATCAAGGAAGGCGCGATCGCGGAGAAAGAAATCGCTGAGGTTTTGAACGGAACGTAGGGTGAGACTCTGGTGCGGCGCGCACAACGTCAAATCGCAACACGCCTGCTGCTGCTTCTGGGGCTAGCCGCGAGTTGCGCAATCGCCCAGACCGGAAAGCTTACAGCCGGCAAGCAAGCGAAGATCGAAAGCGTCATTTCTAACTTCAGAGCAGCCAGCAAGGCGCCGGGCATTTCCGTAGCGGTCGTGGAAAATGGCGAATTTGTGTGGTCGGCGGGCTTCGGGATGGCTGATCTGGAGAACTCCGTTCCTGCGACATCACAAACCCTGTACCGCCTCGCGTCAATCTCGAAATCGATCACTGCGACTGCCGCCATGGAGTTGTGGGAACAGGGGAAGCTGGAACTGGACACCCCCGTGCAGAAGTACTGCCCGGCATTCCCACAGAAGCCGTGGCCCATCACCACGCGGCAACTTTTAGGACATCTCGCTGGAATCCGCTACTACCGTGTGCCTGAGCTTCCCTACTCGGAATCCGAGAGCGATCCCGAAGTTGGCAACACGCGTCACTTTGAAAATGGCATCGAAGCCGGTCTGAAGTTTTTCGCGGACGATCCGCTGGACGCGCAGCCCGGAACTCACTTCAACTATTCGACCCAAGGCTACACCCTGATCGGATGCGCAATCGAAGGAGCGTCCGGCAAGAAGTATGAGGATTTTGTACGCGATCAGGTTCTGCTTCCGGCAGGCATGGTGCAGACGCTTCCCGACGATCGCTTCGCCATCATCCCGATGCGCACGCGTTTCTACTCAAAAGATAAATCCGGCGCCGTAGTGAATGCGGAATTTCTGGATTCAAGTTACAAAATCCCGGGCGGCGGCTGGCTTTCCTCCGCACCGGATATGGCGCGATTCGAGGTAGCGATCCTCAACGATCGTCTGATGAAGCGCGCCACGCGAGACATCATGTGGACACCGCAAATGCCGTCGGATGGGCTCGGACGGATGGTTTACGGGCTGGGGTGGCAAGCTGGAACAACGCACGGCGTGGGAGATGTGGGCCACGGCGGTTCGCAGCAAGGAACCAGCACCATGATGCTGATTGCGCCGGAAGCACGGGCAGGCGTGGTGGTGCTGATCAATTCCGACGCAGCTGGCTCGTCCGAATTGGCAGCGCAGCTCCTGGAGATTGTGTTGGGACTTCCTCCCGGTGGTCACAAGGAAATCACCGTCGATCCGCAGTTGCACGACAGTTACGCCGGAAGTTACGAAGTGAGTTCGGTCACGATCAGCATCGTCCGGGAAGGCGAACACTTATTCGCCCAGATGAGCGGCCACAAGAATCAGATATTTCCGGAGAGCGTCCGCAATTATTTTTTTAAGGCATTTGACGCACAAATCACTTTTGTGACCGACGGCACCGGTCGGGCGACGGAACTGATACTGCACGAAGGCGGCACTGATTTGCGCGCCAAACGGATCAAATAATCTCTCATCCCGATTCAGCCCCGTCGCATGTGCGCCCTATCGAGAAGGGAGGTTGCATGTTCGATTCTCGATAGGGCGCACGTTTTGTAGGCCGAAGCTTAAGCGGCTGCGGTAACCGGCATCGCCATGGCTCCAGCGCGGCCGGCCGCCCGGATCGCGTCGGTGACTTGACCGCGGTGCATGGCTTGATGGACGGCCAGAGTTAACAAAGCCCTTCCGTAGGTCGCGAATTGTTCTTCCAGGCCTTTGGGTTGGAACGGCGTCGGCTTGTCCAGATCGGCATCGCTGAACGATTCGAGCAGAGCCAGATTCTTTTTGCGAAGCCCGGTGTAGCGTGCGCTGACTTCTGCGAACGAAGGGTAGCGCGAGGCGTCGCTCGTGGTGACGGTATCAGCGCCAAAGAGCGGCTCCCATTCTGCCACCGGATTTTCGCCGCCGGCCAGCAACTGGTGTGTCAATCCTTCGATCACGGCGAGGTGGCCCACCACCCATAGCGGATGGCAGCCGCCATTTTCGGTCGGGAACGTCAAAGGAACATCCTTTATGGTCTCGATCGGCCGCATCACCGCTTGCTCGGCTAGGTTCATTGAAAATCGAATGGCATCTTTCGTATACATAGTATTCTCCTGTCTGAGTTGTCATGACGGACGAATCCGTCGTTATCGCGGACGAGTCCGCGGGAGGTGATTATTTGTCCTTCGGCGGCTCGACGTCTTCTTTAACGCGGAGCAGCTTGTCCGCCCAGAACTCTTGGTAACGGCTCACCCACCGCTCATAAATCTGGCGGATCGGGACGGCGTTCAACGAATTCACGCGCTGACGCCCTACTTCGCGGGTGTTGATTAAACCGGCGTCGCGCAATACATCGAGGTGCTTCATCACGCCGAAGCGGCTCAAATGAGGAAACGCGTCGACGATCTCGGTGGTCCGGCGCGGACCCTGCTGCACCAGGTCCAGAATGGCTCGGCGGGTCGGGTCCGACAGTGCCTTCCAGACCGGATCGAGATCGTCCGGCATCAGGCCCGATGGCCCACCGCACCAGCAGAGCACACCTGGTCGATGCTGTCGAGATAGTGCCGCCAGCCTTTGCTCACGCCCTCACGATGTGACGGATCGATGGTTCCGATCGCCCGGTGCCGCAGCCTGATCTTGGTTCCCCCGGCGATTCGATCCAGCCGAATCTCGATATGGTTCAAAGCCGGGTAGGACATGAACAGAGGGCCGCTCAGTTCGAGCAAGACCGGAGGCTTGATCACCTGTACGTGACCCCACAGGTGCCCGATCCCGTTGCCGCGATCGCGGAACCATCGTCCACCTGGCCACTGCTCGAGAATCATCTGCATGGATTCGCCGTCGGGGTGGGAGTTGCCTTCGCCAAGCTGGCGTAGAACGCCTTTAAATACGTCGCCAATATCGGCCTTCAAATTGATTTGCTGCTCTAAATCGAGCGTCATTTCTTCGAACTTCATAGTCTGATCTCCTTGAGTGACTAAATAGTAACGTAAGTAACGAATCACGTCAAGAGTTTTTTTGAAAAAATAACGCACCGTGTGTAATGGATCGAGATATGTCTGAGAGCGTACGAATGCGGTCGGCCCGGTGCGGCCAGACACGTCTATGGACCGATGTCGTGGTAAGCATGAGCAAACGAACGCTGGTCTCGTACTCCAGACCGTTTCGCCCCTCTCTGCTATCATCAACCAAGGAGCGTTCCTGCTAGGTTGGTGTACGGTCTTCAAAAATTGATCCAATGCTCAATGTCATGGAGTCCTGCTCGATTTCGCATCGGTGAGCAAGCTCCGGCGGGAAACCCGCCATGGAGACGCCTGAAGGTGCGCGGAGGATTCCCCCCTTGTAGTTCGGGGTCAAATGACGGAGGCTGGGACGGCTGCGTGGTGCGCTCCTCTTTTCTTACCGCGGTTTTGAGACTGCGCCTCTGGCGCTTAGAAAGCGGTTCCCGTCCGTTGACCAATCTACTTTTTATTGGCGATATTTTTGCCTCGCCCGGGCGCGATATTGTTGCCCGCCATCTCAAAGAAATCGTCGCGGCGGAAAAAATCGATCTTGCCATCGCCAACGTCGAAAACGCCGCCGGAGGCTTCGGCATCACGCCTCAATTGGCCGATGAACTGTTCGGCTATGGGCTCGACGTGCTGACCACCGGCAATCACATCTGGGACAAGCGCGAAATCTACGATTACTTCGCGCGCCAGCCGCGCCTGCTGCGGCCCGCCAATTATGCCGCGGAGCTGCCGGGCGCGGGCATGGTCGTGGTGGAGGCCCGCAACGGCGTCGATTGCGCGATCATCAATCTGCAAGGGCGCGCGTATATGCCGCAGACCGATGCCCGTTTCGCAAAGCCGACGAGCTCCTGAGTGAACTGCCGGCCGACGTCAAAGTGCGGTTCGTCGATTTTCACGCCGAGGTCACCAGCGAAAAAGTCGCCATGGGCTGGTATCTGGACGGCCGCGTCTCCGCCATGGTGGGCACGCACACGCACATCCCGACGGCCGACACGCGCATTCTGCCCGGAGGCACGGCGTATCAGACCGATGCGGGCATGACGGGTCCGTATACGGGCGTCATCGGCGTCGACAAGCAGATCATCATCCAGCGCTTCCTGACGCAGATGCCGGTGCGCATGGAAGCGGCGCGGCATGGCGCGGAGCTGCACGGCGTTGTGGTCGAAGTGGATGAAGCCACCGGGCATGCGACCGCCATCCGCCGAATCGCCGTGACGTAAATGACCGGCCCAATCGGGTAACCTAATCTTCGTGGCACTCACCTTCGATGAAGCCCGGGCCTGCGTCCTGCGCGAAGCGGGCGTGTCGATGGGGACTGAGACCGTCGATGCTGGCCGAGGCCGCGGGCCGCGTGCTGGCGGAAGAGATTCCGGCGGATCGCGACTATCCTCCTTTTGCGCGATCGGCTCGCGACGGGTTTGCGGTGCGCGCGGCGGATCTGCCCGGCGAGCTGCGCGTGATCGGCGAAGTGCGCGCGGGCGAGGTATTCGCGGGCACGGTCGCGGCGGGCGAAGCCGTCGAGATCATGACTGGCGCGCCGATGCCGGATGGCGCCGACGCTGTGGTCATGGTGGAACACACCGAGCGCCACGGAGACCGCGTAAGCATTCAGCGCTCGATCGCTGCGGGCGAGAATTTCAGTCCTCGCGGGATCGAAGCTCGCGGAGGTGACCAGTGCTCGGAGCCGGAGTCCGGATCGGATACGCGGAAATGGCGATGCTGGCGACGGTCGGGCACACGCGGGTTCTCGTGTACCAGCGACCGCGGGTCGCCATTGTGGCGACCGGCGATGAGATCGTGGAGTTTGATCAGCAGCCTGCGCCGCACCAGATCCGCAACTCCAATGCGGCTTCGCTGGCGGTTCAAGTGCAGCGCGCGGGCGGCTTGCCCGAGATCCTGGGGATCGCGCGCGACAACTATGACTCCACCAGAGCCCAGATCCGGCAAGGTTTGCAAGCGGATCTGCTGCTGCTCTCCGGAGGCGTGTCGGCCGGGAAATACGACTTGGTCGAGAAGGTTCTGGCGGAATTCGGCGCGAAGTTCTTCTTCGACCGCGTCAAGATTCAGCCCGGCCAGCCGCTGGTTTTTGGCAAAGCGCAAGGCAAGATTTTCTTCGGCCTCCCGGGGAATCCCGGGTCAACCATGATTACGTTCGAAACCATCGCGCGCGTGGCTATCGAAAAAGCGCAAGGTTTGCACGAGCCGTCGCTGCCGTTGCTGCGCGCGCGGCTGACGAGTCCGGTGCGGCATAAGACCGGTCTGACGCGCTTTCTGCCGGCTATTCTGAGTCCCGATGGCGCGACGATCGCGCCGCTGGCGTCGCAAGGCTCGGGCGACGTCGCGGCGCTGGCGCGCTGCAACGCTTTTCTGGTGACCGATCCCGACCGCGAAGCCTGGGCGGCAGGCGAGGACATTCGCGTGCTCATCAAATGACCAAATCCCGATGAAAAAACTCTCTCACTACGATAAACAAGGCCGCGCCAGCATGGTGGATGTTTCAGCCAAGCCCGAAACCAAACGAACCGCCGAAGCGCACGCGTTCGTACGCATTAAGCGTAGTGTTCTCAGTAAATTGCCGGACAATCCTAAAGGGAATCCGCTGGAGGTGGCGCGGTTTGCCGGCATCGGCGCCGCGAAGAAGACTTCGGAATTGATTCCAATGTGTCATCCGTTAATGCTTTCGCATGTTGACGTTAGCTGTGTTATCGAAAGTAAAGGAGTACGGATCACATCTACCGCCAGCATCCTGGGGCCGACGGGTGTCGAGATGGAGGCACTGACCGCCGCCTCCGTCGCGGCTTTGACAGTGTATGACATGACCAAGGCGCTGGACAAAGGCATCGAGATCCAGGACGTGTATCTCGTTTCGAAGACTGGCGGTAAGTCGGGAGACTTCAAGCGAGGCGGCAAGAAAAAATGATACGGGTCGCCATCGTGACGATCAGCGATTCGGCGGTGGCTGGCACGCGGGAGGACCGCTCAGGCCCGGCCCTCGCCGCCAAGGTCGCCGAGTTTGGATGGACGGTTGCTCATAAGAAAATAGTCAGCGACGACGAAGAGCTGATCGCATCATTATTGGTAGATCTGACGGATGTGGACATGATCCTCACCACCGGCGGAACGGGCGTTGGCCCGAGGGACGTCACACCAGAGGCGACCGCGGCGGTGAGCGATCGCAAGATCGATGGGTTTGGGGAGCTTATGCGGCTAAAAGGTATGGAAAAGACGCGGTTCGCACATCTGTCGCGCGGCGGCGCGTTCACGCGCGGCGAGGTGCTGATTGTGAATGTGCCGGGTTCGCCTAAGGGTGCGGTAGAGTCGTTAGAAGCAGTGGCGGAGCTGATTCCGCACGTCGTAGACCTGCTACACGGGAGGACGGAGCATCGTGCGTAACGCGAAGGCTTTCACAGCATTCTTCCTGGCGGCGTTGCTGGCTGCCACGCTGACATGGAAACTTGCGGCTCAGGATAAGGGAAACGCCCCCGGATCGGCGCTCGGTAAGGAGGATACGATCGGGTCGATTACGACACACATCGTGGTTACGCCCGTCACGGTGACGGATCGCAACGGCAATGTCGTTAACAACCTTGCTCCCAAGGATTTTCGTTTAACCGACAACGGCAAAGTCGCAAGTGATTACCGAGGACGTCGCGGTCCATCCGATTTCGATGGTGATTGCGGTGCAGGCCAACGCCGAAGTGGAAAAGATGCTGCCGGCGATCCAGAAGGTGGGGTCGGCGATTTCCGCGCAGATTCTGGGCGATGATGGCGAGGCGGCAGTGATCGAATTCGATCACCGCATTCAAACCCTCAGCGATTTCAGCTCGGATCCCGACAAGCTTTCCGCGGCTCTGAAAAAACTGAAGCCGGGCAGCGGCAGCAGCCGGTTGAACGACGCCACCATCGAAAGCATCAACTTATTGAAGAGACGGCCGGTCGGCCGGCGCAGGATCTTGCTGCTGATCGCCGAATCGCGGGATAACGGCAGTGAACTGAAGGCGCGCGCAGTACTGAGCGAAGCCGAGTTCGCCGACGTCGTCATCTATGCCATCGACATCTCGAAATTTGTGGCGTCGGTCACGGCTTCGCCGTCGGCCAATCGGAGCGTGCTCGATAACCGCCCGCCCGGTGCGGTCTACGCGCAAGGGCCGGGAGGAGGCGTCGAGACTCCCACCACGATTTCGCAAAACAACATGGGCAACTGGGCGCCGGTGGTCAAGGACATCTTTGACATGGCCAAAGGGATCTTCATTCCGCCGCCATTAGAGGTGTACACGACCTACAGCGGCGGGCGGCAATACGCCTTCAAATCGCAGCGGGAACTTGAACGAGCCGTCTCCGATTTGGGCGAAGAACTTCATAGTCAGTACCTTCTGACCTACGTCCCCGATAAACAGGTTCAGACGGAGGCCGGGTATCACAACATTGTGGTGCAAGTCCTGCGCCCTGAGATGAAGATCCGCGCGCGCGACGGTTATTACTGGGCCGGCATCAAGGCGACGACGCCTGATAAAGGTGATAAATAGGGGACAGAGCCTATTTTTGGAGACGCTCGTAGACGTAGGCGGCAGCGGCGACGTCTTCCACTCCCAGGCCACACGACTTGAAAACCGTGACAGGTGAGCCGGGTGGGCGCTGCTCGATATTCGCCAGATCCACGATGCGGCGGTCGGTCCAATCGACGGGCGCCAGGATTAAATCACCGGCTTCGATCTTCGCGACCTCGATGGAATCGACGGCAACCAGATCGGCGCGATGGATCAGGCTGGATGGCAGCTCGCGGCGGTTCTCACGATTGGACCCCATGGCGTTAACGTGTGCCCCGGGGGAAATCCAGGAATCGTCGATCACGGGATCTTTCGACGGAGTGCACGTGACCACGATATCGGCGCCGCGCACGGCTTCTTCGGCGGAATCGACGGCGCGGCACTGATTGGCTGCGGCAAATACTTCGCGTTTTTCCTTGCTGCGGCTCCAGACGCGGATGTCCTTCAAGTTGCGGACGCAGCGGATGGCCTCAATCTGCGCGTGCGCTTGAAAGCCGCTGCCGATCACGGCCAGTGTGGTGGCATCGGGCGCGGCGAGAACATCGGTGGCGTAGCCGGAGACAGCTCCAGTCCGGATTTGCCCAAGATAGTTGGCCTCGAACTGAGCCAGAGGGCGCGCGGTCTCGCTGTCGAACAGGAAGAAGAAAAAGTTCGATCCGTATTTCGGATTCGTCGAGTAGAATTTCGTGCCGAAGTACTTGCCGTAAACACCGCCCATGCTGTGCAGGGTCGAGCCGGTGTCCAGATAAATGCGCCGCCGCGGCTGATTGGACGCAATTCCCTCCCGCAGCGCCGTGAACGTCTGGCGCATGATGCGGACGCACTCATCCATCGGAAGAATTTCGCGAACCTGCTGCTCGGTGACCTGGATCATCAAGCAACAGTTTACACAGGGGCGCGCTTTACGTGCTCATGGCTTCTGTGAGCGCGACGCGGAATTTGGCCATCTCGGCGTCGCTGCCAATGGTCACGCGCATCATCTTCTCCAAATGCTCGAAGGGCCGGCCGACGGCGATGCCTTTAGCCAGCATCTTCTTCTGCATGACGCGCGCATCCTGTCCGGTTTCCACCACGATGAAATTCGCCTGCGGCGGAATGAAATTGATCTTGCGCTCCGTCAGCCAGGCGCATAGATCGGTCCGGGTGCGCACGATTTTATCGCGGCGCTCCTCGATCATCTCCGGGCCTAGATCCAGCGCGGCGAGTACGGCGCGCGCGCTGACGATACTGACGACGTTATTGCGGAAGGGTTCCATGCGGCGGATGAGGTCGGGACGCGCGGCCACGAAGCCCACGCGTAATCCCGCCATGCCGTAGACCTTCGAAAACGTGCGCGAGACGATGACGTTCTTCCCTGCCTTCACGAACGGCATGGTGGTCATGGCGTCGGGAGATGTCGCGTAGTGGATATAAGCTTCGTCTACCAACAAGTACGTGTTCGCCGGAAGATTGTCCACCAGCCAGTTCATGTCCGCGCGAGCGGTTATTACCGAGGTCGGGTTATTGGGGCTGCAGAGATAAATCAGTCCGCCGCCGCTCTTCTCGGCCGCCTCGGCAAGCTTGTGAACGTCGGGACGCGTAAGCGGAAGTGAGCGGCGTCTTGATCACGGCGTGCCCCTTCGCGAGCGCAAGCTCGGGCGGAGCTTCGTAAGTTGGCCACGGATAGATCAATGGCAGAGTGGGCGAGGTGAACGCTTCAATCGCGGCATGCAGCACTTCGCTCGATCCGGCGCCAACCAGGATTTGATCGCGGTCGAGTCCTTCGGCTTTAGCAAGGGTCGTGTAGAACGCCGGGAACTCCTGGTAATGATAACGGTTGGATTCTCCGATCACGCGCGCCATGGCTTCGACCGAAGCCTTCGGCGGCCCTTCCGGATATTCATTTCCGTTGAGCCAGATGGTGTCGGCGGACGGCGCGGCGCCCGGCACAGCGGCGCGTTGCGCAAAAGCGGCCTCGGTGAAACCCGCGGCGATGAGGGCAGTGAAAGCTCGGCGAGTAGGCATTTCGTGCTCCTTTGGGTGGATGTTGCGCGAACGGGGAGCAGGAAAACGGCGGGGAACGAGGGCCGTTGCCTTTGAACGGAAGTATATCACGCAGGGGCGCTAGAGCGCCGAGCGAATTTCACGAATCTGCGCGGCGTGGCGGCGGGCGTGAGCGGCGATCAGCACCATCGCCTCGGAGCCGTTGCAGATGCCCAAGAACGGATGCTTGGCCGCGAGTGAATAGAGTCCCGCTCCCTGGCTTTCGGCGAACTGGATGCTCTGCGTGCGAATGGCGTCGAACTCCGCGAGGGCTTCGGCGTAAGTCGCGAAGCGGCCGCTGGGCCGGACCGGCTCTGGCGCCTCGATCGCGGTCTCGCGCGCCACGACCCGCGACAAGATCATCGCTTCCTTCTCTTTGTTCACCGGTGACGGCGGTTCGGCGATCGGATTCCGCAGCCAGCCCAGGAATCTAGTCTCAGCGACGATCACGTGCTCGATGCACTCGACGACCGACCAACGTCCGGGGGCGGGTGAGGTTTTAGCCTGCTCTTCGGAGAGTCCCTCAGCCGCGGCCACAAATTCAGCGCGGCTGTCTTTCAGGCACTGTGGGATGTCGATAGCTTCCTGAGGCGCCATGAAGCTATCGCGTGACCGGGTCCGGCGATCTCGGAATCGAATCCGAGTTCCGCGATCGCGGCCTTGGCACGCTCGGCGTCAATCTTGCCTTCGCGGGCCAGGGCGGAAAGCGTCGCCTGCACGATCGCTTCCGCTGAAATCTCGAAGAAGTGGCGCAGGTGTTCGCGATTCTCGCTGCGGCCGAAGCCGTCGGTGCCGAGCGTATGCAGCCGCGAGCCCAGCCACGGCGAGAGCTGGTCCGGCACCGCCTTCATGTAATCGCTCGACGCGATGATCGGGCCGGGCTCGTTTTCGAGCAGCCTGTCGCGATATACGGCACCCGCGCCTCGCTCGGCGGGATGCAGCCGGTTCCAGCGCTCCACCGCCAGCCCTTCGCGGCGCAGTTCGTTGTAGCTGGTCACGGACCAGACGTCGGTCGCAACCTGATATCGCTCCGCCAGAATCTGCTGCGCGCGCAGCGCCTCATTCAGGATCGATCCGCTGCCGAATAACTGCGCTACGGCCGGACCGTTCTCCGAGGCGCGGTACTTGTAGATGCCCTTCAGAATGCCTTCGCGCAATTCGGCGAGACGCCTTCTCGATGCCGGGCATCGGCGGCTGCGCATAGTTTTCGTTGTAGACGCAGATGTAGTAGAAGCGGTCTTCCATCTCCTGATACATGCGCCGGATGCCGTCCTGAATGATCACCGCGAGCTCGTACGCGTAAGCCGGATCGTAAATGGCGCAGGTGGGAACGGCGCTGAACAGCAGCGGGCTGTGGCCGTCCTGATGCTGCAATCCCTCGCCGGACAGCGTGGTGCGCCCGGCGGTGCCGCCCATCAGGAAGCCTTTGCCGCGCGAATCGGCGAACGCCCAGATCAGATCGCCCACGCGCTGGATAGCCGAACATCGAATAGTAAATGTAGAACGGAATCATCGGCACGCCGTAGTTGGCGTAAGCCGTGCCGGCGGCGATGAAGGACGCCATGGAGCCCGCCTCGGTGATGCCTTCTTCCAGAATCTGGCCGTTCTGCGCTTCCTTGTAATACAGCAGCATGTTCGAATCGACGCGGCTTGTAGAGCTGGCCCTGGCTCGCGTAAATGCCGTACTCGCGGAACAGCGACTCCATGCCGAACGTGCGCGCTTCATCGGGAATGATGGGCACGATCAGCTTGCCCAGTTCCGGGATCTTCATCAGCGTCTTGAGGACGCTGACGAAGGCCGCGGTGGTGGACGCCTCGCGGCCGCGCGAGCCTTCCAGCGCATCCTTGAACATTTCGAGCGGCGGGGCCTTGATCTCGATGGGCTTCACGTTGCGCGCCGGCAGCGGTCCGCCCATGCGCTTCGACGCGCTCGCGCAGATAGCGCATTTCCGGCGAATCCTCGGGCGGGCGGAAGAAATCGAGGTGCGTGACGGCTTCGTCGGAAAGCGGAATCTTGAAGCGGTCGCGAATCTTGAGCAGATCGGCTTCGCCAATCTTCTTCTGCTGATGCGCGGTCATGCGGCCTTCGGCGGCTTCGCCCAGGCCGTAGCCTTTGACGGTCTTGGCCAGAATCACGGTGGGCTGGCCGTTGTGCTGCATCGCGCGCTTGTAGGCGTTGTAGACCTTGACCGGATCGTGGCCGCCGCGGCGCAGCGCCCAGATCTGTCGTCGGTCATGTGCTCGACCAGCTTGAGCAGCTCCGGATATTTGCCGAAAAATTCCTTGCGGATGTAGGCGCCGTCCTTGGCGCGGAAAGCCTGGTATTCGCCGTCCACGCACTCGTGCATGCGCTTGATCAGCAGGCCGCTGGCGTCGCGGGCGAGCAGGTCGTCCCAGCCGGAGCCCCAGATCACTTTGATCACGTTCCAGCCGGCGCCGAGGAACGCGGCTTCCAGTTCCTGAATGATGCTGCCGTTGCCGCGCACCGGGCCGTCCAGCCGCTGCAGGTTGCAGTTGACGACGAAGATCAGGTTGTCCAGCTTCTCGCGCGAGGCCAGCGTCAGCGCGCCCAGCGATTCCGGCTCGTCGGTTTCGCCGTCGCCCAGGAACGCCCACACTTTGCGATTGGTCTTCGGGATGATGCCGCGATTTTCCAGGTAGCGCATGAAGCGCGCCTGATAAATGGAGCCGATGGGTCCGAGGCCCATCGATACCGTGGGGAACTGCCAGAAATCCGGCATCAGCCAGGGATGCGGATACGACGACAAGCCCGGATGATCGCGCAGTTCGTGGCGGAAATTTTCGAGATGCTTTTCGCTCAGGCGGCCTTCCAGAAAGGCGCGCGCATACATGCCGGGCGAAGCGTGGCCCTGGAAGTAGACGAAGTCGCCGGCCACGTTGCCGTCTTTGGCATCTTGATACGAACCGCGGAAGAAATGATTGTAGCCGACTTCGACCAGCGTCGCCAGCGACGCGTAGGTGGCCAGATGGCCGCCGATATTGGCGTCATATTTATTGGCGCGCACCACCATGGCCAGCGCGTTCCAGCGCATCAGGCTCTTGATGCGCCATTCGATCTCGCGGTCGCCCGGATAGGCGACTTCGTCCTCCGGCGGGATCGTGTTGATGTAGGGAGTGTTCCAGCGCAAGGGAACTCGCACGCCCAGGTTGGCGGCGCGTTCCATCAGGTGTTCGAGCAGGTAACTGGCCCGGTCGGGACCTACCTGATCGATGATTTCGTCGAGGGCCTCAACCCATTCGGCGGTTTCCTGAGGATTGAGGTCGTCTGGTGCTTCTACTCGTGGTTTCAGCATGAGGGTACACCTTAAGGTAACGTTTTCAGAGCGCACGGGCAAGAGGGAGGAGACCTTAGCGGGATCGACAAAATTAATGGGGTGTATGCCACATGACTGCGTTATCATCTTGAACAGAATCCCCCGAGCCGATATGTTGAGACAACGGATGAGACAGACACGGGGCGAAGACGATAAACTATCGCAGAAACCGATTGGAGTCGATCTCTTTGCCGGTGCTGGCGGCATGTCGCTGGGTTTCGAGCAGGCAGGATTCGATGTACTCGCGGCGGTGGAATACGAACCCAATCCACGCCGCGACACGCGATTTCAACTTCCCGGACTGCACGACGATTTGCCGCAGCATCGCGGATATCGATGGCGATTATATCCGATCGAATTCGAGCATCGGCAAGAAAGACGTAGACGTGGTTTTCGGCGGCGCACCCTGCCAGGGGTTTAGCATGATTGGCAAGCGCGCGCTCGACGACCCACGAAACCGTCTCGTCTATCACTTTGTTCGAGTAGTCTCGGAATTGCGGCCAAAATACTTCATCTTTGAGAATGTGCGTGGCCTGACGGTCGGCGAGCATAAAAAGTTTCTTCGAGAGATCATCGCGGAGTTTCAGGCGAAGGGTTACAAAGTGGAGGAAGATTATCAAGTTCTCAACGCCCTCAACTTTGGAGTTCCCCAAGACCGCCAAAGGCTGTTCCTGATGGGCGCCCGCAAAGGCCAGCGCCTTCCCGAGTACCCGATCGCGACCCACGATTTACCAACGGCCAATCTCGACCTTGGGTTCAAGGAAACGACGCCTACTGTCTGGGAGGCGCTCGGCGATCTGCCTGAGGCGGATGACTATGAAGAACTACTCGACCGAGATTGGGTAGAGGCGGAATTCGCCAAGCCGAGCGGATACGCCAAAGCCCTACGCCAAAAGACGGGGAAAGGACAATCTCGTGGACTTCTCACGTCAAGCCTGCGTACAGTTCATACCGATCTTTCAAAGAAGCGATTCCGGGCGACTCCAGCGGGCGAAACAGAACCAGTGAGCCGTTTTCTGAAGCTCGATCCAGATGGAATCTGCAACACAATCCGCGCGGGGACAGCTAGCGATAGAGGTGCCTTCACTTCTCCACGACCGATTCATCCATTCTCCCCAAGGTGCATTACCGTCAGGGAGGCCGCCCGGCTTCATTCCTATCCCGATTGGTTTCGGTTCCACGTCACAAAATGGCATGGTTTCCGGCAGGTTGGCAACTCCGTTCCTCCGCTGCTCGGGCAGGCAGTCGCAGCAAAGGTGATGGAGCTGGTAGGTAACAAGACCGAAGGCGAAGAGGGTCGGAGCGTCGGAGATCCTTCGCTTCTCAAATTCAACATGTCGGCCGCCGCCGAACGCTTTGGCGTGCCTGCTACGGTAATTCCTCATCGAATAAGAAAAGACGACACTGGGAAAGCGCATGCCTAAGCAGCCGGCACTCTACGATGCTCTAATCGTCAGAATATTCAATAACCACTATAAAAAAGGCATAAGCGCTTTCGAGTTTGACCGGGTTGAAATTGAAACCGTTGCAGCCGAGTTGAAATTGCGGCTCCCGAAGAATCTGGGTGACCTGATTTATTCCTTCCGGTACCGGAAAACCTTTCCGCAAGAAATCGTCTCAACCGAATCCGGCAAAAAGCAGTGGACTATCCTTCCAGCCGGACGATCCAAATACCGTTTCGAACTCGCGAGGCTGACACAAATCGTTCCTAGGCCAAACCTGATAGCCACTAAGATTCCCGATGCCACGCCACAAATCATCGCGGCATATGCACTCACGGACGAACAAGCGCTGCTTGCGCGAGTACGCTACAACCGGCTGATCGACATCTTCCTTGGCATCGCCACCTACTCGCTGCAGAATCATCTGCGAACGACGGTCAAGAACATGGGGCAGATCGAAATTGACGAAATCTATGTTGGCGTAAACAAGACCGGCCAGCAGTTTGTCATTCCCGTGCAGGCCAAGGGCGGCGCCGACAAACTCGCCGTCATCCAAACCACTCAGGATTTGGCGTATTGTGCCGAGAAGTTTCCGCGCCTGGCTGCCCGAGCCATCTCTGCGCAATTCATGCAGGACGACGTCATCGCGCTATTTGAGCTTACGTTGGAGGAGGACGAAGTCAGGGTCGTCGACGAGAGGCACTACTGCCTCGTGCCAGCCAACTTGATCGGCGACGACGACCTCAAAAAATACTCTAGTCGCTGATTCGGGGGTTTGCCGCCTAAATGGACCGCGTTCTTGAAAGTCCGTTCCAAGATCATGGCTGCCGTCAGATCGCGCGGCAACACGACCACGGAACTGCCGCTAGGTAGACGCCTTTGGGTCCTGGGGTTGCGCGGGTATCGAAAACATTGGAAGGTTCCCGGGAAACCGGATTTCGCGTGGCCTGGGCACAAAATCGCTGTCTTCGTCGATGGGTGTTTTTGGCATGGTTGTGCGAGGTGTAAATACCTTCCGCGCACTAACATCCTATTCTGGCGAAACAAGATCCAGGCCAACCGGGCCAGGGACAGACGAGTTCGACGGGCATTGCGGAAACAAGGATGGGTGGTTCTGCAATTCTGGGAACACGCTATGAAACGGACTCCAGAGCGGGTCGCACTGAAAATCGCCACAGCGGTCGAAAATCGTCGTTCAGGGGAATGAACATCGGCGTGCCTTGAAAAAATTCGCCATGGTTCCGATGCCCGGCCGCCTAGGCCAGGAGATGAGCATATGACCCCGGCTTCTTTCTCCATATGTAGTGCTACACTGGCGAGCCTGGGAGGATTCCG
>CAWCAP010000039.1:0-22943 GCA_963793395.1 Bryobacterales bacterium | reverse complement strand
CATACCCGTGACCGGATCGTCGGTGCTCTCGAACATCACCATTCAGTTTGAGCGCAAGGATTTGCAGTTCAAGCAGAAGCAGGGTGTCTCGACAGCGAACGTCAACATTTACGGGCGCATCACCTCCATGGCTCGCCGGCCGGTGAATTGGTTTGAAGACGTGGTGAGCGTAGATCTTCCTACCGATATGTTGCAGCAGGGAGTGAAGGGCGCTTCCATCTATCAGAAGACCTTGCCGCTGCAGCCGGGCCGCTACCGTCTGAACATCGCCGCCAAGGACATCGTGGGTGGAAACACCACCAACTTCGAAATGGTGCTGGAAGTCCCCCGGTTGGAAGACGACCAACTGGGCCAAAGTTCGCTGATCCTGGCGGATCAACTGGAGAAGGTTCCTACCAAGAGCATCGGCTCCGGGCAGTTCGTCATCGGCACTTCGAAGGTTCGTCCGCGCATGGACGAAACTTTCAAGCGCGAAGAGAAGCTGGGAATTTATCTCCAGCTATACAACTTCGAGCCCGATGAGAAGACCAAGAAGCCGGATGGCACGGTGGAATACGTGATCACCAAGACCGGCTCTGGCGAGAAGGTTTTTGAATACACTGAAAATATCAGTACGGTCACCGGCGGCGCGTCGCAGGTGGTGATCGAGAAACTGCTCCCGCTGCAGAGTATGGAGCCGGGGCAGTACACGCTAAAATGAAGGTGGTGGATAAGAAGCGCAACCAGACGTTGACGCCCTCCGCCACATTTACGGTCACATAGGCGGTAGGTCCGTTGGAGTAGAGGTAAAGGGAACGGGACGCACATGTCTCACATGTATTCGCGGGCCTTAGCATTTTACTTGTTGGTCTGTTTGACCGTTCCGGCGTTCCCGCAAACTGCATCGCTCTCGCAAGCTGCACTGGAAAAGCAGCGCAGAATATCGGACGCGTCCTATTACAAGAAGTGGCTTGCTGAAGACGTGGGTTATATCGCCAGCGATGAAGAGCGGGTAGCCTTCAAGTCGCTGCGAACCGACGCAGCGCGGGAACAGTTCGTCGAACAGTTCTGGCGGCGGCGCGATCCCACTCCGACACCGTAGAGAACGAATATCGCGAGGAATATTACCGGCGCTCTGGCCTACGTCAACGAACAGTTTGCGGCGGACGTTCCGGGTTGGAAGACGGACCGCGGCATCATTTACATCAAGTACGGACCGCCGGACGAAAGAACCGTGGTGCAGCGCGGCGCAAACGGAGGGGTCCCATATGAGCGGTGGCACTATCGCTATATGGAGAATACTTCTCAATAAATGTGGATCTCGAATTTTTCGATGCCAACGGGTCGGGCGAGTTCCGCGCGGTCCTGGACCCGCCCGAAAGAGCAGCGCTGCTTGGCCCCGGTGGCGCCGCACAGGCGTGGTGCACGCAGATGGGCCCGTGTAAACCCACCGAACTATTTCAGGCAAACGGCACGCGAATTGGACCGCCGGTGATGATGCAAGGTACGGAGCCGATAGGGCCGCCGAAGATGAGCGTGAAATTGCCGCCTGCGCCGGTTGCGAAGTTTAAGGATCTGGAGGCAGCGGTCAACTCCACCGCCAAATACAACCTGCTGCCGATGAAGGTACGGGCGGATTTCATCCCGGTGACCGGATCGTCGGTGCTCTCGAACATCACCATTCAGTTTGAGCGGAAGGATCTGCAGTTCAAGCAGAAGGGCGAAATTTCGACAGCGACACGTCAACTTGTATGGCCGGGTCACTTCCATGGCGCGCCGGCCCGGCTGAATTGGTTTGAAGACGTGGTGAGCGTCGATATTCCTGACCGTATATTGCAGCAGGCAGTGAAGGGCGCTTCCATCTATCAGAAGACCCTGCCGCTGCAGCCGGGACGCTACCGTCTGAACATCGCCGCCAAGGATATCGTGGGCGGAAACACCACCAACTTCGAAATGGTGCTGGAAGTGCCCCGGCTGGAAGCGACCAACTGGGCCAAAGTTCGCTGATCCTGGCGGATCAACTGGAGAAGGTTCCTACCAAGAGCATCGGCTCCGGGCAGTTCGTCATCGGCACTTCGAAGGTTCGTCCGCGCATGGACGAAACTTTCAAGCGCGAAGAGAAGCTGGGAATTTATCTTCAGCTATATAACTTTGAGCCCGATGAGAAGACCAAGAAGCCGGATGGCACGGTGGAATACGTGATCACCAAGACCGGCTCCGGCGAGAAGGTTTTTGAATACACTGAAAACATCAGCACGGTCACCGGCGGCGCGTCGCAGGTTGTGATCGAGAAACTGCTCCCGCTGCAAAGTATGGAGCCAGGGCAGTACACGTTAAAGATGAAGGTGGTGGATAAGAAGCGCAACCAGACGTTGACGCCCTCCGCCATGTTTACGGTCACATAGGCCCGTTTTTGTAATATGAGCAAGGTTGCCGGCCAAGTAAGCCGGCCATAGGGACTGAGTATGAACCAGCGGACCTCCGCGTCCGGTACCTCGCGAGTTGCAGCAGGCTTGTTCGTGGGCCTGCTTGGCACTGCGGGGATGTTCTGCTCGCCGGTCTCCGCCGCTTCTCTTAATCCTTTAGCGGGACAAATTCTCGGCCAGGTTAAGGACGCTGCCGGCGCGGCCCAAATGGGCGCCAGCGTATATCTCTATAACCGCTACGACGAACTGGTCCGCAAGGGTCTCAGCAACGAACAGGGGCGTTTCGCGTTCGATGCTTTGTCGCCGGACCTGTATTCGATCCGCGTGATTCTGGCCAGCTTCGTCCCGGCCGAGCGGCGCAATATCTCGGTTCTGCCGAACTCCGAGAATCGCCTGGATATTAATCTGACCAGCGTGCTGAGCAGCATTGGCGTCACCTCTACCCCAGCGTCGCCGGGCACTCTGATGACCGACGACTGGAAGTGGGTATTGCGCACCTCGCAGGCGACGCGTCCGGTTCTGCGCTTCCTGCCGGAGCTTGCACCGCGGGGGAGTTCGTCGACGCACTCGGTGTTCACGGGTCATACGAACACTACCGGCGTGGTAAAGCTGTCGGCGGGCGATGGCGAGTCCTTTGCGCGGGGAACGCAGCAGGATTTGGGGACAGCATTCGCGATTGCGACGACGCTGGCCGACTCCGCGCGAGTTCAGTTGAGCGGTAACGTGGGCTACGCAGGGAGCTCGGCGCTGCCTGGCGCCGGAATTCGCACCAGTTATTCACGGTCGAACGGAGACGGTTCGAATCCCGAGATCGCGATCACCATGCGGCAGGTTTATCTGGCGCCGCACGATTCCGCAGCCGCGCTGGGTTCGGACAGCGCGCCGGTGCTGCGCACCATGTCTCTGGCGCTGCTGGATCGAGTGGATGTTTCCGACAATCTGCATGTGGATTACGGCTTCGATTCGGAATCGATTTCCTATTTCGACCGGATCTACTATGTCAGCCCGTTCATCAGAGCGACCTTAGACGCCGGTTCTCATGGGCGCGTGCGGGTAGCGTTCACGTCGGGCGGCAGTCCCACGGAATTGCTGGCGCGCGACGACCAGAAGTCCGGCGAACTGGAACAGGATCTGACGGCGCTCGCTGCCATGCCGACGCTGTCGCTTTCCGATTCGCATTTGACGGTGGAGCGTACCAAGAATCTGGAGATCGGCTACGAGCGGGTGGTGGGTACTCGAACCTTCTCGGTGGGAGCGTATGACGAGTCGGTTACCAACGCCTCGTTTATGCTCTCGGGTCCGGCGGACTTTATTTCGGCCGCGGATCTGCTACCGGATCTCAGTTCGCATAGCAACATTTTCGACATCGGTTCCTTCCACCGCATCGGCTACAACGCGGGCGTGAAGCAGGCGCTGGGCGGCCGCGCCGAGGTCTCGGTCACGGCTGGCCGCGCTGGAGTCTTGACAGCGCCCGGAGCGGAAGGCTCCTATACCGACACGCAGACTTTGCGGGCCGGCATCGGCCAGGCACAGCGCGCTTGGGTGACTGTCAAAGTAGCGGGCACGCTGCCGCGCACGGGCACGCGCCTTTCCGCCAACTACGGCTGGACCGACTTCAGCGTGCTGATGCCGGTGCATTTGTTCGTGACCCAATCCGGCAATCAGGATATCGGCGTGAACGTGCATATCAGCCAGCCCCTGCCCATGATTCGCATGCCCTGGCGCATGGAAGCGACGGCCGACCTGCGCAACCTGCTGGCGCAAGGGTATCTGCCTTTGGGCGCCCCGGGTGCGCGCAGCGTCCTCACGAATTCGCCGAGACTCGTTCGCGGTGGATTAAATTTCATCTTCTAGCAATTGCCGGAACCCGCCGCACTTGAGATAACGATCTCGTCAATGCGGCCGGAGGACTGGGACGCCGTCCGCGCGATCTACCTGGAAGGCATCGCTACCGGCAACTCTACATTCGAGCAGTCGACGCCGGATTGGACGGCGTGGGATCAGGGCCATCTCGAATCCTGCAGGCTGGTGGCGCGCGCCGGAAACGAGATCCTCGGCTGGACCGCGTTGAGTCCGGTATCGCGTAGGCAAGTCTACGCTGGCGTGGCCGAGTTCAGCATCTACGTAGCGGAACGCGCGCGCGGGCGCGGCATCGGAGCGTTGCTCCTAAAGGCGCTGATCGAGCAGTCCGAACGGGAAGGTATCTGGACGCTGCAATCCGGAATTTTCCCGGAGAACAGGGCGAGCCTGGAACTATGCCGGCGCTTCGGATTTCGCGTAGTGGGTACGCGGGAGCGCGTCGGCTACATGTCAGGCCGGTGGCGCGACGTGGTGCTGCTGGAACGCCGCAGTGAAGTCGCTGGAGTTTAGGCAGGCTGCTGTTGCGTCATGCAGTGCAGCGTCCCCAAGCCCAACACCAGATCGCGGCAGGGAACGCCGATCACTTCGCGATCAGGGAATAGCTTAGCCAGGGTGTTCAAGCGCCACGCGATCCTGTGGATCGCCGAAGGTAGGCGCAAGAACGATCCGGTTGGCGATGTAAAAATTGGCGTAGCTCGCCGGCAGGAGCTGTCCGGCGAAGTAGACGGGCTCGGGGCAGGGAAGCGTGACCACGCGCAAGTCTCGACGGCTGCGCAGACGCGCCAGATTTTCCTTGAGCGGCTCGTGATTGGCGCTGGATCTATCGGGCTCGACCACGGCCGTCACGGTATCGGGCGAAGTGAAACGCGCGATGTCGTCGATGTGGCCGTGGGTGTCATCGCCTTCGATGCCGCGTCCCAGCCAGATGACTTCGGTGGCGCCCAAATAATCGGCCAGCGCGCGCTCGATCTCACGCCGCGATAAGCCAGGATTGCGAGCTTGCACGTCTGACAGCAGGCACTCTTCCGTGGTCAACAATTTCCCGCGTCCGTTGACGTCGATGCTGCCGCCTTCGAGAACCAGGCCGGGTTCAAAGCGTGCGAGTTTCAGCTTCTTCGCGATGAAACGCGGGCGTGGCGTCATCGGCGGCGTAGTTCGGGTACTTGGCCCAGCCGTTGAATTTCCAATCGGTGATGGCGACCTCGCCCGCGGAGTTCTTGACGAACAGCGGACAGAAGTCGCGGGTCCAACTGCGATTGGTCGGGTGATGGAAGAACTCGACGGCATCCAGATCCGCGTGGCACTTTCTTGAGAATCCGGCGCACGCTTTGTTCGGCGCCGGCGTGCTCCACTAAAATGCGCACGCGCTCGACGCGGGCCAGCAGCCGCACGATTTCGCCGTAGAGCCAGGGAATTGGCGCGAACTTGCCGGGCCAGTCGGACTTCTTCGTGCGGCCAGGCGAGCCAGGTGGCCTTGTGCGGCTCCCATTCGGCCGGCATGCGGTAGCCCGTTTTCAGAGCCATTATTTGAGCCAGCGATTTACGATCGGACGCGTAAGCATCAATGCGCCGGTCGCGCAGGAACGGCCAGTGCTGGCGGACTTCTTCCTGGCGCGCGGGGTCGCACTCGGCGAAGAGGATTTCTTCCTGATCCGATAGAGGCCTGGGCGATCACTTGCCCGAAAGGATCGGCCACGAACGACGATCCCCAGAATTCGATGCCCGTGTCCGGGAGGGCCTTCGTAACCGACTCGGTTCACCGCAGCCACGTAGATCCCATTGGCGATGGCGTGCGAGCGTTGAATGGTTTGCCAGGCGTCCAGTTGCGCCGCTCCGTATTGGGCCTTTTCGCTGGGATGCCAGCCGATGGCCGTGGGATAAAACAAAATGTTCGCTCCGCCCAGCGATGACAGGCGCGCGCCTTCCGGATACCATTGATCCCAGCAAACCAGCGTGCCGATGCGGCCGAAGGGCGTGTCGAAATTCAGGAATCCCAGATCGCCAGGCGTGAAATAAAACTTTTCGAAGTAGAGCGGATCGTCGGGGATATGCATCTTGCGATAAATGCCCGCGACCTCGCCATCGGTGCCGAGAACAGCAACGGTGTTGTGATAGAGTCCCGCGGATCGGCGTTCGAACAGCGACGCGATGATCACGATCCCCAGTTCGCGCGCAATCGCGCCAAGAGTATCGGTGGAATGGCCGGGGATCGACTCGGCCAATGCGAAAAAATCGTGATTTTCCTCGCGGCAGAAATACTGCGAGCGGAACAGTTCCTGCAGGCAGACGATCTGCGCGCCCCCGGCCGCGGCCTCGCGGATCTTCCACTCGGTCTTGGCCAGGTTCTGGTTAGGATCGATCGCGCAACTGGTTTGGATCAAAGCGATCCGGAATTTATCGGTCTGCGGCATCAACAACTATTGTGACCGATGCGCCTTCCATACGTCTAGAATTGTGATTATGCGCCCGCTATTTTTGCTTGCCACCGTTGCGACGCTGCTCCCGGCCGCCGATCTCGCCAAGCCCGATTTGGTGAAGGAAGGAGATCGCTGGTGGTCGCATATCCAAGTCCTGGCCGATGACAATATGGAAGGCCGCAACACGGGGTCGCCCGGTCACCTCCGGGCGGCGCGATTCGTCGCGGGCGAGTTTGAGCACGCAGGGCTGAAGCCGGCTGGCGTCGATGGCTATCTGCAGCCGGTGAAGTTCAAAGTCGCGCAGATTGATGAAGAGCATTCCAGTCTGGCGCTGGTGCGTGACGGCAAGGAGACGCCTCTGAAGCTGGGCGAAGACGCAAACTTAGGGGTGCGCGCAGGCCTGGCGGAACAGACTGACGCCGAGCTGGTGTTTTGCGGCTACGGACTTTCGATCCCGGAGTATAAGTTCAACGATTCGGCGGGCCTGGACTTGAAAGGCAAGATCGTGGTCTACCTGGGCGGCGGCCCGTCGAACGTACCGGGAAATTTGCGCTCGCATTATTCCTCTCGCGCCGAGCGCTGGAAGGCGCCACACGACTGCGGGGGCAGTCGGCATCGTGGCGATCGCGAATCCCAAGAATATGGATATTCCGTGGGCGCGGTCGACGCTATCGCGCCTCAACCCCACGATGGAATTGGACGGTGAAAAGTTCTCGGATACACCCGGTGAGCAATTCGCCGCGGTGGTCAATCCTGCGCATGCGGAGCAGCTTTTCGCGGCATCCGGCCACACGTTTGCAGAGTTGCTGGCGCTGGCGGATCAGGGTAAGCCGCTGCCGCGTTTCCCGCTGCATATCCGCGTGCGAGCGACGGAACACATGAAGCTATCGGAGGTGGAATCGCAGAACGTGATCGGGCTGCTGCCCGGTTCGGACCCCGTGCTCAAAAACGAATATGTAGTCTTCGGAGCGCACCTCGACCACCTGGGCGTAGGCGCGCCGATTAACGGAGATCGCATCTACAATGGCGCGATGGACGATGGCTCGGGTATCGCGTCGCTGATCGAGATTGCCAGCATCGCGAAGTTGGAGAACCTGAAGCCGAAGCGCAGCATTGTGTTTGTCGCGGTGACGGGCGAAGAGAAGGGCTTGTTGGGATCGCAATATTTCACTAGCGCGCCGACGGTGCCTTTCAAAAACATTGTGGCCGATATCAACATGGACATGTACCTGCCGCTATTCCCTTTGAAATCGCTGGCCGTAATGGGATTGGACGAATCCACGCTGGGCGCCGATATTCGGGCGGTGGGTGCAAAAGCCGGCATCGATATACGCCCCGACCCGGAGCCGCAGCGCAATCTTTTCATCCGCAGCGATCAGTACAACTTCATCCGGAACGGCGTCCCCGCGTTGACGTTCAAGTTTGGATACGACAAAGGTTCGCCCGAGGAAAAGCTGGCGAAGGACTGGCTGCGCGAACGCTACCACGCGCCTTCAGACGATCTGAATCAGCCCGTGAATAAACCG
The DNA here is from genome assembly GCA_963793395.1 of Bryobacterales bacterium. GTDB lineage: Bacteria > Acidobacteriota > Terriglobia > Bryobacterales > Bryobacteraceae > Palsa-187. The sequence continues at coordinate 14,735 of CAWCAP010000039.1, read as the reverse complement.
GCGGCAGCGGAATATAACCGCATCATGCTGGATCTGGGGATGCGCGTTGCCGATGAAAGCACGCGTCCGCACTGGAACGCCGGCAGTTTCTTTAAGCGCTTCGAGAAGGACTAGCGCGCCTGGTTTCAATGAGTCATCGCATAGATGACATCATTGACGGCGATTTGAATCGCCAGCGTACTTTCCTTTTCAGGATAGTGGGGCGCGTCGGCAAACTCCCAGGCATCGCCCAGATCGGAGTTGTGCGAGATGGCGACGACGATCCGGCCCTTGTCATCCTTGATCGCCCGCCAGTGAGCTCCGCGGCCGCCGTCCGAGCAGTTCTTGCAGCCTTGGCCGAGATGCGCCTCGCCGGGAACCTGCGGCTTCTCCGTGATGTCGAACACCGCGTGGAAGTAGGGGTCGTCGTCCGGGAGATCCACGATATCGCGGTCCGGGAAAGCGAAACGAATGCGCTTGGCGAACACATTCCATTCGGAGTTGCCGTGAAGATCGTCGGCCATGAAGAAGCCGCCGCGCGCGATGTACTCGCGCAGCTTCGGCGCCTTCCTTTTGAGTCAGGCCCCATTCGCCCACCTGGACTGCATAGATCCAAGGAAAATTGAAAGCGTCGTCGTCATCGTCGAGCGCGACCACTTGTTCCACCGAACGCACATCGATGCGCGTCAGGCGGCGCATGGCGCGCGCGAGGTGCCGGTCCGCGCGCGGATAATCCTGCGTCCAGAGCGAAAGGCCATGGCGGTAGTCGCCTTGAAAACGCGGATAGTAGCCGTCATCCTCGGGTCCGCCGCCCGGGAACATGAGGCGCGCGAAGGTCCACTCGGCGGGCACTTGGTAATCCGGCGGAAGCGGAAAGTTGTTGTATTCGACGGCGGGGTATTCACGCCAGGGCTTCTGGAAAGCGTACGTGACGCCGAGAAACATCAGGGCGCAGCCAGCCGCACTCAGGATTGCCCGCAAGCTCATGCCTTCAACCCGAGAATAGCACCCGCTACCATATGAAGGTGCAGCCGGATACGGTCAAAGAGTTGGCGCGGGAGTGTGGTTTCGAACTCGCCGGTGTGGTGTGTGCGGAGCCGCTCGAAGACGACTTTGCGCGCTATGAAGAATGGACCGCGCGCGGCATGGCGGGCGAGATGGGGTATCTCACTGACCGCCGCGCCGACGTCCGGCGCGATCCGCAAAATCTGTTGCCGGGAGCGCGTTCCATCATCTGCGTGGGGAAGCTCTACAATCAGGTGCCGCCGCCCGAACGCGAGGGACGTGCAATTTTTTCGCGCTATGCGTGGGGGCGGGATTATCACGACGTGCTGCGCGAGTCGCTGGAACAACTGGCGCATAAACTGGCCGCGATTGAGCCGCATCAATGGAAAATTTGTGTCGATTCCGCGCCGTTGCTGGAGCGCAGCTATGCGCGGCAGGCGGGCTTGGGCTGGATTGGGCGCAACACTTGTTTGATCAACGAGCCGCTGGGGTCGTGGTTCTTTTTGGGCGAGCTCATTACGACGCTCGAACTCTCGCCGGATGCGCCGCCGCCGGATCGCTGCGGCACTTGCACGCGCTGTATCGAGGCGTGTCCTACGCGGGCGATTGTTCCGGCCGGTGACGCTTGGACGCTCGACGCGCGGCGCTGCATTTCATATTTGAACATCGAACTGCGCGGCCCGATTCCGGAGGAGCAGCAGCCGTGGCTCGGTCCACGCGTCTTCGGATGCGACATCTGCCAGGAAGTGTGTCCGTGGAATGCGCGCGCGCCGGAGACCAGCGATCCTGCGTTTCAGCCGCTCTACGATCCAGCGCCTGCACTCGAGGAATTGGCGGCGCTGTCGGCAGACGAGTTTCGCGAGCGTTTCCGCGGTACGCCGGTGATGCGGGCAAAACATGAAGGCATGCTGCGCAACGTAGCGGCGGCGATGAGCGCCTCCGCGGAGGTGCGCGAATGAAGCGGGCGATAGCCTTTTGGACGTTGCTCCCGGTGCTGGCACTGGCGCAAGACGCTCCCGCTCAGGACCCGCTCGCCGAGCGCGGATACCAGGAGTTCTACAATCTCCAATTCCCGGAATCGCTGGCGACGTTTCGCGCTGAAGTGGCCAAGTCCCCGAATTCGCCCGATGCCTACAATCACGTCGCGCACGTCATTCTCTATCGTGAAATGTTCCGCTCGGGGGCGCTGGAAAGTGAACTAGTGACGGGCTCGAATCCCTTCCTTCGCCGGGAGGGTTTGAATCCCAGCAAGAAAGATGATCAGGAATTTCAGGACTCTATCAACCGCGCGCTGGCGCTGTGCGAGGCCCGGTTGCAGGCGAATCCCAACGACGTGCAAGCCCTGTATGCCCAGGGCGTCAGCTATGGCTTGCGGGGCAATTATCATTTTTTGGTCCGCAAAGCCTACACGGATGCGCTGCGCGACGCGACCGCCGCACGCAAATCGCATGCACGCGTGACGGAACTCGATCCCAATTTTAACGACGCGCGCCTGGTGCAGGGCGTCTATGATTACGTGCTCGGCAGTCTTTCGCCGGCGTGGCGCATGCTGGGGTTCTTCGCCGGGTTCCGCGGCGACCGCGAGCGCGGCATCGAGACGCTGAAGCAAGTGGCCAAGCTGGGCAAGAGCAACCGCGTCGATGCGGAAATTCTCTTGTGCGCCGTCTACCGCCGGGAGCGCCGCGCCAAGGAAGCGGTGCCGCTGCTCTCCGATCTGATCCGGCGCTTCCCGGAAAACTTCCTGCTGCGGTTGGAACTGGTACAGATGTATGGCGACCTGGGCGAGAAGGACAAGGCGCTGGCAGTGATCCGCGAAGTCGACCGGCTGAAGCGCGATAAGACGCCGGGTTACGATCGCCTCGCGCAGGAGAAACTGCGCTATACCCGCGGCAATTTGCTGTTCTGGTATAACGACCTCGATCTGGCGCTGGAAGATCTGAAAGCCGTAACCGCCAACCCCTCAGCGGTGGATCTCAATACCGGCCTCTACGCGTGGCTGCGTACCGGGCAGATTTACGATCTGCAGAAGAAACGCGAAGAGGCCAAGCGGGCCTACTTGCAGACAGTAGCGATCGCGCCAACGTCGGATGCCGCGGGCAGCGCGCAGAATTATTTGTTGTCGCGTTACAAACGGTAAATCGCCACGCCCGTCAAAAGCTTAGGGTAAAAATCGGTTGCCTTCTGCGGCATGACGCCGCCGGCGAATGCCACCCGCGCCATGTCGTCGATGGGAGTCGGTTCCAGCAGAAACGCTACCTGCGCGCCGCCTTCCCGAACTTCGGCGATCGCCGCGTCGACGCCGCGCACATAGCTGATGTGCTTTTCTTCGCGCACTTCGTCTTCACTGATGCCCAGCCACTTGGCGAGAATCTCCTGATGCAGCACCGGCACGTCCAGTTCGCCGCCATGGCGCGGGCGCGCCAGCAGAAGGACACCGTCCGCAGTCACGGCGCCGATCCGCACCGTCTCGGGCGCGGGAGTGCCTAACTCACGCTTCAGTTGGTCGACGGAATCGAAGGATTTCGCAGACCATTCACCGGTGGCTTTGGAAACGCAGACTCCCGGCCGTGAAATTTGCAAGATTACTCAGTACCCGATGCGTGGCCAGGATCTTCACGCCCGGCGAGTACATATTCACGAACGTCATCATCACGTACTGCGCCGCCGGATCGTCCGGATGCTCATCGCGATAAGTGAGCGCAGTTTCGTAGCGATGGTGGCCGTCGGCGATCAGCAGCTTCATGGGCGCCATCAATTCCTGGATGTGCGCGCTACGAGCCGGGTCGGTTGCAGCCCACAAGCGGTGGCGCGCGCCGTACTCGTCGGTGACGTCGACAATCGGAGCGCCCTGCGTCGCTTGATCCAGTTCGCGGTCTACCGCTCCGGCGCGATCCGGATACAGCATGAAGATCTGTCCGAAGTGCGCGTGCGTGTGGCGCAGGACTTCGAGCCGGTCTTTCTTGGGACCCACGAGCGTTTCCTCGTGGCGATACACCGATCCTGCGCCGTAGTCTTCCAGCTTGCCCAGCCCGACGAAACCTTTGCGCGTCAGGCGCTCGCGTGAGTCGGGGACCTCGAAATCCTGGAAGTAAGGATAGAAGCCGGGGGCCGGATCCTGCGCCAGAATGCCCTGGCGAATCCAGTCCTCGAAGTAGCGCGCGCTGCGCGTGTAGACGTTGTCGGCGGCGGTATCGGAGCCACGTTTCTCGCCCAGGATCACGCGCACCAGGTTGTACGGGTTCGCCGCCATGTACCGCGCCTGCATCTGCGGGCTGATCTTGTCATAAGGCTGCGTGAGCAGCGTCGCTGGATCGCCGGCTTGCGCCGAATAGCGATAAGGTTGAAAGGGTTTTACCGAGGCCAATAGACAGGATAACGCACGGGTTTTGCCGCAATGGCGCGATGACTGCAGCGCGGCGGTTCGGAGACGCCCCCGAAAGCCGTCCCGTTAGAGGGATGCGGCCTTATAAGCCATGGGGGCCGAAATCAGCACCGGACGTGGGCTTATGAAGATCTGCGTGATCCAGGGCGACAGGAACTGATAGTGGTAGTTAATGATGGAAACGCTCAGCATTTCGTCGTCGGGACGGGCGGTCGAAGCGGGCTGATAGTGCACGTGCACGTTCTCGCGCGTGAGGCCCAGGTAGCCGCCGGTTGCGTCGCTGGCAGAGCGGCCGCGCGTGGAGGGCTCGGTAGGCTGGTCATACAGAATCAAATTGGCGATCTGCTCGCCGGAACCGTCCCAGGGCCGGACCACTCCCCAGCGCACCGCGTATCGCACCCTTTCCACCAACGATTGATGCCGCACCAGAACAAGTCCGCAATCGATCACGCCAAACAGCAGCGTAAAAAACACCAGCAAGGCGAGTGCGCCTTCGACCATGGTTTGCCCGCGCTCGGACCGCCGGGTACGCCTCATCGCGCACTCCCCGCGGACGCGTATTTGCCTACGAATGGGAATTGCACAGCGGGCCGTCCGTCGAACGTGAACGACCGGAAAATGGCATCCATCGCATATCCTTTGATCGCGATATTCACGTTCAATGGAGTGCCGTCGCCAGCCAGATCCCAGCGCACGTCCACCTCGGCGGGTGTCAGCTTCGGAACCACCGGTGCGGTGTCGGGCGCGGGTTGGGGGTCCCCGTAAACCACCACGTTGCGGATGGCTGCGTTGCTCTCTTCGACGTTCTCGTTTCCACTGCGGTACGTCCGCTGCGCCGCGTAGCGCGCGCCGTTGCCCACCGCCGTCACCAACTGGTTGTAGGTGTAAAACGTGTATCCGAACTGGAACGTGCCCACCAGGCAGGAAACCATGACGCCCGCCGAGATGGCGAGTTCCAGCATGGCATGGCCACGTTCCCTCTGCATGTCCCGTCTCATTCTGTAAGCCTCACCGGCTTGGTCGAAGATGCCGCGCGCGCCGGGACCGTGAAATTCGGCGGCCCGCCCACAGCGCGCAGGAACATGATCGCGACATGGTTGTCCGGAGCCGTCACCCGCGCGTAACGGAGCGTCGTGATGTTCTTGGGCTCCGTTTCCCATTGCTTGCCGTCCGCGCTGAACTCAGTGACCACGCCGCTGAAGTCCTCGGTGCCCAGATTCCAGCGATTGGGCAGGCCTTTTACCGCAGCCCGCGCGCGGTCGAGACCGGCACCTGTCCCGTCCAGTTGCTTGGCCGCAGCCATGGACGCCGCATCCGCGAAAATCTGCGCTTCATTGCGCGCGATATAGACCCGCCCCAGATCGAACGCCATCCCGATCACGGCGAGCAGCAGAAACATGCACACCGACATCGCGATGAGGATGAAGCCCCCCTGACGCCGGATTGGATGACTATTTGGACGCACCACTACTACTAACAACGGCTGAAACGCCGGTTTCTTTAGTGCGCGAGTGAGGGAATCGCCTTAGGCGAGCGCGACCTTTGCGTCCACAGGATCGCCGCCCCGGCCAGCGCCAGCCCGATGGCGATCCACTGGGTGATCGAGAAGGGCAGTCCGAAGGGCAGGGCCTGCTCGTGGAAACGCGTGAATTCGATGCCGAACCGCAGCACCGAGCTCAGGATCATATACAGGGCGATGATGGTCCCCGGGCGGTGCGCACGGCCGTATTGCCAGTAGAGGAATCCGAACAGCAGCGCCTCCGCGCCCACTTCGTAGAGCTGCGCAGGATGCAGGGCGACGTGCAGCGGCACGCCCGTCAACGCATTGGCGTCGGGATTGCGGAAGGTCACGGCCCAGGGCAGATCGCATTCCTTGCCCCAGCAGCAGCCGGCCGCGAAGCAGCCCACTTTGCCGATGGCGTGGCCGATAGCGATCCCCGGCGCGAACACGTCGAAGGTCTGGAGCCATGGCATTCCGTGACGCCTTACGTACCAAAAAGCGGTGGCGACGGCCAGGATGAGACCGCCTTGATAGACTCCAGCGGCGCGCAAGGTCGCGATCGAGAACATGTCGGCCGGGTTCTTGCTGAAATGATCCCAGTCGAAAATGAACATCAGGAGCTTGGCGCCCAGCAAACCTCCCAGCGCACAATAGACCACCAGATTGACCACCAGATCGTGGTTGATCCCCGCGCGCCGGGCCAGCCGTGTGGTCACCCACAGACCCGCCAGAAACGCCAGCGCGACAAGCACGCCATAGGTGGGCAGGAAGAAATCGCCGTACGTGAATAGCTTAGGAAACACCCTAAGCTCACGATACCACTGCCGAAGTTACCCTCGCCGCGATTACTGAGCGAGTCGCAAAATCTGCGATGCCAGCGCCTGGAAAGCCCCGTTCAAGGCCGACGTCGTCGAGGCGTAAATGTATTTGCCGGTAGGCTGCGACGAATCGTATTGGCACTGCGAGGTGCAAGATGAATTGCTGATCCAGCCCGGATCGTTCGCCACTCTCTGCATCAGCGTAGTGTCAGCCGAATTGAATCCGACCGCATAAAACGTGACCGGGATACTCGAATTTGTGCGGAACCGATGAGCGGCATCGTCAACGGCATCAAAGGCCGCCGAGCGAACTTGGGATGCGTTCACGGGCGAAATGCGGGTGGCGCCGTTGATGGTTGAGGTGGACGGCGAGTAGTACGAAGTATTCAAGTTGTTGCCGTAAACATCCGTCGTCGGTATATAGGAGAAGTCTGATGTGGTGCCTTGATTGGAGGCGAAGGCGCACCCGGTGGCGGTGCTGGTCACGTAGGTGTTCCCGGTGGAGCCGGACTCATTGTAGGTATTCGATTTCGACGTAGTCCACGATTTGAATAACACCGCGATGCTGTTCGAGGGTGCGTCGTAGCCGCCCAGAGCGCCGACCATTCCGCCGCGAATATCGGATGTGTAGAAGGCCGGGCCAGGCTGGGTAGCGGAATAGTAGGGGGCCGAAGTTTGGCCGGAGGCCAGGGTAGTCAGGGTGTAAGCGGGAGTGGTGGAAGACCCCTGCCAATATGGAATTGTCGCCACGGTAGAGAATCCGCCTCCCGCGAGCGTTTTAGCCGTGGGAGACGACGCGTCTTTGCAGCCGCTACCGCTGGCCAGCGCCACGCTGGCGGCGGTGGTGCCTGTCCCCCAGTTCGCGCTCTCCGCGAAGTTAACGGTCACCGTGTTCGGATGTCCGTCCGTCTCGAACACAATTACATTGAGCGCGCCGGGCTCCGCCGCTTTATAGATCTCGTTGTAAGCGATGGCAATCGCGGACGCCGTGTTGGTACCACCACCGCAACTGATGGTGTCCAATTCCCCCGTGCCGGTATTGGATCCGGTTGCGCCGACGGACGTGTCAAAGCCCAGGGCTGTCCGGAAATTGGTACTGGGGACGCTGTGCAGGTAGGCGTTATCCGCAAACGAAACCGCGCCGATCATATCCCGGCCCACCGAGAACTGACCGACAAATAGCTTGGCGGCGTCGACCAATCCGCTGCAGGAGCTTCCCATGGACCCCGATCTATCCAGCACCAGCATTGCCACCACATCGCGGCGCGATGCGTATCCCTTGGCGACGATATGCGTCGAGGCCGATCCAAACCAGCGCATGAAATAATTGGGTGCGTCGATGGCTGCAGTCACGTCCACATGGCGCAGATGCGGGTTCGTGGCATCGTCGTAGACATGGACGTGTGTACTGTCGGGCGCCATGTCCGTACTGGTCGCGCCCCAATAGGTGTTGGGGAAGTTCGAATAAAACCAATTGTTGGCGTTGTCCTGCGCATCGGTTACCTGACTAGCGGTACTGGCGCTCAGCGAAAGCGCGCGGGCGGCCGCCAGCGAAGCGCCGTCGACGGAAGCCTGCAACTGGGCCTTCAGCGCATAAATCATGCCGACATCCACCGCCAACCCGATCATGGGAACCACCAGGATCATGGAGCACGTGCCTACGATCAGAGCCGTACCGCTTTGTCTGGACTTTCGCTTCCCTTGCATCATGACTGCTCACTCCTAGAAGTAATATCTTGCGTACACGCCATTGCTGGTGTAGTTGCCGCCCATGCTGAATTGCGGCGTTTGGAAGTAGCCTTCCACGATGTAAATGTACTGGCCGTCCACCAGAGCGGTTCTGGAAGCTGGGCTGAGCGGCGTGATCCACTGCGCGAGCATATTTGCCTGGCCGGTGGTTCCGAGCTTGGCGTTGGCGTTATTCCGAAGGTCGACCGACGAGGTGTCTACCTCGCCATCCGCCAAAAAATCGCCAGAGGGTACGGTGGTGGGGTCTCCCAGGACGCTCGAGTGCGCCGTGGTGATCAAGCTGCTATTTCCCATGCGGATTCTTTGCACCCAAACGAAGTTGCCCGCGTTGGAGCCTCCGCCGGTTCCCACGTACATGATCTTGCTGATCCAAATGATGCCGTCCCCGGACGAACCGGTATCGTCTCGTGTTTGCGTACCGGATGAATAAGTGGGAGATTGCAGATTCAAGCCGCTAGCGAGTGTCTTGGTGAGAGTTTGGTAGCCGCCATCCGAAAAATCGGCTCCGTGGATGTACATGTCCGCCATGTCGCGGATGGTGTTCTTGGCTTGAATGGTCTTGACCAGATTCATTCCCACCACAAACGTGCCCAGCAACAAGGGCGTATAGATGAGGAGCGCGACCAAGCCGAACTCCATGATTTCCTGGCCGCCCTGACGCCGCCGCCGGCGCTCGGATACCGGGTGTGCATTCCGCTTCGAAACGTTCAGGTCTGCTTTTGGTTCCACGATTGGCCTCACTGGCTCACCGAAGTCACGCCCACCGGATAGCCTCCCAGGATGTCGGCCGCAACCACCTGCAAGCCCAGTGGCGCGCTGGTGTAGAGAGGGCCGGCTAAGCTTCCGCTCAGCGGCGCAAAGTAGGCGAAAGAAAGGTTCTTCACCGTCACCTGGACCACGTTTCCCGGAGTGTTCGATCCGGCGCTCAAGTCCGGGTTCAGGTACGTGACGAAAATATGTTGGGGGCTATCGGAGGCTTTCACAAACCCTAAAGAGTTCGTCTCGACCACGCTCTCGATCGAGGCGGTTTGCCCTAACGATCCAGAGGTCTGAAAGGTGATGGCATAGCGGACGCCTTCGCGCACGGCATTCTGCAGCGTGGTCCAGCGAAATGTCATCACGCAAAGATCTATGATGAAGAATAGCAACGCGAACATAGGCAGCAAGGTGAACGCCGACTCGATCATCGCGTGGCCACGCGATTTTCGTTTACGGCGAGCGGTCACTTTAAGACGCGAATTCATGGTCATTGGCCTTTGCTCCATAGTGATGGGGACTAGTACTCATTCTCAATCGGGGGTATATGCAACTCGGTGATTCATAACGCTTAGATCGGCTACGGAATTTACCCTACTTCCTGAGTACTCAAACAATTGAACCGACTACTCCATTGGGGAACTGTGTCCAGGCTAGACATCGGCAGAAATGTGGACCGGCTGTAGCGCCGGAGATCGCGCCGCCCGTGTTTAAACAGCATGTTAAACTGAAGGCGGAAGTTTGCTGAATGCGGCTGGGACGAATTTTACTTGCGCTATTGGCGCCGCTGGTTAGTTTTACGCCAGCGCTGAGAGCGGATCTCGGAGCCACTGGTAAACCCGTGACTGCCGATTCGTTGGGCGCTCTGTTGCGCGCTTCGGTTCCCATCGCGGCGGTTTTTGCCGCCGACACCGCACATTCCACTTCTGGTCCAGCCCCTCATGTGGCGGCGCCTGGCTTTACGCCGCACATTGCGATCCAGGCGATTCCGGTGTGGTCCCCGGCCGCCGAAGCAACGCTTCGCCTGCTGGAGCGCCAACAACTCCGTACGCTTTTGCGCTGCTGAAATCTCCTTCCTTTATCGCGACCCCGCGCCCCGCAGCAGATTCACGATTAGACTTGAAGGAGAGCAGCAAATGTTGACAGCGTTTGTCATTGTAGGCATCGTCATTGCCGTAATTGCGGCAGTCGTTTTCTATATGGGCCCGGAGACCTTCCTGGCCAAGGTGTTCGGCACCAAGCACGAGCGCGAAGTGAAGGCGATGATGCCGATGGTCGCGGCGATCAATGATCTGGAGCCGCAGATGCAGGCGCTGACCGATGAGGAACTGGCCGCGCAGACCGCCGCCTTCCGCGAGCAACTGGCGAAAGGCGCCACGCTGGACGATCTGCTGATTCCGGCGTTCGCCACCGTGCGCGAAGCCGGACGCCGCTTCGTCAACATGCGGCACTTCGATGTGCAGTTGATCGGCGGCATCGTGCTGCATCGCGGCAAAATCGCCGAGATGAAAACCGGCGAAGGCAAGACGCTGGTCGCGACGCTGCCTGTGTATCTGAACGCGCTGGCCGGCAAGGGCGTTCACGTGGTCACGGTCAACGACTATCTCGCCAAGCGCGATTCGGAATGGATGGGGCGCATCTATCGCGGCCTGGGCATGACCGTGGGCGTGATCGTCCACGATCTGAGCGATCAGGAACGCTACGAGAACTACCGCTGCGACATCACCTACGGCACCAATAACGAATACGGCTTCGATTACCTGCGCGACAACATGAAGTTCCGCCGCTCGGATTGCGTGCAGCGCGAGCACTTCTTCGCCATCGTCGATGAAGTGGATTCGATCCTGATCGACGAAGCGCGCACGCCGCTGATTATTTCCGGGCCCAGCGAGGAATCGACCGACAAGTATTACCGGATCAATCGCATCATTCCCAATCTGATGCGCGGCGAAGTGATCGAAGGCAAGGAGCCGGGCGCAGAAGTGGACCACCGGCGATTACACGGTGGACGAGAAGACACCGCACCGTGGCGCTGACCGAAGAAGGCGTGCTGAAGGTGGAGCGGCTGCTCAGACTTGAGCAATCTGTACGACGCCACCAACATGGAAATCAATCATCACGTGCAGCAGGCGCTGAAGGCGCACGTGCTGTATTCCAGCGCGATCGCGATTACGTGGTGAAGGACGACGAAGTGATCATCGTCGACGAATTCACCGGACGCCTGATGCCGGGCCGCCGCTGGTCGGATGGGCTGCATCAGGCCGTCGAAGCCAAGGAAGGCGTCAAGATCCAGCGCGAGAATCAGACGCTCGCGACCATCACCTTCCAGAACTACTTCCGCATGTATAAAAAGCTGGCCGGCATGACCGGCACGGCCGACACGGAAGCGGCCGAGTTCGACAAGATCTACAAGCTGGAAGTCACGCAGATCCCCACCAACAAGCCGCTGCGCCGCATTGAAATGCAGGACGTGGTGTACCGCACCGAAGAAGAAAAATTCCGCAACGCCGCCAAAGAAATCGAGGAGCTGCACGAGAAGGGCCAGCCGGTGCTGGTGGGCACGGTTTCGGTCGAGAAATCCGAGCGGCTATCGGCAATCCTGAAAAAAATGGGCGTGCGGCATGAAGTGCTGAACGCCAAGAATCACGAGCGCGAAGCGTTCCATCGTCGCGCAGGCGGGACGCAAGGGCGCGGTGACGGTTTCGACCAACATGGCCGGCCGCGGAACCGACATTTTGCTCGGCGGCAACGCCGAGTTTCTGACCAGGAGCGTCTGCGCAAGGAGAACAAAGATCCGGACTGCGCGTCTCGCAACGAGAACCGTCCGGAATGGGATGCGGTTTACAGCCAGATTCAAGCCGCAGATTCAAAAAGAACACGACGAAGTGGTGGAACTAGGCGGCCTGCACATTTTGGGCACGGAGCGCCACGAATCCCGCCGCATCGACAACCAGCTTCGCGGACGCGCTGGACGCCAGGGCGATCCCGGCAGCGCGCGCTTCTATCTCTCGCTGCAAGACGACCTGATGCGCATCTTCGGCGGCCACGAGATGCAGAACCTGATGCTGCGGCTGGGCATGGAAGAGGATGTGCCGATCGAGAGCAAGCTGATCACCAAGCGCATCGCCGCCGCGCAGAAGGCCGTCGAAGCCCAGCATTTCGCATCGCGCAAACACGTGCTGGAATACGACGACGTGATGAACAAGCAGCGCCAGGCCGTCTACAGCATGCGCCGCAAGCTGCTCGAAGGCGAAGACCAGAAAGAGCACGTTCTCGAAATCATCGAAGGCGTGGTGGCTGGGTTCATCGATCTGCGCTGTCCCGGAAAAGGCCCACCCGTCTACCTATGATTGGATCAGCCTCGAATCCGACATCCTTACGCAGTTCGGCGTAAAGATCCATCACCCAAGAGCTGCAAGCACTCGACCGCCGCGAGATCGAAACCGCCATTCACGACCAGCTTACTGAAGCGCTACGCCGGAAAAAGAAGAGCTGATCGGCCCCGAGCTGATGCGCGAGACGGAGCGCATGATCATGCTCAACGTCATCGACAACCAGTGGAAAGATCACCTGCTGTCGATGGACCACCTGAAGGAAGGCATCGGCATGCGGGGCTACGGCCAGAAGGACCCGCTGATCGAATACAAGAAGGAATCCTTCATCCTGTTCCAGGACATGATGGACCGCATCGAGGACGAAGCCGTCCGCTTCCTGTTCTTCATGCAGCGCAGCGACAACGACGGCCGCGGCGCAGTCCCCGGAGCGCCGCCCATGCCCGTGCCCCATCCCGAACTGTGGGATGAAGAAGAAGAGGAAGATTTGGAGGCGGAGCCGGCCGCCGTCGGCGTTGGCTCCGAGGATCACCGCCGCGCGCAGCAAGCCGCGCAGAATTCAGTGATGGATTTGACGCGCACCATCCAGCGCAAAAAAGAGAAAGAACTGGCGGCACTGCAATTCGTCGGCGGCGAAACCACCACCGCGCAACAACCTGTGATCGCAAAAGACAAGGGCGTCGGACGCAACGACCCCTGCCCCTGCGGAAGCGGGAAGAAGTACAAAAAATGCCACGGAGCTTGAAAGCAGCGGTCGCGCTGGCGATCCTGCCCCTGCTGACGGGCGTCGCTCAAGGCGCCATTTTCCCCGATCACCTCGGCACCTACGAGAGATCGGCGCCCAAGACCATCGGCACCCCCGACAAGGAACTCTACGACGAGTACGGCCTGGAAGCCACCGAATCCGCCAACTACACCAGTCCCGATAAGAAACCCATTTCGGTCACGGCCTGGAAGCTGCACGATTCGACCGGCGCCTTGGCCCTCTTCGATTCCCGGCTGCCGCCCGGCGCGACGCAGTCGGACTTTGCTCAAGTGGCGGTTCATACCTCCGACGGCACCATTTTCATCTTCGGGAACTATGTATTCCAGTTCACCGGGGGTACGTTCGATCAGCCCACTTTAAACGAGCTCTACACCCAGTTACCCCGGGTGGAGAATGCCCCCCTTGCCGGCGCTTTCGAACTTTCTTCCCCCAGAGGGCCTGGTCGCCAACTCCGAACGCTATATTTTGGGACCGGTCGGGCTCCAGAGGGCCGAGCCGGGGATACCGCCCTCGGTCGCGGGATTCCGCATGGGCGCCGAGGCCCAGTTCGCCCAGTACCAGACCCCTAAGGGCCGACTGAAGCTCCTCATTTTCGACTACCCCACCCCCTCCATGGCGCGGGAGCAAGCCGCCGAGTTCCAGAAAATCCCGGGAGCGGTGATCAAGCGAACCGGGCCGCTGGTAGTCGCCACCCTGCATCCGCCCGATCCGGACGCCGCCGAGCGCATCCTGGGGAAAATCAATTACCAGGCTGACGTCACCCTGAACGAACCGACCCCGCAGAGTCAGGCGAAGGGGCTGGCGCGGATGATTCTAAACATCTTCGTGCTGGCCGGGATCGTGCTTGCCATGTGCGTTGTGGGCGGCTTGGGCTTTGCCGGCTACCGAATTATGTCGCGAAAAATGTGGCGAAAAGAGGAGATGGTAGAAATGATCGTCCTCGACCTTGGGAAAACCCGAGGCGGCAAGTAAGCCCCTAAATTCCGGCCTCTTAGACATAAAAAAGGCCGGCATCTAAGGGCTTTCCCACAAGTTTTGCACAAGAGACTCGACAGCGGCATATCGAATAACTTTTTTAGAATTAGCTGGTTATGGGCAGTTTTCGAGGCCGGACTTTTTTCCTTGACTTCACCTGTGCGAAATCCTAAGATCCAATCACACACAGGTTTTGGCGGTTGCGAAGCCGTTGAATCTGATTCTCCCATGTACATCCCCCTGTGAGTAACAGGGGTAAAACGAAGTGCTCACCTCCGGGTGAGCATTTTCGTTTTAAGGCCACTTTCGCGGGGCTGAGGCGCGCTTCCTGGGCGTCCGAAGGCAACCGGCGACACTGAGGACGCAATTTGCCGCCAGCCGCGCATAGGACGCGCTGCGCTTTTATGTTAAGATCCGAAGTATTCGGGCCGAGCCACTTTGGCCCGAAGTTTGCCGAGCCAGCCTTAGCGGA
>CAWCAP010000038.1:0-51172 GCA_963793395.1 Bryobacterales bacterium | reverse complement strand
TATCGATTTATAGTTCTTAACAAGCGGCTTTAGCGGCGATTCGCGAAGGTTCGAGAGTTAGTTGGAACCTGGCTAAGATTGCTGCGGCGATCGTGTCTTGAACGGAAAGAATATCTCCTATGGCAGGCTCGTAGGTCTCAGACCAAATGTAAGCGCCGGAACTAGCGTTCTATCAGTTGCGCCACAATTCGAACATCTCCCTCTGCTCCGCGGATGCTCCCGCGGAGATTCCATATCGTGACACCACGGGCACGCCCAAGACTCTTGCCGATCTCCACGCCCCGCGAGGCGCGATGATTGAGGACGACCCGCAGACCCGGAAGCTGAGTCAGGCGATGAACGAGTTCCTCGGTAAGCCCTTCACAGAAGGATTCATTCGACGTTGAGTTCGTAAAGTTCAAAAATGGCGACACCGCGATGGCCGCATCCGCAGTCGACTTCACCTTAGCTTGCCGAAAAGTCCGGAGGCGAAAGACTGGGCTGTAACTTCCTTTCGGAAACTCGATCCATAGCTGGTCGTCACGGCCGGCGGAGGCATAGTAGGCCTTGAGTTTTGTTCGCAGGCGGCGTGCTTCTACTCGCACGATCGGATCTATCCTCGGGTCGTAATCCGGCCCACGATCAAACACTTCAACGCCCACCAGATACTCCTTAAGACGATCCGTTTCACCACTAAGCGCGTGGTTCGCGGAAAACCGTATAAAACGGCGCAATCGTTCGGACCTCAAGAACCAACGGCTCGTCAGTATCCTTTCGATCTGTATAGCAACATCGTTGTCGCTCGGCACGGAAAGCCCGTCGCGACTCAACGAGCCGCGTGAAGGGATGACCGAAGAGTTGTATGCAATCATGCCGACCTTCCCTTGAGGCAACTTCAGTATTGAGCAGAATGGCCTTGAATAAAAGAGCCACTTCATTGAGAATTGGACTCATGGAAGCGCAGACACTAGTCACCCAACTAGGGGCTTGGTCGGTCGGCAAAGGCTCGCTGCAATACAAACTGACACGTGCCGTATCGGAAGCCATCAAACATGGATTGCTCAATCCGGGCGTGCGCTTGCCATCCGAACGTAGCTTCGCGCAGGCGTTGAGCGTAAGCCGCACAACAGTTGTAGCGGCCTACGACACATTGCGCGAGACCGGATGGGTAGAAAGTCGATCGGGCAGCGGAACCTGGATTAGCAGCCGGTCCTCGGCAGTGACCGCGGCGCGGAGTGACGCTCAGGCCGGCATGTTGGCCTCAAGCCCCCTTTTTGGGTTGCTTTCAAGTCAGCGGGAACGCGATGTCGTCGATTTCGCGCTCGGCACAACTGCGCCCTTGACCGAACTGCGGCCGGAGCTCTTCGAGCTTCCGCCCGACGAGTATTTCGGCCTCCTGAATGATCACCGCTACCACCCATTGGGCTTGAGCTCTCTTCGTCAGGCAATTGGCGACTATTACACAAACATTGGTCTCCGCACCCGCAAGGAGGAAATCCTGGTGACCACCGGGGCGCAACAAGCGATAACGGTCTGCGCAGCCCTATTTCTACAGCGCGGAGACACGGTACTCGTCGAGGATCCTGCTTTCTTCGGCGCGTTAGATGCGTTTCGGGCCGTCGGATCACGAATCTCCCCACTTCCTGTCAGAGCCGACGGGGTTTCTCCATCCCTGATTCGGGATCGAATCACTGCCACGGCCGCTCGGCTCGTGTACCTTACGCCCACATTTCAGAATCCCACCGGAAGCGTGATGCCTCGGTCCGCCCGCAGGGAAGTGAGCCGGATCGCGTCCGAACTTGGAGTCCCCATCGTTGACGATGGCGTGCTTTCGGATTTGTCCATCGATGGTTCGCCTCCGCCCCCAATCGCCGCCGACAACTCGGAGGCGCTGGTGCTGACGATCGGGTCCATTAGCAAGCTCATTTGCGCAAACTTACGAGTAGGATGGGTGCGGGCGCCCGAACCCATCATTCAACGACTCGCCCGTCTCAAGAGTGCTATGGATCTTGGTTCTCCACTTCTCACGCAGGCCATCGCTACCCGTTTGATGGGCGCCGTAGGCGAAGCCCGCAATTTACGTCGCGCTCAGCTTAAGCCCAGGCGCGACCTACTAGTATCGTTGCTTCACCGACAGCTTCCCAGTTGGAAATTCCGTGTGCCTTCAGGCGGAATATTCCTGTGGGTCAAGCTGCCGAACGGGGACGCTCGTGAGTTTGCTCAAGTCGCTCTGCGCCATGGGGTAGCCATTCTGCCTGGAACACTCATGTCGGCCAGCGAGGGTCATACACGCTTCCTGCGTGTTCCATTTCTCGGAACCGCAGAAACCCTCAAGAGTGGGGTGACGCGGCTGGCAACGGCTTGGAGAGACTATGAATCGAATGACCGTAGAGAGCGCCCATCCGAGTTAACGCTCATCTGATCGGTCTTTGGGCAGTTGAGGTAGCCCCATTGAGATACGTCCGATAATGTTCGAGTTGCACATGTCTTCGGCCCTGCTGTAACACGCTTCGGTTCCCGTGCATCCCAAAGGCAGCAGGAGGTTCATATGACCAACGGATTCGGACCAAGACTTTCTCTGTTGCTGGCCGGAGCACTCGCAGGAGGCGTCGCGGCGACCTTAGCGGCTCCATGCTCGGGAAAACGCATGAGGAAACTTGTTCGCCGTAAAATTGAGGACGGCGCAAAGCGGGTTGAGAAAAATCTGCGTCAGAGACGAGACGAAATATTATCCTGCAGCGAAAAGATCGTAAGCGACGCGCAGAAGCTGATTGCGTAGATATTGGGTCGCCGGGTTGGGCGGTCGAAATCTCCGCGCGGAGTCGACGAGGTTAGCTTGGACCGCCGGAGATTCGTTGGGTTCGCCACGGAAATTTACGATCTCATTTGCACTCGCTATTTTGAGTGGAAGTTGGGTGTGGCGACTCGGGGATTGATTGAACCAAACGATCTCGGAGTTCAGAATGCGGACGCGATCGGTTACAGCGCCTTAGAATACACACACATTATATGGGCGCTGCGGACGATCCCGTTTCTTCCCGGGGACGTGGTTTTTGTCGATTATGGCGCAGGCAAGGGGCGCGTGCTAGCGGTTGCCGCAACCCATCCATTCCAAAAAGTGATTGGGGTAGAGATTTCGGACGCCTTGGCCGAAATCGCCCGGCGCAATCTTGGGTTCATGAAGCGACGGCGCGCCGCTGTCATTGATGTTTATAGTCTCGACGCCGCCTCATTCCTAGTGCCCGACGACGCAAATGTGTTCTTCTTTTTCAATCCCTTCGTCGGGGCAACTCTAAGCGAAGTGATTCACCGTATCCATCGGTCCTGGTGTTCGCATCCGAGGGACCTATTCGTGATCTTCTTCGAACATCGCGATTTTGATCGGTATGCCCAAAGCCACACCTGGTTGCGAAAGGTTCAGGAGACCGCATTTTGTGGACTGTACCGCGCGAATTGAAGCGGCGACGACTATCCCGCCACCACCGGCGTAGTTGCGTTCGCGCAATACCAATCGTAAGTAGACGCGATCCCGTCTTCTAGAGAAATGCGCGCGCGCCAGCCGAGCGAATGGATGCGCGAAACGTCCAGCAGTTTGCGCGGCGTGCCATCGGGACGCGTCGGATCAAAACGAATCTCCCCGCCATAACCCACGATCCGCGCCACCATATCGGCAAGCTCAGCGATCGATCAAATCCTCGCCAACTCCCACATTGAGCAAATTGCCGAGCGGTTCCCCGCCCTCGTAATTTTCCATGACGAAACACGCCGCCGCAGCCAGATCATCCACGTGCAAAAATTCTCGCCTGGGTGACCCCGTTCCCCACAAGGTCACCGCAGGCGATTTCGATATTTTGGCCTCGTGGAAGCGGCGAATCAAAGCCGGAAGCACATGCGACGTTTCCAGATCGAAGTTGTCTCCCGGTCCGTACAGGTTCGTGGGCATCAAACTGATGGCTCGGAATCCGTATTGCTCCCGGTACGCACCCGCCTGTTTCGAGCCCGGCTATCTTGGCGATAGCGTAGGCTTCATTGGTAGGCTCCAGCGGACCCGTGAGCAGGTATTCTTCCTTGATGGGCTGCGGCGCCAGTTGCGGATAGATGCACGACGATCCCAGAAACACCAGCTTCTTCGCCCCGCTCTGCCACGCCGCGTGTATGACGTTGGTCTGAATCGCCAAATTGTCGTACAGAAATTCCGCAGGCCGCGTGGAATTCGCCAGGATGCCGCCCACCTTCGCCGCCGCGAGAATTACAAACTCCGGAAGCTGGCGGGCGAAGAAGCGCGAGACAGCGGCCTGATCCCGTAGATCCAGTTCGTCCCGCGTAGCCAGAATCAGATTGAGATAGCCTTGCTTCTCCAGTCGGCGGACAATGGCGGAACCAACCAGACCGCGGTGACCAGCTACAAAAATCCGGCTGGAACGAGTCAACGGTGAAAGTTCGGCCATACCCTATCCGTGAACTCCACCGCGCGGCGCTACCTTGTGTCCCGCACGGACCAGCGTGAGTTCCTGCTGCGCTAATTCGAGGTCATTCTCGACCATCTCTTTACCAATTCTTCGAAACTGATCTCCGGCGCCCAGCCCAGCACGCGGCGGGCTTTGCTAGAGTCGCCCTGGAGCGAGTCCACTTCAGTCGGACGAAAATAACGCGCGTCCTTCTCCACGCACTTGGTCCAATCCACAC
This sequence comes from Bryobacterales bacterium, assembly GCA_963793395.1. GTDB lineage: Bacteria > Acidobacteriota > Terriglobia > Bryobacterales > Bryobacteraceae > Palsa-187. The sequence continues at coordinate 46,507 of CAWCAP010000038.1, read as the reverse complement.
CTGCGTAGCTCGCAGCAAGTTCCAAAAACTCGCGGACGGAATAGTTGCCGCCCGTAGCCACCACAAAATCGCCCGGCTCGCTGTGTTGCAGCATCATCCACATGGCACGCACATAATCGGCGGCGTGGCCCCAATCGCGGCGTGAGTCGAGGTTGCCCAAATACAGCTTTTCCTGCAACCCCAGCTTGATGCGGCCCAACGCTCGGGTGATCTTCCGCGTCACGAACGTTTCCCCGCGCCGCGGCGACTCGTGATTGAACAGGATTCCATTCGAAATGAACAAACCGTAAGCTTCGCGCTGGTTCACGCCGTACCAGTGCGCGGCGACTTTGCTCACTGCGTAAGGGCTACGCGGATAAAACGGCGTATCTTCATTCTGTGGCGGAGCCGATGCCCCAAACATTTCCGACGAACCCGCCTGGTAATAGCGCGGCTTCTTCCCGCTTTGCGCCGCGTACTCGCGAAACGCTTCGAGCAGCCGTAGCGCCCCGGTCGCGACCACATCCGCCGTGTACTCCGCTTGATCGAAGCTCACTCTGACGTGGGACTGCGCGCCCAGGTTATAAACTTCGTCTGGCTGAATCTGCTCCATCAAATGGCGCAACCGGGCGGCATTCGCCAGGTCGCCGAAATGCAGTTTCAAGGAAGCTTGCGTTTCATGGGGGTCGGAATAGATGTGGTCCAAGCGGTCAGTATTAAACGTGGAGGTCCGGCGGATGATTCCGTGAACCTGATAGCCTTTGGCGATCAGCAACTCTGTCAGGTATGAACCATCTTGCCCGGTGATCCCGCAAATCAGGGCCTTCTTCGAGAGAGCGTTCGTCATAAGCCTTGTTTCCATTATCATCAGTTACCGGCCCGCCGTGGGCCTCGAGTTCACGTTTCTTCCCCGATTTGATCAATACTCCCCCAGTTGAATCCCTGGGCGCCAGCCGGCCCGAGCACGGGTGAGTTTGCTACATATGTTTATCTACCGCGTGACGGCTTGGGTTTTAACATCGTAGCTCACAGGAATTCGCGCTTTCGGAGTACCCTAACCATCTTCAAGCGCTCTTGTTAAGCTGAAGATCCAATGAGAATCAACAAGGGCACGGTCTTCGGCGAGGTCGAATACACCCAGAACGAAGACAGCTCATGGTCCTTCCGGTTGACGCTGGACGACGATCCCATCGCTGATCGAAAGCGACTGGACTTTCCCATCCAAACAACTGGCTGAAGAACAGGTGAACTATGCGCTGGACTCAGCAGCTTTGCGAATCGCGGAAGGTTAAGAATCCCGTTCGATCCGGCAAATCGACTACTGTTATTTGCCGCCAATATCGCCGTTGATATTCGATATTAGGCAGCCGACGTGCGTCCGCGACACAAGGGTTGCACAGAGCGTTGCTAACCTTTTCACTCTCTTTTGTACTTGATCGTTCGATTGTTATCGTCCGTCAGGTCGAGCTCGGTTGCAGTCACGTTCAGCTTGCTGTTGGTTGTAACGCCGCTCATTGTCCATTCCAATTCGTTGGCGCCGGCGATCCTGTACGTGCCTTGAAGCGTGTGCCCCATCATAGTGACCGTCGCCGTGCCATCTCTGTTGAACTCTGCTGACATCTTGATGGCCTTGCCAACTGCCGCAGCGCTTTCGTCGTCAACACCTCCTACCTGAGCGCCCGCCACCTCCCATCTACCAACTATCAGGCTTTGAGGGCTAGAGCCGCAGGCAGATTAGAGTCACAATCGCGGCCGCGATGAACACGAAGGCGAAGACCAACAAAAGCTGACTACCGGTTTTGCGGGGCATGGGTTCAAGAACATTCGTTTGGGCGGATCACGACTTATAATTGGTCATGGCTTCAAAGCCGTCAGAACTCACAGACTTTTCAATTCACAAGGGAGCAAGCGTTATGCATAAGTGTATTCGGCTCGGTCTGTTATTTGCAGTCTTTACTGGCTCGATATTTGCGGCGGATGATGTAGCCAGCGCGGTAGCTGGTACGGTGAAGTCGGTCGACAATGGCACGAAGACGGTCGTCGTGAAGACCTCGGAGGGAACGGAGCACACGTTTCACTTCGTAAAGAGAACCGTCGAACACGGCGCCGACGCAACCGCCAAGGGAAGCAAAGACGCGTTTCAAGACGTGAGGGAAGGCGACAGCGTCGTCGTACATTACACGGTGAAAGGCACCGAGAAGACCGCCGAAGAAGTCGATCACGTCGGCAAAGGTGGCCTGAGTATGAGCGAAGTCGTTGTCAAGAGCGTCGACCATGGCGCGAAAACAGTCACCGTGAAGACGGCGCAAGGCGGCGAAGAGACCTATCATATGGCCGATCGGGCAGCGCGCGAGAGTGGTAAGGGCTTAGAAAAGGCCGGTAAAGTAACGGTGTACTACTCCGAAGAAGCCGGAAAGAAAGTCGCGCACTTTTTCAAGTAGGTATTGCCCCTGGTCTTTCTTTTCGAGCGATTCCTATCGAAAAACGCGGGGGACTGAGTTTCGTTATGCGAGTGCAGAGCTTGCTTACACGATTGAAAACTTGCTCTGCTAGACTCATTGCGAACGGCGTCGTTTGGCGTCGGAATCCTAAATTGGAGCAGCTTTGTCAATGTCGAAATCAGAAGAAGGCGGCCTGATCCTGAAATTGTACGAACTACGCCGGGACGACACGATGCGGAAAGCCCGCGACTGGTACTTTCGGGAGTTTAATCCAGAATCAATGGCAGACATCAACGCGGCGATGTTCAGTGAGCAAAGCGGTTATTTGCGTATGGTCCTGTCCTATTGGGACATGGCCGCAGCACTCGTCAACAACGGCTCTATTAGCATAGAGCTCTTCAATGACAGCAATGGGGAACACATTGGTGTCTTCTCGAAATTCGAACCGCTGCTCGGCGAAATCCGCGCTGCATATGGACCACACTTCGCCACCAGCTTCGAGAAGCTGATTGATGCCACTCCGGATGGCCGCAAGCGGGTAGCAGCAGCACGCGAACAGATGAAAGCAATCCGTGCTCAGCTTGCCGCGAAACAGTCGAAGGCCGCCCAAGGTTAACGCGAGTAGTATTCGAGATCGTCGCGCGACCGTCCCACTTCGGGGATCGCCGACCATTACATCCGCGCTATTGTCCCCCTGCTCGTGTTGCTCAATCTGCTTGCTCGGCCGGGGCGAACATAGATCTGCTGTGACCGCTCCTCAACTTAGCACCCTACTTCTTTCCTTTAGAGAGAAGTGCGTCTGCGACTGTTGCGAGGGGCAGAAAGAGCTTGCGCGGCTGACTCAACAGAGGCACAAAACCATGATGCCTATAAAATGCCACGGCGTGGTCATTCTTCGCGTCCACCACGAGGGCGAAGGCTGCCGGGGCCGCGCTTAGCGTTCGCAATCCGGCATCGGCAAGTAGGGCCGCTGCGAGACCCCGGCCCTGGAAGCGCCGATCGACGGCGAGGCGACCAATCCGGACCGCCGGGATTGTCGGATAGCGAGGAAGTTTCCTCGCTAGAGCGGCCGGTAGATCGGGTGTGGGGATGCTGCTGGCCGCGAGCGTGTAGTAGACGGCTGTCAATCCGCTCGCCGCCTCGATTGCGACGAAACAGTGGGTGATATTCCGGCGGATGTCTTGAGTGACCTGGATCTGGAAATAGCGATCGAGAGTTTCCTCGCCGCAGGCGAAGGTAGAGCGATCGTGCGCCGCCGTCAGCACTTCCAGGCGAAAGGGGGCCATCACGCGCCGAACAACCGGCGATGACGCTTGGACGCACGCCGCAATGCGGCATTCGGTCTCGGCGGATGAAGGATAGCTTCCGCGAACAACTTCTGATCCTCCGCAGAGAGCCGGAGTACCTCGGTTTCCTCGATCGTCCGGGAAGCCGCTTCGCGCGCCGCGGAGACGACAAAGTCACTTAAGGTACGTCCCTCAATTTCTGCCGCGCGCTTTAGCATGGCGTAAATGGCAGCCGGCAGGCGAGCTTCGAGACGGGCTAGGTCGGGAACGTTGGGCATATCTCATTGTACGGCAATATGCCGTATGGCTCAAGACCCTTCGCTCAGTCTTTGGTTCCTATTGGCTTATGCCAAATCTGCTAACAATGCGACCGAAGAATGGGTCGGCGAAACTTCATTGCGGACGGCCTCAAGGCGCCTGAAAAACGCGCACTGCCCTTGTGAACGGATGCTTTTCATCCGGAGGCATAGACGGCACGTCAAAGCCGCCATCCAGTACCCATACGGGCTCACTTTCTGCGAGCCCGTACTGCCGGCGGAATGCAGCCAGCCCCGCCTTATATGCATCCCGCGTGATGTAGTTGTAAGTCGTCGTAGCGACCCGCCACCGCCCGCCCAGAACCGTCTCGGAGAACTGCCTGGTGGCGGGCCGAGGCAGCTCGTTTTCGCCTAGGTAATAGGCCAGGACGAAGAGAGTCTCGCGTTCGGTGAACCCACGGCCCATGTCGCCTTCACTGGGGCGCCGGATCCGCGAAGGCGCAGCGCTCACCGCGATCAGGTGCGGTGCCAACGTTAGCAGAAATAGCGCCGTCATCGCCGCCACCTTCTCCGAAACCCGGCGTAGCCAAACGGAAAACAGAAGAGGAAAAAGACTGCCCGCCAGCACTGGGACCAGGCGCAGCGCAATTTCCTTCCGGCTGATCAAGGAAACGGCGTGGGTAATCACCATGAGTAACGGAGGATGCGTTTCCTTCACCCAATTGGAAAGTGCGTAGCCCCACGTGCCGAAGGATAGCAGCGCATTTACCGCTTCATCGGGATTCAGATAAGTGAAGAGTGCCAGCCGAAGTCTCAGAGCCAAACCAGCTAGGAAGACCACAGCCACAAATATGATTTCCCAACGCTCGAAGCCACGCTTCATCTGGAACCTGGAGAAGTTGTACCGCGATGCTGGTCCCTGAAACGCCGCTCGCAGCGCTCGGGACGTTTTGGGACAATCGGCTTCGCACTTCGCAAGGTAGAATACGTTGAGAGGATTTCGCTATGAATCGACGCAAAGCAATTGGTTCGTTGGCCGTGGCCGCAGCAGCTCCCTTAGCTTTGGGAGCTGATGGTGAAATATCGGATTGGGCCGCCTGGTGGGAGCGATCCAAGAAGTACACATTGCAGATCGCCGACGCCATGCCGGAGGGCGGCTATGAATTCAGGCCGTTTCAAGGCGCGGGTGCGTCTTCGGAAGCCGTCAAAGCCGGCGACGGAGCCCGTTCCTTCGGCGAACTGATGCAACACATCGGCCAGGCAGAGGGTTATTATCTTGGCCGGTTCGGCAAGGGTACTGCGCCCACGCCTCCACCGAACGACACCAGCAAGACCGCAACCATCAAATACCTGAATGATCTATTCGATTGGTCGATCGGCGTCGTGAAGCAGTTGACTCCCGCGGATCTGACCAAAACCACCCGTGCGGGCAATGGCCCGGGGATGACCGGCTTGAGCGTTTTGCTAAACGCGATGGTGCATACAGCGCATACTCGCGGGTATAGCGATATGTATCTGCGTAGCAAAAATGTGACGCCACCGAAGTATTCGGTGTAGCGAGTTACGGCTTCAGCAGCCAATACTGGCGCATCAAATCATGCGACCAAGACGGCTGGCGAACCTCTTCCCTTGGCAGGAATTCGACCATCACCGGCTTGATATCCAGTACTGGCGTTCCGTTGATGGCGTCAAGTTCGGCGACAAACAGCCTGGTGCCTTCCACGCGGATGGTCCGGCAGATGGTGCTCCCGATGCGATTGGGCCGGTTCTTCCCCCGCTGCGCAAAGATGCCGACGGCAGGCCATTCCGGGTTGTTCCTCGGGTGGCGTGCACCGGTGACGATTTTCGACGGCTCGACCTCATGGAAAAGGTATAAGATCTCGACGTGCGAAAAGTCAGTGATGCCCTGAAGGGCATCAGCCGTGAATCGTCCGTCGAGAGCAATGCATGCTTCTTCCCCGCCCCAGAAGTCATCTTCCGCATGAGGACGTACCGCTTCGACGAAGCCAATGGCCTGGATCTGCTCGATCACTTAACCCTCCTGGATAATATGATCTCTAAGGTTGCCGGTGAATCTCCAACAAGTAGCGCCGTAATCCGCCCAACCTACCACCGCACTTATAGTAAGATCGGTTTCGGCATCGCAACTGGAACGACGCGAGCCCTTCGCAGGTTGAACAGAAAGCCGTATCCCTGTTTGGACGGGGGACCGGGGACAGAGGACATATGAAACAGTGGAAGCTGGCTGCGGTTCCTGTGGGATGTCTCTTCGTGATGGTATCCCTCATGCACTCCCAGTCCGCACCAAACGTGGATTGGCCGGTGGTTGCCGGCAGCCCCGCCGGAACGCGCTATTCGGCGCTGAAACAAATCAATGCAAGTAACGTCAACCAGCTCAAGGTTGCGTGGACCTACGACGTCAGCGACGTGCCGGGCACACTCGAGACCAACCCGATCGAAGTCAACGGAGTTCTCTACGGCTACACCCTCGGACAGAAGATCTTCGCGGTCAACGCCGCAACCGGCAAGCAGATATGGCTGTTCGATTCGGGTGAACCCGGGCGCGGCAACAATCGCGGGCTGTCCTACTGGCGCAGCGGAACGGATGAGCGGATCTTTGCGGGCGTCCGCGAGTTTGTGTATTCGATCGATGCAAAGACCGGGAAGCCCGATCCCCAGTTCGGAGACAACGGGCGCATGGATTTCCGCGCCGACCTGCGTGGCGGCCCCGCCGCCACGACCGGTGCGCTGAGCCACGCACCCGTCATTTATAAAGACCTGATAATTTTCGCCGGCCGCACGAGCCAGGTGCTGCCTGCTTCGCCAGCGCCCGTACGCGCCTACGATGCGCGAACCGGCAAACTGCGGTGGCAGTTCAACACGATTCCGCATCCCGGGGAGTACGGATACGACACCTGGCCGAAGGACGCCTGGACCTATACGGCAGGCGGTGTGTCCTGGATGGGCATGGCCTTGGATGAGAAGCGCGGCATCGTCTACGTGCCGACGTCGAACACGGTCAACAACAACATTGGCCGGGATCGCCTGGGCGACAATCTCTTCGCCAACTCGCTCCTGGCGCTCGATGCCGCGACCGGTAAGCGGATCTGGCACTTTCAGACCGTACAACATGACGTGTGGGACCGCGATGTCGTGTCGCCTCCCGCGCTGATCACTGTCAAACGTGACGGCAAGGATGTGGACGCCGTGGAGATCGCCACGAAGTCGGGATATGTCTGGCTTTTCGACCGGACCAATGGCACGCCGCTGTTTCCCATCGAACGCAAAGCGTACCCTTCCAGTAAGATTCCGGGCGAGAAATTATCGGAGACACAGCCGTTCCCAACCAAACCCGCGCCTTTCGCCCGGCAGTTGTTGACGGCCGACATGCTAACGCAGCGGACACCGGAAGCGCACGCGGCAGCACTGGCGCGCTTCAATAAAATGGTGAGCGCCGGGCAATTCGTGCCGCCCAGTGTTGGCGTCGACACCATTCTGTTTCCGGGCTTCGACGGCGGCGGCGAATGGGGTGGCGCGGCGTTCGATCCAGAAACCAATCTGTTGTATGTCAATTCGAATGAAATGGCGTGGACGTATGGGTTGGCCGAGGCTCCGAAACCAGGCGAGGTCGTCAGTGGCAAAGACATCTATGGAACGAACTGCGCCGGGTGCCACGGCGACAGCCGCGCAGGCTCTCCGCCGGCGGTTCCCTCGCTCGTGGATATCGGCAATCGTCTGAGCGCCGCCGACGTGCGGTCGACCATCCTCAATGGTAGAGGGCGCATGCCAGGGTTCCCCGCGCTGCCTGCCAATCAGATCGCTGCGATCATTTCCTATGTCAGAGATGGAGTGGAGTCGACTGTTCCCGTCCCGGCGGACGCAAAGCCGGTGCCTTGGGATGCACAATACCGGTTCACGGGTTTCAACAAGTTCCTCGATATCGACGGGTATCCGGCGATCGCGCCTCCGTGGGGCACGCTGAATGCCATCAACATGAACACCGGCGAGTACGCCTGGAAGATTCCTCTCGGTGAGTACCCTGAACTTGCGGCTAAGGGCATCAAGAACACAGGCAGCGAAAACTACGGTGGGCCGATTGTGACGGCAGGCGGTCTGGTGTTTATCGCGGCCACGCTCTACGACAACAAATTCCGGGCATTCGATAAGGCGACCGGCAAGCTTGTCTGGGAAACCACGCTGCCGTTCGCCGGAGATGCCACGCCCGCCACCTACCAGATCAACGGGCGTCAATACATCGTTGTAGCCACCAGCAGCGGACGCCCCTCGCCGACACAACGGAACGCGGGTCCGGCCAAGGCTGGCGGAAGCTACGTTGCATTCGCGCTGCCTGACAGTCAGAAGTGATTCGCGCCCGCTGCGGGCAGAACCCATCTGCTTTCGAATCGAGTATATTGTCAATGATCCAAGGAGGACGCCGATTATGGGTTCGACCAGACGCACCATACTGGCAGCGGGAGCCGCGGCAGCGGCAACGGCCGCGGTGCCGCGCGTATTCGCTCAGCAGACGGGCAAAGGAGGGCCTGGCAAGTTCTACGAAAAAGGCTCCGTTCGCATCTACTATGAGGAGGCCGGGTCCGGCTTCCCGCTGATGCTGCTTCCCGGCGGGGGATTGAACTCGACCATATCCTTCTTCACCGGCAACTCGCCCTTCAACGCCATTGAGGAGTTCAAGGGACAATATCGCTGCATCGCGGCGGACCTGCGCAACGCCCCCAGCGGCCAGTCCACCGGCCCTGTCGAGGTCGACCGGCCGTGGGATTCCTATGCCGACGACCAGCTCGGCCTGATGGATCATCTGGGCATCGACAAGTTCATGGTGATGGGTTTCTGCATTGGCGGCCCCTTCATCTGGAATCTCTTGAAGCGCGCGCCCAATCGTATTGCCGCGGCCGTGCTGGCGCAGCCCGTGGGCTGGCGTCCGGAGATGCGCGACCCTAAGTACCCAGGCGTATTTTGGAAGACCTGGGGCCCGGCGCTGACCGCCAAGCGGCCCGAGATCACGATGCCGACGACCGACCAATTTGTGACCAACATGTTCGAGACCAACCCCGACTTCGTCTTCACCGTGACGCGGGATTTCGTGCGTAGTTGCCAAAACCCGATCCTGGTCCTGCCGGACGATGTCCCAGCGCACCCTTACGCCGTCGCCATGGAGTGCGCGATGCTCGCGCCGAAAGCCGAAGTGAGCATCTTCCCCTGGAAAGAGCCCAAAGAGCGGATTCCCCTGGCGGTGCGCCAAATCCATTCTTTCCTCAAGGCGCATCGGCCCGCTTAGCGGCGTCTACAAGACAGGCACCAGCGTGGCGCGTATTACGAGCTGCCGGATGCGCGTCACTCGGACTTGCGCTGCGCTAATCGAGTAGACTGAACTGAATTAAGCCCATGCTGCTTTCAATAGCGGCAAACTTTCAAAAGAGGAGAGCACATGAAATACATCATCAGCTGGTTCGAACGCCCGCAAGGTTCGCCTATGGAGTATGAGAATGCCCAGAAGCGAATTCTGGAGGTGTTTGGCCAGTGGAAGGCGCCTGGCAATTTCAAGATCGAATTTTTTGTAATCCGCGTCGGTGAGTGGGGTGGGCATATGTTGATGGAGTGCGACGATCCAGTAACCATTCACAAGTTTTGCTCGATGCTCCCTGCCTTCGTATTCGAGGTGCACCCCGTAATCCCCGTGGAGGACGCCGTTCGCGGCGAACTCGAAGTGATCGCCTGGCGCGACGGACTGAAAGGCAAGTAATCGACGATTGCCGTTGAGACCGCCGCGAAACTGCCCGGTGCCGCGATAGCTTGCGGCACCTTCACTCAGAAAATGAGGTCAGCTTTGCGCCGTCACAGAATTCGGATATTGCAGAACGTTGCGCCGAATTTGACCAAGGTGCTTCTCAAGGTGCGCCACAAGCAAGTGTTCAAGAATGAAACTGGCCGGCTGATTGCCCCAGCGCGGATTGTTGCTGGGCGCCTCCACATCTAAATCTGTGTCGCTGAGGCCCCGCAGCGACGCGGCGGATTCAATAGCAGAGCCACGAATGTGCTCCTCAACGTCGAAGAACTTTCTGGCCGCCGTATTTTCTACAGCCGCGCGGCGGGCGGCATCCGCATGGTCTCTACCCCATTTTCGATCGGGCTGATGGACGACTTGTAAAACCTGCGCCGTCCAGTAAGGAACAAACTCTTCGATGTGGCAGAGGACATCCATCACGGACCAAACTTCCGCGGCTGGATGCCAGATCAAGATTTCCGCGGGAAGCTGCGCCGCCTCGGCGAGGATTGCATCGCAAAGCGACTGTACTTTTTGAGCGGCTTCCCCGGCACGGCTCATGCCTGCATCCCTTCAGCGCCGCGCTTTTCCCGGAACAGATGCAGCGCTTCCTGAACGGGGCGGTCGGAGAAGGAGAACAAAACGCTTTCCTCCGCCGCCTCATGACGGACCGGCTTCCAGCTCGGCACCACGAAAATATCGCGCTTCTCCCAATCCACCACGAAATCTTCGCCGATATACGTCCGGCCTCGTCCCTCCATGGGAACGAAGACCGTCGCATCGGTGGAACGATAGACCACGGTCGAGAAACCCTTCGGCAATAGCTGTATGAACGTCCCGATCGTTGTCATTGCATGCCCGCCGTTTTCGGGATTGGCGTAGCGCATCTTCAGGCCGTGGCACGCGTCCCAGACGTCCGCCCGCCGCATTCGCTCCAGCGCATCGCGGGTGCGCAGGTAAGGATAATTGAAAACCGGTGAGCTGCCGCCGTTAGGCTCATAATCCACCGGCAGCAGACTCATGCCATAGCGCGCTTCGCTGTCCCCTATGGGACGGATGATTGGCTGCTCGTCTCGATCCAGATGCTCGGCGAACGAGGCATCGAGGAATTGCACCAGCGGGATATCCAACCCGTCCAGCCAAAAAATCGGCTGTTCGCTGGTGTTGCCATGATCATGCCAGGCCATGGGCGGCGTGATGATGAAGTCGCCCTCGTTCATGATCGTGCGCTCACCATTAACTGAGGTGTGGGCTCCGGCGCCTTCAAGTACGAAACGCAGTGCGCTTTGCGAATGCTTGTGAGCCGGCGCGACCTCGCCGGGGAGTACGAGTTGCACGCCTGCGTAGAGATCGGTCGTGATTTTGGACTGGCCGCGGAAACCCGGATTTTCGAGAATCAGGACGCGTCGCTCCGCCTCTTTCGCGCTAATGAGGCTGCCTGCCTCTATCATGGCTGCCCGGATGTCACTAAACCGCCAGGATGCCGGCTGGCATGCACTTTGCGGCTCCGGAGTAACTAGATTCGCGAGCGAAGTCCAGAGCGGGGCGAGGTTGTGTTGACCAATTCGCTTGTAAAAGTCTTGGCGCTCGAGAGTAGCGGCGGCGGAGATGGCGGTTGCGTCAGGCGGCACTTCGCTATTGACGGTACACGGAACTTCTGCGTGCTGTCAATGTGAGCCTAGCTTGCCGGAATGCGCCATCGGGGAGCCCGGTCACGGCGCCCCTCTCGCGGAATTGGTCCGTGACGCGGCTGATCAGCGCACTCGCCTCTTGGATTTGACCCGAGCGCGGGATGTTCCCTTCACGGGCATACGTTGGAGGCGATTTCGTTCCCGCTGCTCCAAATATTCCGAAAACTTGAAGGCAACGCCAGCTCCCTCCTGCAGATGGGCTCGAACTGCTTCCTGGTATTCGAATAGGCGTTTCCGTCTGTCAGATCCGCGGAGCGTGCAACTTTCGATGTCCAGAAGCAGCTCAATTTCCCAAGCTTGAAATCTGCCGCGGTGCATGCCTCCATGCAGGAGTTCCTCCATAAGGAGATTGAACTGAGCCAAGACCGAGTTGCTATCAGAAATCTCGGGCATGGGCTCACCACGCAACATACAGGTTATTATCTGCCCAGGTTAGAGGCCTTAAAAATCATCCAAACACGCTGGCTTTGGTATGTTCTAGGCGCGTGGAGAGGGCCAGCGGCAGGCAAAAAAAGAAGTTGGCTACCGACGGCTGCCGGGCTACTCGTGCGACTGGGTAGAAATCAGATCTCGTTGAATCGCGAACTTGACCAGGCCGGCGACATCATGGATGTCTAGCTTTCGCATTAGATTGACGCGGTAAGTGTCGATGGTCTTGGGATTCAGGCCGAGGCGCGCGCCGATTTCCTTTGCACGCGCGCCTTCCACCAACAACGAGAACACCTGGTACTCACGCGGGCTCAGAGCCGCCAGGGGGTCCTGCGCGGCCGTCGCCTGCGTAGGGCTGAAGACCTTGTCGGCATCCAGCGACGGAGAAAGGTAGATGCCGCCGTCGAGAGTCTGCTCGAAGGCTTGCATGAGGTGATGGGCGGGATCGGACTTTAGAAGAAACGCGTTCACGCCGGAGCGCAGCGCTTCCACTACAGTTTTGCGGTCCTTACGCCCGGATAGGATCACAATACGAGTCTCCGCCTGGGCCAGCCGCAGCTTGCGCACTCCTTCGAGAGTAAACACGTCGGGCAGATTCAGATCGAGAACCGCAATGTCAGGCCTGCGCGACTTGATCAAACGGAGAGCAGTAGCTCCGTCGGAGCATTGTTCCACAATCTGGTACTCAGGCTGCGCCTGGCACAGCGCGGCCAAGCCTTCCCGCACGAGTGTCAGGGGATGGGCGAGCAATATCGAATAAATCTTAGGTGCTCTGGCAGGGAGCATGACTGGGTGAGGCCTCCGAAGCGATCGCCGATCAAGCATGCGCCAACGGCCGCCGCATGCAGCGGGGATCGCGAATTTGTTCGGTATTCAGAACAAACGAGCCGTATGTCGTTGGAACCATTCGTTCTTGTTCTATCTGGTTTTGGGGCACTCCGGCCATGTAATCTCAAGAAAATGACATTGTGTCCGGCACAACCTAGAGCGAGCCCTCCCTAGCCCCACGCAATGACGGGTACTGAATCCTAGTAGGTCCAGGGTTCAATTTGCAAAACGGCTATATGAAAGCATCTAAATACTACCGATTATGAGAGAGTATGCAGCATAGCTTTCGCGCCTATAAGGTCGTAAACAACGATCATATTCGTGCGGCTTGGCGGCCGTCTAAAGCTACGCAGAAGTGGAGTTGAGCAAGATGATCGCATCAAGTTGGCTACTGTCGGTTCCCGCATTCACTCTGGGTTGCGTCGTCACTGAAGTCCGGTGGATCGTGAGGATGCGCAGACTTCAAAGGCAAATCGGTCAGCGCGAAGTGTCCAGCGAAAACCAAAGCCAAGGCCTTAATCCCGGCGCGTCACAGGATGCTGCGGTTGAGAGCCCGGCAACCTTCGAGGATACGCCGCAGAGTCTCCACAACCTCAGCCAACAACTGGCCGAGAAAACGCCGGTGAGCCCTTTACCCGAGAGCTTAACCACGCTTAAATCATAATTCCGTTCAGTAAAATAGCCGTAATTTTAGTTCCAAATAGCGGCAAAACCAGTAAATGGGCTATGCAGCAATAGCAGATAAAGTCCGATCAACTAAATGAAATCGGATTCGCCGGAAGGAACTCAAAATGTCGCTTTCCATGGGTTCAGCACTGTTGGCATATCTGCTCAGTGTTTTCTGTTCGGTGCTGCTGGCCAAACGCAGTTCAAACTGGAGAATAAGGCTTCTAGCCCTCACCATTGGCCTGCTGCCCCTGTGCCAGGCGGTGATTCTTCTCGGCCGTCATCAGATTTGGCTCGGTACCGAAGTCGCGGAGGTGGCCGAGTCTCTGGAGCTTCTGGTCGGCGCGCTCAGCCTCACGGCGATCCATCTCCTCAATAAAGAGAACGGCGACCGCAGGAACACCGATGTCCTGCTCCGCGTAGCCGAAGATACACCGATTTCCCGGTAGAGCGCCTGACCGCCGGACACCTTAAGACGCCAGAGTCCGTTGCGCGGCGGAGGCACGGACTACCAGTACTCACATTTTTCGTAACATCAGCCGCCTAAACCTGGGGATGTGCTTAAATGGTGCCTAACTGCCATCGGAGGCTGATCCTGGCAAAGAAGTGCTCAAAATGCGGTTGCTCGGAATTGCGGCGCTCAGTGCGGCGCAATTGGGAATGGATGTTGGTGGGGATCTTGCTTCCCTATCGATGCCCGAGTTGCGACCGCCGTTTTCTTGGCCTCCGTGGGGAAGTGCCAGACGGCCCTCCAGAACTCGTTCCGGTTAGGTCTCCTTCTGCGCCGTCGGCCGTCCGGCAATTTTTCTTGTTTCGGAAGAGCCGCCGGGCCACCGGTTATACACCGGCAGAGGACACGTCAAGGGACCCGGGAACACCCGAATACTCCGGGGGCGAGCATGGCGCCACGGGATTCGACACTCCCCACGCGTCCGATCCTGCTCAGGAAGACACTGCTTGGCTTACCCGGAGCCCGAGAGTCCAATCTCGGGACTATCGGTTTAGAGTGGTAACTGCGAAGGCCGCACAACGCCGCCGGGACAAGCGCCTGAAGAGCGACCCTCAGGCCATCCATCTGCAAGTTCGCATGGGCGACCCGGAGTGGCTCCCCAGCACGCTTTTGGACGCTTCCGAAGGCGGAATTGGGATTTCGGTTTCATCCCCGCTAACCGTCGGCTTGACAATCGCCGCGCGTGGCAAATTCGATGAGAGCCGAAACGAGCGGGTGAGTTTCGCTACGGTGAAGTGGTGCGCCAAGACGATGAACGGCAATTTCCAGGCCGGCCTGGAATTCGGGGACCATCACGGGTCGGCAGATAACGACGCGCAGCGGCCCGGCGCGAAGACCGGCGAAGAATTCGACTACTACGAGATGTTGCAGCTAAGCCCGAATGCCGAGACCGGCACCATCGAGCGTGTCTACCGGCTTCTCGCGCAGCGCTACCATCCCCACAAACGTGGCACCGGCAATCTGGAGATGTTCCTCAGGCTCCACGAGGCTTACATGGTTCTCAGCGATCCGGACCTCCGCGACGAATACGACGCCCACCATCGCGAATCCAAGTCATTTCCAGGGAAGGCTGCAGATCCGACGCAGGATCCCTCCGCACCCGGATACAGATTCTTTCCCGAATCCGGTCCCGGCCAGGAAGCAGCGTCTCTCCGCCGAACGCCCATATTGATGTAACGGAGCGCGCCTTGCTGCGATCTCCCTCGGTAACGGCCTGGTCCTCCGTAGCCTAAGTGTAGGCAATTGATCTTGCGACATGGAGCTAGGCTCGCTCCCCTAAAGTCCTCGTTCGACAATGCCGATGCAAATTCATGAATACAAAGTCCGAAGCTAAGCGGTAAAGTTTGCCGCTTAGAGAATGACGAGCGATACTTTGAAGTACTAGTACTTCAAAATCAAGTCTTTGACCATCGCTCTCATTGACACGTAATCATAAGGTCCGCACACTAGACGTACAAGCTTTTCCGGAGGATATAGGATCTGTGACTTTTGACGGCGATCGCACTCCCCCAAATGCCGCTGAACTCCCCTGGTTTGCAATTCACGTTCGGCCGCGCTACGAAAAGCAAGTTGCGCAGTCGATAGAATCGAAGAACATCCCTACGTTTCTGCCGTTGTACGCGGCGCGCCATCGTTGGTCGGACCGGACCAAAGAGGTGCACGTGCCCCTGTTTGACGGCTATGTATTCTGCCAGCTCGATCCTTCCGACCGGATGCCGGTCCTGGTGACACCCGGCGTATTGCAGTTCGTGGGGATTGGGAAGACTCCGGTTGCGGTCGAACAAAGCGAAATCGCCGCGATTCAGAAACTGGTTCAGTTTGGTTCCGTTATTCGCCCTTGGCCATTCTTGAAGGAGGGCGACCGCGTGCGTGTCGATGACGGACCGCTGCGGAACACGGAAGGCATCTTACTGAAGGGCGGCGATGGGGATCTGGTCGTCGTCTCCGTCACTCTGCTCCAGCGGTCGGTCGCAGTGAAGGTCGATCGCTCCTGGCTTACGCCCATCCGTTCCTGGACACGGAAACCCGTTACGTCCGAGACCCGGTGGGAGGGAACGCAATCCGCCAACGGCTAGCGTTCTCATCCGCTCCCGAGCTCCTCTAAGTTGGTCACGGGCAACCCCGTAAGAAACCGCAAACGTCAAGCATCCCGGGCCGCAATCATCTGAGGCATCCCTCCCCCTTTATCCTTCCGCAAGCGGAAGAATGGCCTTGAGGGCGCCTTTTTCGGTCGAAGCCGCCGCGGGACAAAAATCTATTGCGGGACGTTCCAACCGCATCCTAATACCAGACGTTCTCCCGGCGTCACCCCTCTTTCCTAAGGTCATAAATGCATATGTGAAGAAAAGAAGGCCCTAGTTTAATCGTTAAAGTATTGGCTTTCAAAGGCCGATCAACGTGATACGGAAGATTTAAGTGGTGTTCAAGGCTTACGCAACTTGCGTTGCCGAATGCCTTGGGAGATTTGCCATGTCAGATGCGGAGCCCAAGTCGACTAGCACCATGAGCCAAGAACCCGAAAATGCGAACAGCCAGCCATCGCCCGTCGCCGTCAGCGAAGAAAACCTGGCTGCGCTCTTACGGGCCACTCTAAGTTCCCCCGAACCTGAGACGGAGCGTCTGGCGGAGGGCACGCACCAGGCTGCGGCGAACGAATCGAGCGCCGGCGTGACCGAACCCCATGTCGATCGCGCTATGGCGGTGACAAGCCCGCCAGCCAAAGTAGTAGAGTCCCGGTTGGCGCTGTTCGCCGCTGTAAAAGAGAATCGTACAGCAATTTCGCGGTCCAAACTTACCCCAGAGACGCCCCTCATAGACCAGCCTCCCGGGTCGAACACGACCGCAAGTGTGGGCGGGCAATTTGAGAACCTCACCGCGAGTATTCCGCCCAAAGCCGCTCCGCTTCCGGTTATGGTGGCTGAGCCCACGCCTCTAACGCCGGCATCAGCAGCGTCGATTGCCATTCCGCCGTTGACTGCCATTCACCAGGACGAGAGCGACAAAGCCTCGCGGCCGCGCTTAGTGATCGGCCTTGTCATCGGCGCGGTGATTGCGACTGCTGGAGCTTCCACATTCTTGATACGAGCGCACTCTTCACAACCTCCGAGAGTGGCGCCGGCAGCCCCAACGCAAAACGTTCCTGCGCAAGTCTCAGTCGAGCCCCCTCTGCAAGTTCGGGTCGAACCGCTGGGAAACGGCCTCATTGACGTTCGTTGGAATCCCCAGAGCGCCTCCATTGCTCAAGCCCGGGATGGACGCCTGGTGATTACAGAGCATAACCAGCAGCCACGCACTTTGGCGCTCGAAGCAGAGCAGTTGAAGACCGGGCATTTGACGTACCAGTCGGCGGCCGAGAGTATTCAGTTCGATCTCGAAGTTGTGGATCGTTCCGGTGCGACCGCCAAGGAATCGATCCTGGCACTGCAAGCGCCGGCGAGCGCGCCCCAGACGACGAGAGCGCCGCCCCAGATTCAGCGCGGAAATACCGCAACGCCTACTGCGCAAAACGTTGCGAATCTGGGTGTGATCGCGCAGGCCCCTCAATTGAGCCAACCGGCAATTCGAACATTCATTGCGCCGGCGGCCCAGCACAATACCGAGCAACATGCCTTTGTTGATGCACCTCCGGTTTTGACAAACGGCCCGGTTGTGCCGCCGGAGGTCGGGCTGCCCGTACCGGTCGCGGTAATATTGCCGCCGGCAAAAAAGGATGTTGCTGCGCCGCAACAAGTTCAGGTCGAAAGCAATATCGAGGCTGCCAACTTGATCAAGAGAGTGCTCCCCATTTACCCGCCGCTAGCAAGGTCGACTGGTATTCAGGGCACGGTGCGATTCACAGCCCACATCGGCAAGGACGGCCGGATAGTCAACCTGAAGTTTACGAGCGGTCCATTGGTGCTGGTCGAATCCGCGAGCGCCGCGGTGAAGCAATGGGTCTACCGCCCCACGCTGCTTAACGGTAAGCCAGTCGACGTGATCACGCAAATTGACGTTGGCTTTACTCTGCATCAGATTTCCCACTAAAGCATTTGCACTTCTTACTGGAAACGTTTGGCGGTAGCTCATCCTCCAAGTAGTCTGATGCTAACCTGATGTCCATAGAACTCCCGGTCCTCAGCTCGTTCAAGCAAGCCAACATCCTTATAGTGGGAGGACTTGGCTTCATTGGCTCGAACCTCGCGCGGCAATTGGTTGCCGGCGGCGCGAACGTTTGTATCGTCGATAGCTTGATTCCCGAATACGGGGGAAATCTTTTCAATGTAGACGGGCTGAAGGACAATCTCCGCATCAATATCTCCGACATTCGGGATGAACATAGCCTGCGCTATTTGGTCCAGCACCAGGACTACCTATTTAACCTGGCAGGCCAGACCAGCCATATCGACTCGATGCAGAACCCGTATCCAGACTTGGATATCAACTGCAAGGCTCAACTCAAGATTCTCGAATCGTGCCGGAAATTCAATCCTAAGATCAAAATCGTCTTTGCGAGCACGCGGCAGATCTACGGGAAACCGGACTACCTACCGGTGGACGAAAAGCACCCATTAAGGCCGGTCGATATCAACGGCATCAATAAAATGGCCGCCGAGTGGTATCACATGTTGTACAAGAACGTATATGGGATGAGGGCTTCTGCGCTCCGCCTGACGAATACCTATGGTCCGCGAATGCGCGTTAAAGATGCGCGACAGACATTCGTCGGTTTGTGGATCCGCCTTTTGATCGAGGGGAAGCCCTTCGAGGTATGGGGTGGTGAGCAGTTGCGCGACTTCACCTACGTTGATGATGCGGTGGAGGCCCTCCTATTAGCGGCTGCGGAAGATCGGGCCGATGGCAACGCTTACAATTTGGGTGGTGACGGAGCCATTAGCCTTAAGGACCTGGCCGATCTCTTGATCGAGATTAACCAAGCGGGTACGTACGCGAGTCTATCCTTTCCGCCGGATCGAAAAAGCATCGATATTGGGGATTATTACGCGGACTACAGTCGCATCCAATCGGAGCTGGGATGGAAGCCACGTACGGCTCTAACGGACGGACTGCATCGCACCTTGGATTATTACCGGAAGCATTTGAACCAATATGTTTGATCGGAGCCGGCTGTGAAACTGGCAATTCCACAGGCGTATCCCAGGGCCAATTATTTAGCGCGTAAGGAAGAGATCGACGCCGCGATTACGAAGGTGCTCGCCAGCGGCATCTATATCTTGGGCCCCGAGGTCGAAGCTTTCGAGCGCGAGTTTGCCGAATACCTGGGAGTTTCGCAGGCGATCGGCGTTGCCAGCGGCACCGACGCTCTGGCGCTGGCGCTAGGGGCCTGCGGAATCCAGCCGGGCGACGCTGTCGTCACGGTCTCGCATACGGCGGTTGCCACTGTGGCGGCGATTGAGTTGAGTGGCGCAACGCCGATCTTCGCGGATATCGACGCTTCGACTTTCACCATGAGCCCTAAATCGGTGGAAAGTGTTTTGCGAACCTCCCGCGGCAAACACGTGAAGGCGATTGTCCCGGTACACCTTTACGGCCACCCGGCTGACATGGCGCGTCTTACCGAAATCGCGCAGCGCTATTCAATTGCCGTTGTCGAGGATTGTGCACAAGCGCATGGTGCGTCGTTATCCGGCCGGAAGGTTGGCACCTGGGGGATGGCGGCGGCTTTCAGTTTCTACCCGACAAAAAATCTTGGAGCGCTTGGCGACGGTGGGGCGATCGTAACCAATAGTCCGGAGGTCGCGAAGAAGGCAAGGCTACTGCGTCAATACGGGTGGGGAGAACGCCACGTTAGCGATGTTCCCGGGACCAACAGCAGGCTGGATGAGTTGCAGGCTGGAATCTTGAGAGTGAAGCTGCGTCACCTGGACCAGGACAATTCGAGGCGCCGGCAAATCGCATCCTTTTACGATGCGAACCTCGCAGGATTAGGGCTTCAATTGCCCCCACAGGTATCCGGAGCCGAACACGTTTTTCACCAATATGTTGTTAGAACGGCGGCGCGGGAAGCCCTCCGATCCCGCTTGGCCGACGTTGGAATTGGTACCGCCATTCACTATCCTGTTCCGGTTCATCTGCAACCAGCCTACCGGCATTATACCGACGCCAGTTTAAAGCTTCCGGTGACCGAAGAGATTGCCAGCGAGATTTTGAGTCTTCCCATGTTTCCGGAGTTAACCGGCACCGCGATAGAAGCCATTGCCGCGGCAATTCGCTTGGGAGTATAGCGAAGTTCAAGAACGGCCCTCAAAACCCCGGCACCCTGCATTCCCCAGCAAATCGTCAAAGAAGTTGAAAAGTACCGGTACCGAGAAATCCAACGATGGGTCGCCCGGGAGTCAAAAAGGAGTATGCTGGCGAGTAGATATTTCTGAGAGCAATTGCCGGAGGACATCGCGAATCCCTGTGATTCCAGGAGGATTCCAGGGTGCAGCTATGCTACTCAAAGTGCGGCGGAGGCAGAAATGTGTTGATGGGGGCCGCGTTGATCGGAGGCTATGCCACATCCTCCGCCCATCCGCGCTTTGTTGCGCAATTCAAAAATCCAATGTACAGGTGCCCGGCATCCACGGCCTCCGATAAAGTTGGGAACCATGCCCAGCGGACTTGATTTTCTGGTTGTGTCCCTGGGGGGCGCTGGCGACACATATCCGCTACTCGCCGCAGCCGTCGAGTTGCGCAATCGAGGGCATCGCGTCCGTTTCGCCGGGAACTCGCGCTTCGCGCCGCTCGCCGCGGGTCTCGGTCTGGATTTCATTGGTTATCAAAGGCCGGAGCCCACTCCGGAAACACGAGTGCCTTCCCGGCAGAAGCGAAAAATACGGGGATTCGTTACGCACTCGTGGCTGTACGAATCTTTATCCCGCAACGGGCGGCGAAAGCGTTCCTATCTGGGAGCCATGCGCTGGCTCTACGATCTGATTCGGAACCAATCCGATCCATGCCGCACGATCGTGGTTTCGCGCGCCAATTCGTTCGGCGCCCGCCTGGCACAGGAAAAATTGGGCGTGCCGCTGGTGACTATCCAGTTACAGCCGGTGGCATTTCGTAGCGTGCACGATGCTCCAGGTTTGCCAATAGCGAGGTTCACGGGAAAGGCCGTGCGCAAGCTCACGTGGTCCATCATCGACGCGGGTCTGGGGTGCACGATTACTCCGGCATTGAATCGGTTTCGATCGGAACTTGGGCTTGCTCCCGTGCGGCGGCCGTTCCGCAGGTGGATCTACTCGCCAGACCTCGTAATCGGGTTGTTCCCCGATTGGTTCGGTCCCGCGCAGCCGGATTGGCCGCCGAACACGCATGCCGCCGGGTTTTCTCTCCTTGACGAGAGTGGATTTCGCGGAGTGCCCCAAGGGTGTGAGGAATTTCTCGCCAACGGCGAGCCTCCGATCCTATTCACCAGGGGATCGCACTCGCGTTCGCCGGAAGCGCAAACGTTTTTTGAAACCTCAGTCGAGATCGCTTGCGCGCTCCATCGGCGGGCGATTCTTTTGGCTGGAGAACGCGACTGGCTTCCCAAAGATTTACCGGAAAACGTCGGCTATTTCGGATATGTCCCCCTGAACAAAGTTTTACCGCGCGCGGCTGCCATCGTTCATCATGGAGGGCTCGGCACCACAGCCCACGCCTTCGCCGCCGGAATACCGCAGATTGCTGTTCCGCTATCCGACGACCAGCCTGACAATGCTGCCCGGGTGGAGCGCCTAGGCGCGGGCTTCCGGATCTCGCCGGCAAAATATCGGACGGCATTCGTTGCCAGAAAGCTCAAACATCTTCTGGAATCCGATCAAGTGCGATCGAAATGCCGTGCCCTGGCAACTTCCATGGCGAGTCAGGATTCGCTCGGCGAAATCTGCCGTTTGATCGAAACCTGGGCAGCGGGATTCACAGCCAGAGAGAGGCATTACAGTGAAATTGCGGTGTGAAGATCTGGATGTCTCCTATCGCGTCAATGGATCTCGCGAAGAGGTATTGCGCGGAGTTTCACTGGAGACCGGTTCAGGCGAATTTCTCACCATACTTGGTCCCAGCGGCTGCGGGAAAACCACGTTTCTTCAAAGCGTAACCGGCGCGGTCCAGCCGGACGGCGGCCGCCTCGATCTGATCCCCGCCTTTCCCGGAGAGAGCGCCCACCCGCTGCTCATTCGTCAGGAAAACTCGCTGTTCCCTTGGCTAACGGCGTTAGACAATGCCTGCTTCGGCCTGGCCATGCAGGGAGTCGCGAAACAGGAGCGGGAAAAGAAAGCGCTGGAGCTATTCGCCCGTTACGGTCTCGACCGGCGGCACGGCGCCTTTCCGGGCCAACTGTCATTGGGCATGAAACAGCGCGTGGCGTTGATTCGCGCCTTTCTGTGCGATCCACCGATGCTCTTGATGGATGAGCCGTTTGCCGCTCTCGACGCGCAGTCCCGCCTGCTGCTGCAACAGGATCTGATTGCACTATGGGAAGCTCGCGAGGATATCAGCGTGGTCTTCGTCACTCACGACGTGGAGGAAGCCCTGCTACTGAGTGACCGTATCGTGATTTTCAGCGGCCGCCCGGCATCGGTGGTGGCCGAGCTGATCGTCACTTTGCCGCGTCCGCGTAACGCTGCCACCACCCTGACCGCGGAATTTCTCAGTCTCAAAGCGCGCATTCTGAGCTATCTCGGAATTACGGTCGAGGCCGTCCGGCAATATGTTTAAGGAGGCTATTTATTATGCGCGGATGGCTTGGTATTACGGGCGCTTCGTCAAAGCTGCGCCGATCCCCGATCCTGAGGCCGCCATTCGCGATACTCTATTGCACCGCGAAGATAATTTCCTGAATCTGGTACGCCGCGGAATTTTCGAAAACCCGCGATCCCCATACAACTCGCTCTTTCGCCTTGCCGATTGCACGTTCGAGGATGTGACCAGCTCTGTCCGGCGAAACGGGCTGGAAAAAACGCTCAAGGATCTGCGCGAGGCGGGAATTTACCTCACCCACGAAGAAGTGAAGGGCAAGCCGATACACCGGCACGGCAAGACAATCCCGAACGACGTCGCGGCCACGGCGAATCCTGGTTCATCCAAGGGGATGGAGTCGGTGAGCAGCGGCAGTAGAAGCCGTGGGATCGCAACGCCGACATCAAATGCGTACCGTCTCTACCGCGAGTGCTATGAAACTCTGGCGTACCAGGAATCCGGCGCGAAGGACCGTGCGGTCGCGCTTTTGCGGCCGATTCTGCCGAGCCCGAGCGCGCTAGTCGCGACAGTAGGCCTGGCCCGTTGCGGACAACCGGCGGAGCGTTGGTTTACCGTCGGCAAATCGTTTCGCTCGAATGGTCCCTACGCGCTGATGACGCGTCTGCTTGTGGCCGAGGCGCGATTGCTCGGTTGCCGTGTGCCTTTTCCCTCGTATCTCGATAAAGACGATTTCCTTCCCGTCGCCCAGTGGGTGGCGGAGAAGAAGCGCCAAGGGATTCAGACCTTGCTGCGCAGCGGAGTCAGTTGGGCCACGCGCATGTGTGCGGCAGCACTCGAAGAATCCCTCGACATTTCCGGAACCATGATGATCGCAGGCGGCGAGGCGATTTCACCTGCGCGCCGGCGCGTTTTCGATGCCGCAGGCGTACAGGCTATCGGTAGATATGCGATCTCCGAGATTGGCACCGTCGGAATCGGCTGCCCTCATCTATCTGGAAACTCGGTTCACCTGCTTGCCGATGCCGTGGCTGTGATCGAACATCGCCGGCCGGCGCCGTTTGCCGACACCGAAGTGAACTCGTTGTTGTTTACATCCGTGCATCCTCTCGCGTCCAGAGTTTATATCAACGCTGAAATGGAAGACGCCGGAACACTGGTTCCTGCCTCCTGCGACTGTGCATACTCCCGGGTTGGATTTCGAACCGTCATCCAGGACGTTTACAGCTTCGGCAAGCTGAGCAGCCATGGGATGACGCTGGCTGGCAATGCATTGCTCACCATCATTGAAGAACGCTTGCCGGCTCGCTTTGGCGGAGGGCCTGGAGACTATCAGTTAGTAGAAATCGAAGGAGCGGCGCAAGGGGAGCTGCGCTTGCGTGTCACTCCGCGGCTGCGCAGTGTGGATCTTGCCGAGGTTCAAGGATTCTTTTTGGAGCAGGTCCGGCGGATTTACGGCGGCAGCCTCTCCGTCCGCACCTGGGAAGCAACCTCCAGCATTCGCGCGGAAGCCATCGAACCCTATCAGACGCGGAGCGGAAAAGTACATGCGCTTCACTTAGCCGCGTTTGGAGGCGTTCAGTGACGCTCACCAGACGCACGCTCCTGCCTGCTCTGGCAGGTTCGCTTCTTGCCGGATGCCATCGGACGCAGGGACCGCTTTCCAAGATCCGCATATCCGTTTCTCCGCGGGTAACACATGCGCCCATCTACTTGGCATACGAACAAGGTCTGTTTCGAAAAGAGGGGCTCGACGTTGAACTCGTGGATTTTGTGTCTCCCATGGAGTCGCTCACGGCACTGGTTGGCAATCGCGTCGATGTGGCCTGCGTGAGTTTTACACCGGGAATCTGCAACGCGGCGGCGCGTGGAGCCCGCATTCGCATCGTGGCCGCGCGCGATTCTCTCAAGCCGGGCTGCAGCGATCAGGGCGCGCTGTACTATCGGCAGACGCGCTTCGCGCAGGGCGTCAAGCAGACCGAATCTTGGAAGGGAGCGCGCATCGCACTTCCGTCCGATAGCAATGCGGCGGGATTCTATCTGGAGCAAATTCTGGCAGCCAACAAAGTATCGCCTGCTTCCGTCGAGATCTCACGGATGAGAGTGGAGGAGGCGCTCGCGGCGGCTTCATCCGGGCACCTCGATGTATTTTTTGGCTCTGGCCGGCCGGAGTTTCTCAATGGCGGACTTCCCAAAGACTTCAAGCGATCCGACATCCTGATGGACGTGTTGGGCGAGTTTCAGTACGCCTACATGATGTTCGGACATTCCCTCCTGGACGGCGATCCGGCGCCAGGGACCTCCCTGCTCCGCGCATACCTGGCAGGCGTCCGGCGCTACGTGAACGGAGAGACTCCGCAGTTTCTCGACGACCTGGCTGCGCGAATGCATATGAATCCCGAACTCGTGAAGTCGGAGTGCCGGAGCAATCTTTCAACCGACGGTGAGATCCGGACGCGCGATCTCGATCGCTGGATTCAATGGTCTATCGCTAGCGGAACAGTGACGGGCGCGATTACAGCGGATCAACTCGTCGACACCCGCTTTCAGAAAGCTGCCAATCGCACGGTATAGGAACGCTCTCATGCTGCCTCCCCGACATTTGCTGAATCGAACCTGGCTGCCGGCGTTCTTGCTCGTGGTCTGGGAGATTTGTGCGCGCGCGGGACTATTGGATCCCATCTTTTTCCCGCCACCCTCACTCCTGGTGCATGAGGGCTTCGCCATGATCATGAGCGGGGAACTTACAGGACACATCCGGGACACGCTGCTCCGAACCCTGGAAGGAGCGTCCGCCGGAATCATCGCTGGAATCGCTTGCGGCATTTTGATGGGAGCGAATGCCTTTGCCCGGCGGTCGCTCGAACCGCTGGTATCGGCTTTTGCCGCGCTTCCCAAAATCGCGCTCCTGCCCCTACTCCTGCTGGCCCTGGGCGTCGGCGAGGCGCCGCGCATCGCGCTGATAGGAGCTGCTGCATTTGTCACGGCGGCGCTTCCGGTGCTCGACGGAGTGCGCAGCCTGGACTCCAACTATGTGGAACTGGCGCGAAACTACGGAGCGCGCTCCTTGAATTTGATTACCTGGGTCTACCTGCCCGGATGCCTGCCCAATCTTCTGACAGCCGTTCGCCTGGCGCTGACGCGAGCTCTGGGCGTTTGCGTGGCGATAGAGGTGGTGAATGCTCGAACTGGACTCGGGAGTCTGATCTGGACCGGGTGGCAGGCCTTCCGTCCGGAGCATGTCTATATTGGGGTCGCGACCGCCGCGCTGCTCGGCGCCTTTTTCCATGGTTCCATGCGGCTAATCGAAAAGGTTATGGTTCCGTGGAAAGTGCAGCCGCAATGAAGGGTGATTCAGTCCGTTGCAGCTCACGAGGTCTCCGGTGAATGATGCCGGCGCTGCGCCAACGTTCAGTGTTCTGCTTTGCACGCACAACGGTGAGCGCTTTCTTGCCGCGACGCTGGACTCGCTATTCGCGCAGAGCTTTACCGATTTCGAGCTAGTTGTTGTCGACGATGGATCCACCGACTCTTCAACCCAACTCGTCGAGGGCTACCGCGACTCGCGTCTTCGATTGATCCAGCAGCAGCGGCAAGGAGCCGCGGGAGCGCTGGACACGGCGTGGCGCGCGGCCCGCGGCGAATTTATCGCGCTGCTCGATCAAGACGATCTGTGGAACCCGGACAAACTCGCGATCCACAGCGAGACGCATCGCCGCAACCCCGACGTAGACATCACGTTTTCCTGGTTTCGCGTGATAAACGACGCGGGCCGCGAAATCGGACTACACTCCCATCGCTACCGCGGAACAATCGACTTTCGGGAATTGCTGGAAGACTTCGTCATTGGAGCGAGCTCCAACGTGGTCATTCGAGGAAGAGCGATTGAGCGGGCCGGCGGAATCGACCGCACGCTGACCGCGTTGTACGATCTCGACCTATGTCTCCGCGTGTCATTGCTTGCTCCGCGCAACGTCCTGGCAATTGGCCAGGACCTGATGCTTTATCGAAGGCATGAGGCACAGGTCACGCGGAATCTGGGGGTTTTGGAGTGCGAGTGGGAACAGACGCTGCGGAAGTTCGAAACCTTGGCTCCCAACGAATTTCGAGAAGTGTCCGGTCAAGCCCGCTCCAATATGGATCGCTATTTTGCGTCTCTTGCATATGAGGAGCGTAGTTACGGGCGCGCGTTGAAGTTCCTCGAGAGAGGATGTATCGAATCTCCCGGCCATTTTCTTGCCGAGCCCAGGAACTGGTTGACGTTTGGAGCCTGCGCGAGCGGTCTGCTCTTCCCTTCCTCAATACACCGAAGGCTGGAACGTATCGCCGGACTGAATCGCGAGATCGAATAAAGTCCTGTGTTTCAGTAGCGGGAAAACTACCGGACGGCGGGCCACCCAAAAAGCTTGAGGACCATCAGGAGACGTAAGTCGTATCCGCCGTCCGGCATAAACCACTATTACTGGATAGATCGGAGTTGCCGGCGAATCGCATTAGACTGCCGCCGCGCTACAGGGCGCTCTTCAGCTTCTGCTCGTACATTTCCGCATCGGCGCGTTGCAGGACTTCGGCCACGGTTTCTCCAGGCCGCCAGTCCGCCACACCCACCGCCGCGTCCATGCGAACGTATTGCTCGGACTCGCCCGAAGAAATCAAGAACTCTTTCGAGAACACTTCGGCGACTCTTGAAATGTGGGCTCGAGCAACCGCCGCGCTTGCCTCCACCAATGCCACAAATTCATCACCGCCCCAGCGCCCGACAATATCAGTCGACCGGAATGCCGACCCCAGCCGTTCGCCGACTTGTTTTAGGAGCAGGTCCCCGGCTTGATGCCCGTAAGTGTCATTGATTTTCTTAAAGCCATTCAAATCGATGTAAATCACACTGAACGGCGTCTCGCGCTTGGAACGCAGCTCAAGATGTGAATCGACCGAGCGCCGGTTTGCCAAACCGGTGAGAGCGTCCTGGGACGCCTGCATCGCCAGTTGCGCTTGCGCTTGTTCCAGCAGCCGCAGCGCCGCTTCCAATTCGTGGGTCTTGCGCCGCTCGCGGTCGCGGAGCCATTTTTTCTCCAGGCTCGCCCCGATGCGCGCGCGCAGTAGGACCCGATTGAAAGGCTTGGAAAGATAGTCTTCAGCGCCCATCTCGATACAGCGGACCACGCTCTGTAATTCATCCAGCGCCGAGATCATGATCACCGGAAGCTCGGGCCACTGCACGCCCCTCTTGAGCTTGGGCCAGCGTCTGAAACCCGTCCATCTCTGGCATCATGATGTCCAGGAGAACCAAATCGCAGGACTGCTCATTGAGAATTGCCAGAACTTCCAGGCCATTTTGCGCTTCCAGAACCTGATGACCTTCAAACTCCAATCGGCGCCGCAAGATGTCGCGGTTGCCCGGCTCATCATCGGCGATCAGGATCTTGCCCCCGCGATTCTTGCGTCTTAAGGCGCTCTCTGGCGATGCCGGGGCGGCCCGGCGCGCTGGGACCGAAGGGTTCCCTGCCGGTAAGGCTTTCTCGTCGCCGGCGAATTCAAGCAAGCGGCGCAGCGCCCAGGAGATCGCGTCCAGATCGGCGCGGGTCTGGCCTTGTTCGTGTTCAATGTCCTCCAGAAGGGACTTCGACTTCGCCAGCACATCCGCTGCCGTGACGCCCAGATCTTTCTTGAAGGCATCCATGTCCATGTTCGCGGCGGACTCGGCGTGGTCGGCGAGGGCGGTCTGAATGCATTCGAGCAATTGCCGGCCGCCGCTCCTGAATCTGCTGAAAGGCCGGGATGAAGGCTTCGAGATGCGCTGTCACCCGCATCTTCGATCAGAAGTTCGGCGTAGCCCAGGATATGATTTACCGGCGTCCTCAGCTCATGCCGGAGGTTTGCCAGCGATGGGCTCTTGGAAGTTTCCATTAGGCCTTGGACTGAACGCTTAGCCCTTTTTCGCTGAGCAAACGACCCATCTTGCCCAGAAGGCGCGGCAACTCGATGGGCTTGGTGTCGTAATCGTCGCAGCCGGCTTCGAGGGCCTTATCCCGATCCCCGGCCATGGCATGCGCGGTGAGCGCAATCACCGGGATGGATTGCGTGCCGGCATCGGCCTTGATCTGGCGCGTAGCCCCCCAACCGTCGAGCACCGGCAAACTCATATCCATGAGAATCAGGTCGGGCATTTCTGTTTTTGCCATCTCACACCCTGCTCGCCATCCACTGCCATCAGGACTTCAAATCCCTGACGCACTAGCCGGCGAGACAGCATATCGCGGTTCATCTCGTTGTCTTCCACCAGAAGCACTCTGGGCATCATCACTCCTTAGGATTGGAAAGACGAACCCTTGCCAAAAACTCAGCGCAAGTCAAACCCATCCTTTTCAAGAGATCGTCGAGACGGCCGAATAGCTTTACTGCTTTCGCGTAGATTGGTGCCTCCAAAGCGCCTAAGGCTCGGCTCCGGAACCACCGATGGTTAGGTATAGATGTCATATTACTTCCCTCCCCGACGAAGGAAAAGTGCGCTTCTCGGGAAGTTTTTCGCCGGAATCCTCTCCCTGGCGTTACTTCCGGCGAGCTTTTTCCCTTCAAGCCAGGCGGCGGAAGGCGACATCGCTGTCGTGGTTCGTCCGGACCTGCCGATAGACGACCTGACCTTGGCCCAAACGCGGAAACTGTTGCTGGGTGAGCAGCAATTCTGGAATTCGAACCTGCGTGTGACGCTTCTGCTGCGCGCGCCTGCGGCCCGGGAGCGCGAGGTGGTGCTCAAGGTGATCTATCGCATGAATGAAGCCGAGTTCCGGCAGTATTGGATTTCCAGAGTTGTTCCGGGCGGAATCCACCAGCGGGCCGAAGGTGGTCTACTCCAACGAGATGGCGACTGAACTTGTAAGTGCCTTGCCCGGCTCGGTTGCTTTCGTCGACGCGACCCAGGTACCGAAGGGGCTCAAGGTACTAAAAATCGATGGGAAGCTTCCAGGACAAACCGGCTATCCGCTGAAATGAAGCCAAATCCAATGCCATGACCATCCGCCGCCAGCTCACCCTCTCGTACTTGGGCATTCTTCTCCTGCTGGGCTGCAATCTGCTCATTTACCTGTGGACCGATGCCAAGCGTGAAGCGGCGTTCGAGGATCTGCGTCGTGCGATTTCCCGGCAGACCCTGATCGGTTCCATTCAGCAGCAGCTCGGCGACTACCAGAAGCAAGTCACTTTGCTGAGCCAGATTACCGGCGAAGGTGGGCTGAGTGCGCCTTCACCGGAAGAAACCGAACAGTTCAACAGCCACCTCGACTCGATCGGTCAAGAGATTCAGCAGGTCGCCGCGCTCACCGGCACGCGAAGACAAAGCCAACATCGAGTCGTTCCAACGAGTTTTCGGAGAACTGAGCACGTCCTGGCGATTGTTCTATCAAAACCTGGGCCAGGAACGCGCGCATCACGGAGATGGTCATGCATGTCGAGCCGCTCACCCACACCGTGATGCAGGAAATGCTTCCGCATTTGCGGGAAGCGGAAAAGCAGCGGCAGACCGCGGCCACGGCGCATTTCCATCACGTGACCACCTTGGTGGGCCAGATCACCATCGTCGTCTTCGTCTTTAGCGGGATTTTGGCGGGTGTACTGGCGATCGTCGTTTCCGGCCGATTGCAGCGCGGCCTCCGCGTTTTGAAAATCGGCGCCGATACGCTGGGCGCGGGCCAGCTGGAGCATCGCATCCCGGTCCAGAGCAAAGATGAGTTGGGCGATCTTGCGGCGCGTTCAATGATATGGGCGAAGGCCTGCGGTCGGCGCAGGCTGAATTGCGCCAGAGGCAGCGGGAGCTGGAAGCGCTGACTGACGAAGCCCAATCGGCCAATCGCGCCAAGAGCCAGTTCCTGGCGAACATGAGTCACGAACTGCGCACGCCCATGAACGCCATCATCGGCTATAGCGAGATGCTGACCGATGAGGCCGAGGATCTAGGGCTTCAGCAGTTCGTTCCGGACTTGAAGAAGATTCGCACGGCCGGCAAGCAATTGCTCGCGCTCATCAACGACATTCTGGATCTGTCGAAAATCGAGGCCGGCAAAGTCGAGCTGCACTTTGAGGAGTTCGACATGCGGGAGATGATCAACGACGTCGCGACCATCAGCGAACCTCTGGCCGCCAAGAACTCCAACACATTGGTCATAAAGGTCGCGGACGGCACAATGTACTCCGATCTGACCCGGGTCCGGCAGATTCTGTTCAACCTGTTGAGCAACGCCTGCAAGTTCACTCAGTCCGGGACCGTGGAGTTGACGGTGACGACCGAGTCCGCTTCCGGCGGCGACCTCATGAAGTTTCAGGTCAAGGATTCCGGAATCGGCATGACTCCCGAGCAAGTCGGCAGAGTGTTCGAGGCCTTCGCGCAGGCCGATTCGTCCACCACGCGCAAGTATGGCGGCACCGGGCTGGGCTTGGCCATCACCAAGAAATTCTGCGAAATGATGGGCGGAACGATCGATGTAGAGAGCGAGCCCGGAAAAGGAACTACCTTTACGGTTCGGCCTCCCCAAGCGGGCCGCAAGCGTTGCGGATCTGTCTCCGGTCACGGCTCCAGCGGCGCTCTTGTCCAATTCCGTTCGGGAATCCATCGGACATGTGCTGGTGATCGACGACGACCCCGTCATTCAGGACCTGATGAAGTCCTTCCTCACGCGGGAAGGCTACACGGTGACCGTGGCCGATAGCGGCCCGGCAGGCCTGCTGTCGCGCCCGCGAAATCAAGCCGGACGTCATCACGCTGGATATCGCCATGCCGGGCATGGACGGATGGAGCGTTCTCTCGGCGCTCAAGAACGATCCGGATCTCAGCGAAATCCCGGTCGTGATTCTGACCATGGTGGACAACAAGAACCTCGGGTACGCGCTGGGCGCTACTGAATATCTGATGAAGCCTATCGATCGCGAACGCCTGGCCGCGGTCCTGCGGAAATACAGCCGGCTGAGCCACAATCCGATTCTGGTCGTGGAAGACGATCCGAACACGCGCGACTTGCTTCGCTTAATCCTGGCAAAGGACGGATGGAGCGTGCAAACCGCCGAGAATGGCCGGATCGCCTTGGAGCGAGCTACCAGGCTCGTCCGGGGCTGGTGCTGCTGGATCTGATGATGCCGGAAATGGACGGCTTCGCTTTCCTGGAGGAGTTTCGAAAGCTTCCATCGGCGGGTGATGTCCCCGTGGTCGTTCTGACGGCGAAGGATCTGACCGGAGAAGACCGAAAGCGGCTGAACGGCCATGTCAAGAAGATCATGGCGAAAGGCGAAGGCGTCGAATCGGTGCTCAAGAAGGTTCGGGAATTAGTCGCGCAATGCGTGGTCGCCGAGCGCGCCTTATAAACTCCGGCCGTATCCCGCGAGATTGCCGCAACTCACTGAAACTACTACACATCGTATACTGTCGCTTGTCGTAAATAGTACCCCCTAATGTAAGGTCCTAAGTAAGACGATCTACTACCAGACTAGGGAATTTCATTTAGGACTCTGGAGGTCGATTAGATCTATGTGTAGGCCACTGCTCTGGTGCGGCATCGCGGGTTTCCTGCTCGCGGCCAGGCTGCCCGCCCAGCAATCCGATCAAGAAACCATCCGGCAGTTGATGCAGCGATTGACCGACAGCGAACGCCGCATCCAAGCTCTGGAGCAAAAGCTTGGCATGGTCTCCACTGATGCCGCAGGCGCGGCAACGCCCGCGTCTCCGTCCGTATCAGCCACTCAGTCAATGCAAATGCCGGCAGCCCCGGTTTCGAAAACAGCGCCTGCCGCCGTGGATCCGGAGGCGGCCCTCCGAGCGGCGCAGGTTGAGGCAGCAGCCCACGGCGACGACATGCAGGGACACAACATGCAAATCCCAGGCGGCGGACCTGTACTGAACATCCGCGGTTTCACCGATTTCAACTTTGGCACCGGGTCGATCGCCAACCCCCTAGTCTTCCCCGTCGCCACGAACGGATGTGAAACCTGCGGAAACCCGCAAACACCACCTCACACCGGATTTCAAGCCGGTGAGTTTGATCTGTTAATGTCTTCCAAGCTTTCCGACCATCTCAGCTTCCTCGCCGAGACGGTTTTTGGAGCCGACACCACCAACGAGTACAGCATCGACATTGAACGATATCAGTTGCAGTACCGCTTCAACGATTATTTCTCCGTCAGCGCCGGGCGCTTTCACACGGCGATCGGGTACTACAACACGGCCTACCATCACGGCAATTGGTTCTCAACCGCAGAGGGGCGGCCCATCATGTATCTGTTTGAGGACAGCGGCGGTGTCTTACCGGTTCACACCGTTGGAGTCACCATGACCGGACTGATCCCGCAAGCCGGCAAGCTCGGTCTTCACTGGATCGCCGAGATGGGCAACGGGCGCGCATCCAATCCGGGCAGCGAGCCAGTCCAGAATTTCTATTCGGATCGCAATTACAAGGCATTCAACTTAGCGGGCTATATTAAACCCGATTGGCTGCAAGGTCTCCAGATCGGCGGATCGTTTTACCACGACCGGCTGGCCCCCACGGGCATCGCGCACGTCGATCAGGACATCGCCAGTGGATACGCTGTGTACATCACGCCTACCTGGGAGTTTATGAATGAGGCGGTCCTGCTGAGCAACCATCTCGTCGGAACGTCCACCACTTACAAAAGCCCGATGGCTTACACCCAGCTCTCGCGGAAATTCGGCATTTACCGCCCCTACTTCCGCTATCAATATGTGAACGACCGAATCGGGGATCCGGTGAACATTCTACAGGGACTCAACTATGGTCCATCCGTCGGTATCAGGATCGACTACAGCGATTATGCAGCGTTTAAGCTGCAATATAATCGCCTGTTCAAGGGCACTCTTCCGGCTGCGAATGGCTTAAACGCGCAAGTCGCTTTTACTTTCTGATTTGCTGGGGTGCCAGATACAGCGATAAAGATACAGCGGTAAAGCGTTGCCCGCGGCTATCAACGGGCGCGCCCAGCCCTTGGGCTAACATCAATAGTTATCGCCCATGACGGATTCGTATTCTGGCAACTACCCCATTGAAAGCCGTGCCGGCGAAATCGAGAGGCTGCTGGTTCAAAGCGCGGCCATGGCGCCGGACACATTGGCGATGCTCAGTCTCATCGGTGTGCAGGAGGGTTGGTCCTGCCTGGATGTCGGTTGCGGACCAGGCGGCATTACCGGGTTGCTGAGCAATCTCGTTGGACCCAAGGGACGCGTCGTCGGGCTGGATATGAATTCGGCGTTCCTTCAGCATGCCCGGCTGAATTCGCCGCCCAATGTCGAGTTCCGGCACGAGGACGCGTACCACACCGGCTTGCCGGCGGGAAGTTTTGATCTGGTGCATATGCGCTTTGTCGCGAGCACGGCAGGAGCCCCCGAGCGATTGTTGAAGGAAGCGATCCGTCTCGCTCGCCCCGGCGGCACGATTGCACTGCAAGAGCCCGACGGAAGCAGCCTGAATTGTTATCCTCCGCATTCTGCCTGGGAGAAATTGAAGGCAGCCCTTCTTGGCGCGTTCAGTGGCGTTGGCGCCGACTTGCAATTGGCGCGGCAGCTTTACTCTCTGGCCCGGCGGGCTGGCTTGGAAGACGTTCACTACCGTCCATTTTTGATCGGGGTGCGATCCATGGATCAAATGGTCGACTATCTGCCATCGACGGTGGAATCGCTTCGCAACACGGTGGTCAAGCTGGGCCTGTTGTCAGACGCGGAGTTTCCAAAAGTCCTGGCCGAGTGCCGGGAGCATCTGCATCAACCGGATACGGTTTTCACGATGTACACAGTTGCACAGGTCTGGGGACGCAGAGGGACCTAATCCCAACGAGAGTATTGCGCCGTACCTAATTTGTGAAGCTTGTAACGGGTTCGATCTCTCCGGGAAGAGAGATGGGTTCGAAGCTTCCAAAGAGCCACGCGGTGACCAGCACGGCGGCGAGGTATCCGAAACTTAGCGTGAATAAAAGCGACGTATAGCCGAACAGGGGAATCAGGTAGCCTGGCAGAACCGCCGAAAAAACCACACTGCTCATGGCGCCGGCAAAACCGCCGAATCCGAGAACTGTTCCGATAGCGCTCGAAGGGAATACGTCGCCCGGTATAGTGTAGGCGATCGAACTGAATGCCTGGTGCGCAGCCGCCGCGATGCTGAACATGACCACGGCGTGGATGCTGCTGCCGCCAATGGCGCCGAATATGGCGGCCGGAACGATAACGGCACAAATCAGAAGTGTCACCAGTCGCGAGCGCCTCTTGCTCCACCCAGCGCGCAGGAGAAATCCCGAGAACCAGCCGGCCGCGACGCTCCCCGTGCCGCCTGCAAAGTAGATCAACGGAAGCGCCCATCCAATTTTGCTCATCTCCATTTTGCGCACGTCTCGAAAGTAGAGCGGCAGCCAAAACAACAGAAAGAACCAAGCTGGGTCGACCAGCACTTTGCCCAGCGCGTATCCTCGAGCCTGGCGATTCCGTAGCGCATCACGGAAGCTCAATACTTGCGGGCGGCGCTCGACTGCTGAAGCGGGTGTGCGGTAGAAGCGAATCCATGCGGCCACCCACACCAACCCGAGCAGCGATACTCCCACGAAGCACGCGCGCCATCCGAACGCTGCCGTGAGCGCCACGAACATTGGCGGCCCAACAACCGAGGCCAGGTTCGTACCGCCGTTGAAAATGCCTGTGGCCAGCGCGCGTTCTTCTGGCGGAAACCATTCGGCTACGGCCTTGCTGCACGCGGGAAAGTTGGCCGATTCCGAAAACCCCAGCGCAACGCGCCACCCGCCGAACTGCGCGGCGCTTGTAACCGTGGCGTGCATGGCGGACACCAAGGACCACACCGTAGCCGCCACCGCCAGCCCGGTTTTCGTGCCGAAACGGTCGAGCATTCTTCCCAGCACCAGGAACCCGATGGCATAGGCGATCTGAAACGCGCCCGATATATTTCCGTACAGGCTCTCGTTGAAATGAAAGTAGTCGCGCAGCACCGGAGCCAAGACGCTCAACAGGAGGCGATCCAGGTAATTAATGGATGTCACCGCCAGCAACATACTGAGCACAATCCAGCGCATCCCGCTCATTATCGCATCCGGATTTTGATCCAACTATGCTGAAAAGGATCTATGCGATTTCTGGTGGGATTGATCGGCAGCGGGATCGGCGCCTCCGGCTCGCCCGCGCTGCACGAGCGCGAAGGCCGTGCGCTGGGATTGAAAGTTCACTATCAGTTGATCGATCTCAACCGTCCTGAACTGCGCGGAAAACAGCTTGCGGAACTTCTCGATGCTGGGCAGAGCATGGGATTCGCTGGCGTCAACGTGACTCATCCCTGCAAACAGGCCGTCATGCCATTCCTGGATGAATTGTCGGACGAAGCGCGCGCAATTGGCGCCGTCAATACCGTGGTGTTCTCTGGAGGACGGCGCATTGGACACAATACCGACGAGTACGGGTTTGCGGAAAGCTTCCGCCGCGGGATGTCCGGCGTGGCTTTAGACTCGATTGTGTTGTTGGGCGCAGGTGGCGCCGGCGCCGCCGTGGCGTATGCGGCTTTACAACTCGGAGCGCAGCGTCTGTCGATTTTCGATCGTGAACCGCAGCGGGCGGAAGCTCTGGCCGCTAAACTCCGCAGCCAATTTATTGATAGAAGCATATCCGCAGTCCCCGAGATCTCGACGCCTGTGCAGGCAGCAAGCGGCGTGATCCATGCGACCCCGATGGGAATGGCCTCCCATCCCGGGATGGCCATCGCGCCTGCGCTATTGCGCCCGGAACTTTGGGTAGCAGAACTGGTTTATTTCCCTCTTGAGACCGAATTACTGCGGCGAGCACGCGAACGCGGATGCCGTACTTTGCATGGCGGGGGAATGGCTGTGTTTCAGGCGGCCAAAGCCTTCCATCTTTTTACGGGCGTCGAACCCGACGTGGAACGCATGCTGGCGAGTTTTTCGCAAGCGGCTGTTTAGCGGAGATGCGCGTCACGATCGGCGCGCCGGTGTCAATTCGCCGGACTGGTCCCGCCGCAGTTGCCCGCAGGCGCTGCAACGTATTCATAGCCCGCCGGCGTCGCATTGATCGTTCGCACCTGTCCCCACCTGCCCATGAGACCGATCGACTGCTCGCCGATCGTCAGCTCGATCGCACCAGCATTGGCGGAATGCACCTCCGCCCGGTTCGAAAAGCGAACTTCCCCGCTGTCGCCTTTATTGAAGACCTTCCCAAACACCTTGACACCATCCGCGCAGGCCGTAACCCAACTGATGTCGGAGGCCCTTATAGAAACGCGATGCGCCGGGCCCGCTCCCGGGTCCACCGTTGTTTTGGAAACGGGCACTGGTTGCGCAGAAGCTGTCTCGACAGGCGCAGCCTTCACGTGGGTGATCGCTGCAACCGGCAGTGCTTTCGGCGCGAATGCCGCCTTCGACACTTCCTCTGCCAGCTTTCTCTGCGGAACTGTTGGGACGGTTGGCCCAACAAACCCAGCCGGCCGCGGCGCACCGGGAGCGACCGTTGCCGCGTTCTCGACAGTCCTCTTCGTGGGCGCAGTGATGGCTGGAGCTTTCGCCGGTTCCGCGAAGGCCGGGAGCGAAGCGATCGCGCGCTCTCCGCGGCTCCCGCCCCATAGAATTCCAAGAGCGCTCAGAATGATGGCTGCGGCAGTCCCCCCCAGCACCAAACCGCGCCGGTCCTTGCCTGAATTTTTTATTGCGGAAGAATCCCGCACTGCCGCGGCCGGCGATGGGCTGCGAGCCTCTTCGATCTGGAGCGGGCCCGCCATGCCAGCGGCGCCTTGCCCCTGGTCTCCGCGCCGCCAATCGTCTATACCTTCTACGATTGCTTGCCGCCGATCGCGCATTTCCGCGCCAAACGAATGGCCCGCTTCCACCGGCAGGCGATAGCGTGCCAGCACCAGCAAATTCCCGTCTCCGATGTCGATCTGGAGCGGCTCGCCCGGTGCGAGCGCCTGCTTGACCAACAGTCGAAAGCCCACTCCGGAAGTTAGGCCAACCAACTTGCCGCGCGCGTCGCCGGTGTCTCTAAACTGCGGTTCAATCCGTGAGTTCATACTACTCTTCCCTATCGAACCGGGGCGGGAAAAACATTAGACCGGTACTAAGTAAGGCTAAGGAAGCCAGCGGATGAACAATGCTCATTGATCTAGACAACCGACGCAGAATCAATTACATAAAAGCAGCGCGGCAGGCCGTTGTAACCGATACGAATTGCGCGCCATCTTGGTAAAATAAACAATAACAATCGGAGGATTGGAAGTTGGCCCTGAAGTGTTCCAAGTGCGGCTGTCCTGAATTGCGCCGCTCTGTGCGGAGAACTTGGGAATGGTTGTTCTTCGGGCTGGTACTGCCGTATCGCTGCGCCGGATGCGGCCGGCGTTCCTTACCAGCTTTCCTGGTGCAGAAATTAAAACGTGCGTCTACCCCAGCGCCCGCTGCAAAGCGGCCGCCAGTTTCGCGAGCCCCGCGCCTACGTCCGCGCCCAAATGAATCCGCAGCGCGCGGCGGCCGCGTTCGCGCAGCACCGTGAGGTCGCCCTGCGCTTGCGCCGCTTTGACGATCCCGAACGTGTACTTCTGGCCGGGAATCGCCACATCGTGAGCATCGTCCGCCGTGATCTGCAGAAACACTCCGGTGTTGGGTCCACCCTTGTAAGCCTGACCAGTCGAATGCAAGAAGCGCGGGCCGAATCCCAGGCATGTCGCCACGCGCTTGGAGTCGCGCACCCGCTCGCGCATCGCGGTCAATGCAACCTCGTGCTCCGGGTTCATCTCGATATACGCCAGCAGCGCGAAATAATCGCCGGCTTTGATCGAGTCCAAATGCGCCCGCAGAGCACTCGGTCAAAGTTGGGCCAGTCGTCTTACCGAATACTTTGATGCCATCCGCCTCAAACGCCGGAGTCTCCGCCGGCAGCGTGCCTGTCGCTTCAAACTGGCTGGTTAATTTCTTGGTTGCGATCTTGCTGGCTTCGACGTCCGGCTGATTGAACGGATCGATTTCAATAATCGCGCCCGCGACGGCAGTAGCAAATTCCCAGCAGAAGAATTCGCCGCCCATTTCATAGATGTCGTCGATCTCGATGCGAATCACCGGATGCCCCGCCGCGGCCAGCGCGCCCAGCGCACGGTCCTGCGCTTCGTCCGGTACCGGCGTCAGCCGCACGTACGCGAACACCCGGTCCGCGCCGTAGACTTCCGGCGGCCCCAGCGGCTCGCGGTCGAGAGGAATGATGGCGCGGCCGTTCTTTCCCGTCGATTCCGCCACCAGTTGCTCCACCATGCACCCAGATCGCGAATCGCAGGCGACGCCACGATCGTGAGCTTGTCGCGCCCCGCTCGCGCCAGCGTTCCCAGCAACACGCCCAGCGTAAGCCCGGGATTGTCCTTGGGCGCCCGGCACGGCTTGCTCCATGGCATTCGCCGCGCATCCAGGAACTTGCCACGTCGACACCCATCGCCGCCGCCGGAATCATGCCGAAATCCGAGAGCGCCGAATAGCGCCCGCCGATCCACGGCACGCCGTAAAAGATGTGGCGGAAGCCATCCCGCTCGGCCACCTTCTGCATCTGCGAGCCGGATCGGTGATGGCGATGAATTTGCTGTCCGTCGCGTCCGGAGCGCTCGAAAAAATACTGCTTTGAAAATATTCGGCTCCAGCGTCGAGCCCGACTTGCTCGACACGATGAACATCGTGCGCTTGCAGGTCGATCTTCTTTTCGAGTCGCCGCCACTCTGCGCCGGATCGGTCGAATCCAGAACGATGCAGATCCGGAAATCCCGGACCGCCGCCAAACGTCAGGCGCAATACTTCCGGGCACAAGCTGGATCCGCCCATGCCCAGCAGCAGCGCGTGCTTGAATCCGGCCGCCTTGACTTCCGCGGCAAATTTTTCGAAGCGCGGCCTTCGTGCGAGCTGCTCCCGGCGATCCCCAGCCAGCCCAGCCACTGCGCCTCGTCGGTGCCGGTCCAGACCGTTGCGTCGCCCGCCCAGATGCGCGCGACTCGGTCACTGTTTTCCCACGCGCGAAGGTTTTCCTCCACCGCCGCCAACGCCACAGTCTGGCGGAAGCGAATAAGGTGAGCAGACGTCACTTGCGGCTGCGTCGACGCGCCAGGAGCTTGTTGAACGCGTCCTCGAACTGTTTGACGCCCGCGGTCACCAGATCGGCGGTCACGGTATCGATCGAGATCCCCGCCGCCGCCAGGTTCGTCATCACGGTGCGCGCGCCCTCCACGTCCTCCGTCAACGAAGCGCGCGGCACGCCATGATCGCGGAACGCGTCGTAGGTAGCCGGCGGAATGGTGTTCACCGTGTCCTTGCCGATCAATTCCTCGATGTACAGCACGTCGCGCAGCTTGGGATTCTTGGTGGACGTGCTGGCCCACAGCAAGCGCTGCGTCTGCGCACCCTTCGCGGCCAGCACTTCCCAGCGCGGCCCGGAGAAAATGCGCTGGTAGCGCTCATAAGCCAGCTTGGCGTTCGCGATCGCCACCTTGCTGCGCACCGACTCCATCAATTTCTTCTGCTCCGGCGTCGCCTGCGCAAGGCGCTCGTCGATCAGCGCATCCACCGCCGCGTCGATGCGGCTGACAAAGAAGCTAGCGACGCCCGCGATCCCCGCCAGATCCTGACCCTTCGCCGCCCGCTGCTCCAGCGCGCGAACGAAAGCCCACGCCACTTCCTCATACATTTCCTGCGAGAACAGCAAGGTGACGTTGACGTTCACGCCTTCGCGCAGAACCGTCTCGATAGCCGGAACGCCCGCCGGCGTGCCCGGAATCTTGATCATCAGGTTCGGACGGTCGACCGCCTTCCACAGCCGCAGCGCTTCGTCGATGGTCTCCTGCGTCTTGTAGGCCAGGTACGGCGAAACCTCCATACTCACGTAGCCATCGTGCTTCTTGGTCTTCGTCGTACACCGGACGCAGCACATCGGCCGCATCCTGGATGTCGCGAATCGCCAGGCCTTCGTAGATGCCCTTGGCGTCCAGCGACTTGTCCTTGCGCAACTGCGCCAGATAGTCGGCGTACTCCGCGCCGCCCATGGCCTTCTCGAAGATCGATGGGTTGGATGTCATCCCGCCCAAGCCGTCTTCTTCCACCATGCGGCGGAGATCGCCGCTGGTCATCAGGCTGCGCCGAATGTAATCCAGCCAGATGGACTGCCCGAAGCGGGCCAATTGCTTGAGCGGATTTTCGACCCCGCTGGATACGCTGCTGGTAAGGGTGGACATAAGTATTGGTTCCTTGCTTTTAGTTTACGAAAACCGCCGGGCAATTACTTCCGAGCGGTAGGCGAAGATCCCGGCGACCTCCCGCCGGGTCCACAGTACGTCGACTAGACGGCCCAGCGGACCGAACGGAAGTTCATAATCGACGTCATCCAAGATGCGCGTTCCGGCACCCTCACTCACGAAGCGATGGGTGTGCCGCCACACGCGATAAGGGCCGCGCAACTGCACATCGACGAACTGATGCGGCGGATCCCAGCTCTCGATCAGGGTCGCCCACTTGAGTGGAATCCCGTAGAGCTTCAGTTGATAGTCGATGCGCGCCCCGGCTACCAGTCGAATCGGGCCTGGCGTCAGAATGTGAAAGTTCAACTGCCGCGGAGTGATGGCTTCGAGATTGCTGGCATCCGAGAAGAACGCGAAGACCTCATCCACCGGGCGCCCGATCACTTGTTCAGAATGAAAATGGTGCATCGCTCAAGCCGCCGGTTTCCGCAGCCACAGATAACAATGATTCCCGATGCGCCCCGCCGCCGGCGCGCGAAAGAGTAGGAGATCCACATATCGTAGCGGGAACAGCACCCAGCCCAGAACTCCGTGCGCCGCCACGCGCCACGCGCGAAACGGCAGCAGCAGCTTCGCGTATTCAAGAGTCATCACTAACATTGTCGCAGTCGGCCCCGTGCGCCAGCCCTCGGCAACCACTTCCATGCGCGAGCCCAACACTTTCAAGCCATCCAGCGTGAATCGCCGATAATCTTTGGGATATTCGTGGAACGGATGACAGAACGGCGTCACCAGATGCACGTAACCGCCCGGCGCGAGCACGCGGTAGATCTCGTCCATGACTTTCACCGGATCGTGAACGTGCTCCAGAACCGCATCGCACTCGACGCGTGTGAAGACTCCGTCAGGAAACGGCAACTGCTCAGCATCGGCGGCCACATCGACGCCAGGCACCGCGAACAGGTCTAGATTTACATATCCCTCGACAACCCGCCCCGCGCCTCCGATGTACAGATTCCACTTCCCCAGTGGAAAGTCCAGCGGCTCCGCCGGGTTCGTCACGAACGGCGCAGGAGGCTGCAGCGCCCGCATCACACGATCGCGCCAACGCTGTGATAGACGCCGCCGGTAAAGCGCCTCCAGTGAGTTGTCTTCGGTCGCCATGGGGATGGAACAACCAGCATCGCACGCTAATCGCAAACCGTGAACTTGAGATCACCACCCTTGTGATCGATACGCACGGTCGACTCCGCAAGGATTTCCCCGTTCGCCACCATCGCCGCCAGCGGCTGCGTCAGGTGCCGAAGAATGGTTCGCTTCAGTTCGCGCGCTCCATACTCGCTGCTCGTTCCCTTCGTCAGCAGAAACTGCCGCGCCGCCGCGGTCACTTCAAGCTCGAACGCCCGCTCCACCAGCCGGTTCTCGATGTGCCGCTCCAGCGCGGCGATCTGCTGATCGACGATTTCGGCCAGCGCCGCGGCTTCGAGCGGCTGATACGTGATCACGGCATCGATGCGGTTCACGAACTCCGGCGAGAATTTGCGCCGCACCGCGTTCATGCCGATTGCTTCCAGTTTCGCAATGGTCGCCCCGAAGTCTTCGCCCGCGCCATCGCCTCGAAGCCGAAATCCGGCCGCAGCTCCTTGCGCATTTCGCGCGCGCCCAGATTGCTGGTCATGAAATATCAGTGTGCGCTCGAAGCTGACCGTGGTGTTGTCGCCCAGCCGCAGCACGGCCTTATCCAGCACGCCCAGCAGCAGGCGCGTCATGCTGGGCGCGGCCTTTTCGATCTCGTCGAACAGCACCAGCGAAAGATCGCACGGTTCCGCTGGTCACGCCGTCAGCTTCTGCTGCGACAGCATCGGCTGCGTTTCGCGATGCCCCAAATATCCGGGCGGCGCGCCGATCAGCTTGGCCACCTCATGCTCCATCTGAAATTCGCCGCAGTCCACTTTCAACAGGTGCTTCTCGCTGCCGTGCAGCGCTTCCGCCAGCACCTCCACGGTGCGCGTCTTTCCTGTTCCCGTGGGACCCAGTAGCAGAAACACTCCCGCCGGCCGCCCTTCCGGCGCCAAGCCCGGCCTGATGCATTTGCACGTACGGGACAATCTGCGCCAACGCCTGCGGCTGGCCGACAATGCGCGCCGATAACTCTCGCAGCAGGTCGCCCGCGCCGTCACTGCCAAGGCGGGGCCTCATTGCCACGGGCGGAATCCGCAATACCAGCGTCCTCCTTTAGACTGCGCCGATTATCCGCCCCCTGGCCCGATGCGCGACGAGCACTCGCCAGATCGGCAAGCGACAGCTAATTAGACCCGAATCGCGTCGCGGATGCGGGCGGCTGCGCGCCGTCGCCATACGGATTGTCGGATGCGCGCGCGCCGCGCATACTCCGCCGGCTCCTCCAGCAGCAGCGCGGTTTCCGCGACGATGCTCTCCTCATCGGTCCCGTCAGACGCGCGGTCCCCGCCTCCACCGCTTCCGGACGCTCGGTTTTTTCGCGCATCACCAGCACCGGCTTGCCCAGCGACGGCCCTTCTTCCTGAATGCCCCCGGAATCGGTGAGCAGCATGTGCGCCCGCCGCATCAGGTCGACGAACGGCACATACTACAGCGGCTCGATCAGCCGAATCGCCGCGATTCCGCGCAACCGCTTCCGGACCACGGCGCGCACGTTCGGGTTGGGATGAACCGGATAAACGATCTCCACATCGCCGCGCGCGGCCAGGCGGAGCAGCGCCCCGCAGATGCCGTCAAACCCTTCGCCGAAGCTTTCGCGCCGGTGCGCCGTGACCAGAATCATCTTCTTGCCGGGATCAATCGTGGGCACTCCCTTCGCCCGCAGGCGGCCGGAGGCAAGCGCATCGCGAGTCTCCAGCACCGCGTCGATGCCCGGTGTTGCCTGTGACGAAAATCCGCTCCTGCGCCACGCCTTCGCGCCGCAGATTCTCCGGCCGCCGCTTCGGTCGCCGCGAAATGCAGCGTCGCCAGCGCGACGTCAGCACGCGGTTCATCTCCTCCGGGAAACGGCTGCCGCGAAATCGCCGGTGCGCAGGCCCGCCTCCACATGCGCCACCGGAATCCCTCGATAAAACGCCGCCAGCGCGCCGCAGAACGTAGTGGTCGTGTCGCCCTGCACGATGACCAGTCCGGCCTCTCGCGCTCAAGCACCGGTTCCAGCGCCGCCAGAATTCGCGACGCCGATTCCGCCAGCGTCTGCCCCGGCCGCATGACATCCAGATCGTAATCGGGCGCAATGGAAAATGCCTGCAGCGTCTGGTCCAGCATGTCGCGATGCTGCGCCGTCACAACGACGCGAGTTCGAATTCGGGGGAGTTCCAAAAACCGGCGCGCCACCGGCGCCAGCTTGATCGCCTCAGGACGCGTGCCGAAGACGATCGAATCTTCAAGGAATGGGCTTCATCGCTCCCGGATCAAATCCGGTGCCTCAAGTATGGCAGGAATTATTTATGACGATAAGTGATGCGGCCCTTGGTCAAATCGTAAGGCGAAATCTCCAGGGTGACGCGATCGCCCGCCAAAACGCGGATGCGATTGCGGCGAAGCTTGCCCGCCAAGTGCGCAAGCACGGT
The DNA here is from genome assembly GCA_963793395.1 of Bryobacterales bacterium. GTDB lineage: Bacteria > Acidobacteriota > Terriglobia > Bryobacterales > Bryobacteraceae > Palsa-187. Next base: position 2,141 of record CAWCAP010000038.1, on the reverse strand, counting down.
GCGTTCCTGATCCAGTTGCACGCTGAACAGGCCGCTGGGGAATTTCTCAACAACGGTTCCGGTTACTTCAATGCTATCTTCTTTGCTCATTATCCTCCCTGAAAGATTATAGCGCCCCGGCGGAAAGTGCAATACGGAAGGCCGGAATATAGGAGCGGGCACGCGCCCCGTTCAGCCCCGCGCGGCCAGCCAGATCGAGCAGCTCCCGCCGGCTGAACGCCGCCTCCACCGAAATCGCCCCGTCATAAACCGTGACCGGATGCCAGCCGAACAAGCGCTGCGTCCGCGAAATGAAATAGTAAGGCACCGGATGACGCCAGAGGTCAATCACCAGCACTTGTTTCCGCGCGACGCATCCAAACCCTGCTAGAAGTTCCACTACCTGCTCGTTCGTGAAATGATGCAGGAAAAGCGAACTGAAAACGTAGTCGAAACTCCGCGCCCGAAACGGCAGCCCGAACGCGTCCCCCGCAACCCTTGCGCCGGAGCCCCCTTCCAGATGCGACTCGATGTAATCCAGACAAGTCACCTGCGCCAGCGGCCGCAACTCCCGCAAGCAGCGTGCCATGTCGCCGGACGCCGACCCGACATCTAAAAAAGTGAATGCTTCATCGCGAGGAATGACGTCGTCAATTAACTTCCGCAGCGTGCTATGTCCACCCCAATGCTTATTGATCCGCGCCAGATCGGCTAGGCTGCCGCGCGCTTCTTCGGGAGAAAGCGTATCCAGGATCTCCGGCCTCAAAACTCGCCCATTAAGGCAACGCATTTTCCACTACACTAACCTAGCTCCGTATCTGTGTGCATCTGTGTTCATCTGTGGGCCCACTTCTTCTTATTTGGCCCACAGATGAACACAGATGCCAAGACTAACGGACGACGCGGCGGCATTCCACCTTTGGGTGCTGGAAGTTCAGCAGCAAAGCCAAAGTGAGCCCGGACGCCTGCAAGTAGCTGAGGCATTGCGCCAGATGCGTTGGGCCGAAGCGATCCACGCATTTCAGCTCGACAATGAGAATGCTTTCAACCACCAGGTCAGGCTGAAATTCGCCAACGAGCCGCCCCTTGTACGTAACCGGATAGGAGACTTGCGTAGCTGCCGCGATGCCCCGAAGAGCCAACTCGTTCACCAGCGCCCGCTCGTACAGCTTCTCCAGAAAGCCCGCACCCAATGTATTGGAAACTTCATAAGCCGACCCAATGACAGCTTCCGTGAGCAAGTTCAAGTCCATGACTAATAGTCATGGGTGAGTCCGAAAGTTCTCTCGATTTGGCCCACAGATGAACACAGATGGACACAGATACCGAAAGCTCTTTTTCTTAATCTGTGTGTATCTGTGTTCATCTGTGGGCCAAATTCTTCTCTCTTTGCTATGCTGACCTTTCCATATGGAATTGGTGACGGGTCACATCGGCTGGATCGAAGTCATTTGCGGGCCCATGTTCTCGGGCAAGAGCGAGGAACTGATCCGCCGCCTGCGCCGCGCGCGCATTGCCCGCAAACGGGTGCAGGTGTTCAACCCCGCTATCGACGACCACGCCCCGCCTTCATCTCCTGCTCGAAACGTTTCGCGAACATATCAGCAGCTGTGGTGAGGCCCTTCGCCAGATTGGAACGGATCTCCGCCACTCGCTCCGACTGCCCCAGCGCCGCGGCGACCATCATGCAGCCGCCGCGAGCCTCACCCGAAGCGAGGTTGACGGTAGCCTCGCAAAAGGCGGTCACGGCCTTGTGGATGTCCGGCTCCGCGTGAAACGCTGCCATTATGGGAGCTCCATAAGTTATTGCATAGCGCTCGACCGCCTTGAGCAGCAGGGTGGACTTGTCTCCGAAGGCTCGGTATAGCGCGGGTTTGGTGACGTTCACGGCCCGTGCGATCCGCTCTACGTCAACTCCTTCATACCCATGCTCCCAAAACATCTCAACGGCACGGTCGAGTGCTTCGTCGGGGATAAAGCCTTTTGGACGTCCTCGGGCGCGCTTCGAACTATTAGTTACCATCCCGTACGAAACTCCTTGCATTGTCGCTGTGATTATCGTACTCTAGCGTATGTAATACTTCAAGACAAAGATAAACGCAGGAGACAGCATGGAAAGGTCCAAAGGAAAACAGCACGACCTTCACCGTTCTCCACGGAGA
>CAWCAP010000037.1:0-13782 GCA_963793395.1 Bryobacterales bacterium | reverse complement strand
ACGCAGGACAGGCCCGCGTGACACTGGACCACGCAACACTGGACCACGCAGGACAGGCCCGCGTGACACTGGACCACGCGACGCTGGACCACGCGACACCGGACCGCGCAGGACAGGCCCGCGTGACGCCAGTCCTCGTAATGCCGGACCACGCAATACCGGATCCAACAGCGCCGGACCACGCAAACGCGGACCGCGCAACGCCGGGCGGCAAAAACCATTACATCGCTGAATACCGCTCCCATTTCCTTCGCGATCACCGCGGATTTTGCGATAATTGCCGTACCGCTTGCGGAGGCGCCGATTGAATCCGGAGTTCTCAAATCTCTGGTCGAAAAACGAAACCGAGTCCGCCTGGAAGTGGGGCACGGCCGTCGTCTTCACCGCAGGCACCGCGGCGGCGCTAATCCTCTATCAAACGCAGTGGCAACCGCTGCTCTGGTTCCCGAAGTGGCCGGCTTCGGTGGACGTCACCCGCCAGGCAGTGCTCCTGGTATCGTGCCTCTCGTTCGCAATCTTCCAATTTCTCCACTACTGGGATGGCAAAAATAAAAATATTCGCGGCCTGCGGGGAAGATTAGAAGAAACCAAGCCGGATTTCGGAGATTATGTGTCCGCGGCGATCTCCCGGATGTCCGTTCAATCGAGTCTGGCGGCCGGCGCGGTGGCCGCGATCGCCAACTTGGCGCCGAAGCACTTCTATACGTGGCTTACGCTGTGCATGCTGGGCATTGCCACCATTCTCTCCATGGTTTCGGTGCTCTGCTACGCGCACGCCAGCCGGTGGACCAGTGCCGAACCGAAACCGCTTGCCGGGCAGCCCGACCCAAAGCTGCGCGTGCGCAAGGACCTGCTCAAGAAGGGCACTCTGTTCGACCAATTCTCCTGGTACACGCTGACCACCGGCCTGATCTGGGCGGTGGCTCTGGTGTCTCCGCTGCTCGCGATCGGCGCGAATTTCGTGCTGGGATTTCTGCTGTGGATTTACTACTTCGAGTTCATCGTCCCCGCGGATGACAGCGCCGCGCCGCCAACCGTGGGAGGCGGACCAACCATCATCTAGGAGCGCTGCCCCACCGTCTGCTTCGCGTGGCTCATGTACTCCTCGTACGGGCCCTTGAAGTCTTCAACCTTGCCGTGATCGAAGTGCCAGATGCGGGTGGCGACTTCGTCGATCACGTCGTGATCGTGCGTGACCAGCAGTACCGTGCCGTCGTACTTTTGCAGCGCGATATTCAGCGCGTTGATGGATTCCAGATCCAGGTGATTGGTGGGCTCGTCCAGCACCAGAACGTTGGGCTTTTCGCAGCATCAGCTTGCAAAAGATGATGCGCGCGGCCTCGCCGCCGGAAAGCGCGTCGGTCTTCTTCAGCGCGTCGTCGCCGGAGAACAGCATCTGCCCCAGCAACCCGCGCAGTTCTTCCTGCGCCGCCTGCGGATCGAAACTGTGCAGGAATTCGAGCAGCGTGTAGCCGTTGGGAATCGACTCGCGATGATCCTGCGCGAAGTAGCCCACCGATACTTCGTGTCCCCACTCGGCCGTGCCCGCGTCCGCGAAACCCGTTCTCGACAATCGACGCGCAGCATCGTCGTCTTCCCCGCCCCGTTGCGGCCCATCAGCGCGATCTTCTCGCCGCGGCTGATGCTGGCGGTGAAATTCGTGATGACCTTGGTGTCTTCGTACGCCTTCGACAGGCCCTTGATTTCGAGCGGATGCCTGCCCGACGGGCGCTTCATTTCAAAACGGATGAAGGGGCGCGCGATGTTGGAGCGGGCGAGATCCGAGGTCTGCAAGCGCTCGACTTCCTTCCGGCGCGAAGTCACCTGCGACGACCGCGTACCGGCGCGCGAACCGCGGATGAATTCGTTCAACTGCTCGATCTTTTTCTCGCGCTGCGCGTTTTCCGATTCGATGCGCGAACGGATCTGCGTCTTCTGCAAGCACCATGTCGTCGTAGCCGCCGGTGTAGGTGATGATGGTCTGGTAATCGATGTCGGCGATGTGGGTGCAGACTTCGTTCAGAAAATGGCGATCGTGCGAGATGACGATCAGGCAGCCCTCGAAACGGATCAGGTAATCCTGCAGCCAGTGGACTGAATCGAGATCCAGGTTGTTGGTCGGCTCGTCGAGCAGCAGCACGCCGGGCGTCCCGAACAGCGCCTGCGCCAGCAGCACGCGCACTTTCTGGCCGCCCTGCAATTCGCTCATCTTGCGATCGTGCAGCGACTCGGGAATATCCAGGCCGTCGAGCAGCACCGCGGCATCGGTCTCCGCCGTGTAGCCGCCCTCATCGCCGACGATGCCTTCGAGTTCGCCCAGCCGCATGCCGTCTTCGTCGGTGAGGAGCTCGGGGTCCTTCGAATACAGCGCCTCGCGCTCTTCGAGCGCCGCCCACAGCGGCTTGTTGCCCATGATGACGGTGTCGACCACGCGGAAGGCGTCGAAGGCGAACTGATCCTGGCGCAGCACGCCCATTTTCTTCGGCCGCGTGACGGAGCCCTTGGTGGGTTCGATCTCGCCGGTGATGATCTTCATGAGCGTGGACTTGCCCGCGCCATTCGGACCGGTGATCGCATAGCGGCGTCCGGCCTGGAAAGTGGTCGCCACATCCTCGAACAGGATGCGTGCGCCGTAGCGCATAGAAATATTGTTAAGAGATAGCATGCTTGGGATCTACAGAGTCGGACCGCGCGCGGGGCAGACATCTTTAGTATAGCGTTACCTTCGAGGACCCGTCGCAGTCGGTAGTGGGTCAGTTTGAATTTCTTGCTCGCCCGCTTTGCCAATCACGCTCCGCTTCAGGTCTTCCGGCACGATCTGGCCCAAATTGGGCGATCCTTTGCGATATGATCATGGGCAAGTGAAATCGTCGCATATTCTCGATAGCTGCTGGTGGCTTTCTGTGCCCTATCTGCTCATAACGGGGGGACTTGCTGCTCTCGCGGGTTTGTCGGGCCACGGTTGGACATTTGGTCATGTTTTTGGCCCATTCTTGTTGCTCGGAATACCGCTCGTCTTTGTGGATGTCGGCTGGATTATTGCCACGTTATATGGCGCTATCTTCAGTCGTCAGGCTGCGCAGCCTAGTCCAAAGACATTCTTTATGCTGGGACTAGCGGTGGTCGTGGTAATACCATGGGGACTCTGGATGGTTCAGTCGGACGGATGATGCTCAAATGGACCCACTACCTCGCAGTCGTGTTAACGTGTAGGCGTCATGATGTGGCTCGCGCTCCTAATTGTCCTTACCTACTTGCCATCGGTACAAGCAAAGCCGCGTTACTTTCTGACCGCAACCTTAGTATCGATAGACAACCGCGCTGGTGAGCAGTCGTATGTGCTTACTGGACCGTTTGGTAATATTACTGCGCGACGTAAACAGACCCTACATCAGCCTCGGGTGTCAAAGGGAGAAGTAAGAATCTCTGTGGAAAAAGATGCGACAGCCGGCGATGCGCTCTATTTTCTGGACGGGGACGGCAAAACATTCAAAGCTGTCATAGTCGAAAGGACGCATCCGCTTCCCCCCGTCGTTTTCTGAAGCGGCTTTTTCAAAACCCACCACCATACTCGGCCCCGCCCCTTACGCCCGCCCAAAATTTCGATTAAACTGTTTCCTGTTCAAAAGGAGAACTCCACCTATGTCGATGGGAAGCGCGAAAGTCAGGCTGGCCGCGATGCTGGCCGGGTTCGGTCTGATTGCCAGCGTAGCCTTCATTGCCGCGGCTGAGCTGCCCAAGACCAAACACATCAACCGCGCGATCGAGCTATTGGAACAGGGGCAGCCGATCTATTACACCGGGTCGCATTCCGGCACCAATGGGAGTTTTGAACAGGGCAAGAAAGACGCTCAGACCTACGCCGATTACATCAGCTACGACATGGAGCACGCGCCTTTCGACGTCAAGGGCCTTTCCGAATATATGGAAGGGCTGGTGGCGGGCGGTCCGACGAAGAGCGGGCATCGCACGCCGGCGGTGATCGTCAACGTGCCCGTGAACGGGATCGACGAAGCGTCGGTGCGCGCCAATGCCTGGATGTTTCAACAGGTGCTGGCGACGGGAGTCCACGGCGTTCTGCTGACTCACGCGGATTCGCCGGCTGGGGTGCGGGCGTTCATCGAAGCGGTGCGGTTTCCGATTCACAAACAGGGATTGGACAAGGGCCTTAAAGAAGGACGGCGCGGGGCGCATGGGACTCCGACGGCGGCGAAGATCTGGGGCATCTCGGGCGAAGATTATCTGGATAGGGCCGACGCATGGCCTTTGAATCCGCAGGGCGAGCTGTTGCTCGGCGTCAAGATCGAAGACAAGTACGCGCTGGCGAACGTCGAGGAGACGCTGAAGATTCCGGGAATCGCTTTCGCCGAGTGGGGTCCGGGCGATATGGCTTTATCGCTGGGAGTCCGTGGGCGGGACACGGTGAAGGATCCGCGCATGCAAGCGGCGCGCGCCAAAGTGTTCGCGGCTTGCAAGGCGAACAAGATTTTCTTCCTGAATTCGTTCGCGCCAGATGATGTGGTTTCTATGATTAAGGAAGGCGTCATGGTGGGACCCGCCAGCGCGGAGGCAGCGGAGATCGGCCGCAAATTCACCAAGCGGCAGATGCCGTATTAGTCACTGCGCGAGAACAGTGAGGCTCACGCCGGCTTGGCTGGCAATACCGCCAACTGTAACGACCACGCCCGCGAGTCCCGGCGCGGTTGCGGCGGGGACGCTCACATCGATTCGAAACAAGCCGGTAAAACCTGGCGATGGATCGAGCAGCGTGATTTGCGCGTCGACTCCGCCGATTGTGGCGGTCACTGGGAGATCGCCGAGTCCGAGACCCGTTCCGTACAGCGTGACGATTGCGCCGGCAGCAGCTTTGACGGCTTGCGGATTGATCGGGAGCAATGCCGGCGCGGCTGCGGCGGTAGGGGCATTGATCATCGCTACGATATTGCCTTGATGCACGATGACGATCTGGGCGTCATCAGGAGTCACCAGCGTCGGCGGCGCCTGCACTTGGATTTGGGTGTCGTCCATCGAAAGTATCGGAACCAGAATCGAGTTGATCAAGATGATGGTGCTGGCCGCGTCCACGGCGGGGATGCCGGTGCCGCGGATCGCCAGCAGCATACCGGGAGCGATCGGTCCCGGCAGCAGACTGGCGCCGTTTAATATTGAAATCGTGGCTGCTGGGGGCGCCGTGGTTTGCGGCGTCAGGAGCCGGACGCGATCGTTCTCTAAATCGGCGACGTACACTACGCCTCCCGGGCCGCTCGCAACGTCCCAAGGAAAATTCAGTTGTGCGCTGGCGGCCAGTCCGTTGTCGCCGGAGAATCCGGAGACACCCGTTCCAGCGATCACTGTCACTGCATCCGCCGAATCGACACGAATAATTTCTTGAAGTCCGGTATCGGCGACAAACACGTCGCCTGCCGCGTCCACGGCGATGCCGCGCGGAATGTTCCATGTGCCGGCGCCAAGCGATGTCAAGCTGCCTGAAGCCAGGTCGAGACGCTGCACGCGCGCTGCATCCTGCTCCGTGAAAAACAAATGCCCCGCACCATCCAGCGCCAGCCCATGCGGTCCCGCTAGATTCTCGATCAGCGTAGACACTGCGCCCGCCGCGCTCACCACGCGGATGTTCCCGGCGCCCGCATCCGCGATATAGATGTTGCCCTGCGCATCGGCGACGGCGGTCACTGGCGCGGCCAGCAGATTCGGCGCGATCGATTGCGCCGTGCCGGTGGGCGTGATCCGCACCACTTGCTTCAGACCAGTGTCGACGACGTAGATGTTCCCCGCCGCATCGACGCTGACACCACTCGGCGCGGACCAGGGGATCGCGGACGCGATGGTGGAGATGCTGCCGTCCGCAGCCACGCGCCGCACCCGGCGATTGTCGCGGTCGGCGATATATATGTTACCGGATGCATCCATGGCCACTCCGCTTGGATGATTCAATAACGCCACCGTGGCCGCCCCGCCATCGCCGCGCGCAGGGTCCGCTCCGCCAGCGGCTAGCGCGAGGTTTCCGGAGAGCGGGAGCCGCTGCACGATCCCGGCCGCACTTTCCGCGAAGTAAAGGCTCAGATCCGGCGCACGCACCACGTCGCTGGCGGGAATGTTCAGAGGCGGTAAAGCTCCGCTGAGCGGAAATCGCAGCACGCTGCCCTTCTCCGCATCAGCCACGTACAAGGTTGCGAGGACATCCAGCGCCAGTCCGACGGGTGTTCCGGCCGAAGCAAAAGTGGTGATGACGCCATTCGAAATGCGGCGAACTGCGTGGTTGGCACTGTCGGCAATATATAGTGATCCGTCAAATCCCATTGCCAACCCCGCCGGAAAATCAAGCTGCGCCGTGGCCGCCGGACCGCCATCGCCAAGATAGCCCGGCGTCCCCGTGCCTGCGACCGTCGTCAGTAAACCGCTGGTCGAGAGTTGGAAAACACGATGCCCTCCGAAATCGGAAATATAGAGATTGCCTTGGTCGTCCGCCAGAAGATTGCGCGGCGTCTTCAAAATCATGGACGCGCCGGGCATCCCTTCGTTCGCAGCGCCGGGATCGAGCGTGCCGCCTCCGGCAACGGTGGTGATGTTGCCGTCCAGTCCCACACGCCGCACCCGAGCGTTGCCGAGATCGGCAATATAAACGTTCCCGAAAATATCGGCCGCCACGCCGTAAGGTGACGCGAGCTGCGCTTGTATCGCCGCTCCACCATCGCCGCTGAATCCGGCCACTCCGGTTCCCGCGAATGTCGTGATGGCGCCCGTCCGATCTACCTTGCGCACGCGATTGCCGCCGGTCTCCACGATATAAATGTTGCCGCCCGCATCCGCCGCGACCCCGCCCGGCTGCCGTAAGATCGCCTGCGTAGCCGGACCGCCATCGCCGATCCAGCCGCTTCCCGCCGCGGTGCTGATGACATAGCCCGGCGTCTGACCGTTCAGAGCCAGTGCAAAAACGGGAATGAGGAGTGATATGCGCATAGGGATAGGCAAAGCCTTATAGCAAGTGAGTACTATTTTGGGAGCGATTCTCTCATCGGAAGACGATGAGAGGAATATGGTTCGAGTAATACAGTATTTTCCGATTTGCTATCTTTTCGCGGCTATTTCTTCAGGCCAATCTGTAATGCATCTCAAGGCTGGGGATGTAGAAACCGATCCGGCCGCGACGGTCACCGAAATCGCCAGTCCCAATCCTGACGGCGCGGGACACTTACTGCTGCATTTTCCGCAGCATCCCACGGCCGCGGTGGTGAACGCTCTCGCGCAAACCGGCGTACAAGTGATTGGTGATGTGCCGGATAACGGCTTGCTGGTCGTCGTCGCGCAGCCGACCGATGTAGCGGCGCTGGGGGTCAACTATGCCGCCTCCATCAGTCCACGGGATAAGATTAGTCCGCTCATCGCGGCCACATCTGGCCCCCGTGAGCGGTCAACTGCCAAGCAAACTTCCCCGACACACATCGCGCCTCTGGCACTCGGCTATTTCATTGTGGAATTCCATCCCGATACCGATATGAACCGCGCGCGCGGCACGCTTCTCAATATGGGACTCATCCCAATCGAGAATCCCGATCTCAATCCGTACCATTTGATGTTTCATATTGATCCGAACCAGACCGCGGCGGCGCTCTCCGCCCTCACCCTGCTCGACGAAGTGGCCTATGTTTTTCCAGCGTCGCGCGAACTGATTCTTAACATTCCGGCGCGCTACTATACCGGCGCGCTCACCACCAATGGCGCCACCGGGCAATCCATTCCTACTTACGGCAATGGCTGGGACGGGCCCGGCCTGGGCTCGGCCACCATCAATTACGTCTTTAGTCAGATGACGGCGCAGCTCGGAACCGCAGCCGCGCAGGCCGAGATTCAGCGCGCCATGGCGGAATGGTCGAAGGTCGCGGCGATCACTTGGCAGCCTGGCTCCAGCGCGTTCGGCTCGGCAACTGTGAATGTCCTGTTCGCCACTTATGATCACGGCGACGGATACCCGTTCGACGGACCCGGCGGCATTCTGGCGCACACCTTCTATCCCGCGCCACCCAACCCCGAACCTCTCGCCGGCGACATGCATTTTGACGACTCCGAGAGCTGGCACATCGGCGTCAACACGGACCTATTCAGCGTGGCGCTCCACGAACTCGGCCACTCGCTCGGCCTGGGACATTCCGACGATCCCACCGCAGTAATGTATCCCTATTACAAAATCGTCACGACCTTGGCCGCGCCCGACATCGCCGCGATCCAGACTCTTTATGCCGCGCCCAATGCTGTAACCACCGTTCCCACCCCGGCCCCTACTCCCGTTCCGACGCCGGTTCCGACTCCGACGCCAACACCCGCGCTGACTCTGCTGGTGAACGCAGTCGCGTCGACCACCACCGCGTCAAGCGTCAACTTATCAGGATCGGCATCCGGCTCGACCGGCGTCATCACAGTAACGTGGTCTTCGAGCACCGGATCGTCCGGGACCGCGGCCGGTCTCGCATCGGCCTGGACCATCGCAGGTCTGCCGCTAGTAATCGGCGCGAACACATTCACCATCACAGCATCCACCGCTGCCAGCCGTGTTTCGCAATCGGTGACCATCACTCGGCAATCCGTGCCGGCAGGCGGTTCCGGCAGCGGAACCCCCGACACCACCGCGCCGGCATTGACCATCACCACGCCCTCCACCGGAACCATGTCGACCACCTCTGCCTCGGTCACCATCGCCGGCATCGCCAGCGACAACGTTGGAGTAACGCTGGTATCGTGGGCGACGAACTTCGGAACTTCCGGTGTGGCCAGCGGAACCACTGCCTGGTCGGCGGCGATCCCGCTGCTGGTGGGGAATAACTCAGTAACCGTTCGCGCCGCGGACGCCGCCGGCAACTCGGGATGGCGCAGCATCGTGATCACGCGGCACTAATTGGTCACTGCGCTCAAGCCGCGAGGGGCGGCATGATACGCTGGTGGCGTCCACCGTTGACCAAAATGTTCCGCCGACTGTTCGTCGCCGTGTTGCTGTTCGCAGCCGCTGCCTTCGCGGAACCGGCGCCCGCCGTTACCCCGCCCCTCGTCTTTTCGCAGATGGAACAAATGGTGACGACTCTGTCCGAAATCACCGGCTGGCCCGTAAAACGCAAAGTCCCGTCGAAGATCCTTACGAAGGACAAATTCCGCCACTATCTGGAATCCTCGCATATAAGGACAGCTCCCACGACAAGGAAACCCGCGCCGAAGAAGTGGCGCTCAAAATGTTCGGCTTCGTCCCGCAGGATTTCAATCTCGGCCGCGAGACCGGGCGAGTTGCTGGGCGAGCAGGCCGCCGCCTTCTACGATTACAGAAAAAAGCGCCTGTTACTCATCGATTCCACTCCGCCGGGCGAAGAGCAGCAGATGGCCCTGGTACATGAACTCGCGCACGCGCTCGCCGATCAGCAGCATCCGCTGGGAAAATACTTGAATCAAGGCTCGCCCGATTCCGACGCCTCCACCGCCCGCGAAGCCGTGATGGAAGGTCAGGCCACGTGGCTCACCTGGGCCTATGAGGCCAAGCGCTCGGGAGGCAAGGGCGAAGTCCCGCTGCGGTCTGCTGGACCAGTTGACCCAGGAAAACGGCGACAACGCAGAATTTCCGGTGCTCGATAAGACACCGCTGTACATGCGCGAATCGCTCCTTTTCCCCTACAACCAAGGTGCCCGCTTCCAGGATGCTGTCTACCGCAAGATGGGCCGCGATGCGTTCGAGGCGGTCTTCGCGCAAGCCCCGGCCAGCACGCAACAGATTCTTCATCCCACGGATTATTTCGACAAGACCGCGCCAGCTAGCGTCGAGCCGCTGGGCATCGACAAGATCGTCGGCAAGCAGCAAGCCAGCCAGTTCCGCGGCATCATGGAAGGCGCGGTGGGCGAATTCGACCACGCTGTCCTGCTGCGCCAATACGTGGGCGAGCACGACGGCACCGAAGCGGCCCGCCATTGGCGCGGCGGCGCATTTCGCCTCTACGAAAATAAAAAGGACGGCTATCCGGTGCTCTCCTACGTCTCGCAGTGGGATTCGCCGGAATCCGCTGCCGCCTACTTCGCGCTCTACCAGCGCGTACTCAAGGGAAAATGGAAGAAAATGGACGTCACATCGGCCACCGCCACGGAGGTTTCCGGCAGCGGCGATTCCGGCCGTTTCACGGTACGGATTTCCGGCACGTCCGTCCAATCCGTGGAAGGTCTGAGGTAAACTGAACTTATGCGAAACCTTGCTATGCGAGTCCTGGCTGCTACCGCGTTTGTGGCGCTCACCGTTTCGGCTTTTGCCACTCCTCCGGTGCCCCGCAAGTCTCCGGAATTTACGTTCACCGATCCGTCCGGCAAGCCGATGCTGCTGTCCAGCCTGAAGGGCAAGATTGTGGTGATGCCGTTCATGTTCACCACCTGTCCGCACTGCCAGCGCGAAGCGCAGATGCTGACCACGCTGCAGAAGGAATTCGCCGCACGCGGAGTCGTGATGGTCGGCACCGTATTCAACGATGCCAACGGCGCCATGGCGTCGCAGTTCGTCAAGGAATTTAACATTGGATTCCCGGTTGGCTACGCCACTCGGGATCAAGTGGTCAGCTACCTGGGCCTCTCGGTGCTGGACCGCTGGGTGGTTCCGCAAGTCGCCATCATCGACCGGCAAGGCAACATCGTGGCGCAGAGCGCGGCTACCGGAACCCCTGAACTGCAGGACGAAGCTTATTTGCGCAATTTCCTGGACAAGCTGACCAAGGGAAGCGCTACATCGGCTAAGTCCGCCACGAAAACCGTTGCCAAGAGCAGCGCCCCCAAGAGCAACTAGCAATTTCGCGGCACTTACGTCAGCGCGGCGATCGCTTCGGCGATTATCTTGCCGTGGAAGCGGCCGTTTTCGATGAAGATTTCGTTGGTGTGCATGCCCGCCACCAGCACTCCCGCCAGATACATTCCTTTGCGATCGCTCTCCAGCGTCTCCGGATTCGTGTAAGGACGCTGCGTCGCCGGGTCGAGGCGGATGCCGTGCGCGTCCAGGAATGTCGTGTCCGGGCGATAGCCGGTCATCGCGAACACGAAGTCGTTCTTCAGCGTCATCTCGCCTGTCGGAGTGTTGATAACCGCACCGATTCTTCGCCGATCTCCGACCACCGTCGAATCGAAAATACGCCGTGATCTCGCCGTTCTTGATGCGATTCTCGATGTTCGGCTTGATCCAATACTTCACGTTGCTGATGAATCCCGGCGCCGCGATGCACCATGGTCACGCGCGCGCCGGTCCACCACAGTTCCAGCGCGGCGATGGCCGCCGAGTTCTTCGCGCCCACCACCAGCACATCGTGGATTGTAATACGGGATGCGCTTCTTTGTAGTAGTGGATCACCTTCGGCAGATCCTCGCCGGGGACGTTCAGCATGTTCGGAACGTCGTAGTAGCCAGTCGAGAAAATCACCTTCTTCGACGCGTATTCGCTGCGCGCTGCCCTGAGCGATCGGCGGCGTGAGTGACGAAGGCGCCGTCCTCGCCCGTGACGTTGCTCACGTGCTGATACTGGCGGATGTCCAGCTTGTAATGGTCGGCCACGCGGCGATAATATTTCAGCGCCTCCGCGCGCACCGGCTTTTCGTTGAGCGACGTCATCGGGATGTCGCCGATTTCGAGCAGCTCCGGCGTGGTGAAAAACACCATGTTGGTCGGGTAGTGGTAGAGCGAATTCACCACGCAGCCTTTGTCGATCAGCACGGCGTTGAGCCCGCGCCGCTTCAGTTCGATGCCGCAGGCCAGGCCGGTGGGCCCGGCGCCGACGATGACCGCGTCGAAACGTGAGAGCTCCACGCTCACAGCATCCCCTCGACGCTTGTATACACTTGCGCCAGCGCGCCGGCCAGCGCCGCCGCATCCTTGCCGCCGGCCTCCGCCATGTCGGGCCGTCCGCCGCCTTTGCCGCCCACTGCCTGCGCCACGGCGCCCGCCAGCTTGCCCGCGTGAACCTTCGCCGTCAGATCCTTGGTGACGCCGCTCGACGATCGCGACATTGCCAGTCCTCGACGGCTCGCCAGCACCACCACCGCGGTCTTCCACTTGTTGCGCAGCGAATCGACCAGCGTGCGGAGCTGCGGGCGGTCGAAGCCGTCGACCCGCGCGGCCAGCACCTTCACGCCCTTGATCTCGCGCGCCTGGCTTTCGAGATCGCCGGCCTGGGCCTGCGCCACTTGGTCTTCAGCTGCTGCACTTCGTGCTCCAGCGCTTTCTCTTTGGCGACGAGCTTTTCTACCTGCTCCACCAATTCGGCTTCCGCAGCCTGCACCATGCTCGCGACGCCGGCAAGCTGCGTTTGCGTCGCTGAAATCGCCGCAGCGCGCCTTCGCCGGTGATCGCTTCGATGCGGCGGACGCCCGCCGAGATGCTGCCTTCGTAAACGATCTTGCAAACGCCGATATCGCCGGTGCGCGATACGTGCGTGCCGCCGCACAGCTCCTTGCTGAAATTGGCGATCGAGACCACGCGCACCTTGTCGCCGTATTTTTCGCCGAACAGCGCCATGGCGCCGGTCGAGAGCGCCTGATCGAGATCCATCACGTTGGTATGTACCTCGCGATTCGCCAGAATCTGCTCGTTCATCAGCCGTTCGACTTCGGCGAGTCTCGTCCGGTCCATCGCCGTGTAATGCGTGAAATCGAAGCGCAGGCGCGACGGCTCGACCACGCTGCCGGCCTGCTTCACATGCGTGCCCAGCACGGTGCGCAGCGCCGCGTGCAGCAGATGCGTGCCGGTGTGATTGCGCATGGTCGATTCGCGCGGCCGGCGGATCGACGTGGGCGATCACGGTCGTCGCCGTCCTTCACCGGACCGAGCAGCTTTACCTTGTGAACGGTCTTGCCCGGCGCGCCGAGTACGCCGATTCGACCACCGCGACTGTGCTCGCCCGTCGCCGTCGAAACCAGAACGCCGGTATCGCCCACCTGGCCGCCGGCTTCGGCGTAGAACGGCGTTCGATCGAGCGCGATTTCGCCATCGACGGACGCGCGGCCGACGACTGTCGCCGGAGCCTCCAGCGTCTCGCGGCCGACGAACTCAGTCTTGCGGCAGAGCCTGATAGATCGGGATCGACCTGCGCCTTCTCGGCGCCTTTCCAACTGGCGCGCGCGCGCGGTCCGCTGCTTCTCCATCTCCGCTGTCGAAGCCTTCGCGGTCGATGGCCACGCCGGCTTCGCGCGCCATCTCTTCCTGCTCGTCGAGCGCCAGGCCGTAGGTGTCGTACAGCTTGAACGACGCCGCGCCCGGCAGCATGCCGCCCGCCGCAGCTCTTCGCCTCGTCCTGGAACATTTCTCGGCCACCTGGAACGTGGTCGCGTAGCGATGCTCTTCGTCCTTCACGACGCGCGCCACGCGCTGCGACGCTCTCCATCATTTCCGGATACGCGTCGCGCATGTGCTCGGCCACGAAGCCGGTCAGCTTGTAGAGATACGGATCGGTCGCGCCCGACCATGCGCGCGTTGCGCATCGCGCGGCGCATGATTTTGCGCAGCACGTAGCCGCGGCCTTCATTCGACGGCAGCACGCCATCGTTGATCAGGAACGCCGTGGCGCGCGCGTGATCGGCGTTGATGCGCAGCACAGTGTCGATGGCCGGTCATCTCGCCGACACTCTGCCGAACAGCTCGGCGGCCCGCTGAATGATCGGGCTGATCAGATCCGTATCGTAATTCGAAATCTTGCCCTGCATGACCGCGGCGATGCGCTCCAGGCCCATGCCGGTATCGATCGAGGGCCGCGGCAGCGGATGAAGCGTA
>CAWCAP010000036.1:0-17170 GCA_963793395.1 Bryobacterales bacterium | reverse complement strand
CCTTCCGGCCATCCGACCGCACACATACAGGACCCCTGCAAGGGCCAAAAAGGCAAAATTATGGTCATGGCATCTCTGGGAACCCGTCGGCCGCGATCTTCGATCCCTAATAACCACGGCGATCTCGATCTTGCGACCAACGACTTTAACTCCGAGCCGCAGATCCTGGTCAGCAATCTCTCTCAGTGGCAACGAATCCAACCGGGCATCAAGTAAAACTCACCGGCTGATCTCCAACCGGGATGGATCTGGGTGCCACCGTACGGTGTATTATCCGGTGGCCGTACTTTGACGAAATATAACGACGGGAAGTCGGGTTATCTATCGCAGAGTTCCCTTCCCCTCTATTTCGGTCTGGGTGAATCGCAGAAAGTGGATCGAGTCGAGGTTGACTGGCCTTCCGGCCGCAAGCAAGCGGTTAGCCAGGGGATCCCGGTAAACGGCGTTCTCACGGTTCAGGAGCCGAAATAGGTTGATGCGAATCTCGCGCCGTCCGCTCCCCGCCGCCTGTCTGCTCGCAATCGCCGTGAGCACAATGGCGTTCTCGCAATCGCCCAAAAAGCAGATCGACATCGGCGCCGAGCAGGCGCCCCTTTCCGATGAAGAGCGCGAGGCGCTTGCGGCCGCGATTCAGAAACACGTTAGATTTGGCCGAAAAGGCGGTAATCGACAAAGCCGCGATTCAAGCACCCGATGTCGGAGGAACTGCTGGTTATGGCCGGCCGGCTGGCATTTCTGGAAAAACAGCCAAAACGCCCGCCGATTCTTTCGCGCGCGCGGATAAGATCAAGCCGCTCGGCGGACGATGACCGGATCACGCTGGCGCTCGCAAAGCAGGCCGCGGGCCAGCCTGCGGCCGCGCGAGCCGAACTCGTGGCACTCACAAAAGCCAACCCGAAAAATCCGCAGTATTTACTCGCTTGGCGGGGCTTCGGTGGCGGGCCAATAGTCGTCCGGGAACTTCTTCTCTTTGTATTTGGATCGCGGCTGAAATCGAGGATATCTTCCTGCGCGAGGCGCAGGTGCTCTAGCAACTGCCAGGCGGTGTGCGGCGCTCCGGAGGTTTCACGCCGCGCAGGGCGGGCGGGAAATCGGATACGGCGTCGTGCAGAGTGGCGTGCGCGCCTTTCATCCGCAATAACTCGGCGAGAGTTTTGCGCAGAGAGACGGTCTCTTGCTTGGGCATGCTTTCAGTCTCGCACCCTATTCGTAGAAGAGCGGTGACTTCTTGAGCTTGGCGGTGCCGTTGAAATCGTGCTGGATCCAAAGTTGGGAGCCGCTTTTCTTCAGGTACGCTTCGACGGCCGCGCGCGAGGCAACGGTTTGGTCGACGTTAAACTCCGAGGTCGGGAGCCGGTTCAGGTTGCGCTCTTCGGCGTAGTGATAGAGATCGCCGCTGAGCACTACTGGTCCGGTTTTGGCGAGTTTCAAGTAAAGAACCTGATGGCCGGGAGAGTGGCCGGGAGCGGCCCGGATCACCACGGTTCCGTCGCCGAAAACATCGTATTCGTCTTTGGTGATGAGAATGGTTTTGCTGTTCTTCAACGCGGAATAATTGGCCGGCTCGGTGCGGGGAGAGGGCGGCTCGGCGAACATCAAGTCGCGTTCGGCCTTGGGGGTGAGCCAGGTCGCGCCTGCAAATACATTAGAGTTCCCGACGTGATCCCAGTGAAAGTGCGAAAGAGCCAGGAAGTTGATATCCGCGGGCGCGTAACCGATTTCGGCTAACTGGGAGGTCAGAGTTTTGGTTGCGACTGCGTTGCGCAGTGTTCCAGGGCCGCCTCCGGAGGGGAAACTGCTATCGGGGATCGCGCCCACGTCCCACATCAGATTGCCTTTCGGGTGGGCGATCAGAAAGCATTCCATCGACATCTTGGGAGTGGCCACTTCTTCCTTTGTGAGCCGGTAGCCGGACGCGTCGGTCGCATTGATGGTGCCGCAATCGAATATATACAGGCGCGGAGTCTTCGGGCGTGGCGGAGCCTTGTGCGGCTGGGCTATCGCAAGAGGCGCGACGACGGCCAAAAGAGCGAACAAGTTTTTCATGACATTTGAGGGGAAGCATATCGTGAGCGGGAGCCTGAAGACAAGGCCCAGGGGCCTGACCTAGAATCTATAGAGGAGTTCACAACCAATGCGCACCGATCTTACTCGACGTGAGGCTCTAGCGACGATCGCTGCCGGAGCCGTTGCCAGCCGCAGCGCTTTCGCAGCCGAGGCGCCATTCCATTGCGGTGGCATCGATCATCTGGCGCTGGCCGTGGATGACGTCGAAAGGTCGGTTCACTTCTACGCACGGGTTTTCGGCGCGACGGTGATGAGGGAGAAGACCAATCCGCGGCATTACATCAAGCTGGGTCCGAACTACATTGCCATGGCGCCTCCCGGGCAGGGGCAAACTGCGCCGTCGATCAATCATTTCTGTCCTGGCATCGTCAATTTCGATCTAGCTGCGACTAAAAGCAAGCTGGATCAAATGGGCATCAAGTATCGCGAGGCTCCGCCAGTTGGGCTGTTTGTTCCCGATCCGGATGGAACGCAAGTTCAGCTCTGGACTGAAAATTCGTGGAGCCGCTTGGGCGAAACTGCCGCGCCGGATGCGATGCGGGATGCTCCGCCCATGCACGGCGAACCACTGCTGCGGCCTACCGCGATCGATCACATTCTGGTGAACGTTTCGGATGTTCCGAGAGCCGTGGCGTTTTATCAGAAGATTCTGGGCGGGGTGATCCGGGTTGGCGGTACGCCGGAGCGGACTTGGTTCAGTGCCGGCGGCAAGGATCGGGTCGGACTCGGACTACCTGAACCTGGCCACAAGGTTGGCATCGATCACTATTGCCTCACCGCCGAGTTTGACCGCGCGAAGCTTACGAAAGGCCTGGAGGCGGCGGGCGCGAAGATCATTCAGGGCGATGTCGCCGCGGGTATCGACTTCCTGGATGTCAACGGCATCCATGTGCAAGTTCTTCCACCCGCGCGCGCCTGACGGTCTATTTTGATTCTACGCAAGTTCGACGACAAGACTGGAATGGCGAAAGCCGCGGCGGATGAAGCCGCGCGTCTGATACGCGAATCCATCGCGGCACGGGGCGGGGCGCGAATCGTGGTGGCAACGGGGAGCTCGCAAATCGAATTTCTGGAGTCGCTGGTTACCGCTCCGGACATCGCCTGGAGCCAGGTGGAATTATTTCATCTGGATGAGTACATCGGGCTCCCGGGCGATCACCCGGCCAGCTTCCAGCACTACATCCGCGAGCGAATATTGGCGCGCGTGCCCGTTGGGCGGGCTTGGCTACTCAACGGTGCGGCCGATCCCCAAGAAGAGTGCAAGCGCGTGGGTGAGGCGATCGCGGCCGCGCCAGTCGATGTTGCTTTCGCGGGAATCGGCGAGAACGGCCATCTGGCGTTCAACGATCCGCCGGCGGACTTCGACACCGAAAAACCGTTTATCGTGGTTGACCTGGCCGAACGCGGCCGGCTGCAGCAAGTGAGCGAACAATGGTTCGCTTCACTAGACGAAGTGCCGCGTATGGCGATCACGATGTCGATTCGCCAGATTCTGAAGTCATGCGCGATCTTATGCTTGGTGTCGGGAACGCGTAAAGCCGAGGCGGTCAAGCTGTGCCTGGAAGGAGGCATCGGCCCGATGGCTCCAGCCTCCGCACTCAGGCTGCATGAGAATGCGACGGTGTTTCTCGATCGTCGAAGCCGCGGCCCTGTTACGCGGCGCTTAGTACCAGTTGCGGAGCCGGACGTCGATCCCGGTTCCGGCGAGCGCGGCCTCGAAAGCCTTGGGGTCCGAACCCTGGTAGTGGTACGGATAGACCACCTTCGGATGAAACGCCTTCACGGCGTCGGCCGCTTCTTCGGGCGTCATGGTGTAGGGCAGATTCATCGGCACGAAGGCCACGTCGATGTTCTTGAGTGCGCGCATTTCGGGAATGCCCTCGGTGTCGCCAGCGATGTAAATCCGCAGGCCGCCGTAGGTGACGATGTAGCCGTTGCCGCGGCCTTTATCGTGATACAACTTGCCTTCGGAAGGACCGCGCTTCAGGTTGTACATCGGGATGGCGTCGATTTTCCAGGCGCCGATGGTCTTGGTTTCGCCGTTGCTTAGAACCTGTGCCTCGGTGACGGTCTTGGCCACGGCTGCCGGTGCGATCACTACGCCGCCGGACTTCTTGACCTTCGCAATCATGGAAGGATTCATGTGATCGCCGTGAATATCGGTGATCAGAATCAGATCGGCCTGCGGAATGCCGTCCCAGCTTCCCTGCGCGGGATCGACGATTACTACTTGGCCGCCGGCCTCTATCACTAAGCCAGCATGCATCACAGTGGTGATCTTCAGCGGTCCTTTAGTGGTCTTGAATTCTTCCACATTGCGCGCGGCGAAGGCGGATGCTGCTAAGACGCAGGCGAGTACGATCGACGAGGATTTCATAAACGTATTATGCGGCATTTTGCTGGCGATAGCTGCCTGTTAATCTAAACGAGTGATCTCCCGCCGGGCCTTGTTCGCATTCCCGATGCTCGCCGCCTGCGGCCGACGCCGCCGAAGCGCGGGCTTTCGCGGCTATGCGTTTGTAGCGAATGAAGACGGGCACGCCATCGCCGCGGTGGATCTGGAAGCGCTGGCGGTGGCGCGGCACATCCCACTGAATGGCGCTCCTACGAGCGTGGTCTCGACGGCCAAGCGGCCTTTTGTTTACGCGCTGAGTCCGTCGAACGGCACCGTGCATGAGATCGAGGTAGACCGCCTAAGTTTCAACCGGCGGCTGGCGGTGGCTTCCACCGCATTGGCTATTGCAGTGGCGCCCGATGACAGCGCGCTGTATGTGCTGGCGAGCGAGCCGCAATCGCTGATCCGGATTGCGCTGGATACGCTGAAGGTGGACTGGCGATTGGCGCTGCCGCGCGATCCGGTGGATCTAGCAGTGGCTGTCGACGGCGCGACGGCTGCCGTCAGCTTCGCCAATGGCGTCCGGCTTGTCGACCTAGCGGCGCGGAAGTTGGGCGCACCGGCGGGCGAGGGCGAATTCGGCGCGGTGCGGTTCCTGGCGGATTCGCGCACGTTAATCGCGGCGGATCGCGGGGCAAAACGCTTGTCGATGTACGATGTGCCGTCGGGCGGCGGCTTGATCACGCATTTGCCGTTGGCGGTGCGGCCGGATCACCTCTGTACAAACCTGGACCCCGGCGGGCGCGCGACCGACGGCGGGCAGTTGTTCGTCACGGGGGAGGGGATGGACGCGGTGGTGGTGGTGTATCCATATCACACGCCTGAAGTGGCGGAGACGGTGCTGGCGGGACACGCTCCGGGGCCGATGGCGGCATCGCTCGCGTATCTGTTTGTGGCGAGTCCGGGGTCGGGCGACGTCAATATTCTGGAGATCAATTCGCGCAAGGTGGTGGCGGTGGCATCGGTGGGCACGGATCCCGGCTTCATCACGGTGACGCCGGACGATCAATACGCGCTGGTGCTCAACCGCAGTTCGGGCGACGTCGCTGTATTGCGCGTGGGCGCGATCACGAAGAATCGCAATCGCCGGGCTTCGTTGCTCACCGTGATTCCGGTGGGCTCGCGGCCAGTGAGCGCGGCGGTGCGCGCGGTTTAGAGAGTCCCGTGCGCGGTAGCGATCCAGCGCATCAGGAAAAAATGGCGCCCGCAGAGCGAGCAACGGAAGGGCAGCAGAATCCAGTGCACGGCCTTTTCGAAAGCATTGCGCGCGCCGACTCCGCGAAATTCGACCGAGCGGCAATGCGGGCAGTGCCTGGAAAATAGCACTGATGGTTAGCCGTCGGTCTTAGCGCCGCTGCCGGTGGAGGTGGCGAGGCGGTTGCGGAAGGAACGTCCGGTGTCGGCGATCTTGGGTGAGTTGGCGCGGCTGAGATCGGGACGGCTGGCTTCGCGCGCGGCTTCGATCTGCTCCGGGGTTCTGACGTCGGGTTCGGAGACCTTCACTTTTTCCTTCGCGCGCGCCACTTGGCGCTTGTGCCGCTTGGCTAACCTTTTGTCCATACCTTAACACTACACCCGAATAGGAACGCGGTAACACTGCACCGGCCTTGGCAAAGCCACATTCTGCGCGTGACTTAGCGTTCTTGGGTGCGCCGGCTGTGGTCGAAGAGCCATTTAATCTCAAGCTGTCTTCGACGGCATCGACCGGCGCGAGACAGAAAAGGAGATTTAATACCATGGGTGATCCTATCGTTGTGTTTCCGCCTTCTCCGGCCGGCAATTAGTTAACTGCGATCGGGGCGCTGGGTTCGTTCCGGCGCCCTGGTCCGCAAGTCCGCTCATTCCGGTACTATAGGTCCCCCACAAAAGCGCGTGCTAGCATGACTCCGTAAACGTTGAACTAAGCAATGGCTGCCTTCGGGAGAAGCCTTTGCCTGATTCTGACGCTGTGGATGGCGGGTTCAAGCCCCCCGACGGTCATCCCGCCTAGATCGCCTGACTCTAGCCCTTGGTGGGATCAGGCCTCCCTTAAAATTCAGACGAACGCGCTGCGCTTGCGCAAGGCCGGAGATTTCCGCGCCGCAGATGCTCTCTATCAAGAGGGCTATCGCGAAGCCGTGCGCCGCGGCGACCGGCTGGCTTCCGTGCGCTACCTCATGAGTGCGGGCGGCTGCGAATTGCTCGCGCTGCAGTATCGCGCAGCGCTTGCCAGCTTTCTGAAGGCGCGCGATCTGGCGACGGCGGCCGGGGATCACGCGGACCTGGGTGCCATCGCCGTGAATCTCTCCAGCTTGTATCTGGAAATGTGGGATCTGCCTTCGGCCAACCGGGCCGCCGAAGAAGGCTTGCGTCAAGCGGGGCTGCTGGGCGGCGAGGCCGCGCGCGGTGCGTACTTCAAGCCGCACCTGCTGGTACAACTCGGACGCATTCACAGTGCGCTCGGCGACGGCCAAGCCGACGGCTATTTCGCGCGCGGAATCGAGGCCGCGCGGGCCGCTGGGGACTTTGCACTGGAAGCGAAGGCGTGGGATCAGCAGGGCGCGGAGTATCTCGCCGGGGGACGCTTGGCTGACGCCGAAATCCGGTTTCTCGAAGCATTTCGACTGCGGCGATTCTTTCGTCAAATTGATTTGGGCTGGTCCTATGGGCATCTCGGGGCACTGGCTTTCGCGCGGCATGATTTCAAGGGGGCTCAACGTTTCACGAAATTGGCGCTCGACCAAGCTACGCGCGGCGCACCTGCTTGGCCGGAGTACTTATTGCTCCAGCAGGAGGGCCGCATCCGCCTGGCGCGAGGACAGGTAGACGCTGCACTGCACGACTTTTCCTTAGTCCTGGATGCCACTGCGGAGTGGCGCATTCAGGTTCTTCCTGCCCGCTCGTCGCTGATCAGCGCCAATGTCGCGCTCGAACAGGAGATTTTCGATTCGTTCATCCAACTCGCCGCGCAGCACGCGCTCCAAACTGGGAATCCCGATTGGACCGCGCGGGCTTTCCAGGCAGTTGAGATCAATCGCGCCGCGAGTCTTCGTGAAAGCTTGGCTTTGGCCGATGTTTGGCACGAAAAACTCGCTCCGGAATACTGGGAGACGCTGGCGCAATTGGGCGCCGAAGAAGCGCGAGAGCGCGGAGTTGAAGCCGGCGCTACCAGAATGGGTGAGACGAAAGCGAACCGTCTCCATTTGGCACTTACCGAAATGGAAGCCAAAGCGGGAATTGGTCTGCAAGTGAAGAAAGTCGAGAACTTTCGCAGCCGGATTTCACTTATACATTTTCAGGAAGGACTAAGAGGTTCGGAATTATTCCTGAGTTTCGAGCTAGGGGAGAAGGAGTCCTACCTATGGGCGGTGAGCCGGAATTCGCTGAAGTTATACCGGTTGGCTTCCGAACACGACATCGCGAAGTCCGTGCAAATGTTTCGCGACGCAATTCCGGCGGGCGGCGCCGAAGCCGTCCGGCTGGGGCGGCAGTTGTATCGACAACTGTTCGGACAACTCAAGCCACAAGAGTTTCAAAAACCGGCATGGCTTCTTTCGCTGGACGGGGCGCTGTTTAACGTGCCCTTCGCCGCTCTGGTGACGGGGCAGAGCGCAAACCCGGTGTACTTAGTGGATACCCACACTCTCCAAACCGTTTCGGGGGCGCTGCTGCTGAATGCTGCCGTGGGTTCTGCGAGTAGCGGAACGCCTGCGGCGCGGCGAGTTCCTGGGCGTGGGGGATCCGATTTACAACCAGGTGGACCCACGCTGGAGGGGGCCGGTCATCAATCGTTCGTCGACGGGCCAATTGCAGCGCCTCGTGGGGAGCCGGGATGAAGTGGAGTCTAGCGCGAGGACATGGGTGGAGGGCGGCGGGGCGGCGGTGATCCTGCAGGGTCCGGAAGCGCAGCGGGACGCGTTCCTGGGGCGGTTGGAGAAGCGCCCGGCGGTGATCCATCTGGCGACGCATGTGCTCTTCCCGGCGGCGAATCGGGAACAGGGACTCATCGCTTTCAGTCTGGGCGATGCCCGAAATGGCGGTTGGCGCGGCGGAAGCATGCCTCCGAGCGCCGTGGAACCCGAGTTTCTGACCACATCCGAGATCGCGGGGCTGCGGGTTCCGGGCGCGCTGGTGGTTATGACGGGTTGCGCTACCGGCAGCGGCGAAGCGCAGGCTGGCGCGGGACTACTGGGATTAACCCGCGCGTGGCTGATGGCGGGCGCCAGCACCGTGATCTCGACCGCATGGCCGGTCGAAGACAATTCGGGCGGCATTTTTGCGCGTTTCTATTTCTATTTGCGGGACCATTCAGCGGCCGAGGCACTGCAGTTGAGTCAGCGGGAAGCGGCGCACTCCAGAACCGGGCGGCAAGGGCCGGAGAACTGGGCTTCGTACCAAGTGACTGGAGGAATCCATTAGCCATGCTCCCAACCAGACCTGCCGGCAGCACGCCCTTGGCGCCCAGCGGGAAGGGCGCTTCCGATCCTCGCGCTGGCCCAGGCCGGGGAGGATCTCCCAACGAGTCGACCGCGCCGGCCGGAGAGGAGCAGCATCTCCCGCCGGAGGCCGCGCAGATATACGCCGGATGGGCGCAACTGGTCGAGAGGATTCGCTTCAGCCAGACGGATGGCATGGCGGAACTCTATCATCTGTTCTCCAAGGGCGTGCGCTTTTATCTGTGCCGCCAGTTGGGAATTCAGGAACTGGACGATAAGGTCCACGACATATTCGTGGTGGTGGTGCAAGCCATCCGCCGGGGGGAACTGCGCGAACCCGAGCGGCTGATGGGATTTGTCCGTACAGTGGTTCGCCGCCAGGTGGCCGCGCATATCGACAAAGCGGTGCAGGCCCGGCGCGAGCAAATGGACCTGGATGCCAGCTCCCGAGTCCCAGATCCGAATGGAAATCCCGAAGAGGCCGCGATCTTCAATCAAAAAGAAGAGTTGGTACGGCGGATCCTAGCCGAGCTCTCGAGCCGGGACCGGGAAATTCTTACTCGCTTCTACCTCCAGGAAGAGAGCCAGGAAGAGATCTGTGCCGTGATGATTCTTACCGAGACCCAGTTTCGATTGCTGAAATCCCGCGCCAAATCCCGTTTTGGCGAGTTGGGCAAGAAAAAACTGGCGCCCCGAACTTTAAACGCAATTTGTTTGAGAAAATCGGCGACCGCGTCCCACTAAGAAACAGAGTGCCGATTCGGAACGACGTTATTTGGGTTCGGAGTTGGCACGACCTTAATCTCGGAATCGGGTCGTACGGATGAGCCTGCTGCCAGATCAGTCCGGCGCTGGCTCAAGTCGATCACAGATTCCGGTAAGTTCGTCCGCAGCGGCACGAAGCGGACACATGGAGGAAAGCATGTCTACGGATGCTCGACCCTCGGCTCTGGTCCACGCCACTGAAGAGCTTCTGGAGGAATACACTTTCGGCCGGGTCCGCGAGCCGCAACTCGGCTGGCTGGAAGAACACTTGTTGATTTGCCAGCAGTGCCAGTCGGAACTAGAAGGCATTGAGGAATACAAGCTGTTCATGAAGGCTGGGTTGGCTTCCTTTGAGAGCGAACGTCTGGCCGCGGCTGGTCTTTCCGGGTTACCGGCACATTTGCAGACACGCCCGGGATCAGCAGCTCGCCCGCGGTCTCCGGTGCGGGAGCTGCTCGCGCTGCATTTCGTGGGGCCCAGAATACTGTTGGTGGCCGCCGTGTTATTGGTGCTGGCCGGCACAGCCGTCATCTGGCGGATGCAGTCCTTTCCGGTGGCTATGGCTCCGATTGCCACCATAAATTTAGTCGCTTTCCGGGGCGGAGACGGAGACGTGGCTCACGCTCCATCCGGCCGTCCTCTGGAATTGGTTTTTAACCGGCGGGATTTGCCAGTGGAGGCGTCCTACCGGGCTGAAGTAGTCAATGCCTCGGGCCCCCAGATGTGGATTGGAAACGTGCTGATCGAGGACCAAAGTCTTTCCATCCGGTTGGACCGGCCGCTGCGTGAGGGAGTCTATTGGGTCCGGCTCTACACTTCAACCGGACAATTGCTGCGTGAATTCGGGTTGCGCGCCGGGTAATCGCGCGGCGGCGTTAAAATGAAACCTTGGAACTCACGACGACCGTTGCACCGGCTCTGCGCCACAACTGGACCGTGGCGGAGATCGAAGGTATCTACACCGCGCCGCTACCCGATCTAATTTTTCGCGCGCAGACCGTACACCGTTCCCATCATCAAAGCAGCGAGGTGCAGGGATGCTCGCTTTTGAGCATCAAGACTGGCGGCTGTCCCGAAGACTGCGCGTATTGCCCGCAATCGGCACACTATAAAACCGGCGTCGAACGCGAGGGATTGCTGAGCGTGGATGCGGCGCTGCAGGCTGCTCGTAACGCCAAGGCGCAGGGCGCAACCCGTTTCTGCATGGGTGCGGCGTGGCGTGACGTCCCCAAAGGTGAGCAATTCGAGCGTGTGCTCGATATGGTTCGCGGCGTGCGTGCATTGGGGTTGGAAGCGTGCTGCACGCTGGGCATGCTGACGGACGAGCAGGCCGCGGCGCTGGCGGAGGCGGGTCTCACCGCCTATAACCACAACCTGGATACGTCGGCCGAATTTTACGGCGAGATCATCAGTACACGCACTTATGATGACCGGCTGACGACCCTCGACCGCGTGCGGCGATCCGGCGTGACGGTGTGCTGCGGCGGCATCATCGGCATGGGCGAGAGCCGGCAGGAACGCTACCGGCTGTTGCGGGAACTGTCGACGCTCGATCCGCATCCGGAGAGCGTGCCGGTGAATATGCTGGTGCGCGTTGAGGGGACGCCATTGGCGAGCCAGCGCCCTATCGATCCGCTGGAACTGGTGCGCATGATCGCGGCTGCACGAATTCTGATGCCGGTATCGATGGTGCGGCTGAGCGCGGGCCGGTTGTCGCTTTCCGATGAGGCGCAGGCATTGTGCTTCCTGGCCGGCGCTAACTCGATCTTCATGGGTGACCGGCTGTTGACGACGCCGAATCCGGAGGCTGATGAGGACCGGCGGTTGTTCGACAAGCTCGGCATGCGGCTGATGACTTATGCCTGAGGTGCTGACGCCGCTGAGCGCGCGGCTGGCTGAGCGTCTGGCGGTGATTGACGCGGAGGGCTTGCGTCGAACGCTGCGGCCGCCGGCGGGCATCGATCTCTGTTCCAACGATTATTTGGGCCTCGCGGGGCATCCACGTTTGAAACAGGGGATGGTGGACGCGGTGATGGCGGAGGGCGTGGGCAGCACGGGCTCGCGATTGCTGCGCGGGGAGCGCCGCGGGTTCGCGCGTGTCGAAGAGCAGTTCGCGCGCTTCAAAGGTGCGGAGCGGAGCCTGTATTTTTCAAGCGGCTACCTGGCGAATCTGGCGGTCCTGACGACGTTTCCGGAAGCCGGGGACGTGATCTTCTCGGACGAACGGAATCATGCGAGCTTGATTGATGGAGCGCGGTTGTCGCGCGCGCGGCGAGTCGTGTTTCCGCACAACGACGCGGCGGCGCTGGAACGGTTGTTAGGTGAGGAAACCGGCGCCGGACAGAAGTTTGTGGTGGTCGAATCGCTATTCAGCATGGACGGCGATCAGGCGCCGTTGGTGGAATATTCTACGCTGTGCCGAGCCCACGGCGCGGAACTGATTGTCGACGAAGCACACGCCGTTGGCGTTTATGGGGAGAACGGGGAGGGGGCTGGCGCACGATGTTTTCGTATCGATCAATACGGCGGGCAAAGCCTTGGGTGTCGGCGGAGCTTTCGTGGCTGGGCCGGCTGATGCGATCGAATACTTGATCCAGCGTGCGCGGCCGTTTATTTTTTCGACAGCGCCGCCGCCGGCGATCGCTGCCGCACTCGAGGCAAGTCTGGAGGTAATCGCCGATGAACCGGAGCGGCGCGAACGTCTGCTGGCGCGCGCGAGCTACTTGCGGGAGCGATTGGGGCTCGGCGGGGATTCGCCGATTATTCCGATCATCGTCGGCGAAAACGAACGCGCAGTAGCGGTCGCGCGCGAACTGCAGACGGCTGGTTTCGATGTGCGCGCGATTCGTCCGCCGACGGTGTCCGTGGGTACTGCGCGCTTGCGAGTTACGGTAAACCAGGGGCTGAGCGAAGAGATGCTGGACCGGTTTGTCGAAGCACTCGCCGTGGCCACGGCGGCATGAAGGGAATCTTCGTCACCGGCACCGATACCGGGGTCGGGAAAACCGTTGCCTCCGCGGCGCTGATGCATCGCCTTCGCGGCGCGGGGCCGTTGCGATATTGGAAGCCGATTCAGACTGGCATCGAAATCGACGATGACACGGCGGCGGTGCGGCGTCTGGGAGCGTGCTCCGCGGAAGAGATTTTCGGCGAAGGCGTGCGATTGCCGAAGCCGGTTTCACCGCATCTGGCGGCGCAATGGGCGGGACAAAGGATTGACCTAGAGGAATTGCGCGGACTCGCCGGGAATGACGACGGCACAAATTGGATCGTCGAAGGCGCTGGCGGATTGCTCGTTCCGGTCAACGAAACGCAGACGATGGCGGACTGGATTGTATCTCTCGCGCTGCCGGTGTTGGTGGTCGCGCGGAGCGGGCTCGGGACCATCAATCACACACTGCTGACGCTGGAAGCTTTGCGGGCTCGTTCGCTGCGCGTGGCCGGCGTGATGATGATCGGTGAACCGAACGCGGACAACCGGGCGGCTATTGAAAAGTACGGGCACGTGCCAGTGGTGGGAGAGATGCCGTTTCTGAGACCGCTCGATCCGGGATTGCTCGCCGCTTGGAGCGTGACGCATCTGGATGCGGGGTTTCTATTGTGAGTCTGGAAGAGCGCGATCGCGCGCACGTGTGGCATCCCTATACGCAGATGCTGACGCAGCCGCCGCTGCTGCCGATCGTGCGCGGCGAGGGCGTGTATCTTTACACCGAAGACGGGCGCAAGATTCTCGACGGAATCTCTTCGTGGTGGGTGAATATTCACGGGCATTCGCATCCCAAGCTGAATGCGGCGCTGGCGGCGCAAGCTCGGGAGATCGAGCATGTAATTTTCGCCGGATGCACGCACCGGCCGGCTGTCGAATTGGCCGAGCGGCTGGTGGAGGTGATGCCGCCGGGCCTGAATCGCGTGTTCTATTCGGACAACGGCTCGACGGCGGTTGAAGCGGCGATCAAGATGGCCGTGCAGTACTGGCGGAATCGCGGCGAGCCGCAGCGCAGCGGGCTGATCACGCTGCATCATGCGTACCACGGCGATACTGTAGGCGCGATGTCGGCGAGCGAAGACTCGGTATTTACGCGGGCCTTCACGCCGCTGCTGTTTCCGGTCGAGCGCGCGCATGCGCCGTATTGCTATCGCTGTCCGCTGGGGCTGAAGCGAGCGACCTGCGGGATCGACTGTCTCGGCGATCTGGAGCGGCGTCTGCAGGAACATGGCGAGCGCACCGCCGCCGTTCTGGTCGAGCCCATGTTGCAAGCCGCGGGCGGCATGATCGTGTGGCCAGCGGAATTCTTGGGCGGTGTTCGTCGGCTGTGCGATCGCTACGGAGTGCTGATGATCGCGGACGAAGTCCTCACCGGCTTTGGGCGCACGGGACGCATGTTTGCGTGTGAGCACGCACAGGTGACGCCCGACATCCTTTGTCTCTCGAAGGCGCTGACGGCGGGTTATCTGCCGATGGGTGTGACTGCGGCGACCGATGCGATTTACGAAGCGTTCCTCAGTACGGATCGCGGCCAGACGTTTTTTCATGGACATTCTTATACGGCGAATCCGCTGGCATGCGCGGTGGCGATCGCGAGTTTGGAACTGTTTCGCGAGAACGATGTGCTGGAGCGCGTCGGCCGGCTGGAGCAGCAGTTGCGCGCGGGGTTGGAACCGTTGCGCTCGTTACCGCAAGTGGGCGACGTGCGCGTGATCGGCGGCGTCGGCGTGGTGGAACTCACGGGCGACAGCGGTTACCTGGCGGATATCGGCACACGGCTTAGGCGCCGCGTTTCTGGAACGCAATCTGCTGCTGCGGCCGCTGGGCAACATCGTCTACTTCATGCCGCCTTATGCGATCACGGACGCAGAGGCCGCGTGGGCGCTGAAGCAAATTGGTGATGTGCTAGATTCGTAAATTGTCAGCCATCCTGATCCCCGTCACAATTTTTCTGAGCGCGTTTCTGTTGTTCCAGGTGCAGCCGATGATGGGCCGCTATGTGCTTGCCTTGGTTCGGCGGCGGCCCGGCGGTGTGGACCAACTGCATGCTGTTTTTCCAGGCGATGCTGTTGGCCGGATACGGTTACGCGCATTGGCTGGGATCGCGCCGTAACCAAAAGCTGCAGGGATGGGTGCATGTGGCTCTGCTGGCGGCATCGCTCGCGTTCCTGCCGATTGCGCCGCGGGCCGCGATCTGGAAATCCACCGCCGTCGGGCGATCCTTCAGGGCGCATTTTGCTATTGTTGGCCGCGACCATCGGAGGCCCTTATTTGTTGCTCTCGGCGACGACTCCGCTGCTGCAGCGCTGGTTCCATCTCACACATCCCGAGCAATCGCCGTGGCGGTTGTATGCACTTTCGAATCTGGGATCGTTTCTGGCGCTGTTTAGTTATCCGTTAATTCTGGAGCCGTATTTCAAGCTGAGCACGCAAAGCGGCGCGTGGTCGGGATTGTACGTGGTCTTCATCGGGTTGTGCGGTTGGATCGCGTGGCAGATGCGGAGTGTGCCAACCGTGGAGCCTGAAGCGGATGCGCTGGCAGACGAAGGGCCCTCGGCGATCGACATCGGGATGTGGCTGGCGCTCGCCGCTTGTGGCTCGGTGTTGCTGTTGGGAACAACCAGCCAAATCACGCAGGAGATCGCCGTCTTCCCGTTCCTGTGGGTCGCGCCGCTTTCGATTTACCTGGTGACGTTCATCCTTACCTTTGAGAGTGACCGCTGGTACCGCCGCGGGATTTTCGCGGTGCTGGCCGGGATCCTCGCGCCGATCACGTGCGTGGTGATTACTCTGAGCGTGGCGATTTCGCCGTGGAAGCAATTCGCGGTCTACGCGGCGGCGCTGTTCGTGACGTGCATGGTGTGCCACGGAGAACTGGCGCGCTCGCGTCCCTCGCCGCGGCATTTGACGGCGTTCTATCTGACCATCGCGGCGGGCGGGGCGCTGGGCGGAGTGTTCGCCGCGATTTTCGCGCCGCGAGTCTTCAGCGAATTCAGCGAATACCCGATCGGGCTGGGAGCCGCGTGCATCCTGGGCTTTCTGGGCTGGATGCGCAGCGGAGCGCTGGCGCAGTGGACCGGACGCAATTTCGCTGTACGCGTCCCGCTGATGGCGCTGATGTTCGGCGGGATCATTTCGATCTACGCCGCAGCCACCAACAAGCAGCCGGGCATTGAGGCGCGGCGCAATTTTTATGGAGTTCTGCGGGTGGTGGAGCGCAGCGACAAGAACGGTCCGCTGCGCGAACTGAGCCATGGACGGGTGCAGCACGGTCTTCAGTATCTGGATCCGGAGAAGCGTCACTGGGCTACCACGTATTACGGACCCCACAGCGGCGTCGCGCTGGCGATTGATGCGTTGCCGCATCCGCGGCGAGTGGCTGTGGTGGGGCTGGGAGCGGGAACGCTGGCTGCGTGGGGACGGGAAGGGGACACGTACCGCTTCTACGAAATCAATCCCAACGTGGAACCGATCGCGCGCAAGTGGTTCACGTTCCTGGACGATTCCAAGGCCCATCCGCAAGTGGTGCTGGGCGACGCACGCATTCAACTGGAGCGGGAATTGGCCGAGGGGCATTCGCACGATTACGACCTGATCGCGGTCGATGCGTTTTCAGGCGATGCGATTCCCATGCATCTGCTGACGGCCGAATGCGCCGAAATCTACCGGCAGCGCCTGGCGCCGGGAGGCATTCTCGCGCTGCACATTTCCAATCGCGCGCTGGATCTGGAGCCCGTCACGCGCGGGCTGGCGCGCTATCTGGGATGGCAGGCGCGGATGGTGCTGGTGGCGCGGGACCTGCTCGATGAGGATAAGGGCGAGAGCAATTCGCGGTGGGTGCTGGTAACGGAGAAGCGGGAGACGTTCGCGCAGTCCAAGATCCGCGACACGATACTGGGCTGGAGCACTTCGAAGGAACCGGTGATCACGTGGACGGATGACTTCGCGAGCTTGTGGCCGATTCTGAAGTTCTAGGGAGTGGGGCGCGCACCCGTTGAGCGAGTGCGCGCGGAGGGCAGATAACTAACGGCGGGCCAGTTTCACTTTGGGGGTAGCCAGGTAGCCGGATACGTGGTCCTTGGTAACCTGGTTGATCACGATCTCGTAAGGCTGCATGTTGCCGGAGACGTATAACTGCACCGGCTCGTTGATGGTCTTGTCTTTCTTCTCCACATGGTGGTCGTCGGCCAGAACGTCCATCGTGAAGCGGCTGCGTTTGGGGTCAGCCTTCTTCAGCGTCAGCATCAGGTCGCCGACTTTCTTCGCCGGCGTCTTTACGGTTGATGTCGAACTCGAAGTAGTTGCGTTCGCCGAGCGCACGCAGCGTCTCCAGATCCTTGGCGTTGGTGGCGATCAATCCGCTCATCACGCCCATGTCGCCCATGGCGCGCTTCAGGTCGGCGCTGGTCTTTTCGATATCGTTCTGCGCGGCGGCGACATTGGTTTTCACGGTTTCGACATTGGCCTTGACGCCGTCAACGTCGGTGGTTACCGCGGTGAACTTGGAATTAGTGGTGTCCTGAATCTGCGAAAGCTGGGTGG
>CAWCAP010000035.1:0-156790 GCA_963793395.1 Bryobacterales bacterium | reverse complement strand
CAAATCCAGCAGCAACTTCAAGGCGGGCATGCCGGGAAGCGGGACGGCTACATGGAGAGCCCCGCGGATCAGGAAAACGGCAGCTTTACGTGAAAGCACTCGACCTGAGCGGCAAAACTGTATGGAGCTACATGCAGGTGGATTCGAACCACTATGGTCCGGGACTGCTGTCCACCGCCGGCGGGATCATCTTCGCAGGCGAACAGCAGGGGCAGTTCACGGCGCTCGACGCCAAGACCGGCAAGGTGCTGTGGCATTTCAATACAGGCGGCTTGATTACCGCCGGTCCGATGACGTACAGCGTCAACGGAAAACAATACGTGGCGATCGGGTCTTATGCGAACTTTTTTGCCTTCGCATTGCCGGATGCGGCGGCGAGATAAGGGGACACTTCCATGAAACTCTACGGATATCTCCAGATAATAACGGCGGGACTGATACTCGTCATTCCGGCTTCCGCACAACGGAATCGTGGGGCGGCGGAGCCGAATCCCAATCCGTTCGCCGGCAATGCCGATGCCATTGCCGAGGGCCGGGAAGTTTATAACAATATCTGCACGGCCTGCCACGGCAAAGATGGCGAAGCAGGCGACCGCGCGCTGGCGTTGGGTGCGCCGGCGCGGCGCTATGAACGGAGCACCGACGCCCAAATATTCGATGCCATCCAGAATGGCATTCCGGGCACCATGATGCCCGCCAACCGCTTGCCAGTGGACAACGCCTGGAAGGTGACGGCGTACATCCACGGGCTGCGCGGCACCGCCATCGATACGCCCGCGAAAGGCGATGTGGCACATGGACAGGAGATTTTCTCGGGCAAGGGCAAGTGCATCGACTGCCACATGATTAATGGAAAGGGCGGCCTCTCCGGTCCGGATCTTTCAAATATTGCGGCGATCCGCAAGTACAGTTCGATCATCGATGCTCTGACCAAGGTTCAGCACCGCGTGGCGACCGATGGCGGTTCGCACGCGCAAGCTCTGTTCCCGGTGACCACGTATCAACCGGTGCGGATCACAACTCGTGATGGCAAGGTCATCAACGGCCTGCTGCGCAATGAAGATAGTTATTCGCTGCAAGTGTTCGGTTCCGATAACCAGCTTTATTTGCTGGATCGGGAAAAGCTCAAGGAAGTGTATTACGTTCCCAAGAGCCTAATGCCGACGGATTTCGATAAGCGCCTGAGCGCTACGGAATTTCAAGACCTGATGGCGTATCTGACTCGTCTGGCCGTGCCAGTTCCGCAGACGCCTCGCGGCGGTGGCGAATAAGCAAGCAGGGTGATGAAGCGACGAACGTATTTGAAAGCCGGACTGGCCGCAGTCGGGCTGCAATCTCTACCTGCTTGGGCCGCGTCCAGCGATGAGTACCTGGTCTACTTCGGAACCTACACCGATCAAGCGGCCCGCGGTATCTATGCGTACCGGTTCCAGCCATCCACAGGCAAGCTGACCTCGCTCGGGCTGATGGCGGAGACGCCCAACCCGGCATTTCTGGTTGCGACGCCCAACGGTCGCAATCTCTACGCGGTCAACTGGAAAGGCGACGAACGCGAGAAGCAGGGCGATACCGTCAGCGCCTACGCCATCGACCGCAAGACTGGCAAGCTCACCTTCCTGAATAAACAGGATTCGAAGGGTGAGATGCCTACCAATCTGACCATCGACCACACCGGTAAGACGCTGCTGGCAGTAAGCTACACCGGCGGCAACATTGCCGGGTACCTGATCGAGCCCGACGGCAAGTTGAGCGAGCCGACGACTTATTTCGAGCATCGCGGCAAGAGCGTGCATCCAGTGACCGGACCGCATTCGCACGGCGTTATCGTATCGCCGGATAACAAACACGTGTTCGTCGGCGAAGTGGGCCTCGATCAGGTGAGGTCGTATAGCCTCGACGCGGCGAAAGGGAAACTGACGCCGTCGGACCCGCCGTTTGTTTCGGTAACTCCCGGGACTGCGCCGCGCCATCTGGCGTTTCATCCCAGCGGGAAATTTTTGTATGTGAACGATGAGAGCCGGCCGGCAGTGACTGTATTCGCTGTTGACGGCGGGCATTTGACGGAGATCCAGGAAGTCCGGGCGATCCCGGCGGACTATAAGGGGCGCGACGCCACTGCCGAAATTCAGATCGATAGGAAGGGCCGGTTTGTGTATGTGTCCAACCGCGGCCACGACAGCATTGCGGTGTTTTCTGTCGATCAAGCGACCGGCAAACTGACGCCGATCCAGCACGCCATAACCCAGGGCAAAACGCCGCGCAATTTCTCGCTCGACCCGACGGGGGAATACCTGTTCGCCGCCAATCAGGGCTCGGACACGGTGGTTCCATTCAAAGTCGATCAAGAGACTGGAAAACTGACGCCGACCGGGGAGCCGATCGCAGTCCCCAAGCCTGTCTGCGTGCTGTTTGTGAAGGCCCAATAAGGCGCCGCTACCCAGGATCGTCGCGAGGGCTGCTCGTCCTGTGGTCTCAACCGCTTGGCTGGGTTTCCACCGGTTTCCTGACCGTGGTGTTCGACGGCTTTAAGGTGTATACTTCTTGATGTCCGGGAAGTCCCAGGATGGAATCCGGCTAGGTGAGGTGGAGAAGATGCGGTCCTTCGGGCGGAAGGCGAAAATGGCATCGCGTGGGCGCGGGGCGATGGTGCGCGGATTGATCGTTGCTCTGGTGCTCGGACTCTGCGTATTCACGACGATACGGCTGTCGGCGCAAGCTCCCGCACCGCCGGCATCCGCCACTCAAGCCGCGGCCAGTACCAATCCCACAGCATTCATCAACACCTATTGCGTCACTTGCCATAATCAAAAACTTCATACTGCCGGGCTGGCGCTCGATACTTTAGATGCCTCTCATCCCGGCGCGAATCCAGAGGTTTGGGAGAAGGTAGTCGCGAAGTTGCGGGCCGGGTCAATGCCGCCGCCGAAGATGCCGCGGGCCGATGACGCCACTTATCGCGTGATCGCGAGTACGCTCGAAAACGAATTGGATAAAGCCTGGGAAGCCAAGCCGAATCCGGGCCGCATCAGCGCGGTCCATCGCCTCAATCGCATGGAATACAACAATGCGATCCGCGACCTTTTTGCGCTGGACTTCGATGTGAAAGCCTCTGCTTGCCAGGCGACGACACGGCCGACGGCAGCTTCGACAACTTCGCGGATGTTCTCTCGGTTTCGACGACTCACTTGGAACGGTACATGTCGGTGGCCCGCCAGGTCACGCGGCTAGCGGTGGGGTTGCCTCCCGCTGAGTCCGGGCAATGATCGATACGAAATCCCGCTCTTCATCATGCAGGATGACCGGCAGAGCGAAGACCTTGCCGCTGGGCTCGCGCGGCGGCATCGCGATCCATAAAGATTTTCCGGTGGACGGCGAGTATCTGATCACCGTGAAGTTGCAGCGGCAATATCAGGATTACCTCAAGGGCATGGGATGGGCGCAGAAGTTGGATGTCCGTCTGGATGGCAAGCTGCTGAAGCGATTCACGGTGGGCGGGAAGCAAAAGGCCGGCCTGCGGCGTCCAGTTACGCTGGCTGACGGCGAACCGAACTTTGCGGGCGCTCCGGAATGGGAAACCTACATGCAGCTTACGGGCGACGCGGGGTTGGAAGTCCGAGTACCGGTGAAGGCGGGTCCGCGAGTCGTGGGCGTGACGTTCGTGCGGGAACAGTGGGAGCCGGAAGGCCTTCCGCAACCGCTGCAGCGCGGCCGCGTGATTGCCGATGACCAGGTGTATATGGATTACGCGAACGTGGGCGCGGTGCTGATTGCGCGGTCCGTATCAGGCGGCGCGGACCGGCGAAAGACACTCCCAGCAGACGCGCGATTTTTGTCTGCCAGCCGGCGAGCGGTGCCGCTGCCGAGGAGCATGCATGCGCGACCAAGATTCTGTCGCGGATGGCGACGATGGCGTACCGGCGTCCGGCGACCAAAGCCGACGTGCAAACGTTGATGGAGTTTTTCGATAACGGCCGCCACGATGGCGGAAGCTTCGATGCCGGGATTCAGTTTGCGCTGGAGCGGATGCTGGTGGACCCGGACTTCCTGCTGCGCATTCATCTGAACAAGACGGCGCAGAAGCCGGTTGCTTCGAAATCGAGCGCTACGTTTCAAACTGCGGCTTATCAGTCTGCGGCGCCGCAGCACCCGGCGGCGAATGGCGCGTATAACCTCAGCGACCTGGAACTCGCATCGCGGCTATCGTTCTTCCTGTGGAGCAGCATTCCTGACGAACGCTTGCTGAGTCTCGCCGAGAAGGGCCAGCTTTCGAATCCGGCGACGCTCGAGAAGGAAGTGCGGCGGATGCTGGCCGATCCGCGCGCTACTGATGCGTTCGTGAACGATTTCGCGGCACAGTGGCTGAATCTGCGGCGCGTCGAGGAAGTGGTGGTGGATCCGGATAAATATCCCAACTACGACGAGAGCCTGCTGCAAGCGTTCAAGCAGGAAACGGAGATGTTCGTCGCCAGCAACTTTCGCGAAGATCGCCCAGTCTCCGATTTGCTGGACGCGAACTACACTTTCGTCAATGAAAGACTCGCGCGGCACTATGGCATTCCGAACGTCGAAGGCAGCCGTTTCCGGCGCGTAGAGCTTCCGGATCATAATCAGCGCGGTGGATTGCTGGCCGAAGGCGCTCTGCTCGCGACCACGTCTTATCCCGACCGCACGTCGCCCGTGCTGCGCGGCAAATGGCTGCTGAATAATATTTTCGGCACGCCGATTCCGCCGCCGCCTCCGGGAGTCGACACCAATATTGAACAGAAGCCTGGCGCGCCGCCCACGATCCATTCGCGAAAGGCTGGCGCAGCACCGGGCGAACCCCACTTGTAACGGTTGTCATTCAGCGATCGATCCGCTGGGATTTGCGCTGGAGAATTTCGACGTGATCGGCGGCTGGCGAACCATCGACGAAGCCGGCAAGCCGGTCGACGCGAGCGGCACGACCGCGGGCGGCGCGACGTGAACGGGCTTCCGGGATTGCGCGCGCTGCTGCTGAATCAACCCGAACAATTTCCGCGCACGGTTACCGAAAAACTGATGGCGTATGCGCTGGGACGCCGGCTGGAATACTACGACAAGCCGGCGGTGCGAAAGATTGTCCGCGACGCGGCGGCGCAGCAGTACCGCTGGTCGTCGCTGATTCTGGGGATCGTCGAGAGCCCCGCATTTTTGACGTGGGAACCTGCCACGGAGTCGAATTGATTTTGAGGAGAAGATATAACATGGCTTTCCTGACTGCGAAGACTTTGGCACGGCGGACGGTACTGCGAGGTATCGGAACCACTCTGGCGCTGCCGTTTCTGGACGCGATGTTTGCGCCGCTCATCGCGCGCGGCAGTGCGCCACGAAGCCGGTTCACCGCTTCCAGGCGTTCTATGTGCCGAACGGAATGGCCATGGAATATTGGACGCCCAAAGGGCGAAGGGACGCGACCTTCAGTTTTCGCCGATTCAACAGCCGCTCACGCCGTATCGCGATCAAACGCTGGTGCTCTCGGGCTCAAGGCGAGCTGGAATTACATCCACGCCGGCGCCTCGGGATCGTTTCTGACCGGACACCAAGCGCGGCGGACGCAACGAGGTAGAGATCATCGCCGACGTTTCGATGGACCAGTTGCTGGCGCGGCATTTCGAGAAAGAGACGCAGTTGGGATCGCTCGAGCTGTCGATGGATCCTCCCAACAACGCCGGAGCCTGCACTGGGAATCTGAGCTGCGTCTATACGCATACGCTGTCGTGGCGCAGCCCGACGCAGCCGCTGCCGACGGAATGGAACCCGCGCGTGGTGTTCGAGAAGCTGTTCGGCGATAGCGGCAGCACGGTGCGTTCGGCGCGCGAAGCGCGGATGATGCAGCACAAGAGCATCCTGGATTCGGTGACCGCGAAGCTGGCGACTCTCAAAACGGAGCTGGGGCCGCAGCGATCAGGTGCAAAGTCGACGAGTTCACGACATCGGTTCGCGACGTGGAGCGCCGTATTCAGATGGCGGAAGCGCAGAAGGACGTGGAGCTGCCCGCCATGGCGCAGCCGCTGGGCGCTCCGCCGGTATTCGAAGATCACCTGGCGCTGATGTATGACTTGAAAGTGCTGGCGTTCCAGTCCGATCTGACGCGCGTGATCACGTTCATGCTGCGCAAGGAGCAGAGCGCGCGCCCGTATCCGCAGATCGGCGTGCCGGAAGCGCATCACCCGCTGTCGCACCACAACGATCTTCCGGAATTGGTCGAGCGTATGTCCAAGATCAACACCTATCACGTGAAGCTGTTCGCGCATTATCTGGCGAAGCTGAAGGCCACGCCCGATGGCGACGGCTCGCTGCTGGATCATATGACGATCCTTTACGGCGCGGGCATTTCGAACAGCAACCGGCATTCGCCGCGACAACCTGCCCATCCTGGTGGCCGGCGGCGGCGCGGGCCGGATCAAGGGCGGGCGGCACCTCAAATACACCGGCAAGCCTTCGATGGCGAATCTGCTGGTCACGCTGATGGACAAGATGGATGTGCCCGTGGATCACTTGGGCAACAGCACGGGTAAACTGCCGATCGATACCGCTCCGGGTCTAGGAGATGTAGAAGCTATGCGCATCAGCACGGTTTCATTGATATTGCCCGCTGTACTGCTGGTGTCCTTGATGGCGGCGGCGGTCGATCCGCCTTCGGTGATCCAGGCGGCGAAGAACGGCGACAAGGACGCGCTGCGCGCGCTGCTCCAGAAAAAGGCCGACGTCAACGCAGACGGAGGCCGATGGCGCGACCGCGCTGCATTGGGCCAGCTACCATGACGATCTGGATAGCGCCGATCTGCTGATTCGCGCCGGCGCCAAAGTGAACGCGGCCAACGATCTGGGTGCGACTCCGCTGTGGGCGGCCAGCCAGAACGGAAGCTCGGCCATGGTGCGGCAAGCTTGCTCGACGCGGGCGCGAACCCTAACGCGGCGCTGCTGGCGGGCGAGACGCCGCTGATGGTGGCGGCTCGGTCGCGGCTTCCCGGACGTCGTCGAGATCCTGGCTAACAAAGACGCGAACGTCAATGCGCACGGCACGCGCGGGCAGACGGCGCTGATGTGGGCGGCTGGCGCAGAAGCATCCCGAAGTGGTGAAGGTGCTGCTGGCGCATGGCGTGAATATTCAAGCGAAATCCGATGTCTGGAGCGAAGTGATGGCGGTGCCGCCGCACGGGTATTTGCCGTACAACAAGGCGATCCCGCATGGCGGAGAAACCGCGCTGATGTTTGCGGCGCGGGTAGGCGATCTGGATCGGCGAAGCTGCTGGTGGATGCCGGCGCCAATGTGAATGACGCGGATGCCTGGGGCGTCAGCGCGACCGTTCTGGCGGAGCACTCGGGTTACGGCGACCTGGCGTTTATCTGCTGGACAAAGGTGCCGACCCTAATAAGGCCGAGGCTGGCTTCACGGCTCTCGACGAAGCGATCATGCGCCGCGACGAGAAGACGGTGGCCTCTTTACTCGATCACGGGGCGGATGCAAATGCCCCGCTGAAGACCTGGACGCCGATCCGGCGCTCCTCGCACGACTGGTATTTTTCCCCAGCTCTGATCGGCGCGACGCCCTTCTGGCTGGCCGCCCGCTTCAACGAACCTGAGGTCATGCGCATGCTGGTCAAGCACGGCGCGGACCCCAAGATCATCCTGAAATCCGACTATTATACCGGGCGTAACGCTCACCGCAAGGAAGAGACCACTGCACTGATGGCGGCGATGGGCATGGGCGGCGGCGTGGCGTGGGTCCCGGTCCCCAGAGCCCAGCGTGAACCCTTAGCGCTTGAATCCGCCAAACTAGCCACGGATCTTGGTGTCGATGTCAACGCCGCGAACACCGATGGCCGGACGGCCCTGGACGCCGCTCAAGCGCTGAGATACCAAAGCGTAACCCAGCTTCTCAACGACAAGGGCGCGCGGGCATCCGGGAAACTGGCTCCCAAAGAAGTACCTGTCGACTAAGCCTTCTTCGGAGTTCCCGTGATCTGCGGGACCAATTCACCGGCCACGTCGGTCAGCCGCATATTGCGGCCATTGAAGTAATAGGTGAGCTTCTTGTGGTCCATCCCCATCAGGTGCAGGATGCTGGCGTGGATGTCGTGATTTGATGTCGGCTGCTCTTCTGCGTTGAGACCCACGTCATCGGTGGTGCCAATGGACTGGCCGCCCTGGATGCCCGCGCCGCACAGGAACACTGTCATCGCGCCCGGGTTATGGTCGCGTCCGACGCCGCGCTGCGAAATCGGCATGCGGCCGAATTCGGAATGCAGCATCACCACGGTTTCGTCGAGCAAGACCGCGCCGCTTTAGGTCCGTAATCAGCCCGGTGATCGGCTTGTCCACTTCCTTGCCATGC
Source organism: Bryobacterales bacterium (assembly GCA_963793395.1). Taxonomy (GTDB): domain Bacteria; phylum Acidobacteriota; class Terriglobia; order Bryobacterales; family Bryobacteraceae; genus Palsa-187. The sequence goes on along the minus strand of CAWCAP010000035.1, from coordinate 148,431 downwards.
TGCCGGTGATTGGATTCGATACTGTCGTGCGCGTCCCAAGCGTCACGTTGGTGTTGACGTAGGCTCCGCTGATCAACTGGACGAAGCGCACGCCGCGCTCGATCAGGCGCCGGGACAACAGGCATTGCTTGCCAAATGGCTCCGTCACCGGATCGTTCAAGCCGTAAAGCTGCTTGGTCTCATCGCTTTCGCTGGAGATGTCCATCGCTTCCGGCGCGCAACCCTGCATGCGATAGGCCAGCTCGTAAGACGCGATGCGGGCCGACAGCTCGCTGCTGCCCGGATAACGCTCGGCGTGCTCTTCATTCAGTTTGGCGAGCTGATCCAGGCGCGCGCGCTCGCGATCCAGATTCGTGTACTCGGGCGACGGCGAAAGATCGAGAACCGGGTCGCCTTGGGAGCGGAACACCGTCCCCTGGTAGGCCGCGGGCAAGTAGCCCGAACCCCAGTTCTGCGGACCGCCATACGGGCCGCCGCGCTGATCGAACAAGACCACGTAGGCCGGCAGATTCTGATTGACTGTGCCCAGCCCGTAAGTGACCCACGACCCGACGCTCGGATAACCCACCAAAATATTGCCGGTGTTCCATTCGAGGTGCGAAAGCGTGTGGTCGTTAGAAGTGCCGTGCGCCGAGTGAATGAACGCCAGATCATCGACGATGGTGCTGATGTTCGGGAAAATCTCCGACACCCACGCGCCCGACTGGCCATATTGCTTGAAGCTGAAGGGCGTCTTCATCAACGGCCCGGGGTTGCCCTGGCGGACCACGATGTCGCCGTGGCCTTCCATCGGCATCCGGTTGTATTTTTCGAGCGCCGGCTTGTACTGGAATGTGTCGATGTGGCTCATGCCTCCGCACATGAAGAGCGAGATCATGGCCTTGGCGCGCGGCTTAAAGTGCGGCGGCTTGGGAGCGTACGGCGAATTGAGATCGGTGGACGCCGTGCAGGCCTGGCCCAGCTCAGCGCCCAGTAACTTGTCGCGATTCAGGAGGTCGATCAATCCCAGACCGCCGATTCCCATTCCGGCGTTCATCCAGAATTCACGCCGGGATACGTAGCGCCGCTTGGTGCTCGATGAGGTCTTGCGCAAACTGTCCATGGAAAGCTCCTGTCTCAACTAACCTATGTAAACGAATTCGTCCGAGTCCAGAATTACCTGGGCAAAATCGGTCATGGCCGCCAGATCCGCGGCGTCGGCGGATGCAGCGCCGTGCGCAAGCGCATATTCGCGCTGCTTTTGCAGGAACGCCAGGTTCAGATTCAATTCAACGCGAGTAGGCTCGCGGCTTAAAGTGATGCGATACATCTGCTTGATCCGCTCAGTGGGGTCGCCGCTGGCTTCCTTCAAAACACGCTGCGCCAGGAACTTGGACTGGATCAGCATGAAATTGTTGTTCAGTAGAGTCAGCGCCTGGGTAGGCACGGTGCTCACGTCGCGGCGCTCGCAGGTGATGTTCAGATCCGGTTCGTCGAACACTTCAAACATCGGGTAGCGCAGTCCACGCTGAACGTAAGCGTAGACGCCGCGGCGCCAGGTGTCCGGACCTTCCTCGGTGAGCTTCCAGATGCCGCGCGGCTGCGCCAGGCGAACCGATGCCGGCACTGACGGGAAGAACGGCTTGCCGCCGAACTGGGTATTGAGCTGTCCGCTGGCGGAGAGCATCATGTCATGCACCAGCTCGCCTTCCACGCGATGCAGCGGGAATTTCCAAAGGTAGACGTTGGTCGGATCCTTCTTCGCGTCGTCTGCACGATAGAAACTGGAGGCCATCCGGTATGTCTCGGAGTTCATGATCAGGCGGTGCATCTGCTTGATGCTCCAGCCCTGGCGGATGAATTCGGTCGAAAGCCAGTCGAGCAATTCGGGATTCGACGGAGGCAATCCCATCTTTCCGAAGTTGCCGGGCGTGGGCACAATCGCGGTTCCGAAATGCCATCCCCAGATGCGATTGACGATGACTCGCGAGGTCAACGGATTATCGGCCGAAGCGATCCATTCGCCCAAAGCCCGGCGGCGTCCGCTGGTGGGATATCCCGGACGGTTGGGAACATCCGAAGCGGGAGGCGGCGTTCCCTTAACCAATACGGTTAGGAACCCGGGCTGGACTTCCGGAGTCTTCTTGTCGGCTTCGAAATCGCCGCCATTCGCGGCGAAATGCAACTCCGGCACTTCGTACTTGGTGCCCATGGCGGGAACGAAACAGCATTTTTTGTCGTAAGCAAAACGCCCGTTGTTAGCGAGGTTGTTGTCGCCCAAATCATCCGGAGCCAGCCAGAAGTCGCCGTCGCGCACGCCATTCGCCATCTCCAGCGGAGGCGGCATGCGCTTCTCGATCTCCTTGATCTTGGCTTGCAAGACTTTGCGCTTGGCCTCGTCTTCATCGCTGACCTTTACGGTTCTTTGACGATAGCCATTTGGGATTGTCGGCAATCTGTACCTGCGCAACATCCGCCGCGTCGGGATCGTCAAAGTTAAGCGGAAGCTGGGTAACCAGAAGCCTTCTGACCCGGCGTGCGTTTCTCGGGAGGCGTCTGCACCGCGATCCGGATATCTTCCGGATATTTCTTCAAAGCTTCTTCCTGCCGGCGCTTCAAATCCGCATCTTTGTAAGGTTTTTCGATGCGCGCGATCTCCGCGCGCATCGGCGCGGTTTCCTGCGCCACTTCCGACTTGATCTTTTCGTACTGCTCCGACCTGCGCCTTGGGAGCGAGCGGCTGATCGTAGTCGACGTAGCCCCACATCATCGCCATCGACCGGTAGTAATCCATGCGCGTGATGGGATCGAACTTGTGATCGTGGCAGCGCGCGCAATTGACGGACAGACCCATGAATCCCTGGAACGTGGTGCGGATCATGTCGTCCATGTAGTCATAGCGGTTGCTCGGATTCTGCTTTTCGCGGAAGCGGACGCGTGGGCCGATGCGATAGAAAGTGGTCGCGGTCAAACTATCGTTGGTCGGGTTATCCAACTCGTCGCCGGCGACTTGCTCGACGATGAACTGGTTGAACGGCTTGTCCTCATTGAACGCTTTGATGACGTAATCCCGATAGCGCCAGGCGTTGGGGATATCGCGGTCGTATTCAAATCCTGAACTATCCGCGTAGCGCACTACATCCAGCCAGAAGCGGCCCCAGCGCTCGCCATAATTCGGCGATGCCAGCAGCTTGTCCACTAACCTCGAGTAGGCGTCGGGAGAATCGTCTTTAACGAACGCCTCAACCACTTCGGTGGGCGGCAGCAATCCGATCAAATCCAGATACACGCGGCGAACCAGCGTCCTCTTGTCGGCTTCAGGAGCGGCTTCGAGACCCTTCGCTTCCAGCTCTTTCTTGACGAACGCATCGATCGGATTCTTGGTCCATCGCACATCGCTCACTGCTGGCGTGGCGTAACGGACAGGCTTCTTGAAAGCCCACCATTCGCGATCGCGATCCTGGATTACACGCTCTTTGTAACCCGGGAAATTGGACGGAACGTAGGAGAGGTCCGCGGGTATCGCCGGCGCAGCCGTGGGAACGCCGTTCTCCGAACTTCCCAGGGCGCCCTGGTCGATCCACTCTCTTAACTTGCCGATTTCTTCCGCCGTCAGCGGAGCCACCGGCGCCATCGGCATCTTCGGTTTCACAACGCCCGACACGCGCTTGATCAGCAGGCTATCGTCTGCGTGCCCAGGGATGATCGCCGGACCCGAATTGCCGCCCTGCAAAATGCTGGCGCGAGTTCGCAGATCCAAGCTGCCCATCTGCGGCGCGTCGCCGTGACATTGCACGCAACGCTGCACGATCGAGAGGACGTCTTTTTCGGTGACCGGCGCGTTCTGGGCCAGCAGCCGGGTACCAGCCATCACGGACAGGAGCAGCCACTGAGCTACACGTTTCGCATCTGGCAAATGAGCCATTTCCATCTCCACGGGGATGAAATTCAACCCACATACAATTTACTCTCCGGAAGTGTCGAGCGCAACCGGCCGATCGATGTAGGAGCGTGCGCCGAAGCTCAAGCGGGCGTTGGAGTTAATGGCCGCGCGGTGAGGAAGAACGGGGGCCTGGAATCGGGCCGCTGGACCGTGTGGCGATGCTGCTTCCACCGAGCGTCGCACTCGGTATTGTGGCAGCGCGCTCGAATGCCGCTGGAGACGGCGCCAAGCCCATGGGCGCGCCATACCCCGGGCTGGCAACAGCCCCGCGGCGCGGAACGTATACGGTCCAGACCGTAGCCGGACTATAGAATGGCGAACCGAAGGGGCTCCAATAAACTCCGTTGGCCGGCAAGAACGTAAACATACCGAAGTAGGGATTCCACGACCAGGCGCCAGGGTTGCTGGTGAAGCTGGAACTGTAGTCCGAGTTGGATGTGACTCGCGCGGAGATTACGTTCGCGGCGGCGACATATTCAGCCCGGCGGGAACTCCAGCGATAGAAGGCGTCGGTTTCTTTGGCGTCGAACCTGGTGTCCGCCAGCTTGGCGTTATCGAGATTGATTTGATGGCCCTTACGGGCTATGAGGGTTTCCGACCCTGAAATAACCCGTGCCTGTCCTTCGTAAACCCGTAGACTGGCTGGGCTCGCGTCGATGCGGAACAGGCCTTTCTTGGCCAATTCCATGTGAACGCCCGATGCCTCGAACGATATCGCGTTGTGTTCCAGTAGCTCGCCGACTTCGACGAGCGCCGAGCCGGAGACCACTTCCAGGCGGGTATCGGCAAGTGCATTCGACAGCATGCGGACCGAACTGTTTTCCGCGACGCGCAGGAAGACTCCCGGCGTGAGCAGGATTTCGGCGCGCCCTTCCGCGGTAGCGACCAACTGGCCAGCCTTCACATCCGGGAATTCAGCGAACTTGGGATGCACCGGCGTTCCGTCAACGGATACATCGCCCTCGACGTAGTGGATCACTCCGGAATGGGCTGAGATCACCGACTGCGCCAACGCGCACGGCACTAGACTCATCGCCAGGATAGCGGCGCCTGCAGCCCTGCTGGAAATCACGCGAGCAATGGCCATGTGGAGGTGCTCCTGCACAATCATGCTCCTTTTTGCGGCCGGGCGTCAACCCGCCTGCGCGCAACTAAATTCCCTGTGCCACACTGATGGGTGATGCCGCTCTCCGCCGGAACATTCGTGGCTGGAATTGTTGTGGCGATCGCCGTGGGCGTGGCCGTTACCGCAGCCTGGTTTCGGGCGCGCGCGGCTGCTCAAGCGGCACAGGAAGCCACAGATTCCACACGTCCCATTGCAGACACTCTGGCGCGTATCGAAACCCACATGCGCGATATCGAGGCTCAACGGCAGCACATGCTGGGCGGCTTGGAACATCAGCTCGGCGCGTTGAGCAAGGAAACCGTCGCCCTGTCGCAGGCTTTGCGCGTGCCCAATGCGCGCGGACGCTGGGGGGAGCTCACGCTGCGCCGGGTGGCGGAATTGGCAGGCATGGTGCCCTATTGCGATTTCTACGAGCAGGAATCGGGCGCGGCCCAGCGTCCCGATATGCTGGTACGTCTGCCCGGCGGCCGCGTGCTGGCGGTCGACGCCAAGGTTCCGCTAGCCGCGTATCTGGATGCGGAAGCGGCTACCGATGCGCCCGCGCGCGATGCCGCACTCGCCCGGCACGCGCAGCAACTGAACCGCCACGTCACCCAGTTGAGCGCCCGCGAATATTGGGCGCAGCTTCAGCCCGCGCCGGAGATGGTGGTCTTGTTTCTGGCTGGCGATCATTTTCTAGCGGCGGCGTTGGAGCGTGATCCTGAACTGCTGGATCGTGCGCTGACGAAGAAGATTCTGATTGCGACTCCCGTGACGCTGATCAGTGTTCTGAAGGGTGTCGCATACGGATGGCGGCAGGAGAAGCTCGCGAAAAACGCAGAAGAATTGCGGCGCATCGGCGCAGAGTTCTATGACCGGCTGCGCGCCTTCGCCGAAGTGTACGCAGACTCCGGCCGGCACCTGGCGCGCGCTCTCGATTCTTACAACCGCTCGGCTGGAACTTGGGATGCCCGCGTGCTTCCGTCGCTGCGCCGCATGAGCGAACTCGGGGCGGGAGGTGGACAGGAGCCGCCGCAGATTCTGCCCGTGGATGGCGCGGCTCGCAACCCTCAGTCTCTAGCACCGCGTCCGGACGTGCAGTTACCGGAAGCATGACCCGCAATTTCTTCCTGTATCTTTCGCAGCAGCAGCGTCTGCGCCGCTGGATGGAAACTTCTCCCGTGGCGCGGAAACTGACCAGCCGCTTTATCGCAGGCGAGACTCTGGACGACGAATTGAGAGTGAGCGCTGAACTGCAAGGGCAGGGAATGATGACCGCTCTCGATCACCTCGGCGAGAACGTGACTTCGCTAGAAGAGGCTCAGCAATCGGCCGAGGCATATCTTGAAGCGCTCGATGAAATCGCCGCGCGCGGATTGCCGGCGACGGTGTCGCTCAAGGCCACGCAATTTGGGATGGATGTTTCGGAGACCGCCTGTCATGAGAACGTGCTCCGCGTTGCGGCACGCGCGCGCGACATTGGCAGCCGGGTTGAGATCGACATGGAGTCGACCGCGTACACCGAACGGACTCTGGCACTGGTGGCCGCTGTGGCCCGTGAAGTCGGGAACATCCGCATCGCCATTCAGGCGTATTTATTTCGGACGCCGGCTGATATCGAACGGCTGAATCAGCTTGGGATCCGGGTGCGCCTGTGCAAGGGCGCTTACAACGAGCCGCCCAGCGCGGCTCATCCCAACAAAACCGATGTTGATCGGAGTTACGTCGCGCTCATGCATCGGCTTTTCGACGAAGGGACCGATCCCGCCATCGCCGGCCACGATCCGCGCATGATCCAAGAAGGCATCCGATATTCGCGAGACAAGGGAATCACGCCGGATCGGTTCGAATTCCAGATGCTCTACGGGATTCGGCGCGATTTGCAGCGCCAGGTGGTGGACCAAGGTTTTAGACTGCGGATCTATGTGCCGTATGGAACGGCTTGGTATCCGTATTTTATGCGGCGTTTGTCGGAGCGTCCCGCAAATGTGCTGTTTGTCGCGCGCAGTTTATTCCGCTGACGTCGCGACCGGCACTTGCTCCACGATCTCGATGCCGAACGCATCCACGCCGATTACCTTGCGCGGATGATTCGTCAGCAGGCGGATGGTGGTGAGCCCCAGGTCGGCCAGAATCTGCGCGCCGATGCCGGTTTCGTCCTGCGGCGGAGCGTGGCTATCCAGTGCGGCACCCACAGGCGCGGGACCCGCGGGCTGATAGTGCTTGCGTGAGCCGAGCCCGGTTTGATGCAGGTACACCAGCACGCCCGCGCCTTCCTCGGCGATCTTGGCGAGCGACGCTTGCAAAGTGCGCCGGCAGTCGCATTGCGTGGATCCAAACACATCGCCCATCAGACAGCGCGCGTGCATGCGCACCAGCACGTTTGGCTTACGCGCAACGTCGCCGCGCACCAGCGCCAGATGCGCCTCGCCGTTGATCGGGCTCACGTACGAGATAGTCTTGAAGGACCCGAACTCAGTCTCGATGCATCCTTCGCTGCGCCGTTCGACCAGTTGCTCCGTCTCCAGACGGTAGCGGATCAGGCTGGCGACTGAAATCATCTTCAGGCCATGCCGCTGGCAGAACTCGTTCAATTGCGGAACCCGCGCCATCGAGCCATCGGCGTTCATGATTTCGCAGATGACGCCGCCGGGATCGAAGCCCGCCATGCGCGCCAAGTCTACAGACGCTTCGGTCTGGCCGGCGCGCACCAGCACGCCGCCCGCTCGCGAGCGCAGCGGAAACACGTGACCCGGACGCGCCAGATCGGACGGTTTTGCATTGGACCGCATGGCGACGCGAATCGTATGTGCCCGATCCGCTGCAGAAATTCCGGTGGTCACTCCCAGGGTCGCGTCGATGGATTCGCAGAAAGGCGTTCCGAAGCGCGAGGTGTTGTGAGCCGACACCAACGGCAGATGCAGCGTATCGCAGCGTTCCGGAGTCAGCGCGAGGCAGATCAATCCGCGGCCATGCGTGGCCATGAAGTTGATGGCCTCGGGCGTGATGCATTCGGCGGCCATGGTGAGGTCGCCCTCATTTTCACGGTCTTCGTCATCGACCACCACCAGCATGCGCCCGGCGCGCATCTCCTCAATTGCTTCGGGAATGGTGGCGAATGGCATTACTTATTTAGAATAACAAGTCGCTGCAAGCGCACTCGAGGCTGGGTTACAAACCCAGCCGCTTGTCGAGTTCGGCGGAGATGGCTGTCAAACGCTCGGGATTGCGCATCAGGTTACGGACGCCGTCGGTGCCGAAGTTGTCATAGAGTGCATCCACGGCTTCGAGCGCCAGCGAATACGCCAGGCGGGCGCTTTCGGCGTTGAATCCCGACCATCCCCGCCGCAGAGCTTCCAGCTTCGGCAACTGTCCGGCCTTGGCTAATTCCGCGAGCTGTGCACGAGCCTGTGGAGGCAGTGTCTCGCCGGATAACTTTTGCGCCATGCCTTCGTGCAGCCAGGACGGCCATTCACCCAGCATCGCGAGACACGCATGCGTGGTCTCGTGAGCCAGGACCTGCTCCTGGCGCGCGTCCATCTGTTGTCCGCTCATCACCGGCACGCGAATGCGGCCGTCGTATTGTCCGCCGCTCCACTCCGCTGCGTCTGTAGCCTTCTTATAAGCGTCGCGGCTCTGGATGATGGTCACGATTTTTTCTTCGGCGTAACAGCCCAACTGTTGCGACACGCGCGCGAAGGCGCTATCCACGGCGCCGACCATGCTGCGGGCGGTCTCCACCGGAACCGCATCGCGGTCGTAGCGCAGGACGACGCGGACACCATACAGCTTTTCACCGCTCTGATCGTTGGTCCGTTCCTTCTCGACGTGCTGGTACAACTTTTCGAGATCCGCATTGGGCACCAGATCCAGCGACTCACGCCAATATTCCAGGGCACGCTTCGATTCATCGGCGCGCCACGCAGCCACTCCCGCCATCGAAAGCAACGCTGGATCGCGGCGCTTCTGAATTTCGGGCTCCAGCATCGCCAAGGCTTTTCCGGGCTGATTGGCTCCGATCAACTGATCGGCCTGCGCCAGGATGACTCTGACAGACGGGGGCAGCGTAAAGCGAGCGCCTTCCGGAGCTTTCAGAGCATCGAGCGATGCGGTGCGTGCCGCGTTCACGGCTTCATTGACGTTCACCCAGGCGGCTTCCTTCCGGGCTTTATCGAAAGAATCCAGACCCGCGATGGCGGTGACCGGCAGATAGCCTTCTATCTGCCGTCCTCCGACATCCACCGCTACCTTATAACAAGGAACCGTTTCGCCGGAGAGGGCAAAACGCAGCTTCAGCGGAACTCCTGCCGCCAGCCGTTCCACGATTGAGTCGTCATCCGCGCAACCCGAGCGCAGCGCGGTGTTGTCTTCTCGAACGCTGGTCGCAGGCGCGGCGCTCTGCGCCTGGGCCGCTAAGAATTGCGCCCCGAACGCGATCAACGCTGCAAGAAGCCAGCTCATACTTTCGAGAATACGAGGCGGTGAAGAGAAAAGCCCTCCGCTGAATCCCTTACTTTGACTAAGGTGAAACTCGATATAGAGTGCCAGAGGAGTCGTTCAAGACCGGCTTCAGACCCGGATCGCTGCGGACAGCCGCCAGGACCTTATCGATATCGCTGCCTTCCGTGAACCGCGATAGGTCGTCGGGAGTGGAATAAAGATACTGCAGCCCGCGCGTCCGGCAATAGGGCGCCGCATTCTTGTAAGCGTTGATGACGCTCTGTTGATCGTCGGCGTACCACCAGCGCGGCATCAGCAGGATCGAATTGCCGCGGTGCCCTGAGGTCAGGTAGAGCAGCGGATCGTCGTTTGAAAGCACGGTCGCTCCGGCAGGCAGATTCGCCGCCATCCAATGGTAGTCGGCGCGGCGTTCCGCGACTTTGGCGCGCTCCTGTCCGGCCACCTGGTTGAGGAGCCCGAAGCTCATATATACCTGGAGCCCAATGGCAGCGGCGACGAATCCCGCCATGCCGGTGGCGAACATGACGGCTACGACGCGCTGAGCGGGGTCCTTATGATGCAGGCTTTTCGCAGCATTCCCGCCAGGTGTTCGAGCTCGGTAAACAGTCCCGCCGAGCAGCAACGGAAACAAAGGAAGCACGAAACGTTCGTTGGGCGGATAGTGCCAGATTGCGAGAATACCAACGGACAGCAGCCCGAATGCCGCATAGTCGATGGCGATTCCACGCCGGACCAAACGCACCACTCCGGAGAGCATCGCTACAGCGATCATTTGGGTCAGGATCTTCAGCGGCAGAAACGCCACGACCTTGGGCAACACCAGCGAGCCCATGCCGTACAAAATCTGATCGATATTCTTCCAGACGACAATCCAGAAATTGTCCAAGCCGACAGTCGCCTTCTCGAACGCCATATAGTCGACGTAGTAAAGCAGCGACATGTCGTGCGATTGCGGCAAGTGCGCCCGCGACCACCAGGACCAGGCGACAACCGCGGGCAGGGAAGTGGCCAGGAACAGCCCGGCACGACGCCAGTCGCGCTTCCATAGCAGGACTGCCGGAATCGAGACGACCAGGGCGATGCCGGCCGTGCGCGCAAGGTAGGCGCATGCGGCAACCAAACCCGCCAGCAGGATCGCACCGTTTCCGGGACGTCGTGCCAGCAGCAGCGCACCCAGCAGGAAGCAAGTGAAGAAGACTTCGCTCAGCATGAGGCTGCCGAACAGCACCATATAAGGACTCAAACCCAGCGCGGCCGTCAGCAGCAGGGCGCGTGCTGGGGGAAACCCGTCTTGCCGATAGAGCGTCCAGGCCAGCGCGAGAAGTGCTGCCAGCCACGGCCAGATCAAGACCGTTGCCGTGGCCAGATTACCTGGAAAGCTTGGATTGAGCATCCAGGCGAGAGAAAGATAAGCCGGGAACAGCGGCGGATATTTCGTCTGATACGGATTCTCAGGCAGGCTGGGAATACGGTATCCCTGACCGTGGGCTATGCTCTGGGCGGTTACAAACATCAGGGCATCGTCGTGGAGACGCCCAAAGTCCGGCATGTCCGCGTTCCGCCAGGCAAACTGTGCCGACGGGATCAGTAATACAACGAAGGCTAAGACAAGGACCGCACGACTTCGCATGTTTAGAGGGTTAAGCACGCGTTTCCAAGGTTGCGGCCAGTACTGCGCTCGCTGCCGTACCAGTCGGGGCGCTTATTCCGAGGAAGCCGAAAGGGCACCGCGATCGCAACTGGACTGCGCCGCGCAGCAAGCAAAGACAATTGGAGCTTAATGAACGACAGCATCATCCCCCGTTCTTGTTATCGACTCAACATCATCAGAGGTTTATATCTCCTTTATTGGATCGGGGGTACTGGAACGAAGGTCGGGCAAGTTCTTGAAAATCCCAGGCAACTGAGACGATTTCCGGGTCACCTTAGGACTAACGCCTGATTCTTCTAAACCGGGGCCGATGATAACTTGGACTCAGCGATAGAGACTGTCGCACTCAGTAGGGAGAGGAAACTAGGAGACAACATGAAGAACTTTATTCTGAAATTGAAGGCGATCAAAGATACCCGTGGTCAGGACCTTATCGAATACGCTCTGATGGCCGGCTTCGTGGCCGTTGCCGCTGGCGCTGTTATGCCGGGCGTCGCGTCCAGCATCAGCACGATCTTCTCGAAGGTCGCGTCGGTGATGGCGGTTGCGTCTACCCAGGGTAGCTAATTATTCACTTGCCGAATTGGGGGAGCGGGCCAGGCTCGCTCCTCTATTCGTATTTAAAGCGTCGTATTCCTGCGTAGTTCCCACCTGCCCGCTCCTCCAAGAATAAACCTCAGTTGCAGCAATCTTAAGCAGACAAGTAACAGAACCTATCGGACGCGGTAAAGAATTCCGCCTTCTTCTTCGTGAATTGCCTGCAGATCGGGGTTAGTGGCCGCGTCATGCAGAACCGCATCGTTGCGCCGCAGACCGATCTTGGCCAACAAAACGTAGTCCATGTGTTCTTGACGAGCGTATTCGGCGATTCTCCGATAGCGTGCGGCTTCTCCAGCGTCCCCACCAGTGGCTTCGAATTCGCGCGGAGGAACCACAAAACTGACACTGTGGCGTCCGGTGGCCAGGTACAACGCGGTATCGTCCTGCCAAAGGACGTTCGCATCGGCGGGTAGATGGCTTGCAATCCAACTGTAAAGGCTGCGATAGGCCAGCGTATTCGAGCGATCCTCGCGAAACAAGTTTGGAACCACTCCGACGTCCATCGAAATCTGCAGAACCAGACCAACCGTCAGGACCATGACCACGTAACCGGCAAAACTGTAAGCTGCCAAACGTCGGCCCCGGCTCAGACCGCCGATTGCGTCGCGAAACCGCTCCCCGAGATAGAGCATCTCGAATCCAAAGCCCGCTAACAGAAGCGGCGCCAAGGGCAGGACGAAGCGCTGGTTGGGCTGGTAGTGCCAGATCAATAGCATCCCGAGCGATACTGCCCCGAAGAGTGTATACAATTGTCCGACACCCTGCCGAAACATGCGGACGCAGCCCATAATCATCGCGATCGCGAGTGGCCACAGGATCAATTTGGCCAGCAGGCCTTCTTCCATCGCCTGCGGAAATGCCAGTGAACCCATAGACTCCAGCAGGGCGCTAGCATTGCGCCACAGGATGTGGCCCAAATTATCCCAGCCGACGTTCATCAAGTAATAGCCGAGATAGTTGGTGTAGCAGAGAGTGACGAGGTCGTGTCCCGGAGCGGCGTGGATCCGGCTCCAAAGCATCCAACCTGCGATCGCCGGTAGCATTCCCAAAGTGAACCAGAGGGCGCCGCTCGGGCGTTTTTTCCAGAGGTAATAGAGGACTGCGGCGGGAAGCAGCGCTACGCCGGAGGTGCGAGTCAAGTAGCCGGCTCCCGCAACCAATCCAGCGATCAGCGGACCTCTCCAGCCGGGCGACCAGTCACCTTCCTCTGACCGCTCAACCACTAAAATCGCGCCCAACAGAAACACCATGAACAGCAGTTCCGAACCTAAGTTCGCCACGAAGAACAGCACATAGGGGTTCACCGCGAAGAGTCCCACGACCATCCATGTGATGGGAATTGGATACGCGTGGCGTCTGCACCAAAAGTAAGTGAGCATCAACACAGCCGGCAGACTCAGCCAGGAAAGCATGATCGCCATGGTGAGATTCGCCGGGAAAGCGGGGATCGTGCGCCATGCAAGCGACAAATACAGAGGATAGAGCGGCGGGTACCGGGTGTCGAACGGCCGCCCGGGCAAACTTAGAATCCGGTAGCCATCGCCTTGCGCCAACGCCTTAGCGTCGATCATATAAACGCCGTCGTCCTGCAGAATTCCGAAATGGGGCACGTCGCGGTTGTGCCACACGAAGAACAGCGACGGCAGACACAGCAGGATCAGAATTGCGGCAGGCGCGAGGCGGCCTAGGGATGGACTGGATTCTTTCGGGGAAGCTTGTACTTGTTCAACCAGCATCGCAAGGCGGACCTACTAGTCAGAATCGGCCGCTTTGCCGGGGCACTTTAGCGGATATCTACTGGATCTTCAAGGCTTTCCGTAGTTCCAAATAGCGCGGGTACATCAGAGATTGTAAGAAGTTATCGGTCGTGGACTCCGGCAGCGGCCACAATTTCAGCAACGCTCGCGCCTCGTCGGTCTTCCCGGCTTTCACCAGCGCCGCGGCGTAAAGGCTCCGCGGCAGACCGTCCGCCGCGGGATTCGTATTCAGGTAGACCGTCTTTAGCTGATTGAGGTCGTCCGGAATATGCGCGTCGCCGCGCCACACTGCGCGCTGGCGCTCCATATTGGTGGCTTGCTCCGGCGGGGCCTTCGCAAGCGTGGCCAAAGCCTGGTCCGCACGCCCGGTAGCGTAAAGCCAGACGGCTTCGCGCCAAACTGTCAACGGATCATTTTGCTTGGCGAGAAACGCCAGGTACTTTTGCATGATCTGGTCCGCACCCGCTAAGTCTCCGCCCAGCCAGTGCGCGTACGCAGCTTTCATCAAGGGCGCGCCTTTGAGGAAGTTAGGATCGCGCGCCGACTCTTGCGCAAAATATTTCTCCGCTTCCGCGAAGCGTCCGTTCATGAAGTAGACCTCGCCCAGCGAGTCCAGTGCGTTGATCGCCTGGTTCGGATTTTGGGCGTAGGCTTCGAGGGTCTTCTTGGCGGCTTCGAGATCTCCGCTCTCGCCCTCGGCGTAACCTAAGGAATTGAGCGCATCGGCGTTCCCGGGATCGATCGCCAGCACTCGGCGATACAGTTCCTGGGCTGCGGGATAATTCCGCGCTTGCTGTTGGATCGAAGCCAGCGTCAGCAGCGCTCCGGTATCATGCGGAGCGAGCTTCACCGAGCTCCCCAAGCGCCGCGTTTCGTGCCGCTCCATCCTTGCGCAGCGTGGCCGTAGCTTAACTGAATCTGAGCCTTGTCTAAGGGAGTACGCAGCGAAGCGCGCGCCAGCGCTCGCCCTGCCAACTCGAGTGCTACATCTGGTTTCCCTGCTTGCGCCGCCTGCGCGATCCACGAGACCCATGCGGTTCCGAAATCCGGATCCAAAGCCACGGCCCGCTCAAAATCGCCGCGACCCCAGGCTGCCGCGGCGTCCGGATTGGACGTTGAAAATTGCCGCGCGCCATCCGGGTCGAGTTTCTTCGCCAGCGCACTCACCGCCAGTAACGCCGGGCCGTCAATCGAACCAGTGGAGATCATACGATGCCCCTCGGCGTCTTCGACAGCGTACTGGATCTGCAACGAGCCGCTGCGCTGCGTAAAAGTGCAGTGCAGAAGCTGAGTGGCATGTTGGAGTGCCGCGGTCCCCACGCTCGCCGTGCGCAGGGGCAGGACGTGCGTGCCGCCGGCGAGCTCCTGGGACAGAATGGCTGGCCCGGCGTCCGCGACCCAATCGAGCGCGCCGTCCCCGGTCAAATTAGAAAACGGAAAGATCGCTAAACGCTCCACTTCCCGCTGCGGTGCGCGGGAGCACGCGGCCCCCATCAGGGTTGTGATCGCCAAAAGGAAAGAGCGCTTCAGAGGACCTTGGGCTCCGACTCCATGATCTTCTGGAACTCGGGATCTTTCTGCAAGCCCGCGAACTCGGGATCGTCAATAAATTTCTTGCGCTCTTTAAAGCCTTCCTCGAGCGACTTGCGGATGTAGTTCAGGGCCTGATCCTTCATCCCGGCTTTGGCGTAGCTTCTAGCCAAATAGAAAAAGAACATCGGCCGGTCACCCACAGCTTGATCGCGGATCGTGGTCCCGATTCCGCTATGGTGTTCGAAGATTCCCGGATCGAGCGTCAGCGCCTTCTGGTAGTTCTCCGAAGCCAGCTCGTATTGCTTTCGCGCCAGGTAAGCTGAGCCGAGATTTGCCAACGTCGACGGCGAGTCGGGCATCACTCTCAGGACCTTCTTGTATTGGCCGATTGCGCGCCGGTACAACTGCCGCGAATAATAGATGGTCCCCAGATTATTGATCGCCTGGGTGAATTTCGGATCCAGTTTAATGGCCCTCTGGTAGTACCTCGCAGCGCTGTTCAAATCCGTAAGCTGGTGATAGGCAATGCCGATTTTGTTAATTAAAATCGCGCTTTCGGGCGATTCCCGATAGGTATCGATAGCCTCGCGATACATCTTACGCGCCATGAAAATATCGCCGCGCTGCTCGGGCGTAAGCTGCGGCCGGACGGCCGCCGGAGTCGTGGTATCAGCAGTGTTCTGGGCCGGTAATCCCTGCCAAGCCAGAAGCAGAATGAAGGAGAGATGTGACATGAAAACCTCCTCCTCTATAGCTATCTACTTTAACACCGAAGACGGGTTACGGGTCAGTAGGAGAATCATACGAAGCATCCGTGGTGCAGCAAGCAGCCGATTGGGAGAAATTGATAACTTACCCATGCCACAGGCGGTGCGCCGAATAATAGCCAAAGAGCGCGTTTCCCAAATTTTGCGACCGCCTGTATGAATAGCGCTAACCAACCGAGAGCTAACAGAGGGCACAAATATACCTGCCTAATCCACACCAAGGTGATAGCCTTGGGGTCGATCATGAAGGCGGAGATACTGACAGTGAGCCCGCTAGACCATTCCCGTTTGACAAGCAAACGTGTGATTACTACAATTCCCCATTCTGGCATTCGCGTACGGGCGTTGGTCAGTTGGGGCAAGTGCTCGGGCACACCGAGAGGAATTTGATTTTGATACTTTCGCTTCGTGCAGATGGTAGCGGGGAGCATCACGAAGGAACATTTATCCTGGCTGGGTATCTCGCGGACACGCGAGATTGGTTTGAATTAGATCGTCTTTGGTGTAATGAATTACAGGCTCACCCGTCAATCGCTTATTTCAAAGCTAGCGAGTGTGTTCGTAGAGGTCCAGAGAGGCTGTTTGGGAAACAGTTTAGGGGATGGACCGACGACGCCGTAGCCGCGAAACGCGAAAGATTGGCGCGGATCGTCAATAAAGCCAGCCCTCGGTTTGTGGAATTGTCATCAACTATTCGATGGGATGACTACATCTCAGTTATGGGCGATGACGTTCTTAGGTTGACGTACTACCATCCATACTTCCTCTGCTTTCACGGTTTACTCTCGCTTGCAGTGGAGCGTTCGCATGAAGAGTTCGCTGACCATTCAGGGAGGATAGCGGTTGTTCTCGATACAGAGAGTAACGGGAATATGAATATTCATGTGGAAACTCAGTATAGGGTGGCGCAAAATACACTACCCGAGGACATTACAAGACGCCTAGGTTCATTCACGATGGATACTGACATCTCATTTCCAACTTTGCAAGTCGCGGATCTTCTCGCATGGAGCATTAAGCGAGAATGCGAAGGGGGCGACTCTCCAGTTTTGAATATTATCCGCGAGGAAGGTAGGATTGCTGGTAGCCATCGGCGCGAATGGATACCATCGAGCCTTGCTCAATTTGTCATAGATACGGAAGATGAATTCCGAAAACTATGGCCCGACTTCCCTCCAACCAATCTCAACGATGTGTAATTATGAAAGGACAACATGGCAGGAACACAACCCGACAACTTGCCCGAATGCAACGAAGGCCCTCCGGCCTCCGCGCGATTCGACAAGGCCGTAAGGGATCTTCTATCGGTGCCACGATCTACGATGATGCGACGCGAGAAAGCATATCGAAAGAAAGTTGCAGCGAATCCAAACAGGCGTGGACCGAAGCGAAAGGTCTACCGCCTGTTCCGCTTTCCGCGCCCCTGCCGTTTAGTTTGCAGCCGGACTCCCTCCCGCTTCCGATCAATTCGGAATACGTGAGGCGCTTGCCGACGATCTGGCGCATGAGCCATATCGAACCGATCGGCGTCGTTCATATCGTTCCGGTTGTTGAAGCGAAACGCCTGCTCGTCCAACATAGCGGAACAGGTGATACGGTTCGACCGAAACATAGGTCCCGTTGATGCCGCGCTTCAAGAGACTCCAAAAGTTCTCCATCCCGTTCGTGTGTACATTGCCGTCCACGTACGCTACGGCGTGGTCGATGACTTGGTGAGCATACTCGCCATCCAAGCCTTCATAAGACTTCAGCGCATCGCTGTACAGCGCCGATCCCGGCTCGACGTTCTCACGTACCAGCGATTGCAATTCTGTTCTTCTGGCGCTTATCCACAACCTTCGCGCGAACCTTGCCGCCGCGCTCCAGAACCGCCGCAACGATGGCCTTGCCTTCGGGTCCGCGCCGTCCCTGGATCTTCCGCGCCTTCACGTCGCCGTGCATGTTCCGCGCTTTGCCGCCGATGAAAGTTTCGTCCACTTCGACTTCGCCGCCAGCTTGCCGCCGTCCTTGCCTTGATGAGCAAGGCGAACGCGATGGAGCATGAACCATGCGGTTTTCTGAGTGACGCCGAGAGCGCGGCCAACTTCATAGCTGGAGATGCCGTTCTTGGCGTTCGTGATGAGCCAGACGCAGGGAAGCCACTTATCCAGGCCCAGCGGGGAATCCTCGAAAATGGTTCCGACTTTAACCGAGAATTGCCGCTTGGCATGATGCGCGCTGCACTGCCAGCGAAGTTGATTCTTGAGGAAAGCTAACCTTGGAGCTACCGCAAGTCGGACACACGACGCCGTCGGCCCAGCGGCGAACGGCGAGATAGTTCAGGCAGTTCTCGGGGTTCGCAAAATAGAGGATTGCTTCCTGAAGGGTTTGGGGTCTGTTGGCTTCCATGAACCAATCTTACCCCGAATCCGTGGATTAGTCAAGTATATTTTTACCTAACAGAGCGCTAACTATCCCGGAGAGAAACGGGATAGGCACCTCGTATAGAAAACCAATGCTGGCTCCGGAAATAAGGATGGACCCGATGAACGTGTCAAGGAAGTTCTCCCTTTGCGGCTCAGCGCCAGTCGGCATCGCTTACATCTTACGCTGCCGCCGAGGTCGCGCGAGGTGCGGGAAAAGACTAGTGGCTTTTGGCCCGGACCGCCTCGCGGCACCGCTCATTAGTGATGAAGACATCGCGCGCGTAGCTTTGGGTAAGCTTCAGAGGCTTGCCGTTGGGACCGGTAACCCAGATGTGCATGTCATCGTAACTGACGGGAACGGTCTCGCCGGGCGGCGTCCAGACGGTCCATGATTTGTGAACCTTGGTCAGGTAGTTCTTGTTCTTGTCTTCCCAATTTAAGACCCGGGTCCTTTGGTAACCGACCAATATCTTATTGTCCGCCTCGAAACAGTAATAGTAGTAACTCGGACCGAAGAAGCAATTGTCGCAGAGGACCTCAGCATGGTCCAGCAACTTTGCTTGCACTTGCGGGCGTTCGGCGGCGGCTCCGAAAAGAGCGGGCGCCCCTAGCAACGCGGAGAGGCAGACGGATATTCTGGCGACAGAGCCGAGATAGGAAGACCGCTTCATCGTCTAATCTTACCCTGCGGCGCAAACCCGGTGGAACGCCGTTAGGCACCTTTAGAGTAAGCCATTTGGGAGGTTACCCAAAGGCTTCCACGTTTGCTAGTATGGCATCTGCGGCTCTGGGGAGCCCCAGTTGTGCCAACTCACATATTCTCTATAAGGGCGGCCACGATGATACCGCTTTCCGAAGCCTTTGGACGTAGAGTACAGACGTTACCTTCAGGCAGACAAATCAGTCATTTCAATAGGCCGCTTTGAATGCCCACAAATACGAACGAACCAGAATTTAGGACTATGCCGGAAGTGGAACAGCAACCCATACCCGCACAACATCCCACGGCGCCGCCAACTTCCGGAAAGCCGAAGAAACGCGGGCTGATCTGGGTGGTCTTTCTGCTGGCCGTCGCCGGCGTCGCGGGATACGCGGTTTGGCGCGCCATGCAGCCCGCCACGGCTGCGAGAGGCGCGGGCGGTGGGGGCGGCGGCGGACGCGGTGGAGCTCCGGCGGGCCCAGTTCCGGTGGTAGTCGCGAAGGTCACGCGCTCCAGCATACCGGTGTACTTGAATGGTCTCGGCAATGTAACCGCTTTCTACACGGTCACGGTGAAGTCGAGAGTCGATGGCCAGATCATGAAGGTGGACTTTAACGAAGGCGATTTAGTCCACGAAGGACAGGTCCTCATCGAAATCGACCCGCGTCCCTATCAGGTCCAACTCGAAATGGCCGAAGGTACCCTGGCGCGCGATCAGGCTCTGCTCAACAACTCCAAGCTGGATCTGCAGCGTTACCAGACCCTGCTTGCTCAGGACGCTATTCCTAAACAACAATTGGACACCCAGGTCGCACTGGTGGCGCAGTACGAAGGCAATATCAAGCAGGATATGGCCAACATAGACAGCGCGAAGTTAAACCTCACTTACGCGAAAGTTGTGGCTCCGATTACAGGCGTTGTGGGTCTGCGCCAGGTCGACCCCGGGAACATCGTGCATGCCTCCGATACGAACGGCATGATCGTGATCACCCAGCTTCAGCCGATATCGGTGTTGTTCACCATACCGGAAGACAACCTTCCGCAGGTCACCCAAAAGCTGCGCGCCGGTGCGCACCTGCCGGTGGATGCGTACAACCGGGATAATTCGAAGAGACTGGCGTCCGGGATGCTGGTGACGCTCGACAACCAGATCGATAGCACCACCGGCACCTCGAAGCTGAAGGCGGTTTTCCAAAATACCGACAATTCACTTTTCCCGCAGCAATTCGTCAATATCCGCCTGCTGGTGGAGACGCTGGGCAATCAGCAGGTCGTCCCCAACGTTGCGGTCCAAAATGGCCAGCAAGGTACGTTCGTCTATGTCGTAGACGACCAGTCAAGAGTGCACCTGAAGACAGTCCAGGTCGGAATCACGACCGAGACCTCGTCGCGAGATTGTCAGTGGGCTTACGGACGGGGACCGGGTGGTTGTCGATGGCACCGACCGTCTGATCGAAGACGCGCGCGGTGCGGGTACGAAAAGCCGGCGAGCTGGACAATCCGCCGGGATTCGATCCCACCGCGGGAGGCGGCGGTGGCGGCGGCAAGCGCGGCGGCAAAGGGAAGAAGGGTGGCAAAAAAGGCCAAGGAGGAGGCGATTCCCAGTGAGTCCCTCCCGGATCTTCATCCTGCGGCCGGTGGCAACGTCGCTGATGATGGCGGGCGTGGTGCTGGTCGGATTCGTCGCTTTCCGGCAACTGCCGGTTTCGGCGCTGCCGCAGGTGGATTACCCCACCATGCAGATCCAGACGTTCTACCCGGGCGCGAGCCCAGAGGTGGTGACGTCTTCGATCACGGCGCCGCTCGAAAAACAATTCGGACAAGTGCCCGGGCTGACGCAGATGACGTCGATCAGCTCGTTCGGCAGCTCGCTGATCACGCTCCAGTTTTCGCTTGACCTCAGCATTGACGTAGCCGAGCAGGAAGTGCAGGCGGCCATCAACTCAGCCAGCACATTTCTACCGACCAACCTGCCGGTTCCTCCGGTCTACACAAAGACGAATCCGGCTGACGCGCCGATTCTAACTCTAGCCATTACCTCTACAACGCTACCGCTGCCAAAAGTGGAAGAACTTGCGGAAACGCGCATGGCGCAACGAATTTCGCAGCTCAGGGGCGTAGGTCAGGTGAGCATCAGCGGCGGACAACGTCCGGCCGTGCGGGTACAGGCGAATCCCACGGCTCTGGCTTCCTATGGCCTGAGTCTGGAGACCCTGCGAACCGCCCTCGCCAGCGCCAATGTGAATCAGGCCAAAGGGAACTTCGATGGGCCGGATCAAGCCTGGACCATTAACGATAACGACCAGTTGCAGGCCGGGGCGCAATACGGGCCCATCATTATTGCCTACCGCAATGGGGCGCCGGTCCGCATTTCGGACGTTGCGACCGTTGTCGACGGGGCCGAAAACACCATGCTGGCGGCCTGGGTTAATGCCGACCGCGCGATCGTTCTGAATATTCAGCGGCAGCCAGGGACGAACATTATTAGCGTCGTCGACACCATTCAAGCGCTACTGCCCCAGATCAAAGCATCGCTGCCGCAGGGTATCGGCGTGCAGATTGTCAGCGACCGCACCACCACCATCCGGGCATCCGTCGAGGACGTGGAATTCGAACTGCTTTTGACCACCGCACTGGTTGTCATGGTCATCTTTCTGTTCCTGCGCAACGCCGGAGCTACGATCATTCCGGGCGTCGCCGTGCCTCTTTCGTTGGTGGGCACATTCGCCGTGATGTACTTGCTGGGTTACAGCCTGGACAACCTCTCGCTGATGGCTCTCACAATTTCCACTGGTTTCGTGGTGGACGACGCCATCGTGATGATCGAGAACATCTCGCGCTATATCGAAGCGGGCGATTCCCCCATGGAAGCGGCCTTGAAGGGGTCGGAGGAGATTGGCTTCACCATCGTTTCGTTGACCGTCTCGCTGATCGCCGTGCTGATTCCGCTGCTGTTCATGGCGGATATCGTCGGCCGCCTGTTCCGTGAGTTCGCAGTGACTCTCGCGGTCACGATCATATTTTCAGCGTTTGTCTCGCTGACACTGACGCCGATGATGGCCGCCAGGATTCTGAAGCATCATCCGGAGTCTGAGCAGGGTCGTTTATACCGCTGGTCGGAATGGTGCTTCGTCAAGACCATCGAAATGTATGGCCGCATGGTGCGCGTGGTGTTGCGTCATCAGCCCCTCACGTTGCTGGTGGCCGCCGGAACGCTAGCACTGACGGTTTACCTCTACATCATCGTTCCGAAGGGGTTCTTTCCGGTGCAGGATACTGGAGCGATCCTGTGCGTTACGCAGGCGCCCGAAACGGTGTCGTTCCCGGCGATGTCCGTGCTCCAGCAGAGCTTGGTCGAGGTCATCCGCCAGGATCCTGCGGTTGAAAATCTCACATCTTTCATCGGGGCCGATGGCGTGAATACGACGTTGAACAGCGGCCGCATCCAGATCACGCTGAAGCCTCTGGAACAGCGTGGTATTTCCGCCGTGGAAGTGATCCGGCGGCTGGAGCCAAAGGTTCGGCAAGTTGCGGGCATCGACCTATACATGCAGCCCGTGCAGGATTTGACCGTGGAGGACCGCATCAGCCGTACCCAGTATCAGTACGCGTTGGATGCGCCCGACAAGGCGCTGCTCGATACTTGGGTGCCGCGTCTGTTGGACAAGATGAAAGCGCTGCCCGAACTGCGCAACGTGGCCAGCGATCAGCAGAACAATGGCTTGGGGCTGTACATTAATATCGATCGCGACACCGCCGGCCGGCTGGGCATCACTCCGCAGAACATCGACGACGCCCTATACGATTCGTTCGGGCAGAGACAAGTCTCCACCATCTATACCCAAACCAATCAGTTTCATGTGATTCTCGAAGTCGCGCCCCAATACCGCCAGAATAAAGATGCCTTCACTGACATGTATGTGCCGATCGGATCCGCGTCGGCGAACCTGGCGTCTACCATTGCGCTGGCGGGAACTAATACGGCGCTGACCGGCGCGGCGGCTCTTCCGCCGGCTCCGTTGCGTTCCTTTGTGCGCGCGAACCAGATTCCGGCGCCCATCACAATTAATCACCAAAGCCAATTCCCGGTGGTGACTCTCTCCTTCAATCTGGCCCCAGGCGCTTCGCTGGGTGCGGCGGTAGACCATATCAGACAGGTGACGCACGACCTTGGCATGCCGGCCAGCATCGAACCGAGTTTCCAGGGAACGGCTCACGCGTTCGAATCGTCGCTTGCCAACGAGTCGCTGCTGATCCTGGCCGCCATTGTCACTGTGTACATTGTTTTGGGCGTCTTGTACGAGAGCTTTATTCATCCCATCACCATTCTTTCCACCTTGCCTTCGGCCGGCGTGGGCGCGCTGCTGGCGCTAATTCTGTTCAAGCAGGATCTGGATGTGATTGCGCTGATCGGAATTATTCTTCTGATCGGCATTGTGAAGAAGAACGCCATCATGATGATCGACTTCGCGCTGGAAGCCGAGCGCATCGAAGGGAAACCGCCGGAAGAGGCGATTTATCAGGCGTGCCTGCTGCGATTCCGTCCCATCATGATGACCACGATGGCTGCGCTGCTGGGCGCTGTGCCGCTGGCCTTCGGTACTGGTGTGGGTTCGGAGTTGCGCAGACCATTGGGTATTTGCATTATCGGCGGACTGCTGGTCAGCCAGGTCCTGACGCTTTTCACAACGCCGGTTATTTATCTATTCTTCGGCAGAGTCGCGGCCTGGGTAACCGGACCCAGCAGCGCTGAACAAGACCGCGATATCGTGTCCGTGCCTTCGATGACGTAAGGCGGCTGAAGCCCATGAGCATTTCCAAGCCTTTTATTGAGAGACCGGTTGCCACGACGCTCCTCCTGGTAGCGCTGACGCTGGCTGGCGCGCTCTCCTACCGGCTGCTGCCGGTGTCGGCATTGCCGGAAGTGGACTTTCCGACCATCTTCGTTCAAGCCGGCCTGCCGGGAGCGAGTCCCGACGTCATGGCGGCGGCGGTCGCCACCCCACTCGAAAAGCAATTCACGCGTATCGCGGGTGTCACGGAAATGACATCCCGAAGTTCAGTAGGATCCGCGGTGATCATTCTGCAATTCGATTTGAGCCGCGACATCAATTCGGCGGCGCGCGATGTGCAAGCGGCCATCAATGCATCGGCGGGATTTCTTCCTTCGAATCTTCCGCGCGCTCCTATCTACCGGAAGCTGAATCCGGCCGACGTACCGATTCTATCGATGACGCTCGAATCGGATGTCGTGCCGCGGCCGCAGTTGTACGATATTGCCTCCTCGGTTTTCGCGCAGAAGCTTTCGCAAGTATCGGGAGTCGGGCAAGTATTCGTGGGAGGCAGCTCGCTTCCCGCGGTTCGCGTCGAAGTGAATCCGCAGCCGCTGTCCAAATACAACGTGGGCCTCGATCAGATCGGCACGTTCCTTCAAAGCGCCAACGCGAATAAACCCAAGGGCGAAATTTCGAACTCCGAGATTCGAATGCCCATCTACGCCAGCGATCAACTTTTTCTGGCGAAGGACTACAAGGATCTGGTGGTGGTCTACCGGAACGGCGCACCGGTCCGGCTCTCGGATCTGGGCCGCGTGATCGATAGCAGCGAAGATGTACGGAACCTGGGTATTGTAAACGGCAATCCCATGGTTCTGATCCAGATCAACCGCCAGCCGAATGCCAATATCGTCGAGACAGTTGCACGCATTAAAGCGTTGATGCCGCAGTTCGAGGCGCAACTGCCGCCCACGGTGCGTTTCAAAGTCGCCAGTGACCGCACGATCAGTACCGGCGCTTCGATCAGAGATGCTCAGCGCAACATGATTCTCTCCATCGGGCTGGTAATTTTCGTGGTTTTCGTTTTCCTGCGAAGTGGCTGGTCGACGTTTATTCCCAGCATATCGGTGCCGGTTTCCATCATCGCCACCTTCGGCGCGATGTATTTGATCGGCTACACGCTGGACAATCTTTCGCTGATGGCGCTTACCATTGCGACCGGTTTCGTGGTCGACGACGCGATTGTCGTGATCGAAAATATTACGCGCCATCTCGAAAGCGGCATGAAGCCCATGGCGGCCGCGCTCAAAGGCGCCGAGGAGATCGGCTTCACGGTTTTGTCGATGAGTATCTCACTGATCGCGGTCTTCATCCCCATCCTGATGATGGGCGGCATCGTGGGCCGCCTGTTCCGCGAATTCGCGGTGATTCTTTCAGTCGCGATCTTTATTTCCATGGTGATCTCGCTGACGGCGACGCCGATGATGTGCGCGTGGCTGCTCAAGGAAAAACGCGAGCACGGATATCTTTACAATCAGACCGAAAAATTCTATCAGTGGATCATTTCCACCTATGCGTCGGCGCTGGAAGTGGTTCTCGATCATCCCGCGTCCATCCTGATGGTGCTGGTACTGACGATGGGAATCACGGTCTTCCTCTACATCAAGGTGCCGAAGGGATTTTTCCCGCAGCAGGATACCGGGCGCCTGACCGGGTTTATCGTGGGCGAGCAGCACATTTCCTACGCATCGCTCGCGGATAAGACTAAATGGTTTGAAGAACAAGTCCGGACTGACCCGGATGTTGAAACCGTCACCGTCACGCTGGGCACCAGCGGAGGCGGCTTTGGCGGGAATAATGCGGATGTTCACATCCAGCTGAAGCCCGTGGGGGTCCGGAAATCCACCTCGGATCAGGTGATCGCCCGTCTGCGCCGCAAGACATCGGGCGTGCCCGGAGCTGTCATGTATCCTGCAGAACGCCCAGGACGTGCGCATCGGCGGGCGGCAGAGCAACGCGCAATATCAGTACACGCTGCAGGCCCCGGACTTTGCGACGCTGGCGCTATGGGGGCCAAGAGTTCTGGAACAGTTCTCGCAACTGGCGGAAATTGCCGACGTCAGCTCCGACCAGCAGAATTCCGGCTTGTCGTCCAATGTGGTCATCGATCGCGACACCGCGTCACGCCTGGGTCTGACGGCGCAAGCTGTCGACTCCGCTCTCTATGACGCCTTCGGCCAGCGCCAGGTCTCGGTGATGTATAAGTCGATCAATCAGTACCACGTGGTTCTGGCGCTGCAGCAGCAATGGTGGGAAAGTCCGGACTTCCTGAAAACCATTTACGTGCAGACGCCCCGAGGGACCGATGTTCCGTTGTCCACCTTCACGCACTTCACGCAAGGGATCACGCCCATTTCGCTGCCGCATCAGGGACAGTTTCCCGCTACTACGATTTCGTTCAACCTCTCTCCGGGCGTTGCACTGAGCGATGCCGTGACTGCAATCAACCAGGCGGAAGTGGAGATGGGCCTGCCGGCCAACATCACCGGCAAGTTCGCCGGAACGGCGCAAGCCTATCAGGCCTCGCTCAGGAATCAGCCGATCCTGATCGCGACGGCGCTGCTGGCGGTTTATATCGTGTTGGGAATTCTGTACGAAAGCCTGATTCATCCTCTAACCATCATCTCGACGCTGCCATCGGCCGGCGTGGGAGCGCTGATGGCCATGGTTTTGTTCAAGAGCAATCTGGATATCGTCGGCATGATCGGAATCATCCTGCTGATCGGAATCGTAAAGAAGAACGCAATTATGATGATCGACTTCGCGCTCGCGGCCGAGCGCAACAAAGGCATGAATCCGCGCGATTCGATTTTCGAGGCTTGTCTATTGCGATTCCGCCCCATCATGATGACCACCATGTGCGCACTGCTGGGTGGTTTGCCGATGGCGCTCGGTTGGGGCGCGGGAGGGGAACTGCGCAAGCCGCTCGGCATCGCGATCGTGGGTGGCCTCGTGGTCAGCCAGATGCTGACCCTGTTCACCACGCCGGTGATTTATCTATATCTGGATCGCTTGGGCAAGCGCTTTGCACGGCGGGAGCCGAGTTACAGGAATCGTCCCGGTTTTCTGGTTCCTGGCGGTCTCATGGAGAGTGGCGATTGATGACGCGGTATTGGAAACTCGCAGCGCTCGCTGCGCTGCTGTGTTCCGCATGCAGGGTCGGTCCGCAATACCAGCGGCCCATGACGCCGGTGCCGGTTGCACTCAAGGAATTGAAAGACAACGACCAGTGGAAGATGGCGACGCCTAGCGACACTCTGATCAAGGGCAACTGGTGGGAGATTTTTGGCGATCCGGAACTCAACCGGCTGGAAGAGTTAGTGAACATCAACAACCAGAATATTAAGCAAGCCGAAGCGCAGTTCCGGCAAGCCCGGGCGTTCGTGGCCGCCAATCGCGCCAATTACTATCCTTCGATCGGATCCTCCCCTTCCATCACACAAAGTGATTCGGGGAAAAATGGTGGCAGAGCTGCAGGAACCAGCCAAAGCTTTTCGCTTCCGGCTGCTGCGACCTGGGAGCCTGACCTATGGGGCCGCGTCCGTTTGTCGGTAGAAAACGCGGTGGATAATGCGCAGGTGAGCGCCGCCGATCTCCAAAATCTTCGGCTCAGCGCGCAGGCGCTGCTAGCGAGCGACTACTTTGCGTTGGCCGCGCAGGACATGCAGCTCGCCATCTTGCGTGACACCATCGATGCCTACGAGAAAAACCTGCAACTCACCACCAATCGCTACAACGGCGGAGTTGCATCCAAGAGTGACGTTACGCTGGCGCAAACCCAACTCTCGGGGGCCAGGGCGGAGAGTACGGAAACCCGGATCACGCGAGCGCAGTTCGAGCACGCAATCGCAGTGCTGACCGGGCAGGCGCCGGCCTCGCTGGATATTGCCAACAGCAAGATCGCCGGGCCGCCTCCTTCGATACCAGTAGCGGTTCCGTCGACGCTTCTCGAGCGGCGTCCGGACATCGCGGCCAACGAGCGCCTGGTTGCCGCCGCCAATGCAAATGTGGGGATCGCCGAAACGGCGTACTATCCGACGTTGACGCTCTCGGCGAGCGCAGGGCTGCTTTCCACGAATCTGGCGAATCTATTTACGTATGCCAGCCGCAGTTGGTCCGCTGGCCCCGGAGTGTCGCAAACACTGTTCGATTTCGGCCGCCGCGGGGCTCAGTTGGAAAGCACCCGCGCCGCTTACGATGCGACCGTGGCCGGCTACCGGCAGACAGTGCTCAGCGCGTTTCAGGAAGTGGAAGACGATCTTTCCAATTTGCGCTATCTGGCCGAAGAGGCGGTGCAGCAACAGGAGGCCGTGGTCGCCGCGCAGCAGGCACTGGCTCTGGAGATTGACCGGTATCGGGGCGGCACCGTTTCCTATTTGGACGTCATCACTACCCAGACCATCGCCCTCAACGACGAGCAGAACGCCATCACTATCCTGCAGCGCCGCATGGCCGCCGCGGTGGATCTGGTGAAAGCACTGGGCGGGGGATGGGACGCTTCGACGTTACCGTCAGCCGACCAACTTCGTTCTACCGCGTTGGCCGATCCGAAGAACACGTCCAATGTGGCCCTGCCCGTCAGCAAATAGGTAAACGGTGTCGTTGGAACCCATCCACTGCGGTTAGGGCCGAGCACACGGCAATCCCCGGTGGTTCGACCAATGTTCGCTAGTATGGTGGGCGCGCAGGGATTCGAACCCCGGACCCCCTCGGTGTAAACGAGGTGCTCTAACCAACTGAGCTACGCGCCCGGTAATGAGTGACGGTGGCTTGCTCCGAACGGCTCATTGGAAGGGACTTACGCTACCCATTATACCGGGCAGCGTTCTTTTAGTGCCGGCGATGCCGTCTTGCCGCGATGCCTGCGCTACTTTGCCGATGCCTGCTGCTCGGCCAGCTTCTCTTTGAAATTCTTTTCTTGAAGGTCCAGGTGTGCCTGGTAGCCGGCGGGATCGATAAACGGATTCGCGCCACCGTCCTTCAGCTTCGCGTACTTCTCGGGCATATTGTAGAAACGGCTATGCGACGCCAGGAACACATCGCAGGGAAGGGCACGCAGCACTTTGAATCCGCGGACATAATCATCGGCAATTTGCGGGTAATCCTTGTTGTTGACCAGAATGTAACCCGGATTCACGCCGATGCTGCCCAGGATCACTACATCGTAAGTCTTGCTTTTGTCCCGCGCTTTGAGCGTCCATGTCGTGCAGCCCTTGGTATGCCCCGGAGTGAGATGCGCCACCAGCGTGACCCCGCCCAGCTTCACTTCCTCTCCATCGTGGATCACTCGATCCATCGGATGCGGTTTCCCTTGCGGCGTCATGCGGCTGAGGGCGGGGACGTCCTGATCCATCACCACCACCTGCGCCCCGGTCAGTTCTTTCACCAGCGCGTCGCCTTCCATGTGATCTCCGTGCGCGTGGCTGCCAAGCAGGATTTTAATGTCGGTAAACTTGAAGCCAAGCTTCTCTACACCGGCGCGAATCTGCGGGACGGTGTTTTCAAAATCGCTGTTGATCAGGATGTGCCCGGCTGGAGTGGTGATTAGGAACGAACCCAAATCCTCGGTGCCGACGAAGTAGATGTTGTCCATCACCTTGAATGGCGGAAAGGGCTTGTTGAAGGCCGCGTGCGGGTCTTGCGCCGCCAGTCGCACCGGGCTCGACACGACGAAGACCAGCGCGACGAATAGCATCATCGAAAACATCTTGGCCGTTGGTTTCATGCTTCCTCCACTCCGAGCCAGTGTACAACTAATCGAAGCGCAGCAGCTCCGCGATCTTCTCCGCGGAAAGGCCACTTCTCTCGATCGCGATTTCGCGAACTGTGCGTCCGGTTTGATACGCTTCTTTGGCGATCGCGGCTGCGCGGTCATAGCCGATCTCAGGGGTTAGGGCCGTTGCCATGGCGAGGGATTGCTCCACCAACGCACCGGTCTTTTCGCGATTGGCTTCGATGCCATTTACGCAGCGCAGTGTGAAGTTACGGACGCCGGCGTTCAGTAGCTCGATGGAATCCAACAGGTCGTACGCGATCACCGGCATCATCACATTCAATTCGAAATTTCCCGCGGCGCAGCCCCAAGTGATGGTCGCGTCATGGCCGATCACCTGCGCGCAGATCATCAGCAAGCTCTCCGGGATGACCGGATTCACTTTGCCCGGCATGATGCTCGACCCGGGTTGCAATTCTGGCAAGCGGATCTCGCCCAGGCCGCCGCGCGGGCCCGATCCCAG
Organism: Bryobacterales bacterium; assembly: GCA_963793395.1. GTDB lineage: Bacteria > Acidobacteriota > Terriglobia > Bryobacterales > Bryobacteraceae > Palsa-187. The sequence goes on along the minus strand of CAWCAP010000035.1, from coordinate 118,459 downwards.
CCATCGAATATCGTTGGCGATCTTGGTCAGCGCTACGGCGCAGGTCTTGAGCGCCCCGCTTAAAAAAGAGACGGCGTCTTTAGCGGCCTGGGCCTCGAAGTGATTGCGCGCCTCGCGAAACGGCAGGCCGGTGCGCTCGGCGATCAGCGCGATGGTTCGTTCCGCGAAACCCTGCGGCGCGTTTACGCCCGTGCCCACCGCAGTTCCGCCCAGAGGCAGTTCGTAAATGCCGTCGAGCGCCAAGGAAAGGCGTTCGGCACAAGACTTCGCTTGCTGGGCGTAGCCGCTGAACTCCTGGCCCAGCCGCATGGGGGTCGCGTCCTGCAAATGCGTGCGGCCGATCTTCATCACATCCCAGAACGCGGCGGCGCGATTTTCGAGAGCCGCCGCGAGTTGTTCCAGCGCCTGGATCAACTGACCGTGAACTTCGATCGCAGCAGCGATGTGAATGACCGACGGAATCACATCGTTGCTGGATTGACTGCGGTTGACGTGGTCGTTGGGATGGGCCTTCGCCAAGTGCGCGATCACCTCGTTGGCGTTCATGTTGGTCGAAGTGCCGCTACCGGTCTGAAACACATTTACGACGAACTGGTCGTAGTGCGCGCCTGCGGCGATGGCGTCTGCGGCGCGCTCAATGGCGCTCGCCGATTCGGGAGTCAATAGGCCGAGTTCCGCATTCACCCGTGCCGCGCAAGACTTCACGAGTCCAAGCGCCTGAATCAGTGGCCGCTGAAAGCGCTGTGGACCAACCGCGAAGTTCTCGGCCGCCCGCTGGGTCTGCGCGCCATAGAGCGCGTCCGCCGGCACGCGAACTTCTCCCATCGAGTCGCGTTCGATGCGGAAGTCTGCTGGTTCTGACGCCATGTCATATTATGGACCGCGTCACACTATGGACCGTACCACTCCACCATCCACGCGCAGCGCCGCGCCGTTGGTTGCGGCCGAAAGCGGACTCGCAACAAACGTCACCATGGCCGCTACCTCCTCCGGCGTCGCAAAGCGCCGCAGCAGCGAAGACGGGCGCACGCTCTGGAAGAACTCGCGCTCGATGGTCGACCGATCCGTGCCCCGGGTAGCCGCCATGTTATCGACAAATCCCTCGACGCCTTCCGACGCCGTCGGACCGGGCAGGACAGCGTTTACCGTGACGCCGGTTCCGGCCGTAGTCTCCGCCAGGCCGCGCGAAATTGCCAACTGTGCAGTCTTGGTCATGCCGTAATGAATCATCTCGGCCGGAATCTGCACGGCGGATTCACTCGAAATGAAAATGATGCGTCCCCATCCGGAAGCTTTCATCCCCGGCAGATAATGACGGCTAAGCCGGACGCCGCTCAGCACATTCACCTCGAAGAACCGGAGCCAGTCTTCATCCGGAATATCTTCAAAAGCCTTGGGCTCGAAGATACCCATGTTGTTGACCAGAATGTCGACCTGCGGGAATCGGGCGACTGTCTCGGCAACGCCTTGAGCGGTGCCCAGATCTGCGGCGAAGCCCACAACGTCCGCGTTTGGCGTGTTTAAAAGCTTTGCGAGCGCCGCGTCGACACGCTTCTGCGTGCGGCCGTTTACGATAACCCGGCATCCCTCGCGCGCCAGTGATTCTGCGATCGCGTATCCAATACCCGCCGTCGAGCCGCTAATCAGCGCGAGCTTGTTCTTGAGCTGCAAATCCATGCCGCCTTAGATGCTGCGTTCAAGGGGTTCGGATGCAGAAATCGGGCAAAAGGCTGCTCGCCCTGTAAAATATGCGGCGAGCAACCCTGCCCGATCGTCGAAATATGGTCAGATACGCGGTCGTGCGGCGGAGTCCGCACAGGGAGCATGGCCGCAACTACAGACGATGTCCGCGGTTTTCGCCTCGCCTTCGCAATACGTACTGCAATAGTCGCTATCTTTCTTGGCGACGCACTGGCAACTGGGATGGGCACACTTTTTTGGGGTTTCCATGCCTATCCCAGTTGCACTTTGGCTTCCGAACTCTTACAGGGCGAATTTAGTAGCCGCCGTAATAGCCGCCGCCGTAGTAGGGAGCAGCCGCGCAGCCGGGAATCCAGTTGCCCCACTGGTCATAGTAGCCATTGGGATTGCAGTACGCGCCGCCGTAGTAGCCAAAGCCGTAGCCGTAACCCGGATAGAAGCCGCCGTAGTAACCGCCGCCGTAAAATCTACCGCCGCGATAATAGCCGCCGCGGTACCCTTGGTTAAAGCCGCGCGCATTGCCCGAAAAACGCTGCCCGCTGCTGAACGAGCGGTTCCCAGCCGAAAATCCGCCGCGTCCCGCAAAGTTTTGAGCGCCTGAGAATCCTCGCGAACCGGAGAAGGAGCGAGCGCCGCCGCTAGGTCCTGCGAAATGCTGGGCGCCTCCTCCGGAAAATCCATGTGCGCCGCCGCCTGAAAAATGTCCACCGCCGCCGGATGCGTGGCCACCACCACCCCCGTGTCCGCCGCCGCGCTGCGCGAACGTCACGCTGGGAGCAAACAGCATCAACGCGCCCGCAAGCAATCCGGTAAGCGCAAATTTGAACGGAGCCAATTTTTTCCGCATAGAGGACCTCTTTTCGCATTTACCAATGCACTCTAATTACCACACGGAAGCGATTGATAACACGAATCGAGACTCGCAGCCGGGTGGCTGATAACCACCAAATCTGGCTGCTATAAGCCGCCCATACGGTTTGCTCTAAAGGGCAGCCAGGAGATTGGTTCGTCGAATGCAACTAGCGAGGTATGCAAAATCCCAGACGATTGCTGCTTCTTCCACTCCTTTTGACGCCGTTGCTTATCTCCCAGTGCGGTCGGCCTGCACAGAATTCCAAAGATGTACCTGCCCTGGAAAAGAACGGGACCAACATAGACGATAACCCCGCCACTGGTGCGGCTCCGGCGGCTGGAGGACTCCCTTCCGGGATCAGCGCCTCCGGCGGCCAGGAAAACCATCCCCGAGGCAACCCAAACAATCCTCAGACTAACTCGGCTACGAACCTGGACGGGACGCAGAGTCCGAGCCCGGACCGGCGCGACGCCACAAAGTAAGAAAAGTCAAAGGCAGTCGCGAGCCTTTTTGTTAGCCGTCGTGTCCCGCGCTCCAGTGGACCTCGACAACGCGCGCGAGACGTGGCAGTATGGGCAGGATCGGGAAGCGAGGCTGCCGCGATGACCAATCTCAAACCTGTCGACGTCGCCATCATCGGCGGCGGCTGGACTGGCCTTCTCATGGCCAAGGAAATTACCGCGAAGACGTCACAATCCGTGGCCGTCTTCGAGCGCGGCATCCCGCGCAAGACCGCGGATTACGCGGTGACCATGGATGAGCTCGACCACAACATCCGGCTGCGCATGATGCAGAATACGGCCGAGGAAACTATTACTCATCGCCACTCGCTGAATGATCCGGCGGTGCCAGTGCGGCAACACGGTTCCTTCCATCCGGGTACCGGTGTCGGCGGCGCGGGTGAACATTGGGGTGGAGCGTCCTTCCGTTTTCTGCCGGACTTGTTCATGCTGCGCACGCACCTCACGGAGAAACATGGAGCGGCAAAGCTGCCTGCGGATCTGGCGGTACAGGATTGGGGCGTCACATACGACGAACTCGAACCTTACTATTGGAAATCCGAGCAGTTGATGGGCATCAGCGGCAAAGCCGGCAACCTGCGCGGCAGGAAGATCGATGGCGGGAACGTTTTTGAAGGCGCGCGGCAGCAAGAGTATCCAACGCCGCCCTTAAAACGCTCCTACGCGAGCAGCATGTTCGAAGATGCCGTGCGCAAGATGGGCTATCATCCTTATCCGACGCCGGCTGCGAACTTGAGCGAAGCGTACAAGAATCCGGATGGCATCACGCGCGCCGGGTGTGCCTATTGCGGCTATTGCCAACGCTACGGTTGCATGATCGGAGCGAAGGCGCAGCCTACCAATACGTTGATGCCGGTGCTCGCCAATCGCAAGAATTTTGAGTTGCGCACGGAGAGTTGGGTCCGGCGCATTGTTCATAAGGATGGCCGGGCGACCGGTATCCAGTTCATCGACGCGAGCGGCCAAGAGTTTTTCCAGCCGGCAGCGACGGTCATCCTGGCGTCATTCACTTTGAACAACACGAGACTTCTGGCGCTTTCAAAGATTGGGACGCCCTACGATCCGACCGAGCGCAAAGGCACGCTGGGCCGCAATTTGACCCATCAGGTAGGTGCCGGCACGCGGGTCTTCTTCGACAAGCCGCTGAACGCCTTCATGGGCGCAGGCGAGTTGGGCGCACGCATCTCGGATTTCGACGGCGACATTGGACTGACTGGTGACGAAGATGGGCTGTTGCGCGTGGGTATGATCGCGCTCAGCAGCAATGGCGATCAACCGATTGGGTCTTTCGGCAACATGCCGAAGGGCGCGAGCAAATCGAACTGGGGCTCGGAATGGAAGAAGTCTTCGCTCGAATGGAGGGATCGCTCCGCAAGCATCGGTCTATCCGGCGAGCATCTGTCGTATCGTCAGCACTATATGGATCTGGACCCCACTTATCTCGATAAGTTCGGCGATCCACTGCTGCGCTTCACGCTGGACTGGACCGATCACGAGTTCAAGCAGCGCGAGTTCGCCACGAAGATCCAGGCCAGGATCGCGCGCGAGATGGGCGCGAAGTTCGACGACGCGCCGCCGCCTCGTGCCCCGTACAACACCATCTACTATCAGTCGACGCATATTCAGGGCGGGGCGGTGATGGGAACGTCGCCCGAGAACAGCGTCGTCAATCGCTATCTACAGCACTGGAACATGCCGAATTTGTTCGTGGTCGGCGCATCGGCATTTCCACAGAATGCCGCGCAGAATCCGACCCTTACCGCGCTGGCGCTGACCTACATGTCGTCCGAAGCCATCATCGACCGTTACTTTAATCATCCGGAGCAACTTATATGAAACGCAGAGAGTTTTTGACTGTGCCAGCAGCCGCGTTAGGAGGCACGCTGCTCTACACTTTGTCGCGCGAGCCGTTCCGTCTGGAGGCCCAAACCGGGAGTAAGGACGGGACGGTGAAGGTGCCGCTGCGGTTTTTCACCGCGGAGGAAGCCAAAGTGGTGGCGGCCGCTTGTGAGCGCATTTTTCCAAGCGACGCGTCGGGTCCGGGCGCGACGGAAGCTGGAGTGGTCATCTATATCGATCGCCAACTGGCGGGGCCTTATGGCCGCGACAAGTATCGCTACACCAAGGGGCCGTGGGTGGAGTCGGTTCCGGAACATGGCTACCAGGGCAAAGAAAATCCGCAGGAGACTTACCGGCAAGGACTCAAGAATCTCGGTAATTTTACCAGCCTATCCGTTGAAGAACAGACCAAAAAACTGGCGGCGATCGAGCGTACCCACTTCTTTCAACTGCTGCGCGCGCACACCATCGAAGGCATGTTTTGCGACCCGATGCATGGCGGCAATGCCGGGCTGATCGGCTGGCAACTGATCGGTTACCCCGGTCCCCAGATGAGCTATCGAAATGAAATCGACAAGCACTTCGGGCAGCCTTGGCGCCCGAAGCCGGCGAGTCTGGAGCAGGTGACAGGGCGGCCACCCAGTCCTTGGGAAGACGAGAAGGGCTGACGCACCGCGAGTCAGCAGCCAATCGGCACGGTCGAAACCAAGGCCCAGTGTGCTATGCTGACGGGCTTCTGGGAGCACATATGAAGCGATGTTTAACGGCCGGTTTGGCAGCCTTGGCAGTGGTTTGTTCGCTGATTGCGCAAACCCAGCAAACTTTCAAAGCGCGGCTTTCACCGGTTGCGGTGGACGCGCAGCTTGTGAATGTCATTACGGGGCACGGGAAGGTGTCCGCCGTTCTGGCGGGAACGAAACTTACGGTCACCGGAACTTTTGAAGGCATGCACTCGGCGGCTACCGTGGCACACCTGCATCAGAGCATTGCGACGGGAGTCCCGGGTCCGGTCATCCACGAATTGACGGTATCGAAAGGGATGGACGGAACGATTTCCGGATCAGCCGACCTGACGCCGGCTGAAGTGGAAGCGTTGCGTAAAGGGCTGATCTACGTGATGGTACACAGCACAGGCGCGCCGGATGGCAATCTGTGGGGCTGGCTGTTGAAGTAGGAGGCTGGGAATATGAAGACTCGAATCATTCTGGGTACGGCGCTGGCCGCCGTTTGCGGTGTGGTGATTTTGTTCGCGCAGCAGCGTCCGGCGGGACCGTACACTGCGGATCAGGTCACGGCAGGGCGAGCGGCTTTCCAGACGAACTGCGCATCGTGCCATGCGGCCAATCTCAGCGGAGCCGAAGGGCCGGAGTTGGCCGGCTCGAACTTCTTGGCCCAGTGGGGCGACAAGACGGCTGGCGCGCTCATCAACTTCATGCAATCGACCATGCCTCCAGGAGCCCCAGCTCTGCCGGGTGAGACCTACGTGAATATCGCGGCATTCATTCTCGACGCGAACAGCGCACGCCCTGGTGATCGAGCCCTGGCGGCAGACTCGAATGTTGTGATCCGCAGCGTGGCTTCGGGGCAGCGCGCAGCATTCCTGCAGAGCTGGCGCGGCGGTTCCTGCATTAAGCTGCTCGCAGCGAAGGCAAGCAGGACAAGAAAGGCCCACCGGCACGGCAGGCGCCTCGTGGAATCACAGTGGCCGGTGAAGTCAAGAACTACGTTCCAGTCACCGACGCCATGCTGCGTAATCCCGATCCCAGCGATTGGCTGATGCTGCGCCATGATTATCACGCTACCTACTACAGCCCGCTGAATCAGATCACTGCACAAAATGTCGACAACCTACGCCTGGTGTGGAGTTGGGCCATGCAGGAAGGCGCGAGCAACGGCAACCAGCCTGCACCGTTAGTCCACAACGGCGTGATGTATCTGAACAATACCGGCATGGTATTGCAGGCTCTCGACGCGAAGACCGGCGAGTTGATCTGGGAGAATCGCTACGGCAACAGCCCCAACTCGCCCGCGATGCGCGGCATCGCGATGTACGACGACAAGATTTTCGTAACCACCGGCGATGCGCATATGATGGCCTTCGACGCGCGCAACGGCAAAGTAGTTTGGGACACCACCATCGGCGACCGATCCAAAGGCGAGTATGGGGCGACCAGCGGCCCGCTGGCGGTGAAGGGCCGCCTGATTCAGGGTCTGGGCCGCGATTCCTGCGCGGTGTATCGCGACGAGAAATGCTTCATTAGCGCTTACGACGCACAGACCGGCAAACAAGTGTGGAGGCTCCGAACCATTGCGCTCGACGGCGAGCCGGGAGGCGACACTTGGGGAACGCTTGCGAATCCTTTTCGCGCGGGCGCTGAGTCCTGGATCACCGGAAGCTACGATCCGGAATTGAACCTGACTTACTGGGGAACCGCGCAGTCGAAGCCCTGGATGAGGTCAAGCCGCGGTTCGGGCAACGGCGCTACGCTGTATGCGAATTCGACTTTGGCGATCGACGCTGATACCGGCAAGCTCGCTTGGTATCACGATCACGCGCCGGGCGAGACGCTGGATCTGGACGAAGTTTTCGAGCGCGTTCTGGTGGACGACCAGGGCCAGAAACTCGTGTTCAGCGCGGGCAAGGTCGGCATCCTGTGGAAGCTGGATCGCAAGACCGGAAAATATCTGGGCCACAAGGAAATGGTGTTCCAGAATGTCTACGATTCCATCGACCCGGTCACTGGGGAACCGCACTATCGCAACGATATCGTAGAGCAGCACACCGGAGAATGGATAACCGGGTGCCCGTCAACCGAGGGCGGCAAGAACTGGCCGTCGATGACCTACTATCCGCCGGGAAACCGTCTGATCATTCCGCTGAGCCAGAGCTGCCTGCAGATGAACGGAAACCCGATCGCGAAAGTAGAGGGTGGCGGCAGTGGCGGCGGCGCGCTGCGGCGCTTTTTCGAGATGCCGGGATCGAACGGCAACGTTGGTAAGCTGGCGGCGTACGATGTCCGAACCATGCGCGAACTCTGGAAATACGAACAGCGGGCGCCGTTCCTGACCGGCGTGATGTCGACGGCTGGAGGCGTGGCGTTCGCGGGCGATTTGAACCGCATGTTCCGCGCTTTCGACGTCAACACCGGAAAGGTTCTGTGGGAGACGCGGTTAGGCGCTGCGGTCGAAGGCTTTCCGCTGACATTCACGGTCGGCGGTAAGCAATACCTGGCGGTAACCACCGCGAATGGTGGAGGCAGCCCACGCGGCGTGCCGGCAGCGGTTGCGCCAGATCTGCATCCTCCTACGACTGGTAATGCGCTTTACGTGTTTGCGCTGCCGGACAAGAAGTAACTCGATCACTGCTTGACGAACTTTTGCACGGTGCCGTTGAGTTGCGCCAGATAGACATCGCCTGAATCGCTGACTGCAACGCCATGTCCGCCTGACGCGTTAGCGCCGGGCAAGCGGCCGATGACTTTTCCCTGCAAGTCGAGAAGCACGCCTCCCGCCCAGATGTGCTGATCTTTGGTCAGGAAGAGTCCGGAGACGCCTTCGACGGTTGGCCACTGCGTCAGGAACTTCCCGTTGGGATCGAATACTTCGATGCGTTTGTTCTCGCGGTCGGTGACGTAAACTTTCCCTTGCGGATCGACCACCACGTTATGCGGCAGTTCGAACTGGCCGGGGCCTGATCCCCGGCTGCCGAATTCGAGAATGTACTTTCCGTCGTGCGTGTACTTCACCACGCGGGCGCCGGCGTATCCATCGGTAATGTAGAAATCACCATTCGGGGCGAAGCCGACGTCGGTGGGCAAGTTAAAGGTGTCATGCCCTGATCCAGCCACGCCCTTTTTGCCGAGTTGCATGAGGATCTTGCCGGAGGGATCGAGCTTATAGATCACCTGACCGGGAGCGTCGATCACCCAGATGTTGTGCTCCGGGTCCATGCGAACGGAGTGCGCGCCGCACGAGTCGCAACCTGCGGCTCCATAGACCGCTGAATAGTGGGAATGGCCCGGAGTCTGATCAGCCTTCGCGATACCGGCCACTTTGCCTTCGCTAAACGTGATGCTCGTCCAAGGCTTAACAAGGGTGCCATTGCTTTCGAAATCGAGAAGAGCCTGCGCTCCGCGATGCAACACCAGAATGTGCCCGCGCGAATCGACCGCGATTCCAGATACTTGAATGAAATTCCATGGAGCTGGTGTGCCGGCTGCGTTCTTCAGCGGAGTCGGCCAGTCGTGGACCTCTTTGTAATTCAGCGTCGGGGCGTCGGAGCCTAGTCGCGGGACATTGCCCTGAGCAAAAGCCAACGTGCCGCAACTCAAAGTGATTACGCTCAAAGCTGATCGCGACCAAATCCGTTGCTTGAATCGGGTTTCCATATCATTTTCCTCCACGCAGACATCGCGTTTATCGCTATGCATGTTATCACTGCTCTAACGCGCGTGCCATGACGGGTGAAGTATTATGTCAGATGGAGTTCGTTATGAGGAGATCCGCAATGCGGCGTTCAGCGCTTTTATCTAGATTGCTTTTCTGCGCGATATCGGGGATGGTTGCGCTGTCTTTTGTCGCGTTGTCGCAGACGCCAGGTGCATTCACGGCTGATCAGGCCTCCAACGGGGGCAGTGTCTACTCGCAAAACTGCGCCGCGTGCCACGGCATCAACATGGAAGGCTCGGGAGACGCACCGGCGTTGGCCGGGGCCAGCTTCATGCTGAAGTGGCGCGCGAAGATGGTCAGCGAACTCTTTGGCGAGATTTTGCAAACCATGCCGGCGAATAACCCGGGATCGTTGAGCGAAGCGGCGGCGTTGAATGCCACTGCATATATTCTGCAGCGCAACGGCGCAGCCGAGGGACTGCAGGCTCTGACTGGAGGCGCCACTACGCTGATCAGCGCGATTGCGACTGGCCGCGCGCCGGCCGCTGCCGCGGCTCCGGCAGGGAACCGCAGATCACTAGGAATTCTGGGCGCTGGGTCGTCCGACGGACGAACGGAAAGCGTCTCGCGACGCGGCGTGACGGTCGCAGGTGAAGTCAAGAATTACGTCCCGGTTACACCGGAAATGCTCAAGAATCCGCCGCCAGGGGACTGGCTGATCTTTGGGCGCAACTATCAACGGTGGAGCTATAGCCCGCTCAATCAGATCACGCGCGATAACGTCAAGAGCCTGCAACTGAAATGGACCTGGGCGATGAACGATACCGGCGCGAACCAGACTACGCCGCTGGTGCACAACGGCATCATTTATCTGGCGAGCCCGAGTAACATCGTGCAGGCGCTCGACGGCAAGACCGGCGATCTGATCTGGGAAACGCGCGTGGGTCCGGATCAAGCGCCGGGATATGGCGGAATCCGCACGATTGCGATGGCCGAAGACAAAATCTTCCTGCCGACCAGCGACGCCCACATGGTGGCGATCGATGCGCGCAACGGAAAGATTCTGTGGGACACGCCGGCTTCCGATAAACCGCATGTCGCTACCAGCGGCGATATCGTCATCGGCGACAAAGTTCTGATGGGCCTCACGGGTTGTGCGAGGTTTGACGGCGAGGGCTGCTACATTTCCGCATTCGATATCCACACCGGGCAGCGTGCATGGCGGTTTTATACGGTTCCGCGGGAAGGGCAGCCGGGCAGCGACACCTGGGGCAATTTGCCGATGAACAATCGCGCCGGCGCGGAGACTTGGCTGGCTGGCAGTTACGATCCCGAACTCAACCTCACGTATTGGGGCGTCGCGCAGTCGAAGCCGTGGAATTATCTCAGCCGCAAGCTGACGCCGTTCGATAAGACGCTGTATGCGAACTCAACCGTCGCGCTGAATCCGGAAAATGGCAAGCTGGCGTGGTATTTCCAGCATGCGCCGGGCGAGTCGTTCGATCTGGATGAGGTGTTCGAGCGGGTATTGGTAGATATCGGCGATCAAAAAGTTTCGTTGAGCGCAGGCAAGGCGGGGATTCTTTGGAAGCTGGATCGCCGCACCGGACAGTATCTCGGCAGCAAGGAAATGGTGAAGCAGACGGTGTGGGCTGAGATCGATCCGAAGACGGGTGAGCCGCGGTATCGCTCGGATATTCTTGAGATGCAGATCAACAAACCGATCAACGTGTGTCCCAGCACGGAGGGCGGCAAGAACTGGCAGGGGATGAGCTACAACCAGCCCACCGGATTGATCATCGCCCCGCTCAGTCAATCCTGCATGGATTTCACCGCGCGCGAAGTCGATTTCAGCGGCGCTGGCGGCGGCAACGGTGGCGATCGCAAGTTCCTGCCGATGCCGGGCACCAATGGCAACATCGGCAAGCTCGCGGCGTACGACGTGAAGACTTTGAATGAGGTGTGGAAGTACGAACAGCACGCGCCGTTCCTCACTTCCGCGCTGTCGACGGCGGGCGGTTGGGTGCTGGTCGGCGATATCAACCGCGGCGTGCACATCCTCGACGTGAAGACCGGAAAGATGCTGTGGGAGACGCGGCTCGGCACCTCGGTGCAAGGTTTCCCGGTGACCTATAGCATCGACGGAAAGCAGTACATCGCGGTGATGACGGGACTCGGCGGCGGCAGCCCACGCAACGTTCCGGCGGCGATCGCGCCCGATATCAAGATCCCGCAGAGCGGTCAGGCGCTGTACATTTTCGCGTTGCCATAGACGCCCGCTAGTGGGTCATCGCATAGACGATGTAGTTGACGCCGATGCGAATGCCGAGGGCAGAGAAGCGCTCTTCGTAGCGCGGATCGTCGGCCCATTCCCATGAGTCGCCCAGATCTGAATCCATGGTCAGGGCGACCATGATGCGGCCCTTGTCGTCGTAGATGCCGCGCCAGTACGGCGGGCAGTTTTCGCATTTTTCGGTGACACCTGTACTCAGATAGCGCGCGCCAGGAACCTGATAGCGGTCATCCAAATCGTAGACGGAGTGGAAAATCGGCGAGGAATCCTCCAGATCCACGGCCGCCCGTTCGGGGAGCACGCGCTTCATGCTCTCCTCGAACACTTCCCACTGGGCCGAGCCCCAGAAATCGTCGCCCATGAAGAATCCGCCGCGCAGCAGATACTCGCGCAGCTTCGCAGCCTGTCGATCGGTCAGTTGCCATTGCCCCACCTGGACCGCATAAAGCCAAGGCCAGTTGAAGACGTCGTCATCGTCATCCAGATTTACCGGCTGCTCCACGGGACGCGCGTCGATACGGCTCAGGCGGCGCAGCGCAAGCAGAAAGTGCCGATCCGCGCGCGGATAGTCCTGCGTCCAGATCGAATTGCCGTGAGTCCAGTCGCCGCGGTATCGATAGAACCCTCCATAACCAAGGTTGCGATTCCCGGAGTAAGGCGGATACATCAAGCGCGCGAAGGACCACTCGGCATTTTGGCGCCAATCGGGCGGGAAGGGCGAAGTCGTTGTATTCGATGCCCGGGTATTCGCGGAACGGCCGCTGGAATGCGTACACAGTTCCTAAGAAGGCGGCGACCGCCGCGGCGACTCCAAGAAATATCTTCGAGCGCATCCGCAATAAGCGTAGCACTGTCGATCCCGCGACTCGCTCGAGTGCGCCGCTACTTGCCGGTCTTTTGTTGCTCGGCCTGGATCGCGTCGAACATCGCTTCCTGGATGTCGGCTTCGTCGAGACAACCGGCCTTGTCGATGAAGGGATTCGGGCCGCCGGCTTGGAGCTTTTCGTATTTCTCTTGCAGTTTGTACTCGGCGGGATGATCGCCCAGCGGCACGTCACACGGCAGCGAGCGCACTACTTTGAAAGAGCGATTGAGTTCGTCGACAACTTCAGGCGTAAGCGTAGCCGGCGAGCGCAAACTGCCGCCGAAGACCACGTTATAAGTTTTTTCGCCATCCTTAACGGCCATGGTCCAGGTTGTGCAGCCTCGCGTATGGCCCGCCGTTAGATGCGCGACGAGTGTCGTGCCACCAAGTGTCACCGACTCTCCGTCATGCACGATCTGGTCGATGGGGTGCTCTTTGCCGCCGGGCTTGATGGCCTTGAGTGCGGGTACATCCTCGGCCATGATGATCACTTTCGCTCCGGTCAACTCCTTGACCATCGCATCCCCTTCTTGATGATCGCCGTGCGCATGGTTCCCCAGCAGAATCTTCGTGTCCGAGAAATTGAAGCCCAGCCGTTCGACCGACTTCTTGATGACCGGCACGTTCCGTTCGTAGGTGCTGTCGATGAGGATATTCCCTTGCGGCGTGACGATCAGGAACGAGCTCAGCGTCTTGGTGCCGACGTAATAGATGTTGCCGATGATCTTGTGCGGCGGGAAGGCGGTCTCCTGATCTTTCGGAGTGCCCATGTTGCGCGACAGTATCGACCGCGGCGTAAGCGTCTGTCCCTTGACCGTGACCGACGGATGGTCGGGTGCGGGCGGAGCCGCCGGTGGCGCCTGGGCGTGCGCACCCACTGCGATCACCCAGGCGAACAGGCTCAATTTGGATATCTTCTTCATCGCAGCCTCCACAGTGGTGGTTTAAGACTCCAATTATACAGATGGCCACGCCGCGTGAAACTTCGACTACAATGTCGAGTGGCCGTCACCGGAATGTAAGGCCGGCCGGAAAGAAGATAGACCATGCGTAGCGTGACCTCAAGTATTCTTGCCGTTGGATTCGCGTTCTCCCTGCCGCTGGCAGCGCAGCATACGCCCCGTGGCACCGCAACCGATGTGTCGAAAGCTGAAGTCGAGGCCACCATTCAGAGGACGGCGAAGGCCGCCGTGAGCGACCAGGCGATCCGCGTGGTCAGCATCAATAACGAGTACAACGTCGGCGTCGGTGTGGTGCATCGCGCGAGGACCGGGCCGCCAAATAACGGCAATGGCATCGAGCACAGCCAGATCACAGAGGTCTATCACGTGATCGAGGGTAACGGGACGCTGGTCACCGGCGGCATGATTGCGGACGCCAAGGAAACGCCAGCCGATAGTCAGGTGGTCAAGGTGCTTAATGGTCCCAGCACTGGCGGCGGTGCGGTGGAAGGCGGAGTCAGCCGCAAGCTCGGTCCGGGAGATGTGGTCATCATTCCGCCCAATACGCCGCACTGGTTCAGCGAGATCACGACGGACCAGATTGTGTACCTGGTGGTTCGCGTCGATCCCCACAAGGTGCTGCCGGCCGGTTACGTGGCGAAATAACGCGAACTATTTTGTGCTCGGCCGTTCGGCTTCCAGGCGAATGAGCTTGAGCACCTCGCTGCGGCTTGGAAGTTCGGCTTGGCCAGTGGGGAAGCGGTTGACGCTGAGGATGTAGGAGAGAATCGCCGCGTTCGTCTCGCGATTCAACGACTGCGGATTGTTCAGCGGCATGCTGGTACGAATGCGATCGAAGAGATCGCCGACGGTCAGCCCGTTCCAGTTGGAGAGAAACTCGCCGCCAGCCAGCGGCGGTGCTTGCTCTCCTCCGGTGAGAGAACCCCCATGGCACGCCATGCAGTATTGGTTATAGGACGACTGCCCGCGCTGCGCTTGCTCTTGGGTGTAGACGCCATCCCATACGGAGCGCGACGGGGTGTCTTGTGCTATCGCCATCGCCCCCAGTAGAGAGAGCGCAACCCAGCTCTTCATCGGCAATCAGTCCGCCGACGGCAGGCTATAGGCGATGTATTCGCCGGAGTAAGCGCCGCCGCTCACTGCCACCACGATGTACTGTTTTCCGTTCACCATGTAGGTCATGATACCGCCGCTCTGTTGCGCCGGCATGTAAACCGCGCCCACTTCTTTGCCGGTGGCTTTATCGTAGGCCCGCAGCATCGCGCCGCGCGGATGATCGGCGGTGGTGGTCACTTGCGGATCGCCCGCCAGCACCAGCGTCTTGGTTACCGCCGTCACGACGCCGCCCGTCTGTCCGGTGCGCGGAAGATTCATGCCTTTGAGCAAGCGGATGATTGCGAATGGCATCGGGCGTCTCGCCATGCGGCACCTGCCAGGTGATCTCGCCCTTATCGAGATTGATCGCCGATAGAGTTCCGTAAGGCGGCTTCACCAGCGGCAGGCCTTGCACGTTCAGCGGATTCGCAGGCGCCGGCGGTGGAGCAGCAGTGCGCGGCACTGGCGCTGCATCCGCACCCGCGTTTTCTCCCGGTCCACGGGCGATGCGGATTTCCTGGCCGTCGGTTCCCAAAATATAATTCATGTCGGACACATCCTTCGGCGCGTGCACCAAGCCGATGGGCGTCAGACTGGCATTGCTCGCGGAGGCGTAGACCGTGTGCGTCTCCGGATCGTAGGAACCGCCCCACCAATTGCTGCCGCCTCCCGCCGTGCCCAAGCGTGAGAGTCGCCAGCAGACCGCTAGCCTTGCTCGCCGTCGGCGGCGTGAAGACCGGACCCAGCTTGTATTTCGCAGCGATGGTCATCGCCTGATCGTGAATCGCAGGCGTGAAATCCACCAGGATGTCTGGCGTCACGCCATTGCGGCTGTAGGGCGGAGGCTTCGTCGGAAACGGCTGCGTTGGCGCATACCATTCGCCTTCGACGTCGCCCTTCTCTACCGGACGTTCTTCAATCGGCCACACCGGCTTCCCGGTCACGCGGTCGAACACGTAGAGGATTCCCTGCTTGGTAGGTTGCGCCACGGCTTTGATCGTGCGGCCATCCACGTTGATGTCGGCCAGGATCGGCGCGGAGGAAATGTCCATGTCCCACAGCGGATGATGCACCAGCTGGTAAAGCCATTTGCGCTGGCCGGTCTTCAGATCGACGCACACCAGGCTTTCGCCATACAAGTTATTTCCCGGCCGGTGCCCGCCGTAATAATCTCCCGTCGGCGATTCCACCGGCAGGTACACCAAGCCCAACTGCTCGTCGACGGTGACCTGCGTCCAGACGCCGGTATTGCCGGTATATTCAGCCGAGCCCTTCTCCCACGTTTCATAACCCGGTTCGCCCTTCATTGGAATGGTGTGGAAGATCCACAGACGCTTGCCCGTGCGGACATCGAATCCGCGCACGAAGCCCTTGTTGTTGTGCATGCTCTTCGGCGTCATGCCTTCGCGAAACGCCGCGCCGATGATGATGGTGTCCTTTGCGACCACCGGCGCCGACTGCAGTCCGATCTCGCCGTCGATCAGCGCGATGGTCTGGTCGTCATCCAGTTTGAGATCGACCACGCCGTCCTTGCCGAAGCTCTTCACCAAGCCGCCGGTCTTCGCATCCAGGCAGATAAGCCGGTAGCCGGGCGTGACGTAAAGAATCGCGTTCCTCTTTGCCGTCGGTCCAGTAAGCCAGGCCGCGCCCGGAGAGCTGCCGTGGAGCCGCCGCGCCCCGCGCACCTTCATGTTCGCCGTGCACCCACAGCAATTCGCCGGTGGCCGCATCGAGTGCGACGGCCGCGCGCCGCGATCCTGCGGTAGCATACAACACGCCATTGACCATCAGCGGCGTTCCTTCCAGTTTGAACTCGGGACGATTGCCGATACTCTCGGTCTTGAAGCGCCACGCGATTTCGAGCTTGCTGAAGTTCGAGGCGTTGATCTGATCGAGCGGCCGGTATCGCGACCCAGCCAGATCCGCGCTATGCGTCGGCCACTCGGTGTCTTTGAAACGCACTTGAGCGGACAGCACGACCGCGGCGCCTAGCAATCCCGCAACGATCACAGCACTCCGTCTTGCTCGAAACATATTCTATTCTCCTGATAACTTCGCGGTCCGCGAAACGAAGCTATCTTACACGGTTCCGAGTGTCAAGGGGCGTCGCGCGCCTCGCGTGCCGGGCGTACAATGGGTTCCGGCTATTCGAGGAGGTGCGCATGCTCGCACGCAGAGGTTTTATGGGACTCGCTGCCGTGGTTCCGTCCCTAATTACCAACCGGACCGGCTTACTGGCGGCGGCCGCATCGCTGGGCTCCATCAAAGCTCGCCGGGTGGGGAAGGTCGAGATTGTATTCAAGTCGCCATACGGGTCGCAGCCGAATGGGTTGCAGGCGACGGCCGAAGGTCTGTGGATTATGGATCAAGCGGCCGGCAACAAGGCGTACCTTGTCGCGTACGACGACGGCCGGGTATTGCGATCCTTTGAAACCGAGACAGACCGGTCGAGCGGTATCACTTTTGAGAATGGCACTCTGTGGATCGGTTCCACTTACAGCCGCGAGATCGTTCATTGCGACGCCACCACCGGCAAGACCATTAGCCGTAATTTCACGCCGGGCGCCGGAGTGATCTACAAAATGCTTGGCGATCCGGCGGCACGCAGCAGCCCGCTGGCAAAGCCGCGGCAGCGTCCACCGCAGAAGGCTCCGGATACCCAAACCGCCGATCCCAGCAAAGTGGGTGGCTTCCAGGCCGGACAATTACTCGGGAGCCGGGCGCTCGGTACTGGCGCGCACGGACAGGAATGGCGCGACGGCAAGTTGTGGATGGCGGTGCCGCCTGCCCGCATGGTTTATCGCATCGATCCCAAGGAATGGATCGTGGAGAAGAGCTTCCCCACGGCCGGCAATCGTCCGCATGGGATCGGTTGGGAAGGTAAATATCTTTGGGTGGCCGACTCCAACCTGAATGCCTTCTTCAAGCACGACCCCGACACCGGTGAGATGGTCGAGAAGATTCAGCTTGCGGATTCCGATCCGTTGCCTCATGGCATGAGCATCCGTGACGGATGGCTGTGGTACTGCGACGACGTGGGCGTGGTTTGCCGGCTGAAGCTGTAACTTGGAATGCTACAATAACTCGGCTTGGAAGCAGATCGCGGAGGTAGTTTCATGTTCGTTCGCAGTTGTGCCATCGGAGTATGGTTTTTCGCGCAAATCGGTCTGGCGCAAGCGCCTGATGCTGAACGAGTCGCCCCAGGACAGCGGCTTTTCGAAACCAACTGCACGGCGTGTCACGGGCAGAATGCAAAGGGTGGACGCGGCCCGAATCTCACCGGGCGACTGCGCCACGGCTCGCTCGAATCCGAAATCGCCGACAACATTACGGGCGGGATTCCGGGCACGCAGATGCCAGCGTTCCCCATGTCTCCGGAGAACGTGCGCGCCATTGTGGCTTATCTGCGCTCGCTGAGCGAGGGCGGCCCTGATCTGGCGATCGCCGGGAACACTGCCAGTGGACAACAGGTTTTTTTTGGGGCGGGGCATTGCAGCAGTTGCCATATGTATCAGGGACACGGCGGCCGGTTGGGTCCGGACTTGAGCCGCATCGGGGAGGCCAGAACGGCGCGGCAATTACAGGCGGCGATTTCTCAGCCGCATAAGGAACAGATTCGCGGCTTCGAAAGCGTCGAGGTTCGTCTACGGGACGGTGGCCAGATTCGAGGTGTCCTCAAAAATCAAGATACGTTCTCGGTGCAGGTTATGGATCAAGGCGAGAAATTGCACATGCTCGCGAAAAAGGACACTGCCAGTGTGCGGCTCACCGGGAAATCGTTGATGCCGGAAAACGCGGTCACGGGCGCGCCGTTGGACGATGTGATTGCTTTTCTGAAGGATGCACCGGCGGTGAACGCTGTTTCTACCGGCGCCAACGGCGATGGTGTTACTTTCGCGCGCTTAAAAGCGGCCGCCAAGGAGCCGCAGAACTGGCTCACGTATTGGGGCGATTTGAACGGCACGCACTACAGTGGGCTTTCCTCGATCACGCCGGCCAACGTGGGCTCGCTGCGCAGCACCTGGGCGTATCAGTTCGGCGCGACGCGCGCGGAGACCACGCCTCTGGTTGTCGATGGCGTGATGTACGTGACCGGACCTCGGAACACAGCCGCCGCGCTAGATGCCCGCACCGGTCGCGCGATCTGGCAATACACGCGCCGCTTGCCCTCGGACATCCACGCGAACTGCACCGTGATGACCAATCGCGGCGTCGCGATCTTGGGGAACAGCGTATACATGGCGACTCTCGATTCGCACCTGGTCGCGCTCGATGCGAAGACCGGAAATCCACTCTGGGATGTAGCGGTCGATGATTACAAAACGGGGACGTCCATAACGCACGCGCCGCTCGCCATCGACGGCAAGATTATCGTCGGCATCACGGCAGGCGAGTGCGCGCTCACAGGTTTCATCGACGCATACGATGCAGCGACTGGCCAAAGACTGTGGCGCATCAACGTCATCGCTGAAAAAGGCGATCCCAATCGCTCCACCTGGGCCGGCGATTCGGCGAACTTCGGCGGCGGTCCTACCTGGATGACCGGCACCTACGATGCCGACACCGACACGCTGTTCTGGGCCACTGGGAATCCATCGCCCGACTACGATGGCTCGGTACGCGCCGGCGATAATCTATACACCTGCAGCATCCTTGCGCTGAATCCGGCGACCGGGAAACTCAAATGGTACTTCCAATTCACGCCGCACGACACGCATGACTGGGACGCCACCGAGACGAACGTGTTGGTCAACGCCGCCTTCCAGGGCAAGATGCGGCATCTGATTCTTCACGCCGACCGCAACGCGTTCTTCTATGTACTCGACCGCGACACTGGCGAGTTTCTGATGGGCAAGCCGTTCGCCAAACAAACCTGGGCGAAAGGGCTTGACGATCGCGGGCGACCTGTTCTGATTCCTGGTATCGATCCGACTCCGCAAGGCGTCAACGTATGTCCGGATCAATCTGGAGCCACCAATTGGGCCTCGCCGTCGTGGGACCCGCAGACCAATCTCTTCTATCTAGCCGTACGCGAATCCTGCGCGCTCTATTCGAGTATTACGAAAGAGCCGCGTCCCGGCGATCCTTACACAGGGACTGGCCAGCAAGAGGAGCCGGGTCTGTTTCCGGGTGCGATCCGGGCCATCGATCCGCAGACCGGCGCCATCAAGTGGAACTTCGATTTGTATCAGGGCTCGGTTGGAGCCGGCGTGCTTTCAACCGCTGGCGGCGTGGTCTTCGCATCCGCGAAAGATGGCAACCTGATCGCGCTCGATGCCCGTACGGGCGCGGAACTCTGGCATTACCAGACCGGAGCCGAGATCAATGCCTCGCCGATCTCCTACAGCGTGGATGGCAAGCAGTACGTTGCCGTCTCCACCGATTCGGCGCTGTTTACGTTCGCGCTGCCGTAGACTGCTCGATCAAAATCGGAGAGACTACCGCAACTAAAGCTTTGCCCAGTGCGGCGTGCTGATCGGCGTCTAGATGGATGCCGTCGACGCGGCTCGATGCAGTCACGCTCCCGGCGTCGAAGAAATAGCAGCCGAGACTGGAAGTCGCCTCGCGATAGGCATCCGCGAGACCGCGGCATCTTTCTTCCGCGCCCTGGAACTTCGCTGCGATCAAACCTTTCGGCGTACCCATCGGCGGTGGGCAAACGACCAGGACCGGCGGCACGGGCATCCCCGGCTCAATCGGCGCGTTCCGGATTTCATTCACCAGCGCTGCGATGCCTTGTGCCGCCGCCCACGCATTGTTATGCGGGTGCGAGAACTGAAAGTCATTGGTCCCCAGCATCACGATCACTAGGGATAGCGGAGAGTGGATCTCGATCCGCTGCGCCAAACCTTGCCTACCGTTTCTGCCTGGCTTGAACGGATCTTCCCAAACCGTGCGGCGGCCGTTCAAACTATCTTCGATGATCCTCACATTTTTGCCCGAATCACGTAGCTGATTCTCAAGCACGCCCGGCCAGCGTTCGTCGAATGAGAATCGCTTCCTGGTATCGGGAATAATTCCCCAGGTCATCGAGTCGCCGTAGACAAAAATGTGATGCATGGTGCGTGAAGTCTAGGCGGGGAGCTGCGGTTGCTTGGGATCGCGCTTGACCCACTTATACGCCGCAATCGAATTCTTCCAGAAATATTTCTCGGCGGCGGGGCGCCCCTTCGCCATGAAATATTCACGGACCAGCGCCAGCTCCGTGGCATAAGGAACCCAGTTTCCGGCGCTGTTCGGCCAGTCGCTGCCGAAGACCAGGCGATCCTCGCCGAAGATGTCCCAGATCATGTCGAGCCGGGGCGCGTAGATCTTCGGGTCGGCGTGGTACTTTGCCCCGCCGGACGGCAACCACCGGACTTTCACGAACACTTTGCTTGGCTAGATCTGCGCAGGCTCGTCTCAGACCGCATCGTAGTCGGCCTGGCCGGCCGGTGGTCGGATCCAAGGAGGGCAGGTGGTCGATCACGATCCGCAGGTCCGGCACCTGGTCGCTGATCTTGACCACGGCCTGCAGGAGTTCGATCCGGGTTGGCCGTGTCCATGCGAGGTCCGCGCCGGGCCAGCAGCTTCAATGCCCGCGATGAAGGCGGGATTGTCCGCCTGCGCCGTAGATCTCGTAGCCCCAGTTGTTTCCGTAGCGGATGCCGCGGAAGAGCGGGTTCTTGGCGTAGCGGCCGAGGTATTCGGCGAACTCCGGCTTCTCGGGCTGCAGGTTGCCGACCGTGCCCACCATGATCGGCTTCGGCCTGATTGTCTCCAAGACCCAGAGATTGTCCTCGATCCACGGGCTGGCGTCGATCTCGAGGGCGCCGACAATTCCCAGGGTGCCCGCGCGAACTTGCCGGGCATCGCCGACAGGGCCAGACTAACTCCGCCCCCCTGGTAGGGCGCGCCCTGCGGCCGGGTGCCGTCGAAGAGATGGATGTGGGTGTCGATGATCGGGATGGCTGCTTGCTCGGCGGTGGCGGTCGCGGCCATTATGGCGGCGGATGTGGCAAGAAAGTCTCTGCGGCTTACCGGGCGATGGTTCATGATGATCCTCGATTCAGCTAAGTTTACCCGATCGTATGCGGATTGGGAGTTTCTCAGCAAGGATAGAATGAGAAAAATGGAAGACCAACTGATTTTAGACGAGCAGAAGGCGTACTATCGGGCGCGCGCACGAGTACGACGAATGGTTCCTCCGGCGGGGACGGTACGATCGCGGGCCCGAGCATCGCGATCAATGGCTGGGAGAGGCCGCAGAGATTGAAGCACAGCTCCGATCCCGCCGTCCGCGGCGGGGAAGTGCTGGAACTGGCGTGTGGCACCGGTCTTTGGACGCAAGTCCTGGCGGAAGAAAGCCGGCGGGTTACGGCGGTGGACGCCTCGCCAGAAACCATTGCCATCAATCGCGCGCGAGTAGCGTCCGCCAATGTTGAATATCACGTCGCCGACATCTTCTCATGGGCTCCCCAGACCACTTACGATGTCGTGTACTTCTCATTTTGGCTTTCGCACGCGCCGCCGGCACGATTTGAAGAATTCTGGGAGCTGGTGAGGGCGGCCCTCAGCTTGGGCGGGCGAGCTTTCTTCATTGACAGCCTGCCAGAGCCCACGTCCACCGCAAAAGATCACGGCCCAATTGACGAATCTGGCATATCTAGACGGAAGCTCAACGACGGGCGGGAGTTCAATATCGTAAAGTCTTCTATGAGCCGTCCGCGTTAGAGCGGCAACTCATCGAACTCGGTTGGAGCGGTTGGGTTCGCGCAACCGACAAGTTTTTCCTCTACGGCTTGATGACAGCGCGCAAATAGTCCAGAATCGCCGCCAGTTCGGAATCGTTGTAGGCTCCGATCACTGCAGAATGCCGCCAGTTGCTGCCATCGCTGAACTTGACCGAGCCTGGCTCGGCATTTCGCTGCACGGGAGGCGCGGATGTCAGGTCATAGAACGCAATCGCCTGCTTCCCCTGGCTTAATATCAGCGCTGGCATGGTTTCTGCCGCCATCGCAGCGGTCTTCACGTCCGGTGCCGCCAGCGCTTTAAGCTCCGTGACGGACGCCGGCACTTTGGCCATCGGAGCCGCCACTGGAATTCCAAAGCCGCCCACTTCATGGCACGTCGAGCAGCGCCCGAAGCTACGCACGGCCTCTGAGAATAGACGCGCGCCGCGTGCCGCTTCGCCGGCGAGCGCGGTTCGAGTGGAAACCGCGTCTCCTGCGCCGTCCATAGTGATGTCGGGATTCGCAATGCCGTTCAACGTCGCTACATAAGCGATCACCGCCACTAAATCCGGCGGCGACAATCTGGTGGAGAAGGATGCCATGCCGGTATCCGCCACGCCCTGCGTAACCACTTTGCCGATGTAGGCCTGATCGAAACCTCGCGCCGCCAGACGCGGAGCGCCGCTGGGGCCGCCGCGCACTCCATGGCAGTAGCCCGTCGCGCAAGTCTTTGAGAACACCGCTTCACCTTGCTTCACAACGTTGGCCACATTCTGTGCGGAGCACGAAGCCACCAGCACGAACGCCGCCGCGATCCATCTCAGCCCCCGTCTGTTCATCGCGATCCCTCCGGCAATGCGAATACGACTAGTGTCGAACCCAATCGCCAATCCTGATCGGGAAATAGGGATTGCGCTAAAGCTCCCACCACCGACGAATGCCATCCAGTCGGAGTCGCAACGAACTGCCGCCCATTCACCGAATACGAGACCGCAGACCCGCGATGTCCGGCGCCGGTTTGATAACTCCACAATTTGTTTCCGGTCTTGGCGTCCAACGCGAAAAAGTCGCCTTCCGGATTCCCTGTGAACACCAAGTCGCCTGCGGTGGCGAGCATCGATGCCAGCAGAACGTATTTGTACGGGAAACTCCACGCACGTTTCCCACTCACGGGATCCCAAGCATCCACGTGGCTATACGTAGTGCGCCCCGGCGGCAATTTGAAGGGGAAGTCGCCATTCATATAGTTCTTCCCTTCATCCGCCGGATGATCGTTAGGAGTGATGTCAGCGCACATTTCATTGACCGGCACGTAGAGAAAGCCGGTGCGAGGCGAGTACGCCATGGAGTTCCAGCTCTTCGCGCCGGCTGCGCTAGGACAGATCGATACCGCCTTGCCTATCGCCGGTTCATTGCGTCCCACCAGCTTGCCGTCCTCCGTGACGCCAGCGATCCAGGTCCGTACTTCAGGAACCGAGAAGGTTCCCAGGAATTCGCCGGTGGCTCGATCCAGAACGAATGTGAGGCCACTTTTATTCATATGAACCAGCGCCTGGCGCATGCGGCCGCGAATCTGGCGGTCCATCAGAATTACTTCGTAAGAAGAATCGTAATCCCAAACGTCATCCGGGACCTCCTGGTAGTGCCAGCGCAGCTTTCCAGTATCGGGGTCCAGCGCCACCACGCTGGCCGTGTAAAGGTTCACGTCCTTGCTCTTGTCGGCGCCCGCAGCCACGCGTTCCGAGTCGTAGAAATCAGCCGCCGCGTTGCCGGTGCCCCAGTACAGTAGATTCAGCGCAGGATCATAGGACCCCGTCAGCCAGGGTGAGCCGCCGCCGAAAATCCAACTGTCACCCTTCCACGTTTCGTGGCCCTTTTCGCCGGGGCCGGGGATTACATACCAGCGCCAAGCTAGACGTCCCGTGTGAGTGTTGAACGCCGTGATGTACCCGCGATGCGCGCCGTCGCCCCCGGTGCCGCCGACGATAACTTTATCTTTCACGACCATGGGCGCCGCCGTGATATTGCATCCGCACTGCCGTGCATCATCTATATTGACTTTCCAAACTAGCCGCCCGGTCTTTTGGTCGAGCGCGACCATATAGTCGTCTTTGGTACCGAAAAAAACTTTGCCATCGCCCACGGCCACTCCGCGATTTCCGATAAAACCCGGAATGCTACGCGGCAGCGGAGGGTATCGATAGTTCCAGATCTCGCGCCCCGTCGCCGCATCGAGAGCGAACACGTGGGCCTGCGCGGTGATCAGGTACATCACGCCGTCAACCACAATGGGCGTGGCTTGCAGGTTTTCCGCGTAGTCCCCGGTTTGGAACATCCAGGCGGGCGTTAGCGATTTGACGTTGCTGGTGTTGATTTGATCGAGCGCACTGTAGCGCCATGAATAAGGGGACCCGCCATAGTGGGGCCAGTCGGCGCGCGTAGCTGCGGCGTCTTGTGCCATCGCCGTTACAACGGTGAACAGGACTGCAGTGGAAAGTGCCGTGAAAAATCGCATGCTGGCTATCATACTCCAGCAGCGAACCGAGTGCGACACGTCAATCGAGGGATCAGTTTCGCGCTGGTAGAACCCGGGCAGCGGCGCGGAGTCAGTTTGGAATAATGCCTCTAATGCGCGAGCGCACCTGCCGTCTTCACGAGCACTCTCGTGTTCAATCCGCTCAATCGATTTTCTTGTTTGCCGAATGGATCTATAGGAAAACACTAAAGGGGGGTTGCAATTTTTTAAGACTTGTGATACGCTCCCGATGTTTCGTGGGGTCCCTGAACCTCTAAATTCGGGGCTGAGGAAGTTAAGGGTACGAACAGCTTCTCGCTGTCGGGTACTCGTGCGCTCGTAAATTGGCCGATTGAGAAATTCGCGAAGTTGTGGTTGCAGGCAGTCAATTCTACAGTGAGGTGAATTCGACATGCGAACCAAGTGGTTTCTAGGGTTGCTTCTTTGCTTCGGGCTTCCTCTGCTAGGACAAACGTTAGGCGACGTATCGGGTCGGATAAATGATCCGAGCGGAGCCGCGGTACCCAACGCAGCTGTCACGTTAACCAACACCGCCACCAACGCAGTCCGTACCGCGGACACTTCTGGCGACGGATTTTACACTTTCACCTCGGTGCCGCCCGGCATCTACAACATCAAGGTCGAACACCCGGGATTCAGAACCGTGTCCAGCACCAACGTGGAGGTTCAGGTACAACAGTCGGTGCGTTTGGATCTAACGCTCCAGGTCGGCCAGGTCAGCGAAACCGTCGAAGTGTCGGCGCAGGCCGCCCTGCTGCAGTCCGAAAACGCGACAGTCGGCACGGTGGTCGAGAACCGGGAGATTGTCGAAGCTCCGCTCAATGGACGCGAATACCTGAATCTGGTGACGCTAGCTCCGAATGTCAGCAACCTGGCGCCGGCGTCCGGCCAAGCCGGATCGCGCCAGGGTGGCGACCGGGCAGCCCAGTCGATCTCCGCCGGCGGGAACCGCATCGTGTACGACTATTACACCCTCGACGGCGTGAACAACACCGATCCCAATTTCAATACCTACATCGTGCTTCCTTCGATCGACGCATTGGCGGAATTCAAAGTACAGACCGGCGTCTATCCCGCCGAATTCGGCCATGAAGCGACGCAGATCAACGTGCTCACCAAATCCGGCGGCAATGCGTATCACGGTTCGCTGTTTGAGTTTGTGCGCAACAACGATTTCGATGCTAAACCCTACGCGTTCACTGCCACTCGTCCCGGGGTTTCGCCCTTCAAATGGAACGATTACGGTTTCGAGATCGACGGCCCCGTCTCCATCCCCAAGCTCTTCAACGGTAAAGACAGGCTGTTCTTCATGGCGAACGATGAGTGGCTAGTGCAACGGCAGAATGCGCAGGCCGTTTATTCCGTGCCCACGCCGCTCATGTTCCAGGGGAACTTCAGCCAGATTTCAAATATCATTTACGATCCGACCAGCCACGTTCCCTACAACGGCAATATCCTTCCATCCAATCTGATCAGCCCGATCTCACAAAAGCTTTTGCAGTATTACAACTCCTCCACGCTGCCGGGGTTGACCAACAACTACGTCCAGAACGAGGCATCTCCCTTAAGCCGCGACGGCTTTGTGGTGCGCATGGATTTCGTCGAATCCGCCAAATCGCAATGGACCGGCCGTTATAGCTGGGGCGTCGAAGCTCAATCCCAGCAGACCATCAACGTCAGCGGCGCCAAGACCACCGTCGGGTACGAACAGTATCTTGGTTCGAACACACGCATCCTGTCGCCCAATGTCGTGAACGAAGCGCGCTTTGGCTACGTGCGGTTCTACAATGCCCTCACCGCTGTCGGGGGGTTCACCACCAACTACGTCCAGCAGTTGAACCTTCCCAATCTGCCGGCGGGTCCTGGAGTCACGTGGGGCATACCGAACGTCACCTTCAATGAAGGTGGCTACGCCGGGTTCGGAGATAATTCCGATGGTCCATACCAAAACCAGAACAACACCACTCAGTTCCTCGACAACATTTCCTGGAACAAGGGCAAGCACAGCTTCAAATTCGGATTTGAGTACGATCGCCAGAATTTCAATCAATTCGGCAACCAGTACACACGTGGTCAGTACGCCTTCAATGCTTTCTCAACCGCACTGATCGGATCCAATGGGAAGGCAACACAAGGCACCGGCGATGCCTTTGCCGAATTTCTGCTGGGGGATATTTACCAGCCCACGGTAGCGGTGGCCGCTGGGCAAGCGGCGTTCCAACGTAATAACGAATATGCCTTCATCGACGACACCTGGAAGGTTACGTCCAAGCTCACCCTGTCGATAGGTTTGCGTTATGAGTTAGTGCCGCCGTTCACGGACCAGTTGAACAACTTATTCATTGTCGATGTACCGCAAAACATCTTAACTCCTGGTGCGCCACAGGCCGACTGGCCGTTCTTTGTCCGGCAGGGCAACTGCACGAATCCGTATTCCGGGCCACCCGCCATCTCCGTCCGCTGGCTCGTGACCCCGGCGCAATGTAGCAACGGGCTCCTACCGAACCAGCTCATGCAAACGCGCCACAACGATTTCGCGCCCCGCTTCGGAATCGCCTACTCGCCCGATGCCAAGACCGTGATTCGCGCGGGATTTGGAAAGTTTTACAGCCAGGATAACGGCAATTCGCCGTATTTCGACCTCGCCCGTAATCTTGCGGTCCGCAACTCCCCCGTAGAAACTACCGCCACGGGACCGTTTACCTATGCCACCGCATTTCCCGATGCCTCCGGTGCAACAGTGTCGGTCGGTGCGCCGTACGCCTACTCTGACAACCCTCTCCATCACACGGCCTACACTCTGCAGTACATGCTAAACATCCAGCGCCAGTTTGGCGAACACTGGTCGGTGGAGGCCGGCTACCTCGGATCAGTAAGCCACCACATGGCAGGGTTCTGGGACCAAAATCAGGGAGTACCGTCACCCACAGGAACCTCCGCCTCGCATCTTCCGTTCGGCGACTATACCTTTATTCAGACCGTCCAGGATATGGGCAATGCCGAATACAACTCGCTCGCGGTGAAGATCACACGGCGTTTCAGCGGTGGCCTGAGCCTCACAAGCGCCTACACCTATTCCAAATCGATCGATGACACCAGCGGAATTCGCGTGCAGGGTTACGACACGCTGTTCCCACAGAACAGCGATTGCATCCGCTGCGAGCGCGGTCTCTCCGCATTCGACACTCGTAATCGCCTGGTCGTATCTCCTCTCTATGAGCTTCCCGTCGGCAAGGGAAAGCTACTGAATATCGACAACGGGTTGGCGAACGCCCTTATCGGCGGCTGGCAAGTCGGCGGAATCCTCACCCTGCAAAGCGGGCTGCCGGAGACCATCACGATCGGTGGCGTCGACAACTCCAACACTCAAACCGGATACGACCGGCCTAACTACGTATCAGGCACCAGCGTGAACGCGACGAATCAGGCGCCTGGCGGGTGGTACAACCGTTTGGCCTTCGTCGAGGCTCCGTTCGGGAGTTTCGGCAACGTAGGACGAGACACCGCGATCTCTCCGGGAATTTTCACCATCAACGCCGAAATCCATAAGAACTTCCGCATGCCCTACAATGAGCATCACCAGCTTCAGTTCCGTGCGGAAGCTTTCAATCTGTTGAACCACCCGAACTGGGGACAACCCAACGCCAACATCCTGGCTGGCAATGCAATTCCCGGTGCCCCCGCAGGAACGGCCCACTCGAGTTTTGGCACGATCAGCGGCCTGGCTGGTCAGCTCAATGGGTTCCCGGCCACGATCCCGATGCGCCAGTTGCAGTTGGGCTTGAAATACACGTTCTAAGTAAGCAGTTCGCTGGGGAGGGGTATTCGCCTCTCCCCAGCGCTCTAAAGCGCGATTTTCATCGTATTCGATATGTAGTTCGCGGTGATGCGTGCGCTCTCTTTCGGCGGACGCCACGGTGACGTGTCCAGCTCCACTACCAAAAAGCCCCGCCAGTCGATGCGATCCAGGTGTGCCTTGAGAGCTATGAAATCAACCCCGCCGCTTCCCAGTGGATAGAAATAAGGGTCCTTCATCATGTCCACTTCCGGCCCCGGAACGTGCTTGCTCCCTCCGCGGTCTTCGGGCTTGGTGTCCTTCAGATGAAATTCAATTACCCGCTTTCCTAATTTGCGGGCCAGCGCCAGCGGGTCCATGCCGGCCATGGTGATGTGACCTGTATCGAGCACAAAGCCGACGTGCTTCGGATCGGTGTTTGCCATGACGTAGTTGATCTCGTGCTCGTTTTGAAGCTGGCTACCCAGATGAGCGTGGACCCCAAACCGGATGCCTTCCTCTTCGTAGGCGCGCTTCCCGAGCTGCTGGAGCGTCTCGGCCATATTCTTAAGATCTTCTTCAGTGGTGCCTGTGGGGCGGCGCGAACCCATGTTGGTCTTTTGGTGATCCGCGCCGAACTTTTTGCTGAAGCGGATCACGCCGAGATGGTTTTCGATCACTTCCTGCCGGCTGGCTGGATCCTCAAAATGAGTGCTGCCCCCACGCCGCCCTCCGGTGATGGCACACACGCCGACCCCTATTTCGTCCAGCCGCTTCTTAAGCTCAGGCGCTTTTTCGGGGTAGAACGCGTCTAAAGAACTCGCGAAGTGTTCGATCCAATTGAAGCCCACGTCATGCGCTTCCCGGAAGCCTATGAACGGGTCTTTCTCCCAACCGCCGCGCGTGTTTGAGGTGTACCCGATCCGATAGCGTGGGGCGCTTTCCGCATCTGCTCCGAAAATCTTCGTCCCCGCCGCGAAGGCGGACAACGAAACTAGAAATTCTCGTCGATTCATGATGGAAGACTCCTCGAGTTTCACGAGACGCTAGCGCAGCACTCAGTACGGCAGGGGCCTCTTGGTAAATTTACGGCCGGCCGCGGCGGTTTCCTCGCCGGATCCCACCATGTGGCCTTCCTTGATGGTCTGTTCGATCATCGCTTCAAAATTGGCCCCTCTGCCTCCGCCAATTCCCAACCAGTAAAGATGTTGCGCCTTCGCGGCGGCAAATATCTTATCCTGAACTTCCTTCGCCCTCGGATCGCCTTGCTTGAAGCCAAACGACAGAGCCATGTCGCCAGGTCCGCCCTCTCCGAATCCGATTCCCGGAACCTTCACGATTTCGTCCACATTCGCGAAAGCATACTTGTCTTCGATCTTGACACCCAGCAATATTTCGCCGTTGGGATTGAGCGGCCATACGTCGGCCTTCTGCAGATACTCCTGGTCTGAGATCCCCCAGATTTTAGACGCTGTGGCCGCGCCATGCGCGCCGCGACGGCCATCCTGGAGCTTGCCTGGGCCCACGCCCTGTTCGTGATTCGGA
The DNA here is from genome assembly GCA_963793395.1 of Bryobacterales bacterium. Lineage (GTDB taxonomy): Bacteria > Acidobacteriota > Terriglobia > Bryobacterales > Bryobacteraceae > Palsa-187. The sequence continues at coordinate 88,373 of CAWCAP010000035.1, read as the reverse complement.
TAGCGCACCGCTTCGACAAAGGCCTTCACCGCGCCCGCGGTGGTTGCGTGGCACAGCAAGATCCCATGGACGCCGGTGGCCAGAACCTGCTCGAACATCCAGGAGTTGGCCCGCACCGTGGCTTCATCCGTTCCTCTCACCGCAACATTGACGATCACGGCCGGTGTTCGATGGCCGGTACGAGTGGGACCGCCCGCCGCGAGTCCTTGCATGTAGGCCGAAAGCCCCGCCACGTCGTAAGGCGCGGCTTCCATGTCGTAACTGATGTAATCGGCCCAGGTTTGAGCATCCTGCTTACCCTGCTCAAAAGTGCCGGTGGTGCCGGAATGCGATCCCGTATAGTAAATCGGCTGGCCCTGTTCCAGGAGTTCGATGGCCCGATTGATTCGTTTCGGCTTGGGCGTTTGCGCTATGCCCGTAACGTTATAGACGAAGAGGCTGGCACATGTGGCTATGCAAACCAGTGCGGCTTTGCCCGCACCGGTGATCTTGGAATGCTTCATGATTTTGTCTCCCTTTGCGATCCCGCGACCTACAGCGACTACAGAGTGTATATCAAATTGCCGCCGGCGGCACGCGGGTTCTCGACGTTCTGGAGGGCTTAATCCCGCAGCGGAAGATAAGCCGCACCGTAGAGTCCCGCGTCGGCGCCCAGGCCGGTGCGCTCGATGCGCGGAGGATTGTTTCGGTATATAAACGAGCGGCGAGTGGCTTCGGCGCGCATGGATGGTTCGAACAACTCCCAGGCGGCGGTCATGCCGCCGCCTAGTAGGTAGAGCGGGAAATTAAAAGTGTTGATCAGCGTCGCGAGCAGCGTGCCGAGCGCCAGGCCGACCGAATCGAATATTTGCAATGCCCGCGAATTGCCGCCTTTTGCCAGGTGATAGACTTCCTCCGACGAAAGATCGGAACCCAGGTTCAGCAGTCGCGCCATCGACGAAACGGCAGTGGCGGAAGCGTACTTCTCTACGCAGCCAGTGTTGCCGCAGCCGCAAGGGTACCCGTTGGGCGAGTACGTTGTGTGCCCGATTTCGGCCGCCATCCCCAGGTAGCCGCGCAGAACTTTCCCCTCGACGATGATGCCGCTGCCGATCCCGGTTCCCAGCGTCAGCAAAATGAGGTCGTTCACGTCACGGCCCGCGCCGATCCATTTTTCGCCCAGGGCCGCGGCGTTGGCGTCGTTTTCTAAAATCACTTTTGCGCCCAGGAGCTTTTCGATTTCATCGCGCACCGGATAGTTGTCGAATGCGGGGAGGTTCGGCGCGCCCACCACGATGCCCTGTTCCATCAGAATGAATCCCGGCACGCCCACGCCGACTCCGGCAAGAGTTTGACCCGGAAGTCCCGCCTGCAGCGTCTCGATCGCTTTCACCATGTCTCCGATGACCGCTGCCCGGCCCGCGCTGCCGGGTGTAGAACCCGACACTTTGTTCAGCATTTTCCCGTCGCGGCTCACCGCAGCGGCGCGCAAATTCGTGCCGCCCAAATCGACGCCTATACCGTAGTCACCCATGAGTTTGCATGATAGCAAAGCACATCTGGTTGCTCATACTTCAATCCTCGAAAACACGTAGCCGCCGACCGTGAGAGCGACCGCAGCAACCGCGCACAGAACCGCGAGATCGAGCGCGACCCCGAAATGCGTTACTCCGATAAGGGCGAAGCGGAGGCCATCGACGCTATAAGAAAGCGGATCGAGGTTGGCAATGATGCTCAGCGCGCGCGGAATGTTGTTCAGCGGGAACAAGGCGCCGGAGAGAAAAAAGATGGGCATCACCAGGAAATTCATGACGAGCTGGAAACCCTGGAAATCGGGCAGGATAGAACCCAGCGCCGTGCCGACCGCAGTGAACAACATGGCCGTCAAAATCACGAATATAAAGGCCAGCGGCAGCAGCGGCAGCGACGGTATGCGGAAACCCACCGCCAGGCAAATGACGAACACGGCGACTCCCTGCAGCACCGATACGGTAGCGCCTCCGAGAGTGCGGCCGATCATTATCAAGAATACGCGGCACGGGGGCGACCAATGTTTCTTTCAGGAAGCCGAACTGGCGGTCCCAAATCACTTCGATGCCGGAGAAGATCGAGGTAAACAGATCGACATGGTGATTACGCCAGGAGCCAGGAACTGAATATAGTTGCCCTGGCCGGCGCGCTGAAACATGGATCCGAAACCGAATCCGAAAGCCAGCAGAAACAGCAGCGGCTGCGCGAAGGACGCGATGATCCGGGCGCGCGCATCGCGCCGAGCGTTTCAATTGCCGCAGCCACAGAATATAGATTACGTTCATAGCGTTCGCCTTCCTTCACCCGCCCGAACGCCCTGCCAATCTTGCGCAACTGCTCGATGCTGCTGGCTTCTTCTTCGCGAATGGTATTGCCGGTCAGCGCGAGAAACGCCTGCTCCAGACGTTTCCGTGGCGGTCTGCGCCTTTAGCTCGTCTGGGCGTGCCCTGCGCGATGATCTTGCCGTGATCGATGATCGCGATGCGGTGGGCGATGCGCTCGGCTTCCTCCATATAATGCGTGGTGAGGAAGACGGTGACCTGCTCCTCTTCGTTGAGTTTCTTGACGTGGGTCCAGAGCTGGTTGCGGGTTTGCGGATCGAGGCCGAGCGTGGGCTCGTCGAGGAAGATGATCTTGGGCGTGTGCAGCAGGCTGCGCGCGATTTCCAGACGCCGCCGCATGCCGCCGGAGAATTGCTTCACCTAGTCGTTGCGGCGCTCCCATAACTCGAAGAGTTTCAGCAGAGCTTCGATGCGCTCTTTGCGCAGCGTCGTGCGGGACGCTGTACAACACGCCGTGAAAATCCATGTTCTCGTAGGCGGTGAGCTCGTCGTCGACGCTGGGGTCTTGAAACACGATGCCGAACTGTTGGCGCGCGGCGGTTTGGTGGGTGACGGGATCGAGACCGTCGAGCTAAACGCTGCCGCTGGTGGGCCTGAGCAGCGTGGTCAGCATCTTGATGGTGGTGGTTTTACCGGCGCCGTTGGGGCCCAGGAACGCAAAGATCTCGCCCTTGGCGACATCGAAAGCGATATTGTCGACGGCGGTGAAATCGCCGAATTTTTTGACTAGTCCTTGGGCGCGGATCATGCGATGCTGACGAATTGGCCTAGCGTGTTCACAGCGGAGGGCACCTGCTTCACATGTTAGCAAGACCCAGCCGTGGTCACGTGAAAAAATGTACTAAGCTTCGCTCGTCGGGCGGCGTGCGATCAGCTCGGCCACGCTGTGTTGCCATTGATCGGCGCACTCACGATAGTGCAGGATCTCCCAATCCGCGAAATAGGCGCGCAGTTCACCCGGCTGCAGTCGAAAAGTCGAGTGCTCCTTGCCCGCCTCCGTCAATAATGCGATTGCGACCATCACCCCGCCGGGGGCCAAACCTTGTCTGCACCGCTCAACCAAACTTCGCTGGAAGTAGTAGCACATTGCAATTAGGTCGTAGCTGGCGGGTTCGATTGTGAAGGCGGAGCCTTCCAGATCGGCGATTTGGGTTTCGATGCGCAGCCCGGCTTCGCGGCGCCGCAGGAGTTCGACCGCTGTGGGCGAGCCGTCGACGGCGGTCACGCTCCAACCATTGGCCGCCAGCCACAGCGCGTTGTGGCCAGTTCCACAGGCTAAATCCAAGGCGCGGCCGGGGGGAAGGGAATTCGCGACATCTACCAAAAGCGGATGGGGCGGCGATGCTGCCTTTTCTTCTTGCGTGCGATACTGCTGCTCCCAGCCGGCGAGATCCATCGGAACTAGTATCGCTAGTTCTTATGGCAGCAGAGAAAAGAGGTACAACACGATCCCAGCGGCCATCAGTGGGCATCCGACCATCAGAAATGCGACGAACGCCAGCGGGTGAACCACCAGAAGAGACGCGAGTTGTATTAGCAACCCGGCCCCTACCAGAAAACTGGCCCAGCGTATTCTTCGTTCGGTGATAGAAGAGTCCAACGCTATTTTTCCTTCCAAAAGGTATCGTCCTTGAGCGACGCCACGTCGTGAACGAACTCGTGGCATCCGCTCGAAACGCAAGAGAGCTTATTCGACTTGATCAGGCCCAGCCGCTCCGGAACTTTGTTATGCGTTGAGCCTTGTTCAAAGCTGCGCGCTCCCAAATGGCAGTGGAGGCACTCGCGGTTGTTATATGGGTCATACAATTTGATGGCCTCCGGTTTAGGAACCGTGCCGATGTATTGCACCCAAAGATGCCGCACCCCGTGCATCTTGGCGGTGACCGTTCCGAACATGGTGTAGTTGGTGTGGCAGGTATAGCAGGCTTGATCGCGCGGCACGCGGTTATTCTGGAAGTGCGCTGCGGGGATATAACTGGGATCGTCGATATAGAGACTCTTGCCGAAGCCGTCCATGATGTGGCAGGAGAGACAGAATTTCGTCGACTCCGCGCGGTCCATCTGCTCGGAGAACCCAGTCCAAGCCGCCATCACTGGCAGCGCAAACAACGCGACGAACGCCAGGATCTTGCCCTCGCGGGAACGGGTCAAATGGGTGCGAAAACCCACGAACAGCGCGATGAACGCTGCACCGAAGCAGAGCGCAAGAATAGCAGAAAGCGGCATCGCAGATCGGTGCTGCTACTTTCCGAGATCCCGGTAGTAATCGACCAAGCCCTTGATCTGCTCTTTGGTAAACTGCTTGCCGAAACCGTACATGTCCGGACCCTTCCCGTTCGTAACAACGGTAATCATTTGGTCCTCGCTCATTTTGCCCACGGCAACGTGCGCGTCCTGCACCTTCAATTTCTTGCCCATCGCGGTTTTGGCCGTGCCATCCGGGCCGTGGCAGACGGCGCATTTGCTGGAATACAAATCCTTGGCGTCTCCTTGCGCCCAGGCGGTGGCGCCGCCGGCGAGAATCAGAAGTGCACAGGTCAGGGTGAATTTCATGGGTGATTTATCCTTTCGGGAAGTCAGTGCTTCAAAACGCTCGCGTCCAAGCGATGGTTAGCAGCTTCGCGCCGAAGTTGTTTCCGGGCACGATCTGCTCGATGTAATAGGTCCGCTGTAATTGCACGGACAAGCGTCCAAACTGCGGAAGGTCATAGTAGATAGTTCCGGTAGCGTACGGAAAACTCAAGGGGCCGGAGATCGGCGCTTCGCCTTGAATCTGCCCCAGGCCTGTCGACCGCACATAGTTGCCTGTGAAGCTCAGACCCAGGCGCTTCGTCGGATTGGCTTTGATGCCGGCTTGCCAGACCCGGTCGACGGTCTGATCGCGCAGCGTGAGGTTGGTGAACGGCGCAGTGCCCCGCAGAAAATTCACCAGGCCGGAGGCGAACAGGCTGTCGTAGCTAAAGCCAGCGAAGGCGCTGAGGCGTAGATTGAAGTCGTAGTTTGCGGTCACCGCGTTGCTGCGCACGGTGCTGTGGTAGTCGGTCAAGAGCAGGGTTTGATTACGCACCACTCCGCTGTCCTCGAGATAAAACTTTTCAGTGGGCCGGAAGCGCACGGAAAAGTGGCCACCGATATCGGTGTGCGGGGAAATGGCCGTGTAGGCCGTGCCGGTATTGATCTCCTGGATGTCGCCGCGCACCGTCAACATCTTCGTGGGCTGATAGTAGAGGCTCGCGATGGGCCACGCGGTTTTGATGCGTTTCGTAGTAAGGGGATCGACGACGTTATCCTCAAGCTCTTCCACGTCCTCCTTCAGGAGACGGACGCCGGCTCTCACAAGCAGCGAAGCCGCTGGAGTGAACGCCATGTCCAGATCCAGCGTGCTGGTGCCCACCAGCCATTGATTTGAGGAAACCCCGGTGGCTACGGTGGCCGCGTTCACGCTGCGATAATCGGCGGTGCTATCCATCGTAAACCGGGAATACCGGTAATCGAGAAGGACATTCCACCATTCGTTGACCTTGTAGGTGAACCCTTGATCGACGACGTTGTTCGGTTCGACCACGTTGGCGCGGGTCGAGAGCGAAACCAGGTAAGCAGCGTCGGCCGTACCGCCGGTATTAGTGCGCGCCGATCCATCGAAGGCCATGTCGAGCGAGGCGGGGCCTTGATAGCGGTAATACATGTAGCCGCCGCGCACTTCAAACCTGCTGTTGATCTTGCCCGTATAGGAGAACTCGCTCACCGGGGTGCTGAGTTTGCGGAAGTCGGAATAAGAAATGCCGTTCACTAGTTCCGTTGGCGGTGGTTGGATCGTCGATATTGATGCTGCGTTCGGGTGAATTCGAGATTGCTACCGTTGATCGAGTCGGTGAAGCTCTGATAGCCGATGCGATAGTGGAGTGCCCAACCGTTCTTGGTGTAATCGATGCCGCCGGTCACGCGGTCGGTGGCTTCGCTTAGCGGCGCGATGATCAGATATGGATTGGCGCGCGCGAAAGAACCCCACGTCGACGAAGACCCGAAGTAGTCGAGCGAACGGGTGGTCTCGGTGACGCCGTCCCGGGTATTGCGGTAATACTCGAAGCTGAAACGCAGATTCTTGGTGGCATGCACCAACAGATTGACCGAGCCCATTTTGCGAACGGTAGCCCAGTTGTGATTGCTGGTCAGGCCGTCGAGGCCGCTGGGCAACGCCGCAAGATCGTTCATGTTCCAGTAGTAATAGCTTTGCCGGAAGTTCACGCGCAGGTCATAGAGATTACTCTTGCGAACCGTTAGCTGGCCGCTGGCGTAGGGGTCGCCTCCGAGGCCGCTCAGAGTGATCGAATAGTCGTCGGCAAAACGGTTTTCATCTTTGGCTTTGCCGAATAGGCTGAAGTCCAGCAAGCGGAAACCGCTGTTCAGATCAAACATTTCCTGATAATCGGGGCGGTAGCCGCTGACATCGGTGAAGCGGTAGCCGGTGGTCACAGATCCCGAGTTCTCGAAGCCTCCGACAACGACAGGCTTGTCCGCAACGTCCTGTGCGAATATCGCCGCTGGCAGTATCAGGAATCCAATGATGAGTTTGTTCATGGTTGGACTCTTAATGCAGGAAATTAGCCTCGAAATTCGATCCGTGGATGCTGGCATGGCAGCGGGTGCAGGTGCCGCGTGTCTGGAAGCTCAAGCGGCTGTGGGGCACATTATCCGCAATAGGATTCACGTGGCACTGCAGGCACAAGAAGCGCTCCTCGCGGCGGACCAGCAGCATGCGGTTGATACTCCCGTGGGGCGTGTGGCAAGCGACGCAGCCTTCGATCTTCGAGGCAGGATGCTCGAAAACAAACGGCCCGCGCTTTTCGGCGTGACAGCCGATGCACGTCTCCGAGCCATTGCGCACCAATTCCGCGCGGTTGGAAGTCCCATGCGGATTGTGGCAGTCCGAACAGTTCATCGCGCCTTCTGGTACGCGATGATGCGTCGGCAGCGCGAACTGGGCCTGGATGTTTCCATGGCATTCGTAGCAGAGTTCCGGCTGCGGCTTGATCAACTGGCTGTTGTGAAGCCAGCGGGTCTCTTCCGGAAGCTTGGGTACGTTAAAGAAGTTGCCTTGTGCGGTGCCGATCGATTCCGCTTTGGGGTTGCGTCCGGCTTCGACCAGATGCATCGAATGGCAGCTTTCGCAGGAGACTCCATGCTGGATGTGGCTGGTATGCCCGAAATCTTTTTGATCGCGGCTGCTCTGATGGCACGCCAGGCAGCGTTCGGCGTTCTGTTTGGGATTCGCGTGGAATGAAAAAATCAGTTTACTGGCCGCGGCAGTCTTTGCGTCATCGCCTGCCGAGGCTTCCTCACCGTCGGCATGCGCCTTGCCCGGGCCGTGGCACATCTCGCATCCGGTAACCGAGTCCTTTTGCGCAGGCTTGAGCGCGGCATGATGGGTCTTGGTGAATTCTCCGGATTCCGCCCTGTGACACGTCTGGCACCGCTCGGCTCCGGCATAACCGCCGCCGGCGGCAGGCGCCATCGCCGCCACACTAACCGAGGGCGACTCCGGGGCCTCGGGACGCCTCTGGCCAGACGCGATGGCGCAGAGTAGAAACACCACGAACCATAGCTTGGAGGTAATCGGCCTCGGCATGTTTCCTCCTTCGGAGCACGTCGGGCACCATCGGGTGAACTAGCCTAAGCTGATGCAACAAAGGAAAAAAGGGAGTATGTCACCCAAGCTTATGCGGCATTTGCCCCAGTGTCGGTGACCTCAGGGCGTCGCCTTACGCAGTGAAGCGGAGGCTGAGCCGCCGCAAACACTCTAAGCCGAGGCTAATTTTCGGGCTCGATCGCGTAGTAACCCTTGCGGGCTTGCGGCTTGTAATCCTTGTTACTGAGCTTGATGTCGATCTTGTGATACGAACCATCCCGCTTGGCGTTCGGCGGCTGGTAAGTGATGGCGTACTGTGATCGCATTTCATCCTGAATCTCGCGGAAGATGTCGTCGAGCGAGTGGCCGCGGTCGACGCGGAACACTTGACCGCCGGTCTCCGAAGACATCCGGCGCAATTCGCCCTCGCCGCCACCGCCAAGGCTGATAGTTCCGAAACCGCCTCCGTACGCGGCGCGGTCCTGGTAGTCGATGCTGTAAATAATCGCGTCACCTTTTTGGGCGGCCTCGATTGCCTTGTCGCGGGTTATTTTGCTGCCGGTGTCGACTCCATCGGTGATCAGCACGAGAGCCTTCCGGCCCACCTCATGCTTCATTTCGTCGTTGACCGCCAGATACACAGCGTCATAAAGAATGGTCCCGGCCTGATTTTGCATGGTGGGAACCGGACCCGGATGCAGGCCGCCCACCGGCACGCTCAATCGCAAATGTTTTAGCCCGTCTTGGAGTGAACGCGCGGAGTTTGTCAGGTCCTGCAGCAGCTCGGCTTCGGCTCCGAATTGAATCAGAAACGCTTGGTCTTTGGGACGCAAAACTTTCGAGAAGAATTGGGAAGCCGCCCGCTGTTCGGTGTCGACCAGGCGCTCCTGGCTGGCGCTGGTATCCACGAGGAGTCCGATGGTCAGCGGAAGATCCGTCTCGCGCGTGAAGTTTTTGATCTGCTGTTCCTTGCCGTCTTCGTAGATCTTAAAGTCATCCTGCTTGAGGTCGCTGATCAACGCGCCGCTCTTGCCGCGGACGCTGGCCAGGATACTCACCAGATTTACGTCGACCCGAATCGGCTCGTCCTGAGCCAGAAGAATCACGGCCCCCGTAAAACAGCCCAGGAGAACCGCGGAACACACACCGAGCATAGTGAGGGACTTCATACTTACAATGTAGGATGTCTGAGAGCCGAATAGAGTTCCATGCGAAAAGCGCTTAACCACCTGAAGAAAGCCGACCCGGTCCTGGCCGCCATCATCCAGAAGGCCGGCCCCTACCGGGTGACCTACCGGGAGCCTATTTTTCAGACGCTGGTGCGGTCCATCGTCTACCAGCAACTCAGCGGCAAGGCCGCGCTGACCATCTTCAACCGGCTGCTGGACGGGGCGAAAGTGAGCCCGCTGACGCCCGAGGCGATTCTGAAAATGCGTCCCCAAAAGATGCGCACGCTGGGGTTGTCGAAGCAGAAGACCTTATATATACGCGAGCTGGCAAAGCTGACACGGGACGGCGAGATCCAGTTCGAGCGCCTGCCGGAGATGGAAGACGCCGCCATCATTGAAACTCTGACGCGCGTGAAAGGCGTGGGCGTCTGGACGGTTCAGATGTTCCTGATGTTCGCGCTGCAGCGACCGAATGTCCTGCCGGTAGGCGACCTCGGGGTCCGCGCCGCCATGAAGAAAGCCTACGGTTTGGCGGAGTTGCCCAAACCGGAGGAAATGGAGTCGATTGCTGCCGCCTGGCATCCCTACCGCAGCATTGCGAGCTGGTATATGTGGCGCAGCCTGGAAAATCCTGGCGCGATGTAAGATGAGCAGCGTCAGTCGGCCGGATTGGTGGCGAAGACGGCGACTTCCACGGTGAAGCCGCGGTCGTCCATCTCAAGTATCGCTTTGACCGTGTGCGCGATCTCATCGCCGCGCAGTTTGCCGGCGGAGGCCTTCTGCGGAAATCCCGCCGTCGCAGCAAAGTCGGTGAGCACTTCGCTGGGATTGACCAGCATCACGCGGATATTATGTTTGCGCAGTTCGGCCCGCCAGCATTCAGTCATACCGCGCAGCGCGAACTTGCTGCCGTAGTAAGCAGTGCCGTTAGCCGCGCCGCGCAGCGCCGCCGTCGAAGCAATGTTAATGATGTTGCCCCGATTCCGCTTGATGAAAATCTTGGCGGCCTCCCGACCCATCAGCATGGCGCCGGTAACGTTGGTGTCGAACACGGCCTTGAAGCGGGAGAGTTCGAGATCAACCAGTGGCTTGAAGACGCCGACGCCGGCGTTGTTCACCAGAATGTCGAGATCGCCAAATTTCGCGAGGACCTCGCTGTAAGTGCGTTCGACATCCGCTTCTTTCGCCACGTCTGCCTGGATACCCAGCGCACCCAGTTCCTTCGCGGCTTTTTCCAGGCGGGTCTTGTCGCGTCCGGTGATGGCTACCTTTGCTCCGCTTTCGGTAAGCGTCTTGGCGATGGAATAGCCGATCCCCGCGCTTCCGCCCGTGACCAGGGCCACTGCATTTTTAAGATTCATGTTTGCTCCTGAAAGATTATATCCGTTCCGCAGTCGCGCGGAGTGCCGTTCACCGGCGGGCGCGGCGGCGCTCTAGAAAATATTTTCCTGCCGCTTGAGAGTTCCGAACGTGCCGATGTTTGAAACCGCGAACGATACGCGGAACTGGCTTTCGTCGCGGGTGCCGAGGTTGAAGCGCCCATACTGAACACTCAAGCCGCAGCAGTCGGTGTTATAGGTCACCTGGGTCTGTGAATACTGCATGACTCCCTTGAGGTAATCGTAATAAGCGCTAAACCCAAAGCTCAAGCCTTTGCGAGTATCCGCGCCGTAAGAAATGACGCCTCTGAACTGATTGGCGTTGGGGGCGATCGCCGGGTCGGTGTTCACGTGCGATTGACCCACCGATACGTGGTACTGCTTTAGCGCGTGTCCACGCTAAGGCTGCTATTAGAGATCCGGCGAAATAGAGGATCGTAGTCCGTGCGCCACTCGATACCCACTCGGGATTGCTGAACCCGGAAGGCGCTCACGATAGGCGACGACCGGCGCACGCCGTCCAGGAAAGCGTAGCCGGTGAGATCGAGCGAACTCTGAATGACGTTGCGCTGGCCAGGAGTGATGGCGCCGCCGAACGTCGGGTCGAAATAATGATCGTATAAAAGCTGCCAGTTGATGAAATCGGTGATGGTCCCGTTCTTATCTTTGGCGAGTAAGCGGTTGTTGAGGGAGAACTCCACCTGGTTGGTGTCGCTCAATACATCGGTCTCGTCAAAGCGGATGATGCGGTTAAAGTTGTCGATTCCACCGGTGTATTGATAGGTGATCCTAGGTTCAATTACATGCTTAAGTTTTGAGCCTAACCAGCTAGGAGAGTTAAAGATTCTCTGCAGGGACGGCAGAATCAAGTCGACCCCTACATCGCGCGAGCTACGCAAAACATTTTGACCGGAGAAAACGCCCTGGACGGGTTCACTCGATCCATAAGACGTTTCGCGAATGCCAAAGCTGGGAACGATCTGAATTCCGGGCAAGTGGAATGCGGTCGAGATCCGGGGCGCAAAATCCAGCCGGTCAACGAATTGACGAGTCTGAAACAGGTTTTGGCTGCGGCGAAGTAATCCGGCGCTCGAATCGAAGGAGATCCAAAACGGAAAGCTTCCGACGTCCACCTCGTGTTCCCGTTCGTTAAATTCCAACTCCGGAAGCTTGCGGATCGAAATATCGTTGCCGGGCGTTGTGCTCAGGAAGTTCACGTTGTTCTGGGCCACCACGTTGACGCCGAAATCCGACCAGTGTTTCGTGACGAAACCCACGGAGTGTGTTTGTGAAAACACGGCTTCGTTAAACGATTCCGTGTACTGCTGGCGGAAGGCGAAGGAAGTGATGTAATCCAGTTCCCCTCGGGCCAGCCATCCGTTGCCTAGATCGGACGATACATGCCCCAGAATGAGCGCCCCGCTAGCGGGAGGGGTGAGATTGCGCTTATCGTCAACGCCGTCGACGAGCACGTCAAAATAAGTTTTTTGGGCGGGGTCTCCTCGAAAATCAAGATGGTGAACCAAGCCTGCCAGGGTGTAATACTGTGCGCGATAGGTCAGATCGTAATTGCGGTTAATCGCCCAATAATACCCGGCGCCGATTTCGTATCCGCGAATCGAGCTATTGCCAATGGTAGGGATGAGGAATCCACTGCTACGTGGCTCTTTTTTAAGGGACTTATAAAAATACGGAAAATACACCAGCGGCATCCCCTTCAGATAGAACCAGGAGCTCCGCGAAGTGGCATGATCGCCAGGGATTACCTCAAATTTGGGGCCCTTCATCCGCCACCAGGCGTTGGGCAGGACGCAATCGGTTATGAAGCCGTCGTGGAGGATATAGTGATCCTCGAGACGTTCGGCCCATTTCCCCTGAAAATAAAAGGGAGTTTGCGTGATCAAGAGACCCCGTCGGGCCTGAATTCGCGAGGTGGCCGACCCGCTCACGTCGTAGAACTTCCCAGTCTCATTGGTGACGTTATATTCGGCGTGATCGCAATCCAGTTTCTCGCCGCGCACGAAGTGCTCGAAATGGACGTGGCCCCGCATTTCTGCATCGCCGGTTTCGGTGTTGTAATCCAGTTCGTCCGCGCGCAGCAGCATGTCGGAGGTTTCCAGCCGGACATTGCCGCGCAGATGGCGGATGGGCCCCACCGCGTCCTGGGTGACCGATTCGATATGGACGTGGTCCGCGTCGGGCGCCCCCGGGCGCACTGGATTCGGTTTCTGATCGGCATTGGCGCTCAAGGAAGCCGGAGCGTTCGGAGCGGGTAAAGCTGGACGGTAATCTTGGGCTCCTAAGTGAGGGAAGGAAAAGCAGACACCCAAACAAAATGCGTGACAAATGTATTGGAATATGGTACTAAGGACTATTGTACTGGTACGTTGCGGCTGGAAATCAGTACTCAAGAGGCACCGTAAGAAAGCCTATTGTAGCAGCAGCCGCTGAGACACTTTAGAAAAACGGACTCTAATATGCAGTGCGTACATTGCCAGGCCTGGAACGAAGAAGACGAGCGGCGTTGCACCCGTTGCGGGCGCCGCCAGAACACCTCAGCTTCGCGGCCCAATTTCGACATGCCTCCGCTGATGCAAGCCGCAGCGCCGGCTTTGGAAACGTTGCAAGGCGGCCGGGCCCTTCACCAGGAGTCCGCCCGGCATGCAGTGCCTGCTTCCACGCCGGGAGTTTATCAGCCTTGGCTTTTCCGGGACCCATCGCAAGGGCCGAAGGTAGTGCCGATCCCCACGCTCACGCCGCGGCCTCATCCGGGAGTTCGAAAGCACCGCGTTCCAAATACTGCACGGCCGCAGGATCTGCGAGGAAATGCCGCACGTCGCCCTGCCGATTCTCAGCAATCGTTCTCCCAGCAGTCGTTGGATTTCCATGCAAGCGCAGTAGCGGAGCCGTCGTTAGGCACCGAAGTGGAAGCGGTCATTTATTGTGACGCTCCCGTGGCCTTGCCCGTGCACCGGCTCATGGCGGCTGCCGCGGATGCCAGCTTGATCGGGATCGCGCTGGGAATGTTCATGGCCATCTTCTACTTGGCCGGTGGGCGTCTGGTTTTTACGAAATCCAGTCTGCTGTTGTTTGCCGGCGTCATCGGAGGCGTGGTCTTTTTGTATCGGATGCTGTGGTGCCTGGGCAGCGGGGACACACCCGGAATGCGCTTCGCTGGATTGCGCCTGGTCGATTTCGACGGGCGGCGGCCAGCGCGGGAACAGCGCACAATCAGGTTGGCGGCGTCCATGCTCAGCATCGTTTCGGCAGGTCTGGGGCTGGTCTGGGCATTGGTCGACGAAGAGAGCCTCACCTGGCACGATCATATTTCCAAGACATTTCCCACTCCGGGTTAGCGGCGTTTTCCGAGACCGATTCCCGATTCCCACACTTCGCGGCGCGATGGTAGGCTGGAGAGGTGGTCAGCCCGCTTGCTCGCTTCACTTCGTCCCGAGTTTATGTCTCGTTGACACTTTTCGCTATCGGCGGAGCAGTGTTCAGTGCCTGGAATGCACTGCGCTGGGCTCCTTCCTGGATCGCGGCTACGTTATTCGCACTATCGGCGTTGACGCTGGCCGTTGTGACCATCCGCCCAGTCATCGAGATCTACGAAACGCATCTCGCAATCGGCCCCCGCACGATTCCCTGGCGCGATGTCCGGCGCGTGGATCAGACGGGTTGGAACACGCCTCTGATCGTGGTGCTGACCCTGCGCGGCGGCGAGCGAATCCACCTCCTCCATGCCGGCGATTTGGATTCATCCGGCAGCCTGTTGCGGCATCTGCGCCGCTTCTCGCGCGAAGCTCTTCTCGACGGTGTTCCATATCGTGAATTTTGGGGAGAGTTAGCCGCCGTTTCCAGAACCGAGCCAGCCAAGGACGCACCTCCCGAGGCAGCCGGTAAAGATGTGTCCGCTCCGGTCCGCTACCCGGTTCTTCGCAGTGAGGATGAAGAGGAAGTCGAGCGATTGTTCCAGCGCCTGAAATCGGTGGGGCATCTGGAGTCCAAGACCTCCGACGAGAAGAAGTAGCTCCTCCTGCACAATTTTGTGAAATCCAAACCACGAAGCCGGCGCCTGTGGCTAGGGCTGCTTGTGCTAGCCGGGCTGGTATTCATCGCCGTAGTCTTGCACACCCAGATTCTGGGCACGCTGGGGGCTTATCTGGTGCAAGCGGGCCCTCCCCAAAAGGCCGACGCGGCGCTGGTGCTGGCCGGGGATGGATGGGGTTACAGGATGCTTACGGGGGCGCAGTTGGCCCGCGACGGATTTGTTCCCAAGGTGCTGGTGAGCGGGCCGGATGGTGCTTACGGCAACCATGACTGCGACTTGGCGATTCCTTTCGCGGTGAAGCACGGGTATCCGGAATCGTATTTTGTGCACATGGAGCACTCGGCTCGCTCCACGGTGGCCGAAGCTGAAGCGCTGCTCCCGGTCATTCGCGGGATGGGAATCCAGCGATTGATCATAGTTACCAGCAACTTTCACACCCGCCGCGCAGGGACGATTTTTCGGAGGTTAGCTCCCGATCTCACAATTCTGATGGTGGCTGCGCCCGATAAATACTTCACCGCCGATGGCTGGTGGCATAACCGCGAAGGACAAAAGACATTCGTCATGGAGTGGGAAAAGACTGTCGCCAATTGGATTGGGCTCTGAGCGTCTCGCGATATAGTGTCACTAGATAGCGCTGGTTCGATGCTCGCGATTCTCATTTTCCTATTAGCTTCCGCTGCCGCCTTCGCGCAGACGGCGCCCCAATCTGCGGGTTGCGCCGCGGTCCGGGCGTGGAGCACCTGCGATTTAGAGTTCGAACTCGCGCCGCAGGAAAATCCCGAGCGCGCCGAACTTCGCGCGGAGTTTCGCTCGCCGCGCTTCAAGACATATTTGGTCCGTGCGTTCGTAGACGATCGCAAGCTCATCATCCGGTTTGCTCCTACTGACGCGGGCAACTGGGTGTACCGCCTGACCAGCAATCTACCGCGGCTGGATGGGCAGTCGGGGACGGTGACCGCGTCCGAATCGGACTCGCCCGGCTTCGTGCGGGTTGCGAACGTGCATCACTTCGCCACGGAGAATCTTAAGCAGCACCTGTGGATGTCGGCCGCCATAGACCGGTTTGCCGAAATGCCACGGGCCGACTTCGACAAGTTGCTCGATCAACGCGCGCAGGAAAAGTTTAGTCATCTTCGGGTCACGATCGATGCCGGGACGAATCTGAGCGAAGCGGCGACTCGCGTACGCGCGATCAATGACAAAGGTTTGACCGCCGACATCGTGCTGGCCGCGATTCCGGCCGACGCGAGGCAGCGTGAGGCGTATCTCAACAACATCGTGGCTCGTTTTTCGGCGTTCAACATTACTTGGGCGGGCATGCCGTCATTTGAAGCGGCCGAGCATGGCCGCGCCGTGATGAAGGATACCGGAGCGCTGCTGAAAAAATTGGACGCTTACGATCATCCACGCACCACCATGGCGGCGGGAACATCGGCGGCGCTCGTGGGCGACGGATGGATGAACGTCTTGACCTACGGGACACCCGATCAAGACTTGGGATCGGTGGAGCATCAGTTCAACCAGCTTCCCGCGGTAAACGTGGGAATTCGATCACAGCAGGATCTGTGGAATGCCACCATGAACGGTCAATATCCGGCCTCTGGTTCGGGCTCTTACATGAAAGCGTGGGCCGAATTCATGGCCGGAAATCGGTATTGGGAACTGGAGCCGTACTTCGATGTCGATGGCGGCAGGGCGTTGGCGCTCGACGGCGTCGAGTACATCGTTTACGTCGAAAAGCCTGGGCTGATCGAGCTGACGGTTGAGAATCACAGCTATGACGTCGTCTGGATGAATCCCGCCACCGGCGAATTGATCAAGCAGAAGGATTATAAAGGGGAGCATTTCACCGGGGAACCACCCGATAAATCGCACGACTGGGTGCTACGAGTATCGCGTGAAGGGCATAAAGCCGGCATGCTGAAGTCCTACAAATTCGATTCTCGGCCGGTGCCGGTGCAAGAAGTAGAACTGAATCCGTTGAAGATTCCTTTTGAAATCGCCGCGCCGGAGGGCACGGAGGTTTCGCTGTCGAAGCCGGCCCACTTCGCTGTCAAGATCAAGCGCGACAGCCGCGCGACGCGCTCCTTGTTGGTCGAATGGACGGCGGAAGTCCCGCTTGGATGGCGAAGGGTATCGCGTGGTGGGAACGGGCCGGGAAGGAACGCTCGCCATACCGAAGTCGCTGGCGAACCGCTATCCGGCGGTGATGAGCTTGCATATGATGCTGCTCAACGCCAACGGAAAAGCGTACGTGTTGGATCGGGTATACAAGTTGAGCCCATGAGCGTATATGTGCTGGCGATTGACACTACCGGTGACGTGGGAAGTATCGCGCTAGTTGGTGAAGGCGGTCTGATTGAGGAAGTAGTTCTCGATTCGCCGGACGGCTTCGCGCATGTGCTGTTCGATGAGATCGAGCATCTGTTGGCGCGGCACGCTCTGAGTGTTTCTCAGATAGATGCGTTCGCATCCGCGTCGGGCCCGGGTTCCTTCACCGGCGTGCGTGTCGGATTGACGGCAGTGAAGGGCTTGGCGGAAGCAACTGGGCGCAAAGTGATCGCCGTGTCGAATCTGCAGGCGCTGGCCCGGTACGGATCGGGGCCCCTACGCGCCGTGGTCCTGGATGCACGGCGCGGCGAGGTCTATGGCGGGGTTTACAACGCTGCGTTGCAACTTGTGCAGGAAGAAGTGGTCACGACGCTTCCGGCGTGGCTCGCATCTTTGCCGCAGGGAGAACTCGAAATCATTACGCATGGGCTTCCGCTGGATGGGGTGACAGCTCGCATTGTGCAGGCGCCGAAAGCCCTGGCCGGATCGATAGGCCGGATCGCGTTCGACCGGTTGCTCGCGGGTGAAGTGTCAGATCCCGACGAGATCGATGCGAATTACGTCCGGCGTTCCGATGCTGAATTGCTGTGGAAAGATCGCCGCTAACGGCCTAACTTCAGCGCCGCACTTTAACGATCGATATGAATGATCCCGCGGCGTATAGCCAGCGTCACGGCATGAGTCCGGTCGGATGCGCCTAGCTTTGAAAGAATATTTTGCAAGTGCATCTTTACGGTTCCAGCAGCAGTACCCAGGCGCACTCCAATTTCCTTGTTGCCGAGTCCCTTGGCGACATGCTGCAGGACTTCGATCTCGCGCGGCGTGAGCGCCACTTGCGGGAAATGTTCGCTTAGCCGCTCGGCGACTTCGGGCGGCATCAATCGCTTGCCGGATTGAACCACCCGGATGGCGCGAACGATCTCGGTGTGTACCGACTCCTTGAGTATGTAGCCGCGGACACCGGCTTCGAGCGCCCGGTAGATCTCCTGATCGCCGTCGTAGCTGGTGAGCGCGATGATTTTGGCATCGGGATCAATCTTGCGAATTTCTTTAGTTGTTTCGATGCCGTCCATACCCGGCATACGCAAGTCCATCAACGTGACATCCGGATGGAATTGACGGAACGCATCGACTGCTTCAGCGCCGCTGCCAGCCTCGGCGATGAGCTTCATGTCCTTTTCATTCGCCAAAATGGCCGCGATCCCCTTGCGTACCAGAGGATGGTCATCGACACACAAAATTCCCAAAACTTCCGTTTGCTCAGCCATCAAACCGGTTCTAGCCTTCCTTGAGGAGACGGCAGCGGCCCTTGCGCCACCGGGACACGGACGGAAACTTTCGTCCCCCGGCCGGGAGTGCTCGCAACGTCCAGCTCTGCTCCGATCTGGCTGGCCCGCTCCTTCATTCCGATGATCCCATAATGTCCCGCGCGCCCATTGCTGTCGCTGCCGCTCATGCCCTGGCCATCGTCGCGCACTGACAAACGCAAGTCATTTGCCGAGCACGCCAAAGCTACCTCAATCGTGCGCGCCCCGGCGTGCTTAATCGAATTCGTGATGGCTTCCTGAGCGATACATAGCAAATTATATTTGACTTCGGCAGGCAGCTCCTGCCGCCGGTCGTCGAGGTTCAGCTTCAACTTAATGTCATGTTCCTGGACGAGTTGACGCGCCGCGTCGGCGACTGCCGTCGAGAGTCCGGCACTGGATCCAGTCCCACCCCGCAGTCCTGCCACTGAGCGCCGGGTTTCCTGCAAGCAGACGCCCGCGTCCTGAATAATTTCTCCCAACACCTCGCGATCTTCGGAAGCGCCCAGGCGGTTGGCAAACGCGTGGAGCTGCATGGTGATTCCGGAGAAGCCCTGTATCAGCGTGTCGTGTAACTCGCGGGCGATACGGCTGCGCTCCGCGAGAATCAATGCAAACCGGCTGCGCAACTGTTCCACCCGGAACTGATACACCAGCCACACCAGCAGCGCGATGGCAGCCAGGCACAAGGGCAGAAACCAAACCCGCTGATAGAAGAGCGGCGCGACCACAAAGTAAAACGCGCTGCCGGTTTCGTTGCAATTGACGAACGCGGCACACGCTACCACGTGAAAGCGATACTTACCGGGCGCTAAGTTCGTATAGAACGCCTGGCGGCGCGAACCGGCGTTGGTCCAGCCACGGTCGTAGCCTTCCAGCATATAGTTGTAGGTCACTCGTTGAGGGTTGATATACGTGAGAGCCGAATATTCAAATTCAACATTGCTTCTGCCGGGGCCAAGCTCGCGGACATCCGCTGGGTCCACAGACTGCCCGTCGATGATCACGTTCTCGATAGCCACCGGCGGAATCGCACCGGGCCGTGTGCCCAGGCGGGGAGCGAACGCCAGTAGCCATCCAGTGGCTGAAAACCACAGGCGTCCATCGGTTGTGCGCACGCCGCCGGGCTGGACTCCGGGAGTTCCTTGCACGGTCCGCAACCCGTCCAGCGGACTGTACGGCGTACTGGCGAACTTGGTGATTTTGCCGTCCGCAAATTTGAGCAGATCCTTCCGATCCACCCAAAAGAAGCCCTTCCCGCAAGCCATCCATAGCCGGTCCTGTGCGTCCAGGACGAACCCGGAGATCTCGCCATCAAACAAGCCGTCTCGCACGCGGATGCGGATCAGCTTGCCATCACGCAGCATGGCCAGCCCCAATCCGTTCATGCCGATCCACACCACGCCATCTGGGTCGGTATAGATTGTGTTGATGTCCTGAATCGGAGTCAGAACGCGCGGGATCTGTTCGACCTTCGTAAGGTTGCCGCCCGTGTAGCGGTACAAATTTTCCCGCGCCACGGCTAACAGCATCGCTCCGTCGGGAGTTTCGCCGATAGCCGAAATCGGCAGAGACAATTCTTTTTGAATCGCCGGAATTTGAACGAAGCGGCCATTCTCAAAGACCGCCGGACCTTGGTCGGTGCCTACCCACAGCCTGCCGGCGCGATCCCGGAACATGCAGCGGATTCGATTCGCAGGCAACCCTTGCGCGGTGGTGTAAACATCCTTGATCTCCCCGTTTTGCAAACGGAATGCGCCCACGTTGGTTCCGGCCCACAGGTTTCCCTCACTGTCCTCGGCTAAGACGGAAACCGGTTGCCTGGCGAGTGCTTTTATGGACGTGAAGGCGTTTCCCGTTAACCGGCTGAGTCCGCCATCCAGCGAACCGGTCCACAGAGTGCCTTGGTGGTCCTGGAATACCGGACCTGGGTTGTTGCTGGGAAGCCCTTCGGAGGTGCTGTAGCGTGTGGCCGCACCCTCTAGAAACTGGTTGAGTCCGTTCTTCGTCGCGACCCACAGGCTGCCTTCGCGATCTTCAAAGAGCCAGTAAACCGTATTTTGCGAAAGACCATCGCGGTAGCCGTAGGTTTCGATGGATCCCTTGCGGACGCGGCTAAACCCGTTGCGCGTGCCTACCCAAACGGTGCCGTCGCGGCCCGGCGCCAGGCAAAGAATCGGATCGTCTGCCAAGCCGTCCCGATACGTGTAGAGTTTCTCGCCGCCAGCGGCATAGCGGATGAGTCCTTTCCCGGTTCCGATCCAAACTTCATCCGTGGTGCAAAGCAATGACCGGAGCTCCAGGTTACCGTTGCCGGATTTGAGCGGAACCCGCGAAAATTGCGAGCCGTCCCAAGTCATCAGCAAATCTCCGCCGGCGATCCAGATTTTTCCGTCGCTAGCGCGGCATCCGGCATCCGGACGCCTGCTGATCTGGGAAGGGGACTCGTGTACGTCGAATTTGTCGCCTTCGAAGCGAACCAATCCGGTAGGAGTACACGCCCAAACTTCTTCGCCGGTGCCTCGCACTAAGCAAGAAAAATACTGGGTGGGCAGGCCGTCTTCTTCGGAGAACACCTTCACTTTGCTGCCATTGATTCGGATCAACTGGTAATCGTTGGTGAGGATCCACAGGCGTCCGCCGCCGTCTTCCAGCATGGACCTCGCCCACACATCGCCCAGAGAATTGGACTGCAGAGCCCGAACCGGGTTGAACTCAGTTCCGTCGAAGCGCAAGACGCCGCTCTGGGTGCCGATCCAAAGGTATCCGTCGCGCGTTTGGGTGACCGAATAGACGGAAGTTTGCGACAAGCCCTCCGGGGTCTGCCAGGTGCGATGCACGTACTGCGTGAGCTTCTTGCTGGGATCGAGAGCGCGCGCAGTACCCGCACCAGCTAGCGCGAGCGCGAAGCAAATTCCGACCGTCGAGAAACAGCGCAATGTGCCAGAAACGCGGTTGGCCATAGGCCCAAACCTTCCACTATCATTGTCGCGCAGCCAGCCCCGCCGCGGTAGGGTGGAAGCCGAATTAATGCACCAGCAAAAGCGTGGCAGCGATCCCCGCGCCCACCAGTGCGCTGAGGATTGAGGCGTACCACATCGGTCGCCGCTTGGTTAAAATCGCCAGCGAAGCCAGCACGATTCCGATCTCCAGAAAGACTTCCCCCAAGTGTGCGCGTAGGGCTTGCGCCCCGTGGACGTGGCTCTCCTCTTCCAGTTTCCGGGCTTCCGCCTGGATGTCACCTCTGTCCTTGTCGTAGCGCTCCATATTGGCCGCATATTTGTTGATCGCGGCGGGCCCGGCGGAAAGCGCCGCCATCATATCCCGGGCGATGTCCGATTCGTAGCGCCGAATGTCCTTGGCTTGATAGAAAGACCACTGGTCGGACGCCTTTTGCTGGTTCAGCAGCTCTTCCGTAACCAGGATCTGCCCCGTTACCGAAACGATCGCCATCACCGCGGCGATCACCGCCATCGTGAGCGCCACGTTCCGCTCGAAGGGCTCCTTTGCGTGCTCGACTTGTTCCTGCAGTTCTTCTTCGACAGACATGGTCCGTGCTCCTTAGTAACGTTCGGTATCGCTCTGCGGAGAAAGCGCGTTGACCGGAGCCGTTACCCCGTTGATAGTAGCGCCTCCATATCCAAAAGCCAAGGCGTTGCGGACAAAATTATAAGGGAAGTTCAGTTTTGGCCGGGACACTTCTTCGAGGGCTTTGGCGTGTTCACTGGAAAGCTGCAAGTCTAAAGCCCCCAGATTGTCGTCGAGTTGTTCGACGGTTCGGGCCCCGATAATTGTGGATGTCACGCCCGGTTGCGATTGCACCCAGGCCAGCGCCGCACGGGCGGGGGTGGTGCCAAGCTGCTTCGCCACGTCGAGCAAAACATCGACCACTTTGAAAGATTCTTCGGTGAACGCGCGAGCAACGAACGCGCCCCGGCTGGGCTTCGCGGTGGCGGCGTTTTCGCGCGTGTATTTGCCGGTGAGCATTCCCGACATGAGCGGCGACCATGGCGTGATCCCCATGCCTAGCTCGAGCGCTGCAGGAACCAGTTCGCCTTCAATCGTGCGCTCCAGAAGCGAATACTCAAGTTGCAGGGCAATGAGCGGCGTCCAGCCGCGCATTTTTGCGATGACCTGGGCTTGTGTCACCTTCCATGCGGGCGTATCGGAGAACCCGATGTAGCGCACTTTGCCGGCGGCAACCAGATCGTCGAGCGCGCGCATGGTTTCCTCGATCGGAGTGAACCGGTCCCAGCAGTGCATCCAGTAAAGATCGATATAGTCGGTCTGCAGGCGGCGCAAGGACTCTTCGCACGCGGAGGTCAGAGATTTCCGGCTGGCGCCGCCTCCGTTTGGGTCACCCGAATACATGCTGCCGAAGAATTTGGTTGCAATCACCACGCGATCGCGCCGTGAAGGAATGCGGCCGATATGATCGCCAATAATCGCTTCTGAATGGCCCTTGGTGTACACGTTGGCCGTGTCGATAAAATTGCCGCCCAGGTCCAGATAGCGGTCGAGAACTTGTTTCGATTCCGCCTCGTCCGATCCGAAGCCCCAATCCTGGCCGAAGGTCATGGCGCCGAGGCAGAAAGGGCTGACGCGCAAGCCGCTGTTTCCGAGCGAGAGATAATGTTTAAGAGACATGAATGCAAATCCTGTACCACCTTACAGGAATCGAACGTATGCGCGAATTTCGCTTCAGTTCGGCCCACATTGTATAATGTTGAGTTTGCACCTAGTTGTGCTGTAGCTGCACCGTACTTAGCTGTACCGGAGGATGAAGTTGAGACCTACCAAGACAGACGACCCCAGTTATTACCACAAGGTCGTCGATTGCCAGTGGGCGTGTCCCGCGCACACGAATGTTCCCGAGTATATCCGGCTGATCGCGCAGGGCGATTACACCGGCGCCTACATGCTGAACCGGGAATCGAACGTATTTCCCGGAATCTTGGGCCGCACCTGTGACCGCCCCTGTGAACCCGCCTGCCGCCGCACGCGTCTGGATACGAAACCCGTCGCGATCTGCCGCTTGAAACGCGTCGCTGCCGACCAAAAGGGCGATATCGAGCACTTGCTGCCGCGGGCGCCGGAGCGCAAAAACGGCGTGCGGGTCGCTTGCGTGGGAGCTGGGCCGGCCTCGCTCACCGTCGCCAATGATCTGATGCCCCTGGGCTATGAGGTCACCATTTTCGAAAAATACGGCCAGCCCGGCGGATTGATGCGTACCAACATTCCTTCGTTCCGCCTTCCGGAGAGCGTCCTCAAATTTGAGACGGACGCGATCTTGGATATGGGTGTGGACATCCGATATAACTCGCCCGTCAGCAGCATGAAGGATCTGCTGGGTCAAGGCTTCGACGCGGTCTTCGTGGGCAGCGGAGCACCGCGCGGCAAGGATCTCGAAATCCCCGGACGCCATGACACAGATCGCATCCATATCGGTATTGATTGGCTGGAGTCCATCACCTTCGGGCATATCGATAAAATCGGCGAGAAGGTTCTGATCATCGGCGTCGGCAATACGGCGATGGACTGCTGCCGGTCTTCTCGCCGGCTCGGCGGCAAGGACATCAAGGTGATGGCGCGCCGTCCGCGCGGGTACTTCAAAGCGTCACCATGGGAGCTTGAAGACGCCGAAGAAGAGGGCATCGAGATCGTCATCAATCACGCGCCCAAGCGGTTTGTGATTGAGAACGGCGTGCTTAAAGGCATGGAGTTCGAACGCCTGGAATGGGACGAGAAGGCCGCTAAATCCAAAATTGTCGAGACGATTTTCCTGCCCGCTGATGACGTGATCCTGGCCATCGGGCAAGAGAATGCATTCCCGTGGATCGAGCGTGATCTCGGTATCGAATTCGACAAATGGGAAATGCCGGTGGTGGATGAGAAGACCATGCAGTGCTCCCGCCCTGGGATTTTCTTCGGCGGCGACGCGGCCTGGGGACCTAAGAACATCATCTGGGCTGTCGCCCACGGGCACGAAGCGGCAATCTCTATACACGCTCACTGTCAGGGCGATCCCGTTACCCAGCGCCCGCCAGACACCATGAATCTGATCACCCAAAAAATGGGGATCAGCGAGTGGAGCTATCACAACGACTACAATCCTGCGGCACGCCAGAAGATGAAGCACGTCGATCTGGTGCATCGCTTCGAGCAGCTTAACGTCGAAGTCGAGCTTGGCTTCAACGCGGAGCAGACCGCGCGCGAAGTGCAGCGCTGCCTCAACTGCGACGTCGAAACAGTTTTCACGCCGGTCAAGTGCATCGAATGCGACGCCTGCATCGACATCTGTCCGCTACTGTGCCTCACCATTACGCGCGATGGCGACGAAGCCGACGTGAGGGAACGCTTATCGGCTCCCGCGGTGAATCCCGATCAAGCACTTTACGCCTCCGAGCCTCTTCCACAAACGGGCCGCCTGATGCTTAAGGACGAGGACCTGTGCGTGCACTGCGGCTTGTGCGCCGAACGCTGCCCCACTGCGGCCTGGGACATGCAAAAGTTCGAGCTGCAGATCGCTTATGCCGGTAGTACGGCGGCGAAACCAGCGTTGTCGCTCGCGTGATAATTAAAAGAGAAAAACAAGGATAGTAACGTGCACCAATTGCTACGCACACGCGTGAACGATTTCGCTCTGAAGCTGGCGAACGTCAATGGAACCGGCTCGGCCAGCGCCAATAGCCTGCTGATGCAGGCCATCTTCCGCATGGGAATTCCGGTCTCCGGCAAGAATCTTTTCCCTTCGAACATTCAGGGCCTTCCCACTTGGTACGAGATCCGCGTCAATAAAGACGGCTACACGGCGCGCGCGCTGGATTATGACCTGATGGTCGCCATGAACTCGCAGACCTACGCGCAGGACGTGGCCGAAGTGCGGGAGGGCGGCTATCTCCTCTACGATTCCACCTGGCCTCTGGATGCGAAGCTTATTCGCGAAGATGTGAACTATCTGGGCGTCCCGTTTTCGAAGATGTGCAACGAGACGTTCAAGGAATCTCGCGAGCGGATTCTGATGAAGAACATCGCGTACGCCGGAGCCTTGGTTGCACTTCTGAATGTGGATATGGCGGTGGTCGAACAACTTCTCGACGAAAAGTTCTCCTCCAAGAAAGCCATGCGCGAATCGAATACCAAAGCCCTGCGTCTGGGTTACGACTTCGCCAAGGAAAATTTGCAGTGTCCGCTGCCCTTCCAATTGGAGAAGATGGATGCCAACGCCGACAAGATTCTGATCGACGGAAATACCGCAGCCGCCCTGGGCTGCGTCTATGCCGGCGCCACGGTCGCAGCGTGGTATCCCATCACGCCGTCCACATCCTGCATGGATGCCTTCAAGGAATTTTGCGAAAAGTATCGCAAAGACCCGGAGACCGGAGACAACAACTTTTGCATCATTCAGGCCGAGGACGAACTGGGCGCCATCGGCATGGTGATCGGCGCTTCCTGGAACGGAGCGCGCGCATTCACGTCCACCTCCGGCCCCGGCATCTCTCTGATGAACGAGCTCTTGGGGCTGGCCTACTATGCGGAGATCCCGGCCGTGATCGTCGACGTGCAGCGTGTGGGTCCGTCAACTGGAATGCCTACGCGTACTCAGCAGGGCGATCTGATGTCGGCAGCCTACGCCTCCCATGGCGATACCAAACATATCTTGCTGTTTCCGTCCAATCCCGCCGAATGCTTCGAATTCGCGCCTAAAGCTTTCGACCTCGCGGAACGATTTCAGACTCCCGTGTTCTTGATGACGGACCTCGATATTGGCATGAACGATTGGGTGGTGCCACGCCTCACTTGGGATAGCAGCTACGTTCCCGACCGCGGACGCGTGTTGAATCAAGAGCAACTCAGCCAGATCGCGAAGTTTCAGCGCTACTACCCTGAAGACGAGAACTTCGTCGCGGCGCGCACGCTGCCGGGAGTCCACTCCAAGGGCGCGTTCTTCACGCGCGGTTCCGGCCACAATAAATACGGCGGTTACACCGAAACACCTTCCGAGTATCAGGAAGTAGTCGACCGCCTGCTCAAGAAACACAAAGCCGCTGCCAAATTCGTCCCGGCGCCGGTTATCCAACGCAAACCGAATGCTCGGGTCGGGATTATCACCATCGGAGGCTGTGATCCTGCCGTGCACGAAGCGGTGGATATCCTCGAGGCGCGCGGCATTCCTGCCGACTACATGCGCATCCGCGGTTTCCCCTTCCATGACAGCGTGGAAGACTTCATCAAACACCATAACTTCTGTTTCGTAGTCGAGCAAAACCGTGACGCCCAACTGCGTTCGCTGCTGGTATTGGAAACATCTGTGGGCAAAGACCGGCTGCGCTCCATCCTCAACTACGGCGGGTTTCCGCTGAGCGCGCGGCATGTAGTCGAGCCCGTTATGAGCCAAGTGCCGCCGGAATTGCACAGCCTGGCCACAACCAAAGATTCGAATTCGCGGACCACCGTGTCCGATACCTGGGAATAATCCACCATGCCGTCGATTGCTAAACCTGTTGCCGTCCACCCCAGCCTGCATCGCAATGCGATCGGCCTGAACCTGCGCGATTACGAAGGCGCGATGTCCACGCTCTGCGCGGGATGCGGGCATGATTCCGTTACGGCCGCCATTACGCGCGCATTGTGGGAGCTCTCGATCGAGCCTCACATGATCGCGAAGTTGAGCGGCATCGGTTGTTCTTCCAAGACGCCGACCTATTTCGCGAGCGGCGCCCATGGCTTCAATTCCGCCCATGGCCGCATGGCCGCCATCGCCACCGGAGCCAACGCCGCTAATCGCGAGCTCACGTACATCGGTATTTCGGGCGACGGAGATTCGCTATCTATCGGCCTGGGCCACTTGTGCCACGCTATCCGACGCAATGTGAACATGCTGTACGTCATCGAAAACAACGGTGTCTATGGCTTGACCAAGGGACAGTTTTCCGCATCGGCCGACGTCGGTTCAAAAAGTAAACGCGGTGAAGCCAACCGCATGTCGCCTATCGATCCTGCGATGCTCGCGCTCAGTATCGGAGCCACCTTCGTCGCCCGCAGTTTTTCCGGCGATAAAGAACAGCTTGTTCCGATTCTGAAGGCCGCCATTGCGCACAGGGGCTTCGCGCTAGTAGACGTGATTTCCCCTTGCGTCACTTTCAACGATCACAACGGTTCTACCAAGAGCTACCTGTATACTCGAAAGCACATGCAGAAAACCACGGAGGCGGATTTCGTTCCGCCGGCATCCGAGATTCTGGCCACCATCGGCCAGAGCGGGACCACCACCGTGACCATGCATGACGGCAGCGTGGTGCGCTTCACCGCGGTGCCAGCGCATTACGACCCCACCAACCGGCAGCAGGTTCTCTCCTATTTGCAGGAGAACCGCGATGCCATCGCGACCGGCCTTCTCTACGTCGATGAGTCCGTCGCCGATATGCACGAAATGAATCGCACACCAGCCACGCCGCTGTCGCAGTTGCCCCCGGAAAAGCTGTGCCCGGGGGCGGATGCACTCCGTGAACTGCAAGAAGATTTTCGATAGGAGGATAGTGGCAATTGGGCCTCTCGATTGGTGTTCTCAAGGAAACCTTGCCCGGCGAGCGGCGCGTGGCGATCACTCCAAAGGTGATCGACGTTTTGACCAAGGCTGGAGCGGATGTCCTGATCGAAACCGGAGCCGGACTGGATTCCGGGTTCCCCGACGAAGACTATACGGCTAAAGGCGCCAAGATAGCCCTCAACGCCGCCGCCGTTGCGGATGCGGCCCTCATTCTTCTGACTGTGCGTGTTCCTGAACCCGCGGGTCTGGTGAAGAAAGGTCAGATCGTGATCGGCCTCGCCGATCCTCTCAGCGATCCGCAACTTGTCGCACAATACGCGCAGGCCGGAGCGACTTTGTTTTCCCTCGAATTGGTTCCGCGCATCACGCGGGCGCAAAGCATGGACGTGCTTTCGTCCATGGCCTCGATCGCAGGCTATAAGGCCGTGCTCATTGCTGCGAGCGCATTGCCGCGACTATTTCCCATGATGTCGACCGCGGCTGGTACCGTTCCCCCTGCGCGGGTGTTAGTCATTGGCGCGGGAGTCGCGGGCTTACAGGCCATCGCCACGGCGCGTCGCCTGGGCGCAGTGGTGAGTGGATACGACGTCCGTGCCGCCGTGAAAGAGCAGATCGAAAGCCTGGGCGCGAAGTTCGTCAGCATCACCATTGGCGCCAGCGGAGAGGGGCAGGGAGGCTATGCTCGCGCCCTCGACGGAGGACGAAATCCGGAGCCAGCGCGAACAGATGGCCGCAGTCCTGAAGGAACAGGACGTAGTGATCACGACAGCCGCGGTCCCGGGCAGAAAAGCTCCGATCCTGATTACGCGCGACATGGTGCATGTGATGAGCCGCGGTTCTGTAATCGTCGATCTGGCAGCCGAGCGCGGCGGCAATGTCGAAGTCACGAAGCCGGGCGAGACCATCGTCGAGAACGGCGTCATCGTCATTGGTCCCGTGAATCTGCCGGCTACTGTGCCCAATCACTCGAGCCAGATGTATGGCCGGAACATCGTTACGTTCCTCAAGAATATGATGACCAAAGAGGGCGCGCTGAATATCGATGTCAACGATGAAATCACCCGCGACAGCCTGGTGGTCCGCGACGGCGAGATTGTGAACGCCCGAGTCCAGGAACTATTGGGCGCCGCGTCGTCTGCCAATTCTTGAAACCGGATCTAAATTTAAGAGCCCCCTATGAGCAATGAGATTGAGATTAGTCTATACGTGCTGGTGCTAGCGGTTCCGCTGGGCCTGGAGTTGGTGCGCCGCGTGTCACCTTTGCTGCACACGCCGCTCATGTCGTTGACGAATGCGATCTCGGCGATCTCGGTGGTGGGCGCGATCCTGGTCTCCGGCAACGGCGCTGCGCCGATGTTGAGTAAAGTGTTGGGCACCATAGCCGTGATGTTCGCCACCATCAACATCGTCGCCGGATTTCTGATCACCGACCGCATGCTGAAGATGTTCAAGAAGAAGGAGACGCCGGGCAAATGAACGACTCCTTCTGGCAGGCAGCATATATCATCGCTGCGCTGTGCGTGGTGTTTTCGATTAAATGGCTGAGTTCTCCCGTAACCGCGCGCAAGGGCGTGTTGGCCGGCGAGTTCGGCATGTTGCTGGCCGTGATCGGCACCCTGCTGCGTCACGAAGTGGTCAGCTATGAATGGATCGCCGTAGCGTTTGTGGCTGGAGCGGCCGTCGGTGCGCCCCTCGCGTATTTGATGCCGATGACCTCGGTGCCGCAGTTGACGGCACTGTCGCACGCGTTCGGTGCGCTCGCCGCTGCGCTGGTCGGATCAGCGGAATATTACACTGACGTCGCGGCTGGACATCCGACCACGGGATTCAAGATGGTCGCCTTGGTGATCGAAAGCCTACTGGGCTATCTCACCACTACCGCCAGCGTAATGGCGTTCGGGAAATTGCAGGAGATCGTACCCACGCGCCCCATGACCTACAAAGGGCAAAACGTCGTCAACTTGCTGCTATTCGCGATCGCGGCAGTGTTGGGCGTCTGGATGATCGCCACTCCCGCTCCACCCTGGGTCTTCCCGGCATTCACCGGGCTGTCTCTGCTTTTCGGAATTCTGCTCATCATGCCGATTGGCGGCGGCGACATGCCGACGGTGATCGCGCTACTGAATTCCTACGCTGGTGCAGCCTGCGCTGCGATGGGTTTTGCGCTGGAGAACCGCCTGCTCATCATCGCCGGCGCACTCAACGCGTCATCGGGCTTCATTCTCTCCGTGATCATGTGCAAGGCGATGAACCGCTCCTTCGCCAACGTCTTGTTCGGAGCGTTTGGCGCGGCGACGGCCACCAGTGCCGCGCAGGCCTCGACCAAGCCAGTGCGCTCCGCATCAGCCGAAGACGCCGCATCGATACTTGAAAGCGCACGCCGCGTGATCGTGGTCCCCGGGTACGGTATGGCTGTTGCCCAAGCTCAACACAAGCTGCGTGAACTGACCGACATCCTGAACAAGCGCGGTGTACAAGTCGATTTTGCAATTCATCCCGTCGCCGGCCGCATGCCTGGTCACATGAACGTTCTGCTCGCCGAAGCCGACATTCCTTACGACAAGTTGCATGAGATGGAAGACATCAATCCCGACTTCCCGGAAGCCGACGTCGCGCTAGTGATCGGCGCCAACGACGTCGTGAACCCGGCCGCGCGTCACGACAAAACCAGTCCGATCTACGGCATGCCGATCCTGGATGTCGACAAGGCGCACACCGTGATGGTAATAAAGCGGAGCATGAACCCCGGCTTCGCTGGCATCGACAACGAACTCTATTACAACGACAAGACTCTGATGCTATTCGGCGATGCCAAAGGATTCCTGGGCGAGATCGTGAAGGCGCTGGCCGCGAACAAGTAGGGCTATGGATGCAGCTTTTTAGCTGCTTCGGCGTAAGGCTTGGCCGCTGGATAGGTATCGTTCCAGTGCGGAGCGGTTAATGCCTGCGCTAAGCGCAGCGTGGCGATGCCGACGGCTTGATCCACTTTAGCCATGTTGTCGTAGTCGATCTTTTGCCACTCATCGCCCACCGCATGCTCGTCCGGAAAATCGTAAGTCACGCTGAGTGTATGCGCCGGTATCCCCGCCTTCGCAAAAGGCAGGTTATCACTGAGGTCGTAGTATTTGTCACTCGCCTTTGCGTCCTTCAACACCGCAATCCCAACTCGTTTCCCGGAATCTATAAGGACCGGCGTCATATCGGAATAATCGAATCCTGTAACATTCGCGGCATTGAGATGAGGCCCTTCGGTCGCATCCGTCCGCCCCAGTTGCTCCAGGTTCAGATCAGCCACCGTCTTGTCCAATGGCACCAGAGGATGGGCAACG
Source organism: Bryobacterales bacterium (assembly GCA_963793395.1). Classification (GTDB taxonomy): domain Bacteria; phylum Acidobacteriota; class Terriglobia; order Bryobacterales; family Bryobacteraceae; genus Palsa-187. The sequence goes on along the minus strand of CAWCAP010000035.1, from coordinate 57,277 downwards.
TAGTAGAGTGATCCACGCAGCCCTTTCTCTTCGCCGCAAAATAAAATGAAAAGGACGCTGCGCTTGGGATGTGGATGAAGAGCCGCTAAAGCATTTGCCACTTCCAGCACGGAAGCCGTGCCGCTGGCATCGTCGTTTGCGCCGTTGAAGATCCGGTCGTCGCCCGTCTGCGCCAAGCCTATGTGATCGTAGTGTGCGCTCAGCATGACGTAGGTGTCTTTAAGTTGGGGATCCGAGCCGCGCAAAATCGCAGCCACATTGCGCGACTTGGGAGAATCGGGATCTTCCGGCCGCACGACTACGGTCTGAAAGTATCCGTTGTCGCCTGCGGGCTCTAATCCCAGGCGGCGGAACTGCGATGCGATATATTCACCCGCGATATCCAATCCTCGCGAGGGCGTGTCGCGGCCTTCCAGCAAGTCCGAAGCGAGAAACGACACATCTCCACGCAGCGAATTGGCAGTGATGTGGCCGGCCACGATGCGCATCTCAGGAGTAAGGCCGGCCGCTTCCGGCGTGGCGGTACGAGGACGCGCGGGGCGGTGCGCGGTATGCGGTGGCTGCGCCCAAATGATCGTCGCGAGCGACGCAGCCAACACGGCGCCCCGCAGCGCCCCACTACTCATCGTTAAATTCTTCGAGCCACGCCATTTGAATCGCTTCCAGCTTGGATTCGTTGGACTTCTTCGGATCGTCGTCAAATCCGTCCAACTCCGTGATCCACTTATGTAGGTCCGTGAAGCGGATGAACGACGGGTCTTGATCCGGGTACTTGTCGCGCAACGCCAGGGCGATGTCTTCGATGTCGGTCCAACTCAGCTTAGGCATTAGATCTTGGTCCCCTTTAGAGCGCCGCGCACCGCGGTGTTCATCATGTTTTCCGCGAGCGCCTGCGTCGAGTGATTCAACTGCTCGATCTTCTCGCGGATCAGCAAGTAATCGCTCTCGTTATAGACTCGCAGCAACACTTGAACATCCCAGTCGATTTTCGCCCGAACTTCGGTGGAAAGCGAGCGAAACGCCTCGTCGTTGCGGGCTTTTTTGACCGCGGCAAGAATCGAATCTGCTTCGACGCGCGCCTCGCGCACCTGCCGTTCCTTGAAATCGTCTTGCGCCTTCTCGAACGATTCGAGGATCATCGCTTCCACTTGCTGGTCCGACAGGCCGTAGGACGGTTTCACGTCCATGCTCTGTTCTTTGCCCGTCCGGGTATCTTTCGCGGTCACGTTCAGGATGCCGTTGGCATCGATCAGGAACCGGACTTCGATGCGCGCCAGTCCGGCTGGCATCGGCGGCAGGTCTTTCAAATCGAAGCGCGCCAGACTCCGGTTGTCCTTCACCAACTCCCGTTCGCCCTGGACCACGTGGATCAGGACATTCTTCTGTCCGTCTACCGCGGTCGTGAATTGTTCAGTCGCCGACGCCGGAATCGTCGAATTGCGATGAATCAGTTTCGAAACCAGTCCACCCATGGTCTCGATACCTAACGAAAGCGGCGTCACATCCAGCAGCAACTGATCCTGGACGTCTCCCGAGAGAATGCCGGCCTGCACCGCCGCGCCTAACGCGACCACTTCATCCGGATTCAGTTCGGTATGCGGCCGCGCACGGAACAATTTCTCGACTTCCGCCCGCACCAGTGGAATCCGCGTCGATCCCCCCACCATGACGACCTCGTTGATGTCTTCAACTTTCACGCCCGCGTCGGCAATGCAAGCCCGGCACGGTGCCAGCGTCCGTTCGACGATAGGCTGGATGAGACGATTGAAAACGTCGATGCCGATCTCGCGCTGGTAACGTTTCCCGCTGTATTCGAATTCGATGGTAGTGGAGGGAACAAACGAGAGCTGCTCTTTGGCATGAATCACCGCCCGGCGTAGCAACTGCACCGCGTCGCTCTTCACCGATACATCGTCACCCCACTCCGCTTGGATGTCTTCAAAGGCGATTTGCAACAGCAAATTATCGATATCATCCCCGCCCAGGTGCGTATCGCCGTTGGTCGCGAGCACTTCGAAGATGCCTTCATGAAGCCGCAAAATCGAAATGTCGAACGTGCCCCCGCCGAAATCGTAAACCGCTACGATTCCTTCTTTGCGCTTGTCGAGTCCATACGCCAGAGCCGCCGCGGTCGGTTCATTCACCAGCCGCAAGACGTCGAGTCCCGCGATCCGTCCGGCATCCTTAGTAGCCTGCCGTCTGCGCGTCGTTGAAATACGCCGGAACCGTGATCACAGCCTGCGTAACCGGCGTGCCCAACTCCGCTTCGGCATCCGCCTTGAGCTTGCGCAAAATGTACGCGGACACCTCCGGCGGAGTGACCACCTTGTCGCCCAGTTGCAGCTTCAACACAGACCCGCTGTTATCCGCCAAACGAAATGGGAACAGCTTTAACTCTTCCCGAACATCGGCCGCGTCGCGACCCATCAGGCGCTTCACCGAATACACCGAGCGTTCCGGATGCGTGATCAGCATCTCGCGCGCCTGGTCGCCAACGATAACCTCGCCGCCTGGCGTCACCGACACCACGCTAGGCACGATCCCGCTCAAAATACGGGGACCAGTGGGCTCCATCACAGCGATCAGACTGTTGGTAGTGCCCAGGTCAATGCCGACGATCTGCTTTTGGTCATCGCCAAAGTCAATTTGAAACGTGGACATTCAGTTCCTTTTCGACGTCACGGATCAGAGTTCGCCACGTACTGCCGCCGGTCGAGAACACTGCGGATTGCCAGTAAATGCGAGGCATCCTGCGCTTCGTCATAGCGTCCAAACAACACCGACAGCCCGTGATCGATCTCATCCCGCATGTGGTTGAACCGCTCGCGCGCTTCCGCTAGTTGAGGCCGCGCCGATTCATCGCCCGCGCGCAGCTCTTCCAGCGCAATATTCATTTCGAAGACCTCCTCCAGTAATTCGGGAGGCACATGCTTGGACGGTACGATGCTTTTCTGCTCTAGAAAATATTCGGCCCGCGCGATGGGATCGCGCAAAGCACGAAAAGCATCGTTCAGCATCGAAGTCATCTCAAGCGATTTCTGTTGTTCGTCCGCGCTGGCCCGGCTAAAGCGGTCCGGATGCCACTGGCGGCTGCGCTCGTAGAAGTGCTTCTTGAGTTCTTCCGGATCGAGCGCCAGCTTAGGCGCGAGCCCCAGCGCATCGTAGAACCGCATCAGGCAGAGAAGGACGTCCCGCAGCCGCAGCTTTTCTTGGCGTTTGGATTCTCGAAAACGAAACCGGATTGGATCAGCGAATCTTTCCAATCGAGCGTCATCCCGTCCAAAAACACCAGGCTCTTGGGATCGATGAAGACCTTCACATCATCGTCGAAGCTAAGGATCTGATCGGTCGGCCGCGGCTTCACATCGAACTTGAACTGATAGCTTAAGCCCGAGCAGCCGCCGCCCAGGACGCCCAAACGCAGGCCTCCGTTCACGCCCTCGCGCTTAAATGCCTCGCGAATTTTACCAACTGCTTTCGGAGTGACCGTGACCACGTGGAACCTGCCCTAAACCCTCGCCGCCGTTTCGGCTGAAACCGGCTTGGCCTTCGCCTTGTAGTCAGTGATGGCCGCCTTGATGGCGTCTTCCGCCAGCACCGAGCAGTGAATCTTCACCGGCGGCAGGCTCAGCTCCGTAACGATGTCGGTGTTCTTGATCGCCAGAGCTTCATCCACAGTCTTCCCGCGCAGCCATTCCGTCGCCAGCGAAGAGCTCGCGATAGCGCTGCCGCAGCCGAAGGTCTTGAACTTGGCGTCTTCAATCACGCCGGTCTCCGGGTTCACCTTCACTTGCAGCTTCATCACGTCGCCGCATTCCGGGGCGCCCACCATTCCGGTGCCCACATTGGGATCGCTCTTATCCATCGAACCCACGTTGCGCGGATTATTGTAATGGTCAACGACTTTGTCTGAGTATGCCATAGTCTTTTCCTTTTAACCTGCTTAGTGCGCAGTCCACTGCACTTTGGTCAAATCGATTCCTTCTTTGAACATCTCGTAGAGCGGCGAAAGCTCGCGCAGCTTCTTCACCACTTCAATCACCTTGCCCGCGACGTAATCCACTTCTTCTTCTGTATTGAAACGGCCAAGACCAAATCGAATCGACGAATGCGCCAGATCGTCGCCCGCGCCCAGTGCCTTCAATACATAGCTGGGTTCAAGCGTTGCGGAAGTGCAAGCCGATCCGCTCGATACCGCGATTTCGTTGATCCCCATCAGCAGGCTCTCGCCTTCGACGTAAGCGAAGCTGATGTTGAGGTTGTTCGGCAGCCGATGCTCTAGCGTGCCGTTGATATAAACCTCATCGAGCGAGTTCATCAGCCGGTCCTTCAGCTTGTCGCGCAAGAACGCCATGCGTTTCGATTCCGCCGGCATCTCCGCCTGCGCCAAAGCGCACGCTTCGCCCAATCCCACGATGCCCGGAACATTCAGCGTACCCGACCGCATGCCGCGTTCATGGCCGCCGCCATCCATCTGCGCCGTCAGTTGGACCCGCGGATTGCGGCGACGCACGTACAGTGCGCCCACGCCCTTCGGCCCGTACATTTTGTGCGCGCTGATCGACATCAGGTCAATGTTGTCGTCGAGCACGTTCACCGGGACTTTGCCCGCCGCCTGCGTTCCGTCAGTATGCAGCAGCACTCCGCGCTCCCGCGCGATCCTGCCGATCTCGCGAATCGGCTGTAGCACGCCGATTTCATTGTTGGCATGCATGATGCTGATGAGCACGGTCTTGTCCGTGATGGCCGCTTTCAACTGATCCAGATCCACCAGGCCGTTCTGCTGCACCGGCAGATAGGTCACTCGCGTGCCATGCTTTTCGAGACGCTTGCAGGTATCGAGAATCGCCTTATGCTCGGTGGCAGCCGTAATGATGTGGTTGCCCTTCTCGGCATACATCTCGGCCACGCCTTTGAGCGCCAGGTTGTCCGACTCCGTCGCGCCGCTAGTGAAGACGATCTCCTTCGAGTTCGCGCCGATCAAGCTCGCCACCTGCTTGCGAGCCTTCTCCGTCGCTTCCTCCGCCTCCCAGCCGAAGCTGTGATTGCGGCTGGCCGAGTTACCGAAGATGTTCGTCAGGTACGGCCGCATCGCCTCAAACACGCGCGGATCGACCGGCGTGGTGGCGTGGTTGTCCATGTAGATGGGTAGTTTCATGCTGTTGCCGTTAGGTAGTCCCAGAAAGCCTCGTTAATTGGATGTTCTGCAGCGGCGGACGGACGCTAGGAATCTGCATCTCGTCGCTCGCCAAATCTGAAAGAGAAATGTTCGCCAGTAAACTTAGGATGCCTTCATGCACTTTGCGCAGCGGCTCGCGTACCGGGCACAACGTAGACTGATCGCAGCCTGCATGCTCCGTGAAGCACTTCGTCAAAATGATGGGTCCGTCGATCACCCGGATCGCTTCCAGCGCCGAAATATCCCGCGCCTCGCGCGAGAGCCGGTAGCCGCCGTTCGTGCCTTGCTCGGAAATCAACAGCCCGCCGCGCGCCAGCTTTTGCAGAACCTTGGACAGCAGCGGCAGCGGAATGCCGTAGGAATCGGCGATGTCTTTGGCTGAGGCGCTCGCACGTGGCCGGGCCACGGCGAGATGACGCAGGGCAATCAGCCCGTAGTCCGCCTTTTTGGTCAGCTTCAACATCCGATCTAAGTATATCAGACCAAATCGGTCCTGTCAGATCGAATCAGTCTGGTATCTTACATCTGGCTGTGCAAAAAGGACTTACTTCTTCGCGGCGGACTTCACGATGTGAACTTTATACAACTTGTAATCGCCGTCATAGACCGTAGCTTCGATCGTGTCGCCTACTTTGACCGTCTTGAAGACGTCGGCGTTGTCGACTGAGTACTTCATCGACATGGCTTCCATCCAGCCGTCCACCTTGTCGCCGTCGACCGTCATGCTCTTGGAAGCAGCGTCAATCGATTCCACTTTCCCGTGAAACGTGAAGCTCTTCTTCCCGCCTTGAGCATGCAGCAGCGCCGTCAGCGGCGCCAGCATCGCTGCAGATGTGAAAGTCCGTCTGGTTGTGTGCTGCTTGTTCATGGGATCAATGTATCATGGTCAAAACGTATGCGATATGCAATTTTTCTAGCGCTCGCCGCTGCCCTGAGCGCATCCGCCCAGACCATCGCCCTCTCTCACGCCACTGTCATTGACGGCACCGGCGCCGCGCCCCTTCGCGACGCGACCATCGTCATGTCCGGCGGCCGCATCACCGCCATGGGTCCAGCGGCAAAAGTCAAAACCCCGCCGGACGCACAAGTGATCGACCTCACCGGCAAGACCATCATCCCCGGCATCATCAACGCCCATTCACACATCAGTGACGATCCCGCGCTGAAGCTTCGCCACTTCGCGCTTTACGGCGTTACCTCCACCATCGGCATGGGCGGCGATGGCGACGACGTCCTCAAGATTCGCGACGAGCAGCGTCACGGCGACATCAAGGGTGCCCGCGCCTACACCGTCCAGCAGCGTTTCGAGTTTGAAAAGGACGCGCCCACACCCGACATCGCGCGCCTCAAAGTGGAAGAACTTTACAAGAAAGGCGCCGACGCCGTGAAAGTAGTCATAGACGACCGCCGCGGCACCGTCGCCAAGCTGCGGCCGGAGATCACCGCCGCCGTCATCGATCAGGCCCACAAGCATCACATGAAAGCCTTCGCGCACATTCACGATTACGCCGACGCGAAGCTGGTGATGGAGCAGGGAATCGACATGCTGGCCCACGAGGTTCGCGACCGTGAAGTGGACGACTCCTTCATCGCCATGATGAAAGCCAAAAGGGTAGCGATCACGCCCACGCTGGTTCGCGAGCTGTCATCCTTCGTCTACGCCGATTCGCCCCCCTGGCTGGATGATCCATTCCTCAGCCGCTTTTTCGAACCGAAGCGTATCGAATTCGCCAAGACCAAATTGAAGGACCAGCAAACGAAGCTTCCCGATCTCGCGTTGAACCGGCGGGATCTTGAAATCGCCTCCACGAATTTCACCAAGATGCTGAAGGCCGGAGTTCGCATCGGCCTAGGCACCGATAGCGGCCCCGCTCCCGCGCGCTTCGAAGGATTCTTCGAGCATCTCGAAATGGAGCTAATGGTGAAGTACGGCATGACGCCGATGCAGGTGATTCAGGCGTTCTCGAAAACCAACTCCGAAATCCTGGGCATCGATAAAGATTACGGCACTTTAGCGAAAGGCAAAATGGCCGATCTGCTCGTACTCGATAAGAACCCGCTGGATGACATCCTCAATACCCGTACGCTCAACGCCGTATATATTGGCGGAAAGAAATTCGAGTAGGAGCCAACCATGTTCAAGAAACTGTTCCTCGCCGCGTCAATCGCCGCTCTTACTCAAGCCGCCGTGGTTCGCTTGGACATCAAGGAACGCTCCGACGTTCTCGACGGAAAAACCTTCGGCAACGTGGGCGCCTATGAACGCATCGTCGGTAAAGCCTATTTCGTGGTGAATCCAAGACTGCCGGCGAATCAGGCCATCGTCGACATCGACAAAGCTCCGCGCAACCGCGACGGCATGGTGGAATTTTCCTCTGACATCTTTATTCTGCGCCCCAAGAACCCCAAGAAGGGCAACGGCACGGTGCTGTACGAGGTCTCGAATCGCGGCAACAAGAGCATGTTGACCCACTTCAATCGCGCCACCCCCTCGTTCGACCCGCGCAGTTCGGATGACTTCGGCGATGGTCTGCTGATGAATCAGGGCTACACGCTCCTTTGGGTAGGCTGGCAGTTCGATATGCCGGATGCTCCGCACCTGGTCTTTCTCTATCCGCCGGTCGCCGAGGGCATTCAGGGCATCGTGCGCGCCGAACTCACGCTGGATCGCCATGAAGCTAACTACAGCGTCGCCGACCGCAATCACAAGCCCTACACGGTTCTGAATCCCGACGATCCCAATCTGCGCTTGACCGTTCGCGACCAGGTGGAAGGTCCACGCACAACCATCCCACGCGCCGACTGGCACATCGAAAACGGCGCCACCATCGTGCCCAAGAACGGGTTCGATCCTGGCCGCATTTACGAACTGGTTTACACTTCGGAGAATCCTCCGGTGGCCGGCACCGGTTTTGCAGCCGTGCGCGATATGATTTCCTGGCTGCGCTACGGCAGTTTCGTCGCCGGCGCGCCCGCTCCCAGCGTCCCCTTGAAGCGCGCTTACGGATTCGGCGTCTCGCAGAGCGGACGCTTCCTCCGCACCATGCTGTATTACGGATTCAATCGCGATGAGCGCGATCGCAAAGTTTTCGACAGCATGCTGATCGATGTAGCAGGCGGCGGACGCGGCGGCTTTAACATGCGTTTCGCCCAGCCCTCGCGCGATAGCAACCACATCGAGAACACGCTCACGCCAGTCGATATCTTCCCCTTTACCGATCTCGAACAGACCGACCCGCAGACCGGTATGAAGGATGGGCTCCTGACGCACGCGTTGACTCCGGAGTTCTGGCCCAAAATCTTCTACATGAATTCGGAGTATGAATATTACGGCCGCGCCGCTTCACTGATCCACATTGCGCTCGACGGAAGTGGTGACGTAAAACTGCCGGCCACCACGCGCATCTATATGTTCAGCGGAGGCCAACATGGGCCTTCTGCATTCCCGCCGTCGCGCCGCGGCACGCAAAATCTCGCGAATCCAAACCCTTATACATGGACTTTCCGCGCCCTGCTCGCGAACATGGACGCCTGGACTAGGAACGGCACCGAGCCGCCACCGTCGAAATATCCTACCGTCGCAGCGCACGAACTGGTGCCGCTTGCCGGAGTTCAATTTCCCAAGATCCCCGGCGTCGCTTTCCCAACCAGCATGCACCTCGCTTACCCGTCGAATTACGGTCCGGATTTCCGCACCAAGGGCATCGCTACGCAGGAGCCGCCGGAAATCGGCCAGCCGTATCCGCTACTTGTTCCACAGGTGGATCAGGATGGCCTCGATGTTGCCGGCATCCGCATGCCTGAGATTGCGGTTCCTGTCGCCACTTATACCGGGTGGAACCTGCGAGCCCCGGAAACCGGCGCGCCGAAAATGCTCACCCAGACGGGTTCGTTTATTCCGTTCGCCCGCACTAAAGCCGAGCGCATGAAGTCCGGTGACCCGCGGCTTTCGATCGAGGAACGATATGCCAGCAAGGACGACTACCTAAAGAAGTTCGAAGCGGCCGCGAAGTCCCTCGCCGATCAGCGCTACCTGCTGCCCGGAGACGTGCAAGCGCTCGCCCAACGCGGCGCTGCCGAGTGGGATTACGTGCAGCATCCGTGACCTGCCAGCGCTGCAAAGTCTCGATGAAGGAATTGAAAGGGCACATCTACCACAAGAAGCGAAAGTGGAAGTGCCCGCAATGCAATCGGGTCCGAATGCAGACTCCGAAACCGTCGCGAAGCTAACGGCCGAATACCAGAATTTCAAAAGTATCCGGCAACACCGGCGGACGGCTCTTTTTGCCATCGCCCGAAGGTGGTGGCGCGGGTCCGAACTCCGCGGTCGGCACGTACAGTTTGTGCGCCTTCTGATCGGCGGCGATGGTCCGGCCGAGGCGCTGGCTCGGGATCGTCGCAACCGCCTCGAACTTGCCGGGCGAAGTTTCACCTACCATCGTGAGCGTTCCATCCGCTCCATTGGCCGCAAAAGCGTAGCCGTCATCGAAAGCCACACCATCGTCACCCGCACCGATCGGCACGTTCGCGAGCACCTTGCCCGATGCCGGATCGCTCACGATCATCACTTTGTTTTCGCAGACGGAATATAGCCGTCCCTTGGGATCGATCGCGAGGCCGCTGGGACTATCGCACGGCGCGATGGAATAGCGCTTAGCTACCAGCGAGTCCTTCGCGTTTACTTCAATGATCTCGTTCTTGTCTTCGATATTGGCGTAGATATGGCCCTTGCCATCGATCTGCGCGAATTCCGGTTTCCCGCCCAACGGAATGGACGATGTCAGCACGTCGCCTGTTTTTGCATCGATAACAGTGGAGTCCGAACTGCGGCCATTAAACGTAAAGACGCGGTGCGTCACAGGTTCATAGATGATGGAATCCGGATTCTGCCCGGTCTTCACTTTGCTCAAAACCTTCAGCGTCTTCAAGTCAAAAACGGTCACGTCATTATCCTGCCCGTCGCTGGTGAAGCCTCGGCCCAAGTCGCCGGCGATGGCGATCCCATGGACTCCGGTGGTTCCCGGAATCGTGCCAACCAGCATGTCAGTCGATGTGTCGACCACTTCGGTTTGGGTCCCGTGCGAAATGTACAGGCGATGATTGGCGCTGTCGGAGTACGAATAATCCCAGCGGCCAGCGCCGCCAATCTTAATCTTGGTGACGATCTTATAGGTCGGCACTGCGGCCAAGGCGGTCGCTGCCAGCAATATCGGGAGTAGCGATTTCCTCATATGCGTTGCACTCCTTTCAAGGGTGCGTACGAATGGCGGTTCACGAAGCCATCCCCGGCTACCATAGCGGTACAAGCTGAAGATTGGCTGAATAGTCTTACCTCGTCAAAAGCCCGCGAGCGCCTCGCTCTTCGCCGCCGTTTTTGCGGTCAACAGAGTCTGATCATCGCGCTCTGGAAAACTCACACGGAAAATGGTTCCCTGGCCGGGTTTACTGAGAACATCGATTCGCGCGCCGTGGATTTGCGCGATGCTTTGCGCGAGTGACAGGCCCAGACCGTGCCCGCCCCTGCTGCGAGATTCGTCCGCTTGATAAAAGCGCTTGAAAATATGCGGCAGATGGGCGCCGTCGATGCCTTCTCCAAAGTCTTCGACAGCAGCAGAGATCAGGCCCTCCTCGCGAGTCACGCTCAGGATCACTTCGCCGCCGCGGTGCGAATACTTCAGCGCATTATCCAGGAGCACCATGAACAAGCGATGGAGAGCCTGCCGATTCGCGGATATGATGGCCGGCCTGTCGCCAAAAGCTCTGATCACTCTAATCCCGGCCGTATCCGCCAACTTTGCCATCTCCTCGCCGACCTCGCGAAGCACCTCGCGCACATCAACGGACCCGCGCGGCATTTCCACCGCTCCCGCGTCGCTACGCGCCAGCGTTAGCAGATCTTCAACGAGTTGCGTCATGCGCTCCGATTCGCTCACGACCTCCTGGAGCGCGGTCCGATAAGCGTCCGGCGTGCGCTCGCGGCGCAGGGCTAGCTCCGCAGTCGTTCGAATTACCGCCAGCGGAGTGCGCAATTCATGCGAGGCATCACCTGCGAATTGCGAGAGCGTGGTCACGGCCGCCTCAAGCCTGGCCAACATAGAGTTCAACACCGCCGCGAGACCGGCGATCTCATCGCCTGTTGCGGGAACTGGCAAGCGCCCAGAAAGATTCTCGATACTGATTGCCAGCGCGGCGTTGGTGACATCCTGCACCGGCTTCAAGGCACGGCCACTCAGCCACGCCCCGCCGAGGCAGCCCAGTAGAATCACAACCGGGATCAAGCTCCACAGCAGCAGCCGCAGTAGGTTCAGAAAGTGCGTTATATCTGCGAGTGGAGCGCCGACTTCCAGATGGAACTCTTCGCCATTCACGCTGAATGTGCGTTCGAGCACTCGCAGCCCCGATTGCGCCTGCGATCCCGCGGGATAGCGAAAAGTAAAGCCTCGTGAACCGCGCACATCGATGTAACTGCCGGCCGGCAGCGCCTGACAGAACTCCTCCAACTCCTCGCTGACATGCACGCCCGATTCCGCTGATTCACTGCGGAAAAACTTTTCGAAGCGCGCAGCCCGCCCATCCAGGTCGCGCTCCAGGTCCGCATTCAACTCGTGCCGCAGAGAAAGCCAGAGCAGGGTCCCGAACAAAGCCAGCCCGGCGGTCAGCACCGCGGTGTACCAAATCGTTAGTCGAAAGCGAATGGAGCGCGTTTGCATACCGTCACGGCTCCCGCATCATGTAGCCGAATCCGCGAACCGTGTGAATAAGTTTGGGCTCGCGCGTATCCACTTTAAGCCGAAGCTGGCGGACGAAAACTTCCAGCGTATTCTCGTTCACGTCGCTGTCGAACCCCCACACCGATTCAAGAATGCTATCGCGGCTGATCGCCCGGCCGGGATTTCGCATCAGTAACTCAAGGAGTTTGTACTCACGCGGCGTCAAGCCCAGAACTTCGCCACCCCGCGTCACGCGGTGGCCAGCCGGATCGAGCTTCACATCCGATATTTCCAGGAAAACCGGCCGCGCCACAGCTCCCCGCCGGCTGACCGCGCGAATACGAGCCAGCAGAATGTCTATCGAAAACGGTTTGGTCAGATAATCATCGGCACCGCAGTCGAGGCCTTTGATGATGTCCGAGGGAGCGTCGCGTGCGGTTAACATCAGTACCGGAGTCTGATTTCGCCGTTCGCGCAACTGCCGCGCCACGGTCACCCCGTCCATACCCGGCAGCATCACGTCGAGAATGATCACGTCGAAGGGCGAGGAGCGGGCAATTTCAAAACCCTCCTTGCCATCCGAGGCCATGATCACCTGATGACCTTCTTCCTGCAGAGTGCGCCGCAGTAACTCGGCCATCCGCTGTTCGTCTTCGACGACCAGGATCTGCATCCTGCATGATCGTAACAGAGAAAGCTGAGCAAACGCTGAATCCACAGCGTATCTTCAGGATGAAATGGTCCACTGATTGATAGCCGTCATGAACCGACGAATCGCCGCAATCTATGTGGGCTGGGCTGTGCTTGCGGGTTTTGTGCCTGCACAGCAAACAACTCCCGTAGTGATCACGCTTCCGGACGCCCTGGCTCGTGCGCGTCAATACGGAGGCCAGATCCAGAGCGCCAATTTTGCCGTGCTCCAGGCCCGCGAGGATACGAAGCAAGCCCGCGCGGCTAGACTGCCATCGGTAAACGCGTTCAACCAATTTATTTACACCGAAGCTAACGGCACGCCTTCTGGAGTGTATGTGTCCAACGACGGCGTGCACGTCTATAACGAGCAGGCGGTGGTTCATCAGGAAGCGCTGGCGCTGGTCCGGCACGGCGAATTGAACCGGTCTCTGGCGGCCGAAGCCATCGCGCGAGCGAAGGTCGACGTGGCCGCGCGCGGATTGAGCCAAACAGTGGTCCAGGATTACTATGCCATCGCCGTCGCGCAGCGCAAGTTTTCCAACGGGCAGAGCAGCCTCCGCGAAGCGCAGCGTTTTCTCGACATCACCCAGAAACTCGAGAAGGGCGGGGAAGCGGCCCATTCCGACGTCATCCGCGCGCAGATCGATTTGCAGCAGCGGCAGCGGGATCTGCAGGAAGCCCAGCTCACGATTGACAAGGCCAAGATCGCCTTGGGCGTGCTCATCTTTCCCAACTTCAACTCTGACTTTTCAGTGGTCGACGATCTTCAGCAGCCAGCACTCGTGCCTCCGATGGCAGAGGTGCAAAACCAGGCGGCTGCCGGTAGTCCGGAACTGGCCGCGGCTAAAGCCAGCATAGGAGCCGCGGGTTACGATGTCAGCGTCGCTCGCTACGCCTACATTCCCTCGCTGGCGCTCGATTTCTTCTACGGCATCAACTCCAATCAATTCGCATTCCGCACGCAGCGCCCGCCGGACGATCCCGAACTCGCGTATCGCCAGAATCTTGGGTACTCCGCGCAGGCGACGCTCAACATTCCAGTCTGGAACTGGGGAGCCACGCGCAGTAAGATCAAACAAGCCGAGATCAGGCGCGACCAAGCTCAACTGGATTTGACGCTCGCGCAGCGAACGCTGCAAAGCAATGTCGCAAGTGCCCAGGCGGAAGCCACGCTCGCGCAGGCCCAGCTCGAATCGTTGCGAAGTTCTGTTGATCTGGCGGTTGAAAGCCTGCGCTTGACGGTGCTCCGCTACCAGGCGGGCGAGGCCACTGCGTTCGAAGTGGTGGATTCCCAAAACACCGTCAACCTTGCACGCAACGCCTACGATGACGGCTTGGCGCGCTATCGCGTGGCGCTTGCCAATCTTCAGATTCTCACGGGGACTCTATAAAACATGCCGGACTCGCGCATCAAGAATCGTCTAGCCCTCGCGGGACTTGCCGCCGCCCTGTTCCTTGCCGGATGCAACAAGGGCAGTACGACCAAGGAAGCAGCAGAACAGGAGGCGCCCACGCCGGTCACGGTCGAGCCAGCCGTCCGCGGCGCCATCGATCATGTGGTCACCGCCGACGCGGTTCTCTATCCCATCAACCAAGCCAACGTCACCCCCAAGATCAGCGCTCCCGTGAGCCGCATTCTGGTGAATCGCGGCGATCACGTGCGCGCGGGCCAGCTGCTCGCTGAACTGGAAAGCGCCGATCTGGCCGCGGCGGCCGAAGAGAGCAAGCACCAGTACGAACAGACGCAAGCCGCGTCTGCAAACCCTGACCGGCGCCACCGTCGCCGAAGATCGCGCCAAAGCCGAGTCCGACGTGCAAGTCCGCGCAGCAGGCGCTCGACGCCGCGCAAGAAACTCTACGACAACCGCGTGGCCCTGCAGCGCGAAGGCGCGCTCGCGCAGAAGCTGGTGGACGACGCGAAGGTCGCGCTGGTGCAGGCGCAGAGCCAGTACGACAGTCGCGCAGCGGCACCTGCAGGCGCTCAACCAAGTCAGCCAGCGCGAAGCCATTCGCGGCGCGCAGGCGCAGGTGAACGCCGCGAAAGCGCATTACGACAGCGCGACTGTGCAGCTTTCCTACGGCGCAAATTCGCAGCCCCATCAACGGCGTCGTCGCGGACCGCTCGGTCTATCCCGGCGAAATGCCGGCCAGCGGATCGCCGCTGGTTTCCATCGTCGATATTTCGCAGGTGGTGGCGCGCGCCAATGTCCCGGTGAAGGAGGCCGCGCCGATCAGCGTGGGCAGCCCGCACGCATCACCGGACCGGACGGCGATCTGGCCGGCAAAGTCACGGTGGTCAGTCCGGCGGTCGATCCCAACACCACCACCGTCGAAGTCTGGGTGCAGGTGCCGAATCCCGGCGAAAAGCTGAAGCCCGGCGGCACCGTGCGCGTCTCGATCATCGCCGAGACCATTCAGAACACGATCGTCGTTCCCGCCTCCGCGCTGCTCAATTCCGATGAAGGCGGCCAGAAGGTCATGGTGATCGACAAGGATTCGCGTCGCGCATGAGCGCGAAGGTCGTCGCTCGGCGTGCGCCAGGGCGACCGCGTGCAGATCGTCAGCGGCTTGCAGGAAGGCGAGCAGGTGGTCACCTCCGGCGGCCTGGGCCTGGAAGACAAAGCCAAGGTCGCGATCCAGAAGCCCAAGAGCGAGGACGACGACGACGACGATGACGCCGACGACGACAAGGGCAAGTAAGCCATGACGCGAGCCATCTGCGAATCACGGACGCCGGCAAGCCGCCGGCTGAGCACTGGACCGCGCGCTTCTCCCGGCCCGATCATTTTCGTCATCCTCACGCTGATCGCGATCGGCGTGTATCTCGCGTTCACGATTCCGGTGGCGGTTTTTCCGTCCACCGATTTCCCGCGCATCGTGGTCGGCGTCGACAACGGCGTCGCGCCCATCAATCAGATGCAGGTCACCGTCACGCGGCCCATCGAAGAGGCCATGAACAGCGTGCCGGGACTGGAATCGGTGCGATCCACCACCAGCCGCGGCTCGGCGGAAATCAATCTGTTCTTCAACTGGAACGTCGACATGTTCCAGACGCTGCAATACGTGAACGCGGCGCTGGCGCGCGTGCAGCCGTACGCTGCCGCCCACCGCGAAGCTCACCGCGAACCGGCTGACCTTCGCCGCGTTTCCGATTCTGGGCTACAGCCTGACGTCGGACACGATGCCGCAGACGCAGCTCTGGGAACTGGCGAACTACACCATCAAGCCGCGCCTGAATCGCGTGAACGGCGTTTCGATGGTGGTGCTGCAAGGCGGCCAGGTGCCGGAATTCCAGATCGAGCCGGACCCCGCGAAGCTGCTGCAGGCGCAAGTCACTGTGCCGGGCATTCTCGACGCCGTCGCCAAGACCAACATGATCGATTCGCCCGGCCTGATCGAGAACAATCACGAGCTCTCGCTCACGCTGGTCACCGGCCAGGCGCAAAGATCCCGGCGGAGATCGGCAACATCGTCGTGCGAACCACGCCCAGCGGGCGTGCCGGTCCGCATCGGCGACATCGCCGACGGTGCAGCCCTCGGTGATGCCGGTCTATACGATGGTCACCGCCAACGGCAAGCCCGCCGTGCTGCTGAACATCTTCCGCCAGCCCGACAGCAACACGGTCGCGGTGGCGGATGCGGTCGCCGCCGGAGCTCGATCAGATCCGCCAGACGCTGCCCGCCGGGCGTGAAGGTGCAGACGTTCTACGATCAGTCGACGCTGGTGCGCGATTCCATCGCCAGCGTGCGCGACGCGATTCTGATCGGCCTGATTCTGGCCGCGATCATTCTGGTGCTGTTCCTGCGCGACTGGGGCAGTTCGCTGGTGGCGGCGCTGGTGATTCCGGCGACCATCGCGATCACGCTGATCGTGATGCGCCTGCTGGGCGAGAGCTTCAACCTGATGACGCTGGGCGGACTGGCGGCGGCGGTCGGCCTGGTGATCGACGACGCCATCGTGGTGGTCGAAAACATCGTGCTGCATCGCGATTCCGGCCAGAGCCGCGCGCGAGGCGATTCGCAGCGCGCTGCGCGAAATCCGCGTGCCGCTGGTCGGGTCGACCATCACGCCGATCGTGGTGTTTCTTCCGCTGATCACGATCACCGGAGTGACCGGCACGTTCTTCCGCGCGCTGGCGATTACCGTCGGCACGGCGCTGCTGACCTCGCTCGCGCTGGCGCTCACCTGGACGCCCACGCTCAGCCATTATTTCCTGCGCCGCAGCCGGTCGGCAAAGCCGCCGCAGCAGCGATGCACGCGGCCACGTCGCCGCCACCGGATTCATGGGCCGCGTCACTGCGCGTCTACGAGCGCGCGCTGCGCTTCGTGCTGGCGCATCCGCTGGCGCTGGCGCTGGGCTGCGTGCTGCTGATCGGCGCGTCGTATCTTCTGCTACCGCGCGCTCGGCAGCGACCTGCTGCCGGAGATGGACGAAGGCGGATTCATTCTCGATTACCTGATGCCCGCGGGCTCGTCGCTGGCCGACACCAACGACGTGCTGCTGGGCGTCGAGAAGATTCTGACAAGCGACGCCGGAAGTGGAAAGCACCTCGCGCCGCACCGGCCTGCAACTGGGCCTGGCCGCGGTGACCGAAGCCAACACGCGGCGATTTCTCGGTGAAGCTGAAGCGCGACCGCGATCGCGGCATCGACGAAGTCATCTCCGACGTGCGCGCGAAAGTCAACGAGCAGTACCCGCAGCTGGATGTCGAATTCATCCAGGTGCTTGCAGGACATGATCGGCGACCTGACCAGTTCGCCCGAGCCGATCGAGATCAAGCTGTTCTCGCCCGATCCCGCGCTGCTGAAAGAATGGGCGCCGAAGGTCGCCGACCGCATCAAGAAGATCAAGGCCGTCGCCGACGTGAAAGACGGCATCGAGAACACCATCAGCGGACCGGCCATCGTCATGAATGTCGATCCGGTGGTCGCGGCGCGCGTCCGGCTTCACGCCGCAGGAAATCGAACTCGACGCCAGCGCGATTCTGCAAGGCGAGCCCGCGACGACGCCGGTGGTGGTGAACGACCGCTCCTACACCATCCGCGTGCGTTTCCCCGAAGACACGCGCGCGATCGCTGGACCAGATCCGCAACACTATGATCACCAGCAGCTCCACGGGCAAGACCGCCACGCTGGGCTCGCTGGCCGACTTTCAAGATGAAGCGGGGCAGACCGAAATTCGCCGCGAGAACCTGCAGCGCGACGTCGCGGTCACGGGCCGCTTCGAAGGCGTGAGCCTGGGCAACGGAATGGAGATGGTGCAGCAGGCGGTGGCCGATATGCACGTGCCGTCCGTCGATTCGCGTGGTGTACGGCGGAACCTACGCGGAGCAGCAGAAATCGTTCAAGGATCTGCTGGTCGTGCTGGCGCTCGCGGTGGTGCTGGTGTTCACCGTGCTGCTGTTCGAATTCCGCACCTTCGCCGCGCCCACCGCGATCCTCGCGTCGGCGCTGCTCTCCACTTCGGGCGTGTTTCTGGCGCTGCTGGTCACCGGGACCACGTTCAACATCTCCTCGTTCATGGGACTGATCATGGTCATCGGCATCGTGGCGAAGAACGGCATCCTGCTGCTGGACGCCGATCAGCGGTTTCGCGCCGAAGGAATGTCCGCGCGCGACGCCATGATCGAAGCCGGAGAGCGCCGGCTGCGGCCCATCCTGATGACCGCGCTGGCGACCATGGCCGGCATGATTCCGCTGTCGCTCGCGCTCGGCGCCGGTTCGCAGATGCTGCAGCCCCTGGCCATCGCGGTGATCGGCGGATTGCTGGCGTCGATGGTGCTGTCGCTGATCGTGACGCCCGCGGTGCACTATTACTTGGGCGGCCGCGAGTAGCGGCGGCGCCCGCTCCCCGAGCCTTTACGAGGGTTCCACCGCTTCGTCTTCCAGTTCTTTCCAATGGCGCTCGATGGCCGTGCGCACTAACTGCGAGCGCGTGCGAACTCCGGTTTTCGCGAACAACTGCTGCAGCACGGCTTTGACTAACGACTCTGAAATATTCAAATCGTGAGCCATTTGCTTGTTCGATTTTCCGGAGAACACGCCGCGCAGGATCTGCCGCTCGCGCGGAGTGAAGGGCCGCACATTGGCTTGCCCCGAAGGATCGTACTGCGCGAGATCGACAGGCTCGCTGCGCGGAGTCTGGGCGGTCTCCTGCATCAATTCCCGGATACGCTCCACCAGCAATTGCGGACGCTCGTGCTTCAGTATGATTCCGGAGCATCCCCGTTCCATCAACCGCGCCGCTTCAATCTTGCTCACGCCCGCGGTCACCACCAGCACCTTGCCCGTGAAGCCTTGCTCCCACGCCAGGTTCAGGAACGCTCCGCCTTGCTGCAAGCCCAGATTGATATCCAGCAGCACCACGTCGGCGCCGGAGGATTGCAGTTGGCTGAGCCCCTCTTCGACGGTCGCGCACTCGCCCGCCACTTCGAAATCCGGCTCCGCGCTCAACAGCCGCGCAATGGCCTCGCGAAAAAGTGAATGATCGTCAATCAGCAGGATGCGGGTAGCGGGAGGCATGATATTAATCGGCGGCAACCATCGCGGGAATCTCAATCACAAACGAACACTCGCCAGTGGGCTGCAGGTGGTGAAGTTCACCCCCAAATGTCCGGATGATGGCGCGCGAGACAAACAAGCCCAAACCGGTAGAGGATGCGCCGGGCTGGAAGGGCTGGAATAGCCGCTCAGCCGAGGATATCCCCGGCCCATTGTCGGAAATGCGAATTACCACGGAAGAATCCAGCGAATACGCGGCCACTAGAATCCGCGCATTTGGCACTTCTTGCAAAGCGCTGCGGCTATTCTTGGTCAGATTCAGAAAAACCTGCAGGAGACCCGAACGGTTGACGCGAATCGGCGGCAGCGATTCTTCGATCTCCCAGTCGGATCTCACGCCTGCCGCTTCCAGTGACGGCGAAATAATCGCCCGCAGTTCCTGCAGCAAGTCGCCGACATCCACGCCCTCCAGCACTTCTTCGCTGGCGTCCGCCAAGTCCGTCGAAGAAAGCCGCAGGATGCTTTCGAGCACCGTGCCCAGCGCCTGAAAGTCCTTGCTGTCGGTTGAATTGGTGTGCTGCCGCAAGTTGTGATACACCACCGAACCCGCCGCGGCCAGATTGCGAAGTTCGTGGGAAACCGCTCCGGCCACGATCCGCGAATTGGTGAGGAGCTGCTTCAGTCCGCTTTCCTCGCGGTCGCGAATGAGTTCCGTCGCGTCGGATAGAACCACCGCCAGCCGCCGCCCGGCAGTATCGTCGTAGGACGTGACCCAGGCTTGCGACAGAAAAGTCTCTCCGGTGCGCCGGCGGCCGCTGGCCTCCACCTTCGTCTGCATCAAACTCAAACCCTGCGGGGAACGCAGGAATCTATCGAGCACCGGGATGTAGTTTTCAATCGGCTCGCCTTCAGGCGATCCGGAGGTGAATCCCAGCAAGGCTGCTCGCTGCCGCGTTCGCCATGCCAATTTTTCCGCCGGAATCGACCGTGATCAACCCCACCGGGCTGCTCTCGAGCAAGGCCCGCATCTCCGTAACCGCATCCAGCCGGACTCTAGCTTCTTCCTGCGTTTTGCGTAGCAGGGCGATTGTGATCCGGCGGTTGCGCGCCAATTCGCCGGCGAATAAACCGCCGCCGGTGAATGCCACAACCGCCAACGCCAGCCTTTGAACCGACTCCGGACCCCAGGGATTAGGCCCATAATACTCGGCTACCAAGGCGGTTACGATTGCCAGGCAAAAAATCGCCCAGCGCGACATAAACGCCGCCGCGACCGCCAAGGGAAGCAAGTAGAAGCCTCCCAACGGCACCCCCGGCCCGGTGAGGCGCCCCGCCAGCGTAAGGGCGCCAATCGCCAGGATGCAACTTCCCAGCACCACAAGACGTTCGACTCGCGATACCGGTCTAAGAAGATCTAGGGCCATGGCTGCGGCAACGGACGCGGAACGCGCGATATTCACTTTAACATTTGGTAATTGCCGGAGTGCGGCCGCCGAAGCCGAGGCGTTGCGATTATACGAAAGATAGGCCGAATCCGAATTTTGCGGACCGCCTGGCGCAGCGGTTTTCAGCGCCCTTGCAAACCGTCCAACAGCCAGATGATTTATGGAACAGTTGACGGTATGCTAGTGAGGGTGTCCGCGCGCGTCGCGAAAGCTAACCTGAAAGGTTGAAGATTCCTTGAGTACCCATAACTTGTTGTCGCCGATTGAAACCCTGAGCGTGCCTTACGACCGCGAGGGCCTCGAAGACGTCGGATTCATGACCTGCATGGCCCTGTCGCTGCTCGGCAATTATGCGCAGACCGGACACTTCGGTGGTCCCTTGGCCTATACGCCTTATAACGTGGCGATCCATTTGGCCGGTCCATCGCTCGGCGGCTTGCGCTGGGATATCCGGCGCCCCAAACATCCCTTTAGCGACAAGTTCATGCTGGCAGGCGGCCACTGCATTCCCACTTGCTACGCGCTGTGGATGATCCTCAGCCAGGCCATGGAGCGCAAGTATAAGCTCACCGGCGACAAGCGCTATTACGTCGACCCCAACGTCGCCATCCTGCCCGTTGACGCCATTGGATTCCGTCGTGGCGCCGCGCCCATGAAGACTATCCTGCAGGAAAACGGCCTGGAAGATCATCCGCTCTTTGCGCAAGCGAAAGCTCGCGGCATCAAGGCCCTCGCGGGACACGCCGAAAGCATCGACGTGACAAATGACGTCAACGGCGGACCCTCCGGCGTCGGCATGGCCGCTGCAGCCGGCAAAGCTGCGTTCTGGGATATCGTCGGCGCTCCCGGGATCGCCCAAGATCATCGCCTTCGAAGGCGAATTCGCCATGACCGAAGGCCACGCGCAGGAACTTAAAACCCAAGCTCTTGCCATGAAGGTGGGCAAGCGCCTGCGCATCATGCTGTCCGACAACAACGCCGGCATCGACGACGTTCTGCTCGGCGGCGTCATTGACCGCAAGTACGACGGCTACAACCTGATCGAACAGTGGACCTCCTACGGCTGGAACGTTTTCACCGTGGAAAACGGCAACGATTACGGCCAGGTGGTCGCCGCCCTTAAGACCATGGAAGAGTGGGACCCCGAAGATCGCCGTCCCATGATCATGATCGGCAAGACCATCAAAGGCTATTGGCCCAACGCTGTCGATGGCAAAATTCCCGGTGCTGGTCCGCAATTGATCAGCTATCCCAGCCATCCTTACGCGATGAAGATGAACTCGGACTATTTCGTCGCCCTCTGCAAGACCTTTGAAGATCACTACGGCGTCGAGTTCCAGGGAATCCGCAACGGCGCGGTCACCGACACCCGCGAGCGGTTGATCCAGTTCAAGACCAACATGGACGTGGTGATGTCGCTGCTCGATCGCGACGGCCTCGGCGACTGGTTGGCAGACCGCCTGGTCGAAATCGGCGACTCCGTGAAAGATGATACGCCGGTTCATTTCGATACCCAGACCAATCCTTTCAAGGACGACCGTCTGCGGGTCGCCAACCTGCCGACCGAACCGCAGGCTGTGAGCGTGACGAACCGCTACAGTGGCGCGAAAAAAGAAGTAGCGGTTGTTCTTTTCCGCAAGCCGGGCGAAGTCGCCGGGACCCGCCGCGGTATTTCAGAAATCATCAAGTGGATGAACTACGTCACCGACGGCCGCTTCATCACGCTCGCCGCTGACCTCTCGGAATCCATCAACGTCGAACACGGCAGCTTGTGGGGCCACTACGATCCTGAGACCAATCCGGGCGGCACGCGCATCAAGGCGGCCATCCAGGAAGCGGGCAACGTGTCATCGGCCATCGGATTCGTTAGCCAGAGCGCCAGCCTCGATCCGAAAGAGTTCTCCGGCGTGTGGGCGCTCAGCGGTACCTATGGCGCGTTTACGCCCCTGATGTATACGCCCGCCCGCGTATTCAGCCAGCAGACTCAGGACAGTAAATTCCGCATGGGCGTGCTGCATATTCTGGCCGGCCACTCCGGTCCTGAGACCGCGGCTGACGGACGTACTCACTTCGGTATCTTCGCCACCCAGGTTTGGAAGCTGTTCCCGCGCGGACAGACCATTCACTTGAATTTCTGGGACTACAACGACGTCGCCGCCGGTTACTTCGCCGCCGCCGAAATCGCCGCCCGCGATCCCAAAGTCGGAATCATCAGCATTGAAGTCGCGCGCCCGGATTTCCCGGTGGCAGATCGCTCCAAGTTCGGCGACAAGGACCTCAAGGCCGCCGCCAAGGGCTTCTACGTCATTCGCGATTTCGCTCCCGGCCCGCGTCACGGCTATGTGATTTCGCAGGGCTCGAGTTCCACCGTGAACCTGGTGAACCAACTGCCGAACCTGGAAAAGGCCGGCGTCAATGTGAAGGTGATCGCGGCGATCAGCGAAGAGCTCTTTGACCGCCAGCCCGAAGCCTATCGCAACTCCGTATTGCCGCCCGAAGCGTATCTCGACGCGATGGTGGTCAGCACCGGCACCCGCCGCGTTTGGCCGGTCAAGAATCTAGGGCCGCTCACCGACGAATACTCGCTCACCTCCGACTGGGACAACCAATGGCTCACCAGCGGACTCGAGAAAGAAGTTATCGAGGAAGCGCACCTCGACCCGGTATCGATTTATAACGGCATCGAGCGCTTCGCCAAGGCGCACGACGAACGCATCAAACGCCAGCGCGGCCTGCTAGGCGCGTAGCGGTCGGACAAAAAGACGACAGCCGATATTTGCGCTCACGGTCGAGCGTGAATGTCGGCTGTCCTTTTTTTGCCTACACTAAAGTTTATGATTCAATACCTAAAAAGCGGCCAATCCGCCGCGGTGAAAGCGGAAAGTTCGTTGCAAGTCCGCAACACCGTGGAGGCCATCCTAGCGGATATCGCTGCTAACGGCGAAAAAGCCGTGCGTCAGTATTCAGAGAAATTCGACAAATGGTCGCCGCTTTCGTTCCGCCTTTCTGAAGCCGAAATCGCCGCGTGCATCCGGGCGTTGCCGGCGCAGGTGATCGAAGACATCCAGTTTGCACAAACCCAGATCCGTAACTTCGCCTTAGTTCAGAGAGACGCGCTGCAGGACGTTGAGGTCGAAACGCTGCCCGGTGTCGTGCTGGGCCACAAAAACATCCCGGTGAATAGCGTCGGATGTTACGTGCCCGGCGGACGTTACCCGATGGTCGCTTCCGCGCACATGAGCGTGGTTACGGCCAAGGCTGCGGGCGTCAAACGCATCATCGCCACAGCGCCGCCTTTCGAAGGCGCGCCGCATCCCGCCATCGTCGCCGCCATGCACCTGGGCGGAGCCGATGAAATCTACGCTATCGGAGGCGTGCAAGCCATCGCCGCCATGGCGCTGGGTACCGAGAGCATCGCGCCCGTCGACATGATCGTCGGCCCCGGCAACGCCTATGTCGCCGAAGCCAAACGCCAGCTATTCGGCCGGGTTGGTATCGATCTGCTTGCCGGTCCGACCGAAACCCTGATCATCGCCGACGACTCCTGTCGACCCCGAAATGGCCGCCGTCGATCTGCATCGGACAAGCCGAGCACGGCCCCGGCAGTCCGGCAGTGCTTCTGACCAATTCCGCGAAACTCGCCGCCGAGACTCCCGCCGCCATCGACAAGTTGTTGAGCTGGCTGCCCACTGCCGCCATCGCACGCGACGCCTGGGAGAACAACGGCGAAATCATCCTCTGCGACACCATCGACGAAATGGTGGCCGAAGCCGACCGCATCGCCTCCGAGCACGTGCAGGTTCTGACCCGCGACCCGGATTACTTCCTGAACCACATGACCAACTACGGAGCTCTGTTCCTGGGCCACCGCACCAACGTCGCCTACGGAGACAAAGTGATCGGCACCAACCACACGCTGCCCACCATGAAAGCGGCGCGCTACACCGGCGGGTTATGGGTCGGCAAGTTCATCAAAACCTGCACCTATCAGCGCGTGCTTACGGATGAAGCCTCCACGCTGATCGGCGAATACTGTTCCCGCCTCTGCGCCCTCGAAAACTTCTCCGGCCACAAGGAGCAGGCGGATCTGCGCGTCCGCCGCTACAGCGTTCAGAATGTCTGACGCGCCACCCAGTCGCATTAGTCACCGGAGGCGCCGGAGGCATCGGCTCCGCCATCTGCACGAAACTTGCGGAAGAAGGAATGCGCGTCGTCGTTGGCTTCAACCATTCGGCGGACGCCGCAAATAAATTGGCCGCGAGCTTGGCAGGGGCAGGGCATTCCGCTCGCCCTGCTCCGGTAACCGACAGCGCTGCTTTCACCGCGCTCGCCGCCGGGATTGCTCACGACTACGGCCGCTGCGATGTGCTAGTAAACTGCGCCGGCATTACGCGCTTCGTTCCGCATGCGGATCTTGACGCCCTGGACGACCAACTGATCGACGCCATCCTCGCCACCAATGTCCGGGGAGCATTCGCGACTGTGCGCGCCTTCCGGGCGCTGCTCGATAAAAGCCCGCTCCCTGGCGGAGGCGTCGTGATCAATATTTCCTCCACCGCTGGCGAAATCGCCATGGGAAGCAACGTCATGTACTGCGCGTCCAAAGCAGCGCTCAATAACATGACGGAATCGCTGGCCCGGGCGCTAGCCCCGCGCATCCGCGTGGTGTCGGTCTCGCCCGGGCTGGTCGATACTGAATTCGTCAAATCGCTCGACCAAGCCTGGCGCGACGAACAGGCCTCGCGCGCGCCCCTGGGACGGCTGGCGAAGCCACAGGAGGTCGCCGCCGCGGTCGCCGCCGTGATCACCACTCTTACCTTCACCACTGGGTCGATCGTCAAGGTGGATGGTGGCCGCACTCTGGGTTAAGCTCACCCCGTTGCGGCAGCGGCGACGGAAGTGTACCTTGGTCTCGGGAGCCTCGCGCGTGACTCTTCGCCCTCTGGTCCTGTTCCTTGCAGCCGTAACCGGCGTTTTTGGACAGGATGTGTTTCCCGGCGTCTTCGGAAAGATCACCTCACGGCCCGCAGCGGGCGATCTAGCGCCGGAGGTCACCTTTGCCAAGGTGTTACATTCCGCGGGCACCGAACCGTGGACGGCGGCGAACCTGTCCGGTCGGATCACCGTGCTGTTTCCCTTTCCGTACGTTTCCGGGAATTTGAATTTGGTGAACCAATGGAACACGCTGGTGGGACAGTTCACTGGGAAGCCGGTACAGTTCGTGTGGATCGCGGGGGAAAAAGAATCCACCCTGCTGCCATTTCTTGAGGAGCACCCCATGCAGGGTTGGGTGTTTTACGACCCCGACAAGAGTACCGGACGGTCCTATGGGCTGGAAGAGCCGCAACCTGTCATCATTGGCGGCGATCGCAGGATTATCGGATTCGACCGCGGCATTCTGCTTCCCAGCGTAGAACTGATCAATGCGGTTCTGGCGGACCGCATCACCACTACTCCGCCGAAGCCGACACCTGAAGGACTAAAAGCGTTCTCCGCAAGTGGGCGCGTGCTTCTGTCGCCAGAGCCGGAACGAATGTCTCAGCCCGCTGATCACCGGCCCGATTTCTTGCCGTCCTATGCTGTGCACATCGCGCCGGCGCATGACCCAGTGAATGGCGGCGATTTCGCTGCAGGCGACTATTGGAACCTGCAAAGCTACACGATCAAGAAACTGCTTGCCCAGATGTTGGACCTGAATCCGATCCGCTTGGATCTACCCGCCTCAATCGACACCGATACCCCTTACGACGTTTCGATCGTGCTGCCGAAACCCGAGGATAAAGAGAGTAAGCGCAACCTGATCCGTCAAGGAATCGAAGATTACTTCCATCTCACCGCGACGAAGGAAAACCGCCTTCGAGACGTCCATCTTCTCACCGCGTCTGACAGAAAGCCTCCCGCCTCTAAGGCCGACGCATTCACCAGCGATAGTTGGCTTTCGTCCGTGAGTCTCGAAATCAATGCCGGCCCGGACGAAATACGAGACGATCCTTCACACAATATTGACGCCATCACAGGCATTGGGCTTGGCAGCGCCACGGTTGATGAATTTTGCGAACTGCTCGAGCGGGACCTCGACCGCCCCGTGGTCAATGAAACCAAGCTTGACGGCAAGTTTGATTTCGAAGTGAAAGATCCTGCAGCCGGCGCGCAACAGAAGCTGAAGGGCGATTTCGTTCAACGCCTTCGGGACCAAACGGGCCTGGTGATCGCACCCGCTCAGAGATATGTTGAGACGATAGTCTACCGTTTGCGCTAGTCCTCTCTGGAAATTCGACCGGCAGAAATCGGCCCCGCTGGCCCATAAGCACCACCGGAACAAAGGCGCCGGAGGATCATTCACCACTCGCGACGCCTTTGGTTGCAACATTCTGAACTTGCTTCGCGGCCTTACTGGCGAATGGGCCGCAACGTGCAAACATAGGAACAAGGGTGATAACCAAAATGTATAAATGTATCTGCAGTCTGACAATTGCGCTCGCCGCGGCCGCTAGCGCGCAACCGATTCCGCAACGGGCGGCGATGGTTGGGGGAGGGAATCCCAACGCTGGCCAATGCACCATCACAGTCCTGGTCGACGGCAAAGCCGAAATCGAGATTCGCGGGGCGAATGCCTCCATGCGCAACATCGGCGGAGCACCTCCGCAATGGCGGCGCTTTGAATGCACTTCAGCCATGCCGCCGAATCCAGCCAACTTCCAATTCGCCGGGTTGAATGGCCGTGGCCGTCAGGGCCTTGCCGCCGAGCCCCGGGATGGCGGTCCCGCAGTGGTCCGGATTGAAGACTCGCAGGATGGCGCATCGGAATACACCTTCCGCCTAATGTGGAGCAACTATCCTGGAGGCCAAGATCGTGGCCCTGGCGGCGCACGCGATGACCGTGGCTTTCCGGGCGGCGGCCGTCCCGATATGGACCGTCCTGATATGGACCGCCCGGGCGATCGCCGTCCTGACATGGACCGGTATTACCGTGACCGCGACGCCTTCTTCCAAGGCAACGACGTCCGGGCCATGTTTTTCCAGCGCATCCGCCAAGACTTGGATCATGCCACGTCCGGAGCCTTTCCTTTCACCGGCGACCGCGCCCGCCTGGACCGCACGCGCATGGAGCTCGATGAGCTGCAGCAAAAACTAGCTCGCGGGTTCTACGATGAACGCCAGCTCGATGAAACCATGGCCGCGATGCAGGCTGTCGTCGACGGCAACCGCCTGGCCCCTCCAGACCGCGCCATGCTGACTGACGACCTGAATCGCATGCGCGATTTCCGTACGCGCCACGACGACTATGGAGCGCACTTCGGCCAGGACGGCCGCCGGATGCTTTTCCAGAACATCCGCGAAGACCTGGATCGTGCCACTTCCAGCGCCTCTCCCTTATCGCGGCGATCGCCAGCGTCTGGGTAGAACCAAATTCCTGCTCAATGACCTGCAGGCGAAGATGTCCCAGGGCGTGTTCGATGAGCGTGAACTTAACGAAGTAACGGACTCGCTGCGAAGAGTGGTCGACTCCAACCGGCTCGCGCCGCGGGACCGCGATATCCTCGCTGAAGACCTTAAGCGATTGGACGACTTCCGCGCCCGCCGCCAAATCTATGGCGTTCGTTAGCTATTCACTTGATACGTTATTATGTTGACCCAGGTCCCGCCCAGGTCCATACTTGAGGCGGGACCTTAACGCAGTCGCCCCGCGTTGCCGTGGGCGAGTCGCTTGGTCGCTCCCCGCTACAGAAAGAGATCCAGAGCCATGCCGTTTGAAAACTGTTTTGGACGTGTCTTCACCGCTGTCACCATCCAGCGCGAAGCGCCAGAGGCATCCGGGGTCTATGGAATATCCAACTCGCGGCGCTGGCTGTATATCGCCGAGACCGAAAATATCCGCGCCAGCTTGATGGGATATCTC
Source organism: Bryobacterales bacterium (assembly GCA_963793395.1). Classification (GTDB taxonomy): domain Bacteria; phylum Acidobacteriota; class Terriglobia; order Bryobacterales; family Bryobacteraceae; genus Palsa-187. Next base: position 28,847 of record CAWCAP010000035.1, on the reverse strand, counting down.
ACGGATAGCGACGCAAATTCGCTGGACCCGCCGGCCGGTTTCTCGTTTGAGCTGAGCCCGGCGTACAACCGGACCGCGCGCTGCGACCGCCTGATCTCCGAACTAACGCCGCTTCAGAATCAAAGTGTGCCAGCTTTACCGCGCCGGCGAGGGCGCGATTAGAACCTCCATGCCATTCCCCTCCGAAAACTCATTCGCGTTTACTCCGGTATCGGTCAAGGCCCACGCTCCGGCCGCCTCTGGCATCTATGGAATCTTCAATGGCAGCCAATGGATCTACGTCGGCATGGGGGAAGACATTCGAACCGCGCTGCTCGCGCATCTGGCCGATACGGAGGTTTGTATCCGCCGCTTCAACCCAACCGGCTTTAGCTTCGAGCTGGATTCCGGGAAAGCGCGAAACACGCGCCAGGAAGATTTGATTCGTGAGTTAGGGACGCAGTGCAACCATCAGAACGGGAATCTGCCGACGCTGCCCTGGCTCAAGGCGCTTTAGAGCACCCGTCGCCAATCCTGTTCGATCAGGCAATCTGCGGCAACGGGCGCGCGCCGCGGCTCTCGATCTGCCGCGAAAGCCATTCGGCCCGCCGCCGGCATTCCGTCGTTTGTTGAGCCGCCAGCTCACGGCTGGAGGAGTATTCTTCCATGCTGATGACCTTGGCGAGCCGTTTGTTAACTAGCACTTGAGATTCCTGGCGCAATTGTTTGCTCCAGGCTCGATTGCATGCCTGTAGACGAAACATCTCGTCTAGACTACCTTCCTCAATATTTTCCGGCCAGTATGGCATCACAGTTGTGTTATCGGCTAAAACCGGTGACTACTGTAGTTCAACCCTAGCTATTGAGGGAAACTACTCATTCGAACCCGCCGCGCCCTTGTCGATTTCAAGCCGCGCCGTTCGTCCTAAGCATGTAAGAAACACCACTCTCAAGGAGTACGATAAGGAGAAAACACCATGCCTCAATACATGCTGGCGCTTTATGACGATCCCTCCGGCTGGAAGAAGCTCAGTCCCGAGGAAATGCAGAAGGCCGTCGAGAAATACTCGGCCTGGGGCAAAAAGCCCTACGTGATCCAAGGCAAACGGCTTGCCACCGATTTGGGACGGGTCCTGCGATCCACCAACGGTAAGCCTCGAGCCACCGACGGCCCCTACAGTGAGACCAAAGAGGTCATGGGCGGCATTTACCTGATCGAGGCCAAGGACTACGACGAAGCCGTCGAGCGCACCCTCGATCATCCGCACCTCGAACACGGCACCATCGAGCTTCGCCAGTTGTACTCGTGAGTGCTCCCGGACGCACGCTCGAACCGCCGTCCGGCCCGGTCGCCGCGCGTGAAATGGACGCCCAAGTTCCCGGTTCTGGAGCCGCAGCGGAAACCGGAGTCCTGCTGGAGCACCTGTTCCGCCGGCAAGTGGGCCGCGTCGTCGCGCACCTCGCGCGTGTCCTGGGGCCTGCCCGTCTGGACCTGGCTGAGGAGAGCATGCAGGAAGCCATGCTGCGCGCTCTCCAGGCCTGGCCTTACCAGGGGATTCCGGAGAACCCGGGAGCCTGGCTCTTCCGGGTAGCACACAACTCCGCTATCGACTCGCTGCGCCGCGGCCGCTTCCTGGAACAAAATGGCGGTGTGGTCCTAGCCGAGCTGACGCGGGCCACGTCCATAAAATCCGACGATCCCGGCTTCGAAGAGCAGCTTCGCGACGACGAGTTGCGGATGATCTTCATGTGTTGCCATCCGGAGATTGCCCGCGAAGCCCGCGTCGCGCTCAGCCTGAAGACCGTGGGCGGTTTCAGCGTGCGCGAGATCGCCAGTGCATTCCTGGCGGATGATACCGCCATCGCGCAGCGCCTGGTGCGCGCCAAGCGCCAGCTTCGCGAGCGGCGTGTGACGCTCGACCTGCCGGGCGCGGCCGAGCTGGATGAGCGGCTGGATTCCGCGCTCGAAACCATCTACTTCATCTTTAACGAAGGCTACGCCGCGCATGAAGGCGAGGATCTGATTCGCCGCGATCTGTGTTTCGAAGCCCTGCGTCTCGGCCGTTTGCTGGCTGCCTCATCCATCGCAACTCCCCGCGCGCATGCCTTGGTGGCGGTGATGGCTCTTCAGGCCGCGCGCCTTCCCGCGCGCACCGACGAAGCCGGGGATTTGATCCTGCTCGAAGACCAGGATCGTTCCCGCTGGGATCAGCGCCTGATCGCAATGGGCTTCTATCATTTCGACCGTTCCATCGCGGGCGATCAAGTTTCGGAGTATCACGTTCAGGCGGCCATCGCGGCCGTCTACACCCGCGCCGCGGATCTGCGATCCATCGATTGGCCCACCATCCTCGATCTATACGACCAACTAATGGCCATCAGCGGAGATTCGCCTGTCGTGGCGTTGAATCGAGCGGTGGCCGTGGCCAAGGTGCATGGCGACGCGGAAGCGTTGGCGGAGATCGAACCACTACGGGGCAATCCGCAACTGCGCGATTATTACCTGTTGCTCGCCGTGCGCGGGCACCTACTGGAGCAACTGGGCCGCCGTGACGAAGCCGCCGCAAGTTGGCGCGCCGCTCTGGAGTGCCGCTGTTCTGAGCCCGAACGCCGTTTCCTGCGCCGCAAGCTGGCGAACGCCGGCGAACCGTGACTTGACCGATGTTTGCCGTAACCCTCACAGCCGCGGCGTCCGTCTCACATTCATGTTTACGAGACGCAGCTTCGTGCGGTTTGCTGCCGCTCTCCCGGTGGCATCCGCCGCGATTCCGGCCTGGGCCTTCGGCCCCAAGGATTTCTGGGAAACCAAACCTTCCAGCGATTGGAACTCCGAAGAAGTGGACAAGATGATCACGAAATCGCCTTGGGCCAAGGAGGCGAACGTGACTTCCGGGAACCGGATGGGCAATCCCGGGAACGGTGGGGGTGGCGGACGGTCTCGCGGCGGCCTCGGCTTCCCGGGTGGCGGCATCGGCTTTCCTGGCGGTGGCGGGTATCCAGGTGGTGGCGGTTATCCGGGCGGCGGCCGTGGCGGAGGAGGCTATCCGAACGGAGGCGGCGGGTATCCCGGGGGCAGCCAGCCCCTGATCCACGCCACTGTCCGCTGGGAATCGGCTTCTCCGGTTCAAGAAGCACTGCACCTGCACGCTGACGACGAAAAGCCCAACCCCGACTTCGAAAAATACTACGTGATCGCGCTGATAGGCGATTTGCCCAGCGGCCGCCGCGGTCGCTACGACGACAACTCCGACGACACTTCCAACGACAATGATCGCAACAATCAGGCCGATCGCCGCATGGAAGCGTTCAAGGATTACACCCGTCTCGAACGGAAAGACGGCCCGCTGCACCTCGAAAAAGTTGACGAGGGATCGCGTACCGGAAGCCGCGGCCCCGGCGTTTACTTCTACTTTTCGCGCAACCAGGAGATTTCCATGGACGACAAGGAAGTCGACTTCAGCACCAAAGTTGGCTCCACGGAAATCAAGGCCAAGTTCACCTTGAAGGACATGCGCTATCACGGCAAGCTGGCCCTGTAAAATAGACGCGTGAACTACGCTTACCTCGAAACTCCCATCGGCACTTTGCTGATTGCGGGCGACGACGCTGCCTTGCGGCGCATTACGTTTCCGCAGGGTGGCCGGGCGGCGAAGCCGGAGCCGGAGTGGCGGGAATCGCAACGCGGGCCGGTGCGCGAAGCCGGACGTCAGCTCCGCGAATACTTCGCTGGAAGACGCTCCGAGTTCGATCTGCCGCTCGCGCCGGAGGGCACGGTGTTCCAACGCAGAGTCTGGCGGCAATTGCAGGAGATTCCCTACGGCGAAACGATTTCTTATGGCGAACTCGCGCGGCGTGTCGGGAATCCTAAAGCGTCGCGTGCCGTGGGCTCCGCGAATGGCGCCAACCCGCTGCCCATCGTGATTCCATGCCACCGCGTGATCGCGGGCGATGGCAGCCTGGGAGGTTTCGGAGGTGGTCTGCCCACCAAGCAGACTCTGCTTGCCCTCGAACTTCGAGCTTCGTCAACTCGCAATGGGGCCGTCGCCAGTCGATAACGCGGCGATCATGGACTCTCTCGTGAGATCCGCTGTGCGCACTGCCGAATCCAGTGCCATCCGGTAAACGACCACGCCCATGATCGCGTCCAGACCCAGAATTGCAAACAACGCGGCCTCGCTGCCAAAAGCGTAGCGCGCCAGATATGCCAACAGAATGGGAGCGAACGTCACCGGATAAATCACGAACAGCATCGCTTGCACGCGCCCGGCCGCGCCCGTGCGGAACGACTTTCCGGGATTCACGCCGCGCGCCTGATGGACCGAGAGCAGATTGCCGGCGCTGAACAGAAAAATCATCACCACTGCCGGCCACGCTATAGGCTTCGGCCAAGCGCCGCAGTCCAGAGGCATGCCCAGAAAGCGCGCACACCACAGTCACCACCGCGATCTCCAGCAGGATGAAAAACAAAGCGCTCAGATTCTTGCCGACCATCACGCGCCGGAACGGTACCGGCGCCAGGAAATAAAATTGCGCGGCGGAGCGGTCGAAGCCGAACGAGTTCCAGAAGCACACTTCACTCATCAGCATCAGCGAGTACACGCTGACCACCGTGAGATAATTGCGCCCAAGAATTGACTCCAGCGGCCCGCGCGAACGGCCATAGGCAGCCAGATCACCAGTCCGAACGTGAATCCCATCAGGAACACCAGGCGAAAACGCGGCGAGCGCACCAGGAAGCGGATTTCTTTTTCGATCAGGGCGCCCAGAGGATCCCTGAACAGCAGCGAGGGCAAGCGTGTAGAACCATTCGCATCCACCAGGAGCGGCGCTTGGCCCCGGAGTCGAGCGCCGTTGGCGGCTTCGGAATCGAACGACAGCGTGCGCGCGAACTGCCAGCAGCTGAACACGCAGCGGCCCAGCGCTCCAGGCCAGAGCAACCGCCAGCGAAGGCACAGACATGCAATTTGCCGAGGATGAGATTCGCGGTCGCGGTCCAGGGCCATCCCATGCCACGAATCGCGCGCGACGTAGCAACCGCAACTGCGGCCCGCTCATCCCGGGCCGCGCGCAGCAGCAATTGCGGCAACGCCGGCGCAGAATCACCAGCAGGAAAAACGCCACTTCGCGAATTCGTTTGTGCGCCAGCAGCCGCGCCAGCATTCGCGCAGACCCACCGCCAGAAACAGATTGAAGAAAACGTAAGGCACGCACCGCCAGCGGCCCACTTGGCAAGCGCCGGGTTGAACAGTGTCCCCGACGCCAGCCCGATCAGCACCAGAACCATCTCGACCGCCGGCGGTGACCCGCAGCAGCACCTCGATCGAGAACAACTGCGCCGGCCGGAATCGGATAAGCCCGCAGCTTGCGCAGTTCCAGCGACGAGCCGGTAGCCGCCATCAGCAGCGGCACCACCTGCCAGTAGAGAAAGATCAGCAGCAAGCCGCCGGGCAGCGCGGCTGTGATCATGACCGGCATTCGCCGGGATTCGCGGCAGGCGCGCGGTGAGCGATCGCGGCCAGCAGCCACAAGCCGTACCATACGAGCTCACGAGCGGCGGTCCAGGCGACGCCGCCCCGCGGATAGAAATTGCGCAACGTGCGCCATTGCGCCCAGAGAATCGCGCGGGCGTGTTTCATGTTTGCGTCCCTACAACCAGTCCAGCGTCTCGGCCGCTGCCTCCACGCCTACGCCGCGCACGAACGCGTCTTCCAGCGTTTCGGCCGTCGCCGCGCATTTCCGCCATCGACCCTTCGGCAATCAGCTTGCCTTCGTGGATGATGGCCACGCGGTCGCACAGCCGCTCCACCACTTCCAGCACGTGCGATGTCAGAAAAATGGTCGCGCCGTGGCGGACCTGTTCGAGCAGGATATCTTTCATCAGCCGCGCGCCCACGGCATCCACGCCTTCAAACGGCTCGTCCATCAGAAACAGTTTGCGGCCGATGGATCAGCGCCGCGGCCATCGCCACGCGCTTGCGCATGCCTTTGGAATATTCGGCGATCAGCTTCTTCGGCGTGCTGCCGAGCTCGAACAGTTCCAGCAGTTCCATCGGCGCGCGTCCCGCGCCACGGCGCGATCCAGGCCGTACATGCGCCCGACGAATTCGATGAACTCGCCGCCGGTCAGATGATCGAACAGCAGCGATTCGTCCGGCACCAGGCCGATCTGCTGCTTGATCTCGAGCGCGCGCTCCGGCATCGGCAGGCCCAGCAGTTGGATGCTGCCGGAGGTCGGCGGCGCCAAGCCCATCAGCATCTTGATGGTGGTGGTTTTCCCGGCGCCGTTCGGGCCCAGGAATCCGAAGAAACAACCGCGGGGAACGGTCAGCGTGAGGCCATCGACAGCCGCCTTGTTGCCGTAAACTTTACGGAGATTGCGGATTTCGATGGCCGGCGACCCGGCGCCATCATACATACTTTCTCTATGTTACTAGCAAGACGCGGGCGCGACACGCGCCTTGCTTGAACCTCACGCGGCCAATGCAAATTCGCCGCTGGAACTGCCGGCGGTGCGGCACGGAAACGTCCAGTACGCACCCCCGCTCCAAAAAAAGATTTATCGGTCCTATCTCAAAGTCATTGTTAAGAAATTGCAAGAATGCTGGTATTCTTCTTGTGTCCTTGGCGAAAAGCGAGTGGATCTCCTGTCCGAACGGGGACCCTACGGCGATGCCGCTCGGCTTTCGCGAAGCACATTCTTTGACCAAGTCGTTAGACCAATTTGCGAGACCACGTTGTTTGGACCACCTAGTCAAACCGGGTCGTGGAACTTTATCGTTTACCTCTCTCAAAAGGGGCCTTAGTGCGGCATCGGGCGGGCGTGTATTTGACGGACTGCGGAATCGGCGGGGGTTGCAGCGTGCCTCGCGGGAGTTCGCGACACGATACCGCTAGTGCTCGCGCGCGCGGCGAGCGCGATGAACGCGCGGCGCAGGCGTGTGTTGCAGTCTAGCGAAAACAGCCGAAGACGGCAGAAGAGATTAGTGCTATGCAGTGGGTTCCAGTGGCGTCAGCCGAGACCATTCCGATGCGCCAAGGCCGAGAGTTGCATATCGGAGATTTGTCGATAGCGGTATTCAATGCCGGCGGCCGTTATCTGGCGCTCGAGAATCGATGCCCGCATTCGGGCGATTCTCTGGCTGACGGAATGGTGGTCGACACCACGGTTACGTGCGCCCTCCACCATTGGCGCATCTGCCTGGAAACTGGCCTGGTCATCAAACCATGCATCGAGGGCACTCCGCAGGTGCGCACGTTTCCGGTAGAAGTGCGCGAGGGCGTAATTCTGCTCGGCGTCGATGATGCCGTACAGACTGCCGCTTGACGCGCAAGAAGCGTAAAGCGCGGAATCGCTCCCAAGCCGTTAGCTGCCTCCCGCCGGGAGACGGCCCCCGACAGCGTCTGTGAGTACCGGTACAGCGCCACCAGCCATGCGCTTCTAAGCCCTTGCTTGCAAGGGTGCGACTTGCGGTATACTCCCCGATACCGTCAAATATAAGACGGGATACTGCTCGAAAACTCGGAGGGGATAGATTTCATGAAATTAACTGCATTGCTCGCGACCGTGATTGTGACCAGCACCATTGCTATGGCGGGCACGGTCACCGAATACACGGATCGGACCGCATTCAACACCGCTGTGGGCCCGGTAACACTAGAAGACTTTACCTCGACCGATCACTTCCCAATCAGTACTGGCGTCTTGAATTCCTCGACGAATCTACCGGGGATCGGAATCACCCCCGGACTAATTCAACCCGGCGTCACCTACACTTCTCCGGTGACCGGTACGAGCAACGATTTTAATATAGACGCAGGTGGAGGCTATGTGGGCGGGTTTCTAGACTCTCTCATTGGCGACGGCGCATCGACCCGGCCTTTGACCGCCACGTTTAATGGGCCGGTGGGGGCATTTGGTTTTGATACCAATCAGCTTGGCGGCGCCTCGGAATCGATCGTGATCAATTTTTCGGGCGGCGGATCGTACTCAACAACATTGAATCCAGGCAGCGGGCTCACGTTCTTCGGCTTTCAGAGCAGCGCCCAAGACATCACCAGTTTTGTGCTCCAGTACAACAATCCCACCCAATTCGGTTTTGCGATGGACAATTTCGCGTTTACTCCCAACGGCGCTGGCGGCGGTGGCTCGGAGGTTCCGGAGCCAACTTCTGTCCTTCTGGTAGGCGGGGGATTGGTAGGGCTGGCAGCGCTTCGGCGCAAATTTGGCCGCGGGTCCGTCGTCTAGACCGGGCCAAAATTTCGCGATTTCTGTTACGTCTCTGGGCTGGGCGTGCACCGGTTTCCCGCTTTCTGCCTACTGCGTAGGCATCAGCGCGTGATCGAGTCACTACCTGCTTGCGGCCCCGTGCACTGACTGAGTCTTTGCCGGCAGTCCTGGCAATGGGACAAGTGCAGTTCCAGGGCGGCAATCAGCTCTTGCTCCAGATGCCCTGCGCTGTACAGTTCAAGGTCGTCGTCGTGGATATGCGCGTCTTCTGCCATAAGATTGCGCCTCCCCCTCCTTAAGAGCCATGCTGCGAGGGAACGTTTCCAATCCGCGGGTCGCCAGAAGCCGGGCACCGGCAGGATGTGGAAGCGGTGGATCCCGGGACTCGCCGAAAGTAACTAACTGCCCTGCGTAGAAGCAACCTTCAGGTGCGAGCCCACGCGCGAGAAGATCGCACTAATGGAATTCGCGACGGGCGGGAACACGGCGCCAGCGGCTACGGCCACGAAACCCGCCATCAGTGCGTATTCGATGAGATCCTGGCCGCGGGTCGCCCGCCACAGTTGAAGTCTGATTATTAGGTTCATCGCCCAGACTATCGGTCGCATCCGAGCGTTTCGGTAGCGCAAGCGCGGGGGCAGCGCCTCCGCAAAATGCTTAAGTTATTGGGAAATGGTGGGCCCGACAGAACTCGAATCTGTGACCTCCTGCGTGTCAAGCAGGCGCTCTAACCAACTGAGCTACGGGCCCGTAAGGAAACAAAAGACTTATTATGAAACAGCAATTGCCGAAGCAAGACCGATGAACCATTTCCGCGACGGCCTCCACAAGTATAACCTTTCGAGCGTTTGCTGAAAACCATCCGCATATGATTCTGATCGTCCGGCGCAGCGTCCGCCTCCACAGCAAGTCTAGCCAGGCACAGGAAAGGCTGCAAAATAATGAAAACCCCTCACGGCATGGTTCGGGGACGGATGCCCTATCGAAAGATAGGTAAAATTGCCATTTTCGCTTGCAATTCGCCCCACCCCGATATAAGCTGAGTGCCATAAGGGCATTCGGGTCAACCGGCCGAAGCAGTCCAGACCGGGACGGCAGTTCGCGGCCGCCCTTTGGAGGGTTGCATGAGACAATGTCCGCGTTGCAGGGCCATCAGCAGCTTTTCTACTCCGACTTGCGAAGGCTGTGGTTTGCGGTTTTTCAAGTCGTCGCGCTGGCCCAGCTTAACCACAATCTGCCTGCGAATCGGTGGAGGAGCTATTTTGCTCGCTGCCGCTGCGGCCGCCGTGATTGCCCTCAGGCATAACAGCTAGAGGCTCACCGCTTTCCTAATTTCGACCCCGGCCGCACATGACGATGCGGCGACTCTTAAAACTGGATGTCTTCCGTCCACGGCCAGTATTAGACTGGGAGTTACGTGTCTCGCTTTGCATTACTCCTCTTGCTTGTCCGCGCGGCCTACGCTTTCCAGACTCCGCCGCCTGCTGCCCCGCCCTCCACCGCCGCGGACCTGGCGCGCATCATCCGTGAAGCCGGCATGGACCCAAGCGAGTGCTATCGGGTCCGCGATCTGCGCTTCGTCAAAGACGACATCAAGCTTTACCTGAACGACGGCTACCTGATGTTCTCGAAGCCCGTGCTGGGACAGCGCTTGTCCGCGCTCTTCACTACCGATGTCGAAGGCGGCGACGGAGAGGTCATCGTTATCCCGCCCACGCGAAGCGAGAGACAATCGCTTGCCGCTTTCACGCAATCGCCAAATCTGGATGAACATGTCAGGACTATCCTGATGATTCTCTCGGATGACTCCATGGCGGGGTTGCGAACTTCGCTTGAGCAACAACCGGAATCGGCCAAGAAGGACCCGTCCGCAGGCGCGCTGCTGGCCGAGCGCTGGGATCCTGGGGTCGCCAATATCTCCGGACCCATGCAGATGCGTCTGGTAGCCGACTTGTGGTCCGCCCGGCACGCGAAAACCGGGTTGGCCTTTTTCGCAATCAACGGCGCTACGCTGGGAAGTTTCGATATCCTGTCTGACGCGCGCTCCAATCACCGCATGACGATGCGGCAGCGGGTACAGCGCGATGGGCATGACGAAGTAAACGTTTGGACCGATTTCTTTCCGCGGCGGATAACGTCTACGGGTTCCGGCGCGGAAGGCACCATCGCGGCACGCCCGGCGGCTCCGCCGGATTGGGAATTCGCGCTATCCAACTATCGCATCGATGCCGAAATCGCCAATGATATGGGGGTGCGCGCTGTTACACGAGTCAGTGTGCGCATCGGCCAGGATCCAGTTCGCGCCTTTGCGTTCGATATCGCCCGCAACATGCAGGTGACTGGGGTGCGCATTGACGGGGCTCCCGCCGAATTGATGCTCGGCGGGTCGCAGCGCCGCCTCTCCGAGGACCAGGAAGAGGCCGAGTTCCTCGCGGTTGCTCCGGCGCCCCTGCTCGCCGGAACTACCCATGAGTTCGAATTCGAACATCACGGAAACGTGATCACTACGCGCGGCGAAGGAGTTTATTTTGTGAGCGCGCGCGGGTCGTGGTATCCGCACATGCCGGGACAATTTGCGACTTACGACCTCACGTTCCGTTATCCCAAGCGGCTGACGCTGGTAGCGGCCGGCGATCCGGTGGAGGATCGGATCGATGGCGACTCGCGTATCACGCGTCGCCGCATGACCGTACTCGCCGGCGCGGCGGGCTTCGATCTCGGCATCTACCAAAAAGTAGCCGGCACAGCGGCGGGCGTGAATTTCGAAGTATACGGGAACCGCAACCTGGAGGAAGCTCTGCATCCCACCTCGACACTATCGTCCGGACCCGCGCCCGGGCCTCCGGTGCGGACGCACGGACCCCGTATGCCGCCGCAGACAATTACGATTCCGGTCGACCCGGATCCCCTGGCAAGGTTACACGCGGTTGCCAGCGACGTAGCGGCATCCCTCGAATTTTTCACCGGAATGTTCGGGCCTCCCGCCATGAAGACGCTGACGGTAGCACCCATTCCGGGGGGATTCGGACAAGGGTTTCCGGGACTGGTGTATCTATCCACCTTCGCTTATTTGGATCCGGTTTCGCGGCCCGCCGCACTGCGGGATGCGCAGGAACTGGTGCTCTATTCCGATTTGATGGTCCCGCATGAGGTGGCCCATCAATGGTGGGGCGGCGTCATCTCTACCGCGCACACCGAAGACGAGTGGCTGCTGGAAGCGCTGGCGAATTATTCCTCGCTCCTGTGGCTGGAGAAAAAGAAGAGTTTCAAGGAAATGGAGACCGTACTCAGCAGCTATCGCAGCGAGTTGCTGGATAAAGATTCCCAAGGCAAGACCTACGAATCCGCCGGCCCCATTGTGTGGGGCGAGCGCCTGAACGGCCACTTGGCGAGCCGCACCTGGCGCTCCATCACCTACGGCAAGGGCACCTGGATTATGCACATGCTGCGCCGCCGCATGGGCGACGAAGCTTTCTTCAAACTGCTGGCGGAGTTGCGCCGCCGCTACGAATTCAAGCTTGTGACCACCGCCGACTTCCAAGCGCTCGCTCGCGAGCTGCGTCCCCGCGGCCTGAGTGCGGAGGGCGTCGATGCCTTCTTCGATAACTGGGTCTACGCCACCGGAATACCGACCCTGAAACTGCGCTACGCGGTCAGCGGAGTTGCGCCTGGTGTGAAGCTTTCCGGTTCCATCGATCAATCCGGCGTCGGCGACGACTTCTCGGTGGATGTTCCGGTGGAGGTGCAGTTCGCCAAAGGCCCGCCGCAAACCATTTGGGTGCGGACCACCGGAGACGACAACACTTTCAGCGCTAACTTGCGCCAGGCTCCGGTGCGCGTGGTCATTCCGGACGACGTTCTGGCGAAGAAATAATTCAGGGCAGGTTCTTCAGCCACAGGTTGCGGAACGATACTTTGACGTTGCCGCCGCCTTCGATCTGCAAGCCGATCACACCTTGAGCGACGGCCATCGCCGGATCGTCGTCAATGAAAATTGACATCACGTGTCCGTTGACCACATGCGTCATCATGTTGCCGCGCGCGACGACGTGCATCTGGTTCCAGTCGCCAACTTTGATGAAAGCTTTCAGCGCATCGGGATCGCCTAGCGTGCCCAACAGCCGCGGCTTCTTGCCTTGCTCCGTGCGGACCATCTGCCCGCGCCACGCGATAATCCCGCGCGGTGTGCCCTGTTCGTAAAGCTGGCCGCTATAGCGGTTGGCGTAATCGAAATCCGCTTGATAGCCCTTGAGATTCCATTTTGCGAAGCGCGGATTCGGGACCGGGCCTCCCTGCGGTTGCGCCGCGCGTGCGCTGCGATACTGAATCCCACTGTTCGCTCCGCTGCCTTCCAGCTTGATCTCAGCCTTCAGCTCGAAGTTCCTGGGCTCACCGCCTTGCCAGATGACGTAGGTGGTTCCAGCGGGCTTCTCGGGCGACGATTCTCCCGTGATCGCTCCATTCTCGACGTGCCATACATCGCTGCTGCCGTCCCAACCCTTTAGCGTGGAACCGTCGAACATGGAAGTCCACCCGGCATGATCTTCAAAATCGATGGGATCGGGTTGAATGAAACGGCTGCCGGACTGCGCGGCGAGCCTATAGCTGCAAGCCGCCGCCACGGCGAGCGTCACCATCAGCGCGGTTTTGGTCTTCGTCTTCGTGATCATGTCACCTCTGGTACTTTCTCCCACTGCCGGGTTTTGGCGGATTTCAGCACCGCGTCCGTCACGTAATCGGTCGCCAAGCCGTCGCGGAATGTCGGCGCGGCGGCGTGGCCTAATGCCAGCGCTTCCAGGAAGTCGGCAACCTGATGAATGAAGGTGTGCTCGTAGCCGATCTGCAAACCGGGCACCCACCAGTGCTTCATATAAGGATGATCGCTGTCGCTTACGTGGATGACTTCTCCAGCCGCGTAACCGTCCTTCGTCGCGATGATCGAACCATTGAATGCGGTGCAGATCGTGCAGATCCCACATCGCCGACGCGTGCTCCCCATTGATTTCGAGAGTGTACAGCGCCTTGTGGCCGCGCGCGTAGCGGGTAGCTTCAAAAGTCGCCAGCGATCCGTTCTGGAAGCGGCAAAGAAACGCACTGGCGTCGTCGATGCCCACCGCTTCCACCTTCCCGGTCAGGTTGTGTTTGCGCTGCTTGATGAACGTCTCGGTCATCGCGGTTAGCTCGCGGATGGGACCGTTCAGCCACAAAGCGGTATCGATATTGTGCGCCAGCAGATCGCCGGTGACGCCGCTCCCAGCTACCGCCGCATCCAGTCGCCACAGTCCTTCGCCGCCCTGCGGCAAGTCCTGTGAGATCGTCCAGTCCTGCAGAAACTTCGCGCGATAGTGAAAGATGCGTCCCAGGCGGCCTTCGTCGATCAGTTGCTTGAGCAGCATCACCGCCGGCACGCGCCGGTAGTTGTACCAGACCATGTTCGGCACCTTGGCCGATTCCACCGCGTCCACCATCGCCTGCGGCTTCCGCCGCAGTGCGCCCCAGCGGCTTTTCGCACATGACCATCTTGCCGGCTTTCGCGGCGGCGATGGCGATTTCGGCGTGCGTGTCGTTGGGACTGGCGATGTCGATCAGGTCGATATCGTGCGCGCTCGACCAACTTGCGCCAGTCAGTTTCGATCGATTCGTAGCCCCAGTTCGCGGCGAATGCCTCGGCGCGGTCGGCGTTGCGGGCGCACACCGCTTTCAGCACCGGCTGATATTCCAAATCGAAAAATCGCCCAGCCTGCAGGAACGCGTTGGAATGAGTGCGGCCCATGAAGCCGTAACCCACCATACCGATATTCAGAATCGTTTTCGCCATTAGTGGGCTCTAGTTCCAGCCGTTCGCGTTGCGAACCGCAATCATCGTCGCCAGAATGTTGCGCCAGGTTTCGGGCTTCATCATGGTTTCGTTCGAGAACATGCAGCCATCCCAGCATATGTGTGGGATCGCGCGAGTCAAGTTGCCGTTATCATCGCGCAGCCACATTCCCGCCGCGCGCGGCACGTCGAGCTTGCCGTTGGGATCGTCCGGCAGACAATGCCGTCCGGTTTTATCGTGCGAGCCCGCGCCCTTCACCGTTGCGTCATTCTGCGCGACGTGGAAATCGATGGTCCAGGGACGCAGCGCGTGTGTCATCTCTTTCAACGCGTCATACAAAACTTCTTGGTCGGCCCAGTCGTAGTCTTGCGGCAAAATCCGGTCGTCCGGCGCATTGTAGCCGAGCGTATACAGCAGCGTATGCGCCATGTCCGCTTGGAAGCCCAAAGTTTCAGGTCGGCCCACCATCTCGAGCAATTCAACCATTCGTTTCCAACTGTGCATTCCGCCCCAACAGATTTCTCCTTCGGCTGCGAGCCTCTCGCCGAAACTATCAGCCACAGTGCAGGCCTCACGGAAAGTCTCGGCGATCTTCTTGGAATTCGAAGATGGATTTTTGGCCCAATCAGCGGGGCTCGCCGAAGAGTCGATCCGTATCACCCCATATTTGCGGATACCCAACGCGCGAAGCTTTTTGCCGATGGCACACGCCTTGCGAACCTGCGTGATGAAACGCTTGCGCTCGCCTTCCGATCCCATTGCCGAGCCACCACCCGTCGGAGGCCACACCGGCGCTACCAGTGACCCCACCGCCAGCCCTCGCTGGCCGATGTTGTCCGCCAGGCGCTGCAAGTCGTCATCGGTCGAATCGATATCCGTATGGGGCAGGGAAAGGAACAGATCCACCCCGTCGAACTTTACGCCGTCAACTTCAGACGCCTGCGTCAAATCGAGCATCTTGTCTAGACCAATCGGGGGTTCCGAATCCGGACCCTTACCAACTAACCCGGGCCACATTGCGTTGTGGAGCTTTGGAAAAGCGTAGGAAGCGTCCATGCGTCCTAATGCTCGATCGGAAAACCGAACGAATAAAGCGTATTGTCGAACGTGCTGAAGTACACCCTGCCGTTAGCCACGGCCATCCCGGCGAAGTGAGTAAAAGAGGTGATCGCATCGCCGCTCGAATATAGTTCTTTTCCAGTGGCGGCATCCAGCGCATAAAGAATTGCATGAGTCGATAACTGAGCCCGTTGTTCCGGACTGAACAATCCGCCCTGGTTCTCATTCGCCTGACGCACATACTCCCCGCTCGAAAGCGCAAACACCACGCCATTCGCGATCACCGGCGGGGCGGGGATCACCAGGTTGCGCGATACCCAGGCCGGCGTCAGCACCGTTTTTCCGTTACTGTCTTCAACTTTGAACGCCACGATGCTGCCCTGTGGCGCGTCGCCGTTAGTGATCGGGAACTTCATGTCAGGATGCAGCGGACCCCACACCGGCGCCAACACCCAGCGTGTGCCATTCGCGTCCTGCCAACTCGCCAGACTCCCCCAGGTCCCGCGGCCTGCGAAGTCCACGTCTTCGTTCGAGATCAATTGCGTGCGGAACAAAGGCGTGCGATGGTTCTCGCCGCCTAACGATTTTGAATCCAGCAAGTACAGCCGCCCTTCTTTGCCCGACCCCGCGAGCAGATCGCGACCCTTGTAGGGAAACACCACCGGGGTGTCGTTCAAATCCAGATCCCGCTTGGTCATCCATTCCCGATTCGTCGGCGTGTACCAGTCCTTCAGCTTCAGAGTCTTGGGCTCCAGAGCGACGAAAGTATCGGAGTAGATTCCCTTCGCCGGATCCCAATTCCCATCGCCGACTTCCGAGTAGATTGTGCCGTCAGTGCCCACCGCGGGCCCGGCCAGGCCCCACAGGCCGCCTCCATTGGACGTCCAGTTACTTACCTTCATGTCCGCAAGATCCAACGCGTACACGCCGTTGGGATTGCCACCGCAATGCTGGCCCGTCGCGGTATAGACCACGCCGTCGACGACATTCAGACTGTACGGTTTCCCATTGGGCGGAACGAATTTCGCGGGAGGAGCGATATCTTCGCCGTTGGTGAGATTCAGTTGGTGGAGCTGGCCATCACTCGACAGAATGTAAATACCGCGCGGTCCAAAGCGGCCTGATGGTGCGCCCGCGCGAGCGACCGGCAAGGGAGGCACCACCGGCGTCGCCGTCAAACCACCGGGACACAGCCAGAAGGAGGTGGTCGATTGCGGCGTCTCCGATGAATATTGAAAATGTTTCGTCCACAGGATTTTGCCCAGGTCTGCGTCAACCGAGTAGATGTTGTCCGAGCTCCCGCCCACCAAGGCCACTTCCTTGAAACCGCGGTTGGTAATCACACGGCCGATAATGAGCGGCTCCATCAGCGAGTGCAGGGCCTTCTGCTGATTGTCGGGAAGAGTCAGCTTCCACAGGAGCTGAAAGTCCTTCACGTTGTCCTTGGTGATAGTGGTCTCCGCCTGCTGCCAGCCGGTTCTTTGCGGATCTCCGCTGTGGGTAAGCCAGTCCGCTCCGTTGAGGGACACCGCGCAAAGCCCTGCGCCGCCCAGCATGAGGAATGCGAATTTAAACCGCCTATACATCGGTCCGCTCCATTTCGTCCGTCTTTCGACAAGTGCTTCCGGCGGAGCTCGCGCCACCACTCGAAGCAGAAATATTATAGTAAAGTCGCTAAGGGGCAGTTTGGGAGATCAAATGAATCGACGGAATTTTCTAGTGAATAGTATTGGCGTCGCGGGTGCGCTCGCAGCACGCTCCGCCTCGGCTGCGCCTGCGCAGTACTCGGTGACCGTGCGGGCGGACCAGCCGCTCGGCATGATCGCGCCGGATTTCATGGGGCTAGGATACGAGATCTCTTCACCGGCGCGGCCCGGCTTGCTGAGTCCGGCCAACAAAGTTTATGTGCAATTGGTGCGCACGCTGGGCCCGCGTGGCGTCATCCGCATCGGCGGCAACACGGCGGACTACGCCAATTATTTGCCGCACGCGGCGCCGGTTTCGAGCGCGAAAGGCACCGTGGTCAACGATGCCGTGTTGGAGGATCTCGGCGGCTTTCTGCAAGCCACTGGCTGGAAATTGATTTGGGCGCTGGACCTCGGGAAGGGAACTGAAGCTGACGCCATCGCCGAGGCGCGGATCATATCGTCGATCGCCGGAGAACGGCTGCTGGCTTTCGAAATCGGCAATGAGCCGGATTTGTTCGTTCGCGCGAAGCACCGGAATCCGGATTATGGCTATGAGGGCTGGCTGGCAGAATATCGCCGCTACAAGGCTGCGCTCCGCAAAGAGTTTCCGCGCATCCCCTTCGCCGGGCCGGACGCCGCGGTGACCACCGATTGGGTCACGCGCTTCGCGGCGGACGAAGGCAAGGATTCTGTTCTCCTCACGCATCACTATTACCGGGAAGGACAGAACCCCAGCAGCAGCATCGAAAAGTTGCTGGGCGTCGATCCGAAGCTGGCCCCGCAGTTGGCTGCCCTGAAAGCGGCTTCACGGGCCTGCGGCGCACCATATCGAATTTGTGAAGTGAATTCTTTCTCCGGCGGCGGACGTCCCGGCGTCAGCGACACGATGGCAGGCGCTCTCTGGGCGCTGGATTACATGTTTACCCTCGCCGCCAATGGCTGCGCAGGAGTGAACATGGAGACCGGAGTGAACCACCTCGACTTCATCAGTTCCTACTCGCCCATCGGCGACGATGAACACGGCCACCACTCCGCGAAGCCGGAATATTATGGAATGCTGGCATTCTCGCTCGCTGGCAAAGGTCAACTATTGGCTGTAGAAAATGACGCCAACTCACCTGAAATAAAAACTTACGCAACGCAGCCGGGCAAAGGGATCGTCGCCCTGACGCTTGATAAACAAGGGTGCCGGGAGTCCGACCTTAACTGTCAATCTCGGGGCGCACAGCAAGGCCAAACAGGGGTCTGTGATCCGGTTAAGCGCCCCAGCGGTCGATGCCAAGACCGGCATCACATTGGGCGGAGCAGAGGTGACACCGGACGGCACCTGGAAGGCTGCGAAATCGGAATCGGCGCCCGTACGGAACGGACAGCTCTCGATCACACTCCCACCGGCCAGCGCCGCGATCGTTCACCTTTGAGCCATGATCCAGTCCCAGTGCTGACCCGCTTCGTCGACAATCGTTTTGACGTGCTCCGGGAGCACGTAGCGTTCCGTCACCAACCGGTTCGCGGCATCCTCAACCCGCCGCAAATAGTCGGCCCGGTTAGGGTAGCGCTCTTCAAGTGACAGGCGAGGATCCCCGTTTTTTTCGCGCTCCGCTCGCGTTTTCGCAAACGGAATGAATGATCCAGCCATGGCAATTAAAGTATCAGGTGAACCGATGGACTCACTTCGGAAGTCCCAATCGGTGTAGGTTCCGAGCGGCACGGCCAGCTCCGGAGTCCGCAGCCCGCCGATATCATTTCCGTCATTATCAACGCGCGGCACAAGGAACGGCAGCGCGGCAAGCGGCCCCGGCAAGTCGATCCTGAAGCCGCCAGGCACGTGATACGGCCACTGCACGCCGGGCACTTTTGGAAACTCAATCTTGCTCTGGGCAACTAATGTGGCATCGGCCAGAGTAGGATGGCTGCTGGGTGGTGGCGCAACGCCTTCCCGGACCCAGCGATCCAGGTCGGCCAGCAATGCTGACTCAAGCCAGCGATAATCATTTGGATTGGACTTGAGCTGACCGCCGTTATCCCGCGGCGGCCACGTACCGGGGCCATGCTGTGTTCCCGCGAAGAGAAAGACGCGCATGTTCGGCGGGTCGGGCAGATCCTCTGTGCCGTCCATCGAAAGATGCCGCAGCGCGGCCACGCGTCCACGGTCCCAATATTCCGATCCGGTGTCGACCAGAAAAATCTTCGGCTCCTGGCCAGCGGGCACGCGCGCACCGAGCCCGTCGCGCTTTCCGGTCGCAGGATCGGTAGTGGTCTCATAGCGAATCGGGAACTTGGTTTGCGTGAATGATCCCAGTTCGTCGGGCTGCGCGAAGCGCTCATTGAAGCTGCCGTTCCCGGTCCCGCCAGTTTGGATAAACAAAGCATCGATCGCTTGCCGCCCTTGCTCGTCGGTAGTGAATCCTTCGTAGATCATGTGACGCTGATAACGTCCGGTCTGCGATGCGCCATAGGTGTACGCGTAGCGGCCCGGCGCGATCGCGGTGGGGTCATGTTTCAGCGACGCGGCCAGATCTCGAATCGCCGCGAATCCCAAACCAGCGACTGGTGGATTCGTAGCTTCGTAGGTAACCTGATATGTCATCCCGGACTTGAATCCGCCTTTCAGCGTTACCCAGTTGGGGTCGTAAATCACTTGCCCCTTTTCGATTCGGCCGAATTGCCAGTCGTCGCGTGGGATCAGACGGGGCGCAGCAACCCAGCCCTCGCGTTCCGTGAGCCGGTACGCCGGATTTTTCGGCTCGATCGGCGGATAAGCGGGAGAGAAGTATCCGGACGCGTATTCGAACGAGTCACTGCGCTTGTTGGGGATGAACCACGGATTCACCCATCCTTTGAGCGGCTGTCCATGATCGGTTGCGACCGGAGGATCGAATCCGATCAAGCCATCGCGCTTGGGGACGTCGAACTGCCAGCCGATGGAGACCAGCGTGTAGCCCTGCCGCATCAGGAAGCCGTCGCCGAACTCGGCCTCGCTGGTAGGATCGGCTGACATGACACCGTGGTTAAAAATATTAAGCAGCGTCATGCGGCCACGGTTCACCAAGTCGAAAAGCAGGACTCCGTTGCCGCGCGCGGCATCTTTCGGCCGCAGGATGAACACGTCGGCCGAGAATTCCACTTTTCCCTGACTGTTGCGCGGAGCCTTATCGAGATCGGCGATGATGCGGTTGTGGAGATTCTCGGGCGAGACCGCGTAATAGACTTTGCCTACCAATTTCTCGTAAGGCCCAACCGCGCCGAAAGCCTTGCCGCCCAGCACATCCTGCCGCCGCGAAATCTCCACCCGCGCGACTTCGGCGCGCAACGTAATGGGCAGTAGCGTGGCGACTAACATGGCGCCCGTGCTTAAAACTCTGCGATTCAATGTCATGAGTCTCTCCGCAAACACGAAGTCTCATCGTACTCCAAAAGAGGCTGAACCCCGTTGCCGCCGTTCCACAATCCGGGTAGAATCCGGTCATGAGAGTCGCGTTCGCCATCACGTTTGGCTTCCTCTCAATCGGCGCGATGGGGCAAGGCATCACCGCGATTGCCGCCAACGGCGGCTTCGTGAATGTCATCAATGAACCCTTTTCCTGCGATGCGATCACGACGCTGGCGCGGACGCTGCCGGACGGCACTCACATCGCGCGGCAAACCATGACCGTGAAAATGTATCGCGATTCGGAAGGCCGCACGCGGCAGGATCGGATTCCGGCAAAATTTTTTGCAGGAGACACGCGGCCTCTCCGACGCGCAGGCCTCGGCGATGGTCGTTTCCGGCTTCGTCGAGCCGATCACCAAGGAACTCCCGCTCGAGTACGCGATCGAGATGAACCGCCTGATCGAGCTGCAGATGGAAGGCTCGGTTGGCTAGGACGCCGCGTCGGCGGAGAACCCGACTCGGCCCGCGAGGCCGGCGGGGTTGGCTAACGCACAGGCGGCGGCCCGCTTCGCCGAGCTGCCACGTCCGACCACGACCGAGGAGTCCTGGCGCTTCACCGATCTTTCGGACTTCGATCCCGGCGGCGTACGCGATCGCCGAGCAGCGACGGCCCGGCCCGCTCCGCGGTTCAGCTTGTCGATCTCGACGTCGCCGGCGATGGCGCTCGTTTCCGAGAGCGGGATCGAGATCTGCGACGCGCCCGACGGCGTCCGCTTCGAGCTGCCTCGACGAGGACGATCCCCGGCTCTACTCGCTGGTCGGCTGGGACGAGATATTTTGCGGCGCACAACGCGGCGCTCTGGCGGCACGGGCTGCTCGTGCAGGTCGCGCGGGGCGTCGTGCTCGAGAAGCCGCTCGTACGTGCGCGTTCTCGAGCACCGTCGACGGTGGCGCGCTCTTCTGCCGGCTGCTGGTCGTCGCCGAGGAGCATCGCAGCTTCGCGCTGATCGAGGAGTACGCATCCGCCGACCCGGAGCTTCACGGCTACTCGAACGCGCGTCGTCGAGCTGTTCGTCGGGCAGGCGGCGAAGCTCGAGTACGTCTCGATCCAGAATCTCTCCCAGCAGACCTGGCACTTCGCGAGCCATCACGCGCGGGTCGAGCGCGACGCCGAGCTCGACTGGGTCGCCGGCGGCTTCGGCTCGAAGAGCGGGAAGATCCGGATCCAGAACGATCTGAGCGGCCCCGGCGCGACCTCGCGGGTCACGGGCGCGTACTTCGCCGACGGCGACCAGCACCTCGACTACGACACGTTCCAGGAGCACATCGCGCCCTCGACCGAGTCTGACTTCGCCTTCAAGGGCGCGCTGCGCGAGTCGGCCCGCGCGGTCTGGCGGGGCATGATCCGCGTCGAGGAGGACGCGCAGAAGACGAACGCCTACCAGGAGAACCGCAACCTGCTGCTCTCCGATCACGCCCACGCCGACTCGATCCCGGGTCTCGAGATCATGGCCAACGACGTGCGCTGCACCCACGGCGCGACGCATCGGCCGGATCAACCGCGACGAGCTCTTCTATCTGATGGCGCGCGGCCTCTCGCGCGGCGAGGCCGAGCGCCTGATCGTGCGCGGCTTCTTCCAGGACGTGCTCGACCGGATCGACCTCGAGCCTGTGCGCGAGGCGCTCGGCGCCGCGCTCGAAGCGCGCATTCCGCAGGGGTAGCAGGCGGATGCCCTGCCCTTCGGCGGTCGCTCGGCGCTAGGTCTGCAGCAGCGGCCGGTACTTGATCCGGTGCGGCTCGAGCGCCCCGGCCCGCGCGTCTCGGTCACCCACGCCGCGTACTCGCTGAAGCCGCCCTCGAACCAGGTCACCTGCGAGTCGCCCTCGAAGGCGAGGATGTGCGTCGCGACACGGTCGAGGAACCAGCGGTCGTGGGTGATCAGGACCGCGCAGCCGGCGAAGTCGAGCAGCGCCTCCTCGAGCGCGCGCAGCGTGTCGACGTCGAGGTCGTTCGTCGGCTCGTCGAGCAGCAGCACGTTGCCGCCGCTGCGCAGCAGCTTCGCGAGGTGGACGCGGTTGCGCTCGCCGCCCGAGAGCTGCCCGACCGGCTTCTGCTGGTCGCCGCCGCGGAAGTTGAACCAGCTCACGTACTGGCGCGAGTTGACCTCCTGCTGGCCGAGCTCGATCGATGTCGTGGCCGCCGCTGATCTCCTTCCAGACGGTGCTTCTTCGGGTCGAGCGCCGCCGCGCGACTGGTCGACGTAGGCGAGCTGCACCGTGTCGCCGAGCCGGAGCGAGCCGGCGTCCGGCTGCTCCTCGCCGGCGATCAGCCGGAAGAGCGTCGTCTTGCCGGCGCCGTTCGGGCCGATCACGCCGACGATGCCCGCCGGGTGGCAGCGAGAAGCTGAGGTCTTCGAACAGCAGCCGGTCGCCGAAGCCCTTGCGTCGAGTCCGTTCGCCTCGATCACGACGTCGCCGAGGCGCGGTCCCGGCGGGATGTGGATCTCGACCCGGTCGAGCTTGACGCGCTCGTCCTCGGCGAGCAGCCGCTCGTACGCCCCCAGCCGCGCCTTCGACTTCGCCGTGCCGCGCCCGCGGGCTCAGGCGCACCCACTCGAGCTCGCGCGCGAGCGTGCGCCGGCGCGCCGACTCCTGTCTTCTCCTCGATCGCGAGCCGCGCCTGCTTCTGCTCGAGCCAGGAGGAGTAGTTGCCCTCGAACGGGATGCCGCGTGCCGCGGTCGAGCTCGAGGATCCAGCCGGCGACGTTGTCGAGGAAGTACCGGTCATGGGTGACCGCGATCACGGCGCCCTTGTAGTCGGCGAGGAAGCGCTCGAGCCAGGACGACCGATTCGGCGTCGAGGTGGTTGGTCGGCTCGTCGAGCAGCAGCAGGTCGGGGGACGGAGAGCAGGAGCCGGCAGAGCGCGACGCGCCGCCGCTCGCCGCCCGAGAGCGTCGTCACGTCGCGGTCGCCTTCGGGCAGACGCAGCGCGTCCATCGCGCGGTCGAGCGTCGCCTCGAGCGACCAGACGTCGCGGCGGTCGATCTCGCTCCTGCACCTTCGGCCTGCTCGGCGAGCAGCGCGTCGAAGTCGGCGTCGGGCTCGGCGAAGGCGGCCGAGATCGTGTTGAAGCGGTCGAGCAGGTCGCGCAGTCTCGCGCACGCCGTCCTCGACGTTGCCGCGCACGTCCTTGGCCGGGTCGAGCTCGGGCTCCTGCTCGAGCAGGCCGACGCGTTGCGCCGGGCGCGAGCTCGGCCTCGCCGCTCGAGGTCTCCTCGCTGCCCGCCATGATCCGCAGCAGCGTCGACTTGCCGCCGCCGTTCGGGCCGAGCACGCCGATCTTCGCTCCCGTGCAGGAACGAGAGCGAGATGTTCGCGAGCACCTGCCGTCGGAGCCGTAGAACTTGTCGGCCCGGTACATCGAGTAGACGTAGTCGCTCACCGGGCCACCATAGTCGCCGTCGGGCCGCGCGACCGGCCGTGGAGGGCGCGGGCTACAGTAGGTGTCGTGGCCGTCAGCGCCGATACGCTCGATGCGAGCGACGCTCCGCGCCGACTTCCCGATCTTCGAGCAGCGCTTCCACGGCAAGCCGCTCGCCTTCCTCGATTCGGCGGCGAGCTCGCAGAAGCCACGGCAGGTGCTCGACGCGATGACGCGTTTCTACGAGACCTCGTACGCGAACGTCCATCGCGGCGTCTACGAGCTCGGCGAGCGCGCGACCGAGGCGCTCGAAGGCGCGCGCGAGAAGGTGCGCGGCGTTCGTCAACGCGCCGTCCGAGCGCGAGATCATCTTCGTCCGCAACGCGACCGAGGCGCTCAACCTCGTCGCCTACTCCTTCGGCCTCGCGACGCTCGGCCCGGGCGACCTCGTGCTCTCGACCGAGCTCGAGCACCACTCGAACTTCGTCCCCTGGCAGGCGATGGCGCACCGCGACCGGCGCCGACTTCGCGATGATCCCGCTCGACGACGCGGGCGAGCTGCGCGCTCGACGCGCTCGCAGGCCTTCGAGCCACGGCGGGTCAAGGTCGTCGCCGTCGGGCTCGTCTCGAACGCGCTCGGCACGGTCAACGACGTCCCGCGCCTCGCCGCGTGGGCGCACGAGCGCGGCGCGATCTGCGTCGTCGACGCGGCGCAGGCGGCGCCGCACCGTGCGCTCGACGTGCAGGCGCTCGGCGCCGACTTCGTCGCCGTCTCCGGGTCACAAGATGTGCGGGCCGAGCGGCATCGGCTTCCTCTGGGGGCGCACCGAGCTGCTGCGCGCGATGGCGCCGTTCCTCTACGGCGGTCACATGATCCGCCACGTCGGCGACCAGGAGACGACCTGGGCCGAGCTGCCGGCGCAAGTTCGAGGCGGGGACGGCGCCGATGGCCGAGGCGGTCGGGCTCGGCGCGGCGATCGACTACCTGGAGGCGGTCGGGCTCGACGCGATCGAAGCTCACGAGCACGCGCTCGTCGCCTACGCGCTCGAGCGGCTCGCCGAGCTGCCCGGGCGTCGTCGTCTACGGCCCGCCTGCCGAGCGGCGCGCGGGCATCGTCAGCTTCAACGTCTGGACCGATCGGGCCGCGAGGTTCATCCGCACGACGTTGCGCAGGTGCTCGACTTCGAGGAGGCGATCGCGATTCGCGCCGGCCACCACTGCTGCCAGCCGCTGATGCGCAAGCTCGGGTGTCGCCGCGACGAACCGCGCGAGCTTCTACCTCTACAACGACCGCGAGGAGATCGACCGGCTCGTCGCCGCCGTCGCGCGCGCAGGAGACGTTCGATGAGCGCGGCGAGCGGCCGGGCGGGTCGAGGCGCGTGAGCGAGTTCGACGACCTCTACCGCGAGGTGATCCTCGACCACTACAAGAACCCGCGCAACTACGGGCTGCTCGCCGATCCCGACGCGCACGCCGAGGGCCAGAACCCGCTCTGCGGCGACGAGGTCTCGGTCTCGATCAGGTTTGCCGCCGACGGCGAGACGATCGAGGAGATCGGCTTCGAAGGCCGCGGCTGCGCGATCTCGCAGGCTGCGACCTCGATGCTGACCGAGCTCGTCAAGGGCGAAGACGGCCACGCGAGGTCGCGGCGCTGCCAAGGAGGAGCTGCTCGACGAGGTCGGCATTCCGCTCGACGCCCGGCGCGGCTGAAGTGCGCGATCCTCGGGCTCGGCGTCGCTCAAGGTGGCGCTCAACCGCTCGAAGGGGACGCCGCTCCCCGACGAGTGGCAGGGCCTCGAGCTTTGGCTGAGGTCGTCGTCGCGCCGCTCGAGGAGCTGCCGCCCGGCACGATGCAGCTCGTCGAGGCCGGGCTGCTCGCGATCGGCGTCTTCAACTGCGGCGGCGAGCTGCTCGCGATCGAGGATCGCTGCACGCACGACGACGGCCCGCTCTGCGAGGGCATCTGGGACCACGGAGACTGCACGCGTCGCCTGCCCGCGCCACGGCGCCACGTTCGATCTCCGCACCGGCGCAGCGCTCTACGCTGCCCGCCTACCTGCCCGCGCGCACCTTCCCGGTCAGCGTCGAGGACGGCGTCGTCAGCGTCGATGTTGACTGAGCGGAGCCGCCTGCTTCGGCGACGGCGACCCGCTCTACCTCGCCTACCACGACGAGGAGTGGGGCCGCCCGGTACGCGACGAGCGCGGGGTCTACGAGCGGCTCTGCCTGGAGGGCTTCCAGTCGGGCCTCTCCTGGCTGACGATCCTGCGCAAGCGCGCCGGCGTTTCGCGCACGCGTTCGCCGGCTTCGACCCGGAGCGTGGTCGCCGGTTTCGGCCGAGCGCGATGTCGAGCGCCTGCTCGCCGACGCCGGCATCGTGCGCCACCGCGGCAAGATCGAGGCGGCGATCGCGAACGCGCGGCGCGACGCTCGCGCTCCGCGAGGCCGGCACGCCGCTGCACGAGCTCTTCTGGGGCATCGCGCCGCGGCGCGGACGCGCGCGCCGCGCTCGCACGCCGACTGGGCAGCCTACGACGCCCGGAGTCGGAGCTGCTCGCCCGGCGGCTGCGCAAGCGACGGCTTCCGCTTCGTCGGCCCGACGACGCTCTACGCGGCGATGCAGGCCTGCGGCGTCGTCAACGATCACCTCGCCGACTGCCCGGTGCGAGTCGAGCGCGAGCGGTGCTGATGCGCGAGCGTCCGCACGTCCACGGCCCGAGGCGGAGGCCGCCGGCGGCGCGCTTGCGCGCCGGCACTCGTCTGACGCGCGGCGCTCGCCTCGTTCGGACAGCGTCTGCGGAGGGCAGCTCGGCGCTCGTGAGGCGTGCGCGTGTTGGGCGCTGTCCGTCTTGACCGACTGGGTACACTCGGACGTAACCGCGGAAAGGAGGTGGTCCGGTAGATGGAGCTTTCCAGTACGGGCAGTGGAGGTACTAGCTCGTAGGGGCGTGTCCCCGGGACCTGACCGGGAATCGCCTAGCCAGCGTGGGGGATTTCGCGCCAGCGCGCCGCCGATGAGATCGGCCGGAAGCGCCCCTACGAAATCCAGGCTAGTCACCGGGAGAGGGGCCGCAACGCGGCCCCTCTCTCCAGTTAAGCGGGCTGTGGTCGGGCGCGGGCATCGTCGCGCCGAGCAGCGGCTTGCCGGCGAAGTTCTGCCAGTAACGGCTCGGGGTGGGGCCGGTCTGGCCCTGGTACTTCGAGCCGAGCGCGCCGCCGCCGTACGGGGCGGCGGCCGGCTCGGTGAGCTGGACGAACGAGAGCTGGCCGATCTTCATCCCGGCGTAGATCGTGATCGGGAGGTTCGCGACGTTCGAGAGCTCGAGCGTCACGTGGCCGTCGAAGCCGGGATCGATGAAGCCGGCGGTCGAGTGGATCAGCAGGCCGAGGCGGCCGAGCGAGCTCTTGCCTTCGAGCCGTGCGACCAGGTCGTCGGGGAGCTCGACGCGCTCGAGCGTCGAGCCGAGCACGAACTCGCCCGGGTGGAGGATGAACGGCTCGCTCCGTCGATCTCGACGAGCTCGGTCAGCTCCTCCTGCTCCTGCTTGACGTCGATGTAGGGGTAGAGGTTGTTGCGGAAGACGCGGAAGTACCGATCGACGCGGACATCGACGCTCGAGGGCTGCAGGAGCGCCGCGTCGTAGGGGTCGATCTCGATCCGTCCCGCCTCGAGCAGTCGGGCGATCGTGCGATCGGCGAGGACCATCGGCCGATTCTGCCACGGACGAGCCGTTCGCTAGGCTGAAGCCGTGGTCGCGACGCAAGACGATCGACCTCAGAACCGAGTTGCCGGGGCCGCGCTCGCGCGAGATTGTCGAGCGGATCGAACGCGTCGGTCGCGCGCGCGCTGGCGCTCACCTTCCCGATCGTGGTCGAGTCAGCGCGAGCGGCGTCGCGCTCACGCGACGTCGACGGCAACACCTTCATCGACTTCACCGGCGGGATCGGCAGCCTCAACGTCGGCCACTGCCACCCGCGGGTGCGTCGCGGCGGCGCACGAGCAGCTCGACCGCTTCAGCCACACCGACTTCACGCTCATCCCCTACGAGGTCTACGTCGACGCTCGCCGAGCGGCTGCGCGGCGCGTGCTCCGATCTCGGGGCCGGTGAAGGTCGGCGTTCTTCAACTCGGGCGCCGAGGCGGTCGAGAACGCGGTCAAGTTCGCGCGGGCTGCGACCGGCCGGCCGGCCGTGATCGCGTTCGAGGGCGCCTTCCACGGGCGCACGCTGCTCGCGCTCTCGCTCACCTCGAAGGTCGCTCCCTACAAGGCCGGGCTCGGCCCGTTCGCGCCCGAGGTCTACCGGGTCCCCTTCCCCAACGCCTACCGCGGCGTCTCGAGCCACGACGCGCTCGACGCGCTCGAGCGGGCGTTCAGGACGCTCGTCGCCGCCGAGACCGTCGCGGCGATCGTGCTCGAGCCGGTGCAGGGCGAGGGCGGCTTCATCGTCGCGCCGCCCGAGTTCCTGCAGGGCGTGCGGCGGCTCTGCGACCGCGCACGGCATCGTCTTCGTCGCCGACGAGGTGCAGACCGGGTTCGGCGCGCACCGGCCGCTTCTTCGCGATCGAGCACGCCGGGCGTCGAGCCGGACCTGATCTGCGTCGCGAAGTCGATCGCGAACGGCCTGCCGCTCTCGGGCGTGCTCGGGCGCGCCGCGATCATGGACGCCGCCGGTCCGGGCGCGGTCGGCGGCACCTTCGTCGGCAATCCCGTCGCGCAGGCGGCGGCGCTCGCGGTGCTCGACGTGATCGACGAGGAGGGGCTGCGTCGAGCGCTCGGCCGCGATCGGCGAGATGATCCGCGCGCGCATGCAGGGCTGGCAGGAGCGCTGGCCGCGAGATCGGCGACGTGCGCGGCCTCGGCTCGATGCTCGCGCTCGAGCTCGTCTCCGATCCGCGCGACGGCGACGCCCGCGAAGGAGCTCGCCCAGCGCGTCATCGACGCCGCGCTCGCGCGTGGCCTGCTGCTCTTGAGCTGCGGTGTCTACGGCAACTGCATCCGCGTGCTCGTACCGCTCGTGATCACCGACGCCGAGCTCGCCGAGGCGCTCGCGGTCTGGGAGGACGCGCTCGCACACGTGCTCGGGTAGCCCGCCGACCGCGCTCGAAGCTCCGAGCGGTGCGCCGCCGTGTCGGCGTCTCAGTAGGCGAGCGCGCGCGCGGCGCTCGTGGCGTTCGAGCGCGAGCTCGATCAGCCGCTCGAGCAGCGCCGTCGTAGTCGAGGCCGAAGCCGCGAACAGCTCCGCGTAGACGCTCGTCTCGGTGAAGCCGGGGATCGTGTTC
>CAWCAP010000034.1:0-36465 GCA_963793395.1 Bryobacterales bacterium | reverse complement strand
GACATTTCGCGGGTGCCGGGTTTGGTCAAGATGGGCTCGACTCCAGCAAGTAAAGTGATGGCGGTGATTTGATCGGCCGACGTGCCGGCGGTGCTGGAGATGATGATGGCGTCGCCGGTCATGAGGTCGGATATCTTGATTGCGGGCGTGCGATCGATCATGGATTGCAGATCGCCGGCGCGGCCGCCGCCGAATCCGCCGGGTCCTCTGCCGCCTCCGGGTCCGGCACCGGCGCCAGGCGCACTGGGAGGAGCAACCGGTGGCAGATCTCCCGCTGGCGCGCCGCCGGGCGTTCCTCCGTGCAAACGATTGGCGATGGCCTGCGCCAACATCGGTTGCAGCTTCTTGAGCGAGGAGTCGGTTGAGATTTTCACGGTCATGGGCTTTTTGGTTTCGATGTTATTAATACGAACCAGGTTCTCTTGCGGGTCCACTGAAATCACCAGGCCGGCGATCATTTTGAATTGCCCGGAGACGATCTCATCGGCAGTCATCTGCGCACCATCCGGCGTTTTATTGCCGCGGGCGCGCACTTGATCGCCTTTGCGGATTTCAGAAACTGTGGAAGGCTTGGCGTCGGCGAACTTTACGGAATCGGGAGTGTAGCGGCGGATGACGGCATTCGGCGCGGGTGTAATCACCAAGGGCTTGACGCCCTCGATGGTGCGCACGTTGATGGTGAACGGAATTCGCGGTGACGTCGGCGACAATGCCGGTGGCGCCGCGGCGATCCCAATCGGCTCGGTCGGCTGCCTGCTTGCTTGCGATATCGCTTTGCGAGATGACGACGATTTCCAGAGCGGCGAGTGATTTCTGATCGTCTGCCATGCGGCCGCGGGCGCGCAGCCGGTCGCCGACGTTGATGTCGGTAAGCTCGATGGCGGCGGCGTTGGTCAGATTAGTGGCGCCAGGGGCAACGCGGAGCACTTTGGCTTTGGCATCGACTGCGACGGCAACTTCGCCGGTGGTGGTTTGGAGTGAGATCTGGCGCGCGGCGGCGTCCATTTTCGTTACGACTCCGAGAGCACGGCCGACGGCGGGTTCCTGGCCTAAGCAGGCTGGGATTGAGCCAAGCGACGTCGCAGAAAACTACTACAGACGCGAGAGAAACGCAGCATCAATATTAAGACCTTCCCCAGGCCGATTGAGGTTACCAGCGAATTGGCTGGAACGCGACGGCCTTGCTTTCATTGTGATGCAGCCGAGCGCAACCCGACAGGAGGCAGGTACAGGCCGCGGCGTTCGCGCTTCCACCAGGCGCCGGTGCGACGGCGGGTTTCCCAGTCGGTGAAGGTGTACTCGTAGGCGGTCGCGCGGATGAACCGCGGAGGGTGATCCGGAAACGGATTGGTGCCGAGTAATCCGGCGACGTCGGGCGAGCCGTTGAGAAGCTGCAGAACCAGATTCACGAACCAGGGGTTCATCTGGTAATCGCTGAGAGCCGCGAACCACATCTGCCAGTCGAGACGCGGCTGGTAGGGGGCCACCCAGCCGGGGGCGCGGTTCAGATCGCCGGGCTTGTATTTGAACTCGTAGGGCTGCCAGGTTGTGCCATCGGCCGAACCTTCGAGGACGATTTCGATGCGCTGCGTGGTCATCACCGCGAACAGTCCATAGGTGTTGACGATCTGCAGCGGCGCGGTGTAGCGGACGGCGGTATTTAGAAAGTTCGGCAGACGTCGGCCGAAGGTCTCGAACAGATGCGAGAGGCTTAAGATCATCACCACTACTGCGACACCTGCTGGCGACGCGCGCGCGGACCGCGAGATCGCGGGTTTCGAGTAATCTCTCGGCGATTTGTGAAGGCACGAGGCGCGCGAGTGCCCGATCGTCGAAGAGGAAGAGCGTAAGCGCGATGGTCAGCAGATTAAAGAATGTGTAATTGCCAGTGAGGAGGATCAGCACTTGCATGCCGATCAGGCACCACGCGCCGAACATACGCACGCGGCGGGGAAGAAAATCAAAAACGGAATCACGAGTTCGATGCCCAGCGCTGCGGCGGTGAGGAAATGCTGGATCGCAGACGGGAGCTTGTCCACATACCAGGCGAGCGGCGTCGGCAAAGGCTGGGTGTGCCAGTGGAATCCCAGGGCGGAGAGATTGCGCCAGGTGGGATCGTCGCTCAGAAGCTTGACGGCGCCCGAAAGGAAATAGAGACGGAACACCAGCCAGCGGAATAGCCAGGGGACGATGCGGTTCTGTCCCAGGAAGATTGCCAGGAAGCCGGCTTCGAGGAGCAGGGAATCCCATTGGAAGGAGAGGAATTCCTGGCCTGCGGCTGCGAAGGACAGGTACAGGAGAAAGAGGACCACTAAGATGAGGCGCTCGAATTTTCCGCGCGCGAAGCCGGTGAGCAATAGCATCGCAGCGAAAATTACGCCGGCGAAGCACAGTCCGATGAGCGTGATGTCGTCGTTGCCGAACCATAGGAGGCTGGGCACGGCGACGAAGCGCAGGGTGGAATCCGTTCGCGCGACGGAGGCGAGAAACGGCGCGACGGGAAGGATGCCGCGCTCCCCTAGGAGTCCGATGACTTGGAATGTGAGCGATCCGAAGGCGATCGCATAGATGAGCGCGAGTGCGCGCAGGAACAACCATTGAGTCGCGGCGAAACGTGTGGGTTCGATGCGGGTGCCGAAGGTGAAGCGAGTGACTTGATAAAAGAAATCCCGATGGCGCGCGATGATGCGATAGGCGAATTCGCTGGGGGCGGAGATCCAGGAGTAAAGGCGCGACTTGCCGAGCGATTCGAAAACTGCGCGCGCGCCGCTGGCCACGCTGCCATCGGGACGCACGAGCTGCACGGATTGCGTGTAGGCTTCGGCAGGGATTTGCGGGAAGCGGTCGCCTACGTCCTGGGATGCCAGGTACTCGATGCGATCGGCGGTGAGTTGACGCCAGTAGTCCAGCCAGATGCGGCAGAAGCTGCAGCGGCCATCGTAGATCAGGACGGGTTTGGGCTCGGACATGCCTAGACTATTATCGATGGTGCACTACTATTGAGTTGGTACGTGCCATGACCAAGAACAAGAAGATCAATAGATTGCCGCTGCTTCATGCCGGTGAACACCTAAAGAGTGTCTTTGAAGATGCGGGTCTGAGCGCCAACGCCGTGGCTCTTGCGCTTCGTGTTCCTGCCAATCGCCTGACGGAAATCCTCAATGGGCGGCGGGCGATCACGGCTGGCACGGCAATGAGATTGGGACACTACTTCGGGACGTCGACCCAGATGTGGGTGAACCTGCAAGCAAAGTATGACCTCGCAGCGGCCGAAGAGAAGCGGGCTTTGCGACCTTAGTAATTCAACAACGGAATATCTTTGGCTGGTTTCGGTTCCGGGATGCTCTTAATGTACGCGTAGACGTCGGCGAGATCCTGATCGGGCATTACTTTTGCGCGAAAGGGCGGCATGCTGCCTGACGGCGGATTGCGCACAAAAGCGCTGAATGCTGGGAACGGCAGGCGCGTCTGGGCGAGGCGCGCTCCCGCTACGCCGCCTTGTCCCCAATAGCCGTGGCACTGGTAGCAGGCGTTCTTCTCGAAGAGGCGCTTGCCGTTGGCGGCGTCACCGGGTTTGGTCTGCGCCAGATGCGGTCGATCGCCGCGGCCACGAATAAGAGTCAGAAATGTTTTCATGACTGTCTCCTGATTTAGCGCGGCTGCGTTACTACATCCAGCAGCGCGGGCTCGCCGGCTTTCACTCGCTCGATGGCGCGTTTGAGGGCGGGGCCGAGATCCTTGGGATCGGTGATCGGTCCTTCGGCGTAGAGGCCGTAGCCTTTCGCGATCGACGCGTAGTCGATATTGGGGCCGTTGAGCGCGGTGCCGATGTCGGAGCGTCCCAGGTCGCGATCGTACTTCGCGCCGAGCAGCGCCAAATACATGCGCTCCTCGTGATACGCGCGGTTGTTGTGCATGACGTTCAGCATCGGGATCTTGTGATGCGCGGCGGTCCACAGGACTCCGGGAGCGTAGTTCAGGTCGCCGTCGCACTGAATGTTGACGGTCAGGCGGCCGTGCTTTTTATTGGCGAGGGCTGCGCCGACTGCGGCCGGAGCCTGATAGCCGATGCCGGCGCCGCCTTGCGCTCCGATGTAGTGGTAGGGCTTGCTGAAATCCCATAGGCGCGTGGGCCAGGAACTGACGAAGCGGTCGTTCGATACCAGCGACCAATCTTCGTTCTTGATTTGCGCCCACAGTTCGGCGGAGAGGCGCGCGGTGCTGATGGGGGTGGCGTCCCAGGCGATGGCGGCGAGTTCGCGATTGCGCGCGCGGCCGGCTTGATTTTCGGCGGCGATCTTCGCGCCGCGTTCCTGCAGCGCGCGGCGGCGATCCGCAGTGAGCAGTTTCTTGACGGCTTCGATCAGTTCGGGCAGGGTGGCTTCGGGATCGCCGGTGATGGAGAGATCGGCTTCGACGTAGCGTCCGAAATCCTGATAGTTGGATTTGTGGTTGAGGTCGATGGCGGAAACGGTGATGACCTTCGCTCCGAGTTTGGTAGACGGCTGCGATTCCATTCCGAATTTGTTGAAGCCGGTCATCTTGTGGGTGATGCCCCACAGGTCCTGCGCTTCGAGCGCCAGAATTACGTCATGCTCCGAAAGGTTGGGAGTGGCGATGCCTGCTCCGGGATGGCCATAGAGGGGATGCGCGGAAGGGAAGTTCATGCGCATGCGCTGGTCCTGCACGCGGGCTTGCAAAACGTCGGCTAACTCCACCAGATAATCGATGCCCTTGGGTGTGCGCGCAACGCGGCCGGCGACGATCACTGGATTTTCGGCGTTCACGAGAAGTTTCGCTGCTTCGGCGACGGCGCCGGAATCGCCTTGCGGCGGGGCGCTCATGACTAACTTGGGGATGCGTAGATTTTTTTCGGTGACTGGTTCTTCCTGCAATGTGCCGTCGGCGACTAGAACTACTGGCTCGTAGGGCGGCGTCATCGAGATGTTGTAAGCGCGCACGGCGGATTCGGCGAAGTGCGAGAGCGAGACGGGAGTGTCGTCCCATTTCGTGTAGTCGCGAACCATGGCGGCGGCGTCCTGCACGCTGTGAACCCATTCGGCGGTGCCGCGGCGGTAGTTCACATCCAAGATATTGCCGAGCACGATGTAGACCGGCACACGATCGCAGTAGGCGTTATAGATCGCCATCGAGGCATGCTGCAATCCGACGGTGCCGTGCGCCATGATCATCATGGGCTTGCCTTCGATCTTGGCGTAGCCGTGCGCCATGGCAACCGACGATTCTTCGTGGCAGCAGGTGAGCCACTCCGGGCTGGTGTTCTTGCCGTAATTGATGAAGGATTCCTGCAGGCCGCGGAAGCTGGAGCCGGGATTGGCGGCGATGTATTCGATGCCCAGGGTCTTGAAGACGTCGACCATGAAGTCGGAGCCGGGACGCAGGTTGGGGGGGACCTCGACGGCGGCGCCAGTTTCCGGGTTTTCAGGTTTAAGAGCGGCTTGCTGGGCGAGCGCGATGGGGGCGGTGGCGGCCAGTCCGGCTCCGCTGGCTGCCGCGCGCTTCAGAAAACCTCGGCGGCCGACGGGATTTTTCGAGTCTGACATTGGCGCCTCCTGATTCAGTTGAGATCAGTGCCATTATGTCACGGATAGCGTTGGACTTCGCAGGCGTTTTGCGGCTCATAAGGGTGGGTTGAGGGCCACGCATCCCCTTTTCAAACGGCTATACTGAGACACGAAAGCCGCTGAGTCAAATGCCGGCGGCTGCGATGTGCAACCCGTCTCGCCACGACGGATTGATAGGCTTCAGTGCATTTTCCACCCTATCTGATCCATATTCAAGGCAACGCGGGATGCAAGGAGGTGGGCCGCCGATGGCGCTGTTATCTGCGAATGTTCTCATCTGCGAAACCGTCTTGACGGAAAAGACCACAGAGGTCATGAGCGCTGTTCGCATTATGAACGTGCTTGGAGTAAAAGCGGAAATACAGTTCGCCCGATTTTTTTCGGTGGTCTTTCTCACTTCCGAACCGGGGGACCGCTTGCCGCATCGCATACAAGTGCAAATGCATGCACGCGACGGACAACTTATCGCCAACACTCCTGAACAGTGGTTCTTCTACGGCTATCATATCGATCCTACAGGGCCGGGAGCCTACACGCTGACCACGGAATTTACTCTAAATCTTGCGCCCCTTGGAAACCTAGGCGCGTATATGATTTGGGTTTTTCTAGACGGTGCTCAAGTGGCGTCCGCGCCGATTATTATGCGGCGTGGCTAGATTCGCTATTCCCGTATGTGGATGCGACCAAAACAGGAGTTCCTGCTCGGCTTTGTCCCCTTGAAGATCCGAGGATGCGGGTTAGCTCAATACGCAGTTCGTCAGAATCTTCATCGAACTGGGAAAGTTGATGCTCAATTCTATAGGCGAGTTGCTGCGCTTCTTCATTGCCGTTCTTGTGAATGTTCCAACTGTATGGCGCAAACCACTCTTCAAAATCGTCAAGGGAAATCTGCTGAGAGAGTAGTTGTTCTAGCTTTTCGCGAATCTCTGGTGCATTAGCCATGGCACAACTCCCTCCTCCCACAAGGATAACAGTACCGGAGATGCAGGAGCGATTCAATAGGGGGAAGTACTGGGAACGAATGAAAAACGGCGAATTTAGGCCAGTTGTGCTTGAGGAGGGACGCCCACAAAAAGAGGTGGCGGATAAGGAGCCCCTTGGGACGGTAAGTCAAATGATCTCATACCGGGACAGCAACGACGATGAGGTCGTACGAGTTCATCAATACCTTCGCCCAGATGGAACGATCGGCGCATCAG
Organism: Bryobacterales bacterium; assembly: GCA_963793395.1. Taxonomy (GTDB): domain Bacteria; phylum Acidobacteriota; class Terriglobia; order Bryobacterales; family Bryobacteraceae; genus Palsa-187. Next base: position 29,681 of record CAWCAP010000034.1, on the reverse strand, counting down.
GTCTTCCCGATCCAAAGCGTCTGGTTGAGGACGGCGTTCTCTATCGGCTCACAAAAAAGAACAAGTCACCCGATGCTGTGTCGTAGTTAGGGATTAGCCTGCCAGCGTCTTCGAAACTCGACGTCTCTCGTAAGTAATTGATAATAAGCGCTAAATCCAAAAGATAGTACGTGTAGGAGCGATTTTTACTTGACTTCCTTGGATGTGTTTCGCTATGATGACGATTCGTTCATTTGACCGTTCTGTCTAAAAGTTTTCTCCAGCCCAGGTTTCTATTCGGGGGAAGACGTTCCCTGGGGTGAAGGTTGGGTTGTCGCAGGAGATTAATGAAGCAGCATTACTTCGTCGTAGTTCTAGCCCACTCCCTCCACGGACGCTTGCGCCGGATTCACGTTCCGCATCAGGCGCTCTACGTGGTGCTGGCGCTGGCGCTGTTTGGCTCCGTCTCGCTGTTCGGGATGGTGTCGAGCTACCTGCGCATGAGCTGGAAAGTGGCGAACTACAATGCTCTGCGGGATCAAGTAGATACACTGCGAAACCGCTACCAACAGTTGCAGCAGGAAAACTCGGAGAAGAAGGAACAGCTTGCGTCGCTACAATTGATGGCCAGCGAGGTGAGCGTGGCGCTGGGCTTGAAGGGCCGGCTGGAAGGCTCCGACGATATCGCGAGCGAAGGGCCGCTGGTGCCGAGCTACCGGGAGTCGATCGAAGAATATAACTTTTTGAAATCGGCCAGCTATTCGCAGGTGAACCATCTTTATGCCCGGCGGTGGCAGACCAACGTGGTGCCCACGGTGTGGCCGGTCAATGGCCGGCTTCTGAGCCGGTTCGGCGAGCGCGAAGATCCGTTTTCGGGAGAAGGCGCGCTGCATACGGGTGTGGATATTTCGGCCGCCATGGGGACTCCGGTACACGCGGCGGCGGATGGTATCGTTTCGCGAGCGGAATACTGGGGCGGGTACGGCAAGATGGTGGCAATCGACCATGGCAATGGCATGCACACCTGGTACGCGCATTTGTCGCGATTTGAGGTCGTGCCGGGCCAGGAAATACGGCGGGGCGAAGTGCTGGGTTATTCCGGGGCAACCGGAAAAGTCACCGCGCCGCATTTGCATTTCGAGGTTCGTTTGGGTGGCAACCCGGTGAACCCTTATCCGTACCTGACGCGTTCCGCGATGACGGCGCAGCACGTACAGCCGGATCTGCCGTTCTAATTTTTCCGAGCCCCTTTATTTTTCGAAACCGGCTGAGCCGAATACACGTCTAGAGTTGATCCGGGCATGAGTGTATCCGTTCGATCGGCAATTCGAAGCTGGGACAAAGTGGGCCGGATTCTGCTGGTCCTGCTGATCCTGACCAGCTTTGCCGCAGTGCAAGCGGCGAGCGCCATCGAGATTTTCCCGGATCATCACGGTCCTGATGACCGCTGCTGCGCCGGGGGCCATGCGGGCACTTTCCGGTTCTGGTCAGCGTAAGCGCTGTCCAAATCCAAACGCTTTCGGTCACCGGCTGGCGCGCTGGAATTGAGCTAAACAGCTACACTTCTGACGACGGCCGTACTTTCAATTCCTCCCGAGCACCGCCCGCTTAACCTTACCTCCACTTCTGATTTTGTTCCGGCTACCTGGGCGTGATACGTCCGGGTGCCGTGCATTTTTCTTTTTCCACATTCATACAGAGGAGAGATAGGGTTATGGCATTCAAACGTTTCTTGTTATTTTTGTTTGTGATTTTCGCGGGGGCGATGGCGCAGGCGCAGTCGCTCGGCAATGCAGGAACTATAGAGGGAAGCGTCACCGATCAGACAGGAGCATCGATTCCGGATGCAACGGTGACTCTCAAGAATTCGGTTTCGGGGTATAGCCAATCGACCACTTCCGCTCGAGACGGGTCGTTCAGGTTGAGCAACATTCCACCCAATCCGTATCATCTGCAGATCACGGCCGCGGGGTTTAACAACTCGGAGCAGGACGTTACCGGTGCGGAATGCGATTCCGGTTCAGGTGAAGACCAAGCTGGACGTTGCAGGCGGCGTGAGCAGCGTGACGGTGGAAGCGGCGGGGGCGGATATTCTGGAGAACGATCCTTCGGCGCATATTGATGTCGATCGCAGTCTGATATCCAAGCTGCCATCGGGCGATCCCGGCGGTGGGTTGAGCCAGGCGATCACCAACACTACCGGAGGCGTGGCCGCGGATGGAAACGGATTGTTCCACCCGCTGGGCGATCACGCGCAGACCAGTTTCGTGATCGATGGACAGCCCATCAGCGATCAGCAGAGCAAAGTGTTTTCGACGCAGCTTCCGACGAGTGCGATTCAGAGCATGGAGGTGACCACGGGAACTCCGGACGCCGAGTTCGGCGACAAGAGCAGTCTGGTGGCGCAGATCACGACGCGTTCGGGGCTGGGCGCGGGACACGTGTTCGGCAACATCGACGCCAGCTATGGGTCCTTCGGCACCGCGGGAGGCGACATTGGCCTGGGTTTCGGCAGCGCGAAGTTTGGGAATTTTCTGGCGGCTGACGGTATACGCAGCGGGCGATTCCTGGATACGCCGGAATACACTCCGTATCCACGACGTCGGGAACAACCAGACGATTTTCGATCGCCTGGATTATCAGCCCAACGGCAAGGACGCGTTCCATCTCAACCTGTTCGCGGCGCGGAACTGGATCCGAGATTCCGAATTCCTACGATCAGCTCGCGCAAGACCAGCGGCAGCGGGTGTTGACCTGGAGTATCGCGCCGGGATACCAGCACACTTTCAATGCGCACACCTTGATTACCGTGAATCCGTACATCCGGAAAGATCAATTCAATTATTACCCGAGCAACGATCCTTTCGCCGACACGCCGGCGACGCAGAACCAAATCGCCAGCTTCTGAACTGGGGCGTGAGGGCGGATGTCGCGACCACGCGCGGCCGGCACAACCTGAAATATCGGCGTCGATTTGAAGCAGACACGGCTGCTCGAGAACTTCCGGTTTGGCGATCACCGATCCGACGTTCAACTCGATCCTTGCATCGATGCCGATGGGAGCGCGTCGGGCGATACCGCGCTTTGACTTCAACCCGCGCAGTGCGCCGGCGCGGGATTTGAACCGAACACGGCGGCGAATCCGAATGTGACTGGCGCCGTGTTCTCTCCGGCGCTGCTGCCTTTCGATCTGACGCGCGGCGGGCAGTCTGTTCGATTTCCACGCTACGGCCAACATCAACCAGTACGCAGTCGTATGCGCAGGATGCGATCACGCTCGGGAATTTTCTATTCAACATCGGATTCCGTGTCGATCGCTATGATGGGCTTGGTTTCGAAATCCGGACCGCAGCCGCGCCTGGGTATCGCTTACAACATCAAGCAGACCGGAACGGTGCTGCGCGTCGTCTTACGCGCGAACCTTTGAGACGCCGTTCAACGAAAATCTGCTGCTCTCGAGCGCGACGGGAACCGGCGGGCTGGCTCAGAACGTATTCGGCTCGAACGCGAGTGCCGATTCAGCCGGGCTACCGCAACCAGTTCAACACGGGCTTTCAGCAGGCCATCGGAAAGTTTCTGCTGATCGACGCCGATTATTTCTGGAAGTACACGCATAACGCCTTCGACTTCAGCACGCTGCTGAACACCACGATCACGTTCCCGATCGCGTGGCATAACTCGAAACTCGACGGCGTCACGGGGCGCCTGAGCACGACGAATCTCAAAGGCTTCCAGGCCTATTGGACTTTCGGCCACACCCGCGCGCGCTACTTCCCGCCGGAAAATGGCGGCCTGATTCCGCAGGGTACGCCTCTGGCCGGCGGCGTGTTCCGCATCGATCACGATCAGGCGTTTCAATCCACAGTGAATTTGCGGTATCAACGTCCGCACAACGCGGAATGGATCGCGCTGACCTATCGTTACGACAGCGGGCTGGTGGTGAGCGGAGTGCCGGATGCGGGCGCGGCTCTCGCGCTTACGCCCAATCAGCAGGTGACGATCGGTCTTGCATGCAACGGAGTGTTCGCCACGGTGTCGAGTCCGCTCACGAATTGCGTCGGACCGGGCGGCGCGCAAGGGGTGGTCACATCGAAACTGCTCACGCTTCCGCAAGGCGGCTACGGTCCGTTCCCGAGCGCGGAGAATGACGATCACAATCCCGACCGGGTGAAGCCGCGGGATGTCCTGGATCTCGGCATCGGCACCGACAATCTGCTGCACCGGGAAGGGAAGCGGCGCTACACGGCTTCCGTCGAAATCGCAAACCTCACGAATGTCACTGCGCTGTACAACTTTCTTTCGACCTTCAGCGGAACACACTTCCTGCAACCCCGCTCGGTGGTTGCGAAAATCGGCGTGACGTTTTAGCGGACTGCGATTCGGGGGCGCCGGCATGCGGCGCCTCCGCGTTTATTCGGCTGCGACTACTTTATAAGAGCCGTTCTGGAACACAACGTTGCGAACCTGGCCATGGGCTCCGATGACGCCGATGGAGGTTCCGTTCAGAACAATGCTCAGGCCGCCGGCATTGCCTACGCGCACGATGGCTCCGTTGGGCAGGTCAAGGGTCGTGGTGTCGCCTTTCTGAAAAACGCGGGCCAGCATCTGGGTTCCGGCGGCGTCTTTGGCGGATACCCAAGTGAGTTCCGACGCCTGCAGGATGAGGTGTTGGCCAGCCAATGCGGGCGCGTGCGTGTCCGATTTCTCCACGGCCGGGGACGGCGGCGTTTGCGAAGGCGGCGTGGGAGGCTGTGACTCAGCCGCGGAGGCGGGGAGTTGCGATTGAATCGCGGGCACGGTCACAGCCGGGACCGAGGAACTAGTGGCGGCGACGCGCTGGACGGACGGTCCGGAAAAAAGATTCTGCCAGGCCCAGGTGACCATAATCACGGCACCGGCCACCAATAACGCGGCGCCTCCCGCGAGGCGCCAGTCGAGTTTCTGCGCCCATGTGCGTTCCACGAGCCGGACCGGTGATTTTACAGCGGTTTGCGCTGGCGACGTACGCGGCGGTAGCGGAGATGGAATCTTCGGTTCGAGAGCCGGCTGTTGCGACGGCGGTTTCACTGCCGGCGATTCCGGTTCCTTGGCGGTCTCCGCAATCGGGGCCTGCACGGTCCCGGTGATGGGAGCTTTTTCCTTCTCGACGACCGGAGCGCCATTGCTCGCGGCGGCCGGAGCGTGAATGGTTTCCGCGATCGGGTTTTCCAGCTTTTCCATGATCGGGGCGTTCACGGTCTCCGCGATGGGGGCGTGCATCGTTTCCATGACCGGCTCTTGGATGGCCTCCGCGATCGGAGCGTGCGCGGCTTCCATCACCGGGCTCTGCATGGTTTCTGTTACCGAGTCTTGGACCGTCTCCATGACCGGAGAATGGATGGTCTCCGCGATGGGGGCGTGCATCGTTTCGATGACCGGCTCTTGGATGGTTTCCGCGATCGGAGTTTGCGCGGTCTCCATCATCGGGCTCTGCATGGTTTCAGCTACTGAGTTTTGGACGGTCTCCATCACCGGAGAATGGATGGTCTCCGCGATGGTGGCGTGCATCGTTTCGATGACCGGCTCTTGGATGGTTTCCGCGATCGGAGCGTGCACCGTCTCCGTCATCGGGCTCTGCATAGTTTCAGCGAACGAATGTTGGACTGACTCCTCCACCGGAGCCTGCATGGTTTCCATCACCGGGTCGTGGATGGTTTCCGCGATCGGAGCGTGAACGGTCTCCGTCATCGGGCTCTGCATGGTTTCAGCGAACGAATGTTGGACTGACTCCTCGACCGGAGCCTGCATGGTTTCCATCACCGGGTCGTGGATGGTTTCCGCGATCGGAGCGTGAACGGTCTCCATCATCGGGCTCTGCATGGTTTCCGCGAACGAGTGTTGGACTGACTCCTCGACTGGAGCCTGCATGGTTTCCATCATCGGGTCTTGGACGAGTTCCGCTAGCGGAGTGTGCGCTGCTTCCATGATGGGGTTCGGGATGGTCTCCGTCTCCGCAATCGGAGAGTAGGCGGCTTCCATCAAGGGGTTCTGGATGGCTTCCGCAATCGGAGCTTGCATCGTTTCCAGGATCGGGGTGTGAACGATCACCGGTTCGGTGACGGGCCCGGCCTGATAGAACGCAGGCGGAACTTCAGGCGCTGCCTGCGGAACCGCAGGCGCTGGGGCGGCGAGGGCCGCGACGGGCGCCGAAATCGCCTCCAGTTGGCGCGTGGTTTGCGCGCAGAACCCTTCCACGGCGGTAAGCAGCTTGCGGACGCTGTCCTCGGTGGACGACGATTTCACATGTAGATCCTCGATCAGACCGGATTGGCCTTCGAGCGCCTGCTCCACGCGGGTGATGCGCCGGTCGACGTTGGCTTCCACTTCGCGCACATAGGCGGCCCACTTGGCGGCTTCCATCCCGCGCTCGCGGCGGTCTGAAAACACGCGAGCTCCGGCGCCGGAAGCGGCGACGGCCGGCAACCGCGATTCGCGCTCCTCTTCACCGCTGGCCGCGATCAGCATCTGAATCTCTTCGGTGATGCGCAGGGCGTCGCGGCGGGAGAGACAGCGCCACTCGGTGGGCTCGCCGCCTTCGTCGCTCAAATACAGGCCGAAGCCGATGAGCTCATCCTGCTCGATGGCATCGGTGATGCGCGCGAACTGCGAGATGGTGGCGCGGCGCAGGGAGGTGGTCCCGTCGAACGCGGCGTGGAACGCGGCGACCTGCTCGGCGGTCACCGGGCCCACGAATTCCGCGGTAAAGTTCAGCGACTCGTTGCCGAAATCGAAGCCCAGCCATTCGCCTTTGGACTGGTCGATCTGCACGTCCTCAGTCAATAGACAGAAGAATTTTTGGGCTTCTTCCACTACGCTGGCGAGCTTGTGGAGGGGAACGCCAACTCCGCCCCGGTTCAGTTCGATACGAATTCGCAATCGTGACATGACAATTTACCTCGATTGCGCACCGGGGGATGTGCGCGCTGTTTTGAATTTTAGTTTGCGCCTGGTTTCTTCCAGACTGTCGAAAATCTTGCGGCTGATACGATACTCCACGGCCTCGCTGGGATTTTGCGGCGGGTGCATGATTTCGGGCTCTAATTCCAGCGCTCGATGAAAGTAGCGGGCAGCGGTGGTGTAGTCCAGGCGCTCAATGGCGGCCAGAGCGAGGCCTTGCAGCGCCACCGCGGAGCGTGAATTGATTTCGAGCAGCCGCTGCGAATATTTCTGGACGCGGGCCAGCTCGAATACTTCCATGCTCATTGCGATCAGGTTTGAGAGCGCCTCTTCGGCCTTGGGATCGATCGCCAGCAGACGCTCGTACAGCTTTTCGGCCTCGTCCAAACGGCGCAGGAGCTGCAACGCGACCGCTTTGCCGAACAGCGCCCGCCGCCGGGAGGCTTCAGACCAGCACTCGTCGAAGCAGGCGAGCGCCGCCTCATAGCGCTTCAAACGCAAAAGGCAGTCGGCGAGCTGGAGGCGCATTTCGTCGCGATGCGGGTCGAACTGCAGCACGGCTTCAAAGGCATGAGCGGCGGCTTCCCATAGTTCCAGGCGGTAGAGGCACAATCCGAGCTGCGCCTGGGCATAGACGTGATCCGGATCTTCGTCAGTGACTGTGAAGTAAGTTTCGGCGGCTTGCTCGATCTGGCCCAACTCGAGTTGCAGATCGCCGCACAGGATGTAACCATCGGTGCTCAGTTCCCGGACCATGCCCGGTTCTCCGGGGACCATGAGTGCGGCCAAAGCTTCCTGCGGGCGGCCCTGCGCGCGGAATGTCAGCGCGGTCTGCAGAGGATCGGGCGCGGTGGATGGGGCAGTGTTACGAAGCAGGTTCATGGGAGTGGCACCGCCGAGGTCCGGCTGACCGCGTTGTCGATGAAAGTCAGGCTCAGCGCTAACAGCTTGGAGTTGTGATGGCCATCATCATAGAAGCCGAAAGCTCCGGAGTTCAGGCGGGTGTCGGTCCAGCTATCGGCGGGATTATTTTCCAGAAAGAGCTTGAATGCGGGCCCGATGGCATCCATATGTACTCGCAACAGGCCCGCATTGACGGGAATCGAGAGGAACTTTCGCGCGTGCGGACTTTCGGCGCCTGCGATCACACTGAAATGTTCCGCCACCAGGACTGCGCCGGTCGGACGTTGCTCCAGACTGAGATGCTCCGCGTAGTAGTTGTTCGCGTCGCGATTCCGGAACACCCAGCCGACGCCGCCCGAAGCTGGGATCCAACTGAACTCCATTCGATAGTTCGACTCCGCACGCGACGGTTCATAGACGGTCAACGATCTTCCGGATGGCGACAGCGGCGGGTGCGACCAAATGGGCGCGGCGACCGCGGAAGATGTGGCACGATGCGCGGCCGGGGAGGGACCGGAGAGTCCCCATATCAGACAACCGATGGCCGCGATCGCAATGGCTACGTATATGATCTGGGGCCAGTAGCGGGCCACAAACTGGTCTTCCGGCGTGTGGAGCGAAAACGTCGGAGAAGATTCGCTGGGTGCGCACGCGGCGGTGGGCATCGTTGAAACCGGGGCGGTGGGCGAGCTCACGAGAGTGGGGACGTGAGGCGCTGGCTTGGGAGCCGGGGCGGCCAAAGCTGGAGCGGCAGCGGCACTGAGGGTCGCCACCGGCCTCGCGGGCGGCCGAGTCATCTTGGGGACCATCATTTCCCAACGCGCAGCGGAGCCAGTGGGCCGTACGCCGTCGTTGGAATTTACGACATCGAGCGCGACTACATTGGGTACCACGTTGGGCACGACGTTGGGCGCTGTATCGGGCGCGACGCTTCGCGGAGGCGGAGGCGGGGGGAAGGGCGCCAGGGTCAATGCAGGAGCGGGGGGCGCCGGTTTTGGGGCGGGGGCGGATTCATTCTCAAGGGCCGGGCCGGTGAGGTAAGTCCAAGTCACCGGGAAGCGAAACCAAGCCAGATATTCGATTTGAGAGTCCGCCTCGGGCCGGGCAGGCGTAGCGCCTAAACCCAATCGAGCTATTGTTGACTTGACATCGACCACGATATATTGTGCCTCAGAGCATCATCGACCTGCATATAGTAGCACAGTTGATTACTGGACTCAATCAAAATGATTGGCTACTATCTAGGGCGTAGGGCGCAATATTCTCCGATGGCGACAGAGCGCAAAAACGAGCCAAAACTCGCCGAAGCAGCGGCTAAGACCACGGCGGTTCTGGAGACTCTGCGATCGCGCCTCAGCCACCAGGCGATGCAGCCAGGGCCGGGGGCGCCGGAACCTCCGGAGGTGCCGGATGAACTTGGGCGTCAACTGGAACAATATTTCGCGGCTGAAGCCGCAAGAGCCGGTGGCGGCGAATGGTTCCGCGGAGGCGCGGATTCCGGGTGAGATTCGCGCGCAGGTGATCGATGGGGTGGTGGATCGAATTCTGCGATCGTGGAGCGCACCCGATGGCGAGATTCCGGCGAGTATCAAGAGTGAAGTGATCGCCCGGCTGGTGGACCATGTGCTGGGCGAGCTCCTGAAAAAAGGCGCGAGTCCGCGTTAGCGCGTCAGGCCGGACCCGAGGGCACGCTCCAACGAAATACTTCCTCGCTGAGCGTATTCACGGCGTTGGTCAAGCGATCGGCCTCGGTATCCAGCAGGGCATGGGGTTGTGCGGCGTGAACCAGCGAGTTTCGCAACGCGCTGTGGTCGGCGCGCAGATCGGGCAGCAAATCCGGAGTGATGGCCGAGCCGCGCAGAAGCGCCGCCAGGTAATAGAGCGTCAGGTCGGTGTCATCGGCGAAAGTCCGAAACGACGGCGGCGCAGGCGCGATGCTCGCCGGGCCGATGGCTGCTTCTATCGCCAGCATGGCGCGCGCCAACCGCCGGGTGCTGGCGAGGATGGCGCTTAGGAGAGCGAGGCGCTCCGCGGAGACACCGGGCTCAACCGAAGCGCGTTCGATGGATGCTTCGAGATTTGATCGCGCCAGTCTTGCAGAGACACGCGCGCGGTCGCGATCGATTTTCGAAGGAACGGCAAGCAGGGAATCGCGCACCGCTTGAAAATAGATGCGAAAGGCGTCGAGCATCGCGGCCAGGCCGTCGGCAACCTGGTGCCGTTCCCAAGTGGGCCATAGCCAGTAGGCGAGCAGGGCGATAAGGCCTCCCGCGGTGGTGTTGAGAAGGCGTGCCGCCATGACTTCACGCGGTACTGCTCCGGAAAGTGATAGCAGAAGGACGACCACTCCTGTGATTCCGGTGACTGCGACGCCGTAGTGAGCGGGTCCGGCCCAACGGATGATGAATGCGAGCGCGGTAATTGCCAGCACCGGCGCCAGGGTGTTCGAGGGCAATGCGTGAGATAACAACGTAGCGAAGATGAGACCGGCGAAAGTGCCTAGCAGGCGCAATACGCCGCGGCTGAAGGTGGCTGCGAAATCCGAACGCAGCACCAGCGCAATTGTCATGGGAAGCCAGTAGGCCCGGCGCAGACTGAAGCCACGTGCGAGCGCGTCGCCGGCGGCGATGCATACGGCCAGGCGGATCGCGTGGCGGCAGGCTGCGGATTGTAGATTCAAGTTGGCGCGCAGCGTGGCCAGTGTTCCGTTGAGCCGCAGACGCCAGGGCTTCGCCGATTCAACACGCTCGAAATCGGCTGCGCCGGCGGCGGTGCTGGTAACCGCCAGGTCCTGAGCGGCACGCAATTGACCGGCGAGCGCCACCATTTGGAATCGTAGGTCTCGTAACAGTGGAGCGGCTGCGGTGTGGCTGGCAGGTACGGCGTCCAGGCGTTCGGATAAAACATCGAGGTCACTTGTTGGAGGACGGAGCGCGGTGCTTTTGTCTTCCAGTGCAGCGGCAACCGATGCCAGCATTCGCGAGCAGACATCCAGAAAAGAATCGAGGGTCGCGAGCTCCGGGCTCTCGGGGCTTTCGCGGAGCAAGCGCGCGCGCAGGCGCCGCAGCGCGAGCAGGGCCAAGCGAATGCGCTCGGCTTGACTCAGCAGAAAACGGAAGCGGTCGCTTTCGACGGAGCGGTCAGTATCGAGAGTAGCGAGCGAAATTTGCGCTTGGACGCTGGCGTTGGTAGCGGCGGGAGCATCGTCGGCCTGGCGTGGCGGCGCGACGGCGGCGCGGGCGAGTTCCTGGTAGAGATCGGCTAAAGCGCGGCGCTCGGGACGATAACGGTGCACGGGCCAGAGTGCGAGTGACAGTAATGTTTGGAGCAGGCCGCCTCCGAAGGCGTAGAGTCCGAAGAGAGCGGCGTGGGCGGGGTCTTGCGGCGAGGCGCTGTAGATCAATAGCAGCACCAGGCTGAGTACGCCTAACTCGGAAGCGGCGGCGCTCAGCGCGATCATCATTCCAGCGACCAGCGCCCAGGCTCCGGCGACGAAGACCGCGAGAGCCGGAGAGCGTCCGCTGACTGATCCGGCGAACACTGCGATTCCTGACAGGAAGCTGCAGAGCAGCATGTGGCGGCCGCGCTGGATATAAGGCGCGTCGCTGTCGCGATAGGCGACATTCAGTGCGCCGAGAGCTCCGACGACTCCGCCGGAGAGCGAATGCAGGGCGATGCCGGCGAAGAGCGGCAGCGCGACGCCGAGGGCATTGCGCGCGGCTATCCAGGGATTCATTTTGGCGGTATCGAAGTGGACTACGCTTTGGCGGAAGGCGAGCCAGGCGCTGGGATGGGCCGCTTCCGGGGACGGAGTCATAGGATCAGGATGCAACAATAGGACATCATAAAGGACAACCGATGAAGTGGATTGTTGCCGGGACGGAGCCGGGGAGTGTCGCGGCGCTGAGTTCGGAGTTGGGCATTTCGATGCCGGCGGCGCGGGTGTTGTGTGCGCGCGGGTTCAGCGACGCTACTGAGGCTCGGCGGTTTCTGGCGCCATCGACGGCGGATTTGCACGATCCATTCTTGCTGGCCGACATGCGGGCGGCGGCGGCGCGCCTGGCGAGCGCCATCGAACGGAAAGAACCGATTCTGCTTTACGGCGATTACGACGTGGATGGCACCAGTGCGCTGGTGGTTCTGAAAAAGGTGCTGGATCTGGCGGGCGGAGTCGCTGCTTGTTTTGTGCCGCATCGGATTCGCGACGGCTACGGCATGAAGAGCGAGGCAGTGGAAGACGCCGCCGCTTTGGGCGTGAAATTGATCGTCAGTGTGGATACCGGGATACGCGCGGGGTTGGTAGTAAAGCACGCGGCGGCGCTGGGGATCGACGTCATCGTAACGGATCACCATTTGCCGGAAGCGGAGTTGCCGCCGGCGTTGGCGGTGCTGAATCCTAATCGGCGGGACTGCACTTATCCGGAGAAAAATTTGTGCGGCGCGGGCGTGGCGTTGAAGCTGGCTGAGGCGCTGATGTGCACGCTGGGATGGGAGAGTGCGCGGCGGGAACGGCTGGTGGATTCGCTGCTGAAGCTGGTCGCCATCGCCACGGTGGCGGATGTGGTGCCGTTGACGGGCGAGAATCGCGTCATCGTGAAGCGCGGATCTGAGTGGGCTCGACCGGGTGGCGAACCCGGGGCTGCGCGCGTTGCTGGATGTGGCGGGAATTGAAGCGGGAACATCGCCCAGCGCTCGGCAAGTGGCGTTTCAAATTGCGCCGCGCATCAATGCGGCTGGCCGCATGGCGAGCGCGAACGATATTATCGAGCTGTTCACTACTAGCGATGCCGCGCGGGCTCGGGTGATCGCGGGACAGTTGGATGAGTTGAATAAAGACCGGCGTGAAACGGAAGATGGTATCCGGCAGGCTATTCTGGAACAGTGTCTGGCGCAGCCGGTTACGGATGGCGACGCGGCGCTGGTCTTCGCGGGCGAGGGTTGGCATCGCGGTGTGGTGGGGATTGTCGCGAGCCGCGTGGTGGAACGCTATCATCGGCCGGCGTTTGTGTTGGGTTTGGATGAAGGCGTGGCGTACGGCTCGGGGCGCAGCATCCGCGCTTTTCATTTGCTGGACGCGCTCGAATCCATGCCGGACCTTTTCACAAAATTTGGCGGGCACCGGCAAGCCGCTGGCGTGACTCTCGACGCGGCGCGCGTGGAAGAATTCCGTGAGCGGTTCCGGGCGTTCGCGAATGGCAGGTTGACGGCGGCGGATTTCGAACCGGAAATTGAGATCGACGCCGAGATTGGCTTCGACGAGGTCACGGATCAGACGGTGGCGGAACTGCTGAATCTGGCTCCGTTTGGGTTCGGGAATGCGGCTCCGACCATGGTGGTGCGTGGCGTGGAGCTGGCGGCGCCGCCGGATATCAAGAACGACAAGCATCTATTTTTGCGCTTGAAGTCTCAGGGCAAAATACTGCGTGCCAAGGCTTGGAATTTCGCGGAGCGTGCCGCAGAGTTCGCGCCGGGTACGCCTATCGATATCGCATTGCAGTTTGAGGACGACGCTTATTCCGCGGCGCGCGGTTATGCGCCATGGCAGACCGTGGTGCGCGATGTGAAGCCGGCGGCTTACGGTTTGCGATCCCGCGCTAAGGCGATGTAGGCGTCTACCTGGCGTTCCAGAATCTCCAAGGGAACGGTGCCGGTGTCGAGCACGACATTGTGATATTCGCGCAAAGAGAATTTGTCGCCCAGTTCCTTGCGGGCCTTCTCGCGTAGTTCGACGATCTTCAGCGCGCCGATCATATAAGAGCAGGCCTGGCCGGGGAAGACGACGTAGCGCTCCACTTCGCTGGCTTCGATACCGTAGTCGATGGCTTGCTGGCGGGTCCAATATTTGGCGTGCAAGCCGGTGTCGACCACCAGGCGGCGGGCGCGCCACAGTTGATCGTAAAGCTGCCCGAGCCGGCCTTCGGGATCGCCATCGTACCAACCGGATTCCGCGGCTAGACCCTCTGCGTAGAGCCCCCAGCCCTCGACCAGCGCCGAAATATTTCCGAAGGCGCCGATCTGGCGGAAGCGCGGCAGGTCTTTGTTCTCCACTTGCAGCGCGATTTGGAAGTGATGGCCGGGCACGCCTTCGTGATAAATCAGGCTGCGCAAGGCGAACTTCGTCATCATTTCGGGACGCAGCGGGATCTGGATCACGCCGGGACGCGAGCCGTCGGGCGGAGGACTATTGTAATTCGCGGCGGCGTTCGCTTCGCGAAAGCGCGGGAACGGTTGCACAACGACGGCGCTCTTCGGAGTCTTGTCAAACAGCGTGGCGGCGCGCTTTTCGGCGTCGCGCAAAATGCTGTCGGCGTCGGCCATGATGGCGGCGCGCCCGGCTTCGGTTCGCGGATAGGCCAAGTCCTGTTTCAGTTTTTCGGAACGCTCATTGATGGTTCCTTCGGTGCGGCCCATGCGGCGGAAAATGATGTCCATTTCACGCTCGATGCGGGCTACTTCCTGCATGCCGATTTCGTGAATTTGATTCGCCGTTAAGATTGGTTGTGGTGTAGCGGCGGAGGAAGTTGGCGTAGGCTTCGGCACCACCTTTCAGGCGCCACAATCCCGCTTCTTCGCTGGCACGCGGCACTTGCGCGGCAAGCGTGCTGATGGCGTGTTTCCATGCGGGGTAGACTTCCGCGCCCACAATTCTTTCGGCTTCGCTGCGCAAGGCTTCGCGGCGCGGGGCGGGAATCTTGGCGGCTTCCATTTTCTGGGCGAAGATGGCGACGAATGGATTTTGGCCGGGCGAGGAATCGACGAATCCCTGCATCTGTTTGATGGTGGCGTTCAGAATAAATTTGGGCGGGATGATGTTTTTGGCAGCTAGGCGCGGGATTCGGCGATGGCTTCTTCCATTCGCGTGCCGGCCTGGTGGAGCGCTGCCACATAATTCGCCGCATCTTTTTCGTTTGCGAGCGGGTGGCGGACGGTCAGCGTCTCGATCAGGCTGACGTTTGCGCCGTTCATTTGCTCGAGCGGAAAGGTGTAGTCGAGGTAGGGTTCCTCGCGGACCACGGTGTCCAACTGCCACTGCATCAGGTCGGCGGAGATGCGCTGGGTGTCTGTGAATTTGGAGCGGTCGAACTTTTGAAGTTGTGCCAGGCCTTGTTTGGCGAGTTGAATGCGCGTCAGATGATAGGCGCGGGTTTGGGGCGTGAGCTGGCGCTCCAGGCGGTCTTGTTCGTCGCCGGTGAAGTAGCGTTCCGATGTGGCGAGATTGGGATTGCCGCGCACCCATTGTGCGGTGAAATCGCGAAAAAAGTCGTCGATATTGGGTGTTTGGGCGGGTAACGAGGCCGCCAAGAAGAGTGCGGCGGCGAATGCCTTGGTCATGGTTCGGATGCTATCACAGTAGATATGCTTTGGAGCGAGATTGGGATCGCAACTGTGCGCGAGGAAAATCATCCGCTGCTGGTGCGGGCGGGGTACATGCGCGGGCGGGATTATTTGTTTTTGGGACAGCGGACGCTGGCGAAGATCGCGGCGATCTTGCGGCGAAGAGAGTGATCGAGCGGTCGCGCTGGAGCGCTGTGGAGTGAAGTTCGTCAGCGCCGGAGCGGATTTCGTGGCGGAGTCGGAAACTGGCGGCGAGGTGCTGGTGCGCGGGGGAGGGAACTACTCGGCGTTGCTTGGTAGTGCTGCTGGCATTCCGAAGCCGCCGGCGGCACCCGATCCGCAAGGTGATTTCGAGCCGGAAGAATTGTACACGCCGGGGGTGAAAACTATCGCGCAAGTTGCGGCTTTCACGGGGCTGCCGGCGACTTCGCAGATCAAGAGCCTGGTGATGGCGGTGGATGGCAAGCCGCTGTTGTTGCTACTGCGCGGCGATCATCAACTGAGTGCGGCGAAGCTCCCGGGCGGCGCGGCAGGCGGAGGCGGCGCAAATCCGGGAGTGGTTCGGGGCCGATCCGGGATCGATTGGGCCGGTGGGCGTCAAGAACATCCGCATCATCGCGGACGAAGCGCTGCGTGGGCGGCGCAACATGATCGCGGGTGCGAATAAGACCGACTATCATCTGCTGAATGTGACTCCGGGTGAAGACTTCGCGGCCGAGTATGCGGATCTCCGGCAGGTGGCGGAGGGAGACACATCCATCGCCGACGGCAGCCCGCTGCGGTTTTCGAAGGTGACGGTGCTGGATACTGCGGAGCGCATTTTGAACGCGGCGGTCGAGCAGAATCGGGATGCGGATGGGATCGTGCTGCCGGGGGCGATCGCTCCTTTTAATGTGATCGTCACGCCGGTGCACCCGGAGCGGCTGGAAGCTGCTCGCGAGATTTATCGGCGATTGCTGGCGGCAGGGCATGACGCGCTGCTCGACGATCGCGACGCGCGGCCGGGAGTGAAGTTCAAGGACGCGGATCTGATCGGGATTCCGTATCGCGTCACCGTGGGGAAAAAACTGGCGGAGGGGTTGGTCGAGGTGACCGAGCGGCGTAACCACAAATCTGCGGACGTTCTTGTGGGCGAGATCAATATTCCACGCTGACCAGGAACAGGCCGAGCGCGGGCACGGAGGGTCCGGTCGGGATGGAACACGCGGGATCGAGACGCTTCTCGATATCGGCGCGGGTGAGATTTCCTTTGCCCACTTCGAGCAGCACGCCCACGATGTTGCGGACCATGTGCTTCAGGAAGCCGCTGCCGCGTGACGCGGTAAATCAATACATCGCCGGCGCGGCTAGCTCGGGAATGAAATATGCGGCGTACTTTGGAGCGGCCCAGATCATCGTTATCGTCGGAGGCGGCGAACGCGGTGAAATCGTGCTCGCCTTCGAGCAGGGGCGCGAGTTCGATGATGCGCGCTTCGTCCAGCGGATAAGGATGAGTGATACACGTAACGGCGCTCGAACGGCGGGCAGATCTCGGTGCGGTAGAATGCGGTATTCGTAAGTCTTGGCGACGGCCTGATAGCGGGGATGGAAATCCGCGGCGGCTTCCTTAACGTCGAATCACGCGAATGTCGCGCGGCAATAAACGGTTGATGGCCTTGCGCAGATTCTCCACCGGGATGGGATTGACGAGGGTGAATGCGGCCACCTGCGCCAAGGCATGAACTCCGGCGTCGGTGCGTCCTGAGCCTGCCATCTTCACCGGCGCGCCTTCGATTTCGGCGAGCACGGTTTCGAGAATGCTCTGAATGGTGGGCAGTCCGGGCTGCACTTGCCAGCCGTGATACTGAGTGCCGTCGTAGCTGACGGTCATGCGGATGCGGCGCATCACGCAGTTTTGCGCGAGCCGGGCTTTTCTACAGGGACGCCTTCCTGGCAGAGCGGGCAGAAATCGGGCGGGTAGGCGACTACATCGAGTGTCGCCAGAGCCACCCGAGGCACGCCTAAGTCGACGCGTCCGCCGCTGCGATCGATGATGGAGCCGGCTCCTAACACGTTGGTTCCGGCGGCGAGCGCAACGTCGATCACTTCGCGGGTGGTGCCGCCGGTGGTGACGACGTCTTCAATCACCAGGGCTTTTTCTTCCGGCCGCAAAGTAAATCCGCGGCGCAGAATCATTTTGCCGGAGGCATCGCGTTCCGTAAAGATGAAGCGGGCTCCTTTGGCGCGGGCCACTTCATGACCGATGGGCAAGCCGCCGATGGCGGGTGAAACGACTACATCGCACGCCGGGAGCAGAGCCGCGAGCTCGCGTCCGAAGCGCTCGGCGAGATGCGGGTACTGCAGAACCTGGGCGCACTGTAGATACTCGTTCGAATGGAGTCCGCTGGTGAGACGGAAATGGCCTTTGAGATACGCTCCGGTTTCGCGGAAAACTTGCAGGACGGCTTCAGACACGATTTCAAATATAGCAAGCTGCCGGGAGGGGCCGCGCCGCTCGCGTCCAGGCTCGCGGCTTTTGTTGCGGGGCGCGGCCGCTTCTCCCTGAGCGCAGCCGCTTCTCCCTGCGGCGGAGCGCAAGGCATGCGAAACTAAACAGTTGGTGTGAGTTCCGCGGGGCCCGGCGCGCAAGCCGCCAAATGGCGAATGCGGAAACAATTTGCTAGTAGCTACCGTATAAAGAATCGAGCCATGAAAACGTTTCAAACATATGTAGCCGTGCTGTGCGCTGTTCTGGTGGCGACTCCTCCCACTTTCGGCCAGCAGCAGAGTCCGGGAGTGGAAACCCGGGGTCCTCTCCCTGCCGAGAGTCCGCGTTGGTATTCGGGAATTGCGCTGCCCTACCAGGCGCGGACCGTGCCGCCGGTGAACGTATCGAATAGCAGCCGTATCGACGCGCTGCTGCGCGCCGGCAACTTATATCTATCGCTCTCGGACGCGATTGCGCTGGCGCTGGAGAACAATCTGGATGTCGAAATCGAGCGCTACGAATTTTCGCTGGCCGCGGCGGATTTGCTGCGCGCGCAGTCGGGGGCGACGATTCAGGGCATACCAACTGCGGTGCTGCCGGGAATACCGAACGGCGCGGGCCTGGGACTGCTCGGAAGCAGCAGCACCGGAATTGCGTCGAGCGGCGACGTGAGCGCGCTGTGGGCGACGAGTTCCGCCCTGAGCTATGACCCGATCGTTACTTCCAACCTTAACTTCGGCCATACCACGGCGCCGCAATCCAACACCGTCACCAGCGGAACCACGGCGCTCGTCACCACCAACAAGACCGCGAACTTCGGTGTCTCGGAGAGTTTCCTTACGGGTGGAACGGTGTCGCTGGCCTATAACAACATCACACAGGAGCAGAATTCCTTTCGTTCCACGGTAAATCCTTTCACCACTTCGAGCCTGGATCTTTCAGTGATCCAGCCGCTCCTGCAGGGCTTCGGCTTCGCGCAGAATAACCGGACCATTCGGATCGCCAAGAACAACATCAAGGCCGCGGACTATGTGTTCCGCCAGCAGCTAATCAATTCGGTGGCGAATGTGGTGCAGCTTTATTGGACGCTGGTGGCCGCGAATTCAACCGTGAACGTCAACCAGCAGGCGGTGGCGGTCGCGCAGAAGTTGTACGACGACAATAAAAAACAGGTCGATATCGGAACCCTGGCGCCTATTGAAGTAGTTCGGGCGGAGGCGCAGTTGGCGACGGCGCAGCAAGCGTTGGTCGCCGCGCAGTCCGCCGTATTGCAGCTCGAAGCGGTGCTGAAAAGCGCACTCAGCCGGAATGGGTTGACCAGTCCCGCGATTCTGCAGGCGCACGTAATCCCCACCGATCCCATCCGTATTCCGCAGACGGAAGCCATCCAGCCGGTGCAGGACCTGGTTTCGCAGGCCTTGGATACCCGCCCGGATGTGGCACAAAGCAGAATCCAACTCGCCAACGCCGACATCATCCTGAGCGGGACCCGCAATGCGTTGCTGCCGACGCTCAGTGCGACTGGCGATTTCCGCAGCAACGCGCTGGTGGGATCGCAGAACGGAGTACTGGGGCCGCCTAGCACCACCACCGGTCTTATCCAAACTCCACCTATAGCGGACCCATTTTTCGTAGGGGGATACGGCAGCGTCCTGGCGCAATTGTTTGGGCGCAATTTCCCGACATACTCTGTCGGCCTCAATTTGAGCATTCCTATCCGAAACCGCGCCGCGCAGGCGAACGTGGCTACGGCTTCCTTGAACGTGAGACAGAATCAACTGCTGCTGCAGCGCCAGATTAACCAGATCCGGGTGGACGTGCAAAATGCCATCACGGCGGTGAACCAGGCGCGGGCGCAATATGAAGCGGCGGTGAAAGGTCGGGTCCTGCAAGAACAGACGCTGGACGCCGATCAGAAAAAGTTGGCTTTGGGCGCCACTACGGTGTATCAGGTGATTCAAGACCAGCGCGATCTCACCACGGCTGCGGCGGCGGAGGTGACGGCGCAGGCGACCTATGCGGGGGCGCGGGTGCAGTTGGACGTGGCCACCGGTTCGACGCTCGCCAATAATAACGTTGAGTTCGACGAGGCCAAATCGGGACATGTGTCGAGAGCGGTCAGTACGCCGCCGGCGGTTGTGCCGAACCGGTAAAATCTGGTCACTCGTTTTTGTGTGTAAGCCCTGGTTCTGTGGTTGGGATCGATTTTTCATAGATTTAGAGATTGGCGAGAAGATTGCAATTCCTAATCCCGTGATGACAATGATCACGGCTCAAGGAATCCCGTCTCCTCAGATGTTTCCCCTGTTTCCCCTTCTGCGAACCTCACAAGTCCTCTAACCCCTGCCCTACGGGATCCTTGAGCCATGGCATCGAGCCATGGTTGGGCGCGGCTATTTTGCGGGGCGTCCTATTTGCGGGGCCGGGCCTGGCCGATAGCGTTACATATGAACCCGAATCAGTCACCTGGATCGGCGGGCGATCCTGGATCCCATCTGCAATTCCAAATCAGCTTGCTGCGCCTCATGGGCCAGAAAATGCCGGACCCAAAAATGATGGGCCAAAATATGAAGGATCCGAATATGGGGGACCCGGCTCCCGTATCCAACGGCCCCGTGACATCGGTTCAAGTAACGGAGCTGGAGCGGCTGCTGCGGCCGCGGTCCGCCCGGGTGCGAATCAAGAAGCCGAGCTAAGCGCCCGAGCCGGTATTTGGCGGAACTGTGGCGCGTCCCACCCATGTGCCAGACGTCGGGCGCATCCCGCGTAGTTTATAATCGTGGCAGGATTTCTTTATGTCACTCAGGGTCTTGATTTGCTGGGCATCGGTATTGCTGGGGGTCGGGGCCTTGTCACAGCGGGGTTTTGCGCAGCAAAGCGCAGCGCAGCCGGTTTCGCCTCCGGCGGCTGAGTCCGCAGGCGCTGCCCAGCCCGCCGGCGCCGTCCAGCCCGGAGCTGCTGCTCAGCAATCGCAGGCCGACCAGCCGCAGGCGGAGATCGGCGGGGCATCCATAGGATCGATCGAAGTGAACGAGGTCATCGTTCCGGTCACCGTCACGGACGACAAGGGACGCTTCATCTCCAATCTGGAAAAGAAAGATTTCCAGATTCTGGACGAAGGCAGGCCGCAGATCATCAACTTCTTTTCGCGGGAGCGGAGCCAGCCGGTGGTGGCGGGCTTCTTGATCGACCTCAGCAATTCCAGCCGGGCGCAGTGGAAGAATTTCCAGACGGCGGCCACGGAGTTGGTCCTCACACTGCTTCCGGGGAAGGATAAATTTTCCGGCTATTTGATCGGCTACGGAAACAAGGCCGAGCTGATGGTGAATACTACCAGCGATCCGGAAAATATGGTGGCGAAGCTGCGCGATCTGAAGCCGGGCGGCGGAGCGGCGCTCTACGACGCGATTTATATGGCTTGCACGAATCGGGCGCTGATCAAAGGCGAGCCGTTTGAGCCGCGCCGGGTGCTGATCGTCATCGGCGACGGCAACGATAATTCGAGCAGCAAGACTTTGCAGGAAGCGCTGGAGGTGGCCCAGAGAAACCTGGTGACCATCTATGCCATCAGCACGGTCTCTTACGGATTTACCAGCGAAGGTAGCGACAATCTCACGAAGCTGGCCGAGGAGACTGGGGGCCGGGTAGAATATCCGCTGCAGGATATCTATAAAGACGTTGCGGGATATTTGTCGACGCCTTCAGACGAGGGCAACCTGGCACTGCATGCGGGCACCGGCGGATTTGCATCGGCGCTGGCGACGGCGCTGTTCCGGGCGGTGGCGAATGTCACGGGCGAGATCACCACGCAGTATATCTTGCGCTACATTCCGGACGAGACTTCGGACAAGGTGTTCCGGGGATTGAACATTAAGGTTTCACTGCCTGAGGTTAAGGTGCGGGCTCGCAAAGGGTACTATCCGGTGGGCCACTAGGCGGCCGTTAGCGGGCCGCAAGAAGGCGGGGCCGAGCGCACGCGAGCGTCTTGATTGGTAGACGGTCGATCAGTGAAAGAGCTCGTCATGCCGGATTCGATTGCGATGATCGCGCCGGTTTCGATCGTAATGATCGCGGATGCCAAGGCGGAGGCAGAAACAGGCACTGTGGCAGAAGCAAGGACAGAGTCCGACGCCAGTGCAGTGGTAAATACCGGCGCTGCCCGCTATTCGCTGCTGATGGTGGAACTCCCGGGGCAGGCGAGCGTGAATGCCGGCGTGCTGCTCGAGGATCCGGCGACTGATCAGGTGCACATCCGCTTGCGGCGGGATTGGGAAAGCCTCGCGCCAGACGAGGCCGAAGTCCTGGAGTTTCTCGAAGACGACTTAGCCGCCCAAGCCTCCGAACTGGGCGCGGCCAGATTCTTCGCGCGGCTGGAAGACACGCTGTCGAACACCATCCGGGTGAGCGATCGCCGCGAGACAATCGTGGCGGACTTTCCGCGGGCGCTGGCGCGGCTCTACCGGGAGCATGTGCGGGCAGAGGCACAGCCGTTCGTCACGCACTTGCCGCGGTATGCGCTGGCGGTGGCGGCGGGACCGTTTCTGGCGAATCCCGTCATCGAAGAAGCGAGCGAAGACCAAGCCTGGGAAGAGGCTCCGGCAGGGTTGCGGCTGACACGCGAAATGTTCGTGGCGGAGATTGTGGGCCATTCGATGGAGCCGGTGATTCCGGATGGGTCTCTGTGCGTCTTTCGCAAGGGAGTGACGGGATCGCGGCAGGGACGGTTGGTGCTGGTGGAAGCGCTGGGTGAAGCCGGCGGCGATCGCTACACGGTGAAGCGCTATCGCAGCGAGAAGCGCCAGAATGAAGCGGGCGAGTGGTCGCACGAGCGCATTCGATTGGAACCGTTGAACCCGGCGTTTGAGGCTTGGGATCTGGATCCCGAAGAAGACCGTTACCGGATACTGGCTGAGTTCGTCGAAGTACTGTACTAACGACGTACTGTACTAACGACGTACAGTAGAAAGATTAAAATAAAACTGCCATGCCACGTTTTGCTGCACTCTTCATGATTACGCTGGCGGCGCTGGCCGCCGAAAAGTACGATGGGCCGCGGCCTCCCAAACCGGACATGGCCTACCTGGTGCATGCCGACAACCTGATTCCTACCGAAGCGCTGGACGCTAAAGACGACGGCGGTCTGTACACTGTGCCGGGGGCGAGCTCAAGCGCACGTACTCCCTTGGCCGAACCTATTTTCCTGATTGAGAGCGATAAAGTGCTGCCGGAGCGGCTGGAACTGTATCGCTGGGACGTGAAGGGCGGACGCCGTGAGCTCGCCACCGGGAAGGGCAAGCGTAAAGGGTCGGCACGGCCGCTGCATCTTTCGGTCAATAAAGTGGACGGCAGGCTGTACCGCGTCGAGGCGTCCGAGCCCCTCGAAAACGGGGAATATTCGCTTTCGCCGAACGACTCCAACCAAGTGTTCTGCTTCGAAGTGTATTAGTGCCGCGCTCCGCGGGTCATACCGGGCAAATTTGCCCCGCATCCGCCGTGCAGGCGTCTGCTAGAATCGGGTGTTTGGCCTCATCGGGGTTTCTTGCTTAGCCGCGTTTTCAAAAGTTTCCGACATCGCGATTTCCGTCTGATGTGGTTCGGTGCATGCACCTCCACGATCGGTACCTGGATGCAATCCACCGCGCAGGCGTGGCTGGTGTACGATTTATCCAAAGATTCCTTCTATCTGGGACTGGACACGTTCCTGGCGCAGGTTCCCATCATCTTGTTCTCGCTGGTCGGAGGCGTCATTGCGGACCGCATGAATCGCCGCAACCTGCTTTTGGCTTCGCAGTACGTGCAGATGACCACGGCGCTGATTCTGACGCTGCTGGTGTACTTCAAGGTCGTACATGTATGGCACATTCTGTGCCTGTCGTTCATCGTGGGGATCGCGCAGTCCTTTGGCGGACCGGCGTATCAGGCGCTGTTGCCGACGCTGGTGGGCAAAGAAGACATTCCCAACGCGATCGCGATGAACTCGATTCAATTCAACCTGGCGCGGGTGATCGGGCCGACGCTGGGCGGAATTGCGCTCACTACTGTAGGCGCGGCCTGGTGCTTCGGCTTGAATAGCCTGTCTTTCATCGCGGTGATTATTTCGCTGTATATGATCAACGTGAAATACATTCCCGCGAAGTCCAGTGAACCGATTCTCGACAGCATGCGGCAGGGTATTGGTTTCATCCGCCAGAAGCCGGGGATGGACGGGCTGATCGTGCTGGCGTTCGGCATGACGCTGCTGGGCATCCCGCTGCTGACGTTTCTTCCGGTGTTTGCCAAGGACATTCTGCATGGCGGTGCTAAGGGTTTCACGCAGTTGCTGGCCTTCTCCGGCGCTGGATCCGTATGCGGCGGATTGATCGTCGCCGCGTTCGGCAAGATTCGGGGACAGGGCAAGACGGCGTTGATGGTGCTGGTTCTGATGGGCTGCATCATATTCGCGTTTTCGCAGTCCAAGCATTTTCCACTCTCGCTGCTGCTGATTTTTCTTTCCGGCGGCGCCATGATGGTTTCGATGTCGATGGTTAGCTCGCTGGTGCAAGCGGTGGCCTCGGATGAAATGCGCGGACGCGTGATGAGTGTGTATAACGTGGCCTTCCGCGGAGGCATGCCGGTGGGCAGTTTGCTCCTCGGGAAACTGATTCCGATCTTCAGCGCGCCGGTGATCATGGGTTGGAGCGGGGGATTGCTGGCTTTGCTTGGCTTGTATTTCCTGGTAGTCCAGCGGCGCGTGGCGCAATTATAGAGGAGGGAGGCGGCGTGTCTACGACGCATCTTGTTGCCTTCGTCAGCTCGCTCCTGATCGGTCTGCAAACAGCAACACTCTGCGCTGCTCCTCTCAAGAACGTCAAGGCGAGTGGGAAGGCAGACATTCGGGGCACGCACTTATACTATGAGGTCTACGGCCAGGGCGCTCCACTGGTATTTCTGCACGCGGGACTTGCGGACAGCCGAATGTGGGACTCACAGGTCGAGTTCTTTTCCCGTAACTACACAGTAGTGCGGCTTGACATGCGTGGCTACGGTCAATCGGATCCGCCTACCGGTCCATACTCTCCTGCCCAAGACGTATTCGCGCTCCTCCAATTCCTAAAGTTGGATCGCGCCTGCATTGTGGGCCTGTCGATGGGCGGCACCCAAGCCATCGACGTGGTTGCCGCTCATCCGCAAGTGGCCTCATGTCTGGTTATCGTCGCAGGCAGCCCCGCATGGCTGCAATATTCCGAGGCAATGGGCAAGCGTGGAGAAGCGATTGCGGCTGCCGCCAGGGAGAAAGGCGCTGGTGCGATGGTGGATGGCTGGTTGAGCGATCCGATGCTGACGATGGCGAGAACTCAGCCGCGCATCGAACGGGAGATGCGGATGTTCCTCCGACAGAACACTTCCGGAATTCTCGCATTGCCGTTCGTGCGATCGCCAAATATTCCCGTTCCGAAATTGTCTGATTTCAAAGTTCCGACGTTGGTTATGGTGGGGGACCGCGATGTTCCCGAAATCGTGCAGCGTGCCGACTTGATCAGCCGCGAAATTCCGGGGGCGAAGGAGGTTGTCATTAAAGATGCCGACCACATGGTGAACCTCGAAAAGCCGCGCGAATTCAATCGAGCGCTCGCCAGCTTTTTGCGGGGGCTCAAATAGAAATGTTGGACCGACGAAAAAAAGATTTGGCCCACAGATGGAAAACCAATAAACACAGATAGCCAAAACATCGAGACGGATTTTCTTATCCGTGTTCATCCGTTTTCTATCTGTGGGCCAAAAAAAGGGGTTAGGCGAAGCGGGGGGCGGGTGTCTCGCGATTGCTATACTTGGGGGGCTCCTTATGGCAGTGGAGTCGTTCTACACCCGCTGGCGCAAGGCGGTTCGTCCCTTACCACGGGAGGCCCCCAGCGCAGCGCTCCTGGCATTAAAACGCAGACAGCGAAAATTGATTCAACGGACAGTAGCCATTCTTGTGCTCGCTGGGGCGGGCGGGGCGATCTATAGTTATTGGGTGAGTGCTCCGGATCGTGCTCAGGAAGAGGCTGCGCTGGCTGTGAAGCTGCTTGGCGTGGGAACCTACGATCAGGCCATGCACCACTTCGACCGCGCCATCCAGATTTGGCCGACATACGCGGATGCTTATCTCAACCGCGGGCTGGCGGAGCATGGCGCTCGCCATCAGGCGGAAGCGCTCGCCGATTTCGATAAGGCGTTGAATCTCGACCCTAGCTTGACCGGAGCGTACAACGCACGCGGCCAGATCTATCTGGAGAACGGCGACGTGCAGGCGACGATTCGGGATTGCAGCCAGTCGATCCGGGTGAGCCCAACCCTGGACGCTTACTACCAGCGCGGCGAAGCGTATGAGAGACTCGGTGAACACTTGAAGGCGATTGCCGATTTTGATGCTGCGATCTCGGAATTCCGGGAGGCGCCTTTCGCCTATCACGCGCGCTCGGTGGCGAAAC
Source organism: Bryobacterales bacterium (assembly GCA_963793395.1). GTDB lineage: Bacteria > Acidobacteriota > Terriglobia > Bryobacterales > Bryobacteraceae > Palsa-187. The sequence continues at coordinate 3,611 of CAWCAP010000034.1, read as the reverse complement.
GCAATGCCGGGGATCGCGCGGGAGCGCAGGCGGACGATGACCAGGCGCGGCGGATAGAAACGGGACAATCGGCAGATTCCGATGTATTGCGTACGCCTTGAAGTGGAGCCAGGGCGCGTCGACACGCTGCTGGCTGAGTTGTGGGAGGCGGAGACGACGGGGGTAGTCGAAGGCGATGGATTTGTCGAGGCCTTCTTCGAGGACTTCGAAGCCGCTGCGAGGTTTGGGAGTCCGATTCGAGCCGCCGACCGCGATTGGGTGCAGGAGACTGAAGACGCGTGGCCTCCGATTCTCGTTGGCGAGAAATTCTTCGTGGTGGCGCCGTGGCGCAAGGAGGCTACGCCGCCGGGGCGCTTCCGTCTCGAAATCAATCCCGGGATGCAGTGCGGCACCGGGCAGCATCCGTGCACGCGGCTGTGCCTGGAAGCGATGGAGCGGGTCATACGGCCGGGGGATAGGGTGCTGGATGTGGGCACGGGCTCGGGCATTCTGTCGATCGCGGCTAAGATGTTGGGCGCGGCGGCGGTGGTGGCTTGCGACATTGACGCCGAGGCGGCGCGCGAGGCGGTCTTCTTTGTCGGGAGTGTGGACGCCGTGCGCAGCGGCGCGTTCGATGTGGTGGTGGCGAATATTAGCGAAGTAGTGATCGGCGAGCTGAAGGCCGAGTTTGAGCGGGTGGCTCCGCGGCGGATTTTATCCGGGTTTCAAGACGCCCGGGGCGAATGGACTTGCGTCACGACGTGACTAAGAAGTGATCGCTTGGATAGTGGTGGGAGCGTTGCCCTCAAACCGGTTGTTGACGAAGACGAGGGCGGCGCGGCGCTCCTCGCGCATGCGGCGGATCAGGGCGCGCAATGCTTCGCGGCCCTCGGGATTTTCATCTCGCACTTGGTCGTAGGGCGAGAGCTGTTCCACGGCTTGCTCATATGGGCGGCCCTCGCGAAGCAGAGCCCGCACTACGGTGAAGTCGGCGGTGAACGCTCCCGGAATCTCTATGTGTTTGGCGAGCGGCGGCATTTTGGTCCATGCATTGAACACGTGGGCCGTTTTGTGTTCGGCGAGGCAATCGAAGTATGGGGGAATCAGGAAGCTGCGGTTGCGGACCTCGACCGAATAACGGAATGAGGGCGGCAGGGCAGCAAGAAACGGGGCGAGCCGGGAGGTGAAATCGCGCGGTGCGGTGGACCTCGCGCCAAACTCAAAGATCAGCGTGGCGATGCGATCGAGATAAGGTTCCAGAGGCTCTAGAAAGCCCGCGGCGAACGTGTCGGCGTGCAGAAAAGTTTGGTTTTTCATGCCGGCCCGCGGACCGTAGCGGGCGTGCTTCGGAAAAACCTCGGCCGTGACTTCTTCTGGAACTTTCAAGGCGAAGCGCAGCTCTTTGGGGGCGGTGGCGAACAGTCGCTGCCAGAATTCCGGGGTAGGGAATTGATAAAAAGAAAAGTCGCCGCAGACGATCGGAAATGTTTCGGCGTACTCGGCGAGGCACTCCGCCTCGAAGCGCTTTTGAGAGAACTTGCTGCGCGTGGTGTAACGGTCGCGGGAATAAATCTGATCCAGCCAGCCGGGGTACTTCCAGGAGCTGGTCCCGATCCAGATATTTTGCGCAGCCAGCGAACGCAGGCGTCCGGCTAGCGCCGCTTTATCGAACACTTTATCGAACGAGGGCTCAGAATCGAAAAGCGGGAGCGTCACTTACCAGGCGTGAGCCGAGCGGTTGTAATAGGGGTCCGCACCGGCTTCGAGCGCTCCGCCGCCGAGCACGCGGATCAAAACTGGCGCGGTCCCGTTGGAATAGCGCGACATGGTGCTCACGTGATGTCCACGCGCTGTAAGTTCAGCGGCCACGGAGGACGGAATACGGTCATCGAGCTGCAAATCGCCGCGCTCCCAAGCATGGTTGTCGAAACTCGAAACCAGATGGCGAGTGCCGAAGCGCGGCGCCTCGACGGCGTTCTCGGCGTTCATGTGGAAGATGAGGGAGTTGAACATCACCTGCAACAAAGCCTGCTCCTGAGTATCGCCGCCGGGCGTGGAGAGCACTTCGACGGGCTTGCCATCGGCCGATGTCACCAGCGTCGGGCTCAAGGTCACGCGCGGCCGTTTGCCGGGACCCAGTTCATTGGGGCTGCCCGGGATCAGCACGAAACTCTGCGCGCGCACGCTCAGCGGAATGCCGGTGTCGCCGGCGATCACGCTGGGCAGCCAGGCGCCGGAAGGCGTGGCGGAAAACATCATGCCGTCTTTGTCGATGGCGTCCACGCAGGTGGTGTCGTGCGCCATCAGCACGGGGTCGAGCGGGATGTGCGCCATGCTTCCTCGGACGGATGCTGCGCCCGGTCTTGCCGTGAATCGTGCCGGGCAGAAATTCCTGCGAAGCTTTGTCGGCGATCAGCTTGCGGCGTTCGGCGCGCGTACTCTTTCGAGAGCAGCACGTCGGCCGGGATGTGGTTGAACTTGGGATCGCCGTAATAGGTGTCGCGATCGGCGTAGGCCAGCTTCAGCGCTTCGACGACGCGGTGAATGTATGCGGCGGAATTGTACGCCGGCTGGTCATCGAAGCCTCCAGAATGTTCAGGGTCTCGATCATCGCCGGGCCCTGGCTCCAGAAACCGGGCTTGTAAACGCGGTAGCCGTGAATGTGGTGGAAACCGGTTCCTCGGGCTGAACCTTGAACGCGGCCATGTCCTCGTAGCGCAGCAGGCCGCCGTTGGCCTTGCTGAACGCGTCGATTTTGTGGGCGATTTCGCCGCGATAGAAATAATCGCGCACCGCGTCGATCGCGGCCTCGCGCGATCGCGCCGGCGGCCAGCGCTTTCTTTTCCGCTTCCACCATGGAGCGCAGCGTGCGCGCCAGATCCGGCTGGCGGAAAATTTCGCCGGTCGCAGCGGCGCGGCCGTTCGGGCAGGAAGTGCGCTTTCGACGTCGGCCACAGATCGAAGAACGGCTGGCTGTACGGCGATGGACTGGGCGCGCATCTCATCGATGCGCGAATCCGTCGGCGAGTTCGATGGCGGGGGCGATCACCTGCTCGAACGACTTGGTGCCGTATTCGCGCAGCGCGAGCAGCGCGCGCATCCATCATGCCCGGCACCAGCGCCGGCATCAGACCGGCTACGGGAATGATGCCCTTGAATCCGCCGCGGGTCGCGCTCGCGAACTTCGACGGCTGCAGCGGGCGCTTGCGGAACATTTCGGCCGTGGCCAGCTTCGGCATGGTGCCGACGCCGGCGATGGAGTGGACCTTGCCATCCTTGGTGCGGATCAGGATGGGCGCTTCGCCGCCCATGCCGAAGTGCGAAAGCTCGGTGACGGAGGCCGCGAACATGGTGGCGACGCCCGCATCGACCGCGTTGCCGCCTTGATAATACATGCGCATGCCGGCTTCGGTGGCATACTCGCTGCCGGCCGCCACCGCGCCGTGGACGCCGCGCACGGGCTGGCGCAGAGGCCGCTCCGGCTCGCGGCGGCTTTGCGCGGCGGAAAACGCAGCAAGGACCGCCAGCGGCAAAAAGATCAAGGTTTTCGCTCGGTGCATGAGGCTCCTCGGGTTAAGCTGGCTTCATTATACCCAGCGCGGTGAGGCGAGTTTCGCCGCGGATTCGGACGG
>CAWCAP010000033.1:0-15627 GCA_963793395.1 Bryobacterales bacterium | reverse complement strand
CGCTCAAATTCGCGCGGCTTAGTCAGCTTGCGCTCGACGCCGGGCGAACTGACTTCCAGGCGGTAGCCCGCGCCCGGAATCACATCCTCGACATCCAGATGGTTTTGGTCCCGACATGCTGCGAGATAAACTCGCAGTCCGCGAGCGTAACCCCTTGCGGAGCAGCCGGATCCACAACTTGGCCGGGAACCGGAGGGCGATCGATAAAAATGCGCAGAACCCGATTCTGGCCGCCGCCCACGAGGTCGACATCGACTATTTCGATGCCCTCGCTGGCGCCAACTCTTTCCGCGATCTCGATTACTTTGTCTATGACAGCCTCACGGTCCGCCATCTGGCTTGCCGTCCGATCAAAAATAGTGCCAGCCAATAAAAAAGTGGGCTTGCGCCCACCCAACTATTCGCCAACTGACCTTAGTATACACTACGCGTGAAACCGGGCATGGCGCCTTCTGAGAGTGGCGAAAGCTACACTTGAAGGTCAGGCAAATAAGTTGGATACCTCCACTCTGCATGTGCTCCTGGTGGTGTTTTTCGCCACTCTGATTCGATCGACATTTGGCTTTGGCGAAGCGCTGATCGCGGTGCCGTTGCTGGCGCTCAGTATCCCGATTGAGATCGCGGCTCCGGTCGCGGTGCTTCTGTCGATCGTCATCGCTGCCGTCGTCGTCGTGCAGGACTGGCGGAAGATCCACGTGCGGCAGTACTGGCTGGCTGCTGGCTCCGACATTTCTGGGCATTCCTTTGGGCATCATGCTGCTAACCAGCGTTCATCAGCACTTGGTAAAAGGCGTATTGGCGCTGGTGATCGTGGCGTTTTCCGGATATTTTCTGGTCGGGCAAGAGTCCGCTCCACTTGCAGAATGACAATCGCGCGTGGCTTCTGGGCTGCGGATTCCTGGCGGGTGTGCTGGGAGGCGCGTACGGAATGAACGGGCCTCCGCTGGTGATCTATGGAGCGATGCGCCGCTGGTCTCCGCAGCACTTCCGCGCGACGCTGCAAGGATATTTCCTGCCCGCGAGCGTCGTCGCCATGGCGGGATATTGGTTCGCGGGATTATGGGTTCCGGCGGTAACCCGCTACTTCCTGATGTCGCTGCCGGTCGCCATTCCCGCCATTTTTCTGGGCAGGATGATCAATCACCGCCTACGCGGAGACGCGTTCATTAAGTATGTTCACGCGGGGCTGGTGTGCATCGGCATGGTGCTGCTGATTCAGGCGATCCGGCAGAAATAGACTGCCGGCTAGGCCCATTTCTTGCCGAGAGCTTCGAGGCCCGCGCGTCCAAGATCTTCCGGCGTCATGGCCGGCTTAAATTGCACGGTGGCATTGAAGGTGAGAAACCAGGGTTCAGCCAGTGCCGGAATCTGGGATGCGTTGTCCATGTTGACAACGATAATGCCGCTGCGGTGGCCTTCGAACTCGGTGAAGTAGGCGGCCTCGGGCTTGTGGTCCGCCATAATTTTTTGCATCTTCGCGCCGATGGAGCCGTCTTTCACATAGGAGTTGAAAGGCTCGATCGGGAATATTACTTGCATCAGGATTCGCATATGGCGATCTAGTTTACACGTTCCCACAGCTCCGAAGCGAGTAATCCGCGCCAGGCTTCTTCGTGGCGCATCAAGCGGAAGCCGTGACGCCTCAGAAGAGGATGGTGATCGACCAACCGGCGCGTGCGCAGGCCGGTTGCCATGCGGAAGAACACGTAGAGCGCGCGCACCAGCCAGCCGTTTCCGCGAAACTCGGAGATTAGCCAGCGGGATTGGGGAGTGGCGGCCTCGGACATGCGCGCGATGAGCGGTTCCAAATCTCTCTGGTCGAAACAATCGAGAAAGAAGTGCGTGACGATAAGGTCGTACTCAGCGGCCGGCAGCGACGCAGTGCGCGCGTCTTCGCAGCGATACTTGACGTGCTCAGTGCCGGCGCGTGCCCGAGCTAGTTCCAGCATCCGCGAACTTATGTCGATGTAGTCGACGAATGCGTGAGGAGCGGCAGCCAATAGCGCTGCGAGCGCACGGCCATCGCCGTCACCGAGCGCCAGAACGCGCCGTGCGTCAGAGACATCGCTTAGGAATGCCTCCCGCCGCCGTTCCAGCGCCCGTCCGAAACCCGCATACTCGAGCCAGCGATACCAGCGGGCGATCGGGTCACAGTTCACGTTAGTTGCGAACCAGAGGGAGGAACAATACCGGACTCAGCAGAGCCACGTCGGCCAGGACTCGCACGGCATCCGTCGACAATCGTGGCCGCACACGATCCAGCAGCAGGAATCCGAACGCGCTCGCCAGTTCCGCGCCGCCCAACACAGGACGATGCGCATACAGGAGAGTGGCCGCTATGCACGCCACGACAATCGCGGCGATGCTGGGCGACCAGTCCAATTTCTCGCCCTCCCATTTCTGGATCGCGATGCAGTTCATCCAGCACAAGCCTGAAAACAGAAGGATGGTCGTGACATCCGCCGGAGTTTTCACTTTTCCCCAAGCCACCAGCGACGCTCCTAATGCGAAGAGCACTCCCACGGCTGCTTCTTTGTGCAATCGCAGGACGCTCGAATGTACCAGCGCGAAATAAATGCCGACGGCCGCGAGTAAAATCGACCCGTGCAGAAAGAGCCCCTGCGGCAGCCGCTCCGCCGCTAACCAAGCGGTGAAGCCGAGGACCGTCATCCACACCGGCAGCAGCTCCCGCCAATGGCGGCGGTAGAATTCATGCCGCGGAGAGTGCACATCGCCCCGCCACGCGTCCAGCGTCCGGTCGGCCGCATAGATCAACCACACTGTCGCGAGCAACAGCAGCGCAGCGAGCGCATCCACCGGCACCTGAAAGCAGCGTGCAAACAAAATCTGCCACAGAACGGCAACTACCGGAGCATCCAGGCTCAACAGATTGGGCCACATCCACAAGCGCGCAGGCGCGGCGGGTGCTGACAGTACGCTCTCCACCCCTTTATTATGAACGCATGCGATTCCGTTTCCTGCTTCGCTCGTCGGCGTGCTCGTACTGGCCGCCGTCGAGCTTCCGCGAAAGACCGTCCCATTCCCATCAAGGTGGTGGTCGTGACCATGTTTGAGATCGGCGCCGACACGGGCGACCGGCCCGGCGAATTGCAGTATTGGGTGGAGCGCGAAAAGCTCGACCGCGTGATTCCGTTCCCGCAGGGCTATCACGATCTGCGCATGAATTCCAACGGCGTGCTGGCGGTGCTCACCGGCATGGGAACGGCGAAAGCCGCTGCGTCCATCATGGCGCTGGGCATGGACCCGCGCTTCGACCTCTCTAAAGCCTACTGGGTGGTGGCGGGCATCGCCGGCATCGATCCCGCCGACGGCAGCCTGGGCTCGGCGGCGTGGGCCGAGTGGGTGGTCGACGGCGACATCGGCTACGAGATCGACGCCCGCGAAATTCCCAAGGATTGGAAAACCGGTTACGTACCGTTGCGCAAGGCGACGCCGTATGAGTTGCCTCTGATCGCGCCCAACAACGGCGAAGCGTATCACCTAAATGCAGCTCTGGTTGACTGGGCGTTCCGGCTGACGCAAAACGTTCCGCTGATGGACACCGAAGCCATGCAGAAGGAGCGGGCCCTGTATCCCGAACCCAACGCGCAGCGCGCGCCGTTCGTACTCAAAGGCGATACTCTTTCATCGAGCACCTTCTGGCACGGCAAGCTGATGAACCAGTGGGCCAACGACTGGGTGAATTATCACACCGGCGGCAAAGGCAACTACGTCACCACCGGCATGGAGGACACCGGCACTCTGCAATCGCTCACGTTCCTGGCGAAAGCCGGACGCGCCGATATCAATCGCGTGCTGGTCTTGCGCACCGCGAGCGATTTCGACTCGCCTACCGGATCGATGACCGCCGCCGAAGGGCTGGCGCGGAATGTGCGCGGATCTTTCACCGCGTTCCTGCCGTCGGTCGAAGCGGCGTGGCGCGTGGGACACACCGTCGTCGACGAACTGGTCGCGAAGTGGCCGCAGTACAAGATGACGATTCCAGGCAGCACGCCGCACTGACGCGTTCGTCCACATGTCGCAGCGATTCAAGCATGCCCGGCTATCGGTTGCGGGCGCACGCTCTTAAAATCCCGGCGAAATTGTGCGGGAGGGCAATTGTAGTCGCGCTTGAATGCGCGATTGAACGCCGCTTCCGAGCCGTAGCCCACGGCAGCGGCGATTTCGGCGACGCTGTCTTCGGTTGACCGGAGCATCTCCGCTCCCAGCTTCAGCCGCCACTGCGCCAGGTAAGCCATCGGCGGCTCTCCCAGGAAATGACGGAAGCGCTCGGCCAGCCGCGTCCGCGAAAGTCCCGTGCGCTTGGCCAGTTCCGCGATGGTCCAGGGATGCGCCGGTTCCTTGTGCAGCAGGGCGAGCGCTTGCCCGATGACAGGATCGCGCGCGCCGGCCATCCATCCCGTTTGATCCGGAGGCAGCTCGCCGATATACCGCCGCAGAGTTTCGACCAGCAGCACTTCGGAAAGCTTGGCGAGTACCAAGCTACTGCCCGCGCTGCCTCCGTTGGCGTGATCCACCGAGAAGCGGATGGAATTTTGCAGCCATTGCCCCGACGGCTCGCCGGTAACGTTCACCTTCATGATCTTCGGCAGGCCGGACAGAAAAATCTCGCACAGGCGCGGGTCGCAAGCCATGTATCCGCAAACGAAACGCGTGACCTCGCCGCCGCCGCCGAAGCGCGCGAGTTTGAGGCCGTCGGCCAGATGCGCCGACATGGCTTTGCCGTCCACCGGCTTGTCGGTTGATCCGTTGCCCATGCGGTGAGCGTCTCCGTGCGGAAAGATAACGATGTCGCCGGCGGTCAGTTCCACGCGTTGCCCCTCGGACAGACACGCATAGGCGCGCCCTTCAGTCAAAAAATGGTACGTGATCAAGTGTTCCGCCCCGGGAGCCAGATACGCCGCCATCGCTTCCGAGCGCGAGGAGTCAAAGCACCAGGGCGCGGAGAACTCGCCGTTGAAAAACAGCGCCCCCTGCAGCTTCACGACTTTCAATACTTCGGACAGCACGTCCATCCCGGTTATTTTCGCCGAATCGGGTGTTTGTGCCAAGCCTGCCGAACGATGGATCAAGTATCCTAGACTCCGCTAGCCGCATAATGGCCATGAACGGGAGAAAACATGAATCCAAACGCAAGCCGTAAATCCGAATAAGGCATTGTGGGAAAAGGGTGACTTTACAGAGATCGCCGCTTTAATGCGTGAATCGGGAGAGGCGCTCGTGAACTCGCTCGGAATAACGCTGCCGCTGAAAGCCTTGGACCTCGGCTGCGGAGACGGCACCACGGCTTTGCCGCTGGCACTCTTGGGCGCCGACGTCACCGGAATCGATATCGCCAGAAACCTGGTGGCAGCCGGAAACCAGCGCGCGGAAAAGGCCGGCCTCAAACGGCTGAAGTTTCAGGAAGGAGACGCGTGTCATCTGGAAGGCGTCGCGGATCATTCGTTCGATTTGACGCTTTCCATGTTCGGCGCCATGTTCGCTCCCAAGCCGTTCGATGTAGCCAAGGAAATGGTCCGGGTCACAAAGCCGGGCGGCCGCATCGTGATGGGGAACTGGATCCCCAACGATCCCACGTCGTTCGTATCGCAAGTGCTGAAGATCAGTTCCGCGTTTACGCCGCCGCCTCCGGAAGGCTTCATCAGCCCGATGTTGTGGGGAGTGGAAAGTCACGTCATCGAGCGCTTCGGCCAGGCTGGAGTGTCGCGCGAGAAGATCTCGATGATCGAGGACACTTTCTACTTCGGGTCGCCCGACCAGCAGCCCGGCGGATGTGATCGAAACCTTCCGGCGATTCTACGGTCCCACCATGAATGCGTTTGAAGCGGCCGGAAAGAACGGGAAAGTGGAGGAGCTCCACAAGCAGCTCTTGGAACTGGCGAACTCACAGAACCGGAGCAAGAACGGGGGCGTTTCAATTCCTGCCACGTTCATGCGGGTTACCGTTTCCGTTTAACCTGGATGTTTACTCACAGGAGAGAATGATGAATAATAGATCTGAAGCTCTGGCTACGCGGCTGGAGGCCGGCGCCGCCGCAGCTCGGCGCCTTTGCAGGCACCCTTTCCGAAACAGATGGAATACGCGCCTCCCGAAGGACGGACGCAAGGTGGGCATGGTGGTGCATCACGTTGCCAGCGTGTATCCCATCGAAATCCATCTGGCGGGTTTGCTCGCCTCCGGCCAACCCATCACCGGCGTGACCTGGGACGTCGTCGCCAATATGAACCGCGATCACGCGAAAGAGCATGAGGCGACCTCGAAAGAAGCCACGCTGGCGTTGCTGAAAACCAACAGCGCCGCGGCGGCCGCGGCAATCCGCGCGCTGAGCGATGAACAGTTGGATCGCGCCGCACGCGTGTCACTCAATAGCGACGCTCCGCTCACCTGCCAGTTCATGCTGGAGGATCATGCCGTGCGGCACAGCTATCACCATCTGGCCGGAATCAAAGCGGCGCTCGGGCGTTAGCCTAGGGAGTCCGGTTCCAGCCTTGCACTACGCGGGCGTCCCGCTCATAGCCCAGCACGCTTAGCGAACCCGTGGAGAGTGCCAATAGGCGGCCGCCGGTGGGGTCCAATCCCAGCCAGCGCGCCGCTAACACACGCAGCATGTGACCGTGGCCGAAGAGCGCCGCGTCGCCGCCCGCCGCCATAGCCTGCGCGATCACGCGATCCGCGCGCGCGCCAACTTCTGGCGCCGTTTCGCCACCCGGCGGAGTGCTGGTCCAGATGGTCCATCCGGGATTCTGGACTTGAATCTCCGCGGTGGTCAACCCCTCATAGGCGCCATAGCCCCACTCCCGCAGGTCCGGCGTGACCTCGGGCGTGTATCCCGCCAGCCGGCACGTCTCGAGCGCCCGCCGCAGCGGACTAGCCAGCACCAGCGCAAACGATTTTCCCGCGAGCAACTGCCCGACCGCCGCGGCCTTGCGCTCGCCTTCCGTAGTCAATGCCAAGTCTGTCGATGAGGTGTGCTTGCCTGACGCGCTCCACTCGGTTTCGCCATGCCGGATCAACCACAATGCGCCGCGATTCATATTTACACTCTACTTCCTGCCCGGATCTTGCTGCGTGCTAGGATAATCCTAGGAATTTCCTATGGCTACCCTATATGTTGAAAACGTCCCCGACGAGCTGTATGAAGCTCTGCGCAGCCGGGCCAAACAGAATCGGAAGTCGATAGCGGGAGAGGTTATCTCGTTGCTTGAAGATACACTCCCCACCGCCGCGCAACTGAAAAAGCGCAAGGAGTTTCTTGACTACGTGCTTCAGCTAAAGAAGAACTCTCCGCCGACGCCGGGGCCTTTTCCTTCCACTGAAGAAATGCAACGCGAGGATCGCGAGCGTTGAATCTGGCGGTGCTCGACGCGAGCGTGGCCGCCAAATGGCTGGTTTGGGCCGGTGAACCTTTCGAAGCCGAGGCACTCGGCCTGCTGGAGCTTCGAACTCAGGGACAACTCGAATTAGTGGTGCCCGATCTCTTCTGGCCGGAAATGGGGAGCATCCTCTGCAAGGCAGTCCAGCGCAGCCGCTGCACGGAGGAGGTGGCAAGGAACTCTATTCGAGCGCTTCGAGGGTACGACCTCATCACGGCGCCTTCCGAGCCTTTGCTGGAATCAGCTTTCGCCATTGCCCGCAAGTATGGCCGCTCTTTCTACGACAGCATTTACGTCGCGTTGGCGGTATCCCGGCAGGCAACTCTCGTCACCGCCGACGAGAAACTGGCGAACGCTACCGCAGCCTACCTCCCCGTCAAGTGGCTTGGAGTGTTATCGTTCTAAGGTTTAGACCATACTTGACAATAACGCACTAAGCTTGCATAATGGTCGCAGGCTAAATTAATAGCCGAGAGTTTAACCCTAGTGACGGGAGAGAGAAGCAATATCATGAGTAAGATCATTGGCATCGACCTGGGCACCACCAACTCCGTGGTCGCCGTGATGGAAGGCGGCCAGCCGGTCGTCATCCCGAACCAGGAAGGCGGCCGCACCACCCCGTCGGTGGTCGGCTTCACCAAGAGCGGCGAGCGGCTGGTCGGGCAGGTGGCCAAGCGCCAGGCGGTCACCAATCCGGAAAACACGGTTTATTCGATCAAGCGCTTCATGGGACGGCGCTTCGACGAAGTCATCGCAGGAAATGAAGCTGGTCCCGTACAAGGTGGTCGCGGGCGATACGCAACGACGCGCGCGTCGAGATCAGCGGCAAGAAGTACTCGCCGCCGGAGATTTCGGCCATGATCCTGGGCAAGCTGAAGGAAGCGGCCGAAGCCTACCTGGGCGAGAAGGTCACCAAGGCGGTGATCACGGTGCCGGCGTACTTCAACGACGCGCAGCGGCAGGCCACCAAGGACGCGGGCAAGATCGCCGGGCCTGGAAGTGATGCGCATCATCAATGAGCCGACGGCGGCCGCGCTGGCCTACGGGCTGGACCGCAAGAAGAACGAGACCATCGCGGTCTACGACTTCGGCGGCGGCACGTTCGACATTTCGATTCTGGAAGTGGGCGACGGCGTGGTGGAAGTGAAGTCCACCAACGGCGACACGCACCTGGGCGGCGACAACATCGACCAGCGCATCATCGACTGGCTGATTCAGGAATTCAAGCGCGATCAGGGCATCGACGTGTCCAAGGACCAGATGGCGCTGCAGCGCCTGAAGGAAGCGGCGGAAAAGGCCAAGATCGAGCTCTCGACGCTGCTCGAGACCGAAATCAACCTGCCGTTCCTGACGGCCGACGCCAGCGGCCCCAAGCATCTGGCGATCAAGCTGACGCGCGCGCGCTTCGAGCAGATGGTGGCGGATATTCTGGAGCGCTCGGTCGAGCCTTGCAAGAAGGCGCTGGCCGACGCCGGCGTGCACGCCCGCGCAGATCGACGAAGTGGTGCTGGTGGGCGGTTCCACGCGCATTCCCGAGAGTGCAGGAGATCGTCCGCAACCTGTTCGGCAAGGAGCCCAATCGCAGCGTGAACCCGGACGAAGTGGTCGCGGTGGGCGCGGCGGTGCAGGGCGGCGTGCTGGGCGGCGAAGTGAAGGACGTGCTGCTGCTGGACGTGACGCCGCTTTCGCTCGGCATCGAAACGCTGGGCGGCGTGTTCACCAAGCTGATCGACCGCAACACGACCATTCCGACGCGCAAGAGCGAAATGTTCTCGACGGCGGCGGATTCGCAGACCTCGGTCGAGATCAAGGTCTACCAGGGCGAGCGCGCCATGGCGAAGGACAACCGCATGCTGGGCGTGTTCCAGTTGGTCGGCATCCCGCCGGCGCCGCGCGGCATCCCGCAGGTGGAAGTGACGTTCGATATCGATGCCAACGGCATCCTGAACGTCACGGCCAAAGACAAGGCCACCAACAACGAACAGAAGATCACCATCACTTCTTCCTCCGGCCTCAGCAAAGACGAAGTGGACAAGATGGCCAAGGACGCCGAAGCGCACGCGCGCCGACGACAACAAGCGCAAAGACGAAATCGACGCGCGCAACCGCGCCGACTCGATGGTCTACCAGGTCGAGAAGATGCTGAAGGAGCATCGCGACAAGATCAGCGACGACGACGCCAAGAACGTGGAGGCGGCGCTGACGGCGGCCCGCAAGGCCATGGCCGGCGGCACGGTGGAGGAGATCAGCAAGGCTACCGACACTCTCACGCAAGCCAGCCACAAGCTGGCGGAGGCGATGTACAAGATCGCAGTCCGGAACTCCCGGCGGCGGTGCTCAGGGCGGAGCGCCCAATGGCGATGGGGCGGGTCCGGGAGCTGGCGCCGAGAAGCCGAAAGACAAAGACAACGTGGTCGACGCCGAATTCGTCGACGTCGACGACAAGAAGTAATACGCATCCAGTTAGGCCGGGCCGCGAGGCCCGGCACCTGACTGCGTATGCCGCAGAACGATTACTATCAAACCCTCGGAGTGGAGCGCAGCGCCGATGCGGACGAAATCCGCAAAGCCTACCGGAAACTCGCGCGCAAACATCATCCCGATCTGAATCCCGGCGACAAGGCGGCCGAGGACCGCTTCAAAAAAGTTCAGGAAGCCTACGACGTTCTGAGCGAACCGAAGAAGAAAGAGATGTACGATCAGGTCGGCTTCTATTCGGAAAACGGAATGCCGGCGGGCGCTCCGGGAGGCCCCGGCGGGCCGGAGCAGGCCCCAACATGGGCTTCGGCGGATTCGATTTCTCGGAGTTCACGCGCGGCGCCGGATCGGGCAGCCGCGCAGCCGTCCTGCGGGCGCCGGCGGTCCCGGCGAATCGGCGAATTTTCAGGACATCTTCAGCCAGTGGTTCGGACAGCAGCATGAACCGCAGGAGCGCCGCTCCCGAGAAAGGCACCGACCTCGAATATGGCCTGAACATCGATTTCTGGCAGGCCATCCGCGGCACGCAGGTGCGTCTCAACATCAACCGCCAGGAAGTTTGCGCGACCTGCAACGGCACGGGCGGCGCGCGGTCCGGCGGCAACGTCGTCTGCCCGGAATGCAACGGCAGCGGCAACGGTGACTCAGATGGCCGGGCGCGATGCGCTTCAGCCTGACTTGCCCGCGCTGCGAAGGCACGGGCCGTTGACCAACAACTGCGCCACCTGCCACGGCGACGGCCGCATTTCGCACGCCGAGACGGTGGAAGTGCGCATTCCGCCGGGCGCGCAGCAAGGCTCGCGCCTGCGAGTGGCCGGGCAAGGGCAACGCCGGAACCCAGGGCGCGCCGGCGGGCGATCTCTACATCACCGTCCGCGTCGAAGAGCATCCGTTCTTCCGGCGCGACGGCGACGACATCGAAATCACGGTCCCGGTGCGGATCGATGAAGCCGGCCTGGGCACCAAAATCGAAGTACCCACCATCGACGGCCGCGCGCTGCTCAAGATTCCGCAAGGCACCAAGAACGGACAGAAGTTCCGCCTGCGCGAAAAGGGCGTGCAGAATTCGCGAACCACGTCGCGCGGCGATCAGATTGTCGAGATCGTGGTGCAGGCGCCCGAAGTTCACGACGAGCGCACCAAGGAACTGCTGCGCGAATACGCGACGCTCCACCCCGAAGATCCGCGCGCGGAGATCTGGAGCAAGGTGTAATCCCATGTCCAAGGGAAGTTCCAAAGCGAAGCGCGCCGCGTTCATGATCTCGGCGGTGGCCGAGCAATACCAGATCCATCCGCAGACCCTGCGCCTCTACGAGCGCGAAGGCTTGCTCAAGCCGTCGCGCAGCGACGGCAACACGCGCCTCTATACGGAGGACGACCTCGAGCGGCTGGAAGTGATCCTCAAGCTGACGCGCGATCTGGGCGTGAACCTGGCGGGAGTGGAAATCATTTTGAACATGCGGGAGAAGATGGCGGAGATGCAGCACCAGATCGAGGCCTTCGTCTCCAGCCTGAACACCGAGATCACCTCGCAACGCGCCCGCCCCAGCGCGCAGGAACCAGGCAATTCATTGATCCCGGTGATTCAGATCCGGCGCCCGAAGAAACCCGGCGCCTGACTATCTGTGTCCATCGGTTCCCATCTGCGAGCAAAAAAGAGAATTGGCTCGCAGATGGGAACCGATGGACACAGATAACCTCGAAGTCTCTGGCCCGTCGCATCATCCATAATGGATAGATCTAATGCCTGCTCCGTTGCGCAGCATGACCGGGTTTGCACGCGTGCGCCATCCACTTGGGCGACGGTGAATTGGTAGTCAGTGCCAAGGGCGTGAATCATCGCAGCCTCGACTTGGTGATTCAAGTCCCGCCGGCCCTGGAGCCGTTTGAAGGCGCGATCCGGGCCAAAGTGAAATCGAGCGTCGTGCGCGGTCACGTGGAAGTGCGCGTGTCGGTTCCGAAGAAGGATGCGGGGGACGCGGCGCTGGCGCTTGATCGTGAATTCCTACATGACTACTTGCGGATTTTCCGCGAGGAAGCTACGGCGCACGGTCTCGACTCGAAGCCTGACCTCAACGCCGCGCTGCGTATCCCCGGGATGTTTGCGCCGGCCGAAAATTCGGGGCCGCCCGAAGGAGTCGAGGGCGCGCTCGACTCGGCGCTCACTGCGGCGCTCGACGAGCTCAATGAATTCCGCGCCCGCGAAGGACGCGAGATCGGTGACGAACTGCGCGGCCATAACCAGCGCTTGAGTGCCGCGGCCGAGCACATGGAACAGCTTCGCGCGGCTGCCTCGGAATATTTCCAGAAGCGGCTGGCCGAGAGGCTACAGGAAGTCTCTAAGGGAATCCAAATCGACCCGCAGCGTCTGGCGCAGGAAGCGGCGATTCTAGCCGACCGCAGCGACATCGGCGAGGAACTCGCGCGCTTGAAAATCCACTCCGGGCAACTGGCAGGCCTGCTGGATGCGGGCGGCGAAGTAGGCAAGAAGCTCGACTTTCTGCTACAGGAAATGAATCGGGAAACCAACACCATCCTTTCGAAAACCAGCGGCGCCGGAGAGCCGGCCATGAAAATCACCGAACTGGCGCTGGGCGCCAAAGCTGCCATCGAAAAGATCCGCGAGCAATCCCTCAACCTCGAATAATGACCACGGTCTTCATCATCTCCGCGCCCTCCGGCTCCGGCAAATCCACACTGGTCAGCGAACTGATGCGGCTGGTTCCCAATCTTCGGTTTTCCATCTCCTACACCACGCGC
Source organism: Bryobacterales bacterium (assembly GCA_963793395.1). Lineage (GTDB taxonomy): Bacteria > Acidobacteriota > Terriglobia > Bryobacterales > Bryobacteraceae > Palsa-187. The sequence goes on along the minus strand of CAWCAP010000033.1, from coordinate 2,994 downwards.
TCCCCGCGCGGCGAGGAACGGGACGGCCAGGACTACTTCTTCATCTCGCGCGAGGATTTCGAAGACCGCGTCAACAGTGGCGAATTCCTGGAACACGCCGAGGTCTTTGGGAATTATTACGGCACGCACATCAGCGAGCTGGATCGGGCCGCCGCCGAGGGTTTCGACCTGGTGCTCGACATTGACGTGCAGGGTGCGCGACAATTAAAAGAGAGAATTCCGGCCGCGGTTTCCATTTTTATTCTGGCGCCCAGCCGGCAGATCCTGGAACAGCGGTTGCGGGCGCGCAGCCAGGATTCGGAAGCCGTGATTCCGCGGCGCTTGCACGATGCGGCGGGAGAGATTCGCAATTATTCGCAGTACGATTACGTGCTGGTGAACCGGGAAGTGGAGGCGTCGGTGGAGACACTGGAATCGATCGTCAAAGCCACCCGCAGCCGGCGCGACCGGATGGAAGACGAAATCCGTCCGATTTTGGAAACGTTTTCGAAGGTTAAAAAGGAAGTCAAAAATGGCTGAGACAAATCTGAAACACCTGCGCAGAGCATGATTCCGGACGATCCGGAAGCCAGCGCTTACCGTTTTATCATCGTGGCGGCGAAACGCGCCCGCCAACTGCAAGGCGGCGCGCGCAGCATCCTGCCCACCACCTCGAAGAAACCCACCGTAGCTGCCATGGAAGAAGTGCGCCGCGGACTGGTGCAATACGAAGACATCGCGATTCACAAGACGCTGCTGCCGGCGCTCGCCGAAGAATAGCGGGTACTGATGAACGTCGCTCTCGGCGTTGGCGGAGGCATTGCCGCTTACAAAGCGGCGGAGCTGGCGCGCGCGCTGATGGAGCGTGGCTTCACTGTTGACGTCATCATGACGCGGGGGGCGGAGGAGTTTATTCGCCCGCTGACTTTCGCCGCGCTCACCGGCCGCAAGGTCCACACGCATCTGTTTTCGGCGGCGAGCGCCGACGATACGCTGGCCAGCGCCATCGATCACATCCGGCTGGCGCAAGAGAATCAACTGCTGGTGGTCGCCCCTGCCACTGCCGATCTGCTTGCCAAGTTTGCCAATGGATTGGCGGACGATTTGCTGACAACTACTTATCTCGCATTTACTGGAACCGTAGTGTTGGCTCCTGCGATGAACACGAATATGTGGAATCATCCGGCGACGCAGGCGAATGTGCAAGCGCTGCGCGCGCGCGGGCATGTGATCGTGGAGCCCGGTGAAGGGTTGCTGGCTTGCGGCACGATCGGACCGGGGCGTTTGGCGGAGCCGGTGGACATTGCCGATGCGGTTCTTGCCGCGAGCAAGAAAACCGATAGGCGGGATCTGGAAGGCGAGACCATCCTGATCACGGCCGGTCCCACACAGGAGCCTATCGACGGGGTCCGTTATCTGAGCAATCGGTCCAGCGGCAAGATGGGTTACGCGCTGGCGGAGGAAGCTGCGGCGCGGGGTGCCCGCGTCGTGCTGGTTTCGGGACCCGTGAGTTTGCCGGCGCCGCGCGAAGTTGCGCTAGTCCCGGTGCGCACTGCGATTGAGATGCGCCAGGCGGTGATGGATCACTTAGCCGAAGCGACCATCGTCATCAAGGCTGCAGCAGTGGCGGATTATCATATTCCGAATCCGTCCAAGCACAAGATGAAGAAGACTGCGGCGCGCCTGTCGCTGGATCTGGAGCCTACGCCCGATATCCTGGCTGAAGTGGGCAAGAAAAAAGGCGACCGTCTGCTGATTGGGTTCGCCGCCGAGACGGACAACATGGTCGAGGAAGCCCGCCGCAAGATGCAGCAGAAGAATTGCGACATGGTTGTCGGCAACGTCGTCTCCAAGGCGGGAATCGGATTCGAGTCCGACGAAAACGAAGTGGTGCTGGTGACGCGCGCAGGCGAGACCATTCCGGTGGAGCGCGCCTCCAAACGCGCGATCGCGGGGCGTATTTTCGACGAGGCGCTGCGCCTGCGCTTGGCCCTGCACGTTTCGCGATGACCCCCGAACAGCTTCGTCAATATCTCAGCTTTTATCAGGATCTCGGCGTGAAAAACCTTTACCGGCGCGCGCCGGCCACGAAACCGGCAGAGGCGGTGATCGCCACTCCGATGATAGCCCCGGTCGCTGCACCTGTATCGTCCAGCTTAGAACTGCCGTCACTCGCGCCGGTGGGTGACACGCTCGCAAAGATCCGCGAAGATATTGGCGATTGCCGCCGCTGCGGGCTGTGCGAGCAGCGGAACAAGATCGTCTTTGGCTCCGGCAATGAGAACGCGCGGCTGGTTTTTGTGGGCGAAGGGCCGGGCGCCGATGAAGACGCGCAGGGCTTCCCGTTCGTGGGCCGCGCGGGGCAACTGCTCACGCAGATGATCGACGGCACGGCGTCGAAGGAAGGCATCCCCATCAGCCGTCCGGACGTTTATATCTGCAACGTGGTCAAGTGCCGGCCTCCGGAGAACCGCACGCCGCTGCCCGAGGAAATGGAAATTTGCGGCCAATTCTTGTTCCGCCAATTGATGACGCTGCGCCCTAAGGCGATTTGCGCGCTGGGCTCGACCGCGGCGAAGGCGATATTGGCCACCAAGGACGGCGTTACCCGGCTGCGCGGAAACTGGCACAAGTGGCACGACATCCCGGTGATGGTGACGTATCACCCTTCGTATCTACTGCGCCCCTACAATCAAAACGCGAAGCGTGAAGCCTGGGACGATCTGAAGAAAGTCTTGCACTTCGTGTATGACTAGACGCGAACAAGCGGGGCCTCTTCATCACCTTTGAAGGCCCGGAAGGCAGCGGCAAATCGACCCAGTTGCGCATGCTAGGCAAGAAGCTGCGCGGCAAGAATATCGCGGTGCTCGAAACGGCGGAGCCTGGTGGCACGCCGATAGGCCTGCAGATTCGGCGGGTTCTTTTGGACACGAAAAATCAGGAGCTGTGTCCCACGACTGAACTGCTGCTGATGTTCGCGGCCCGCGCGCAGAACGTGGAACAAGCGATCTTGCC
>CAWCAP010000032.1:0-54310 GCA_963793395.1 Bryobacterales bacterium | reverse complement strand
ATTACCAGGCGCGGACCCAGCGTTTGAATCGCGGACTCGGCCTCCGCGCGGCTGTGCGCGATGATCACGCCCTTGCCGGCGGCGAGTCCGTCGGCTTTCACGGCAACTGGATAGTCGAACTGCGGCAGCGCTTCGCTCGCCGCCTCGAAAGTCTCGCTGCGGACGAAGCGCGCCGTTGGAATGCCCACGCGCTGCATGAACTCCTTGGCGTAGATCTTGCTGCCTTCGAGCTGAGCGTTTTCTTGCGTGGGACCAACGATCGCGAAGCCGTCGGCACGAAATTGATCGACGATGCCGGCGACCAGCGGAACTTCGGGCCCGACTACGGTGAGGTCGGGCCGTAGAGATTGCGCGAGGCTCAGATAATCCGTCGAAGCGAATAGCGTGCCGGCCTGCGCGATGCCAGGATTGCCGGGCGCCGCGAAAATTTGATGGCCTTCGAGCGAGAGACGCCAGGCGATGGCGTGCTCGCGGCCGCCGCTGCCGATCACAAGAATTTTCACGATGAACAGTCAGTTTAGCGCGTTCCAGTAGAATGAGAGACAGTGGCCACTCGTTATGAAGTGATTGTCGTCGGCGCCGGACACGCCGGTTGCGAAGCCGCGCGGGCGTGCGCCCGCTTGGGCTCAAGACAGCGATGATCACGATGAATCTCGACCTGATCGCCCAGATGTCGTGCAATCCGGCCATCGGGGGCATCGCCAAAGGCCATCTGGTGCGTGAGATCGACGCGCTCGGCGGGATCATGGGCGAGGTGACGGATGCGGTCGGCATCCAGTTCCGGCTGCTGAATACCAGCCGCGGTCCGGCCGTGTGGTCGCCGCGCGCGCAGTGCGATAAGAAGCAGTACCGGCTCAAGATGCGCGAAATACTAGAACAAGAGCCGAATCTCCGAATCCTGCAGGCCGAGGTCGCGCAGCTCTTGATCGCCGAACGGCCGGGTCCGCGGAGTGCTGCTGCGCGATGGCCGCGAGATCGATAGCGATGCCGTCGTCGTCACCACCGGCACGTTCCTGAACGGCCTGGCCCACGTGGGCGAGCAGACCTATAGTTGTGGCCGCAGCGGCGAGGCGTCGTCGAACCTGCTGGGCGATCAGCTTCGCACTTTGGGTCTGGAGTGGAAGCGGCTGAAGACCGGTACTCCGCCGCGCTTGGACGCGCGGACCATCGAATGGTCGCAGTTTGAGCCGCAGTATGGCGATGCAAATCCGACTCCTTTCTCCTTTTTAACCAGTAAGATAGATCGAGAGCAGGTGCCCTGCTACATCACCTATACCACGCCTGAATCGCACCAAGTGATTCGGGACAACATCGCCCGGTCGCCGCTCTACAGCGGTCAGATCGAGGGCGTCGGGCCGCGCTATTGCCCGTCGATCGAAGATAAAATCGTAAAGTTCCCGGACAAGAGCCGGCACCAGATCTTTCTGGAGCCGGAAGGCTTGGATACCAACGAAATCTATGTCAACGGGATGTCGACCAGCATGCCGATCGACGTTCAGTCCGAGGTGCTGGCGGCGATTCCCGGCTTGCACGATGCGGAGATGATCCGCCCCGGCTACGCGATCGAATATGACGCCATTGACCCTCGCGAACTTACTGATTCTTTGCGACGTTAAGTCCTTCGAGGGTCTGTTTCTGGCGGGCCAGATCAACGGCACATCCGGCTACGAGGAAGCCGCGTGCCAGGGACTGATCGCCGGCATCAACGCCGCCTGTTATGTCGGCGATCGCGAGCCGCTGGTTGTCGGTCGAACCGAAGGCTACACCGGAATTTTGATCAGCGACCTGGTTCTGCAAGGCGCCGACGAGCCCTACCGCATGTTCACGTCGCGGGCCGAATTCCGCCTGCATCTACGAATCGATAATGCTGACGAACGTCTGACACCTATCGGACGGAAGGTCGGGCTGGTTTCCGACGAGCGTTGGAGCATGTTTCAAGCGAAGGAAGCCCAAAAACAGAAGTTGCGCGCATTGTTTGAAGCGAAGCCGCATCTGGCGGCGCTTTTGCGCCGTCCCGAGACGAAGATCGCGGACCTGGATTTGGCCGGCGAATTCGGCCGAGACGCCTTGACCACCGTCGAGACTGAGGTGAAGTATGCCGGCTATATCGCGCAACAAAATCGCCAGGTGGTGCAGTTGCGAGAGGCCGAGCGCCGCGGAATTCCCGTCACATTTCGTTATTCCGATATTCCCGGTCTGTCCAGCGAGGTCCGCGAGAAGCTCGAGCGAGTACGGCCGCAGACCCTCGGTCAGGCGGGAAAGATCCCAGGCGTCACGCCAGCGGCAGTGGCCGTGCTGGACGTGTACCTAAGCATTGACCGCCAGCATGGAAGACTTTAAAGCTCTGTTGGCGTCGGAGTTCTCTCCTTACGGGGCACTCACGCCGCAACAGCTCGCGCTTCTCGACGAACATTACCAACTTCTGTTGCGTTGGAATCAGAAGATCAACCTTACCCGCATCACCAGTCTGCAAGACGCCGTGCATTATCATTACTGCGAGTCGCTGTATCTCGCGACGCACCTCCCCGCCGGTATACTTCGCATTGTCGATATCGGCTCCGGTGCCGGATTTCCGGGCATTCCGGTCGCTATCTATCGCCCCGAGTGTTCCGTCGACTTAGTCGAATCGCACCAAAGGAAGGCGGTTTTTCTCCGCGAAGCCGCTCGGAAATTGACAAATGTCCGGGTGCTTCCGCATCGCGCCGAAACCGTGACCCATTCGTACGACTGGACGATATCGAGGGCGGTTCGCCCCGACGATGTACTGAATCTGGATCTCGCGCCACATGTCGCGGTGCTGGGGGTCGAGGGCGTGGGCTTGCCGTGGGGTGAGAACCGAGCGCTGTTCCTGCGTTGATGTTCCACGTGGAACCTTGTGACTTGAGCGACTGTTCCACGTGGAACATCAAAAACGACTCCGTGATATCATCTGAGCCGTGGGAAAGATCATAGCGATCAGCAATCAAAAGGGCGGAGTTGGGAAAACGACAACGGCGATAAATCTCGCTGCATCTCTAGCTGCCAATGACTTGCAAGTCCTGCTGGTCGATTGCGACCCCCAAGGAAACACCACTTCCGGGCTGGGGATAGAAAAAAACCCTGAGAACGCTACCTTGTATAACGCACTTCTACAAGGGACGGACCTGCAAGAAGTGATCGTAAAAACGCAGTGCGAAGGACTCGACCTGGTGCCGGCCGACAAGAATCTCGTGGCCGCGAACCTGGACTTGGTCGACGATCCAAACCGGGAATACCGGCTGACAAAAGTTCTCGAGACGGTTCGTGACCGCTATCAATACATTCTGATCGACTGCCCGCCAGCGCTGGATCTATTGACACTAAACGGTTTAGTGGCCGCCGATTCCGTGTTGGTGCCGATTCAGTGCGAATTCTTCGCGCTGGAAGGAATTTCGCAGTTGATCGATACAATCGAGCGAATTCGGGAGACGTTCTCCAGACCCCTCAAGCTGGAGGGCATCCTACTGACCATGTTCGATGACCGGACCAATTTGGCGCGGCAGGTAGCCGAAGATCTCAAGGATTTCTTTGGGAATGATGTACTTACAACTGTCATCCCGCGGAGTATACGCCTCGCCGAGGCGCCCAGCTACGGGAAACCCATCCTGATGTATGACCCCCGATCGAAAGGGGCCGAGAGCTACATAAGACTTGCCAAGGAGATCCTGGAAAATGAGCGAACCAGCCGAGAAGCAGCGCAAAGCGCTGGGTAAAGGACTTTCCGCGCTTCTCCCCGGACGGCCGTCCGGTCAAGCTGGCACGGCGACGGCACCGGCGCAGACGGGGCCTGCCACGTCACTGCCTTCCACCGCGCCCCCGTCAAAGCTACCCATCGAGGCGATTCAGCCGAATCCGATGCAGCCGCGAGTAGTGTTTCAGCCAGAGCGGCTCGAGGAACTCGCGGCCTCCATTCGGGCAAACGGAATCATTCAGCCGTTGATCGTCCGGCGGCACGACGGCGCAGTTCCAATTGGTCGCGGGCGAGCGCCGCTGGCGGGCGGCAAAGCTGGCAGGGCTGACGGAAGTTCCGGTGGTGATCCAAGAAATCGCGGATCCTCTGCTGCTGGAGATGGCGCTTATCGAGAACATCCAGCGCGAAGACCTCAACGCGATCGAAACCGCTCATGCTTACGAACGCCTGGGCCGGGATCTTGGCTTGTCGCAGGAAGAAATCGGCCGCCGCACTGGCAAAGATCGAACGTCGATCACGAATGCACTGCGGCTTCTTAAACTCCCCGCAGAAGTTCAGTTGCTCTTGGCGGAGCATCGCCTTTCCATGGGACACGCCCGGGCGATTCTGGGCCTGCCCACCGCCGAGCAACAAATCGAAGTCGCGGAAAAAGCAGCCGCGCAAGGACTATCCGTCCGGCAAGTGGAGGCGCTGGTCCAGGAATCTAACCTCGGACCGCAGCAGAACCGGCGACAAGAAGGAAAGCAGCCTGGACCCGAATGTCAGGGCGGCCATCGAAGAACTGGAGCGCGTGCTGGGGACCCGAGTCCGTATCGTCGAAGTGACCGATCAGCGTGGACGAATCGAGATCGAATACTATTCGCAAACCGACCTTGACCGGCTGTTTCAGCAGATTACCGGTGGGGTGAATTGATTGGTGCCGGTGGTAGGACTCGAACCTACGACCTACGGATTATGAGACCGTCGCTCTAGCCACCTGAGCTACACCGGCGCACTCACCAGCGTAGGCAGCAGGTGCTGTCACTGTCAAGTATAAATATAATAATACCTTTTTATCCGTTTTACAGATTGTCGAGCAGATTATTGTGCCGGCTCGTGGGGCTGGCTCCTGCACAGGGAACATTAGAGGGGTTATTGAGGGCGGTCACCGGCAGGGTTATCGGCGGGCAAATGGCTGGCACGTTTGTTGATGACGGAAAATGGGCAGCATGGCTTTAGGCTCTTCTTCCTAAGGCTTTCGGCCATCGGCTGGTCTACAATCTGAAGTAGTGTCCGCCCTCGCCGTCGAATTTTCGCGCGTATCGAAGAGTTACTCCATCTATAACGCGCCCGGCGACCGGCTTAAGGAACTTGCCACCTTCCACCGCCGCCAGTTTCATCAGGATTTTTGGGCGCTGCGCGATGTCAGCTTCGAAGTCGTCCGCGGCGAAACTTTTTGCATCGTCGGCGAAAATGGCTGCGGCAAAAGCACGCTCCTGCAAATCTGCGCGGGCATCCTGCAGCCGACTTCCGGCACGGTGAGTGTCAATGGACGCGTCGCGGCGCTCCTCGAACTCGGCGCCGGTTTCAACCCGGAATTCTCGGGTCGCGACAACGTTTATCTGAACGCCGCGATTCTTGGATTTTCCACCAAAGAGATGGACCGCAAGTTCGCCGACATCGCGGAGTTCGCAGAGATCGGCGACTTCATCAACCAGCCGGTGAAGACTTACTCCAGCGGCATGGTGGTGCGGCTGGCGTTCGCGGTCGCCATCAACGTGGATCCTGAAATACTGCTGGTGGACGAAGCCCTGGCGGTAGGCGACGTCTACTTCCGGCAGCGCTGCCTGCGCAAGGTCCACGAACTGCGCGCGCGCGGAGTCACGATTCTGTTTGTCTCGCACGCCACTGGCGGACGTGAAAGCGCTGGGCGACCGCGCGCTCTGGCTGGAGCACGGCCATGTGATGGCCCACGGGAATCGACGGACCGCGTGGTTTCGCAATATCTCGCCGCGATGGCCGAGAAGGACGCGCAGTATCAAGCCGTCGATATCGCTGCACCACCCGCACGAAACCATGCGCGCGTCCGCCTGAGATCGTGGATCGAAATTCCGAACATCGACCACCGCTACGGCGACGGCCGCGCCGAGATTCTGGGCATCGCCGTGTGCGACGACTCCGGCCGCCGTCTCAGCTTGCTCGCGCCGGATTCCGCGATCGTCGTTCGGGTCAGTGTCCGCGCGAAGCAGAATCTCGACCGGCCCATTGTGGGAGTCATGTTTCGCGACCAACGCGGCGTCGATTTCGCGGGCTCGAACACCGAAAGCGAGGGATACGCGTTGCCGCCGCCTGATGGCGGGCGATATCTGCACGGTGGATTTTCATCTGGATATGCCGACGCTCTATTCCACGTCCACTCTCGTTCTCTCCGGCCGTCGCCAACGGCACGCTCGAACGCTTCGGCTGTGCGACTGGATCGATAACGCGGTGGTACTGCAGATGACGCCGCCCGAGGGACCGATGTACGGGCACTTCCGATTCCGCTGCCGGGTGGAAGTGAACTCCCGCATTGGGGCGCGCCTGTCGTGTCGCACCGGGCGCCGGGGCCGCGCGCTGTGATCGAATTCACGGGCGAACGCGTGATCCCCGGCCAAGTGGATCGCCGACCTGTGGGCGGAGCATCTGTCGCGCTATGCCTTTGCTGCCCGCTGTGGCTCCGGCGCGCGCGTCTTGGACATGGGATGCGGCGCCGGCTACGGCACCGCGGAACTGGCGCGACGCCGGCGCGCTCGCCATCGGAATCGACCTTGCCCCGGAGGCGTCGGCCATGCCAGCGTCGGCCTATCCGCTCGCGAATATTTCTTTCATTCCGGCTTCGGCCACCGCGGTGCCTTTTCGCGACGGCTCCTTCGATCTGATCACCGCGTTTGAAGTGATCGAGCATCTGCAACGACTGGCGGGCGCTGTTAGCGGAAGGCCGGCGCCTGCTGCATCCCAATGGCGTCTTTCTGGTCTCGACGCCGAACAAGGAATACTACACCGAATCACGCGGCGCTTCCGGACCGAATCCATTTCACACCCACGAATTCGAATTCGACGAATTCCGCAATGTGCTGGCGGAGTTCTTTCCGCATTGCACGGTCCTGCTGCAAAACCATCTTGAGGCTTTCGCGTTTTACCAGGCGGACGGCGGCTCCTCCGTTGAAGGCCGCATGGATGGCGTGCGCGGGGTTCCGCAAGAGGCTCACTTTTTCCTGGCGGTGTGCTCGCTTGAGGAACAGCCTCCTCCCGGCGTTTTCTCTTCGTGCATCAAGGATCGAACGTACTGCGCGAGCGGGAGAAACACATCCAAGTCTGGAGCGGCAATTGCGCGACGTCGCGCGACCAGTTCACAGCGCTGCACTCCGCGCACGATGAGCTCACAGTCCACATGGAAGAACAGAACCGCTGGGCGCTGCGGACCGGGGAGAACTGGAAGCCGTGCGCCGGGATCTGGTGACCGTGCTCGAAAAACTGACCGCAGCGGAAGCGACGGTTGTCGAGCGAACGCTTTGGGCGCAGCGGCTGGCGGCAGAAGCGGAAGACCTGACAGGCCCGGTCAACCTGTGGCGTGCATCGCGCTGGACCAAATTGGGACGCAAATTGAACTTGGGTCCGGATCTCGATCTCGAAGCAAGGGTGGCGCGAGCGGTGGCGGAAGCTAGCGAGGTCCGGCACGTCCCGCACGCCCGGCGCTCTCTGGCGGATTCTCGCGGGGCTTCCTCTCGCGATCCTCTCTCCGTTGCTGCTGCTCTTGGCCGCTTTGGGGCTAGCCCTCTCCGATCTTTATTCCCGTCTGGCGGCGCGGCGCGAGTTGGCGCCCGATACCCGGCCAGATGGACGCTCCGCGGCGATCGTCATTCCCAACTGGAATGGGCGGGATCTTCTCGAAAAGTATCTTCCATCGGTAGATCGCTGCCGCGGAGATGTTCCGGGCAGCGAAGTTATCGTGGTCGATAACGGATCGACCGATGGCAGCGCCGCATTCATGCGCGAACGCTTTCCCAAGTCCGTGTGAGTGCGCGCTTGAAAAGAATCTGGGTTTCGGCGGCGGCTCCAACGCCGGATTTCAGCGCCGCCCAGCACGATGTGGTGGTTCTGCTCAATAGCGATATGCGCGTGCGAACCGGATTTCCTGCAGCCCCTGCTGGACGGGTTCACCGATGAACGAGTTTTTTCCGTCTCCTGCCAGATCTTTTTTTCGCGATCCAGACAAGATGCGCGAAGAGACCGGTCTCACGGAATTCTGGTGGGAGCGCGGCAGCCTACGCGTTCGCCATCGCACGGAGCCTGCAATCCGTGAACTGTATCCGTGCGCTTATGGCGGCGGCGGCTCCTGCGCGTTTGATCGGCGGAAATTTCTGGAGCTCGGCGGCTTCGATGAACTGCTCGCGCCGTTCTATCTGGAAGACACCGACCTCGGCTATCATGGCGTGGAAGCGCGGATGGAAGAATCTGTATCAGCCGGCGAGCGTGGTGTTTCACGAACACCGTGGAACCATCGGACGCCGCTTTAGCGAAGCGTATATCCAAGGCGTCCTCAAAAAGAATTTCCTGCTGTTCACCTGGAAGAACGTTCACGATTGGCGGCGCTTGTGCGGCGAATTTCTTCTTCCTGTTTGGGCGGAGCGCGCTGCTGAGCTTGGCTGGTGGGCGACTCGCCGGAGCGCTCGAGCTCTGGGCGGCATTGCGCGCGCGTACGCTGCAACTTCCGGCTGCCATGGAGTCGCGCCACGCGGGCGCGTCAGCTTGCCGCAGTCTCCGACACAGAGGCGTTGCGGCGGCCGTTGGGCGGGCATTTCCGCGACACGTTCGGCGCGCCCGATTTCGACGGCCGAGCCGCTGCGCGTGCTGTTCGTTTCGCCTTATCCAATTTGCCCTCCGATTCACGGCGGCGGCGTCTTCATGTATCAGACGGTTCATGAACTGGCATCGCTGCTGCGAGCTTCATCTGATCGTGCTGCTCGACTCCGCTGGCGAACGCCCGGCCCATGCCGAGCTGGACGCAGTTTGCGCATCCACTCGAATATCTGGTCCGGCCGCTGGGAGGTACCGGAGCGAGTGGGCTCCATCGAACCCCACGCGGTTCGCGAATTTCGCATCCCGGATTTGGCGTGGCTGATCCATCGCCAGATCTACACGCAGCGCATCGATGTGGTGCAGCTCGAATACACCGTACTGGGACAATACGCGGGCGAGTTCCGCCGCATCCCCAGCATCTTGTTCGAGCATGACGTCTACTTCCAATCGATCGCGCGCCGCCTGCCTTTCATAAGCAGCAGCCTGAGACGAATCACGGCACGTTGGGAATATTTGCGCGCGCTGCGCTGGGAACTGCGCATGCTGCCGACGTCTCGATCGCATACAGGTGTGCAGCCGCGACAATGCGGATTATCTGCTCTCCTTTTTGCCGCAGCTCGCAGGACGAATCGACGATGGATACCGCGCCGGAATCGACACCTGCCGCTATACCTACCGCACGGATGGCCGCGAGCCGTTCACGATTTTGTTTCTAGGCAGCTTCCGCCATACTCCGAATCTGGAAGCGCTGAATTGGTTCGTGGAGCAGGTGCTTCCGCTGGTGCTGGCCGAGGAGCCGCGCGCGCGGGTGATGGTGATCGGCTCGGAACCGCCGCACGCGCAGCACTTTCCGGCACGCCGAAGCGGTGGAGCTGGTCGGCTTCGTCGAAGATGTGCGCGAGCCGCTCACGCGCTACTCGCTTATTCGTATGCCCGATCTTGAGCGGTTCCGGGGTGCGGGTGAAACTGCTGGAAGCATTCGCGGCTGGGATTCCAGTGGTATCGACGCGGCTGGGCGCCGAGGGCCTGGCCGATCGCGATGGCGAGATTTGCGCGCTGGCGGATCAGCCCGCTGAATTCGCACGGCGCGTGATCGACTTGCTGCGCGATCCGCAAAAGGCCGCGGAGATGGCGGCGCGGGCGCGCGAAGAAGTGGTGACGAAGCGCGATATTCGCGCGATGACGGAGCGTATGGTGGAAGGCTATCGCGCCGAGGTGCTGCGCAGGAATGGCGGCTAGGCGCTACTTAGCTCCGCCCTTGATGGACTTGGCCAACTGATCGCTGATCCTGCCCGCTGAATGGCGCAGGGTGCCGGGCTGGCTGTCTTTGGGAAGCTCGTAGACGCTCCACAAAACTTCGTGAGTCCGGCGGTCGACCAGGAAGATGGTGCCGCGGCCGCGCTTTCCTTGCATCCCGGACCGCGCAAAGGTGGCGCCTTTGTCTTCGGCGTCGGCCGTTTTGTCGTCGGCCTTGGGCTTGGTTTGATACAGGTCCGCCAGACTTTGCTCGAAGGTTTCACCCAGGTGATCGGTGAGGACCACGTCCGCTTTTTGGGGATCGGTCACCACCTGCAAGACCGCGCCGGAAGTGAGTTTCTGCGCCAGATATTGATCCAGGCCGCTGGACATCGGCAGCAGATACACCGTTTTGACGTCGCTCAAGCCGGCCGCGGAGAGGCCGGTTGACATCAGCAGCGCCGTGGCCGCAAGCAGAAAGTGCTTCATGCCCCTATGATACGACGCGGCGCCAGTGTCGGCCTGGGTTGGGCGATGTCGCGCTCCGGTTCACAAGTTATTCTGGTGAAGCATGCCGAACGCCGCCGCGGCACGAGTGGCCGCAGTGATTCCCACCTGGAACCGGCGCGATCTTCTGGCTACTCTGTTGCAAAATCTCGCGGCGCAGACTTGCCCGTTCACGGAGATCATTGTGGTCGACAACGGCTCTGAAGACGACTCCGCCGAACTCGCGGAGCGTGCTGGCGCGCGCGTCCTCAAGATGGGACGCAACGTGGGTTTTGCGGCGGCGGTGAACCGCGGGATTGAAGCGGCCGATGCGGAATGGGTTGCGATCCTCAATAATGACGTGACGCTGGAAGTGGACTGGCTGGCAAAGCTGCTGGAGGCGGCGCAGGAGGACCTTTGGTTCGCCACGGGCAAGATTCTGCAGGCTGCGAACCACCAAGTCGTCGATGGAACGTTCGATGAGATTTCGCGCGGCGCGTGCGCTAGCCGTTGCGGGTCTGGGAAACCCGACGGGCCGGCTTGGAATCAGACGCGGCGCATTCGTGCCGCTCCGATGACAGCGGCGATCTTTCGGCGGCAGCTCTTCAGCGATCTCGGTGGTCTGGACGAGACGTTTGGATCGTACATGGAAGACGTCGACTTCGGATTGCGGTGTGCGCTAGCGGGGCGGCCGGGCGTGTTCGTTCCATCCGCGGTCGCCTACCACCGTGGCAGCGCCACTCTAGGGGAGTGGAATAACGACACGGTGTGGCGCATCGCCAGAAACCAGGTCTTGTTGTCAGCCAAGCACTTTCGGGGTCAGCCGTGGTGGCCGATTGTGGCCGGGCAATTGCTCTGGGGAATTGTCGCCCTGCGGCATGGGCGCGGATCGGCGTTCGTTCGTGGAAAGATCGCCGGGATGCGCGAAGCCCGCCGGATGCGGCAGCTAAGTACAAATGAATACACCAGAAAGGTCCTGGCGGAGGTTCTGGAATCGAGCGAGGCGTCGATCCTCGCGCTGGCGCGGGAGACTGGCTTCGACAGCTATTGGAGGGCCTACTTTTGGCTGTCGCGGCGGTAATTGTTACATACAACTCGGCGGATGTAATCGATTCTTGCCTGGAGTCGTTGTCTAAGATGGCTCCTGAGATGACGCCGATTGTTGTGGATAACGCTTCGTCGGACCAGACGGTGGACCGGGTGCGGGCGCGGGGCGGCGTGCGGTTGATCGCGAACGCGGAGAACCGTGGCTTCGCGGCGGCGGCGAATCAAGGGGCCGGTGAGGCCAGCGAAAGTGATTTTGTTTTGCTGCTGAATCCTGACGTGGAATTACTGACCACCATCAATCCGTTGATGGAATCCGCGCGGCGGCATGGGCTGGCGGCGGGGCGTCTGGTCGATCAAGCGGGCCGCACCCAGGCGGGTTTTACGCTGCGCCGGCTTCCGACTCCTACGGCGCTGATTTGCGAGCTGTTCGGGATCAACCGGTTGTGGCCGTCGAATCCGGTAAACCGGCGGTACCGTTGTCTGGATCTGGATTACAATCAACCCGCGGTGGTCGAACAGCCGGCGGGCGCGTTCCTGATGGTCCGCCGCGACGTTTGGAACAAGCTGGGCGGTTTCGACGAGCAGTTCTATCCGGTCTGGTTCGAGGATGTGGACCTCTGCCGGCGCGCTGTGGATGCCGGGTGCCAAATAGCATATGTGCCCTCGGTGGTAGCGCGTCATGCAGGCGGCCATTCGGTGGGAAGGATTCCCCAGGGCCAACGCGCAACCTATTGGTGTGTTAGCCTTTTAAGATATGGCGCGAAGCACTTCCAACCGGGAGCGTTTCGAGGGATTTGCGCCGCTGTCGCGCTTAGCTCTATTCCCCGCATGGTCGTGGGGATGATTGCAAGCCGGACTCTGTCGTCGGGTGGAATTTATTTGAAGATCATGCGGTTTGCAGGACACTGCTTGGTGACTCCCAAGCATGTGAGAAATGCTGCAGTTACAGTTGGATAACCATAAACACATGATTCAACAAGACTTGGTGTCCGTAACGCTGGTCACTTACAACAGCGGCAGATTCATCCGGCGCTGCCTGGAATCGGTTCTCGAGCAGGCATATCCGCAGCTTGAAGTCATCGTGGTCGATAACGCTTCGACCGACGGCACCGTGGACATTTTGGAGCAGTTCACGGATCGCTGCCGGATTTATTACAACCAGGAAAATATCGGCTTCGCGGCGGCGCAGAACCAGGCGATTGCGCTTTCGCATGGGACTTGGGTATTGGCGCTGAATCCCGACGTGTTGCTGATGAAGGATTTCATCGAGGAGTTGGTGCTGGCAGGCAGCATGGACCGCAAAGCTGGTACGGTGTGCGGCAAACTGCTCAGCATCAGCGCCAGTTTCGATCTGCCGGAAGAGCAGTTGGTGGATTCCACCGGCATCTACTTCACGCCGATGCTGCGGCATCTCGACCGTGGCAGCCAGGAGCCGGATCGCGGCCACTACCTGAACTTTGAATACGTCTTCGGCGCAACCGCCGCGGCGGCGCTCTACCGGCGGAAGATGATCGACGATATTGCGGTCCAGGGCGAATTCTTCGACTCGGATTTCTTCGTGTATCGGGAAGACGCCGATGTCGCGTGGCGCGCGCAGTTGATGGGTTGGCGGTGCTTGTATACTCCGCGAGCCTGCGGCTACCACGTGCGAAATGTGCTGCCGGGCAAACGGCACGCGCTGCCCGCCGAGATCAATATGCATTCGGTGAAGAACCGGTTTTTGATGCGTATCAAAAACATGACGCCGGATCTTTACCGCCGCAACTGGATGGCGATTACCGGCCGGGATTTACTGGTGATCGGCGCTTGCCTGCTGCATGAACACTCTTCTCTCAAGGCCTTCGGTTTTATTCTGCGGCATTGGAAGAGCGTGTTGGCAAAGCGGCGGGACATCATGAGCCGGCGCAAGGTGCAAGACGACGACCTCGCGAGTTGGTTTTCCTTCCAGCCGGTGAGCCGTCCCGCTCCCAGACCGGGCGCGCGGGCCAACGCCGCCGTGCGCAGCGCGCGAACGTAAGAGCTGCGTCGCCGTGCGCTTCGCGATCCTAGGCACGCGCGGCATCCCAGCGCGCTACGGGGGGTTCGAGACTTTCGCCGAAGAATTGTCCACGCGGCTGGCCAAACGTGGTCACCAAGTGACCGTATATTGCCGCGAGCGGCATCCCGAAGCAATCTATCGGGGAGTGCATCTTCAATACCTGCCGACGATTCGGCATAAATACTTCGATACCATCGCACATACGGCTCTTTCCACGTTGCACGTTCTGGGTTCGCGCTACGATGCGCTGCTGTATTGCAATGCCGCTAACGCGGTCTTTACCTGGATGCCGCGTGCCGTGGGGATGCCGGTAGCGTTGAACGTGGACGGTCTGGAGCGCCATCGCAAGAAGTGGAACGCGCTGGCGAAGGCCTGGTACCGGTTGTCCGAATGGCTAGCGACGTGGATGCCAAATGCAGTGGTCACTGACGCTCGCGCGATCGCCGATTATTATCGCGACACGTACCAGCGGGATTCGGTGATGATCCCTTACGGTGCAGAAGTTGGCACTATCGAAAGCACCGGCGCGCTTGAGAAGCTGGGCGTGCAGCCGAAGAAATACTTCCTGTATGTCAGCCGTATGGAGCCGGAGAACAATGGGCTACTGGTGCGGGAGGCGTTCGAGCGGGTGGCAACCGACTTGAAGCTGGCGCTGATCGGAGACGCTCCTTATGCGGCGGAGTATGTGGCGAAAGTTCGCGACACCAGCGACCCGCGCATCGTGATTCCGGGCGCAATTTACGGCGAGGGTTATGGCGAACTAGGCTCGCATTGCTTCGCCTACATCCAGGCCACTGAAGTCGGCGGCACGCATCCGGCGCTCATCGAGGCCATGGGGCGGGGAGCGCTGACGCTGTATCTGGACACGCCGGAGAACGCCGAAGTCGCCGGCGGGGCGGGTCTGCCGTTCACGCACGAGAATCTGAGTGAGGTGATGCGCGGCGTGCTCGCGATGACTGATGAAGAGCGGGATCGCTGGCGCGCGCGCGCCGTTGAGAGAGTGCAATCCCGCTACAGTTGGGAAGCGGTGACGGACGCGTATGAGAAACTGCTGGAGGGGCTGGCCGAAGCTTAGACAGGAAACGCCTGACAATCATGCGCAGTTGGGTAGAAGTATCGCTGGGACAAATTCGGGCCAACTTCCGCGCGGTGCGGGCTCTGGTGGGCGAGTCCGTCGAAGTGATGCCGGTAGTGAAGGCCGACGCCTATCGCCATGGCGCGGTGGCAGTCTCGCACGCGCTAGAGGCGGAAGGCGCGCGCTGGCTGGCGGTATCGAACGTCGAAGAAGGCGTCGTCCTGCGACAGGCGGGAACGCAAGCGCGCATCTTAGTGATGGCCGATTTTCTGGAAGACGAGCGCGACATGCTGGCGACGCATCACTTGACTCCGGTGATTCACTCGCTCGAGGATTTATCCGCCGTGCGGGTGCCGTATCACTTGAAGATCGACACCGGGATGAACCGCTTGGGAACCCGCGCCGAGCCCGGTGAAATCGCGCGCGCGGTGGCCGTCCGCGACGGCGCCGCTCGAAGGCTTGATGACGCACTTCGCGTCATCCGGAAATTATGAGAGCAAGCAGACCGAGGAACAGCTCCAACGTTTTGAGGCGGTGATCGAGGGCTTGCGCCATGCCGGGATCACGCCGGGCTACGTGCATTCTTCGGCGACCACTCCGATCGCCTATCGGCGACGCGAGGCGTGGGGCAACCTGGTCCGGCCGGGTCACGCGATTTACGGATACGTTTCGCCCGCCCGCGGCGCGCCTCCCAGAGTTCTGAATGTGGCTCCGGCGTTGAAGTGGAAAGTGACGGTGCTGGAGGTCAAAGACGTAGAAGCCGGAGCGTTGATCGGCTACGGAGGCATCCACCGGGCCGCGCGTCCCATGCGCATCGCCGTGCTGGCCGCGGGGTACGCCGACGGCATCCCGCACCGTTTGGGAAATCGCGGGCAGGTGATTGTGAAAGGCAAGCTGGCGCCAGTAGTGGGCGCGGTGTCGATGGATCTCACCACCATCGACGTTACCGGCTGCCCTGATCTCAAAACCGGGGACGCGGTGATGCTGCTGGGATCCGAAGGTGGTGTTTCGATCAACGCCCAGCAGATGGCCAAGTGGGCCGGAACGATTTCCTACGCGGTGCTCTGCGGGATTCACGCCCGGGTGAAACGCGTTTATATCGACTAAATCTGCCGCCTATTTTCCACCCTCAATTCTGACGATAGGTCCGTATATGGAGCGATCCATACCGGAGAGAATTCAGCGCATCATCGGTCCTCTGCCAGGGCAGCGCGAAGCCCGTGCGTTCGGCGTGTTCGCGCTGATCGCGGGCCTGGTCGCGTGCGGGTTCTCGCTCTATTACGGATCTCGCGGAGAAAACTTCATGGGTCATCCCATGGGAAGCGACTTCGTACAGTTTTACGTGGCCGGGCAGCTCGCCAATCAGCACCAGCCGTCGGTCATCTATGACGTCTCGGAGTT
The DNA here is from genome assembly GCA_963793395.1 of Bryobacterales bacterium. GTDB lineage: Bacteria > Acidobacteriota > Terriglobia > Bryobacterales > Bryobacteraceae > Palsa-187. The sequence goes on along the minus strand of CAWCAP010000032.1, from coordinate 38,500 downwards.
TTCGCGATTGCAGCATCAGGTGGTGCCGGAGATGGCCGCTACGCAGATGCACATATTTGGTTACCCTCCGGTGGTGGCCGAGTTGTTCCGTCCGTTTGCGCTCTTGCCGTATTGGTGGTCCTACTGCGCGTGGCTGGCATTTTCGCTGACGCTGTATGCGTCGGGTTTGTGGCTGTTGCTGCGAAGTCTGATCCGCGCGAGTCAGCGCACGAGCGCGTTCTTGCTGGCGCTATCGGCGCCGATGTATACGCTCGAAACCTGGATCGGCGGACAGCTTTCAGTCCTAGCTTTTTTCGCGGTGGTCTTGTTCATATACTGCTTCGAGAAGCGCTGGCTGGTGTGGGCTGGTTTGGCGTTGGGACTAGCGACCTACAAGCCTTCGCTGGTAGTGATTCCGGCGGTGCTGATGATCGTGGGCGGATGCTGGCGCATGCTGGCGGGATTGAGCGCCAGTTCGGCATTGATGATTTTGGGATCATTCGCGGCAGCTGGAGTGAACGGCTTTGAGCTGTGGATCGCGCGGCTGCGGGTTTTCAGTGCTTTCGCCACCAGCAACGAAGCCATCTTGCGACGCACCAAGTACGTGGACCTCAATTCATTCTTCACCATCCTGTTGGGCGCAAGTTCCGCGGAGCGCGCATTGGCTACGGTGGTGACTTCCGCGGCCTTTCTGTATCTCGCGTGGAGTTGGTGGCAGTGCCGCCACGCATCGCACGACGCCCAACGCTATCTGTGGGCTGCGGCGCTGACATGGGGACTGATGATCAATGTTTACGCGCCGGTCTACGACACCATCCTCCTGGTACCCGCGGCGGCGCTGGTGGCGGGGTCCGTCGAGGGCCGGAGTAGACAGGAGCAGATGTCGCTGCAGGTTTGGCTGATTGTGCTGTGGCTGGTGCCATGGCTCACGCAATCCTGGGCGGATTACTTGCGGCTGCAAGTCCTCACTCCAGTGTTGGCTGGCTTTGGATACTGGGCGTTATCGCTGGCACGTGCAGGCTCACCTGCAGTGGTAACGATGCCGCGGGAAAACGCTGTCCTTGACGCTGCCTAAACGTCCAGATTACGGACGTCGAGGGCGTTGTCCTCGATGAACTTGCGGCGGGCTTCGACGTTTTCACCCATCAGCGTGGTGAAGATCTCGTCGCTCTGCACGATGTCTTCGAGCGATACCTTGAGCAGCGTGCGGGTCTCGATGTTCATGGTGGTTTCCCACAGTTGCTCGGCGTTCATCTCGCCCAGGCCCTTGTAGCGCTGGATGCTGACTTCGCGCATGCCTTCGTTCTTGACGTGCGCCAGCAATTCGCGCCAGCCTGCGAGAGTCTCGCGATGCGCGTCGCGCGCGACTACGAACGGCGGCTGGTTATACTTGCCGGCCTGCTTGGCGAGCAGGCGCAGGCGGCGGTATTCGGGTTGCCCGGCCAGCTCCAGGTTGATGGAGCGTTCGGCGTTGGTCGGATCCTTGAAGGTCACCATCCAGGCCGAATGCTCTTCTTCGTGCTTGAGCTCGGCTTCGATCTTCAGCGCCTTCAGCGCGTCGTAGACTGGCTGCAGATGTGCCTTGTCGGCGAAATCGGCTTTGGTGTCGATCGCCAGTCCGGGGTCCGCCAGCACTTCGACCACGCGCGGGTCGCGCAGCCGGCGTTCCATGCGGCGCCAGGCCAGTTGCAGCTCGTCGAGCGACATCAGGTAATTGCGCAGCTCGGTGCCTTCGAGAACCGTCTTGCCGCCGGGGCCAACTTCGACTTTCAGGTTCTCCGTCGCGCGGCGCAGAATCTCGCGCGTGAATTCCTTGTCGTCCTTGATGTACTTCTCGCTCTTGCCCTTCTTGATGCGGTAGAGCGGCGGCTGCGCGACGAAAATGTTGCCGCGCTTGATCAGCTCCTGCATGTGGCGGAAGAAGAACGTGAGCAGCAGCGTGCGGATGTGCGAGCCGTCCACATCCGCGTCGGTCATGATGATGATCTTGCCGTAGCGGATCTTGGTGGGATCGAAATCGTCCTTGCCGATGCCGGCGCCGATGGCGGTGATCATGGCGCGAATTTCTTCGTGGCCCAGCATCTTGTCGTAGCGGGCCTTCTCGACGTTCAGGATCTTGCCGCGCAACGGCAGAATCGCCTGATAGCGGCGGTCGCGGCCGCCCTTGGCGGTGCCGCCGGCCGATTCGCCCTCGACCAGGAACAATTCGCAGCGGTCGGGATCGCGCTCCTGGCAATCGGAAAGCTTCCCGGGCAGGCCGCCGGAATCGAGAGCGCCCTTGCGGCGCGTGAGATCGCGGGCTTTGCGTGCGGCTTCGCGCGCGCGGGCCGCGTCGATCGCCTTGGAGACGATCTTCTTCATCACCGACGGATTCTTGTCGAAGAACTCGCCCAGCTTTTCGTTGATCAACTGGACGACGTAGCCTTGAATGTCGGAATTGAGCTTGCCTTTGGTCTGGCCTTCGAACTGCGGCTGCGGGAGCTTCACGCTGATCACCGCGGTGAGGCCTTCGCGCACGTCGTCGCCGGTGAGATTCTCTTTGACGTCCTTGAACAAACCCGCCGCCTGGCCCGCGGCGTTGATGGTGCGCGTCAGCGCGCTGCGGAAGCCGCTCAGATGCGAGCCGCCATCCACGGTGTTGATGTTGTTCGCGAAGCTGAACACCGTTTCGCTATAGGAATCGTTGTACTGCAGCGCGACTTCCATGGTGAGCGTGCCGTTCGGCAGATCGCGCTCGCCTTCGATGAAAATCGGCTTGTCGTGGAGTACGCTTTTGCCCTTGTTCAGGTGCTTGATGAATTCGGCGATGCCGCCGATGAATTGGAATTCGGAAACGCGCGCCGGTTCCTCGCGCTCATCGGTCAAGCGTGATCTTCAGGCCCTTGTTCAGGAACGCCAGCTCGCGCAGCCGCGTGGCCAAGGTGTCGAAGTTGAACTTGGTCGCGTCCATGATGGACGAATCGGGTTTGAAGGTGATCTTGGTTCCGGTCTTGCGTCCGGCCTTGCCGGTCTTGACCAGCGGAGCCTTGGGAGCGCCCTTGGCGTATTCCTGCTCCCAGGTCGATGACGCAGTCTCGCCCTTCGCGGGACGCCAGATCTCGAGCTTCAGCATTTCCGAAAGCGCGTTCACGCAGCTCACGCCGACGCCGTGCAGGCCGCCGGAGACTTTGTAGGAGTTGGAATCGAACTTGCCGCCGGCGTGCAGCTTGGTCATCACCACCTGCGCGGCCGACACGCCTTCGTCTTCGTGCAGATCCACCGGAATGCCGCGGCCGTTGTCGACCACCGTTACCGAATCGTCTTCATGGATGGTGACATTTACTTCGTTGGCGTAACCGGCCAGAGCTTCGTCGACCGAGTTATCGACAACTTCGTAGACCAGGTGATGCAACCCGGCTTCGCCGGTCGAGCCAATGTACATCGCGGGCCGCAGGCGCACGGCCTCGAGGCCCTCCAGCACCTTGATGCTGGTGGAATCGTAAACGTTCGGATCTAGCGCTGTAACTTTACTGGACATAGTGTGGTGAATCAATGTGTGTCGTGAATCAATGTGTCGCTCAAATTCTCATGGGCATGATCACGTAGCGATACGTGTCGGCCTTGTCGCCGCCGGGCCGTAGTTCGCCCGCGCTATGCGGATCTTTGAACCAAAAACTCACTTGGTCGGTCTGCACCACACGCAGGAAATCGATCAAGTACTGCGCGTTGAATCCAATCTCGACGGGAGTGCCGTTGTATTCCGCTGGGATGCTCTCTTCGCTCTCTCCGGTTTCAGACACCGAGGAGTGCACTTTCACTTCGCCATCGCCGACGCGCACCCGAATCGCTCGCGAACGTTCGTCGGAGAACTGCGCCACGCGTTCAATGGCGGCCCGGAATTCTTCGCGCTGCAGCGTGACGGAATTAGGCTGATCCTTCGGCAGCACGCGCTCGTAGTCCGGGAAGTTGCCAGTAAGTTTGCGGCTGAGGAGCAAGCGATCGCCGAGCTTGAAGAACAAGTGATTCTCATCGCCGGAGAAATGTACGATGGCCGCGGGGTCGGAATCACTGGCCAGCTTCTGCAACTCGAGCATGGCCTTCCGCGGGAGCAGCGCTCGAAACGCCGCGTTCACACCAGGAAGCTCGCCGGAGCTTTCCACCATCGCCAAACGATGGCCGTCGGTCGCCACCATCACGATGCCACCTTTGCGCAGAACTAACAATGCGCCATTTAACGTGAATCGTGATTCCTCGCTCGAAATCGCGAACACTGTCTTCGCGATCATAGCGCCTAGTACGCCGATCGGAATCTCCGCCAACTGTTCCGGCATCTCCGGCAGTTCTGGGAAACTCTCTCGCGACATACCAGCGATACGCGTCTTGGAGCGGCCGCAAACCAGATTCGCCCAGTGATTGTCGCCGACTTTGACTTGCACATCGGAATCCGGCAGCAGACGCACGTAATCGAGCAAGCGGCGCGCTGGAATGGTTCCCGCACCGGCCTTCTTCACGCGCGCGGCGCATGAGCAACGGATTCCTAATTCCAGATCCGTGGCGGTGAGAAGAATGCGATCGCCATCCGCCTCGACCAACACATTCGACAAAATTGGAATGGTGGTTTTTTTCTCAACTACGCCTTGCGAGAGGTTCAGCTCCCGCACTAGATCGGCCCTGCTGACGGTGAATTCCATGCACGGTTCCTTCGTGATTCTTCTCTCTAGATTTCTCTCTCATATGGACTTGAAAGAGAACCGGATTCATAGGGGCTGTTGAAACGTTGATTTCTCTCTAAATTATAGCAAGATCGTGGGGTTAAAGTCATCACAAAGTGTGAGTTCCCGGGTTGATTTTGTAGCATGACTGGAGCCGGTCGATTTGTTCCTCAGGTGTCCACAGGCAAATACAAAGGCCGTTTGAGGATAAGTCAAATAACCTCAATGGATGGCGTCGATTACATTGTGAATGAGCTTGTTCAAATCGGCATCCTTCTGGCGCAGAGTGTCGATTTTCTGAATGGAATAGAGCACCGTGGTGTGGTGCTTGCCGCCGAACATGTGTCCGATCTCAGGCAAGGAGGAATGCGTCAACTCCCGGATCAGATACATGGCGATCTGCCGCGGGTACGCAATTTTCTGCGTGTTGGTTTTCTGCTTGAGCTGCGCTGGCTGCAAGCTGGAACTGATCGGCGACCGCGCGCAGAACCGAATCCATGGTGATGCGCTTCTCTTGTCCCGGAATCAGATGCTTCAGAACCTGCTGCGCCATCGCCAGCGTGATCGGCGTCCCCATTACGGAGGAGAAGGCCACCAGTTTCACCAGGGCGCCTTCCAACTCGCGAACATTTGACTTGGTTTTCGTGGCGATATAAACCCGCACGTCTTCCGGCAGCGTGACGCCTTCGAGCTCGGCTTTCTTATCCAGAATCGCCATCTTGGTTTCAACGTCCGGCGGTTGGATGTCCACCATTAACCCCCATTCGAACCGCGAGCGCAGACGTTCCACCAGGCCGGGAGTGCTTTTCGGCGTGGAGTCGCTCGAAACCACAATCTGCTTCTGGTGTTCATACAGCTCGTTGAAGGTGTGGAAGAACTCTTCCTGGGTGCGTTCCTTGCCGGCCAGAATATGGATGTCGTCAATCAGCAGCACGTCGGCCGACCGGTAGTAGCGGTGGAAAGCCGGCATGCGATCGGTCTTGATGCAGTTGATCATCTCGTTCATGAAGCGCTCGCTGGAGGTGTAAACGATGCGCATCGACGCATATTGTTCCGCCAGCGCCGTGCCAATCGAATGCATCAGGTGAGTCTTTCCCATCCCCGAGCCGCCATAAATAAACAGCGGATTGTAAGTACGCGAAGGGCTGTTGGCTACCGCCCGCGCCGCGGCGTGCGCGAACTGATTGCACGATCCCACAACGTAATTATCAAAACGGAATTTGCGATTGAGCTGGCTGGAGGGAGACGCAAACATAGATTCCTGCGATTGGGGTTCTTGCGATTGTGCCGAAGGCGCCGGCATAGCACTGGTCATCACACCGGTCGATTGTGTGGTGTAGACCACACGCTCCACCGGAAGATTCAACTCGCGAATCACGTCGCGAATATCCTCGGCGTACTCCTGTTCCATCCAGGTTTTGGTGACCTGGTCTGGAACCATTACCCGCAACACGCCGCCGTCTGAGCCATCGAACGCCGTTCGTATAACCCAGTCTTCATAGGCACGCGCACTGATCCTGGTGGTCAAGCGCGCCTTAATCTGCTCCCAAGGGTTGGCCAATGCAACCGCTTCGCTGGTCATTGTATCCTCCGACACACAAATTCCCCACAGGATTTCCACCGTCTGTGGAAATCCTATATTTTTTCTACCGATTCTGTCCCTGGAATCGTCTTGCTCGGGCGGCTACCGAGGGGGTATCGAACGGTCAACCGTCTTTCGCGGAATTAAAGAATAGCACAAAAAATCCTTGTGCAATATATATCTTATAGAATTATAACCCAATCATTTTCAGTAGTATACAGACACTTAAATAAAACATTGAACATAGTATGAACGTCGTGTTTCAGCACTCACAACGCGTATTTGACAATGCGCGTGAGGGGCGCGACAATGGGTCCTGTCGCCTGCCGATGCGGGAGTAACTCAGCTGGTAGAGTGCGACCTTGCCAAGGTCGATGTCGCCGGTTCGAATCCGGTCTCCCGCTCCATTTTACCCAAAACGGGTCTGCTTCCCCCTAAAATTTTCGGAACCCAGCGCGTTCGATTCCGTATAAGAACGACAGGGACCGGCAAATGGCATACTGGCTGCATCGACTGCGCGAAATCGTACGGCGTCTCTCCCGAACGGCAGGCTTCGCATCGATTGCGGTTCTAACGATTGCACTCGGGATCGGCGCGAACACTGCGATTTTTAGCGTGATCAACGGCGTGCTGCTGAAGCCGCTGCCGTATCCCAAGCCGGACGAACTGGTGGGCATGTGGCACTCGGCTCCCGGCATCAACCTTCCCGAACTCAATCAAGCGCCGTCGAATTACTTTACTTATCGCGATCAGAGTCGGACTCTCACCGACATGGGTCTCTACAACAATCGCAGCGCCAGCGTAACCGGGATCGACCGGCCCGAGCAGGTGCAAACTATCGAGGTGACCGACGGCACTCTGCCCCTATTAGGCGTCCCGCCGGTGCTGGGACGCTGGTTCGAGCGCAAGGACGATCTGCCGGGAAGCGCTAAAACGGTGATGCTGGGTTACGGTTACTGGCAGAGCAAATTTGGCGGGGAGCGCTCCGTGCTGGGCCGCCGCATTTTAGTGGATGGCGACGCGCGCGAAGTGATTGGCGTGATGCCGCGCGACTTCCGCTTCCTGGATTACAAATTTTCCCTGATCGTGCCGATGCAGCTCGATCGCAATAAAACATTTCTTGGCAACTTCAGTTATCGCGGAGTGGCGCGCATGAAGCCCGGCGTCACCGTCGCGCAGGTGAACGCCGATGTCGCGCGCATGCTGCCCATGGTTTACGCCGCGTTCGCTCCTCCGCCCGGTTTCAACCAGCATATTTTCGAGCGCGCGCGGATCGGACCCAACGTGCGTCCCTTCGCGAAAGATTTAATCGGCGACGTGGGGTCTGTCCTCTGGGTGTTGATGGGCACCGTTGGCCTGGTGCTGCTGATCGCCTGCGCGAATGTGGCGAACCTAATGCTAGTGCGAGCCGAGGCGCGGCAGCAGGAGCTGGCCATCCGCTCGGCTCTCGGCGCGGGATGGAATCGTATCGCGGGCGAGCTTCTTTCGGAAAGCGTGGTCCTGGGACTGCTAGGCGGAGCGGCGGGCGTGGGTCTGGCGTACGCAGCTTTGAAACTCTTAGTCGCGCTGGCGCCCGCGGGACTTCCCAGGCTCGACGAAATTTCGATCGACACCCGCACCGTGCTGTTTGCACTGGCGATTTCCGTTTTGTCCGGGCTGCTGTTCGGACTCATTCCGGTGTTCCGTTACGCGGGTATCCGGCCGGCATTGGGACTGCGGCAGGGAAGCCGGTCGTTCAGCCACAGCCGCGAGCGGCACCGGGTCCAGAACGTACTCGTGATCGTTCAAGTGGGCCTGGCGCTGGTGCTGGTAATCGGCTCCGGCCTGATGATCCGCACGTTCTGGGCGCTGCTGCGGCAATCTCCGGGATTCACGCGGCCAGAGCAGGTTCAAATATTGCGGATCGCAATCCCCGCGACCGAGGTGAAGGAACCTGAACGCGTAGCCCGGCTGCAGGAGGCGATCTTAGAAAAGCTGCGCCAGATTCCGGGCGTCTCCGATGCCGGCATATCCAGCAGCATGACCATGGACGGGCGGACGAACAACGATCTCATTTTCGTGAAGGACCGCGCTTATAACGAATCCGAGCTTCCGCCGATTCGCCGCATCAAGTACATTTCGCCCGGGTTCTTCAAAACGGTTGGCAATCCTTTGATCGCCGGACGCGACCTCACCTGGACCGACATTTATAACTTCGTACCGGTGGCGCTCGTCTCTGAAAATTTTGCCCGCGAGCATTGGGACAATCCAACAGTTGCCGTGGGCAAACGCATCCGGGAAAACAACAAAGATGAGTGGCGCGAGATCATCGGCGTAGTCGGCAACGAGTTGGACGACGGCGCCAACAAGAAAGCGCCCACGGTCGTGTATTGGCCGCTGATGATGAAGCAATACTGGCTTGATCCCGTATTCGTTGCTCGGTATCCGATGGCGTTTGCGCTGCGCACGCAACGCGCGGGCAGCGAGCAACTGGCGGCGGAGATCCGGCAGGCGGTGTGGTCGGTGAACCTGGACCTGCCGGTGGCCGACGTCGGAACGCTGGAAGGAATTTACGAGAAATCGATGGCGCGGGTTTCCTTCACCATGGTGATGCTGGCGCTGGCGGGCGGGATGGCGCTGCTGCTGGGGATGATCGGGATTTACGGCGTGATCTCTTACTCGGTCACGCAAAAGACGCGCGAGATTGGAATCCGCACGGCTTTGGGAGCCAGCGAATCGCAAGTGGTGAGCATGTTCGTCTACCGCGGATTGCGGCTGTCGATCGTGGGCGTGGTGGTGGGCCTGGGTGGCGCTGTGGCGTCGACGCGGCTGATGACCTCGCTGCTATTTGGCGTGAGCGCGATGGATCCCGTGACTTACGCCGCAGTCGCCGCCGCTGTCATAGCCGCCGCGGTTGCCGCGAGCTATGTGCCTTCGCGGGGCGCAGCCCGAACCGTGCCGCTGGACGCGTTGCGGGCGGAATAAGAACCACCCCTTGCACTTCTACACATCCTGATGTATATGTAGAAGTCCGAGGTATCCGTGACGCAATCCAAATCCGACTTGCCGCAGGGAACTCTGGACCTGCTGATTCTGAAAGTAGTCACGCTGGGGCCGATTCACGGCTACGCCATCGCGCAGCGCATTCAGCAGATCTCGCGCGATGTATTGCAGGTGCAGCAAGGCTCGCTGTATCCGGCGCTGCATCGTTTGGAGAACCGCGGACTCCTCGCGGCCGAATGGAAGGATACCGAAACCGGCCGCGAAGCCAAGTTCTATCGCCTGACCGCCAAGGGCCAGACCGAGCTCAAGTCCGAGACCGAGAGCTGGAAGCAACTGGCGAAAGCGGTCCGCTTGATTTTGGAATCCAGCGAGGCGAATGGATGAATTGGTGGCGGCGGCTGCTGAAGCGCGGGGAAATGGAACGGCATCTGGATGCCGAGCTACGCTTCCACTTCGACGGTCTGGTGGCCGACAATCTGCGCGCTGGTATGAGCGAGCCGGAAGCCCGGCGCCGCGCCCGTCTGGAATTCGGCGGTGTCGAGCAGGTGAAAGAAGAATGCCGCGATGCGCGGGGCACGCGATGGATCGAGGATCTGTGGCAAGACCTGTGCTACGGAGCGCGGGTCCTGGGGCGCGCGCCCGGATTCACTATCGGGGCGGTAGCCGTACTCGCGCTCGGCGTGGGCGTGAACTTGGCGGAGTTTCAGGTTTTCGACGCCATGATCTTCCACAGCCTCGACATTCGGGACGCGGACTCGGTGCTGCGCCTAGCCCGTAACTCGCGGCGCGGGCCGTCGCCTGGCTTCCCCCACGCCGCGATGGAGTTTTATCAAACGCAAAGCCGATCCTTTGCCTGGCTGATTTCGGAAGACACCACCTTCGACGTGGTGGTGGAAGGCGACGCGGCTGTGCGCTCGACGCTGGTCTCGCCCAATTACTTCGCCAGCCTCGGCATCGTCCCCGCATGGGGGCGCTTGATCGACACGCAGGATGCGCAACCCGGAGCGGAGCCAGTGGCCGCCTTTGGGTATGACTATTGGCGCATTCATTGGGGCGCCGATCCCAATGTGATTGGCCGCATCGTCCGCATCAATAGCCAGCCTGTGCAGATTATCGGCGTGCTGCCGTACAGCTTTCCACGGAGCCTGCTGGGCCGGGCGAGCGAAGTGTGGTTCCCCGTCTCGATGCGCCCGTTGCTGATGGCCGGCACACCTACGCTTCAACAGGACTTTACACGCCCCAGCGAAGCGCTATTCGGCAAGTTGAAGCCCGCTGTCCCGCAGGCAGCGGGCGCGGAGGAACTCACCTCACTTACACGCGAGCTGGCTCGCCAGCAGCCCCGTTTTTTCCGCGACGACGAACAGATCGACGCGCAATTAGTGCAGCAATCGATTGTCCAGTTCGTGCAGCGTAGACCAGCCGTCGCCGTGTTCTTGGTGATGATTCTGCTGGTGCTGCTCTCCGCGTGCGCCAATCTGGAAAACATGCTGTTGGCGCGCGGCTTGGTACGGCGGCGGGAAATCGATATCCGCATGGCGATTGGCGCCAGCCGCGCCCGAGTGCTGCGCCAACTGATGACGGAGAACTTCCTGCTTGCCCTGCTCGGCGCCGCCGCCGGCTTAGGATTCGGCGCTGCTGCGCTCCGTCTACTTCTGAATGCGATGGACGCTCCCTACACCTTCCGGCTCACGATCGGTTGGCCGATTCTCATCGCCGCGCTGGCACTGACTATGGTGTCCGCCATTGCTTTCGGTCTGCCTTCGGCTCTGCAAACGGTCCGCGTCAATCAGAGCAAGATACATCTGCGGCAAACTTTGGTAGGGGTTCAGGCCGCCGTGAGTTGCGTGCTACTGATTGCCTCAGGCACTTTGGCGCGGAGCGCCATCTCGAGCGCATCCGTCCCCCTGGCATTTGACTACCGCGACATGCTCGTGATCTACCCGCAACTCGATGGGCGTAACCTCGCCGCGCCCGTGGTACAAGACAAGCTGAATGCGCTCTCGGCGCGTTTCTCCGCTCTGCCCAGTGTTGCGGGTGTCACAACAGCGGTGGCTCCGCCGCTCGGCAGGCGCGTGATCATCGATAGCTTGCCGGGGCTGCCACCGGTATATCGCAACGCTGTGGTGCCTTCGTATTTCACGGTGATGGGGCTGCCGGTCGTGCGCGGCCGGACGTTTTTACCCGGAGAGCAGAGCGTCGTCATTGTGAGCGAATCGGCTGCGCGCGCCGTGTGGCCCGATCAGGATCCTCTAGGCAAGCAGTGGCAGTTAGCCCGCGCCGAGCGCACAGTGGTGGGGATCGTCAGAAACAGTGGCGCGAATCTCCTCACGGATCCCGACTCCATCGAGGCCTATGTGCCCATCGATGGCCCTGATCTTGAGCGGAGCGCCCTGATACTCCGTACGCCGGGCGATCCTGCGCCGCTGGTACGCATGATTCCCGGCTCCGCCGCGGCGGTCAACGAAACGGTCTCGGTCACGCTCATGCGGACGTCGCGCGAAAATGCTCTCGAAGCGCAAAGGCGTTTGGTCATCCTCATCGGCTCCATTGGGACGGTCGCCACCACCCTGGCCGCGGCGGGGATGTACGCGCTGGTTGCGTTCACCGTGGCCCAAAGAAAGCGCGAACTCGGCATCCGCATTGCGCTGGGCGCGGGTCCGTGTCATATTCTGGATGTACTGCTGCGCCAAAACGCCAAGCCCGCGGTGGCTGGGGCGGTCGCGGGCTTGGCTTTGGCGGTGATTCTTTCGCGGCTGGTCCGCAGCCAAATCGTTCTATATAAACTCGAGGCCGTGGACGTCGTCGGCTTCGCTGCTGGCCTAGCCGGTTTCGCGCTTATCTCGATTCTGGCGACGTTGTCGCCGGCCCTGCGCGCTTTGCGTATCGATCCTTCCACGACTCTGCGCGATGAATAGCCCTGTGACACGTCTTATGACCCTATATTTCGCCAAACGCCTCAAGCACTTACCTCTTTGCCCCGCGGTGCCGATGGCATCTTGATGCGATTCCTGACAGTGGAGCCCGGAATCCGGCCGCGCAGCGGCGGCTTGGGTTCGTTTGGTTGTGGCGAAATTCGGCTGGGGTGCCGCTCAGCACAATCCCTACTTTTCTAAATGCCGTATTTCCCGTATGATTGGGGTAATGCTGTAAATTCGGGAACATTCTGCCGACTCGAACGTATAAAGGATGAACGCAAGTTTCAAAACATCTTATGGACGTTAAGCGCGAAGGCGTCGGGAAAAGAAAAACCATCCGCCGGATAGTCTTTCTGACGGTGACCCTGGTGGCCGTGGTGCTGGCCGGCTGGCGGATCAGCCTCATGAAGCCGGCGGTGCCGGTCGTCGAGGCTTCGACAGTCTGGCCCGACGTGGTCAAGCGCGGCCCCATGGTGCGCGACGTGCGCGGGCTGGGCACGCTGGTCCCCGAAGACATCCTGTGGTTCCAGGCCGAATTCGACAGCCAGGTCAGCCGCATTATGGCGCGCTCGGGCGACGACGTGAAGCCCAACACCGTGCTGCTGGTGCTCACCAATCCGCAGATGGAAGCGGACGCCGTCGATTACGAATGGCAGACCAAGCAGGCCGAAGCGAATTTGAAAGACCTGCGGGTCAAATTGCAAAGCCAGACCTTCGATCAGCAGTCCGCCGTCTCCACCGCGCAGGGCGATCTGAAGCAGGCTTTTATCAACAAGGATAAAGAAGAGCAGTTATTCAAGGCCCAACTGGAACCCGAAATCAACATGCGCCTGGCGGTGGCCAAGTGGGAGCAGGCCGACAGCCGTTTCCAGATGGAAAAGCAGAAGCTCGACATCTTTAAGGATTCGGTGCAGGCGCAGATCGAGTCGCAGAAAGTCCAGGTGGAAAAGCTGCGCGCCACTTACAAACTGAAAAAGCGGCAACTGGATGAGCTCACTATCCGCGCCGGCATCCGCGGCCGCATGCAGGAGATGACTCTGCAAGTGGGGCAGCGCGTGAAGCCCGGCGATGTGTTGGCGAAAGTCGCGCAGCCGCGAAAGCTGATGGCGCGGCTGCAGATCCCGGAGACCATGGCGAAGGACATCCTGCTTGGCCAGCGCGCTCAGATCGATACCCGGAACGGAATTGTCGCGGGCCACGTGATCCGCATCGACGCTTCCATCGTGAACGGAACTCGCACCGTCGATTGCAAACTGGATGGGGCGCTGCCGAAAGGCGCCGTGCCGGATTTGAGTGTCGACGGAACCATCGAGCTTGAGCGCTTGACCGATGTGCTGTATGTGGGCCGGCCGGTGTTCGCGCAGCCCGGCAGCCTCGGCAGCCTGTTCCGCATTGATCCCGATGGCAAGGGAGCCGAGCGTGTGCCGGTGCGTTTTGGGCGCGCGTCCGTGAACGCCATCGAGATCGCCGACGGATTGAAGGTGGGCGACCGCGTCATTCTGTCCGACATGGCGGCGCAAGAGCAAGCTTCGCGCGTACGTTTGAACTAAGAGAGACTCCATGCCCGAACCGCTGATTCACTTAGAGAGTGTCACGAAAGTTTTCGTGACCGATGAGGTGGAAACCCACGCACTGGCGGGAATCCAGATGGACATTCATAAGGGCGAGTACGTTTCCATCTCCGGGCCTTCGGGGTGCGGGAAGTCCACGCTGCTGGCGATTCTAGGTTTGCTCGATTCGCCGTCGGATGGAACGTACATTCTGAACAACCGTCCGGTGCAAGGGCTGAAGCTAGCCGAGCGCGCGCGTATCCGCAATCGCGAAATCGGTTTCATTTTCCAGGCGTTCAATCTGATCGGCGATCTGACGGTGTATGAAAACGTCGAGCTGCCGCTCACCTATCGCGGCATGGCAGGCGACGAGCGCAAACGCAAAGTTCAAGCGGCGCTGGAACGCGTGGGCATGTCGCATCGCATGAAGCACTATCCGTCGCAGCTTTCGGGAGGACAGCAGCAGCGCGTGGCGGTGGCGCGGGCGCTGGCCGGCGATCCGTCCATTCTGCTGGCCGACGAGCCCACCGGCAACCTGGATTCCGCCAACGGCGAGCAGGTGATGGAGCTGCTGCGCGAATTGAACCGGGCCGGCGCCACCATCTGCATGGTCACGCATGATCCGCGCTACGCCAGTTGCGCCGACCGCGCCATCCAGTTGTACGATGGCCGTCTGGTGACGGATAACCTGCAAAAAGCCTAGTAAATTCGGCACCCGGCCGACGCAGTACTTACGCCTTTCCGTACCGCGCTAACGAACGATATACAGAACCGCCTCCAGTCGGCCGATAGGATCAAGAGGAGCCTATCAGTGAGCGCCGTCGCAGACCCTATCGGAACCGGCAGTCTACGTAGCACCGCAAGTGGAATCCTGCCCCCTGTACCTGAGTCCCTGGAAGAACTGGCGATTCCGCAATCCATCGTCGAGCAACTGATGCTGAAATATCTGTATTTCCGCGGCGAATTGCTGGGCCGCGAGATGGCCGGCTTGCTGGGCCTCACCTTCAGCTTGATCGACGAGCTGCTGGAGACGCTGAAGCGCCAGCACTATGTCGGCGTGAGGAAGTCGCTGGGCATGGGAAACATGTCGGGCGATCTTTGCGCTGACCGAAACCGGACGCAATCTCGCGCGCGAGTATCTGGCAAGCAATCAATACGCGGGACCCGCGCCGGTGCCGCTGTATCAATACGCGGAGGTCGTGCGCCGCCAAAAACTCGGCGGACAACTGGCTGAATCCCGAGTCGCTGGTAGACAGGCGTTCCAGCATCTGGTGGTCGAGGCGGACGTTCTGGCGCAGATCGGTCCGGCGGTGAACGCCAGCAAATCGTTTCTGATTTACGGCCAGCCGGGCAACGGAAAAACCGCGCTGGCGGAATCTCTGTTCCAGCGTGGACACCGAGCCGATCTTCATGCCCTACGCGATGGAGTGCCAGGGCAACATCATTCAGATGTACGATCCGATCTATCACCAGAAGATCGACGATCAGCGAATCGGAGATCTCCGCGCTGTCGACGGAGCTGCCCTACGATGGGCGCTGGTTCAAGTGCCGGCGGCCGTTCATCATCACCGGCGGCGAACTCACGCTGGACATGCTGGATCTCAGCTACAACCCGCACTCCAAGGTTTACGATGCGCCGTTTCAACTCAAGTCCAACAACGGCATTTATCTGATCGATGACTTTGGGCGCCAGAAAGCGAACCCGGCGGAGATTTTGAATCGCTGGATTGTTCCGATGGAGCGGCACATCGATTATCTGAGCTTCCATGCGGGCGGGAAAATGACGGTGCCGTTTGAGGCGTTCCTGATTTTCTCCACCAACCTGCGGCCGGATCAATTGGGCGACGAAGCGTTCCTGCGCCGTATTCAATACAAGATGTTCCTGCGCAGCCCCAAGCGGCCGGAGTTCACGCACATTTTCCGGCGCTTTTCGGAGGGCAAGAAACTGGACTGCTCCGAAGATGTGGTGAACGAGTTCATCGAGAAGCACTACGTTGCGGGCGATAAGCGCTTCCGGCGCTGCCATCCGCGCGACGTGATCATGCACGCCATCGACATCATCAATTTTGAAAGTCTGCCGATGGTGCTGACCGACGACGTGCTCGACCGGGCTTTCCAAAGCTGCTTCGTTGAAAATATCGATGTGAACGACTGATCGCCCAGGCTGAGCGTTGCGCCACAACCGGCGCGCGCTGGTGCGCGATCGTCCAGTTGGTTGCTTGCCCCGCAATTCAGAATAGATGCATCTACTTTGGTTGCCACCAACTCAAGCCGAACTCAGCACGTCGTTTCCAGTCCTTCCCGTCGAGCCGAATTCGCGATGAAGCGCAAGAAGTCAGCTACCGTGTTTCGTTGGACGGAATCGAAGAAACCGACCATCTCGGCGATGCTTTTTTCGTCCCAACCGTCCTCCTCGTCTCCTGGGCAAAGAAAATAAAACGTGAACTCCAGGACGATGGGATCGTTCAGATCGCTGGTCTCCATAGAACGCAGAAGCCAAGCAGGAAGAAAGGCGATCAGAGCGCCGGGTTCCAAAAGCGGAAGGCCGATGGAACCGTGAAACAGTACCTCGGGCGAGAGTTCATCCCATCGCTTGCCTGAGAGTTCCCGACGAAGGTGAATTCCGTCGTCGCATTCGTCATGTGTCGAGATGAGTCCATCGAAAGGTTAGCGGTGGAAAGGCATCGATCAATTTCCGCCGATATTCTCCGATTTCCGGCAGGGAACCCATCTCTCATACGGTAACCCCAATGCCAACTTGAAGGCATTTTAAATACTTTCAGAGCCTTGAGGTCCCCCGAACCCTCTTGCCTGCGATACCCTTTGGGATGGAGTAAATCGCCATGCCCAATTTCAATCGCCGCGAATTCTCACAACTAGCTCTCGCGCTTGGCGCTTCAGCCCGCAGCTTTGGCGGGATGGCTAGTATCGACGACACCCTTCGCAGTGGCATGGAGCGGCGAAAGATCCCGGCCGTCACGGCGGTGGTGGCCACCGATAGCAAGATCACTTATCAGGGCGCGTTCGGCAATCGCGATAGCGCTTCCGGAGTGAAGGTGGCGCCCGATTCCATCTTCGCGATCGCTTCCATGACCAAGGCGGTTACCTCCGTCGCGGCGATGCAACTGGTGGAGCAGGGGAAGCTGCGGCTCGACGAGCCGGTCGCCAAACACGCTCCGGAATTCGCCAAGCTGCAGGTGCTGGATGGCTACGATGCGGTTGGCAAACCCGTGCTGCGGCCGGCGCGCACGCAGGTCACGCTAAAACATTTGCTGACTCACACGTCGGGGCTGTGCTACGACACTTGGAGCGGCGACATGCAGCGGTATGAGAAAGCCGGCGGGGCGGTTCCTTCGGGTGTGGCTCCACTGCCTCCGCTGATGTTCGAGCCGGGCGAGCGCTGGCAATATGGCTACGGGGCGGATTGGGCGGGAAGACTGGTCGAGATTGTGAGCGGCCATACGCTGGAACAATATTTCCAGAGCAATATCCTGCAGCCGCTGGGGATGCACGATACTTCCTTCATCATGCCGGCTGAAAAGTTCGATCGCATGGTGAGCCGACTACGACCGCCAGCCGGATGGAGCGCTCAAGGAAGAGCCGCGCGGTGCTGCCGCCACCGCCGGCTGCTTACAACGGCGGGGGCGGGCTCTATTCCACCGCGGCGGATTACATCAAGTTCACGCAGATGATTCTGCGGCGCGGGCGCGCGGCCGATGGACGGCAGGTGCTTCATCCGAAAACGGTGGAACAGATGAGTGTCAATCAGATCGGTGAGCTCACGGCTGGAAAACTCAAAACGTATACGCCCGAACGATCGAGTGACGTCGATATCCAACCGGGCGCTACTGAGAAATGGGGTCTGGGCTTCCTGATTAATACGACTCCTTATGCGGGCGGACGGTCGGCGGGCAGTCTGGCGTGGGCTGGAATTTGGAACACGTTCTATTGGATCGATCCTAAGCGCAAAATCTGCGCGGTTATCATGATGCAGTTCCTGCCTTTCGTCGACAAGGAAGCGGTGGGGTTGTTGGGCGACTTTGAGCGGGCGGTCTACGCGGCCGCATGAACCTTCGTAACTGGTTTGACCTGACCTTCACTCAGCGGGCCGAGGAGGCGGCGCTGGAGTGGGCCGGGTCGGTCTACACGTTTGGTGAAATCGACGCGCGCAGTAATCGAATGGCGCGGGCGCTCGCCGCGCGCGGGATCACCAAGGGCGACCGCTTGTGCGTCTACCTGGCGAACTCGATCGAGATGATCGATCTGTATCTCGCCTGCGTCAAGACGGGCGTGATTTTCGTTCCGATCAATATTCTGTATCGCGATCGCGAGATGTCGCACATTCTCAGTGACGCGGAACCGAAGCTATTGGTGACGGCAGCCGAGATCCCGGCGTTGCTCGGACGAAGCGGCAACGCAATCCGGCGGGAAGCTTCCGGAAGTGGCGATCGGGGGCGGAGACACAGCCGCGCTGGTTTACACATCGGGAACCACGGGCGTCTCGAAGGGCGCGATGTTGACGCACAATAATTTCGCGGTCAACGGGGCGAACTTGATCCAGACCTGGAAGATTACGGCGGCGGATCGGTTGCTGCTGGCGCCTGCCGCTGTTTCACGTGCACGCGCTGGGCAACGGGCTGCACTGCTGGCTGATGTCGGGATGCCGCATGCGGCTGCTGGAGCGCTTCGATCACACTACCGCGGTCGCGCAATTTCTGGACTTCCAGCCGACGCTTTTTTTCGGCGTGCCGGCGATGTATGTGCGGTTGCTTGATACGCCGCCGCTGCAGGCGCGCGAAATTGGGCAGCGCATGCGGCTGTTCGTATGCGGCTCGGCGCCATTGCCGGCGCAGATCCTGGAAGAGTTCCGGGCGCTATTCGGCCACACGATTCTCGAACGCTACGGCATGACGGAAACGCTGATGAACATCTCGAATCCTTATGAAGGCGAGCGGCGGCCGGGAGCGTGGGCTTGCCGCTGCCGGGCGTGATCGTGAAGATCGTGAGGCCGACGGGAATCCGGTGGCAGAGGGCGAAACCGGAGAGCTGTGGCTGAAAGGTCCCAACGTTTTCGCGGGCTATTGGAAGCGCGAGGAGGCAACGCGAGGCGGCGTTCGTGGACGGCTGGTTCAAGACCGGCGACATCGGCGTCGCGCTCGGCGGACGGCTACTATCACGCTGAGCGGGCGCAAGAGCGACCTGATCATCTCCGGCGGTTTCAATATCTATCCCAGCGAGATCGAAGAATTCCTGATGGAGCAGCCGGAAGTGGAAGAAGCTGCGGTGGTGGCGGAAGCCGATCGCGTGCGCGGCGAGATTCCGGTGGCGTATGTGGTGTGGAAGAACGGGAGCGGCGATGCTGGGCCGCTCGAAATGCGCTGCCGCGAAAAACTGGCGTCATTCAAAATTCCGCGACGATTCGAAACCATTGAAAAAGCTGCCGCGCAACGCGCTGGGCAAAGTTCAGAAGCACTTACTATGTCGCGAATCCTGATGATCACGTCGGAAGCCGCGCCGTTTGCGAAAACGGGCGGGCTGGCCGATGTCCTGGGTCGCATTGCCGCCGGCGCTTGTGAAGCTCGGCGAGGAAGTGGCGGTGGTGATGCCGCGCTATGACAGCGTGCGCATGGATGGGTCCACGCGCATCGCCGATACCGTGCCGCTGTCGGTGGGTCCTAACGCGTTCACGGTGGCGATCGACGAAGTGAAGCGCGAAGGTGTGCGCTACCTGTTTGTCGATTGCCCGCCGCTTTACGCGCGCGCCGGAATCTATAGCGACGACAGCGGTGCCGCTTATATCGACAATCACATTCGCTTTGCGCTGCTGAACCAGGCGGCGCTGGAGATCGGGCGCAGTATTTTTCGTCCCGACATTTTTCATGCGCACGATTGGCCGGGCGGGCTGCTGGGTCCTTATCTGCGCGAGAACCTCGGTTCCGATCCCGACTTCGGCGGCGTGAAAACCGTCATCACGATTCACAACCTGGGATATCAGGGGAACTTTCCGGCGGCCAGCATCAGCGATTTGGGACTGAGCCCGGCGCTGTTTCATCCGGAAGGGCTGGAGTTTTGGGGCGAGTCTGAGTTTTCTCAAAGCCGGCATCGTGTGGTCGGATGCGATCACTACGGTGAGCCCCACTTACGCGCGCGAGATTCAGACTCCGGAATACGGCGCTGGATTGGATGGCGTGCTGCGCGACCGTGCGGCGAAAATCAGCGGGATTCTGAACGGCGTGGATTATGCGGAGTGGAGTCCCGACATCGATCCGTATTTGAACGTTCCGTATTCGGCGCGCGATCTCGCGGGGAAGCGGCTGGCGAAGCGGGCGCTGCTGGAAGAAGTCGGGCTGCCGCTGAATGAAGCACGGCCGCTGATCGGGATCGTGTCGCGTTTCGCCGGGCAGAAGGGTTTTGATTTATTGGAAGAGATTGTGCCAGAGCTGGCGGCGATGGATTTTGCGATGGTCGTGCTCGGTTCGGGCGAGGCTCCGATTGAGGCGATGTTCCGCGAGATGGCGGAGGCGTATCCGGAGAAATTCGCCGTTCAGGTGGGCTATGACAATGGTCTCGCGCACCGTATCGAAGGCGGCTCCGATATGTTTCTGATGCCCAGCCGGTATGAGCCTTGCGGCTTGAGCCAGTTGTATAGCTTGCGCTATGGCACGGTGCCGATCGTGCGCGCGACGGGCGGGCTCGAGGATACTGTGGACGAGTCTACCGGCTTCAAGTTCATTGAGTACACTCCGGCGGCGCTGCTGGATGCGATCCAGCAGGCGCTCGCGGCCTGGTCCGACCGTGCCGGCTGGCTGGAACGAATGCGGCGCGGCATGGCGAAGGATTTTTCCTGGGATGCGGCGGCGGTTGAATATCAACGTCTGTATCGCAGCCTCTAAGGGCGCCGCGCGCCCGTTCCCCTGCGGGTTCGTGCGACTATAGGGTTGTAGTTACGGGCCCGCTGATTTTGGCATCTCTCGCATCGTCCGGTACAATCCGCTCCCTTTCGACTCCTGCCGTGATTCGCAGCTCAGTACATTCGAAAGGTACACCATGAAAAATATCTTTGTAGGAAACCTGAGCTTCACCGCCACGGAAGATGCGGTGCGGTCCATGTTCGAAGCTTATGGCGCTGTCGAGCGCGTCAGTATCGTCACCGACCGCGATACCGGCCAGCCTAAGGGATTTGGCTTTGTCGAGATGACCAACGACGCCGAAGCGGAGCGCGCGATCGCGGCCCTCAGCGGCACCGAGCTCAACGGACGCGCCCTCACCATCAACGAAGCGCGGCCGAAGACTGAGCGCACGGGTGGTGGCGGTGGTGGCTACGGCGGCGCGCGCCGCGGGAATCGCTACTAAGTGGCGAAAGTTCACGAATACATCCTGGTAGCGGTGGATGGGACCTGCGGTGTCACCAAATCCAACGGTCCCATTTGCTTCCAGCAATCGCGCCAGGAAGTAGGCGGACACTTTGAAGCTTACGATCCGCAACTGGGCGATGGCTATACGGCGCAAGTGAACGAAGACGGGCGGCGCTTCAAAGCTAACGCCTTGTTTGAGGACGTGGCGGGGAACGTGTTGATCGGGCGCTCGCATGGCGCCGAGATGTGGGGCTTGAGCGTGGAACAGCGCGCGGAAGTTCTGACGCTTCTGAAAACCAAGCGCTAAATATCAGATGAGGACCGTCAGCGCGGACCGCGCTTCGATCGATTACTGGCAGGATTACGGCACGGGCCGGCAGGTGCTCAAGAGCCATTTCGGCATTCGCGTGTGGCAGGACCGCTGCTGCGCGATTACCAACGTGGCCGCCGAAAACCCCAGCCTGTTCGGAGAACCGCACGCGATTCCGGTGGATCTCGCGGCGGGGCCGGGCCAGCATAGCCTCTCGAATGTGGTGAGCGAGCATATGAACCATCACCCGGAATCCGACCTGATCGCGGTGCTCACTGGTAAGAAAGCCTTTCACGAAGCTCTGGGATAGGCTGCTGGGCGCGCTGGTTGGCGCTCAGGCAGGCTGGTTGGCACTCAGGCAGGGCTGTGGTGTCGGGTTGGCACTGTGTCAGGCCCTATCCCGCTTCGGCTGGCGCTGACGCACTGCGCTGCCTTGCTTGCTAGACTATAAAAACGCATGCCCTGTGGTGAGCACCAGCTTCGCGAAGACATCGTCGGCGCCGGCCGCATGATGTATGAGCGTGGGTGGATCGCGGCCAATGACGGCAACCTTACGGTGCGCCTGGATGGCGAACGCATCCTCGCTACGCCCGCGGGCGTGTGCAAGGGCCGCATGCGCCCGGAAGATCTGATCGTGTGCGATGGGGCGGGCAACAAACTTTCCGGGCCGGGCGAGCGCACGACGGAGATGGCAATGCACGTGGCCATCTACAATGTGCGACCCGATGTTCGCGCGGTGGTGCACGCGCATCCGCCAATTTCGACGGGATTCGCGGTGGCCGGGCGGGCGCTGAATCTGGGCTTGATGCCGGAGTTGATTGTTTCCATGGGATCGGTGCCGCTGGCCGACTATGGCCTGCCGGGAACGCCGGCTCTGGTCGACGGGATGCTGCCGTACGTCCCGAAATTCAACGCGATTCTGCTCGCGAACCATGGCGCCGTCTGCTACGGCGAAAGCGTCTCCCAAGCGTACGCGCGCATGGAAACGCTGGAACACCTGGCGCGCATCGCGCTGGTGGCGGAAATGCTGGGCGGCCCGAAGGTGCTGCCGCGGGTGGAGATTGAGAAACTTTTTGAAGCGCGCGCGCGTTACGGCGTGCGGGTTCCGAACGGGTTTGAACCTGGCAGCCCCATGGCGGCGGAAGACATGCCGGATCCCAGTGAGAAGCTGGAGGTCACGCGGCAGCAGTTATTGGCATTGATCGATGAAGCGCTGCGCGTCCGCGGCGTTGCGTAGCGGGTGCCCCTAAAAAGCGAGAAGGGGAACGTTGCCGTTCCCCTTCGCCGCGTCGATCAGGTAAGACTCTGGAATCGTAACTTCTTGGTCCCCTTCTTAGCGGGGACCTTCAGGGTATCACTTCTTGGCGGACTCCTGCTTCCCGCCGGCCCCTGGTCCCACCGGAACCGGGGCTGCGGACGAGGCCAGAAATTCTACCCGGTTGCGGCCTTGGCGCTTGGCTCGATAGAGCGCATCGTCGGCGACGCGAATGAGTGCTTCTTCAGCCGGATCGGTGCCTGGTAACCACGCGGTTGCTCCAAAGCTGCAGGTGACCAGCTTCGATTCTTCGTTGAACCACATGGGCTCGTTGGCCAGCGCCATGCGCATCCGCTCGGCTTGCTTCTCGGTTACGTCGGCATCGCAGCCGGGCAGCACGATCAGAAATTCTTCGCCGCCGTAGCGCCCGATGGCGTCGTAAGGCCGGATGGATCCGGCCATGCGGCGCACGAATTCGCGCAGCACCGCGTCGCCCGCGAAGTGGCCGTAGGTGTCGTTCACGGACTTGAAATGGTCGAGATCCGCCAGCAGCAGGCCCACCGGCCGGCTTTCGCGAACTCCGCGCTGCAGCTCGCGGTTGAAAATATCCAGGATCGACGAGCGGTTCCAGATGCTGGTCAGGAAATCTTTGGTGGCCTGATCGCGCAGTTCTTCGCGCGCCGTGATCAGTTCGTGCTGCAGTTGGATGATGCGCAATCCGGGACGCAAACGGACCTGCAGTTCGTGCTGGTCAAAAGGCTTCGTCAAATAATCGTCGGCGCCGGATTCCATGCCTTCGATCAGGTCCTCGCGCTGGCTCTTGGAGCTCAGCAGCAGGATGTAGGTATAGAGATCTTTGTCCTTGACGTTGGCGCGCACCCGGCTGCAAACTTCGGGGCCGGTCATGCCGGGCATCATCCAGTCCAGAATGGCGATTTTAGGTGCGTCCTCGGCTTGCAGGATGCGCCAGGCCTCGTTGCCATCGCAGGCGATCACCACTTCGTAGCCCCAGCGGCGCAAAGTTGCGTCCAGCAGGTGCCGGGAAACAATGCTGTCGTCTGCTATCAATATCCGCATAGCTGAAACTTAATTATACGAGCGCCGCATTCTGCGCCTCTTTCACCTTATCGGCTGAAGGGTCGTAGTACCCAAGGGTTTTTGGTAGCCTGAATCCATGCGAAAGCCTCCTCCGCCACCGAAGCGCTCTTTGCTCGTCTTGCGGCACGAGCCCTTTGAGCATCTGGGGCACTTTGCTAACATTCTAAAAACTCGGAACATTTCTTTTGTTTATAGCGACTTGGGCAAGCCTCTCGACCTGGGATCGCATGACGGCATCGTCGTAATGGGAGGGCCCCAATCGGCGAATGACGACGAGATGGCGGCGGAGTTCCATTTCATTCAGCAGGTTCTGTATACCAAGACCCCTTTGCTGGGTATCTGTCTCGGGGCGCAACTGATTGCCAAAGCCTTGGGTGCCCATGTTTACCCCAATCGCGAAAAGGAGATCGGGTGGGCGCCGGTGTATCTCACGGATGACGCGAAGGATGATCCGGTGTTGGGCGGGGTGCCCTCGCCGAGCACGTTTTTTCACTGGCATAGCGAAACTTTCATGCTGCCGCCGGGCGCCGTTTCTCTGGCCTATTCCGACAAGTGCCGCCAGCAAGCCTTCCGCTTCCGGAACAATGTCTACGGCATTCAGTTCCATCCCGAAATCACGGCGGAAATGGTTGCCGACTGGTGCACTCAGCCTCTCAACTGCGGGGATGCCGCTACTCTGGAAGCGCCTATCGATCCGCACGCGGCGGATAGCGCCCCACTGGCGCAGCAAATTCTGGAAGGTTGGCTGCACACGTTCTAGTGCGGCTCCTGCCGCGATCCTAGCTAGCAAGGGACTTGCCGGACGCTGCGCTTGACAGGGCGCGTGCACCCGCTCCGCCACCGATTCGCTCATTCGCGAGTTCGCGATAACGGTAGGCGACGGCGCTGGAACTGCCAGCGATTTCCGCGTTGGTTAAGTAGCGAATGGGAGCGGACGCCGGGATGCGCTGGACCACCTGAGCTAAACCGCTGATCATCGCGCACTCGGCGGGGGTCATGGATCGATCAAGCAGGACGCCGCGGCCTTCGATCAGCAAAAGAGGCCGGTTGCGGTATCGCACGGACCATTGATCCGGGGAATCGGAACACGAAATCGAACGGAACAAGGCCGGAGTGCTGGAATTCGAAAAGATGGCCTGACAAGGGTACAAGAGGCCGCCGGCGAGGATCGTTTGTGAAATGGGATCAGTGGCCAGAGCGTGGATGGCGTCGTCGTCGGGCAGGTCCCAGAGGGAACCGGCGGCGGCCTCGGCCAGCAGGGCGTAATCGGCGGGATGCGCGGGCCGCGGACATATCGAAAGGCAACGAACTACTTCGTTCAAGAGATGCTCCGCAGTGCGGCAGTTGTCGGCGGCGATCACCAGGCCGTGGTTACCGAGAATAAATACATCCGCGTCACCGGCGGAAAGAGAGTTGCGAATCGCGTGCGCGAGCGGCAGGCCGGACTCGACGTAGGGTACCCAGCGCCAGCGCAATCCGTCCAGGCGCTGCTGCAATTGCGCGCGGGCATCGCTGCGCACCGCCCACGCAATGGTATTCACGCAATGAACGTGAAGAACCACGCGGTGGGGCAACACGGCGTGCATGGCTGTTTCGAGCGATGCGTCCGGATACTGGCTGGCCGGATCGAGGCCGCGCTGCAAGCACTCGCGATGAACGTCCGCGAGGTTCAGAGGAATCAGGATTTCATTTTGGCGGGCATCCGCCATCCATCTTCCGGAAGCCTTAATCCACAGCACGCCATCCAGCTTGATGGACGAGTTGCCGGTGCTGGCTTGCGCCAACAGCGGATTGCTTCCGACGCGCTGGGTTAGCTCGCGCAGGTCGCGGAGTTCATGCAAATCGCTTCTCATTTCCTTTCTCCTCCGTTCTTATTTAGCCCAGTACCCGTAATGGTTCATCGATCACCGGCGGCTGCCGCTTCGAGCGTGCCTGGCCGATCTTGATCGAAGCTTTGAAGATGGCGCCCACGGGGATGATTCCGCCCAAGCGGTGTGCGGCCACGGCGGCGAGTCCCATGGAAGCGACGCATCCGCACGAACTGCAATCCGGGTCGCCGCCGAATTGACAGGGGACGATTTTCGTTTTTAAATCCGCCGACAGGGTCTGCGTGGTCAGCGCGAAGACACAATCGCGGGGACTCGACGGCGGCGTTGCGAACTGGCGGATCATTCCTTCCGGCATGTCCAGCTTGGGGAATTCGCGGCGCAGCGCGAGCATGTCGGCGATGGCGCGGGCGCGTTCCAACGGTTGCAACATTTCGGGAAGCTGGTCGCCGCGCTGCGGCGTGAACAGGCTGAACCATATTTTCCGGATCTCGGGGCGGGGAGACCAGAACTCCAGAAATTGCCGTAGATAATTTGGCCGCTGCATCATCTGGCCGGTGATGGTGCAGTGGATAGTGATGTTTTGGCCGGCGATATTTTTGAGGATGCGATCGTAGGTTGCGGGAGCGCGCCGGATGTCGTGCTCTGGCTGCAGTCCGTCAATCGAAACCACGACGTTCATGTGCGGCAGCTCCGCCCAGCTCGCGGCCAGAGGCCGGAACGCGCTGGTCACCACCTGCACGTGGATTCCACGGTTCAACAATAAGGGGACCATGGCCTCCAGCTCGCGATAGCGGACCAAGGGATCGCCACCTACGATGGAAAGGTGCAGGGGCCGGATGCGGTCGACTAATGCCAGGACTCCGTCGATGAGCTCTTGCCCCTTGCGGTCGGCGAGGCTGCGCAGAGTCGCGCCGCCGCCCAGGTGGGCATCGTCATAGGCGTAGCATCCGGGGCATTGCAAAGGACACTCGCGGGTAATCTCGATCGAGAGCGAGGGACGCTCGCCTCGAAGAATCTTGCGCCAGGCGCTCATCACTTCTGAAGTCTTCACGAAAGAAAATACTCCTCACGCGGGGCTCGCGTTACATGGAACAAAATGCGAAGCCCCAACCGCGTTACCGGTCATCCGGCGCGCAGCGTTGAAAACACAAATTTTTCGCGAGGTTAGAGGGAAACGGGAGGAGACGGGTCGCCTGCTGTGCTGACGCGGGCGATTTGATCGCTAGGGCGGCCCGACTTTACTGTTTCGATAAAATCGACTCGCCGGAGCGGAAGGAAAAGGGCTAGCGACGGGGAGATTCCGTACCAGCGCAACTCCGGCGACAGATCCGGAACGTCGAGCAGCCCTACGGTTTTGAGACCTACGCTGTGCGGGTTAATTGCGGGTGGATCGGGAACAGCATCCACGGAAGCCGCGACCATCAGGACGCTCAGGACCAACGCTATGTACACGAGCGACTTCATGGCAATCCTGAATCCATCATAACAGCGCTGGCGCAGCTCGCTCAGACCGCCGTCGGCACTTGGCCGCGTTTCGCCGTGGAACCGGTGCTGACAAGCGTGCCATCGAGCGCCATATAGCCGCAGGCGACCACCACCAGGAACATGGTGAGCACTTCGCTATCGCCAAGATTCACGTTGGTGACGCCATCGAGCAGGGTAGCGATCACCACGGCGATGCCGCCATGCAGCAGAAAGCGGCGATCGTCGCGGCCTGGCGGGAGCGTGCGCAGGCCGCGCCAGAAGTCCCATAGGATGCGCGCCATCAGCCACAAAAATACCAGCAGCACGGGAATGCCGCGCTCGGCAGCGTAATGCAGATAAATGTTGTGCAGATGAATGTAGGAGCCTACCGGCAGGGGCCGCGGAATATCGGCTGGCACGTATTCGTCGAAATGAATGCGCGGCATTTCCGGACCTAATCCGAGCCAGGGATGCCGTTCGATCATCTGCAGGCCGGTGCGCCAGGTGACTTTGCGAAAATCGTTCGAATCTAAGTTGCTGGGGCGCAGGATGGAAGTGAAACGCTGGCGAATCACGGCGGGAGAAAGCAGTACGCCCGCAGCGATCAGCACCGGCATCAGCAACACAACCCAGCGGCGCCAGAACCACAGCAGGTAAAGCGCTCCGGCGGCGGTTGCGATCCATACGCCGCGGGTTTCGGCGAGCAGCAGCCCGAGGGAGCTGACCAGTGCCACCACGATCCACAGCCACATTCGCTTGCGCGCTTCGGGAGCGAAGAAAAGGAAAGCGGCCAGCATCAGGAGCACGTACATTTCTTCCGCTGAAAATGTGTACCAGTGGCTCATGAAACCGGTGACGCGCTCGCCCACGTAATAGTTATAGACATCACTATGCGCGGCGTGCGCCTGCTGCACTTTGCGCGCGAACTGCACGAAGCTAAGTCCGGCGCTGACGCTGCCGATCGCCGCCCAGCTCAGAAACAGCCAGCGGATGATCGCCGTGTCGCGCAGCAGCGAGAACACGATCAATAGTTGGAAGAACACGTAGATTTTCTTGATTTGCGGCCATCCCGCCGCCGGGTTGCCGGAGAATGCGATCGCGATCAGCGTTCCCAAAAGGAATAAGCCGAGCGGCAGTTTGATGGGAGGCAGCCGCAGCTTTTCTCCGGACAAGAACAATGCCGCCAAGGCCATGCCTAAGAGGATTTGCGACGGTGCGATGCCGATGACAATCGCCACGGAGGACGCGAAGGCCAGCCAGCGTGCAGCTTGCAGCGTGCGCGACGGTGATGATTCCGCGACGTCCATGTTGGAC
This sequence comes from Bryobacterales bacterium, assembly GCA_963793395.1. Classification (GTDB taxonomy): domain Bacteria; phylum Acidobacteriota; class Terriglobia; order Bryobacterales; family Bryobacteraceae; genus Palsa-187. The sequence continues at coordinate 10,176 of CAWCAP010000032.1, read as the reverse complement.
CTTATTATCCCAGAGCGCGGCGCTCGCGGATGTGTAATATTTCAAGGCGGCTGCCGATGTGCCCCATGAGGTTGGCTCCTCTCAGATCCTCTCCCAAAGCCTGAGAGCTTATTGTTTAAGACGACGAGTGCCGTGAGTCTCTTCCCAATACTTCTGACCGAGTTGCGGCTACAAAAACTTGAACAGCCGGAATACGCTGGGACTCGCAATGCCGGCCAGCGCGGGCAGGAAGCCGGGGGCGACGCCCTGGCGGCGAAACTCGCCTTGTATTGCGTGCCCTCCCAAATATAAGAAGCTGCCGCCGGCGATGGCGAGCAGCGCGTTCAACGCGTGCGGTCCAAGATAGGACGCGAGGCCCAGCTCCAGCGCAGCTCCGGCCAACGTGGCCGATTCGGCGAGCAGACACCAGCCCAGCGCGGCGCGGCGGGTCTCCATTGCGGCGCGGATGATAACGCCCAGCGCGAGGCCTTCCGGAATTTTGTGGATCGCAATGGCCAGCACGAAGGGCGTCCCGAGATGCGCCGATCCGTTGGCCGCGGAAACACTCCAACCATCGAGCGCACTGTGAATCGCAGCGGCGATCAGGAGCGGCGGCGCGAAACCGTGTAACTCAGCGGAAGGAAGATCGTGGCCGTGAGGATCGGGACAGGCGGGGCACACAGGGTGAATGAAGCGGTCGACCGCCCACAGTGCGCCGAACCCGGCGGCGATCCAGAGCAACGCGTTTATCCAGCTTAATGCGTCCGCCATTTCCGGCAGCACCCAGAAGATGGCCACGCCAATCAGAATGCCTCCGCTGAAGGGCACAAGACGCTTCGACCAGGCATGCAGGGATGTCAGCCAAACGCCCGCGGCCGCACTCATGTAGGCGATTCCGGTGATGAAGAGTGGCAGGTAGAAGTGCAGACGGGCTCCTGTGAGCTGAGGCTAAACGGCAGGCCGGCCGGGCCGACGCCTTCCAGACGCCTTCATTGTAGCGTGCGCTTCGAAAATGAGCCTGCAACTCCGGGCGCGATGGATTGGATTGGCATTGTGCGGAGAAACTGCTGTGCTATTCTGGAAGACGCCGATCTGGCAATGCGGGGACGTAGTTCAGTTGGTTAGAACGCCGGCCTGTCACGTCGGAGGTCGCGGGTTCGAGCCCCGTCGTCCCCGCCATTCTTATCCTTTCCTTTCTTAGATTTTGGGGCGAGAGCCTTCCTTTGCGGGTCCACCTCACTTGGCTGCGGGCGTATCCTTAGAGTTGAGTTGAAGCCGAAGCCCAATCTCAAGGTAGTGGTGGTCATGCCGGCGTATAACGCCGCCAAGACGCTGCACATGACTTACGCCGAACTGCCGCATCAGGCGGTGGATCTGGTGATCGTGGTGGATGACGGCAGCTCCGATGAGACCGTGCAGATTGCACGCCAGCTTGGCCTGGAAATCTTCGTGCACGATCGCAATTACGGCTATGGCGCGAATCAAAAGACGTGTTACCGGGAAGCGCTGCGGGCCGGGGCCGACATCGTGGTGATGGTTCATCCGGATTATCAGTACGACCCTACGCTGCTGCCGGAAATGATCCGCCCCATTCAGGCAGGCGAGGCCGATGTGGTCTTTGGCTCGCGCCTTCTGGGAGGCAACGTGTTGCAGCAAGGGATGCCGTGGTGGAAGTACCTCGCGAACCGCGCGCTCACCTGGGCGGAGAACAAAGTGTTTGGACTGAAGCTCGCGGAGTATCACACCGGGTACCGCGCGTTCCGGCGCTCGACGCTTGAGGGCCTGACGTTGGAGATGAATTCCGATAGTTTTATATTCGATCAGGAAATCGTGGCGCAGATGGTGATTCAGGGCACGCGCATCGCGGAGATACCGGTTCCGACCCGCTACTTTCCGCAGGCGTCCTCCGCATCTTTTGTGCAGAGTTCGATTTATGGAGTATCGATCCTGTGGTTGCTGTTTCGATACGCGCTGCACACCAGCGGCTTGGTCCGGCAGCGGCAGTTCGAAAGTCTGAGCGCACGCTACGGAGCGGTTTCGCCGCGAATTTAGCGCGGCGCCCAACGTAGCGCAGCGGCCAGGAATCCCAAGGTTCCGAGCGCGATCAAAGCGCCGTGCGGCAGACGCAGCGCTTTGTCCGAGCTCACGTCAAGCTCAGGACTATCTTTGTAAGGCGCGCGGCCTCGGCCCAGGCTGGAGACGATAAGCCCAAGATTGCCCAAGGTCTTGCGAAATCTTCCTTTAAAAGCGACTAACAAAAGCCCGGCGACGGCGCCGGCGACCGAGGTCAGCACCAGGATGCCAAGCCAGTTTTCCCAACCGGCCGCAGCGCCCACCGCGGCCATCAATTTCACGTCGCCGGCTCCCATCGCGCGCAGCAGGTACAGCATGAAATAGACACCGAATGCCAAGCCCAGCCCCTTGAGGGAAAGGGCGACTCCAAACCAAGTCCCCACAGGTTGGTAAATGAACGTATTTAACGCCAAGGCTACGAGTACGCCGGAAAGTGTCAACCAGTTCGGGATGCGCCGCGTACGAATGTCCCAGATGGCGGCGACGATCACCAGAACTTCCAGGAAGATCCGGACCGCGAACGGAGGAAGACTCATGAAAGCGAGGGTTCGGTGGCGGGCTCCGCGTTGGAAGCTGTGCGCGTTGAGCCGGCCGCGGCGGCCCCCAGCAATTTGTAGAGGATCTTGTTCTCGGGCAGATGCTCTTCGACGTAGTCGACGCCGTTACCGGTGATCACGTAGTCGCTCGACTGATCCATTTCGAGAAGCTTGCGCTCCTTCAAGTACCACATGGTGAACAGCAAATGCTCGCGCGGAAAAGACATGATGGATTCGAACTCCAGCAAAGAGATGCCGGGGTCGTCGGGATCGCTGCGCCGGCGGCTGTAAAGCAAGCACAGAATTCCCATGCGGCGGTTGGCTTCGCCATCAACTCCGATCGTGAAGTCCTTGGCCTCGAACAATTCGTTCGGCTGGGAGCGGTGTTCCTGGTAGAGCGCGTCATAGGCGCTCCGCAACTCCGCGCTGGAAAGGGTGTCGAAGGCCTGATTGAGGAGCACGAAGCGCTCCAGGTCGCCGGTTTCTGGATTATCGGGATGGTAGCGCTGCGCCAGCATCTTGTAGACCCGGTGAACCGTTTCCGGCTCAGCGTTGGGGCTGATTTGCAGGAGCTCGTAGTAATCGACAAACCCGGATTCCGACATATTCGATATTTCTTTGACTATACCGCTTCGCGGGATGCGATGTTCTTTCGAGACGCAATGACTTGTATACTATGGCAATCGTGGCGTCCCCGCCGAGGGTCAAGGCAGGAATTCTGTTCACCAGGCGCAGGGTCATGCTCCTGGCGGTTATTGTTCTATTTTCCTTGATCCGGATTCGCCTGCTGGACATGCCGCTGGAACGGGACGAGGGCGAGTATGCGTACGCCGGCCAGCTTCTGCTTCAAGGCATCCCGCCTTACCAACTCGCCTACAACATGAAATTGCCGGGTACTTATGCGGCGTATGCTCTCATTCTCGCCGCGTTCGGGCAAAGCGTGCGGGCGATCCATCTGGGGCTGCTCCTGGTTAATGCAATTACCGTGGTGTTGGTGGCGATCCTGGGACGCCGTCTTTACGGAAGCGCGGCAGGCCTGGCCGCGGGGGCGTGCTACGCGCTGCTTTCAACGTCACCCGGTGTTCTGGGCTTCGCGGCGCATGCTACCCATTTCGTGGTGCTGGCGGCCGTGGCGGGAGCGCTTCTGCTGGTCGAGCCGAAAGCCAAATCCCAAGGTCTGCTATTCGTGGGCGGCGTGTGCATGGGTATCGCCCTGGTTATGAAGCAGCCCGGCGGCGCTTTCATTGCGTTTGGCGCAGTGTATCTCGCCCGGAAGCGTCCGCGGAGTTTGCCAATTTATCTGATGGGCGCGACGCTCCCTATCGCTCTAACCTGCTTGCTCATCTGGCGGGCGGGCGTGTTTGATAAATTCTGGTTCTGGACGGTATCCTACGCCGCGCAATATGGCACCATCATCAGTCCGGCAAGCGGGCTGTTGAGGCTGCTGCGCACGCTGCCACCTGTGATTGGTCCTTCGGCTTGGCTTTGGATCCTGGCGGGAGTGGGGGCGTACCGGCTCGTGCAAACCAAGCGCTCATTTTTTCCGCTGGTCTTTCTGACCTTCTCTTGCGCCGCGGTTTGTGCCGGATTCTATTTTCGCAACCATTATTTCGTGATGCTGCTTCCAGCCGTTTCGCTGCTGGCGGGGGCAAGCGTGGCAAGCGCCTGCGGGAGCCAGTTTCGGCCTGCGGCGGCTGTGATATTCGCGGCGGGGATAGGGATCTCTATTTTCTTGCAGCGCGAGTACCTCTTCGAATTAACTCCGGTGCAGGCGCTGGAGAACACTTGGGGAGAGAGCACGTTTACAGAAGCGCCAACAATTGGGCGCTATCTTCGCGAACACGCTTCGCCGGAGGTGCGCATCGCCGTGCTCGGCTCGGAGCCTGAAATCTATTTTTACGCAGGACGCCACTCCGCTACAGGTTACATCTATACGTACGGCTTGATGGAGCCGCAGCGCTACGCCGGAAGAATGCAGGAAGAAATGATCGCTGAGATCGAGCGCGCCCGGCCGCAGTACGTCGTGTACGTGCATTCCCCCACCACCTGGGGGCGGGAGGCGGCGTCCGACGACCGAATATTCACCTGGGCGGAACACTTCTTGGCCGGGCAGTATGAACCTGTGGAAGCGGCGAGTTCGCACAGCTTCCAAACGTTCCGGCGGAAAGCCACTGCCACCGCGATCCAATCCGCAAGAACGTTTTGACGGAAGTTCGCGATCAACGGCGGCGGTACACCGTGTAGCGCGTGATCACGGCGAGCTTCTCATACTTCGAGAAAAACCCGGCGAAACGAGGGTCGCGGAGAAAGTAGTCCAGGTAGTCGAAGTCGCCGTTGCGGAATCCTTCTTTTTGGTCTCCGGTTTCGACGACGATCAGTTGCGGCGGATGCAGATCGACGTCCTGATTCAAGGAATCGATAAGATACCGTTCGTATACATTCATCTCTTGCCGCGAGCGATATGGATGGGGGTTATCCGCCGCCGGCTTCTCTGGATAAAATCCGCCCAGCGTCCACATGTTGGGGAAGCGCCATGCCAGGCTTGCTCCCGAATAATTGATCAGTGGAGAACTCACCCACAGCGATGTGGCGAGCACCAGAATCGGTTTCCCATGAGCTTCGCGCTTCACCACTGGCAGTAGAGGGCCGGTCATCTTGGGCAGCTCGCGCGTTTGGCTCGCTTGCGCGATTCCCAGCGCCACGATCAGCGTGGTGAGTGCGTAGGCAAAGTATCTCTGCGGGCTGCGGCCGGCGTTTCCTATAGCGTCCAGGAACAAAGTGGTGAGAGCAAGGATCGCCATGACGCCGATGGGATAGTAATGATACGCGAATCCTTCCCGTTCGTACATCATGACGAGCGCCGCCGACCACCCGGCCGCCAGAAGGGAGTTCCGCATCTTCGATAACGGCCGCGGCGAGTCGGAGCTTACGCTAAGCACGGTGGCCGCGATCAGCAGGAGGAGCGTCCCGTTCAGACAAACCTGCAGCAGGCTTTCGCGAAAATTGTGGTAAGTCGCGAGCGCCATGCGCACGATAAAAATGTAGCCGGGGAAAAACACGAGGGTGCCCACGGCAAAGGCGGCGACGACAGCGGCGATCAGTATGTTATCTAAGCGAAACACCCGGGCGCGCCGGTTTCTCGAAAGCAGGTTGACGAGCTGAACGGCGCAGTAGACGGCGATGAAATAGGGTTTCATCGAGATGCCGATCCCGGCCATAAGCCCGTCCACGATCTGCCCTTTCCTGGAGCGGACCTCGGAATCAGTGCTAGAGGCGAAGAGCCAGGGCAGAATCATGCAAGCAAGAATGTGCTCCCGCTCGCCGAACATGTCCTTCACGTAGGGAAGCAGGCAGTAGGTCACCATCACGGTTAGCAAAGGCGCCGCGTAGGGCGGGTCCGGGAAACCGCGGCTGAGAATTCTGCCACTCCGATAAATTACAAACACGATGATGAATGTGAACGTAAGCAGGAACGCCGGTTCGGGCGCCAGCCCGACGATTCTTCCCAGTGCTGCGCTCGCGGCGCCAAACAAGTAAGGCGGGGGCGCGTTAGGGTCGACGATGTCGCGGTAAAGCCGGGCGCCATTCAGCATGAGATTGCCGGAGTAGGCGAAGAAGCCGGTATCGCCGTTGATCGGATTCAGAAAAAACCATGGAACGGAAAAGGCGATGAGCACTGCGGCTGCCATCCAATAAGGGGTCGAATCGCGATCGAGTGAAAGGCGGGATGGGGGTTGACGGTCCCTCCGTAGCCCTTTGAGACCGATGGTCATCGGCGTCCCTCGATCAAGACACTCCTCATGATGCGCCAGCCGCCGCGCCTTTTCACGCAATAATATCGCCTTTCGCAGGCGTCACGCTCATTTCTGGGCGCTGGGGCACGGCTGGTGTATGCTGCTTGCAGCGGGTTCATGAACGCCCATTCTTCGCATAACGCCTCTCTTCCGGCACCGCCCCGTTCCCTTCCGCTCCCTTTAGTAGTCGTGTTGTGCTTGCTTGGTCTCGCGGTGAATTGCGCGATTATGGGCCCTGGCGCTTTTCGCAGCGCGTCGGAAGGGCGAAACGATTTTCGCCAGTTTTATATCGGCGCGAAGTTGGCGGGAAGCGGGAGCTCTTACGATCAGGGCCGGATTGTGGAGGCGCAGCGCGAAGCCTTCGGGTATTCGAACCTGCACCTGACGCCGGTTCGACTACCGTTCTATTATTTGCTGCTGTCACCGCTGATTGTACGCTCCGAGCCCCAGATGGAAGACTCCAATCCCCGCACGCTGACAGCCGTGGCCGAGCTCTCCCCTGAGGCGCCGGCTACATGGGCCAGTTGCCGCTGCTGTCTCCCCGAGTGGTCCCCGGAGCCCCCCATGGAGACTCGCGACCCGAAGCTCTTCATCAACCGGGAGCTCTCCTGGCTGGAGTTCAACGAGCGGGTGCTGGCCGAGGCGCGGGACGCGTCGCTGCCCGTCTACGAGCGGCTGAAGTTCCTGGCCATCGTGGCGTCCAACCTGGACGAGTTCTTCATGGTCCGCGTCGCCGGCCTCAAGCAGCAGCTGGCCAGCGGCGTCGCCGAGACCGCGGCCGACGGGATGCTCCCGCCGAGCAGCTGGCGGCCATCTCCGAGCGCACCCACGCGATGGTCGCGGAGCAGTACCGCGTGCTGCGCGAGGAGGTGCTGCCCGGCGCTCGCTCAGCGCATGGCGTCCACCTGGTCACGCCGGACGCATTCACCGGCCGAGCAGAAGGCGGCCGCCCGGACGCACTTCCGTCCAGAACGTCTTCCCGGCGCTGACGCCGCTGGCGGTGGATCCCGGGCACCCGTTTCCGCACCTGCGCAACAAGTCGCTCAACATCGCGGTCACCGTGCTACCGCGCCGAGAGCGCAAGAAGACGAAGGCGACCGCGCGAGACGCTGCTCGCCGTGGTGCAGGTGCCCGGCGTGCTGAACCGCCTGGTGAAGCTGCCGCCGGCGCCGGGCAGGCGCACAGGCCTTCGTGCTGCTCGAGGATCTGATCGCCGCCACGCGGGCGATCTCTTCCCGGGCTATCGCGGTGAAGGCCAGCGAGACCGCCGCCTTCCGCGTGACCCGCAACTGGGACCTCAACGTCGACGAGGAAGAGTCGGAAGACCTGCTCTCCACCATCCAGCAGGAGCTGCGCCGGCGCGATCGCGGCGCGGCCGTGCGGCTCGAGCATCGACGCCGCACGCCTCGGCCGAGCTGGTCGACAGCTCGCCGCGCGCGCTGAAGCTCGGAGAGCTCGGACGTCTACCGGGTGCGGCGGCCCGCTGCAGCTCTCGGACCTGATCGGCGCTGGCCGACGCACGATCCGCGCCCCGAGCTGCGCGTCGAGCCCGTCGCTCCGATCGTGTCCGCACGCGCTTCGCGAGGACGCGACTCCATCGTCGGCGTGATCGCCAAGGGCGACTGCTGCTGCACCACCCCTACGAGTCGTTCGAGCCGGTCGTCCGCTTCATCGAGGAGGCCGCCGAAGACCCGAACGTCCTCGCCATCAAGCAGACGCTCTACCGCACCAGCGGCGACAGCCCGTTCGTCCGGGCGCTCTCCCGGGCGGCCGAGAACGGCAAGCAGGTCACGGCGCTCGTGGAGATCAAGGCCCGCTTCGACGAGGCGAACAACATCGCCTGGGCGCGCCGGCTCGAGGAGAACGGCGTGCACGTGGTCTACGGCCTGCATCGGGCTGAAGACCCACTGCAAGGTCGCGCTGGTCGTGCGCCGCGAGGGCAACGGCATCCGCCGCTACGTGCACCTCGGCACCGGCAACTACAACCCGACCACCGCCCGCATCTACACCGACCTCTCGCTCTTCACCGCGCGCGAGGAGATCGCCGACGACGTCTCGGCGCTCTTCAACCTGCTCACCGGCTACTCCGAGCCGCCGCAGTGGAAGCGGCTGGCGGTGGCGCCGTTCGGTCTGCAGGAGCGGCTGATGCAGCTGATCGACCGCGAGGCCGCAGCGCGCCAAGGCCGGCGAGCCCGCGCGCATCATCGCCAAGATGAACGCGCTCGACGAGCCGGCCGTGATCCGCGCGCTCTACGCCGCGAGCCAGGCGGGCGTGGAGATCGATCTCATCGTGCGCGGCATCTGCTGCCTGCGCCCCGGCGTGCCCGGCGTCTCCGAGCGCATCCGGGTCACCAGCATCGTCGACCGCTTCCTCGAGCACTGCCGCGTCTTCGCCTTCGGCGCCGGCGAGCAGGCGGAGGTCTTCATCGTCCTCCGCCGACTGGATGCCCCGCAACCTGCATCGCCGCATCGAGGTGATGTCCCGGTCGAGGACCGCGCTCAAGACCCGCCTGCTCGACGAAGTGCTGGGGCTGGCGCTCGCGGACAACGTCAAGGCCCGGCGCCTGCAACCCGATGGGCGATACCTCCACGCGGAACCGGGGACGCCGGCGGTGCGCTCGCAGGCGCGACGCGCGGCGAACCACCTCCCATCTGTCTCTTCCGGCAGGTCGTCGTGGCCGCATGAGACGGGCCTTGGCCTGCCGTCTGGCCGCGCGCTTCGTCGCCGTGGCCGCTGGGCACTCGGCGAACTTCACCCAGGCACGCGCTCTGCGAGGGGCAGTCACAGAGCGATGAGGATTGCGAGAGGCGACCGAGACGTCAGCCTTTTCGCCGCGAAGAAAACGTTCGGCGCTCCCGTCCGCTGCGCGGCGACCTCGAGCAAGTCGAATGAGGGAGTGGCCACGACCCTGCAATACAACTTCCGCGGCGCAGAGCTGGACGAGGAGAGACCCACCCGAGTTCTCGAAGGTGCGGCTCGCCGCGCCGAAGGGATTTCCTGATGCAGCCGCCGCGCGCGCCCTGGTGAAGGCGGACGCCCAGAACACGGGGTTGACCCTCGACTGGACGAAGGACGACGGGCGGCACACCGTCACGTTGGAAAGACCTCCGGACGTCAACGCCCGCATCACGCTCACATACGACCGGACCCTGGCTCGTCGAGATCCTGGAGACCATGGCCCTCTGATGGGCATCCTCTCGGGGACGCCTCAGACCGCTCGCGCCCAGCGCAACCAGGCCGCCGCGGCCAGGGCAACGACGACAGTCGGCGCAAACCCGGCGATGACCGGGGCAATGTGACCGGCGAGCGCTTGCGTCCGGCAGAGGATCTCGACTATCCACAGGCCCAGCGTGATGCCGAAGCCCTATGGCCTGGTGATGCCCCTTCCAGAGCCAGCGCTTAGCCCACGAGCGCCTGGGATTCCCCGCCAGCTGGTAGGCGAGCCGCTCCCAGTACGAAACCTCCCACTCGCGGAACGGAAGCCCGCACCTGAATCTGAGACGGCAGCTCCCAGCGTCGTTGCTGCGCCGGGCGGCCCGTCCTGACCCGGAACAGCTGCACATCCTCGGGGAGTTGCTCGATGTGCTCCGGCTCCACGACCTCGGTCATCGCCGTCCCGAACGTGCGGGTCACCGCGTTGACGAATCGCCAGCGCCCGCCCGAAATCGGCTCGATGCGCTCCGCGTCGACGCGCCGTTCGATGCGAAAATCCGGGGTCAGGTCGTAGATGGTAACGTCGCGAAAGCCTGCGCCCTCGAAGTGGCCCAGGTAGTACACGCGGTTGTTCGCACCC
>CAWCAP010000031.1:0-68490 GCA_963793395.1 Bryobacterales bacterium | reverse complement strand
TCAAGTTCGGCAAGCCCTCCTTCATCGTCTCCTGGCTGATCGTGCTGATCGGCGTGGGCGTGGTCGTCTACAAGGGGCCGCGCATCTACGGCGTGGACTTCGCCGGCGGCGACGTGATCTCGGTCTCCTTCAAACAGAAGATCGACGACGCGAAGATCCGGGCGATCGCGGAGACCAACCACATCGGCGAGGTCACCCCGACCTACGTCACCGCCCTGGGCGGCGGCACGGAGACCCTCCAGCTTGAGACCGCCTACAACAAGTCGGAGCCGCTGTTCAACGAGCTGAAGGCGGCCTATCCGCAGGCCGGCCTCGAGAAGATCGGCACCAACCAGATCGGGCCCTCGATCGGCGCCGAAGTCGAGTGGAACGCCTTCAAGGCCATCGCCTGGTCGATGGTGGTCATCCTGATCTACGTCGCCTTCCGCTTCGAGTTCGGCTTCGCCATCGGCGCGGTCGTCGCCTCGATCCACGACATCCTGATGACGATCGGCATCTTCGTGCTCACCGGGCACACGTTCTCGGCCCCGATGGTCGCGGCGATCCTCTCGATCGCCGGCTACTCGATCAACGACACCATCGTCGTCTTCGACCGCATCCGCGAGGAGCTGAGGCTCAACCCGTCCATGCGCCTGCGCGATGTTATGAACCTGGCGATCAACCGCGTCTTCTCGCGGTCGATCATGACCAGCTTCACGGCCTTCCTGGCCGCCCTGGCGCTCTTCGTGTTCGGCACGGGGGTCATGGAGGACCTCTCGTTCACCTTCATCGTCGGCATCATCGAAGTGTGGCTTCCGCCCCCGGGCGCATGGAACGGTAAGTTCATGGCGATCGGCAATGGCGGTCAAGCGGGCGAGATCTATTATCACAAGATGGGATTGCCGCTCACGCTCGGATACGCGGTGGCCTCCACCGATACCGGGCACGAAGGCAAAGGCGACGACGGCAGCTACGCGTTAGGGCATCCGGAAAAGATCATCGACTTCGGATACCGCGCGGTTCATGAAATGGTAGTGAAGTCGAAAGCCATCGTCGCGGAATATTATTCGCGAACGGCGGAGTTTTCCTATTGGAACGGCTGCTCCACCGGCGGCCGCCAGGGTTTGGAAGACTTGCAACGCTACCCGGCCGATTTCGACGGCGTGATCGCCGGAGCACCCGCTAACAATCCGCGCAGCGCCTTGCAAGCGGTATGGATTGCGCAAGCCGTTCACAAAGACGAGGCCAGCTTCATTCCGCCCGCCAAGTTTCCAGTGATTCAGAAGGCAGCCCTCAACGCCTGCGATGCCAACGACGGCGTGAAGGATGGCGTGTTGGAAGATCCTACGCGCTGCAAGTTCGATCCCGGCGTTCTCTTGTGTAAGGGCGCGGATGGTCCCGATTGCCTGACGGCCGCGCAAGTAGAAAGTGCGCGCAAAGTTTACAGTCCGGCCACGAATCCGCGCACGAAGGAAGCTCTTTTTCCGGGATTTGAACCCGGCAGTGAAAAAGGCTGGGGATTCGCCGCCAGCGCCAAGCCGCCGGAGCTCATCTTGACGGGCTTAAAAAACGGTGTCTTCAAAAATCCTAACTGGGACTACAAGACTTTCAATTTCGATAGCGACGTCGCGCTGTTCGACCGCGAAACGCAGGCGCGAAACGCCACCGATGCGAATCTCAAGCCGTTCTTCAGCCACGGCGGAAAGCTTCTGCAATACCAGGGATGGAACGACAACCTGATCCCGCCGCAGAACAGCGTGAATTACTATAAGCGCGTCGCCGACACGCTGGGAGGCGCGAGCAAAGTGAATGACTCCTACCGCCTGTTCATGGTTCCCGGCATGGCGCACTGCCGAGGCGGCGATGGCACGGACCGTTTCGACCCAATCACCGCATTGGAACAGTGGGTCGAGCAAGGCAAAGCTCCGGATTCCATCATCGCGTCGCGCTACGATGGCGGCAAAGTGGAGCGCACGCGTCCGCTCTGTCCGTATCCGAAGGTCGCAGTATATAAAGGTAGCGGCAGCACGGATGACGCGGCGAATTTTGCCTGTAGGGTGAAATAAGACGGGTGCTGAGGCTGTTCATCACATTGCTGTTGGCCGCGACCGCTCTGCCGGCACAAACCGCACCGCCCGACCCAGCTATTAAGAAGATGGTCGCGGAAATCTCGCTCCGATCGCATTGGCGCTAGCGTGAAGACGCTCGCCGGATTTGAAACCCGCGGGAATTACTCTGACCCGAACCAAAAGACCCGCGGCATCGGAGCCGCGCGCCGCTGGATCTTCGCCCAATTTCATGGATACAGTCCGCGGCTTGAAGTTTCCTACGATATCGAGAAGAAAGGCGCGACGGAGATCGTTAGCGTCGTCGCGGTACTGCCTGGCACCATCGAACCAGAAAAACGCATCATCGTCGGTGCCCACTACGATTCCATCAACCTCCGCGTGACCGGCGACAAAGCCGCTGAAGCGCCCGCGCCCGGCGCGGATGACGATGCTAGCGGCACGGCGGTCGTCGTCGAACTCGCCCGGGTGATGAGCCAGTATCATTTCCGGAAGACCATCGTATTTCATCGCCTTCGCCGGCGAAGAACTCGGCTTTGTCGGCAGCACTCGCTATGCTTCGCGAGCCAAAGCCAACCATGAGCAGATCGAGGCGGTGTTCAACAACGACATCGTGGGCTCCGATGTCATCGGCGAACCGTCCACCGGCACCGGCATCGCACTGAACGACATCGGCGGCGCCGACGATGACACTGGCGGCTCCGGCGAAACCGGCAACCGTCTGCGTATTTATTCCCCGGAGCCCGCTGACTCACCGTCGCGCCGCCTGGCACGCTATATAAAGGATGCCGCGCAGCGCTATGTTCCGTCATTGCAGATTGAACTGATTTCGCGCAGCGACCGTTACACCCGCGGCGGAGATCAGATACCATTCCAGCAGAACGGATTCACAGCCGTGCGGCTGACCTCAGCCTCGGAAAATCTGACCTCGCAGCACACCGCGAGTGACACGCCAGATCGAGTTTCGCCAACATTTACAGCCAACGTGGCACGGGTCAACGGAGCGGCCATCGCCGGCCTGGCCAGCGCTACGCCCAAATAAGGAGCTTTACAAATGAAGCAACCAGGATCGAAATGGATACCGCTATTCTTAGTCGCGCTCTTCGCGACCCAGATCACCCAGGCAGAGGTGCTGGAAAAGACCAAGAAAGTGGGTAGAACGACAGTCCAATATAAAGTTGTTCTGCCCAATGGATACGATCCGGCCAAAGCTTATCCAGCGATTCTCGCGTTCGGCGGCGGCCCGCAAACCATGACTTCGGTGGACAGCGTTCTCAACCGCAACCTCCGCGTGGAGGCTGAAAAGCGCGGCTACATCGTGATCGCTCCTGCTGCGCCGGACGATGAGTTGTTCTTCGAAGACGGCGCTCGCATCTTCCCCGAATTTCTGAAACTGATTCTCGCGGACTACAAGATCCAAGACAACAAGTTCCATATCGCCGGACCCTCCAACGGCGGGATCGCTGCATTCCACGTCGCGGCCGCGAACCCTCAGTATTTCTTGTCCGTCACCGCCTTCCCGGGATACATGTGGGAGCCGAGCATCGCGAAGCTCCAGGCGATTTCGAAAATGTGCGTCTTCATGTACGTCGGCGAGAATGACGAATACATGTGGCACCCGGAGATGAAGAAGGAGGCGGAATTCCTGCGCTCGATTGGGACCGTCGCCCACTATACCGTTGAGAAGGGCCAGCCCCACCGCATGGAAACTCTGGCGGGCGCTAACGCCGGACGCTTGTTCGACGGCTTTGAAGAAACCAAAAAAGGTTGCAGCAAGTAAGCTGGATCGGCGCGCTTACAGTGCGATATCGCCTCGTTCGTCGTTGCGAATGCGGATCGCTTCCGTCACATCCATCACGAAAATCTTACCGTCGCCGATGCTCCCGCTGCGCGCCGCCGCTACGATCACCTGAATCAGTTCCTCCGCACGAGAAGACGCCACCACCAGCTCCAGTTTGACCTTGGGAATGAGGTCCACCTTGTATTCCGATCCGCGGTAAACCTCCTTGTGGCCCTTTTGCCTGCCGTGTCCGCGTACTTCAGAAACCGTCATGCCGCTCACACCGGCGACTTTGAGTGCCTCTTTGACCTCTTCAAGTTTGTGCGGCTGAATAATCGCTTCAATTTTTTTCATAGTTTTCTCCTTTGGATTGGCCTTCCCGGACTCCGCCGGTTTGTAGAACCTGGAGTCCGGGAAGATCTTTGATCGCGATTAATCCCCGGACTGGCGAGCCATGGCCGCTTCCGCCGCCATCCCCGACATTCCGGCTGTACCCGACAGAACATATTCCGGGTACGCCGAGATTCCGTGCTGGTCGATGTCCAGGCCGACAAGTTCGCCCTCTCTGGAAACGCGGAGCAGGCCGAACACATTCAATGCGGCGAACATCGCCATGGCGCTGGCGAAGGTAGCCGCGCAGACGATAAAGCTGCCGATGAATTGCGCCTCCAGCACCTTCATCCCGCCGCCGTAGAACAAGCCGGTGAGAGCATCGCCCGACTTGGCGACAATCGACGGAACCCCGAACGGGCTCGATCCGGCAGCCGAGTATTCGCCGCTGGCGAACAAGCCCAGCGACAGCGTGCCCCAAATCCCGCACGCGCCGTGAACCGGCCACGCGCCCACCGGATCGTCGATGCGGCAGATGCTCGAGCAGTTCCATTGCGACGATGACCAAGACTCCAGCCACCGCGCCGATGACGCAAGCGCCCACGCCGCTGACCCAGTAGCAGGGACAAGTGATCGCGACCAGCCCCGCGAGGAAGCCGTTGATGATGGCCGTCGTGTCCCACTTCTTCGTCTGGAAGTACATGATGAAGATCGCGGCGATGCCGCCGGTGCAAGCAGCGAGCGTGGTGTTCATCGCCACGCGGCCGACGCCGGCGTTATCCATGATCGAGAGCGTCGAGCAGGGATTGAAGCCGTACCAGCCGAACCAAAGAATCAGTCCGCCGATGACGGCGATG
The DNA here is from genome assembly GCA_963793395.1 of Bryobacterales bacterium. Taxonomy (GTDB): domain Bacteria; phylum Acidobacteriota; class Terriglobia; order Bryobacterales; family Bryobacteraceae; genus Palsa-187. Next base: position 63,478 of record CAWCAP010000031.1, on the reverse strand, counting down.
GTGAGATCGTGCGGAACCATCGGGCCGCCGCCGTCACGCTTGAACTTGCGGCCCAGCCTGGGCCCAAGCATGATCGCGCCGGCAATCGCCACCCATCCTCCGATGGAGTGCACCACAGTGGAACCGGCGAAGTCATGGAAGTTCATTCCCAGACCCGACAGGAAACCGCCCGGCGAACCCATGGTGGCGAGGAAGCCGTCCGGACCCCAGCACCAGTGGCCGAAGATCGGATAGATGAAGCCCGATACGCCGATGGAATAGAGCACGTCGCCCAGGAACAGTGTGCGGCCGACCATCGCGCCCGAGCAGATGGTTGACGCGCAATCGGCGAAGGCGAACTGGAAGAGATAGTGCGCGAAGATCGGCATGCCGGTAGCAGCGTAGGTCGATAGTACGCCGACGTCCTTCATGAAGATCAAGCTTTTGCTTGGATCGCCCGGCATGTGCCAGCCGATAAACGCATTGCCGCCGCCGAACATGAAAGCGAAGCCCCATCCCCAATGGATCAGCCCGCAAACGCAGGTGTCGAACATGCACTCGACCAGCACGTTGACCGTTTCCCGATTTCGACAGAAGCCGGCCTCCAGCATCGTGAAGCCTGCCTGCATGCCGAATACGAGAAACGCGCCCAGCAGCACCCAGGCCGTGTTCACCGGATTGACGATGTCGCCGCCTTTGACGGCCTTGTACGGATCGGGCGCCGGTGCTGCGGCGGCTGGCGCTGCGGCCGGAGCCGGCTCTTGTGCGTGAGCGATGGTGCTTCCCCAATCCCACGCCGAGCGGATCAGCGGCGTGCCCACCGTGATCAGCCCGAATAGCAACGCCACTCCAAGAGTGTTACCTGCCAGCAGGAGCGTCCCGTAGCGCCGCCACTGCGGATCTCGCAAGCGGATGCGCAAGCGGGAAAGCTTCTCTGAATAATTCAATTTGTCGTCGCCGGAATTTACGGCGGCCGACGAACGCCGCAGAAGCGTAGTGCCGTCGGCGCGCTTGGACAGCAACATCGCGATCGATCCAGCCACCATCGCGACGCCCGGCAAGCCCACCCCGATTCCTGCCGAGAAAAACCCGATCAAAATCATGGCGACGCCGAAAAGTAACAGCGTCACCGCTATGCGTTGTTTGAGATTAGTTCCCACTTAAACTACCTCCGTTGTTTGAAATTTCGGAAATGCACGCGGCGCTTGCCGCGGGAGCCTCGCACAACGCGGTACGGGAAAGCTAAGTCTATGGGACATTGCCGGGATGGTCCAATTCATTCTTTTGATAAGACGCAAAGCAAGGGTGGCTTACAAACTTTAGATAGGGTCGGATGGATGACATGGCCGCGCGGCTTTGGCCGCCGACAAAAAACTCTTGGCTGGTGGTGATGAGGTGTTCCGGAAATCTTGCGCGGATCTGCGCGCATTCGCTTTGCCGAAAAGAGTTAAGAACTGCTCTCCAGACCTTCTTTGGATAGCAGCTCGTGGGTGAGATCCAAAATGCGTTCCGCGTATTCCAGCACCCGGCGGCCGGCCTCGGTCAGCACCGCGCCTCGAGAAAAGCGCTGTCGATCGAAGAGTTCCAGGCCCAGTCTGGTCTCCAGCGTCTTGATCTGGTGCGTGACGTTCGACTGCGAATATCCCAGCGCCACGCCGGTACGCGTAAAGCTGCCGGTGCTCGCGACCATTTGAAAGATCTGCAACTGTTGAAGGCCGAGCGCGATGCCTTTTTTGCGGTAGAAGTTGGACATTGAATACGCCGCGAGAGTAGTCTAACGGTTCTCGCTTCGCGGCTCGCCAATCAATTCTTTGGATGAGGCGGAAAGTAAGGCTGCTTCCCTGCCCATAGATAGCCTCGCAACAAAACCGCACAATCGTGCTTGCGGGACGAGCGATGCCGCTTTATCGTTGAGTCAGTGATACCGCGACTGCTCAAGACCAGAAAATCGACAATCTTGCTGTGGACCGCCGCGCTGGTGATCGGCACCACCGTAGCGGACTGGGTAACCGGCCACAATATTTCGCTGGCCGCCATCTATATCCTCCCCATGATGCTGGGCGCCGTGGTTTTGAAACCGTGGGAAACGGCGGTGTTCGCCGTCGTTGTGCTCTTATCTGCGCTCCTGGTTCGATGTTCCCGGCACGCCGGCAGATTTAGCGCTCCGCTTTGTCTTCGCAGCGCTGGCTTATCTTGCGACTGGCTTGTTCGTCACCGCGCTGGTGCGCAATCACCAGCAAACGGCGCGGCATCTCACCGAAATGCGGACGGAAAAAGCCCGCCGCAGTGAAGCCGAAGAATATTTGAGAGTGCTGGCGGAGAGCAGCCCCGCCGCCATATTTACGGTTGACGGCGCGGGTTCGGTCCTGGCTGCGAACGCGGCGGCCAACCGGTTATTCCTGCTCTCGCAGGATCATTCGCTGGAAGGCCGGTCGATTAACGGATATCTTCCGTTCCTGCGCGACACTCTCTTGAAACATAAAGAGACAGTCGGATTGTGCACCGCTACGCAATGCCAGGGCTACCGCGACAACGGCGAAATCTTCCTCGCTCATATCTGGTTCTCGGCCTACTCGACGCTCGAAGGGAAAAGACTGGCGGCAATCGTGGTCGATTCCTCCGACGAAATGCGCGACCGTGAAGAACGCGGCCTCGATCAACTCTTGACCGGAAACGAGCTGGTGGTCGCGGCCCTGGCACACGAAGTCCGCAATGCTTGCGAGGCCATGGGCATGCTCTGCGAGGACCTCGCGGAACGCCACAGCCTGGCCGACGACAAAGCGTTTCGCGGCCTCGACAATCTAGTTGCCGGCCTGGAAGTGATCGCGTCCCACGAACTCAATTCCGAGACCCTCGATCTGATGGAAGAAGTGCCTCTGCGCGAAGTCCTAGATAACTTGCGCATCGTGGTGGAACCCGCATGGCGCGAAATCGAAGGCACCGTTCATTGGAATCTGCCCGACCACATGCCGGTGGTCTGCGCCGAACCTCACGGCCTCTTGCAGGCATTCTTGAATCTGGCGCAGAATAGCCACCGCGCGGTGCAGGAAGAAGCCGTGCGCGAGCTGAATATCAGCGTCTCCTCGCAAGAGCAAAAAGTCTTGATCCGATTCCACGACACCGGCCCCGGCATCCCCCACCCCGAGCACTTATTTCAGCCGTTTCAAAGCGCCGCCGCCGGCAGCGGCCTGGGACTCTATGTCTCCCGCCTCATCGTGCGAAGCTATAATGGCGAACTGACTTTCGAGCGGCATCCCAGTGGATCCTGCTTCGTAGTCGAGTTGGAGCAGCCCAGTTATCATGGCCGTCCTGAGTCCTAAAAAGCCGCTGCATCTGATTCTGGTCGAAGATCACGAGATGGTGCGCGAAGGGATCGCGCGAACGCTGGACAAAGAACCTGACCTGAAAGTCGTCGGCCAGTGCGCCTCGTCCGCCGAAGCTTTGCTCCTGCTACAGGGCCCCGTCGACATGGTATTGCTGGACGTCGATCTCGGCGAAGAACGTGCCCTGGCATTCGTCGATGCCGCCAGAAAGCAAAATTTTGAAGGCCGCATTTTAGTGGTCACGGCCGGGATCAGCGGAACCGAGGCCGTGCGTCTGCTGCAAGCCGGTGTCAGCGGCATCGTTCACAAGCGTCATTCCGGCAAAGCATTGTGCGAAGCCATCCGCAAAGTGGCGGCCGGTGAGACTTATCTGGAGGAAAAATATCTTCCATCCCTGGTTCGCTCGGTCGACCGTTCGCGGCCCTCTGTGATTCCCAGGCTCACCGAACGCGATCGCGCCCTGCTTCGTCATGTTCTCGCCGGACTCACCAACCGCGAGATCGGAACGCAGCTTCAGATTTCGGAAGGAGCCGTGAAAGCCTCGCTCCGCCTCTTGTTCGACAAGGTCAATGTAAAATCCCGCACGCAACTCGTAAAGATTGCGCTGGAGCAGTATCAAGACCAGTTGTAGCGCGACCCACACTCGCCGCCAAATCCGCGATAGAATCCAGCAATGACGAAACTGCTTCTATTGCTGCTCCTGCTCGGAGCGTCCTTCGCCGCCGAGCAATCGCGCTTTGCGATGTGGAGTTCCGCCGCGATTCAACAACGCGAGGACGTGCTGAAGAAAACCGTCGGACCGGATCACTCGTCCCGCGAAACGCTAGCCGATTACGGCGATCATCGCTTCCGCCTGCTCTACCGCGACGCGGATGGTTTCCCTGAACTGCATGACAAAATCGTCGATGTCGTAATGGTTCACAGCGGCGAAGGCGAGCTCATGCTCGGCGGCACGATGACGGGCAAAAAGGGCAACGCCGAGACTGGCGAGTATATGGGGACCTCTCTCACGGGAGGCCAACTGTATCCGATTAAAGCCGGCGACATCCTGCACATCCCGGCGGGCATTCCGCACAGCTTCCACGTGGCCGCCGGTAAGCACATCACTTATGTGCTGCTGAAGTTTCCGCCTCCAAAGGAGACGAAATGAGATTCCTGATAACAGCCGTGTTTATCATCGCCGGCTCAACATTAATTCCCGCCCTCCACGGCCAGAACCGCATGCTGGTGTGGGCGCCTCTCCCCGTCGAGCCCAATGAATGGATCGCTCCCAACAAGCCTCTCGTCCGCCTCCCCGAACTTCGCGCAAAGCACGCAGGCGAGCAGAATTGGACCGAAACCGTCGTCAGTGACAATCTGTTCCACGCCGATTACATCTCCATGTCCCCCGGGACGAAGACCCCGCGGCGATTCCATCCCGACAATCGTGCCTGGTGGATCGTGCAGGATGGCCAGATTCGCTTCACCATCGAGGGTCAAGACCCGTTCGTCGCGTCGAAGGGCTTCATGGTGCAGGTGCCGCACCGCCTCACCTACAGCATGGAGACCGTCGGCGACACCCCGTCCCTGCGACTCGAAGTCACCGTCGCCAATTCCAACACCATGTATCCCATCGACGAGACGCCTACTCCGGTTCCAGGCGTGAAATATGTGCGCGCGCGAGTTGCCACCGTGAAGGGTTCGTATGACAAAGCGAACGTGCCCTTCATCGATTACAACCAGACCATCGCCGGAAATCCGAAAACTAAACAGAATCAAGACCAGTTCATCGGCGACTCTCACGGCATCGCCAACATCATCCGCGGCGACCCGAAGAAACAGGAGCCCGCGCAAGATGCGGACAAAGGCCACCTTCACGAAACCGGGCCCGAGTTCTGGTTCATCCTCGAAGGACAAATGGAGTTCAAGATTGGATCGGTGCCAACCTTCGTTGCCGATCAGGGCGACATCGTCTACGCCCCCGCGAAGACCTGGCATCGCGTGCGATTCGCGGGCACTTCGATGGCAACCCGGCTGGCCATCGTGGGATACGCGAACTCCCACGTCTTCCAGCCTCCTGAGGAACTCGCGGGCCAATGAGCGCTAACGCAGCGGAGGAGTCGAAACCGGCGGCCGCCGGTGCATCGTCGCCTGCTCATAGGCATACGCCAGCTTGATCAACTCCGCTTCCGACCACGCCCGGCCGTAGAACGTGATGCCCACCGGGAGCGTGCCACCGCGCGAGTAACCCATCGGCACATTGATCGCCGGAAATCCGGTTGTCGGCGAAAATACCTGGCTATTATCGCCAGCCGGCGTATTCAGATCGCCAATCAGGCGCGGCGGATTGCTCCACGTCGGATACACGAACGCATCCAGCTTCAGCCGGTCCATCGTCTTCACCACCGTCTCGCGGAATTGTTCGCGATAGGCGTCTGTCGGCCTTGCATGCTTCCGAATCCGGACCGTTCTCCGGTCCCTTCTCCGCATCCTCCAACCGCTTCTGCGTCGAAGGATGAAATTTCCCTGACTTCAGAATCCCCGCCAGATCCGCCACCGGAACCTGTCCTTGCCGGTCCGCCAGAAAACGGTTCAGGTCGTACTTGAATCCCATGCATGGAACCGGGTTGGTCTGCAGTTTGATTTTCAGTCCCTCCACCTTCGCCGGATCGATCACGGTTGCGCCCGCCCGCCGCAGATCCTCCAGCGCGGCCGTGAAGATTTGAACAATCTCGGGATCGGTGGAGTCCCGCTCATACGCCTCATGTAACACGCCGATGACCGCCCCTTTTAGTCCATTGCGATCGAGCGACTTGCTGTAATCCGGAATGGCGTGGCCCTTCGCCGCGGCCGTAACCGGGTCTCGCGGGTCTTCCCCCACGATCACTTGAAATATTTTCACCGCGTCTTCCAGCGTGCGCGCCATCGGTCCCGCGATATCGGCGCGCAGGTTCAGCGGAAAGACGCCCGCCCGGCTGGTCAGCCCCATGGTCGAGCGAATGCCTGCCAGAGACTGATGCGACGACGGCCCCCGGATCGAATCTGCCGGTATCGCTGCCAAACCCGACGAGCCCGAAGCTGGCCGCGACCGATGCCGCCGTGCCGCCGCTCGAACCCGCCGTCACCCGATCCAGCGCATAGGGATTCTTCGTGTAACCGGGCAGAATCGAACTGACCGTCTCCACCGGACTGAACGCCCATTCCGCCATGTTCGATTTCGCCAGCACAATCGCACCCGCCGCTTTGACGCGCGCCACCTGAGTCGCGTCTTCTTTCGGCAGATAGCCGGCAAACGCGAGCGCGCCATCGGACGTCTGCAGTCCCTTGGTTTCGAAGTTGTCTTTGACGATCATCGGCACGCAGTGCAGCGGCCCGGTGAGACCGGACTGTGCGAAGCGCCGGTCCAGCTCGTCAGCGTCTTTGGTTGCGTCAGGGTTGATGGCCACGATGGCGTTGATCGCCGGACCGTTCTTGTCGTAAGTACGGATACGGCGGATGTACGCGTCCACCAGCCCCCGGCACGTCAGCCGCCCCGCGCGCATCGCGTCGTGGACTTGCGCGATAGTCGCCTCTTCCACTTCAAAAGGCGCAACCGTTTGAGCCCCCAGTGAGCCGCCCAATAGCAAAGCTACTGCATAGAGACGCATGACCATCCCAACATAGTGACAGACCGCAACGATCGTGTGTCAATCAATAAAAGGAAGGACAGCCGCGAGAAACTCTTCCGGCTTTTCGAGCGAGGGCGCATGTCCGCATTCCGGTACGATCGCGAGTTTGGCTCCCGCGATTCCCGCCGCATAGCGCCGCCCTTGTTCCAACGGAACTATCTCATCCGAGCCGCCCCAGACCACCAGCGTCGGGATCGTGATGGCAGAAAGCCGGCCGCCCACCACTTCACTAGCCAGCTTCGGATTGCCAAACAATAACCGCTGCGTAGACCCGTCATTCGCCTTCATCTTCATCGCAAAAGAATCGCGCACAAACTCGTCCGTCACCCGCGACTTGTCATGGAAAACGATGGCCACGCCCTTGGCTTCCGCGATCGTCCCCGCCACATGAGCCGGCAGTGGAGCAGGACCCAGCGCAGCCATGCCAGCCGCGTCCTCCAACACCAGCTTTCCCGGCTTCGGCAACGCGAACGAACCTTGATTTTCGGGAGCCAGCGCTTCGATCGTGTACAGCGCGGAAATCCAGCCGCCCAACGATTCTCCGGCCAGCGTAAACTCCTTAACGTTCAGCACGCGCAAAAACTCGCCCAGAAAATCGACATACGTCTGGATCGAGTAATCAATCAGCGGCTTCTCCGAAGCGCCGAATCCAATTTGGTCCAGAGCAATCACGCGGTGATGCTTGGCGAGCGGCAGAATGACGTTGCCCCAATCGAATCGCGCCTCACTCGCAAAGCCGTGCACCAGAACCACGACTGGCCCGGCGCCGGTATCGTAGTAGGCGATCCTCTGCCCAAAGACTGGCACGGTCTTCTTCATGGGCAAACTGGATTCCGGCATCAGTGGCGACTTCGCCGCGGCCCCGGTCGCTCCCGCCGCAATTACAAGACCGAATATCAAAGCGCGCAACCACCGCATCGATAGTTATCTCCTCGCAGATTTTTGTTAGCAGCCGGTAAAACGGGGCAGACGGGGCTTCGTCCAGGCGGGGTCTATAGACCTAAGCAATCGAAACCGGAGTCAAAAGACCTACTTCGTATTATCAAACACTACCCGCGTGGTTTGTGGACGATCGGTGGACACGGCGTGCACTTCACGGACTTTCGCTACCCAGCCGCCACGAACAAGGCGCGATAGCGCCTATATAGAGAGATAATGTGGGGTGGCGCAGCAAACGCCGGCAGCCGGGCAGACGAAACATCGAATGAAACGATTAGAATCTTTCTTCACGATATATCTCTTGGTAGCAGTGGCTCCAGGATTTGGGCAGATCCTCAAAGTGGAGCCGACTCCGAATCCCTCCGGCGCAACCAGCCTGCAAGCACATTGGGGCACGGCACAGGACGGCAGCCCGCTATTGAGCTGGGTGGAAACCTCGAAGGATAGCTCCCACACGCTGCGCTACGCGATTCACCGCGGGACGCAGTGGTCCGAGGCACGCACGATCGCCGCGAATCGGCGCTTTTTCCGGCAGCCTGCGGAGTCTCCGTCGGTGATCTCCTTTTCCGACGGATCATTGTTGGCGGAATGGGTCGAGATACCGCCGGCTGCAAGCGAGGCCGAATATTTGTATGTCTCGGCGTCGAAAGACGGCGTGAAATGGACGCCGCCGGTGATGGCGCATCAAGATCGCAGTCCAGTTCAGCATGCCCTCGCTTCCATGGTTGCTAGCGGCGAGCGGGAAGCCTCGCTGATTTGGCTGGAGGCGCTAAAGGGTGAGGATGCGCCATCCGCCTTGAAGCGGACCGTCGTCAGTAGCGACGGCAAAGTCGTGAAGGAGGAGAGTTTGGATGCCGACGTTTGTACCTGTTGTCCCACCAGCGTTGTGAAGACTTCGCGGGGATTGCTGGTTGCCTACCGGGACCATACTCCGCAAGATATTCGCGATATCGCTACGGTTCGTTTCGAGAATGGCCGCTGGTTGCCATCCAAGATCCTAAATCCCGACAAGTGGGAGATCAACGCCTGCCCGGTGAATGGCGCGTCCGCGACGGCAAGAGACAATAAGGTCGCAATCGCCTGGTACACGGAGTCCCAGGACACTCCACGTACTCAGTTGATCTTGTCCAGTGACGGCGGTGCAACGTTTAGCAAGCCAATTCGCGTCAGCACCGGCAATTCCTTTGGACACGTCTCGGCAGCGCTGGACGAGCAGGGCGGCGTGTTCGTTTCCTGGCTGGAGGAAGGCGAAGGCGATGAAGGAGTCCGGCTTCTGGTCCGTTACTTCACCAGCGCAGGCGTTGGAGGTGCCGTAACGCAAGTTGCCCAAGGCTTGCGATTGAGCATCGGGTATCCGCGGCTTCTGCATTCCGGCGGGGAGACATGGATGGCCTGGGGAAATTCGGGAACCGCAAAGATACAAACCGCACGCATTACGAACTGAAGACTCGCTGAAGCGGCGTCGTACGCGCCGCGGCCAGCAAGCGGGACTACTTGCCAACCTCGTGTTGGGTATCTTTTTCGTTCTCACAAATGTCTTCGATAAGGGCTGTGTCTGGCATGTACTGGAAGTTCACGAAAAGCGTCATGGGCTTTTCGTACGCGCCGGGATCCTCAATCGTGACCTCCGCCTTCAGGTGTCCGAAATCCGGCCGCCGGAACTTTTCGATGGTGTGCAGAGCCTCGGTGTGCGGATGGCCCCCGTCATCCAGCCATGATTTATCGTTGAAGCCCCTGGTGTCGACGACAAATGTGTCCCCATCCCATTTCCCAGTCGAGTAGCCGTACCAGGCCGGAGTCGGGTCCTGTGGATGACGGCGGCCGTCGGTATAAATCATCCGGTAATGAGTGAACTCTTCCCACAGCATCACCGTCAGACCCTTCGTCTGGACGAATTGCAAGGGCACAGGGATGAACATCTGGTCGGGAATGCTGTGCGGCAGGCAGTGCTCCGAAGGCCGTCCGGCGCCTTGCTTAAGCTCGTATCTCTGTTTATAGATCGCCGCGGCCGCCGGCTTCATGGCAATTTCCGATCCTGGCGGCATGTAATATGCAATGCTGTTCGGCAGGCCTGCCTCATTCGATGCGGGTTGCCATGGTGACGGCTGCTTCATCCACATCCCGCTCAGGTCGGGATTGCCGGCCGTGTCTTTCGGCGGTGGTGCGCCCAGATCGACGTTGCCGTCCTTTGTCCGTGGGATCCCCGGCGTTGGAAACTTCTGCCATTGCGCAAGCAGCGGAACCCGGCATGAGACGGCCACAATCAGCAGCGCCGCCAAGCGAATCAGCGAAGAAATTGCCGTCTTCATGGTCCGAGAGTCTAACAGATAGCCAAGTCGACGGCAAACCACATGTGGTCAGCGCACCGGGGCAGCTCGACGCCGGGCGCCCTGCTGGATTGAATTCATGCGGAGGACGGTGTAGCGTATGTTATGGTTCAGGCCCGTCGACCTTAAGTTAGCTTGGCTTGTTACTAACTAAATGACCATGAGGGGAGGATTCAATGAAAGCTGGCGTGTTATGCGGTATGGCGATCGTCCTGGGTTTTGCGGCTATGCCCGCTTGGGCCCATCATTCTTTTGCTGCGGAGTACGATAGCAGCAAATCCGTTTCGCTCACCGGCCAGGTGACCAAGGTCGAGTGGATGAATCCCCACGCGCGGTTCTATATGGACGTTAAAGATGACAGCGGGAAAGTAACCAACTGGGAATTCGAGTTGGGCAGTCCGAACGGGCTGATGCGCCGCGGATGGACTCGCCACTCCTTGCAAGAAGGCGACGTCATTACCGTGTCTGGTTCCATGGCGAAGGACGGGTCTAAACTGGCCAACGCCAGGACGATCAAGTTGTCCAACGGTAAAGAGGTTTTTGCCGGGTCGGCTACCGAGACCGGCGACCCCAAAGCCGGACAGTAGCGGATCGGGGCGCAAGTGGTCCTCGATGCATAAGGGTGCCTCCTGGCGTTTAGCCAAGCGAAAGTGGCGCGTCTGTGTTAAGTTGTGCGATAGACGTTCGCGCACTTTTTGGGGAGGCTAAATCTTATGACGTGTTTGTCGAGGCCCGCGATCCTCGCGGCGGTTACTTTGTCCGTGGTCGGTCTGCTCGGCGTTGGGCTGGTCGATCGGGCCGCGGCGCAGGCCACCCAAGCCGCGACGGCGAAGGCGCAAAAGGCAAACGAAGCCTTCAAGAACGTCACCACCAGCACACTCAAGGAGCTATCCGTCGACGATTTCCTTGCGAGTATGGGCGTCATCTCAGCAGACCTGGGACTCGACTGCGCTGACTGTCATCCCGCCGCTGGCTCCGACAAGGTGGATTGGGTATTCGATACCCCCAGAAAGAAGACCGCGCGCCGGATGGTCGAGATGGTGGCTACCATCAATCGCACCAATTTTGGGGGAGCACAATTTGTAACTTGCTATACCTGCCATCACGGCCGCTTGCGCCCCGCGACTACCATCGCTCTGGACGCGCTGTATGGCCCTCCCAATGAGGAGAAGGACGATATTGTTGCGCCAGGGGAAGGCGGCCCGACGGCCGACCAGATTCTGGATAAATATATTCAGGCGCTCGGCGGGGCTCAGCGGCTCACGGCCATCAAGAGCTTTATCGCAACCGGAACCAGCGCCGGGTACGAGGGCCTGGGCGGCGGCGGCCAATTTTTGATCTGTGGCCAGGCTCCGGATCAGCGAATGGTGCAAATCGTATTCAAGGACCACCCGGAACGAGGTGACAGCACCAGGGCCTACAACGGCACTGCGGGTTGGATCAAGTCGCCGCGCGGGCTGCTGGGCGAATACGAATTGGCTGGCGGCGAGTTGGATGGGTTGAGGTTGGAAGCGCAACTGGCCTTTCCTGGGCAGATCAAGCAAGTCCTGACTAATTTGCGCGCGGGCAATCCGGACAGCGTCAACGGCAGCGAGGTAGACGTGGTCCAGGGAACCGGTCCGCGGGGCGTTCTGGCCACGTTATATTTCGACAAGCAGTCGGGATTGCTGGTGCGGATGGTGCGCTACGGCAAGTCGCCGGTGGGACGCGTCCCGGTGCAATCCGATTACTCCGATTATCGCGATGTTGGCGGAGTCAAGTTCCCTTTCAAGTACACGTTCTCGTGGCTGGACGGAAGGGACGCCTTTCAGTTGACTGAAGTCAAGACGAATGTCCCCATCGCCCCGGCGATGTTTGGCAAGCCATAAACGAAACTGGCTTACCGATAATCAGTTGAGCGGTTGCGAGGCAACCGTGAGTTCTTCCGGACTGCCGACAATTTGCAAGTATGTTTCTCCGGTAGGCAGCGACCGTTCAATGGCCGCAGGTTGATAAGTAGTCATTCAACACGAGACCCGAAGTCAGCATCGTGTCTTTGCGCGAAGCCCGATCGTAAACTCCGAGCGGCGAGGTCCATACGCTGTGCGCGCTTGCCGGCGCCAGCGGAGTGATCCGGTAAGGACGTAAATAAAGGACCGTCTCGCCCTGAAGCCACAGCAACCGCCGGGCCGTCATTTCGGGCGTCCAGGTGCGGGTGGCGGGATTCAGAAGGAAGTAATCGTTTTGCGGATCTCCGGAACCACCATTCTCACCATAGAGACCGGCCAGCAGGCTCTTGCCGTCGGGCGACCAAACGATGTCATCAGACGGTGCATCGCGCTTTGGTAACACGACGCGCTCAATCTCCTGGTGCGTCGTGGCGCCGAGGATGGCGAGACCGCCCTCGAAAAAAGCAGCGATCCGTGTGCCGTCCGGGGACCACTTAGGCCCATCGTATTTTCCCAACTCAGCTCGCGACCGGCCGGTTGCGGCGTCAGCAACGAACAGCCTGGCGTTCTCGCTTTGCCCGTCCTTGTCGTACGAGCCTGCAATTACGAGCGCCAGCCTGCGGCCATCAGGAGATACAGCGGCTTCATCTACGTTATCGATGACCCACGGATTTTGCGCGAGACTGCGCAGTTCGGTGCCCTCGGATACGAGCACTTCGCCATTCGCAATCGTTCCTATAAGGTCCAGCCCTTCGTCGCGCGAAGTACGCCATATGAAACGCTCCAGGCCGGTCTGCCGGTCATAAGCCCACACTTCGCGTTCGTCTGGGTGATCGCCGTACGAGTTGCGGGAGCGCTCGGCATCGCGGTCCGAGATGAAGAAGATCAGCTTGCCGTCGCGCGAGCAAACCGGCTCCGAGTGGTCGCGCTTGGAGTGCGTGAGTTGCCGGAAATTCAGGGTTCCTGCATCCGCCATCCAGATCTGCGGAAACGTCCGGCCGTGTTCGGCATAGGCTCGGCGGCTTAGGACCACTTGGGCATCCAACCAACCTGCTCCGATGAGAATCCAGCACAGGATACCGGCTTTCATTCGCAGTAAGTGACGCCCCGCTACACTTGGCGGTTACGGGGCGATTGGGAATTGTCTCGGTTCTTCCGGGGCAACTGGACTTGCCTTAGCTATTTTTGAGGCGCGCCGTTCTTGCGCACGGCCTTCTCGTCCTTACCCTCGCCCGTGCGGGTGAATTGCGTGACCGCGCCCTGGGCGTCCTTGACGAACTCAATGGCCGCTTCGCTTACGGTTGACTGGAATCCGGTCTCCGAATGAGCCACGAATAACTGGTCCCGGGGATGCGCGTTGTCCCTCACGAGCAACTTATCATCGGAAATCTCGACCACAACGTTGCGTCCCGGCAACTCGTAAGTACCCACGTATTTGCCGAGGACCTCGGGAGCCATCTTGAAGCCGCCAGTCAAATGCTCGCGGTCGCGTTCATTCTCGCAGACGTCCTCGAATATTTCGGTGTCGGCGACGTACGGCTTTACCATACGCACAGTGAACGGTTTCGTAAAGGTCTTGGGATCGTCATATGTCACTTCCAATTGCAGGTGTCCGAAATCCAGGCGCCGATACCGTTCCGTGAGCCGCAAGGATTCGGTTTGGGGGTTCCCGCCCACGTCGAGCCAGCCCTGGTCGTTGAAACCGATCGAATCGACCACCAGAGTATCCCCTTCCCAATGCCCGACTGAATATCCCAGCCAGGTAGGATCGGGATCCTTGGGAAGCTCCCTGCCATCCATGAAGATGGTCCGATGAGGACTGTTGGGATTCTCAGACAGGATCACGATCAGCCCGGGCGTCTGCACGATTCTGGAGAGGCCGCGGAAATCGAGAAAGGAGGCGCTCACGGGCATGCAGTGCGAAAGCGGACTGTCCTTCCTGAAGTTCTGCAGCCGCTGTTGACGTACCGATTGGGCCCAAGGAGTCAGCGCGCCGGGCGGCAGGTCTTGGACGACGTTGTAATCGTAACCATATTGTCCGGCCGCGCCGGCTAGCCCGGCCTGCCAGATGCCGGTCAAGTCCGGCTTGCCGTCCGATGTGCGGGGGGCTGGCGCGGAAAGGTTCGGTTTGCCATTGGCCAGGCGGGGAATCCCCGGCGTCGTAATGCTCCACTGCCCGAAGGCGGGCAACGTAAAAAGAGCGGCAATGGAAATAAGGCCAGCTTTCATAGGAGACTCCGTGGCGATGATTATACATCAGCGTTTCGTCGAAATCGCCAACATGCAGGCGCCCGACACGCATGCGAAACGCCGCGCGAATTCCTGACGGGCAGATGGGGTCCCGGTTGGTGATCGAATGCCGTCCGCTGCCGGCGCGCCGAGGCATCGCATGCCCTTACTCTTGTGCGCCGTATTCAGCACAAGATATACTTTCGCTGACCGGGTTGAGTCCGGAATCCGGAAAGGATTCGTTCTTATATGCGATCTATCGTATGCGCGGCCCTTTTCAGCGCCGCATCCTTGTCCGCACTCGGTGCCTCCTGCGAGAGCCTGAGCTCCCTTCAACTTCCCGAGACGAAAATCACGCTCGCGCAGACCGTAGCCTCCGGCGGCTTTGCGCCCGTGAACGCCAGTGCGGGAAAAGGCGGGACCAATCCCTATGAATCCGTGCCGGCCTTCTGCCGCGTCGCTGCGACACTGACGCCATCCAAAGACTCCGATATCAAAATCGAAGTGTGGCTGCCAGTCAGTGGCTGGAACCAGAAATTCCAGGCCGTCGGCAATGGAGGCTGGGCAGGTGTAATCGGCTACAACAATCTGGCACAAGGCGTGAAGGACGGATACGCCACCGCCGGCACCGATGCCGGCCACGCTGGAAACAGCGGGTCCTTTGTTCTCGGTCATCCGGAGAAGCTGACCGATTTTGCCTGGCGCTCCGAACACGAGATGGCGGTGAAAGGAAAAGCGATCGTCGAGGCGTTTTACGGAACTGCGGCGAAACGATCTTACTGGAATGGCTGCTCTACCGGCGGACGGCAGGCGCTGAAGGAAGCCCAGATGTTCCCTGGCGATTTCGACGGCATCGTCGCCGGCGCTCCGGCCAATCGCAACTTGACTCAATTTTGGGACGGCGTGCTGATGTTCAAGGAACCCGGCAGTCAGATCCCGGCAAGCAAGTTGCCGATGGTTCACCAGGCCGCGCTCAACGCCTGCGATGCCAGGGATGGACTGAAAGACGGACTCATATCCGATCCCAGAAAGTGCGATTTTGACCCCGCGGTTCTGCGCTGCAAAGCCGGGGACAGTCCTGGTTGCTTGACTGACAAACAGGTCGAGACCGCTCGCAAAATGTACCAGCCCATCAAGGATCCGCGTACCGGACGAGAGCTTGGCCCGGGTCTGGCGCGGGGCAGCGAACTCACCTGGACCTTCATGGGCAACGGCCCCGACCCCTACGCGGTTGCCTTGGATCAATTGAAGTACGTGGTATTCAAAGACGCGAATTGGGACTGGCGCACCTTCGATCTGGCCAGAGACGGCGAACGCTACTGGGCTCCCGAAAATCTGCCCATGAACGCGACCGATCCAAACATGAAACCTTTCTTCGCGCATAACGGAAAACTGCTGATGTACCAAGGATTCGCCGATTCGAACGTTTCGCCCTTCCAGACCATCGCCTACTACCAGGACGTCGTTGACAATTTAGGAGGACCCGCCAAGGCGGCGGATAACGTGCGGCTCTTCTTCGCGCCCGGCATGGGTCACTGCGGCGGGGGCGATGGTCCCAACGATTTTGACAAGATCGGCGCGCTCAATCGCTGGGTCGAGATGAATCAAGCCCCGCAGACTTTGACCGCTTCGCAGCGCGTGGACGGGAAGGTGACGCGGACTCGTCCTCTCTGCCCGTTCCCGCAGATCGCGGTGTACAAAGGGTCGGGCAGCGTGGACGACGCAGCGAACTTTAGCTGCCGGGAGCAGTAGGCTCAGAACTCACAGAGACTCCCGCAGCCCCACTGCCGCGTGCGACCGGCCGCTAGGAGCGGCGCAAACTAATCTACCACCGCCACCCACGACGCCGTGGCGGGAACCGTGATATCTCGTGGCACTGGGAAGCCTGCCTCCTTATATTTCAATCAGATAACAATGGCGCTCGACTTGCTTTTTACATGCAACGAGGTGATCCATGTCGATCCGGATTGAGATCCTCCTGGTGGAGGACGACGAAATAAGCGCGCACGCTGCGCGCACTTTACTCGAAAGACTAGGGTGCGAAGTAGACCATGTGAGCAACGGCGCGGATGCGATTGAGCTCTTCAGCAAAAAGAGCTATGACCTGATTTTTATGGACTGGCAGATGCCGCAGATGGATGGCCTGGAAACCACCGCCAGAATTCGCTGCATGCCGCGCGGCCGGGTCACACCGATCGTGGGCACAAGCGCCAGCATGAGCCGCCTGGACTGTGTGGCGGCGGGCATGAACGATGTCATGCCCAAGCCCTTTCTGCTGAACGCCCTGAAAACGGGTTTGGCGAAATGGACTCTGTGGAAAGACGACTTCCCCGATGCATCCCGCAACTTGAGCCTATGAGTTAGGCGGGCGTTCTGAAAATTGCGTGTTTGCGGAGGAATGACGACTCCACTAGAATAGACCTCGTAGCCGCACTCTGCGGAGGGGGCGCGCGCGATGAGTGCTGCTGAACCCGCTGGCGATTTCGAGCATGTCGTTTTCGAGATTGCCAAAGGGGTCTGGAGCGACACCGGTGAAGACTTCTTCCGTTCGCTGGTGCGCGAACTATCTCACGCGCTGCACGCCGATCTGGTTCTGGTGGGGGCCCTCCAACCCGGCGGGGAGCGGATTCGCACCTTGGCCGTGCACGCACCCGGCAGGGAGGTGGCACCCTTCGAATACGATCTCTCCGGCACTCCCTGCGAGGGGGTGATCGGGAAACAACTCTGTTGCTACCCCGAAGGCACTCACCGGCTCTTCCCGAGAGACGCCGCATTGGTGAAAATGGGTGCCGAAGGTTATGTGGGAGCGCCTCTAGTGGCCTCGAATGGCAATCTGCTGGGACTGGTTTCCGCAATCACCTGCCAGCCCCTGGCGAATCCTAAGCTAGCTGAAGCTGTGCTCCAAATTTTCGCGGCCCGCGCCAGCGCGGAGATGGAACGCCTGGAACATCAAGAGACCGTGGCGCGCACCGAACAACGTTGGCGCGATTTTGTCACGCACGGCAATGAGGCCATGGTGCGTTTCGCCCTGACGCAACCGGTTGCCCTCGACACACCCGAGGATCGGCAGATCGAGCACTATTACCGTCACGCTTATATTGCCGATTGCAACGATCAGGCGGCCGCGCTCTTTGGTATGACAAGCGCGTCGGAGTTGATCGGCGCCGGACTGGAACTCGTCAGCCCGCGATCGGACCCGGAACAGATGGAGCGTCTGCGCGCCTTTATCAGGGATGGGCACCACTTTTCGCAAGTGGAGCGGAACTTCGCCGGCCGGACTCTTCTGATGTCGCGCGTCGGCATCATTGAAGAGGGGAACCTCCTGGGGGCGTGGGTCACAGGGCGCGACGTCTCGCCGCTCAAACAAGCGGAGGCCCAGGTGCGAGCCCTCAATCGCGAACTGGAGGCCCGTGTCGAGGAACTCACGCAACTGCGCGCGCGCCTGGAGCAGGACAATGCCTACCTGAAGGAAGAGATTCGCGCGGACCACCCCAGTGACGAAATGGTCGGATCCAGCCCGGCGTTCCAGGAGCTGCTAAAACGAATTCGGCTGGTGGCTTCCACTTCGGCGACGGTGCTGATTCAAGGCGAAACGGGCACTGGCAAAGAATTGGTGGTGCGCGCGATTCATAACCTCAGCGGCCGCCGCGAGCGCCCGCTCGTGAAAGTAAACTGCGCCGCGATCTCAGCGGGACTGATCGAAAGCGAACTGTTCGGACACGTAAAAGGAGCGTTCACTGGTGCTCTGGAGAAGCGGATCGGGCGCTTCGAGTACGCCGACGGAGGCACCCTGTTCCTGGATGAAGTGACCGAATTACCCCTTGAAAGCCAGTCCAAGCTGCTGCGGGTTTTGCAGGAACAGGAATTCGAGCCAGTGGGCTCGAATCGAACGACCAAGGTGGACGTGCGGCTGCTGGCCGCGACCAACCGAAGTCTGGCCGAAGCGGTTCGCGAAGGACGCTTCCGCATGGACCTGTATTACCGCTTGCTGGTGGTGCCGGTGGAGGTTCCACCCCTGCGCGAGCGGCGCGAGGATATTCCGCAGTTGGCGGCGCACTTCATCCGCCGCTACAGCCGCCAGTTTGGCCGCCGCGTGGAAGAGATTTCGGCTTCGGCACTGCAGCAGTTGCTGGACTACCGTTGGCCGGGAAACATACGAGAACTGGAAAACGTGCTGGCGCAGGCCGTGGTGCTGTGCAAGGGTTCGGTATTAGACGCGCTATTATTCGCGCCCGCCGCCGAAGCCACGGAAGTCTCCGAAGCGGCGCCGGTCAGCATGGAAGAGGCCGAGCGAAGGCACATCGGGAATGCGCTGGCCGCAACCCGCTGGATCATCGAGGGACCGCAAGGCGCCGCCGCTATGCTTGGACTGCGCCCCAGTACGTTGCGCAGCCGCATGCGGCGCCTGGGCATCCAGCGCCCGGATTAACAATCCCCAAGCTGGTCGAAATCCCGGTTCAATCCCAGGACCGGCGGGCGGCTTGATTGCCGGATGCACTTAATGTGCGCGAGAGATTTCACATCGTGTAAACGTACCGGAAGGGTCTACTTCCGCTGCTCCTCCAAAAGTATACGAGGATGATCACACTCGCGACCGCTGCGTAGGCACACCATAATGAGGTGAACGCGTACCGCTTCACCACCATCACGGTCAACAGAATAAAAAGGTTTGCCGCTCCGAAGACGATCATGTCTCTGACTTGGGAAAAGAAAAGCGAACCACACGTCGCGATTACGTACAACACGGCCACAGCCGTGTTATTGGTGGCGGGATTGATATACACGATGCTGTTGCCCCTGACGAACACTTGCGTCGAATACGCCGTTAGCGCCCATAAAATGTACAGTGTCGTTGCTCCCCCGATCACGACGAACGGCAGCATACGCCTGCGACTTTTGACGGTAGGCTCAAACAGCAGCACGCTGAGTGGAAGCAGAAGTGGCAGGAGCCCTTGGGCGTAAAGCATGAAGGCCGCGCCCATGTCGTGGGTCACCGCAGGCGAGAGAACCCCGTCCAACCCGAGCCAAACGAACCCTTCGATGAATTGGTGAATCGCGAAAAGCGTTGGAAGCGCGGCAAAGAGCAGTTCCCGCCTGTGCTTAACTTTCGTCAGGGTAACAGCGCCGATTCCTCCCAAAACCCCACTGCCAACAAAATTTGCTGCAGCCGAAAAGCACATTGGTCATCCTCCTCGCGTGTCGCTCTATAGCTCTTGCCGTCGCCCTTCCATCGCGGCACGCCGCCCGCGGGAATTCAGCCCAGTTTATCCCAACAGAAAGGGTCTGCGCGCATCCAGAAACTCACTTTGCCAGGTAACGCGCAAACCATAACCATGCACGCGAAAGAGGTACTTGGATGCGATCATCTCCCAAGGGAGGCCTTACGCCGCAGCCGTGCACAGAAATGTGGCGTGGGAATAGGTCTGTGGGAGTTTTGGAGCGGAACGAGACTGCTAAATTATAGAAAATTGGTACGCCCGAGAGGATTCGAACCTCTGACCTTTTGCTCCGGAGGCAAACGCTCTATCCAGGCTGAGCTACGGGCGCTCGATCAATGAGTTACAGGACACATCACAAGTTTAGACTCTTTGCCTTCGCAAAAGGAGACTTGCATGTACACACATCAGTCTATCACCGGGCGATCCTTTCCCAAGAGGAGTTTCGCAAACGAGCAATCCCGTGGCACCACTCGTCGGCGCCCGATCACGGCGACACCCGCGGGACCAGGGCCAGGCCAGCCACGACGACCGCAAAGCGTCACACCTGTAGCGATCGGCCAGCGTCGCATGAAGTCTATGGCTGGTGCGCCCGCCTCTGAAGCCAAGCAGTTGGGCTGTGAGCTACTTTGATTTTCGATTTCCCTACAGGAGCCTAAGGTCGGGGCTAAGGTCCTAAGTAGCCTAACTCGCCTCTTTGGGCGTGTTTGCTGAGTGCTCGTAGCCCCAAGCTGCCGTAGCATTAAGCTATGAATGTTGTGGACAAGCTGATGCGGCGGAGAGACACCCGCGGTCATGATCTTACCGAATACGCTTTGATAGCGTGCATTGTGGTGGTGTCCGCCGGCGCCGCAATGCCGGGTGCCGCTTCAAGCATTAACACGGTTTTATCGAACGTATTGAAAGTCGCATCTACCCAAGGAAGCTAGCGGCGCCGCTTCTCGCCCCCCGTTTCCTCTGAACCGGCAACAGCTTAGAGGGTTGGATTGCCATTCATGGGCAAGCAACATCACGGTGCTAAATTAAGGCCATTCGGCGCCATTCACAAGACCCGTGCCGGCGGGCCTGTTCTTTTTCGGAGGGGAACAGGCCCTCCCTCAACTACCAGTTGCACCCCGCACCCCATGGCCGCTGTCTTCTGGCGAGCGGAGCTCAAAACTTGCTTACGCCTGAGCGCATAGAAGCTCTTCTTACACGCTTCGCAGCTATAAGCCTTGATCTCCAGGAGCGACAGAATTTTGCTCTCGGATCTGGATAACGAAGATTGAATCCGCCGCGAATGGCACCGCGGGCATTTAGCGACATAGCGCCCACGCGCTGAGGCCAGGATGATGAGCGTCAAAGACCCCAGCAAGACGAGAGAACTTACGCCCAGACCAATCAAATCGCGGATTTGCCACACGGCAGCCAAGACATCCATGTCTTTTCCACCCTATTCTAGGTCGTGGCCAGCAAACCGGGGAGGCCCATTGGTACCGGCTAAAGGTCCCATAAGTACCTGCCCCAAGTTCTAATCCGAGTGGTTCTAATCCGGCCGGTTCTAATCCGAAATAATCGGCTGCTTGTGAGCCTTCGGGACTTCCTTCGCCGGTCTCGGCATATCCGCCGCATGCGAACCCGGTGGCGCGGG
The DNA here is from genome assembly GCA_963793395.1 of Bryobacterales bacterium. Classification (GTDB taxonomy): domain Bacteria; phylum Acidobacteriota; class Terriglobia; order Bryobacterales; family Bryobacteraceae; genus Palsa-187. Next base: position 42,260 of record CAWCAP010000031.1, on the reverse strand, counting down.
CGGCGGCGGTGGTGGGACCACGGCAGGCGGCGAGGGCGGAGCCGGCATAACGCTCAAAGCTTTTCGCGAAAATTCGGCATTTGCCTTTTCGAACGCAACAACCGCATCCAGGCTGCTGTCGATGACGTAGCCGTCCACTTGCTTGCCGTCAATTGTCGCCGTCACGGCATAGCAGGGCGGCCCGCCGCCCACCGAGGAATGAATCTTGAGCTGAGAATCCTTTTGGATATTCGCGCGCAGTTCCGCGGATTCATCGCATGCGCTCACAATCCGGAATCCAGAGGCTGCGGAGGCCTGTATTCCGGCAACGAGTAGAAGAACAATCATTCGGCAAATAATTTCAGAAAGCATTTGAGCACCAACCTTACTGAGACAATCTCAGAATCTGCGACGCCAGTGATTGGAACGCTCCATTGAGAGCGGCCGTCGTCGAGGCGTAGACGTATTTCCCCGTAGGCTGGGTCGGATCATACTGGCACAGGGAACTGCAGCCTGAGTTGCTGATCCACGCGGGATCGTTGGCCACTCGCTGCAAGATGGTGTTGTTCACAATCGTATTAAAACCAACTACGTAAAAGGTGACTGGTAAAGTCGAGTTGGTGCGGAACCGATGCGCCGCATCGTCCGTCGCATTGAAAGCCGCGGCGCGAATATTAGTCATCGTCACCGGCGAAACTCGAGTAACGCCGTTGAAGGTTGCAGTAGGGACGGAATTATACGCGGCGTTAATCAGGTTGTCTCCATAGACATCGGTCGTTGGTACCCAAGCAAGATCGGACGCGTCGTTATTGTTGCCCGTGAAAGCGCACCCCGGGGCCGTCGTGCTCGTGAGGTAGGTGTTTGCCGATTCGTTAAAGTCATTGGTCGTCACGTTGGTCCACGAGTTAAACATCAAATACAGAGTGGTCCCGGTATCCGTTCCACCAAGCGCGCCGACCATTCCGGCGGGAACATCGGACAAGAAGGCGGGGCCGGGTTGAGTTTCACCGTAATAAGGAGCCGTTGACTGGCCAGCGGCTAGGGTAGTCAGGACGTGGGAGGGCGTGGTGGAACTACCCTGCCAGTATGGAATCGATGCAAAAGTATTGAATCCGCCGGCGCCTATGGTCTTGGGGGTCGCCTCCTTGTCCTTACAGCCGCTGCCGCTGGCCAGAGCGACATTGTTTAGTGTGGAGGTGGCATAGTTGATGTCCGCATAATTGAACGTCAGTGTGTTGGGAAGGCCATCGGTTTCAAATACGATCACGTTGAGCGCGCCGGGTTCCGCTTCCTTGTAGAGTTCGTTGTACGCCTGAGCGATCGCGGAGGTGGCGTTGGTGCCGCCGCCGCATTCAATCGTATCCAGCTCCCCTGTGCCGGTATTCGAGCCGGTTGCGCCAATGGAAGTCTCAAAGCCCAGCGCCGTTCGGAAATTCGTTGAAGGGACGCTGTGCAGATAGGCGTTATCGGCAAACGAAATGGCGCCAATCTTATCGCGGCCGACCGTGAACTGCCCGGCGAATAATTTCGCGGATTGGATCAGCGCCCCGCAATTGGCATTGCTGCTGGTGCATGGTGCGGATGACGGTTTACACATCGATCCCGACCGGTCCAGGACCATCATTGCCACTACGTCGCGGCGCGAAGCGAACCCTTGGGCGACGATATGCGTGGAAGCCGCCCCAAACCATCGCATGAAATAATTGGGAGCATCGATCGCGGCCGTTACGTTCACATGGCGTAGATGGGGATTAGTCGGATCGTCAAAAACATTCACGTGAGAGGAGTCGGGCGCCATATCCGTGCTAGTCGCGCCCCAATACGTGTTGGGAAAGTTCGCATAAAACCAATTGTTAGCGTTGTTCTGCGCATCGGTTACCTGACTGGCGGTGGTGGCGCTGAGCGATAGCGCCCGGGCAGCCGCCAGCGCGGCCCCATCGACGGAAGCCTGCAACTGGGCCTTCAGGGCGTAGATAAGTCCAACATCCACCGCTAAACCGATCATGGGGACCACAAGAATCATGGAGCATGTGCCTACGACTAGAGCGGTACCTCTTTGTCTCAACTTGCTCTTGCATTGCTTCATCATTGCTGACTCCTAGAAAAAATATGGTGCGATCCAGCCCGTGCGCTGTCCTATCGTCGTGCAGCTAGACCTTCAGAACACTCAGTGATCGGCGAGACCGGCATCTCGCTACACGCTTAAAAACCCGCTCGCGCAGCCCGCGAAAGAGCAGATTTGCGGAAAAAATCCTTTTCTTCATTTATTTCTTACGAAACCTTTAGGCTTCTCCCGCAATGGAAGATTGGAATCGCTTCGTCCGCAAGCTAGCTTGGAAAAGACGGTTCAAGCATTCAAATCTGGGGCATAGAAACGGCGATTTGTTTCGGCCGATCCGAAAAGGGGAGCGATTCTCTAAGATCGGTGAAGGCGGCGATGCCCGGACTGTCCAGTTCGGCGGTGCTCCAGCTAGCGCAGATCGAATCTTTCGACTAATCCAATGATCTGACCGGATCACTCGGTTAATCGTGGAAATTCGCTCCGCAAACGGCCTTAGGTGAGATACTGAGCGTTCAAACGATACGCGCGCGTCACCTGTTCCATTCCGCCGCTACACCCTGGTGGATGCCAGGTCCAGAGCGGGAGCCGGACATACGGGCGCCGCGGCGGACGGCACGTAGCCTAAGTGCTCGAGCGCCCGATGAATTTGCGAAGATATGAAATCCTCAGCCATCCATGGACCCCAAAAGCAAGGCAGACCGTCGGCCCCGGAGCCTTTTGTCGGCGCATCTTCCCGTCCATCCTGCATAAAATATCCCGCCAGTGGCGTATCCTAGGTGATGAATGTCCCTTGAGTTTCGCAACATCACCGCCGGGCCCTTAAGAGAATTGAGCGCGAACGCTCCCGCGGGCGCGATTATTGGCGTGATTGGCGGAAAGAACTCGGGCGTTTCAGAACTTCTGAAGCTGGCCTGCGGCCTCATGGAGCCCCAGCAAGGTGAAGTGAAAGCCGGACCCGCACGCCGTCTGGTTTCCCTCGGCGAACCGCTCAATCTTGCGCCTTCAGACGTGCTTGCGTTAGATCAGGCTCTCGCCACCCAGGATGCCATGGTGCGCACGCGAACCCTGCTGGGCCTCGACCGTTTGCGGCGCGCCGGCACCACGGTATTGTTGGCATCGCACGAAGACCATCTGCTCGAAACGCTGTGCGACGAAGTGTGGTGGTTGGAAGCCGGCGAGATCGCGGCGAAGGGCGATCCGCTCGAAACCATGACCCGCTACCGCCGCTTCGTGGCGGACCAGATTCGCGCCTGGGGCGAGACCATACCGCCGCGGCTGGCGCCTTCCGCGCGACGCGGCGACGGGCGCGCCGAGGTGCTGTCCATCGAAACGCTGGGCGCGAACGGTAAATCCACCATCGTCTGGAAGAGCGGCGAGTATGTAAGCGTCCGGGCCACAGTCCGCTTCCACGAAGCCCTCACTGACCCGGTGATCGGGATGCTGATCCGCACCCAGATCGGCTTCGAAGTTTACGGAACCACTACCGAACTGGAGCACGTCAAAATCGGCCCGCGCAAGGCCGGCGAGACGGTGACGGTAGTTTTCCAATTTCTATGCGACCTGTGTCCGCAACCCTATACCCTGACGCTTGCGGCGCAAGATCCGGACGGCGGCTATTATGACTGGATCGACGACGCGGTCGCCTTCACGGTGGCGGATGAGCGTGGAACGCCGGGCGTCGCTAATCTAAGAGCCAAGGTAACCGTCGAGACTGTCCCGGCCGAAGCCGCGGATTTGGGCCGATAAGCCAAAGACTCGGATGCGCTTCCTGCGTTCGAGCATTCAACTTGGGCAAGAAGGCCCCCGCCCCTCGTAGGGAACCTGGAAAGCATTATGCTGTAGGGAAGGCTGGTTGCCGCATATCCTGCGGCATGCGGGGAAGGCCGAGCGCTAAAACCAAGGTAAAGCGCCAAATGTAGCGTTTGTGAGGGATTCTAGCGTGCTCGCTAAAACGCCAACCAGTTTTCAGCCCGGCGATGCCCACCATCTGGAAGATACCGGGCTGTCCCTCAGCCTTGTGGTGGATCTGCTCCTCAAGTACACCTACTTCGAAGGCGCGATGACGCTCGCGAAACTGATGGAGCGCTCCAAGCTGAGCGCCACCGTCATCCATGCCATGTACCGGCACTTTCAGCGGGAGCAGTTGTGCGATACCCGCTCCATGGTGGGCGACGATTACGAGATCTCACTCAGTAATAAAGGCCGCAACATGGCGGAAGTAGCGCTCAAGAAGAGTCACTACGCCGGGCCTGCTCCGGTGCCGCTGGCGGATTACAAAGCGTCGGTCTCGGCCCAGGCTCCCGAACTCGACTTGACGGCGGAGAGCCTCGGCGCCACTCTCGCCGATCTGGTTCTTCCCGAAAATGTGATCCTGGAGCTAGGCGCTTCGCTGATGACCGGGGGCGTGGTCATGCTCTACGGATCGACGGGCAACGGGAAAACCAGCATCGCCGAGCGGCTCCCCGGCATCTTCGGCGACGATCTTATTTTCGTGCCGCACGCGGTGGAAGTGGCCGGCCAGATTATCTCGGTTTACGATCCGCTGGTCCATACGACACCCAAGAGCTTCGAACACTATCCAGACCCGCGCTGGGTATTGTGCCGCAGGCCGATGGTCAAGGTCGGCGGAGAAATGCGGGCGGACATGCTGGACACGAGAATGGATGAAGCCACCCGTATGTGTTCCGCACCGCTGCAGATGAAGGCCAACAACGGGATCCTGTTGATCGACGACTTCGGGCGTCAACGCGTCACCCCGCGGGAACTGTTGAACCGCTGGATTGTTCCCTTGGACCGTCACACCGATACTCTCTCGCTATGGTCCGGCATCAGCTTCGAGATTCCCTTCGAACTACTGGTGGTCTTTGCCACCAACCTTCCGCTGAGCGATCTGGCGGAAGATGCGTTCATGCGCCGCTTGAAGAACAAGATCAAGATCGAACCGCTCAGCCCGGATCTGTTCACCCAATTGTTGCGCCGCGTCTGCCAGGAGGAACGGCTTCCTTGCAAGCCGGAGATGGAAGACTATATCTCGCGTGAATGCCTCAAGCAGTCGCCGGAAGGACTGCGGGCGTGCTTCCCCAGGGATCTGATGAAGATCATTCGCGGAATCGCTACCTTCGAGAAACGCACTCCCAGCTTGAGCAAGGATGATGTGGACAAGGCCGTGCGGGTCTACTTCGTCCATTAGTTCGACGGCAGCCGTGAAGCTGCCAGTCTAGCGCGTGTGCCGCACGCTGGGGCCGCGGGCAAAGCTCGACATTGGCGGACCCGGCGCTGGCTCTGCTTCCGGCGCGGGCTTCTTGGGCCGGGCATCCAAGCGCGTATAGATCATCTGATCCTTCAGTTTTTGGAACTTAGGCGTGCCCGGCGCCGCGCCCGCAGCCGCCACCATCTCATTGGTGATCTCCAACGATGCCGGCAAATGCTTTTGGAAATAATTTTTGATACGGTCCTGGACAATTCGCTGCTGCGAGTGAAGAACCAAATACAGGACCGCCTCGCCCGGCGCGCTTACCATCACCTGGTAAAGCTGCGAAGCCTTCTGCAGCTTGGCGCTCTTCAAGTCACGCTCCAGCTTCTTAGCCAGAGCATCGAGTTTTTGCGCCGAGGCGATCTCCGCCTTCGTAAGTCCGGCGGTCTTGATGAGATCGGCGCGCTCCTTGACATTTAGTTTTTCGAACAGCACGTTTAGAAACAACGGCAGCGGATGAATCTTGAACTCCACGCCCACCGGCGCCATTTGCCGGGCTTTTTGCAGCTTCTGAAACGTCGGCAAATTGGTTTTTAGCCCGGCCAGCGCACGCGAGTAGAGATCCAGCAGTTTTTCCCGCTCCAGCCCCTCGATCAAGTCACCAGCATTGGGCTCTTCCGCCATCTTGCGCAACTCCGCACCCAGCGCCTCGCCCGTAATCTTACCGAGCATTTCGGCTTCGCGCGCATTTTCGTAATGGGCGCGAGTGCGCTCGTCAATTGCATAGCCCAGCCGCGCCTGGAAGCGGATCAAGCGCACCATGCGCGCCGGATCGTCGTAGAACGAATAGTTGTGAATAGTTCGCAGCTCTTTGCGCTCGATATCGCCGATGCCGTTGGTAGGATCGATCACCAAGCCTAGCGAAGCCTTGTTGAGAGACAGCGCAATCGCGTTCACCGTGAAGTCGCGGCCGCGCAAGTCTTCGTGAATCGTAGCGGGACTGATCTGCGGACGGGCTCCGGATTTCGCGAAACGCTCCTGCCGCGCCATGGCGACTTCAGCGGTGATGCCGCCCGGAAAAAGCAGATCGGCGGATTTGTAATGATCGTCGGTCGAGACGATCTTCGCGCCGAACTTTTTCTCCGCCAGCTTCGCCAGCTTGAGCGCGCTGCCCTCCACTGTAAAATCGAGGTCGCGCACCGGGAAGCCGCCGAGCGTATCGCGCATGGCGCCGCCCGTCAGGAAGACCGCCAGGCCAGCTTCGGCAGCCAGTTCCCGCATCTGCCCGACCACGCGGTACTGGCCAGCACTCAGATGGCTTTCCAGCAAAAACATGTAATCGCCCATTCGCTCCTGCCCTCAATTCCGCTGCCCGGCGCTCACGCCCGGGGATGGTGTTGCTCGATTGTCTCCCGCAAGCGCCGCTGCGCGACGTGCGTATAAACCTGAGTCGTGGAAATGTCGGCGTGGCCCAGCATGATCTGAACGCTGCGCAAATCCGCGCCGCCTTCCACCAGGTGCGTGGCAAAACTGTGCCGGATCACGTGCGGCGTTAGCGCCCGGCTGATGCCGGCCTTCACGCCATAACCGCCCAGCAACTTCCAAAACGACTGCCGTGTCATGGCCCGTCCGCGCGCCGTCACGAACAGATAACGGCTCGCGCGACCCTTCAGCAAGGGCGCCCGCGCGCTACCCAGGTAAAGGTCCATTGCTTGACCAGCGGCCTGGCCGAACGGCACCATCCGCTGCTTGTTGCCCTTCCCCGTCACCCGCAGGACTCCCGATTCGCGTTCCACCGCGGACAGCGTCAGTTGGCACAGCTCCGAAACGCGAAGTCCCGTGGCATACAGCAACTCCAGCATCGCCCGGTCGCGAATCCCGGTGGACTTTTCCACAGGGGGCGCCGCAATCAGACGGTCGAGCTCGTCACGGTTGAGATACTTGGGAAGCGTAGTCCATTGCCGCGGCTGGTTCAAGAACTCAGTGGGATCGTGATCCAGTTGGCCTTCCTGAATCAAGAATCGGTAAAAATTCCGTAGGGTCGTGATGTGACGGGCGATGGATCGCGCCGACAGGCCCGCCGTATATAAGGATTCGACATAGCCGGCAAGATCCGGCGCCTGAATCTCCGTCACCGGCTTGCCAATTTCTTCGCTAAGTCGCTTAAGATCAAGTTGATATGAATGCAACGAGTTCGCCGCTAGACCCTTCTCTACCCGGCAAAAATTGAGATAGGCCTGGATGCTTGGAGCAAGCGGCCTAAACGGGGGCACCGTCGCCTGCATTGTGCCAATGATACAATACTTGCAAAATTGTTTGGAAGGAAAAGCGTCAAAAAACACCCGTAAGTGGCTCTAACGACCAATAAAAAGGTGTTCGTGACCCGCTTCGAGCGGGATTCGATCGCCGGATTCGTGCAAACTCCGGGCGGATTTTCGGACGACGCGGTGGAATTGCTCACCCCCGCCGGGGCCCTGCTGCGAGTTCCCTACTCCGAAGTAAAGGCCGTTTGTTTTGTTCGGGATTTCGATGGCGGCGACACCTGGCGCGAGCACCGTACCTTCGTCAGCCGCCCCAAGGCGCCGGGACTTTGGGTTCGTTTGGTTTTCCAGGATAACGATTCGACCGAGGGCATGGTCGCAAATAATCTTATGTTATTGGAGCCGAATGGTTTTTTGATCACGCCGCCGGACCCGAGCTTCCAGAATCAGCGTATCTTCGTCCCCCGCGTAGCTCTGCGCGAAGTGCAGGTGGTCGGCGTGGTCGGGGCTCGGCGGAAGGCAGCGGGAAAGACAGCCAAGCCCGAGGGTCAGTTGGAGATGTTCTAGGCAGCAACGACTACCGGTTCGTGTTCCACCGGGAAGTTTACCGAGCGCGCGACGAAACAAAGCTCGTGCGCCCGCTGGTGGAGCGCCATGGCATCGCCGATGCGCGCGGGATCCGTAATCACCGCTCGCGGCCGCAAGATCACCAGCGTGAATTCGCCTGATCCGTCGGCATGCTCCGACATCGTGCCGCTCGCGGCGTCCTCATATTCCGTCACTACGATGCCGGCGTCCGCGCACAAATGCAGGTACCAGAGCATGTGGCACGTGGAAAGCGACGCGACCAGCAGTTCTTCCGGTGTGTAGCGCGCCGGGTCGCCACGAAACGCAGCGTCGGAGGAACCCGCGAGCGGTGCACTCTTGCCGGCAATGGTGATTTCGTGATCCCGCGAATAGGCGCGGTAGTCGCTAGTTCCCGTGCCTATGTTGCCGGTCCAGGTGGTCGTAAGGCGGTAGTGATGTTCCCGCGTCAGAACAGAACCGACGGCATGAAAGATCCGGCGGGCTCCTGATACATACCGATCGACATCAGCGTCATGGGATACTTCACGCGCAGCCCGTTCTCCAGGCACCAACGGAACAACGCGGCGTTGCGGGTGGGCACCAAAATTCCAGGACCGCCAAAACTATCGGCAGTCGAAATCAACGCCTGGACATCGCGAACGGTTTCGCCCGCGGTGTGTCCGAAGAACCCCATCGAAGAGGTGTAGCCGGTAATACGCGCGGTGCGCTCCACCACCTTCGCCGTGCCCTGCTGAATGGCATCGGCAAGTTCACCGCCGCGATCGTGGCCGTGAACCTTGCGGCACAGCCGGTTGCAAGCCGCGAGGTCGGTGGGCAACGCGGCACGGACATGAAAACCGTCCATGGGCTTCTGGATGGGCGGACCTTGCATGGTTGAAATCGGCTCGCGGACATCGAAACCGAGTTTGGTATACAACGACAGCGACCGGTTGTGAAAAGCAGCCTGCAGCAGGCGAACACCCGTGAACTTCCGTTCCGTGGCGCGAGCGAGCACCGCACCCATCAACATTCTTCCGACTCCGCCGTTCTGCGCGCCCGTCTCCACCGTGATCGGCCCCACGCCCGCTATGGGAGAACGCTCGTCGAGACAATTGCTGCCGACAAGGCGCCCGTCCACTTCCGCCACCACGCAGTAAAAGCCGGGATGCGAAAACATCATGCTGAGAACTCCGACGCCCGCCTCCGGAGAGGGCAGATCGGGAGGAAAATTGTGGGCTGTATTTATATCGAAAAAAGCCTGGTAGCAAATAGGACCGCACACGGCTGCGTCTTCCGGCGTGTAGCGCGGCGGATGGTGATCTGAGCCATCACCGGTATTTTATCGAACGACACTTACCGAACGACAGGACTACCCAGGTTCAGCATCGCCAAATCGGTCCAACAGTTCTCCAACGTGTTTTGGACAAAGGTGAGGTGGTCGATCGGGGCGCTGCGCGAATGTTTGAATTCGCTCCACCGCCAGCGCGCGAATTGAGCGGCGTTGTGCACATCCTCGGGCGCCAGTTCCTGGGCGATGGTCACATGCGGATGGTAGGGAAATGGCTCCTGAAACGCCACGCGCCCGGTATTGAGAATCGCATGCATCCGCTCCAGTTCGGCGAAGCCGTTCTGTATGGAAACGTAAATGACCTGCGTACCCTCGAAGATTTCGATCTCGCCCAGGTCGACTTTGAACGGTGGGAATTCCTGAAGGCTCGACCTGAGCTGCTCCGTGGCTTCCGCGACCGCCCTGCCCGGATCTTCTCCTGAGAATTCAATCAGCGGACGAGGCGGAAGAATGGTGATATGCGCCTTGGCGTGCGAGTCTGGAGCGAAATCGTGACGGATCTCGTCGAGCAGTTCGGCCAATGCTCCCGGAAGATAGGACACCAAAGCGAACGAGTTGATGCCCGCCTGCCTCCCGCTACATCCATTCATCTCAGACTAGTGTAACCCTGCATCGCGGGTTGCGAAAGAAGTTTGAAACCTTAGAAGGCGCTGGAGCCGGTTAGAGCTTCCTCAATCACGGCTTCGGGCTTGGCTTCGGGGAGCACCCATTGCGCTTCCTCGAAACCCACGAACTTGTAAATCCGCAAGACTCCACTTTCGGATTCAAGCAAGTCTCCGGGATGGAGCGGCGCAACGCTTTCCTTGAGCGCGAAAAACGCGGCGTAGGGAGAAGCAGCTTCAATCGAATCTCCCGCTTCGTAGTCACGCGGCTTGACGTTCGCCGAGCCACTTACATGCGGAGCCAGGCGGAACGACTGATGAAGATGGTCCTTCAAACGGTGGATGCGGTAGGTAGGCATGGCAGTGCTCTTATTATCGCCCAAAACAATGCACGAGAAAAATGTTTTTCGCGGCCGGGGGCGGCGGCTGGAGGGTCTCGCCCGGGGCAGGCGGAGGCTCCTGCCGTGATATACTTCCGGGAGTCAACAGCCGCTCAATTTCTGGTAATTGTCATTGTAATTTGAAGGTGATGGCAGCGTTCCAGCGGTAACTGTTGAGGCCATCGCCAAATGTGACTGAGAGGAATGGTCATGAAAGCGAATAAGGCTCTGAAGCGGCTCTCGAAGATCGAGACGCTGGTGTCGGATGTGACGCGTCGATTTTCCGCAAGCGCGCCCCACGTGAGTGACGTACTTAAGGATCTGAAGGCTGCGGTGGGTCGCGTGAAAGACGCCGTGAGCGCGGAAATCTCGTCCCTGGCCGCGAAGAAAAAAGCCGCACCCGCTTCCAAAAAGAAGACTACCAAAAAGAAATCGGCGAAAGCGAAAGCGTCAAAACCAAAGGATCATCAAGCAAAGGTCAAGGCGGCAAAGACAAAGGCGCCGAAAAAAGTGGCGCAAGTGAGGCGGGCCGCCAAGAAACCGGCGCCGAAGCGTATGGCTGCAGCCGCCGCACGATCGGCAGACGCTACCATTCAGGAACCAACGCCCGCGGCGGAAGCGCTCACGGGAAACGAACTCCAATAACGCCGGCGAACTTGCCCGCGATCTCGCGCATCGAAAACTCCGGAAGTGTTTCGTGCGGGATCGAATTCCCCCACAGAATAAAGACTGCGCGGTAGCGCATGGGCCAGTGTCCGTGATTGCCGATTTCTTCTGGATGCGAGATGATTTCGCCCTTCGAGGCGGCAAACATGAAACCATCAGCCGGTTCAAACGCCACTGCGGGATTCGGCGGTAGCGAAGACGGAAACCTCGCGAACTCGTCCTTCCCGATCTCGCGCCCTATCCCGTAGCGCGCGTCTTTTGCAGTTTGGCGCAGGAACTCGGCCGCATGTTCGTCCGTCGCAACCACCACGCCGCCGCTCTGAACCACATTTGTGATTCCCTGCTGCTTCGCCAGAGACACCAAATCCACCGTTGTATTCACTTTTTCAAAGCCGTGATCGGACACCACAGCGAGCGCCGAGCCCGCTGGTAACACCGAAAGAATCTGTCCGATCAGCTCGTCGGATCTTTCGACAATGGCCTTCGATTCGCGGGTGTACGGAGCATTATCGTGCTCTTCAGAATCCAATTCCGCCAGATGAATCAGCAGGAAATCCGGCTTCTCGTGCTGCAGCAGGTACATTGCCGCCTGCGTGCGATTGCGGTCGTCCATCCACTCCTGCGGAAACGACGGATACTCTTGTGCGATCTTCTCAAACAGACCGGCGGGCTTCGACTTGCTTTCGACGGTCCGCCGATCCTGGGCCGCCCCGCGCCGCGTAGAGAAGTATTCCGGAATGTCCCAGTCGACCGGCGCATCCACTGTAACCGGCCAGTTGATGGTCGCGATTTTGAGCCCCGCCGAGTGCGCGGCGCCAATCAGCGTGGGCACTTTGATTTGCGAGTAATCGAGATATTTTTCGCCGGGTGGACGCCAATTCGCCAGGATCCCGTGCTTTATAGGGTCGACGCCCGTCATCATCGTGGTGTGCGACGGCCAGGTGACGGTGGGGACCACGCCGATCACGCCTTTCGAAACCTGCCCTTCGCGCATCAGCCGCCGCAGATTCGGGATCTTCAAACCCATCTGATCGGCGTTGGCCAGGTAGCGATTGTCCAGACCGTCAACCGAGATCACCACCAGCGGTTGCTTCGCGGCGAGGGTCGCGACCGCGACGCAGCATCCCAACAAAATTCGAATTGGCCGTTTCATGTACCGACTAGCATAACGCGCCCGGGTTAATTTTCGGTTCCAGCGCAGTGACAATTCTCGCGCGGCGGCGTTCATCGAATTGTCGTCATTCGTTCATATGCCGTTTACGTTTCCTGTGGCAACGTATGAGACATGCCTAGTACGAAAGTAATTGCGGGGTTTGTGTTTTTTGCGGCGCTTGCCTTCGGCCAGTTCGAAACGTCCGAGGTTTTGGGCACGGTTCGCGACGTTTCACAGAATGCGGTAGCGAATGCGGCCGTGACCCTGACCAACCAGGACACCGGTATCGCGGCAAAGACCACTACGGACGGAAGCGGCAACTACGATTTCTTCAACGTCAAGGTCGGCCGCTACACGGTAACCGTTGAAATGGCGGGTTTCTCGAAGTTCTCCTCTGCCGACGTTGCCGTGAACGTGAATGCGCGGCAACGCGTGGATGCGGTTCTGCAAGTTGGCGTGGTGACGGAGACAGTGAACGTCACCGGCCAAGCCAGCATCGTCGAAACCGACACCAGCGAGCACAGCCAGGTGATCGGCACGCAAGCCATCGTGGAATTGCCGCTGAACGGCCGTAATTACTCCAGCCTCGCGCTGCTCTCCACCAACGTTCATGTTTCCCCGCGCCGCGATATCGCTTGGGCCCACCGGCACGCCGCGCGAGGGCGCGTTCAACGTCAACGGCATGCGCAGTACGTATAACAATTTCCTGATGGACGGCCTGGACAACAACTCCTACGGCACCAGCAACCAGAATTATTCGAGCTCAAGTGGTCCAGCCTTCGCCGGACGCCCTGGCGGAATTCAGAGTGATCACCAGCAACTTCAGCGCTGAGTACGGGCGCGTGGGCGGCGGCGTGGTGAACGCAGTGCTGCGATCGGGCACCAATCGAATTCACGCTACTGCCTATGAATTCCTGCGCAACACAGACCTCAACGCAATCGGCTATGTCTTCGGTCAACGGCCCTCCACTTTCGTGCAGCCTACGTTCCACCGGAATCAATTTGGCGCCACCATCGGCGGTCCGATCATCAAAGACAAATTATTTTTCTTCGGAGACTATGAGGGCTTGCGGCAGAAGCAAGGCTATCTGAATTTCTACTCCGTTCCGAGCACCAACGACCGTCTCGGAATCCTGCCGGTAACCGTGGTCAATCCGCTGACAGGCGTGGTTTATCCCGCCAATACCAAGATCCCGGTTGCGGCCATTAACCCATTCGCGGCCGCGGCTCTGGCGGGTCTGGCTTCTCCGGTCACCACTGGACGCTCCAATAATCTGGAAGAGACCATTCCGCTCAAAGACTACAGCGATAAATACGACGCCAAGCTCGACTATCAGATCCAAAGCAGCATGACCGCGTTCTTGCGCTTCAGCCAGCGGAAGGACATCTCTTTCTTTGGGCCTGCCGACCCGGGAACATCCGGCGGCGACGCTAACGGCTTCATCCACGCGATTCAACAGCAGGCGGCCGCAGGTTACACGTGGACGATGTCGCCCACTTCGCTGCTCGAAGCGCGCTTTGGATTCAGTCATGTGCTGGGCGGGAAGGCGCCGCCGTATTTGGGCGGAACGGATATCGCCGCGGAGTTCGGAATCAAGGGGCTGCCGTCAGCATTGGCGGGTGGTTTCCCGACTCAGGTCATCACCGGATTCAGCAATCCCACGATCGGCAGACAGGCAACTAATCCGCAGTTCCAGAATCCGACGTCATTCAATCCCAAACTCAATTACTCATTCATCAAAGGCCGGCACTCTCTGAAAGTTGGGTATGAATTTCTGGCTGATCCGCACCGAAGTCCTCGATATCAATCCCCTGTACGGACAAGATACCTATAACAACCAATACAGCAAGCCGACCTGCGCTCAATTGAGTCTGGCTGCGGGTTGCACGGTTCCAGTCGACGCGACCAGCTATGACCTCGCCGACTTCTATTTCGGACTCCCCAGTGCTATCGCTCAAGGCAGCAACCTGACCACCAATCTGCGGCAGCAGGTCCACTCGCTTTACGTGCAAGACGACTGGCGCGTCACGCCGAAGCTGACCGTAAACGTCGGCCTCCGCTGGGAGTTTGCAACTCCGGTTTACGACCGCGACAATCTATGGTCGAACTTCGATCCCGCGACGAATACTCTGGTGCGCGCCACAGGCGGCAGCCTGTACAACCGCTCCCTGGTGCATCCGGATTACAAAGACTACGGGCCGCGCCTGGGCATGGCTTACAGCGTGGACTCGAAGACTTCGATCCGCGCCGGATACGGCATCAGCTATACGTTCTTCAACCGGCCGGGGAGCGCGATCGAAGGCATTAACGGACCGCTCGCGATCTTCGGAACTTTCAACAACACGGCAGCGCCGGGGACGCCTGGATTCCTCACCACGCAGAATGGGTTCAACGCGGGGATCGCCAGCACCTTTAATCCGATCAACAGCAACAACGATTACATCCCGGCCGACACTCGCTGGCCGTACGTTCAATCCTGGGTAATCTCCATCCAGCGCGAGCTGATGAAGAACACGGTGGTGGAACTGGCGTATAACGGCAACCACAGCCTGCGGCTGCCCATCATCGGCGATTATAATCAGGCGGCGCCGAATCTCCCCGGAGCGACGCTGGGCGTGCAGGCACGGCGGCCGGATCAGAGTTTCGGTCCGATCACCTGGGTAGATCCGGCGGGTAACAATCATTACAACGGACTGTCGGCGCGGCTGGAGCATCGCTTCACGCAGGGTTTATACTTCCTGAATTCGTTTACGTGGGGGAGCGCGATGGGCGACTCCGAACAGGCGCTCGAATATTATTCCAACCTCACCGGAGCGAATCCGCAGAACATTCGCAATCTAGCCGCGGAAGCAGGCCCCAGCAGCTACGATGCAAAGTTCGTCAACGTCACCAGCGTGGTGTATGAGCTGCCGTTTGGCAAGGGACGCAAGTTCTTCAACAGTCTAAATCCGGTGCTGGACGCCGTGCTGGGCGGTTGGGATGTGAACGGCATCAATACCGCGAGCACCGGGCTGCCCGTCAACGTCTACTACACGCCGAGCGCGGCGAACGACGTAACTGGTCTATCCGCCGAATATCGCGGACAGGCTTTCGAGCGTCCGAATGTTTCCGGCACAGGCGCCAGTCAGAGCACTCCGCAAAGTCTGCTGACTTATTTCGCGGGCTACACGTTCACGACGCCGCCGGCGAGCGCTCCCTTCGGCAATCTGGGACGCAACGCATTCCGGGCCCCCGGCCTCGCCCAATTGGACTTCGCAGTCAATAAGAATTTCCGCATCACGGAAGGCATAAAGTTGCAGTTCCGCAGCGAGTTCTTCAATGTGCTGAACCATACCAACTTCGGACCGCCGAGCAATATTTTCGGGAGCTCGTCGTTCGGCACGATCACCACGACGCTGCCGGCCCGGCAGATTCAATTCGGCCTGAAGCTGCTCTTCTGATGCGTCGCGACGCTTGACCCCCACGCATTGACTCTCTATCCTCTTCAGGAGGAGATCATCGTGCAACTTAGTGTGCGGAAACCTTTGAGAATGGCGGCGCTGGCAGGCGGGTTGGCGGCCGCGTTCGTGGTTGCGGCGTTTGCTCAATACCAGATAACCGTGAGCAAGGATCGCTTGCTCAACGCCGGCAACGAACCGCAAAACTGGTTGATGATGAACGGCGATTACGGAGCAACCCGCTATTCCAAGCTCACCCAGATCAACCGCGAGAACGTCAAGAACCTACGCATGGTGTGGGCGCTGGCGCTGGGCGGCATGCAGGATATCGGGCAAAACGGCCCGGAAAACGAGCTGAATCCGCTGATCGACAACGGTTTCATGTACACCTCCGACGGCTGGGGAACGCTGTATAAAATCGACGCGCGCGATCCCAATCGCGGCCAGTTCGTGTGGGTCACCGACCCCGGCGTGAAGCATCAAGGCAACACCTCGCGCACCCGCGGAGTCGCGTTGTGGGAAGACCTGGTGATCGCCAACTTGCCCGACGGCCGCGTCATCGCAGTGAAGCGCGATACCGGCGAAATCGTGTGGGACAAAATGATGGCCACCACCAACGAATTCGGCAACAAGGAATTTTTCGACACCGCGCCGCTCACGGCGGATGGCAAGGTTCTGATCGCGAATGGCGCAGGCGACGCAGGAACTCGAGGCTGGGTGGCGGCGCTCGACGCACGAACCGGCAAGGAGCTATGGCGCTGGTACGTGATCCCCAAGCCCGGCGATCCCGGCAGCGAGACGTGGAAGGACAAGACCAACGCCTGGAAAACCGGCGGCGGGGGCATTTGGCAGACAGGTTCGTACGATCCCGCCACTAAACTAACTCTTTGGGGCACCGGTAATCCGGTTCCGCAATACGATCCGCAATCGCGTCCCGGCGATAACCTCTACACCGATTCAGTAGTTGCCCTCAATATCGATACCGGCAAGCTGGCATGGCATTTCCAATACACGCCCAATGATTCGTGGGACTACGATGAGGTGGGCGTCCATATGCTTTACGACACCGTCATCAACGGACAGCCGCGCAAAGTGGTCAGCCATTTCGGACGCAACGGCTTCTTCTACTCTCTGGATCGCACCAATGGAAGATTTATCAAAGGCGCGCAGTATGTTAACGAACTGAATTGGACCAAGGGGCTGGATCCGGAAACCGGGAAACCGGCCGATTACAATCCCAAGCTGGACGTGCAGATTTACAATCCAGTGGCGCGTGCGCTTCGCGGCGACCCGGAGAAGCGGAACTGCCCGACCTGGCACGGTGGCGTCGCCCATCAGCCGACCGCTTATAATCCGGTCAAGCACATTGCTTACGGCGTAGGCGTCGAAGGCTGCTCCTCGCAAAACGGCGCGGCCACAAAGTTCCTTTCCGAAAACGGCGGCATCGACCGGAAAGGCAGCGAGAAGCACACCATTAATAGCGACCTCTATTACGGATCGATCACGGCGTTCGATACCATCAACCACAAAGTGGTTGCGAAGGCGATCACCGACATCGAGATTCGTTCGGGCGCCACAGCCACCGCGGGCGGACTGGTTTTTACGGCTCTGCAGGATGGCTGGGTGGTGGCGTATAACGACGAAACGCTGGAAGAACTGTGGCGCTTCAACGTAGGCACTGCGCTAAAAGGCGCGCCGGTGACTTACTCGATCGGAACGAAACAGTATCTTGCGGTGCAAACCAGCGGGCGGCATCTGCATCCCGTGAAGTACGACAACTTCCAGGATTCCAGCTACCTGTTCGTGTTCGCGCTGAATTAATTACTTCGGGAACGCTTTACAGGCGTCGGTTTCGGATCCCCAGAAATCAACGCACTTAGCGTGATCCATAGGGCCTTTGCCGACCACCTTCTCCATCATGAAATCGGCGATCAGGTCGATCTCGCGCGGCTGCAGCGTCGCCGGAGGATCGGGCATGCGGGTCGGATACACTTTCAGGTCCGCCTGCTTCTTGCCGTAGCAGCGCCCGTCGCTGTAGGCAAACTTGTCGAAGGCCGGCATCTGGGTATTGAGCCGCCCGCACTTGATGGTGATGACCAGACCGGCGCGGTTGAGTTTGGTCTCGCGCAAGTTCGGCGCGTCTGGCATCTGGCTGTCGGACTTGTGGCCGTCGCCCGCCCAGCCGTGACACGCCTGGCAGTTGCCTTTTTGTTCAAAGAGCCGCAGGCCCTCGGCGATGTCTGAAGGGTCGGGCGTTTTTTGTTCCTGGGCTTGCGCTCCCCCGCCGCAACGCGAGTGCCATAATCGCGACCGCAAGAGGCAGCCGCATTGACTGATTGCGCCTTTTAGTCATGAAGGCAGTATACATCCCTGCTCAGTCCGTAATTTTCAAGTCCGCGAAGTATCCTTCGGTGCCCGGACCCACCCACAACGCCACCCCGCCTTGCGAATCTCCCAGCTTCATATCGTTGACGATCAGACACGGCTGCTCCGCCCCGTTGACGTAGAGGCGCGCCTTGGTACCGTCGATCACGATCTTGTAGCTGGTCCAAACACCGGGTTGCAGATCGACATACGATTCGTATTTCTCAGGCGATTCCTTGCGTAAGCGATCGAAATCATAATCCGGGTGCGCTCCATACTGTACCGAGTGATTGCGGCGTACTTGATCGTCGGCGCGTCCGTTGGTGGGGCGCAGGTAAATGTATTCGTAGCGATTGCTCTTGCAGCCGGAATGCGATGCCGATAAAACCGCGGGCGTCGGGAGCAGCATTGGCTCCGGGCTTGCCGGCGACGGATGCCTCGATGGTGCCGTTGTGAAATTTCTCGCCCTTGAGAACCGCGTAGGATTCTCCGTTGGCGACGTTCGCCCGCGCGTCCAGCCGGACGGCCTGCTTGCCCTGGTATTCGACTTTGGAAGCCGCGACTTGGTGCAGTTCCAACTGATCGATACTCATCTGGGCCCATAGCGGCGCCGCCAGCAGAATCACGAGGTACTTCATGGTGTGATGATACAGCGCCGTGTTAACCAAAATGCGCGGCATCGGCGGCGCCCTGCTCGATCCAGCGGGCGATGTTTTCCCGCTTCCAATGCAAAGCGTCATGCAGCGAACCGAGCCGCTGCGTTGGTATCAGAGTATGCAGTTCAACTCCCGGAGGCAAAGGAGGATGGTGGCCGAATACGGCACGGAATGCTTTCTGGAACGGCCGGAGCACCGGAGAAGGAAATTCCGGCAGAACATTCAGCGCGACGATGCGGGTGGCTCCGAGTTCCACCGCCGCCCACACCGGCAACGGATTCAACAAGCCACCATCGACATACCAGCGGCCATCGATGCGCTGCGGCAAAGCCGCCAGCGGCACCGCGCAGGAGGCGAGCAGGTGTTCCGGACGGATGCGCGGCCCGGTCACTGTTCGCGGCTTCATGCGGAGCAAGTCCACCAGCACTACTCCATAGTCGATTTCCAGGGGCCGGGCGTCGATGAGTCCCTGCACGATCTTCGGCAGATTCTTGAAGCTGGGGACGTCCGGCCGCTGCCACCAATCGCACAGATCGGCGGCGCTCCAGCCGGTTGCGATCGCGTAGCCGTTGAGCGAGCCGACCGAGGCTCCCACTACCAAGTCGGGCTTGAAACGGGAGGCAAGTGATCGCCACGCGCCCGCCTGCCAGGCGCCGAACATGCCCCCTCCGGAAAGAACCAGTGCTGATTTCGACGCCAACCTTTACAATAGTAAATGCACACACGACCGCATGGATTTCGATTCCACGGCATACGGACCTGAGGTCGCGCGCATTCTGGCTCTCGATGGGAACGGCCAGCGCTGCGCGCCGCTGGTATGCGGGCCGTGTTCGTCGCCAGAGGCGCGGCGGGCATTGGCGGCGCATAAACCCGCGGAACTGTTTCCGGGAGTGCGCGAGCCGGAAGCTCCCATGGCGGGTCTATGGCTATATTTTTCGTGTTTCGAAGAGGCTCACAATTTGATTGACGATCCGAAAACGAGAGAGGGCGAATACTGGCACGCTGTTCTGCATCGCCAGGAGCCGGATGCCGGGAACGCGGCGTATTGGTTCCGGCGCGTAGGGCAGCACCCGATATTCCCGCAGCTAGCGGCGGAAGCGCAGGAGATCCTGAAGCTCTATCCCGACGCTGAATTTCGCATCGGGCGCTGGGATCCGTTCGCCTTCGTGCATTTCTGCGAGCGGGCGCGGCTGCAACCTGGCACCGTGCAGGAACAAGCCGCCATCGAGATCCAGCGGGCCGAATGGCAGCTCCTGTTTGACTACACCGCGAGGCCGCAGTGAAGCTTCGCCATGTATTTTGGATAGTGGTCTTGGCGATCGCCGCGAGCGGCGTGTGGTATGCCGTTACGCTGCGCAACCAGCCGCCCGAATTGGCGTTCGCACATGTAGTGCGCGAGCCCATCACCAGCTCCGTGCCGACTAACGGAAAAGTGGAACCTCTGGAATGGGCCGAAGCGCGGGCTGAGCGGCCAGGTCCCGTCGAGAAAATTCTGGTGCAGCGAGGCGCGCTGGTGGAGCAAGGAGCGCCGCTGATCGAACTGGATTCGAGCGAAGCGCGGGCGGCTCTGGCGGCGGCGCAGGCGCGGGTCGCGCAGGTCCATGCGGATCTCGAAGTCATCGACAAAGGCGGGCGGGCGACCGATTTGACGACCATCGCGGGAGATTTAGATCGCGAGAAGTTGGAACTCGCGGTGGCGCAAAAAGAGTATGACAGCCTGGTCCGGCTGCAAGCCAAACAGGCGGCGACCGCGTACGAAGTGGCGCAGGCCAAGGACAAAGTGGATCGGGCGCAGCAGCAGATACGCGCTTTGGAGCAGCGGCGCGGCGCGTTAGTGATTCCACAGGACCGGTCTTCCGCCGAAGCGCGTCTGCGCGATGCCGAATCCGCGGTGGCGCTCGCCGAAGACCGCGTGCGCAAGAGCGTCATTCGCGCGCCGCTGGCCGGGACCGTCTATCAGTTCGACCTGAAGCCGGGCGCCTACCTGGACGCGGGCGATTTGGTGGCGTCCATCGGGCAGCTCGCCAAGGTGCGCGTGAAAGTGTTTGTCGACGAACCGGATCTAGGACGCGTGGCGCGCGGAAAGCCGGTGGTGATCACTTGGGACGCGATGCCCGGAAGACAATGGAAAGGCGCGGTGGACAAGACTCCGACGCAGATTGTCGCGCAAGGCACCCGGCAAGTGGGCGAAGTGTACTGCGTAATCGACAATCCGGATCGCGATCTTCTGCCGGGAACCAACGTGAATGTGGATATTACCGCGGAAGAAGCGCCGAGCGCCTTGACCATCCCCAAGGAAGCCGTGCGGCGCGAGCTGGGACAGGCCGGAGTATTCGCGCTCTCCGGAACCACCATCGCCTGGAAGAAGATCACGCTCGGTATATCCAATACGACGCGTACGCAGGTTGATGGCTTGAACGAAAACGACGCGGTAGCGCTACCGTCGGAAAAACCACTCAAGGACGGGATGGTTGTGACGCCGCGGTTCCAGTAAGCAGCTTTTCGACGTGCTTGGCGAGCACGTCCACTTCGATATTCAACCGCGCCCCCACCTTGGCTTGGCCTAGCGACGTGTGCGTAAACGTGTGAGGAATGATTGTGACGCCGACCACGGGTCCGGGATCAAGCGCGGCAATCGTAAGGCTGATGCCGTCGATCGCGATGGAGCCTTTATGGACCAGATAGCGATCCAGATCGGCAGGCACTTGAAGTTTCAGCCACCAGTTGCCGTCGCCCAATTCGTCGAGCGCGATCAGCACGCCGGTCGCATCGACATGTCCCTGCACGATGTGGCCAGATAAGCGCGTGGCTGGCGTGACAGGGCGTTCCAGATTCACGCGCGCGCCTGGGACGAGATCGCCGAGGTTCGTGCGCGCGAGCGTTTCCGGCGCGAGGTCGGCCGCGAACGAATTCGGCGTGAGCGCGAGCGCGGTGAGACAGACGCCGTTCACGGCGATGCTCGAACCTTCAGTGGCATCTGATAGCACGGTGTGACAGTTGATCACCAGCCGTGCGCCAGCCGAGCGTTCTTCGATCGACGCCACAGTGCCCAGCTCTTCAATGATTCCAGTGAACATAGTTAGATCGAGACGGATTTGTCGAGCCACGCCTCCACTGCGAATTCATTCGACGTGATCGGGTGCAGCTTCACATCGTGGAACTGGATCGCATCCGCGCCGGCGGCGGCGTCCCGTGCCACCGGCGACCGGCAAGGACTGCATGCCGCCCAGAATTTTCGGCGCGTAATAGAAAAAGATCTTGTCGGCGACGCCGGATTCGAGCGCCGTCCAGTTAACGCGGCTGCCGGCCTCGATCATCAGCGAAAGATATTTCTCGCGAGCCAGCAAACTGACTACCGCGTCCAGGTCCACGCGGCCGTCGGCGCCTTCGAGCACCTCCACGCGCACGCCCTTCGACTCCAGACGCTTGCGGCGCTCGGGAGACGCCGCCGACGTGGTCACCACCAGCACGTCCTCGCGGCAGGACGCGACCATCTTCGATTCCAGCGGCAAGCGGAGCAGTGAATCGAGAACGATGCGCAGCAGCGGCCGGCTGCGTTCTTCGGCGGTGCGATCCGTCAGCAGGCAATCGTCGGCCAGCACAGTGCCGATGCCGGTGAGAATCGCGTCGGAGAGATGCCGCAGCGTTTGCACGTGAGCGCGCGCAGTCTCGCTAGTGATCCAACCTTCATTATCGTCAGGCGCGCCGATTTTTCCGTCCAAAGTGACCGCGGCTTTGAGCACCACCAGCGGCCGTCCAGTCCGCATGAAGTGCGCGAAGGCTTCGTTGAGCTGCGTCGCGCGGGCGGTATAACGCGAATCGATTTCAACTTCGATACCGGCGTTTTTCAACAGGTGAAAGCCGGCGCCGCGCACTCGCGGATTAGGATCCTGCATGGCCGCGACCACTTTCTTAACGCCCGCGGCAACGATCGCTTCCGCGCACGGCGGCGTGCGGCCCTGATGCGAACACGGTTCGAGCGTGACGTACATCGTAGCCCCGCGCGCCAGCTCGCCCGCTTCTTCCAGCGCCAATACCTCGGCGTGTTTCACGCCAGCCCAGGTGTGAAAGCCGCGTCCGACCACCTGGTCATCCCGCACAATCACCGCGCCCACAGCCGGATTCGGGCTCACGCGGCCCAAGCCGTGCGCGGCGAGATCCAGCGCGTCTTCAAGGTAGGTGTTCAATCAAACAATGATGCCACGAACTGCGCGGGGTCGAACGGCAGCAGGTCGTCGAGCTGTTCGCCCACGCCAACGTAGCGAATCGGCAAATTCAGTTCGCGCGAGATCGCCACCACCACGCCGCCCTTGGCGGTGCCGTCGAGCTTCGTGAGAATGATGCCAGTCACGGCGCTGGTTTCGGTGAACTTGCGCGCCTGCTCCAAGCCATTCTGACCCGTCGTCGCTTCGATCACCAGCAGCACTTCGTGCGGAGCGTCCGGGATCACGCGCGCCACAGTGCGCCGCATCTTTTCCAGCTCGGCCATCAGATTTGTTTTCGTGTGGAGGCGGCCAGCGGTATCGATGATGACGTAGTCGACCTTGCGCGCCTTCGCGGCTTGCACAGCGTCGAAGGCCACAGCGCTGGGATCGGCCCCAGTCTGCTGTCTGATAACTTCGGCGCCGGTGCGCTGCGCCCACACTTCAAGCTGCTCGATGGCGGCGGCGCGAAACGTGTCGGCCGCGCACAACAAGCACGCTGCGGCCCTCCGATTGAAGGCGGCGCGTGAGCTTGCCAATAGACGTGGTCTTCCCCGCCCCGTTTACGCCCACGACGAAAATCACGGCGGGCGGCTGCGCGACCTGCGGCAGCGGACGCTCGGTCGCTTCCAGAATTTCGAGTAGATGCTCGCGAATCAGCGTCTTGATTTCCGCGATGTCACCCAGTTGATGGCGCTCCACGCGCTGGCGGATGCGCTCCAGAATTTCGGCTGTCGTATTCGCGCCGATATCGGCGGTGATCAGCGCGTACTCGACTTCTTCGAGGACGTCGGCATCGATTTCCTTGCGGCCGCTGACCGCGTCTTCCAGCTTCTCCATCAACCCCGAACGGGTTTTCTGGATGCCCGCCTTCAGGCGGTCAAGAAGACTCCCGCCGTCGGGGGACGGGGAATCTGCCGGAGGAGTACCGAAAAGTGTCTGGATGGCCATGCGGGAATGACACTTTCAGTTTAACAGCGCAGCAACGCCCCAACGGCTGTCAGCCCATGCTGCCTTCGTCAGCCGAAGGACCGTAGATCGACGGCACCGGAATGTTATTGAGACGCAGATAGACCGACAACTGCCCACGGTGATGAATCAGGTGATTCATCACAAAGCTGCGCACCACGGCGATCTTCGGCATGGTCATCAGCGTGACATCGCCCCTCTTGAGAGACCAGCTCTTAAAAAGAGCCTCGTCGCTGGTAGCCGCGATTGCACCGCGGGCCAACGCGGCATTCTTGTCAAAGGCATCCAGCAATTCGGCCGTCGAAGCCGCTTGAAACGGCTTGAAGCCTCCGGCCAGATCCAGCGAGTCCTGGGTGATACCGACAACCGCCCAGGTGGGCATGTCGGCGATGTGCGACGCCAGCGCACCCATCGTCATCGACCTCTCATGCGGCTTGTAGTTGAATTTTTCCGCAGGCACGCGAGCAATCACGTTGCGCGTCGTCGCCATTTCATGATCGAATTCCGGTAATAATCCATCTTTAATTGCCATCGTTCCTCCGTTGACCGGCTTCTCATGCGTTGCCAATCTCGATATACAGGGCCTATTCTACACTGCGGGGCATCGCAGCAGACGCTGCGCTAAAATAGACGCATCCGTGGAAAAAATTGGGCGCTACCGGATCATCGGGGAGTTGGGGCGCGGCGCCATGGGCATCGTGTACAAAGCCCAAGACCCCGCCATCGGCCGCACGATCGCGATGAAAAGCATCCGGCTGGCGAACTCACCGAAGAGGGCGAGCGCGAACGTCTCCGCGAGCGCCTGTTCCGGGAGGCGCAATCGGCCGGCATTCTCTCGCACCCCGGCATCGTGACCATCTACGACATCGCCGAAGAAGACGGCATGGCTTACATCTTCATGGAGTTCGTGAACGGCCCGCCGCTCGAGAAAATGCTGCAGGCCGAGCAGACGCCCGACAAAGAAACGCTGCTCAGCATTTTCCGCCAGGCGGCCGCGGCGCTGGATTACGCGCACAAAAAAGGCATCGTCCACCGCGACATCAAGCCCGCCAACATCATGATCCATGAAGACGGCACCGCCAAGATCACCGACTTCGGCGTGGCGAAAATCGTGTCGCAGCAGATGACGCAGGCCGGCACCATGATGGGCACGCCCAGCTACATGTCGCCGGAGCAGGTGCAGGGCGGCGTGATTTCCGGGCGCGCGGATCAGTTCTCGCTGGCCGTGATCGCCTACGAAGTGCTCACCGGCGAAAAGCCGTTCACCGCCGATTACCTGCCCACGCTGCTGTTCAAAATTGTGCGCGAGGAACCGGTGCCTCCGCAGCGGCTCAACGCGACCTTGTCGGCCGATGTCGAAATCGTCATGCGGCGGGCGCTGGCGAAGAACCCGGCCGATCGCTACGATTCCTGTCTGGAGTTTGTAAACGCGCTGGCCAGCGCCTGCAACGGTTCCGGCAACTGGGTCCCGCTTGCCGCGCGGGACGAGCGCGAACATGCCGACGGCAGGATCTGCCGAACAGATGGGAGCGACGATGGGCGCGACCGTCGCTGAAAATCTGGCTGAGACCATCGCTGCTCCGCCCACGCTTCACCAACCGCCGCCTCCGGAAAGACGTCCCTTGCCTCCCACTGAGGACATGCGGCTGCCGAAGCACGAGCCGGCGCCGATTCGCCAGCCAGCCGCAAAAAAGCCGGAGCCGACCGCGCCAATCCCGGTTGCCCCTCCCGTGATCGCTCCGCCGCCGGCGCGAGCCTCCGTACCGCGCGACGCCGAACCACAGCCTGCAAAAAGCAAGACCGGTCGAAATCTCGCCATCGGCGTGTTGACGGCGGCCGCCATCGTCGCTGCGGCGTTCTTCCTGTGGACCAAGACGCAGACTCCCGTACCTGCGCAGGCGCCCGCTCCACAGGTGGCCGATAACGCTATCCCTCACAACTCCGCCGCCAGATCCTACGCCCGCGCCGCCCGTCGCCCAACCGACGCCGGCGCCGGCAGCAGCGGTTGTGCCTGTGGCCAAGCCTGCGCCGCCGAAAGCCCCGCCCGGTCCGACCGAGGCTTCGTTTCAGCTCACCACCATGCCTGCCGCCGCCGATGCGGTTTTCGATGGGAACGCCGAGCTGCACTGCACCACTCCCTGCACCTTGAATTTGCCAATGGGGCGGCACACGCTGGTCGTGACCAGCAAAGGTTTTCGCGAAGCGCAGCGCGTCTTCAATCTGCCGAGTGAGCCCGGGCTGATCGTGAACCTGGACCCCACCATGGGCACGCTGAGCCTGGTGACCAAACCCGCCGGACTCACTGTGATCATCGATGGCCAGGAACAAGCCCGCAAGACGCCAGCCGATTTCTCGCTCCCGGTGGGGGACCACCACGTGCAGGTGCTGCGCGGCACCGATAAGCAGGAATTCACGGCGCTGATCCGCGACAACGTGGTCAGCCAGAAAAGTATTGAGTGGGGCCCGTAGACGGATACCGCAATGATCGGGTCCGCAGCGGTTCCGTATTGACAAACGTCAATTGACGTTTTACAGTCGGACGATGATCGGGAGCTTTAAACACAAAGGCCTGCGGAACCTGTTTGAACAGGACGACGCCCGCAAGGTTAAAGCCGATCAAGTTGACCGCTTGCGGTTAATCCTTTCGGCGCTCGACCAGGCCGGCGACGTGCAGGATATGAACCAGCCCACGTTTCGGTTGCATCCGCTAAAGGGCAACCGCAAAGGCGTGTGGGCAGTGACGGTAAGGGCCAACTGGCGGGTGACCTTCCGCTTTGAGGGAGGCGACGCCTACGACGTGGATTTGGAAGATTACCATTAGGAGGGACGATGCTATGCCGATGAAAAATCCCGTTCACCCCGGCGCACTCGCCAAGGCGAACCTTGACGAACTTAACTTAAGTGTGGCCGAGGCGGCGAAAACGATGAAGATCACGCGCCAGCAGCTTCACAACGTGATGCAAGGCAGAAGCGCCGTCACGCCGCGAGATGGCGCTGCGCTTTGAAAAGGCTTTCGGCGGCAGCGCCGATATGTGGCTGCGAATGCAGGCCGCGTATGATCTTGCCCAGGCGCGAAAGCACCAGGGCAAAATGAACATCCCGCGCCTTGTCGAGCATCCGTCGCTTTAAGCGACGCGACATTTTCGCAATGGGTCATGCTTGCAGCGTGTTTAGCCCTGCATCGTAGGTCCCTCCTCGCATCTTTCGGACACAACCCCCTGATAGGTGTAAGATTAACCCGTGCGGCGTCTGCTCTTAGTCGTGGCTGCTGTGTCGATTTCGGGCACCGCGCAACAAGATAACCAGCCTCAGCTCGTCCGCACTCCTACCAAACTCCGCTGCACGCAGCCTGAACTTATGAAAGAACACCATCCGGTGTTCGTCAGCAACAAGGATGGAGTGCGAGTTGGGATATCGACTCGGAAGCCGATTGTCTCGCTTGGCGATCCAGTGATCGTTGATATGTGGGTGGATAACCGCAGCGGCAAACCAGTTATATCTGGCGGGAGATGTCCTCCTTACCTGCACTTTGGAGACGTATTCGATCAGTCGGGTAATCGTCTGATCGGTATTGATGAGCAAGCGAATTTGGACGCAGGGAAAAACCACGGCGAGACAGTAAGGGTATGCGCTTCCACCGAAATAGCTGGTAGAGATTCCTGCTCATACTTGCATGGGGCCGGTCGACGCACATCAAGACAATATGACCCTAGATTACAAACTCGCCCCGGGCGTCTATTACGTGTTTCCGGAGCGCGGCATTGACCCAGCGCTTTTCAAGCAAGGGCTCATGATCACGATTCGTAAGCCATAGCGAACCAACGATTGTTTCCAACCATTGGGTCGAAGCCACGCGAGCCAGCCGCCTTATTCGTGAACGGACGTATCGAGGAACGCGCGCAGCCGATGGCTGCGGCTGGGATGGCGCAGCTTGCGCAGCGCCTTGGCTTCAATCTGCCGGATGCGCTCGCGCGTCACCGCGAAGTGCTGGCCGACCTCTTCGAGCGTATGCTCGCTGCCATCCTGCAAGCCGAAGCGCATCTTGATGATCTTCTCTTCGCGCGGGCTCAGCGTCTTCAGCACTTCCGCGGTCTGCTCGCGCAAATTTAAATTGATCACCGCTTCCGACGGCGACACCACGCGGCGGTCGATGATGAAATCGCCCAGGTGCGATTCTTCCTCTTCGCCCACCGGAGTTTCGAGCGAAATCGGCTCCTGCGCGATGCGCAGCACCTTGCGCACCTTGCCCACCGGCAATTCCATCTTCACCGACAGCTCTTCGGTGGTCGGCTCGCGCCCCAGATCCTGCTGCAACTGGCGCTGCATGCGGACCAGCTTGTTGATGGTCTCGATCATGTGCACCGGAATGCGAATGGTGCGCGCCTGATCCGCAATGGCGCGCGTGATCGCCTGCCGCACCCACCAGGTCGCGTAGGTCGAAAACTTGTAGCCGCGCAGGTAATCGAACTTGTCCACCGCCTTCATCAGGCCGATGTTGCCTTCCTGAATCAGGTCCAGGAATTGCAGGCCGCGATTGGTGTAGCGCTTGGCGATGGAAACCACCAGGCGCAGGTTGGCCTCGATCAACTGCTTCTTGGCGATCTCGGCTTCCAGCTCGCCGCGCTCGACGATCTGCAGCGTGCGGCGCAGCTCGGTGGCAGCTCGCGCCGGAATCCTCTTCCAGTTGCTGGATGCGCTGGCTGTGCGTGCGCAGTTCCTTGCGCAGCACGCCGGCGTTCGCATGCGCGCCGTTGGCCGGCGCTTCCAGCTTGCGCTGGATGCGCGCGATCTCGCGCTCCATCGGCCGCAGTTCCTCCACCGCGCTGCGCAGACTGCCTGGCCAGCGCGCGCCGGGTGGCGGAAGCTGAAATGAATCGCCGCGGATCAGGCGCGAGATCTCCACCATCGTGCGCGCCAGACTCCAGCGCAGCGAGCGGTGCATCTTCGGCTTCATGCCGCGCGAAATCGGCTTGCAGTTTCTGGCGGAACTGCTGCGCCTTGCGGTAATGCTTTTCGATTTCGGCGATGGTCGCCAGAGCTCTTCGCGCCTGCTCCGCGACGTTTCTCGTCGGTCACCACCAGGTCCGGCATCACCAGCATGTCGCGCACCACGAACGGATCCTGCCGCAGCGTTTCCGCCATCGCCAGAATTTCGCGGATCACCAGAGGCGAGCGCGACAGCGCCTTGCGCACCGCCGCCTGCCCGCGCTCGATTCGCTTGGCGAGCTCGATTTCGCCTTCGCGCGTGAGCAGCGGAACGGTTCCCATCTCGCGCAGATACATGCGCACGGGATCGTTGGTCTTGTCGCTGAATTCCTGGGCCAGGTCCAGGTCGCCGGGCTCCTCGCCTTCTTCCAGCTTCTTGTCGAATTCGAGCTTGGGCTCTTCCAGGATCTCGACGCCGGCGCTGTCGAGCTCGGTGAGGAGATCGTCGAGTTCGCGGCCGCCCGGATAGTCTTCCGTCAGCAGTTCATTGACCTCGTCGTAGAGGACGTAGCCCTTCTCTTTGCCGGTGTCCATGAGCTGCTTCAGCCGGCCGAATTTATCGCTGCCTGCCACGCTATTCAACGAGCCCCACTTCGTAAATCCCCTCGCATGAACCCACGCCTCCGCAGTAGCCACCAGTGTACAACACCCCTACGCTGCGTTCGCCGCGCGCGGGACCTGCGACTGCTAGCCATCACGCTTGACTTCCTCTTCCACGCGTTGTAGCTCCGTCATCCAGTCCAGCGCCTCTTGCATGTTCCCCTCGCGCTCAGCGACTCTGATCCGGACCCGCATCTCTTCCATCCGCCGCCGCTGGAAACTGGTCCTTAATCCCTGGAGGCAGGCTTCCGCTTGCGCCAAGCATTCCGCGTCGTCAGATAACTCATCGGCAGAGACGATGTCATGCAGTAGGGCTTGTCCTGGCTCGCTCAGACGGGCGTCCAGGGCGGCAAAATTGACTGCACCGGCGTCTGCCATTTGGCGCAATGCATTGACGATTTCGAGGCTTACGAACCCGGCGGTTAGCTCCGCCGGTAACTGCGGCAAAATCCGCTCGCGGGTGGCTTCGCTCGATAGCAGCGCATTCAATAAGATCCGTTCGACGGCCGGCACCTGGACCCGGGCTGGGCCTTTGGCAGATGCGCCAGGGGCGGGGCTCGCACCCTGCCGCACGGCTACCTGCCCCGGGGCGTGACGGTCCGTCGCCGCCTTCTTGAATTGGTCCAGCACCAGTCCCGGCTCCACGCCTAAATACCCAGCCAAATCGCTGGCGACCGCGGCGCGCTCCAGCTTATCGGAGATCTTCTGCACCGCCGGCAGCAGAAACTTGAACGCGTCCATGCGCCCGTCGGCACCTCGCATGTCGAACCTGATCCGCGCCCGATCGGCCAGCCAATGGAAATAACTGCTGGCGTTATCGAGCTGCGCGCGATACGCGTCCGCGCCGATCCGCTTCACGTATTCGTCAGGGTCCAGCTTCTCATGCGTGGCGTCGCCGGATCCGCCGCCGAACGCCAGCACCTTCACGTGCAGGCCTTCGTCGAGCAGCATCTGAATCGCCCTCTCGGCCGCATTTGCGCCGGCGTCGTCGGGATCGAAATTGACCACCACCGTATCGGCGTGCCGGTGCAGCGCCCGCACCTGCGGTGTTGGTGAGCGCAGTGCCGCAACTCGCCACCACTTCCTTGATCCCAGCGGCATACACGCCGATCACGTCCATGTAGCCTTCGACCAGCACCGCGCGATTGCTCTTACGCATTCCATCGCGCGCCCGGTGCAGGTTATACAAGGTAGATGTCTTGCGATAGATGGGTGTTTCCGGCGAATTCAAATATTTCGGTTGCTCGTCCTCCCGCATCGCCCGCGCCCCGAACGCGATCACCTTCCCCGATTCGTTATGGATCGGAAACATCAGGCGCCCGCGAAAGACATCGTAGTATCCCGAGCCTTCCGTGCGCCGCCGCACCAGTCCCGACGCTTCCATCTGCTCCGGCGAAAATCGCTCCTCCGTTAATTTGCGCGTCAATGCCTGGCCTTGCGGATCGGAAAAACCCAGACTCGAAAGCTTCGATCGATTCCGCGCTCACCCCGCGCTTGGTCGAGATACGCCCGCGCCTCGCCGCCGTTCGGTCCACTGCAGCGCCGTCCGGTAGAGTTTCGCGGCAATGGCGTGCATGTCATGCAGCGCGCCGCGCAGCCGCGAATCCGAGTCGGAATACTCCGGACGCTTCGGCATCGGGATGCCATGGCGCTCGGAAAGCAGCTTCAAGGTCTCCGGAAAAGTGAGGCCGTCGACCTCCATCACAAACTTGAGAACGTCGCCACCGGCGCCGCACCCAAAGCATTTATAAAACTGCCGCGTCTGGTTGACGTTGAACGACGGAGTCTTCTCCTGATGGAACGGACACAGTCCGAGATACCGGCCGGTAGCGCCAATGCGGCGCAGACGCACATACTCGCCGGCCACCTTGACGATGTCGATCGAGGATTTCAACTGCTCGACAAAGTCCATCCCTAGATTTCAGGGTAGCGCTTTCGTGCAGCGGAAAGATAAAACAATTCCATGTTAAAATGGTTTTGTGAGTCCGGCCGCCACGGAGCGCAGTTCCCGCGAACAGATAGAGGATTTCAGGGAACGCACCGCGCAAAAGGTCCGTGATTTACGCTGCCCGGTCCACGGCCAGCCCCCCCGCCTGCGCTTTCAAGGTTCAACTTTGCGCGACATCACCATCCAGATGAGCGGCTGCTGCGATACGCTGCTGAGCCTGGCGAACCAGCGCATTGCGAACCGAGGTTAAGCCCACAGATGAACACAGATGGACACGGATAAGAAAATTCTTTTGTCGCTTATCCGTGTCCATCTGTGTTCATCTGTGGGCCAATTTTCCTAAAGGGATCGCAGGAAGTTCAACAGGCTTTGCTGATCCGATGGGCTCAGTTGATTGAAGCGCCGGATCACTCCATTGGCTTCCGACGCCGCGATCGATCCCGACGCGGGACTGGCATGCGCCAGGATCGCCTGCAACAAGTTATTTGTCCTGCCGTCATGCAGAAAGAACGCGCGCTGGCCCAGGCCCCACAGCGGAGCGGTGCGGAATTCGTCACCCGCCGCGTTGCCTTGCGCGACTCCTTCAGCTAATCCAGGCCCCATCCCATGCACAGCCAAGTCCGAATACAGATTTACCGGCTGTTGGCTCAACGCGGCTACCGGGTTCACTGCGGTTTGCAGCGATCGGCGTGTGGCACAGGACGCATCCGACCTGTGAGAACACCTGCGCACCGTTCATTACGGATGCGTTGATATTGCCGCGCGAAGGCGCTGCGAGGAAGCGCATGAATGCGGCGAATACGGTGGGGTCATCCGCCGCGCCGGTTTGGAAATCCAGACTGCTCTCGGGAGTTGAATTAAACAAGCAGCCAGGAGTTTCATCCCGCTCCTGCGGGAACAAATCGCTAGTCACGCCCGTTTTCCACGTTGTATGCTTCGGCGGCAAAAATATGCAGCGACTTGTTCTGCGCCTTCCAGCCGAAGCGCGTCACCGTCCCGTCATTGCCGCTGGTATTGAGCTTCCCGGAAATTCCCAATGCGGCTTTCATGGAGGCGTTGTTGCTTAGGTTGTTCTTCAGCGTGGTGTCGGAAATCGCTTCGATCAGGCCCGTTCCAAACACCGGCGTCGGAATGCGAAACGCAAGATTGGAAGTATTTGAGAAGTCATCCTGCCGTATATTGCAGCCGGTTGCGTCGGACCTTCCCGAGATCGTGAAGAGCGCGTGGACGCCCCCGTCCGGAGTTCCATCTGGATTGTTCTTGAAACGCACCTCTAACGTAGGTCCGTTGGGTTTGATAAACGAAGGAACGTGGTTGCGCGCGCCCATGGCCGTAGCGGCGGTGATCTGAAGGTTCACCAAAGGACTGGAACCACCCACCGCTGGGAAAGCGTGACAGCTCACGCAGGAGTCCGAGTTGAAACGCGGACCCAAGCCCACATCCCCGCCCGGCGGCGCATTCTGCACAAAGATCGTTTCCTGGAAGCTAGCCAGACCCTCATTAAAATACCCCAACTGGCCTGTAGTCAGGCCGGGGAGCGGTTGTCCAGCGCCGGGCGCGCCCGCGCGGACACCGGGATCGTTTACAGTACCCTGCGGCCCTCCCCCGAAATTGCTGCTGATGCTTTGCGGAAAAGCAGCGGGGAAAAATAGCGAACCTGTCGCGAGGATGCCGGCAGCACTCAGCGAAATGCCGACGGCCCGCCCAAACTTGGGGCCCCGGCGCAAGAACCTCACCCGTTTGAAAATCGACGATTGTTTCATTGCTTGAATCCTTTCACGCATGAATTAAATCCCTTGAGCGGAAAAAGCGTGAAAGGCGTAAAAGGCGGGAAGGAACTGCGGGGACGCATTACCGGATCGCGCTACGGTGCGGCCGCGCTCATCCAAGAACGTTTTGCGCGGAGACTATAGAGTCCCGCGTGCGAGAGTTGAATGCGGTCGTCCATCGCGGCCAGCAGGATCACCAGCCGGTCCTCCAGATCCGTCATCGGCACATTCGGATCGAACTGCCGGAACAGCACATGCGCCAGCGCAAGATGATCGCGCGTGCCGATATCTCCCACCGTGCCGATCAGGAATTCCAGAAGAAACGCTTCCGTTTGCGTGCGGAAATCCGGCGCCAGCGAACGCACCCGGGCGGCGTACGCACGCAAATCCACGCGTATCGAGTTTCCATCCACGGAGAGAAGCACATCCGCGCGGAGCATCGCATTGAACACCGCGCGCGTCACCGTTTCGGAATTCAACAGATCGTACTGGATGAGCCTTGCGCGATCGCGCGCGGCTTGCAAAGTCGAGCGGATCAGCGTCGCCAGAGTGGGCGCCGGCGCCGCCGTCATGAGCACAGTTTCCGCCGCCGCAAACACGCAATCGCGGGCGCGCTTCTCTGAATACAGGAACGCGCCGCGAAGCACGGAGGCCATCTGCGCGGACCGTGCATACTCAGTCTTGCCAGACATCATTACAGGTTCCCGCCACAGGAGCACGCTGACCGCCAAAACAGTCGAAGCGTTGCACTCAACGAGTTGAAAGACGCCGCACCGGTACGCTCCGCAATCTTTACCGCACCCTTACGGAGAACTTACGGTACTGAGCAACTTATACGCGATCCGGCGTGTTCATCACATCGGGTGAACGCTTCAGGTCTCGCGGCGCGTTCCTACCTAAGCAGTCTTACGCAGGTGCGTATTCGATCACCAGCGCCGTGATGTCATCGCGAATGCTGCCGCCCTCGGTGAAACGATCCACCGCTTGCAGCAGTGCGGCGTGCAACTCAGCAGCCGTGCGGGCGGCATTCTCGCGCAGGCAAACGCGCAAGCGTTCGGTGTCGAAGAACGCGCCTTCGGCATCTTCCGCTTCCGTAAGTCCGTCGCTGTAGATCACCAGCTTGTCGCCGGGCTCTAGCTCCCGCTGGATCATCTGGAAAGGCGCGCCTTCCATCATTCCCACCGGCATGGACGTCGTATTCAGTGTGCGAAGACGGCCGTCTGGGCTCACCAGGAAAGGCGCGCAATGACCCGCGTTGCTGTAGCTGAGCATACCGGTCGAGTCCAGAATGCAGTAAAACACCGTCGCGTACTTTTCGCCGCGCGTGCGATCCAGCAGGAACTCATTCAAGCGAGCCATCTGCGGCGCGATCTGCTCCGGATCGCCGGACGCCATCAGAAACGTTCCTTGCAGCAGGCTGGCCAGCAGCGCGGAACCGACGCCTTTGCCGGAAACGTCGGCCACCACCGCGGCCCAGGAATCCGGCGAATTTTCGCGGACATCGAAATAGTCGCCGCCCACCTGCGTCGATGGCGTGCTGGAGCCGGCCGCGCGGAACCATCCGGTCTGCGGCAGGTCGAGGGCAGCAGCCCCTGCTGAATTTCGCGGGCCAGCCGCAGTTCATCTTCCATGCGGAGCTTGCCGCGCTCTTCTTCAAGCAGGCGGGCATTTTCGAGGATGGTAGAGGCTTCGATCGCCAGCGTCTGCAGCAGTTCGCGATTGCCGGAGGAAAGGTCGGCGGGCGTGACCGTCGAGTCCATGTAGATCAGCCCGACGGTGTCTTCCATGGCGTTGATCGCGCGCGTGTCGTCGGATGACCCGCTGCGCATCTGGACCAGCGGCAGGCAGACGACGCTGCGCAGCTCGAGCTGCGCCACCGTCATTTCCGGACGCACGCCCTGCTCCTCCAACGGATCGAACGACATCGAGAGCAGATCGCGCCGCGACTTCAGAGCCTGGCGGATCAGGTGCCGCGGGACCCGCAGTTCGTCCGCCTGAAGTCGGTTGCCGGCACTGTCGCGCGCCACCGAAACCTCTAGATCCGCGTCCTTGTCCCCCCGACGCAGCAGCAGAAACCCGCGCTCACATCCAGTCACCGCCAGCGCCGCATCCACCACCGCGGTCAGCACTTCGTGCGTCGAAAGCGAATTTTGCAGCGCCCGCGCCACTTCCACCAGCGAACGCAGCTTGCATCAGATTGCCTGCGCCAGCGCCTCGCCCGCGGAAGCCGCAACCGATGCCGAACTGGCCCAGCAGGCGGTGGATCTCCTGCTGTTCCAGCGGAAAACGTGAGCTGATAGGAATCGCGCACGCCGAATTCGATGCGATCCGAGTTGCGCAGCACGTGCCGGGCGATCTGCTTCCCGTTTACCCAGGTGCCGTGGCGGCTGTTGAGATCCTCGATCGACGTAGCTGCCGTTCTCGAAAACGATGCGGCAGTGCTGGCGGGACGCGCGATTGTCGCGCAGCACCAGGCTGTTGCCGGCTGGCGGCCAATGCTGAACGGCAGCGCGTCCAGCGCCACGCGGCGTGCGCTGGCCCGAAGGCGCAAGAACCAGCAGTCTGCGGCAGGACGCTCCGCCATTACCCGACTTGTCCGGCGCGTCGCCGTTCTCGGCCGCAGCTTCCTGCGCCAGCTGCGACTGGCAATGCGGGCAATATCCGCCCATCTCCGTGCGCGCAGTGACGATCTTGAATCCGAAGCTGCTCTCCACCTGGCTGCCGCATCTTCTGCAGCGGCTCGCCGAAAAATTCCTCCACCTTGCCGCAGCGCAGGCAGATGACGTGCGCGTGCTCCTGCTTCAGGCGGGTTTCGTAATAATGCTGGTCGCCTCGAAGATGCATCAGGTCGAGCTCGTCGATCAGGCCGCCCTCTTTCAACAGTTTCAGCGTCCGATAGACCGTGACGCGATTCAGCTTGGGGTCCTTTTCCTTGGCCAGTTGGTAGAGCGCTTCGGCGTCCAGATGCAGGCCGGAGCGGTCGATCAGGTCGAGCAGGATGCGGCGCTGGCGGGTCAACCGGACGCCACGTTCGCGGAGCGAATTCTGAATTCCGGAGCGGCGGCATCGCTACTTGAGGGTAGCAAATTCGCGAGTCACAGCAGGCCTCAAAAGGGCATGTAAGGCAAGTACGGAGGTTAGCCGTTTGGCGTCGCGGGTTTGTTGCGCAGGCCGTCTACAATCGGGCCGTATGACGAAACGTTTCCGTATGTATTGGTTGCGGGAGTCGGGCTGCGACTTGGGGACTCCGCTGGATGCGGACGAATTGGACTCCGTGATCCGCGCGCGCGTGTTAGAGCTGGCGGGCAGTGGCGACAGCCCTCTCGACCTCTACCTGCCGTTTCTGGACACCCGGGAATCGCATCGCCAAGCCGAAGCGTTGCGGGCCGTGACGCTGGTGCGCGAGGGCGACTCAATTCGCAGTGTGCCATCGACCACCGCCGCGAAACTGCGCGACCAAGCCGCCCTGCTGCTGGCAACGCATCCCGCGTGGACGGGCGCTCCCGACGAGCGCCAGCCGGAATACTTCCGCACCTGGCAAGCAGTCTCGCTAGCCGTTCAGAAAGCTCTGCGCCGCTGGATTCCAGAAATCTACTTCCGCGATCCCGCGCGTTACGAAGACCGCGACGACGCCTTTCCTTTGCTGGTGTACGCAGCCAGCCGCCCCTGCCGCGGGAGGCCCAGCACCGAATTCACCTACGACGTGGCCGATCCCGAAGTCCTGCCGCGTGCCTTGAATCAGATCGGGGCGTCCCTGCAAAGCGTACTAGCAAGCGTCGAGCGCACTCTCTCCGAATGCGGCCGTCCGGCGTTAGCCCGGCGCTACGCTGCGCGCTGGCATCAGGACGTGCTCCGTGCGGCCCAGAGGAGGCCCCGGCCCCTGCTGGGTTTGCTCGGAAATGAAGCGGCGGTGGTCAACGCCCTGGTGGATCTGGGCTCGGGAGGCACTCTGCGAGCCGTCAAGCCCTTCGCGCGTGCGGCCGGCATGGCGCTCCGTACGATGTATGGCGAAGACCTGCGGCCACTGGCCTTCCGGATGTTGGAAGAGGCCACGCGGACGCTCGAAACCGCTATCGTCTCAATTATTTAATGTCCGCTTGCGATGGTCGAAAATATTTTACTCAGCGAGGCTCGAATCTTTTCCCAGGTTTGCGATATGGATCATTGGACTCGCGTCTACAAACCATGCCGGCCGTGGCTCCCGGAAACCGGGCCCGCCATTTACTCAAGCGCTTACCCGCGTTTTCGCCCATCGCCATCAAACTGATGGTGATGGTGAACGATGAGAACGTATCGTTCAAGGAAGTAGCCAAGCTGTTCGCGGCAGATCCGGTTTTGTCCGGGCAAGTGCTGCAGCTCGCGAATTCCGGGATGTACGGACGCCAGGGCCCCGTGCAGTCGGTCCTTCACGCCATGGCGATCCTGGGGCTGAAGAACATTAGCCGCATCGCCCTCACCGCGGCGCTTTCGAACGGTTTTCCGTCCCGTACGCCTTCCTGGATCCGGAGCTGGTGGCGGCACAGCATTGCAACCGCGCTGATCGCGGACCACGTTGGAGTGGACGACCTGCATCTCGACTTCGGCTATACCGCGGGCCTGCTGCATGCCATCGGTCAGCTTGCGCTCTTTCAGAACGCTCCGGAGGAATATTCCAAGCTAGTGCAAGAAGCCCAGTCCGCGGGTGCGGACCTTCTCCATTACGAACGCGAGCGCTTCGGCGCGGATCACCTGGAGCTTTCCGGACTCATCCTAGCGGAGTGGGGCTTGCCGCAAGGTCTGCAGCGGGCCGTATCGGGCCGCCCCGATGCTCAGGCCTCGGATCCTTTAGCCGCCACCGTGCACGCCGGATGCTGGTATGCCGAAGCTGCCGGATTCGGGCAGTGCGGGTGCATGCCCACGCAAACAGACGCTGTCTCCGCGTCGTCCGCCGATCCTTTAGATAAACACCTGCTGGACTTCTTAACCATCGAAGTCAACCGCATCGAGTGCTCGCTGCACTAGGACTATTTCACAATTTCGACTTGCTGTGAAACGTCCAGTGTCTTGGGCGGGAGACACATGGAATTGTTGCAGGCTTGATAGCGCAGCTTGCCGGTAAGTGTCATCGGCCCAGGCGCGGCATTCGCCGGCACTTTGAAGTGCGTGACGATCTGGAAATCGCCGGTGAACACCGACAGCGGCTTTTCCGAGAACCTGTACTTTTCCATCCGCGGTTGCGGGAACGCGAAGCCGGCGGCCTCGATCGCCCCAGAATTCCAGGTGAGCCTGAGCGGAATCAAGTATTCATCCGACGGCGTATTGCTGTTGACGTGGTAGCCCGGGCGCAATTCCAGCGGCAGCACGGAATCGACCGAGGCCCCTGGCTTGGCGATCACTTTGCGCGGCGGAACGAAGTTAAGGACGTTGCCCTGCGCGAACGCCTGCGCCCGTAAGGCCGGCGAGCACGCCAGTGCCAGCGCCATCAGCAGCAGTGTTCCGGGGATCCTGTAGAAGTTTGACAATCTCATTCTGGTAGTCCACTTTGTCGACGAGCCCAATATGGTTGGATGCGATCCGCCCCTCGCGGTCGAGCACAAACGAAGTGGGCAGCGATTCGATCTCACCAAATTGTTGCGATACCAATTCCGAACCAATCATGATGCGGTAGTTGATCTTGTGCGATGCCACATAAGGCCGCACCGACTTCCATCCGTCATCGTCCATGGAGACGCCCAGGACGGCGAAGCCCTGATCCTTATACTTTTTCTCGAATTCAATGAACCACGGGATCTCGGCCTCACAAGGTCCGCACCAAGTGGCCCAGAAATTCACCAGCACCACTTTGCCGCGATAATCCGCAAGGTTCACGGCATTGCCATCGGCATCCTTCAATGTGAAGTTGGGAGCCTGCCTTACGCTGGCCTTGCGATTTCAGATCGCTGGTAGGCAAACTCGACGGTTTGGAACAGCTCGCGAGAAGGAAAGCGACCGCGGCCGACGCCGCTGCTACATGGATTCGGCTCATCTCAACTCCCAAAGTATCATGCCCGTGTTTAGATCGCGACCGGACGGCTCTCCGAAAACTGTTCCGTGAACCAGTGCCGGCGCAGGCGGCGGGAAGCTGCGGCGAGTGTGAACTCGTCGTGGTCGCGCAGACCGGCAAACATCCAGGCAGCCGAATCGCAAAAGCTCTCGCAGGCGTAACGGCGCCATTTCGGTGTCCGAAGACGGGCGTCATTGCGCGTGAGAACTTCTTTGCGCCACTCAGCGCTCCAGCCCAGCTCCCCTTTGACCCGATCCCGAAGTTCGCCCGCCAGCACCTGCTCCCAGGCAACCCGCTTCTGGTTCGAAAGACGAACCCAGGCGAAATGAAATAGCTCATGAATCAGAATGCGTTCGAATTCGCCCCGCCGCGCGAACACCGCTCGGTCCAGCAGAATCAGCCGCCGTGGAATGGAAGCTCCGGCCAAGTGCGAACCCAGCGAGCGCCGGATCTCGACTCGAATAGGCTCGCCCACGAATCTCGGGAAGCACGACTTATTGTGCCGGAGGCGTGGGACGCGCGGGAGCCTTCCCAGGTGCCGCGGCGCCAGGCCCAGGCGCACCGGGAACGGCCAGCTTCGGCTGCGTGAAAAACTCAACGCTTTTCACCGTCGGCTCAAAACGCTTACCCACATCGGCGAGCCACTGGTTCAAATGAGCGCCGCGAATTTCCTCGCTGATCGACACCGTCAATTCGCTCATGGGCTGCACGGTTTTCTCTTCCACGCGAATAATGTAGAACGCGTTGGACTGCCGCAGCGGGTCCGTGACCTCGCCCGCCTTCAGCGCCAGCACCGCTTTCTTCACATCCGCCGAGTAAGAACTGTTGATGTTCACCACACCGAAGTCGCCACCCGCCGCTTTCGAAGTGGGGTCTTCCGAATACTGCGCCACCAGTTTCGCGAAATCCGCGCCGCCGCGAATCTGCTTCACCAGATCCTCGGCCAGTTTGCGGGCGTCCGCTTCCGTGCGCTGCGTCTGGCTCGATCCGCCTTCGGAAATCGCCCGCGCGACATCTTCCAGCGACTTGCCCGAAGGCACCTGCCCCATCACCGGCGCCGTCGGTTTGAAGGAAATATAAATCACCTTGATCTTGGCCTGCTGGTAGCGCGCCTGGTTCTTTTCGTAGAACTCTTTCATCTCCTGATTCGATACCGGATAGAAATTATGTTCGTGGCTGACCATCGCGGACGCCAGGCTGTTGGCGCGCAGGAAGGCCAACTGCTCCTTCAGCGGACTCTGCTCGGCCAGCTTTTGCCTCTCCGCCTCATCCGACAAATAGCGCAGCATGAACAACTGCTGCACCGCGTATTTGGGATTCTGCTGGAAGAGCTGCACAAACTCATTGGGCATGAATTCCATGCTGTGCCGAATCTCGCCGGCGGTCACGTCTTTCCCGTCCACGGTCGCGACTACAGTATTGTCGGGGACCGCGCCGGGCAGGGTCTGGGCCAGCATGGGCGTACAGGCGAGCGCAAGTATAAAGAGATATTTCATGTTGTTCCCCTTCAACTTAACATGACGTGTCATGCAACTGAACGTACCGCCTGAGCCGCCGCTTAAGTTCGCTATAGTAACTGGGAAGTGACTCTCCGTTTGGGTTTGCTCGGCGCGATGTGCGGACTTCTCTGCGGCTGCAGCAACCTGCCGGACCCCTACGCCCCGCCCGCGCAGCGTCCGTTTTTCGAAGCTCCGCCGGAAGCCGCGCGCATCCTCGATATGGCGGATCCCGACGCCGAAGGCCACTTCGTCCAAGACATTTCGGCGGAGCTTCAAGGCAACACCTGGCGCTGGACCGGCAAGCGCCCCACCATTCGTCTGCATCTCAATGCTGTTCAAAAGCTCGTATACTTCATCGACTTTGCCATCGCCGGAACCACCTTCCAACAGACGGGTCCGGTGACACTTTCGTTCTTCGTCAACGATCATCTCCTCGACCGCGTCCGCTATACGACGCCCGACCGGCGGCATTTCGAAAAGCCGGTCCCCGCGGAGTGGCTCTCGCCTGGCCAAGACGTCACACTCGCCGCCGAAATCGACAAGGTGTGGACACCTCCCCCACCAAGCGGAGCAGCGCTGGGGTTCATTCTGGTGTCGCTTGGCTTAGAAAAACCAGACCCGGAGCAAAAATGAAAGCTCTTGCGGCTCTGGCGGGCGCGGTATTTACAGTCGCGGCCTGCTATGGATTGGGAGCGACTCTCGCCGCACGCCTGGGCGCGCGCGGAAGAGGCGGAGAAAATTTCCCTGGAAGATCTTGTGGATTTTCTCGGGAATAGTTGCGCTTGATCAGGCCGGCGGCGATCCCGCGGAGCATCGGGGAGAGCCCCTGGTAATACATCTCCAGATCGGTGCCGATGCCCACATGGTCGAAGCCGATCAGGTTGGCGACGTACTCGAGGTGCGCCAGGGTGCTTTCGGGATTGATCAGGTTGGCCACCTGCTCGGCGCCCCGCTTCTCCGCGGGCAAGCCGGCGCCGCGCCGCGCCTCCGCCATCTTGGCGGGATCCCGCAGGGCGTCCGCCATCTCAAATCGATCGGGATACTTGGCCAGCAGCCAGTTGTTGACCCGCGACATATCCTGGTAATATCCCGCGGCCATCAGTTTGTCATAGGCCCCGCGCTCCGTCGCCCCGCCGATTCCGACCATGCCCCCGTTCTTGGCCAGGGCCCGGAGCATGTCGTCGCTCAGATTGCGCCGCGTCAGGCCCGGCATGGCCCGCGCGCCCGAGTGGGTGGCGATCATGGGCGGCGGGTGCATTCCAGGACGCCCCAGAACGTGATGTCCGAGCAATGGGAGACGTCGATCACTACGCCGAGGCGGTTGCTTTCCGCCACCATCTCCCGGCCCAGGGGCTTCAATCCCGGAGTGGTCTTGGGCTCGCTTGAATTCGAGCCGCTGAAGGGGGTCGCCGCCTCGTGGGTGATGGCCACCTGGCGCAGGCCCCTAATCGGGCCAGCTCCCCGAGCACGAGGGGATCCCCGGCCGTTTCGTTTCCGGTGTCCAGACCCAGCACCAGGGCGATCTTCCCCGACTTGATCGTTTGGTCCATCTCCTCGGCGGTCGTGACGATGGCGACCTTGTCGCATGGGCCTCGA
>CAWCAP010000030.1:0-15708 GCA_963793395.1 Bryobacterales bacterium | reverse complement strand
TCACCGCTTTTCGCTTCACTTCTTTTTCCGCCGAGAAATAGCCCTGAATTGTCGTGCCCTCAAACGGCGTCAGCGTCGCGCCAAAAATCTTGATTCCGTGTTCGTGCGCCCGCTCAATCATTTGCTTCAAGCCCGCGATGATGTCATCGGCACTCACGGTCTCCGTCAAAGGCGCCGAGGAGCCGGGATGTCCCAGGTCGTTGATCCCTTCGAGCACGATCACGTACTTCACGCCCGGTTGCGCCAGAACATCGCGATCGAAGCGCGCCAATGCATTCATCCCGAACCGGACATTCATCGGATCGAAAAGCACGCCGGTTGCCGCCGATACCGGCGTCCAGCACTCCAATCGGCTTCGCGCCGCGCCGCGCGCGCAAACGTTCGGCGAGAATATCGGGCCAGCGATGATTCGCGTCGACAGTTGACCGCGCCCCATCCGTGATCGAGTCTCCGAATGCCACCAGCGTTGACGCGGCTTCAGCGGCCAGCGCATCCACCCCGGTGAGAAAAATCCACGACGTTATAGTCGCGGCCTGGGGCAACTCCGCCGCACTCGTCAGATCGCCGGACCCGATGTAGTTCGTCTGCTGCGCCCCATAGTGAATGCCCGCTGCAGCAGCCGCATGCGGCAGAAATATACTGACGACGAGATCCCCGGCGGGCGCGCTCAGCTTCACCGGATCGCTGAGTGCCTCACTATCGGGTGCAATCGAGACGCCCGGCCGCCCACCAAACGTAACCGCGTGATCGGAACCAGTGGTGATGCTCGAACCTTTGCCATGCAAGCCGACGTGAACCGCGCCGATCTCGACCGCCTGCTTGCCATAAGCGTTCGACAACCGCACCCGCACCGTGTCGCTAGCAATGCTGGTGTGCACAATCTCGCGTATGGTCTGGTTATCGAACATCAGCTTCGCAGTACGCATCTGCGCCTCGTCGGGCAACTGCGGCGCGGGACTGGCTCCCCAGGCAACCACCCAGTGTGCCGGCCCGGCGGCGGACGCGGTAGCAGCGAGGCATACCGCGAGAAGTGTTGCGAGTTTCATAGATGTTCATCGTATCGCAAATAAGTGAGTTAAAATCGGGAACACTATGCGCTCGCTAGGTTTGCTTCTCTTGTGCGCCGGACTCTCGTTCGCGCAATCCTTACAAGGCGTCATCGACGTCCACGCCCATGTCGATCCCGAAACGATTCCGCGTTCGATCGACGCCCTGACGCTGGCCCGGATGGCGCAAGTGGAAGGCATGCGCGCCGTGGTTTTCAAAAATCATTTCTTCCCCACCACCGGCATCGCCTTCCTGGTCCACCGCGAGGTGCCTGGCGTGGAGGAGTTCGGCGGCATCGCACTCAATCGTGCGGTCGGCGGCATCAATCCGGTTGCTGTGCAGCAAATGGTCGATCTCCCTGGGCACTTCGGCCGCATCGTCTGGATGCCGACCATGGACTCCGAATACACCGCCCGCCGCTCGTCAAATCCCAACCGCCCCTTCGTGCCGATCGCCAAGGGCGGGGAACTGCTCCCCGAAGTCAAGCAGGTAATCGCCATCATCGCGCACGAAGATATCGCGCTCGCCACCGGCCATAGCTCGCCCGAAGAAAGCCTGATGCTGATCCGCGAAGCCCGCCGCGCAGGAGTCAACCGCATTATCGTCACGCACCCGGAGCAAGGCCTCGACATGACCCTCGACCAGCAGAAAGAAGCTGCCGCCATGGGAGCCTTTCTCGAATATTGCTACGTCGGCACGCTACCGTTTTCCGGCGCCAGCCAGAAGTCCATGGCGTATTA
Source organism: Bryobacterales bacterium (assembly GCA_963793395.1). Lineage (GTDB taxonomy): Bacteria > Acidobacteriota > Terriglobia > Bryobacterales > Bryobacteraceae > Palsa-187. The sequence goes on along the minus strand of CAWCAP010000030.1, from coordinate 13,921 downwards.
TGCACAACGCATGAAAGCCGTCGGACCCGCTCACGCCATCATGTCGACCGATCTCGGCAACGCGGTCAACCCGGTGCATACTGCCGGACTCAGGAGTTACATTCAGGCGCTTCTGAAAGAAGGCCTGACGCAAGACGAGATCGATCAGATGGTCCGCAAGAACCCAGCGTATCTACTGGGCCTGAAATAGCTACTTCAGCGTCGCCCCGACCACTTGCCGGATCACGCCATCGCTCTTGCTCATGATGTAGAGCTCACCCGCATCATCGGCAAGGATATGAATATCGGAGCGTCCGCCGGAGACGCTTGCCCGGCCCGGCAGCCCCTCCGCCGTTCCGCCGCGCGCATGATACCCGGCCAATGTCACCGGAGCCATCGATCCGTAAGTTTCCTTGCCGCCGTCCGGCTTGTCCCAAAGAATGTCGACACGGTGCAGCGGAGCCATGGTCTTGGGATCGCCGTCATCGGCGGCCAGCAGGTCTTTGAAATCCGTATACCAAACGTTGCCGGTAGTGATGTCGCCGACAATGTACTTGCCGCGTAACGCGGGCACGGCCTTGCCCTGGTAAACGTAGCCGCTCGACATGGCGTCGCCGCCTCCCGGCTTGTGCGGATATTCAATCACCGGGTAGGTGGGAAGCACCATGCCCGCAGTCTTGGTGTCGGAGATCTGCACCGGAATATGGTCGTCGTCCGGCAGCGGACCAGTCGTGTTGTCAGGCTTCAATAGTTCGTTGCCTTCGCGAAGAGAGTAGCCGTAGTTCGCACCCTTGTGGACGATCACCGCGGTTTCCCAGGTGTGCAGTCCGACCACGTGGGCGATCAGGGTGGTCTTATTTCGATCCGAGGGATCGACGTACCAGGTGAGGCGCTCCGGGTTACGCAGCCCGTAAGCCCAGATCTCTTTGCGCGCGCCTTCCATCTTCACAAACGGGTTGTCGTTGGGAATGCGATATTGTCCGTTGTCACTGAGCGTGCTGGAATTGACGTGCTCCTTAGGATCGGGAATAATCCGCCAGATTTTGCCGATCAGCACATCCAGCCTTTGCGGATTCATTCGCCAGACGGGATCTTTCTGTTCGCCGGAGAAGCTATCGCCGCTGGCAACATACATCACGCGCCAATCGGCGTCGCCGGGTCGCGCGGCAGGGTTGAAACTCATTTCGCCCAGCGGATGACCGTAGGTGTTGAGCTGCAACCGCATGATCTCGCGCGCGGTGCCTTCGAACGTCGTATTCGAAGGATTGGTGTCCGTCCATTCGATGATCACGCCATCCATTTGGTGCTTGGGCGGAGTGACAATGGCAGCCGTGGTCTTGTATCCGTCCAGCTTCAGTCCGGGGAAATTGGTGTTATCCGGCATGTTCGAGCCGGGCAGCTCCGGGTCCTCGTGATGGATGGTATAGAACTTCCCGTTATGCGCGTAATCCGGATCGAAGATGAAATTGACGAAGCCATCCGCCTGGCCACTTTCGAAACGTAATTTGTGGAATATGCCGGGCTGGCCATCGCGGCCATTGAAATTCAGATAGGTGGTGATCTTCTTGGTCTGTTTGTCCAGGATGTAAAGCTGCCCGTTGATATCGTTCACGAAGAATCGCTTCCCGCCCCCTGGCTCGTCGCGCATGAAATTGATGCGGGCGAGCAAGCCGCCGACGTTACTGGTGGGCTTGTCGACGGCGCCCGTGATGGGGAAGGTGGCGTAATCCTTCACTTCTAAAGTAAGCTGCTGCGCCGCAGCGGTGGCGGCGCATAGCGCGCACGCCGCCAACACTAGGGCGGCTAAATTGCGGTCAACGGGTCGCATGAAGTTAGAGCGTCTTGATTTTGAAGTTGCGGAACTCGATGGTCTGGCCGGTATGCTGCAAGCCGATCGCGCCACTCTTGAAGGACGCGTGGTGATCGTCCAGCACCTTGGTCCCGTTGATGACGACAACGAAGTGGTCGCCCTGCGCAGTGACTTCGGCCGTGTTCCATTTGCCCATTTCGATAACCGGCTCGTTGTGGCTCTTCAAGTGGCCCGAGAAGCTGCCCGTGTAGTAGCCATTGTGATTATCGGACTTGCCGTCATAGGGCTTATCGCCCGGGAAGGCGTTGCGAATCTGCATCTCGTAGCCCATCATGTGGGAGTCGCCTTCGTCGCGGCTGCGGCGGAGGTAAATTCCACTATTGATGTGGGGCTCGGAGGTGCGGAAGTCGGCTTTCAGTACGAAATTCGAATAGTCGTCCGCGGTGCCCAGCCATCCGCCGGGGCCGCTTGAAACCAGCGAGCCATCGGTGATGGTCCAGGTCGCCTTGCCATAGACTTTCAAACCGTCCATGGTCTTGCCATCCCATAGCAGCTTCCATCCTTGAGCCGCTTCCTTCGGCGTGAGGCTGTTGATCGAGTCGGTCGACGCCGGTATCGCCCACGCTGCAATCACCGTTAAGACAATCAGAAAACGCTTCATCTGCAAAATCTCCTTAGAGCACTGCCGCCCCAATCCCGCAGGGTCGATCAGTTTAGGTTTAACCCACAGTGTAGATTATCCAAACGGACGGGTGGTGTCCAGGAGCCGGGTGGAGTCCTAAAAGTGGGTGATGCGCCAAAAGTGGGGCGGGCTCATTCGACGTACCCGCTCAGGCGGTGAATTTTGGCGCCGCGTGCGTGTTCTCTCCCGCCGCGCGCCGTTCCATTTCGTCCATCACAATTTCGTTGTTGGACAAGAGCACGATACGTAGACGGGTAGCCTGTTCGGCATTCAGCCTCGGGATGAGATCGGCAAGCGCCGAGTCCAAGGCGCCGATGCAGCCCGGAAAGCTGATCTTCCGCGCGAGAAACAGCTTTAATACTTCCGAGGTTTCGCTCTCGAAAACATCCACGCTAGGAGTATACGGCTATTCCGCCATTCGGCATATCAAGAATCCATAAGGGCAATTGTCCCGGACGGCATGAAGGCGGCGAAAGCCGGCTAAGTAGGTTTAAATGCAACATTGGGAGCCGGCCTGTGGCGATTAAAGGCTTGCATCTTTAACCGCATGCTTATCCCTTTTGCGTCTGAGGTCTAAGTGCCTTGAACGGCACTTATGGGCATCTTGACCGAGTGCGCCCGGTGGCGAAACAACCTACGATTCGGTTATGACGCTTCTCATCGGGCTGCAGCGGTGGCGAGACACCCGGGGCCAGGATCTCATCGAATACGCCTTGATGGCTGGCTTTGTGGCGGTCGCTGCCGGAGCCATTATGCCAGGCGTTTCGTCCAGTATTAGCCAGATCTTCTCGAGAGTCAGCTCGGTATTGAAGGTTTCCTCTACTCAGGGCAGCTAGCTTCTCTTCAGACGGACGGGCCGTAGACATCGCGTCCCGCGTGCTGTATGCTGCTTGGCATGAAAAAGTCCATACTTGTAGTTCTCTGCGGAATTCTTTCGGCGGCGGTCGCGCTGCCGGCGTCCAATAATGCCCAAGATGAAAAAGCCGTCATGGCCACCCTGGAGGCGATGGCGCAAGCCAGTATCAAGAAGGACATCGCTGCGCTCGACAAGATCTATTCTCCTGACCTGACCTATAGCCACTCGTCGGCCTTTCTTCAGAACAAGGCCGAAGTGCTGAAAGCCGCAGCCGGCAAAGGGATCACCGAATCCGAGACCTTCCAAGACAGCACCATCCGGATCTACGGCAACGTTGCGTTGGTGCGAGGCGTTACTGAACTTCGCAACGGAAATCCGGGCGACATGCACGATAACCACCTGAACATCCTGTGGGTCCTGGTGAAAGGCGCGGGGCCGAACGGCTGGCAGATCGTGGCTCGCCAGACGACGCGGCTGCCGGAGAAGAAGTAGATTCGCCGGATTCATTCTATTCCGCTGCTCCGGCGGTGACGCGCCGCCGGAACTTTAACCCCGTGCCTCGACCCCGACGATGCTAAAATCGGGCGAGTTATGTTCAACATTCGGTTTTTATTGCCCTGCGCGCTCTTGTTATGCTCCGTCGCGCCTGTGAAGGCGAGTGACAGCGAGATCGATCGCGCGTCTCTGAAGGGTCTTACGGGAGTTTATGTCCTGGTCGAAGACTTGAATCCCCCTGAAGAGCAGGCTGGGTTGAAATCGGCCGACATCCAATCCGACGCTATGCAGAAGTTGCAAGCCGCGGGGATTCCGCTGCTGAGCAAAGACCAAGATATTCAGACGCCGGGGATGCCGACTCTTTACATAAGCGTAAGCGTAGCCAGCAGCACCACAACCGACCTCTGGCCCTTCAGCATCGATGTGAACGTTGAACAACAGGCGACGTTGAAGCGCAACCCGGACACTTTTGTGCCGACCGCGATCACTTGGCACGTGGGTTCCATCGGCGCGGTGGATAAATCCAATATCCGCAGCCTGCGCGATCGCGTCAGTGAGCAGCTTGCCAAGTTTGTGAACGCTTATAACAAGGTAAACGTGACGCAAATCACACCCAAGTAACGGCCGCCGAGCCTGCGGTGCTCGCGCCTGCACATGGCTTCGACTTTGTTACCCTAAATTATCAATGCCTGCCAATTCTCGCCGTTTCCAAGCCGGCCCCGACCCTTTCGATCGCACCTGGGAGGTGGAGTTTCGCTGGCTGCAAACCGGCATTTCTATTCGCCACGCCGATACCGTGGATGTGAAGTTCGTGGTGTGGACCACGGGCGAGGAAAAGCAGGAGAAGATCATTGCGCTGCCGCATCCGCTGCTACTGGCGCTGGCCGCGAAGTCCGGGCATGCGCTGACGGACGCGTGGTGTTTGAAACTCGCCGCCCGTCATCTGACGCACACGATTACTTCCGGCGAGGATCTGGAGAAGACTCTGGTGACCGTCTCCAGCGCCGACCTGGAGAGCGCCGCCGCAGTGGCACTGCCCGTATAGCCGCGTCCGCGGCGAGGTCATGGTAAATATAGTTCAGGGTACGCTGTAGTGAGCGTTTGACTGCGAATTTGCGTCTGGAACGCGCGGTAAGAAAGAAGGAGGGGGAGCGATGGTCAACTGCCCGCTTTGCGATGCGGTCATAGATGTTGACGAGGACGAACTGGACGAAGGAGATTCGCTCATCTGCGAGGAGTGCGGCGCAAATCTGAACGTGAGCGGCGTGAGTCCGCTGGAGCTGGTCTCAGATGCCGCCGATGGCGACGAAGTCGAAGATCCGGATGAGGATGATCTGGATGACGACGACGAAGATGACGATGAAGACGAAGACGATGAGGACGAAGACTGGAAGTGAGACTCCGGAAGCATAAACTGGCCGCTGCCCTGTGGGCTTGCGCGTTGCTGCTGAGTGCGGCGGACCGCAACGAGGCTCCACACGCGGTAGTGGCCGGTACCGTGTTTCGCGAAAGCGGGTTCTCGCTGCCGGGCGCAGCGGTGACGCTCGCGGTGAAGGACGCTCCTGGTGTTCCTAAGAAGTCGTCGAAGAAGCTCCAATCGGTCTCCGACTCGCGCGGCGAGTTCGCCTTCCGCGTGCCTCCCGGGCAGGCGACTTACGTGGTGAGGGCGTCACTGAAGGGCTTTCAACCGGTTGAAAAAGAGGCGTCGGTGTCGGGCGATGAGCGGGTAGAGGTAACCTTAGTGTTGCCGGCCGAGTCCAAATGACAGGAGCGAAACTGAACACGATGACTGCCAGGCGGTACATGACGCGGGTGCTGACGCTCACGGCGATGGGCCTGGTTTTCTGCGCCGGGCTGTCCGCGCAGGAGCCGAAGAAGACACGCGAAGAGCGCCGCGAAGAAGCCAATTCCCGGGCTGTCATGGGAATCGTGACCACCGCGGATGACAAACTAATAGGCGGAGCCGTGGTTCAGCTCAAGGACATGCGCACGCTGCAAGTGCGGTCCTTCATTACGCTCGATGACGGGCAGTATCATTTCTCAGGCTTGCGCTCCGATATCGATTACGAGTTGACGGCGAGATCCGGCGATATGACGGCTACCAAGAAGCTGAGTCTTTTCGACAATCGCAAGTCGGCAGTCATGAACTTCAAGCTCGATAAGAAGTGAACCGCCGGCCGCACCTGAGCACTCTCGTTCTCTGTTTTATTGCGTGCACAACAGCGGGCTTCGCCCAGACAATCATCTTTGAACATGCGACGGTGATCGATGCTACCGGCGCGGCTCCCCAGAAAAACTTTACGGTAGTGGTGCGTGACGGGCGGATCGTGTCAGTCACGGCGCGCGCTACAACGGAGCCCGGCGCACAAGTGATCGACGCCACCGGCAAGTATCTGATCCCCGGCCTGTGGGATATGCATGTCCACATCACCGCGCCGGAGATTGTGTTTCCGCTGCTGCTCGCGAACGGGATCACAGGGGTGCGCGAGATGTATTCCGGAGCGCCGCTGGCGACGATCCGGCAATGGAAGCAGTTGCCGGGCGCGCCACGCATGTACGCTCCGGGTTTCATCGACGGTCCGCTGATGACGGCGAAGCTGCCGGATTCTGTCGCCGTATCGAACGCGGAGCAGGCGCGGGCCGCGGTGCGCTTCCTGCAAGCGGAAGGCGCCGACTTCCTGAAGGTATACAACAGCGTGCCGAGGGACGCGTTCCTGGCGCTGGCGGATGAAGCGCGCGCCGTGGGGATTCCGATCGCCGGTCACGTGCCGGAGGAAGTGAGCCCGGTCGAGGCGTCGGACGCTGGCATGCGCAGCGAAGAACATTTGAACAACTTGCTGCTCGGCGCATCGACGAACGAGACCGAATTGCGTGCGGAGCGCGTTGCCGAAATGTATAGTCAGCAGATCACCGGTGAACAAAAGCTGCGCCTGCTGGCATGGCCGATGCTGGCGGGGCTGGTCGACACTTACGACGAAGAGAAAGCCGCCGCGATGTTTCGCGTGTTCGTGAAGAATGAGACTCGGCAGACGCCTACGCTCTCGATCTTATGGGGCTTCGCACATGAGTTGGATGCGGAATTTGTGAACGATCCGCGACTGCGCTTTGTGCCCAAGACGTGGAGCGTGAACTGGGACCCGCGCGTGATCTTTTACTTGCGCGATCAGTCGCCGGCCGAATACGAAGTGCTGCATCAGCGCATGCGCATGCTGCTGACGCGGTACCGCAAACTAGTGGGCGATATGAACCGCGCGGGCGTGGAGTTGCTCGCCGGCACCGATATGAACCCCTTCAATCCGGTGCTGCCGGGGTGGGGCTTGCATCAGGAGTTGGTGCTGCTGCACGAGTCCGGGCTGACTCCGATGCAAGCGCTGCAGACGGCAACGCGCAATCCGGCGCGCTACTTCGGAATTCTGGATGAGACCGGAACCATCGAGGCAGGGAAGTCGGCTGATCTGGTGCTGCTCGACGCCGACCCGCTCGCGGATATTCAGAACACGCAGAAGATCAACGCTGTGGTGTCGCGGGGGCGGTACTATTCGCGCGCGGATCTGGATGCCATGCTGGAGCGCACCGCGGCGCTCTCGGCTACGGTTCACTAGTCTGCCACAACGCTCGACTTGTACCAGGCAACTGTAGAACGAGGGGCCGCCGCCCATGTCGGTGAGGCGTTCGGAGGTGAGTACGTTGACGCTGAGACCGTCCTCGGCGCGTTTGTTCCAGCGCACGGCGGGAATGCGGGCGACTCCGGGCTGCACCACGCCATCGACATCGGCGCGCAGCAGCAAACTGCCGCGATCGTTGAAGACGCGCACGCGATCGCCGGTCTGGATGCCGCGAGCTTGCGCGTCGGCCCGCTCAAGTGGAGCAGCGCCGTATCCGCATCGACACCGGGGCGGTTGCCGAACGTCGAGTTCATGCTGTCGTCGTTCTTCGACGAGATCAGTTCCAGCGGGATAACGCGCGCGCAGGGAAACGTCTCCGAAGCGCGATTCGACCGGCGGCGCGTAGCTCCAGCGCTTCGGCGCCGAATTCGCATTTGCCCGACGGCGTGCCGAACCCGCCTTCCGCGAAGGGCAGGAACGGCGTGCCGGGCTCCGCGATGTTCAAGCGGACGAGTGCTCCCGCTCCAGCCGTTCGAGCGTGATGCCTTCGAGGAACGGATGCCCGGAGCGCAGCAGCGAGTCCGGATCATGTCGTCTTCGGAGTCGCGGAAACACGGGTCGTCGAAGCCCATGCGCGCGGCCAGGTCGCGGAAGACTTCCACGTTGGAGCGGGCTTCGCCGGGCGCCGGGAGCGCGGGGCGCGCCAGTTGCAGATAGTAATGGCCGTAGGCGCAGTAGAGATCGGTGTGTTCGAGAAACGTCGTGGCGGGCAGCACGATGTCGGCGTAATCGGCGGTGTCGGTCTGGAATCTGTTCGAGCACCACGGTGAACAGATCCTCGCGGCGCATGCCCGCGCAGGACTGCGTTCTGATTCGGGCGCGATGGCGGCGGGATTGGAATTGTAGACCACCATGGCCTTCACCGGCGGAGTCGTCGAGTTCGGTCGAGCGCCTCGCCCAGCTCGCGACATATTGACGATGCGGGCCTCGCGGCCGAGCGGCGATCGCCATTGCAGTTCCGGCATTTCGAGGCCGGCGCGATTGAACTGAAACGCCTGCGAGGTGGAGAGCTGCACGCCGCCGCCGACTTCTTTCCACGCTCCGGTGAGCGCGGGCAGAGCGGCGATGGCGCGCACGGCTGCGCCGCCGCGTTCGCTGCGCTGCACTCCGTAGTTGAGCCGGATGACGGCGGGCCGCGTGGTGGCGTATTCGCGCGCCAGCTGCGACGATGTCTTCGGCGGCGATGCCGGTGAGCGCGGACACGCGCGCCGGGAGTCATAGCCTGCGCGCCAGTTCGCGCGAGCTCGTCGAAGCCGTTGGTGTAGCGCGCGACGTAATCGGCGTCTTCGAGTTTTTCGCCGATGATGACGTGCATCATGCCGAGCGCCAGCGCGAGATCGCTGCCGGGATTGATGGCGAAGATGGCGGTCGGCCAGCGCGGCGGTGCGGTTCTGCACCGGATCGATCATATAGAAGCTTCGCGCCGTTGCGGCGGGCTTCGACGATGAACGGCCAGAGGTGGACGTTGGTGCCGAGAATATTCGCGCCCCAGGCGATGATCAGCTTCGCGTGGCGGAACTGCTCGGGCTCGGTGCCGTAGCGGATGCCGAGGCGTGCGTTCATGCGCGGCCACGCCGGCGGTGGAGCAGATGGTGCGGTCGAGACGCGATGCGCCCAGGCGATGGAAGAAGCGGCGGTCCATGCCGGCGCCGTTGAGCAGGCCCATGGTGCCGGCGTAGCTGTAGGGCAGAATCGATTCGGGGCCGAATTCGTCGGCGATGGCGGCCAAGCGCGCGCGCGATTTCGTCGAGCGCTTCGTCCCAGGAGATGCGCGCGAAGCGGCCTTCGCCTTTCGCGCCGATGCGCCGCTGCGGATAGAGCAGGCGGTCGGGTGAATATTCGCGTTCCAGATACCGCGCGACTTTGCCGCAGAGGAAGCCGCGGGTGACGGGATGGTCGGGATCGCCGCGCAGGCGGGTGGCGCGGCCGTCCTCAATGTCGATCAGCAGGGAGCAGGCGTCGGGGCAATCGAGCGCGCAGACGGAGTGGCGAATCTCCATACCAGAAGGATAACAATTAAGTTGCATGACGTTACCAAACGAGCCCAGAACCCGTGCCAACGGCGTTTTCTCTACAACCAAACGAACCCAAGAGAAACCAGACAGCAGGCCGTGCCGGGCTTCAGATCCATAGTGGGCCCTTCTAATCCGGAGCCGAGCCTGCGATGGCGGCAAACGCTTGATGAGACGGGGAACTTGGTCGTCGGGCGGGTTGTGACAGACACGTAGATGGAATTCGCCTGGCCTACCTCAATTAGGTACGAAGCAGGACGAATCGCCGGATCGTTAATTGTAGATAGATCTCGCTCAAAAGAAAAGTGAGCCCCTGAATTTTCTGAGATTCTGATACTATGAGCCATTCCGCCATGAATGTGCCAAATCTGTACGATCTGCTTCGTTTTATAGACGAGCTGGACAGAGAACAGGGCTTGCAGACGAAACTGGAGGCAATTAAAAGCAGCCTCGATGAGTTGGTAACAGCTCCTGCCCAGCCACAATATCAAACCGCCTTAGCCACGGCGCTTGCTTCATTCGCAGATGCTGCCTCGAAGCTGGAAACCGCAATCCCGCCAGCCCAGCGAGCGTTGATCGCAGAAATTGGTGGGAGTCAGTTTTTCGATCCTTCGATAGCGGAGAACGTCAGGAGCGTTATCGCGAGCAACGCGATGACTCCTTCGGTCGCGAGAGACTTTGTGCAGAAATTGGCGAAGGAACGAGCGACGTTTCTCGCGAATGTGAAGACAACGCACCAAGGAATCGAGAAACTGGGAGTGCAAGGCGAGCCGCTCGCACCTGGGTCAGCGGAGATGGCATTTCTGATTCCGCGTGATTTATTCAAGAATCACCTCGGAAGTTTCGCCAAGGAATTGAGTTTCATTAACAAATTGACCCTCGATTTCGGCGAGGCTCTAACCGGAGAAGTGGCTGCGATTGAGCTGAACAAACTGTCTTCGTCAATTCCCACCATTTCGATTGCAGCAACCGCGGCAGTGATGATCGCCATCGGGACGGTCGTCAATAAGTTTTTGGATGCGTGGAAAAAGGTTGAAGAGATCAGGGAAATCAGAGGTCGTCTGAGCAAGATCGGCATGAAAGGTGCGGCGCTCGACCAACTGACCGACCAAGTTAAGGCAATCGTTAATGAAGTGGTGGACGAATCTACCGACTTTCTCCTCATCAATTCGCCGGTAGATAGTGGGCGAAAGCACGAGCTGAGCATCGCTTTGAAGAAAGACACCTTTAAGCTTTTCCAACAAATTGAACTGGGACTCGCCATCGAAATTCGGGTCGAGCCGTCAGGGCCGACAAACATTGCGGACGAGGACTCCAAAGCTAAGTTTGAGGCTCTTCGGGTATTGAGTCGCAACCTACAATTCCCGCAGATTGCAGGTGAGCCTATTCTTCTGACGAGTGGAGATCCCTCCGAAGAGGCACATGACCAAGAAAGTGACGGAGACTCCACGCCAAAACCTGCTTCAGCAAAGAAGCCAAAGCCCAAGAAGTCTGAGGATGGGGCGTAAACATGACGTACGAAAGATTCGATTTTGGTCTTGGTGTTGAGGGAATCCGCGGGCCTAATGGCGAGATGCACATGCGCACAAATACTGACGGCACATGGGTTGTGGATCAGGACCCACTGCGCCAGGTATTCGCTACTCGATGCGCGGCCTTAGATCACGCGCGCTTTATGGCGGGAGACCTTGTAGCTTTTGATTGCCCAAGCGGCCATCGTATCGTGGAATCCATGGATAGCCTAACCACAAAGCGCACGTACCCATGTGAAAAATGCGGTAAGGAATACTCATTCAATCTAGATGATCGTGCCCGATTTCAAGGACCAACCCAATGAAGGACACTGCGGACACTAGCCGATGCCATATTGCTTTGGCTCTCATGCGCTTCGCTTTCGCCTCAGCGTGCACTCACGCATTGTTCATAGATTCTCTACCGAACGCTAGTCGTGCGATCCTAAACCCATAATGAAAATCGCAACGATGGTGATCCAGAATGCCGTGCGCATCCTGGGAGTAATTTTGCTGGTGCTGGGATTCATGTTCTGGTCCGGCCACAATTTCGACCTGATCCCGGTGCACATGCGGCTGGGCGAAATCCTAGTGAGCCTGCTGTGGATCATCTCGGCGATGGGCCTGCGCGCGGGCGTGAAACCGGGGATGGTACTAGGCGGGATGTTCTACGGACTGATCGTTGTCGCTTACGCGCTGCACATGGGAGGGTTGCTGCCAGGGGGCGCGCACGAAGTGGTTCGGATCGTACATTTTCTTTTCGGCTTGGGCGCGATCGGGCTGGTGGAAATGATCGGCGCGAAGATCAAGCGGGGAATCGCGAGATAGGGCCGCCATCATTATGCGCGCGTTGCTGCGGATAATGACTGCCTTGATGCTGGCTTATGTGGTGTTTTGTGGCGGGTTGTTCGTGTTCCAGCGATCGTTGATTTATTTCCGCAGCCGGGTTCGGCGGATCGTAGCGCTGGCAACATGACGCTGGAGAACAACGGGGAGCGACTTCAGGTGTCGATGCGGCCCCACGAGGGTTTCGGCCAACGGCAGCGCCTTCAATGGCTCCTTGCGCGCCTGCGCCATGCACTCGGTGTATCGGCGCACATGATCGGGCGCGGGCGGCATGATCAGCAAAGGATCGAGGTTCTGCGCCAAGCCGGTCGCCGGAGCAGCGAGCGCGAGAAGAAGCAGCGCCTGGCGGGCGAAAAACATGGTTGGAAAAGAAGCGCGTCGCGCCGATCCTGACAAGGTGACAGGTCGTCTTTTCATCTTCGGTATCGGCTTCAGTGGCCTTGAAATCGCCCGATTGGCACGCGCCGCCGGCTGGACGGTCGCCGGCACGGTGACGACGCGCGACAAGGCCGAACGATTGAGCGCCGAAGGCATCGAAATCCACTTGTTCGACGGCACGACGCCGATACCCGAGGCGGCGCTCGCCAGGGCGACGCACCTACTGAGCAGTGTCCCGCCGCAGCCGACCGGCGACCCGGTCCTCGCGACCTGCGGGCGCCTGCTGCGCGAGGCACGTTGGCTGGGCTATCTCTCGACGACCGGGGTCTATGGCGACACCGGCGGCGCCTGGGTCGATGAGACGGCACCGACGCGGCCGCAGCAGCCGCGCAGCATCGCGCGCCTGGCGGCGGAGCGGGCCTGGCAAACACTCGGCCTCGAAGCCGGGGCAATCGTCGATATCTTTCGCTTGCCCGGCATCTACGGTCCGGGCCGCAGCGCGCTCGATCAGGTGAGGGAAGGCCGCGCGCGGCGCATCGATAAGCCGGGCCAGAGCTTTTCGCGCATCCACGTCGCCGACATCGCCGCCACGGCGATGGCCGCGCTCACCCGCCCCTCGCCCGGCGGTAACTAAAATCAGGATGATCGTAATCGCCGCGATCAGCTCGATCAGGACGAAGCCTCGGCCTGCGAACTGGCTGCGCTTCTTCACCATCGCCAATACCACTTACAAATACTCCCTAAACAAGGACTTTGACGACCTGCACTTGCCTTCCCGTTCCCGCCCCTTGGAACAGCTTAAGCCGAAACTGTTCCCGCGAATCAACAGACCGATCTGCCTGAGGACTAAGGGTTTGGAATCTCCGGGCGTGGGTTTTCGATGAAACCAGGACGTTCCTCGGAGCCCCCACCCGCTGCGACGGGACTGCCGCTCCTTCGAGCGGGCCAGGTTCGGGAAGTCGGATAACCCGTGGCGTCAGCATCACCAGCACTTCCTGGTCATTCACCTCTTTGTTGTCCTGGGAGAACAGATAACGCAATCCCGGAATATCGCCAAAGCCCGGGATTCCTTGGACTTGATCGTTAAAGGTCTTTTGAATCAGGCCGCCTAGGAGGTTCACTTCCCCCTCCTGCAAACGGAAGTCGTCCTCAATGACGCGCTGCCCGAAGGTGGGCTCGCTGACTCCACCCACAGTGATGGACGCTCCCAAGGAGGAGATCTCAATCTTGGCATGAACGGCAATCTCTCCGTTCGACAGCAGATGGGGGGTCAGCTCCAGGTTGACACCCACATCCTGGAATTGAAATTGCGTACTTGCAAGGAGGCCGACGCTGCCGGACGAAGAAGTTGTCCCTCCCAGCGAGGGCAGAAAACTGCCGGTGGCGTAGGGGACTCGGCTGCCAATCTTCAGCTTCGCCGTCTCCCATCCGTCACCCGAACCTGAGGGTGGGCAGAAGCTCGCGCAGCATCACGTAGCGACCCGACGCGCCCAGCAATTCGGCCGCGAGGATGAAGTCGCGCTGGCGCAGCGTCCTCACTTGCGCCTGAACGACACGCGCCACTTCCATCCAGCTGGTTGCGGCGATGATCAGCGTAATAGCGCAATGTTCGGATTGATGAAGGCGGCCAGGGCCGAGAAGCAGGAACACTGAGGGAAAGCACAATACGGCATCGACGATGCACATG
>CAWCAP010000029.1:0-52983 GCA_963793395.1 Bryobacterales bacterium | reverse complement strand
ACTCGAGCGAGTACCGTTCTCATCTTGGAGGCCATTGCCAACACACGGCCAACATTGGATAAATTCTTTGATCAAGTAATGGTTATGGACCACGATCGCCGATTCGTTCGCGGACGTCGTCTCGAACTACTAACTCGGATTAAGCAAACAATTTTCGACGATCGCCGATTTCTCGGAAATCGTCACCTCAGGAGACCAAAATAAAATCATGAAGAACTACGTTTACAGCTTTGGCGGCGGCACAGCCGACGGCGACGGCAAGATGAAAGATGTCCTCGGCGGCAAGGGCGCCGGACTGGCGGAAATGTGCCGCGCGGGAGTGCCCGTGCCTCCCGGCTTCACTATCTCCACCGAAGTCTGCAACATCTATTTCGAGAACAAGAACAGCGTTCCGGCAGAGATCAACCAGCAAGTGCTCACGGCGCTGGCGAAGCTCGAAAAGCAGATCGGCAAGAAGCTGGGCGATCCCACGAATCCGCTGCTGGTCAGCGTCCGCTCCGGCGCGCAGTTTCTCCATGCCGGGCATGATGAACACCATTCTGAACCTCGGCCTGAATGACGCGACCACCGAAGGCCTGGCCAAGCTCACCGGCAATCCGCGCTTCGCTTACGATTCCTACCGCCGCTTCATCCAGATGTTCGGCGAAGTGGCGCTCGATATCGACATGGAAAAGTTCGACCACATCTTCGACGCGCGCAAGGCACAAAGCCAAGGTGAAGCTCGATACCGATCTGACGGCCGCCGATCTGAAGGCCATCATCGCCGACTACAAGAAGCTGGTCCAGAAGGAAACCAAGAAGCCCTTCCCGCAGGACGCGCACGAGCAGCTCGCCATGTCGCGCGATGCCGTGTTCCGCTCCTGGTGGAATCCCAAGGCCGCCTACTACCGCAAGATGGAAAAGATTCCGGATGAAATCGGCACCGCCGCCAACGTGCAAGCGATGGTGTTCGGCAACCTGGGCGACACTTCGGCCACCGGCGTCGGCTTCACGCGCGATCCCGCCACCGGCGAGAAAGTTTTCTACGGCGAGTTCCTGGTCAACGCGCAGGGCGAAGACGTGGTCGCCGGCATCCGCACGCCGCAGCCGATTCACGATCTCGAAAAGGTCATGCCGGCGGCCTATAAGCAATTGCGCGAGATCACCGACAGCCTCGAAAAGCATTATCGCGACATGCAGGACTTCGAATTCACCATCGAAGACGGCAAGCTTTACATGCTGCAAACCCGCAACGGCAAACGCACCGGTCCCGCGGCGGTGCGCGTGGCGGTCGAGATGGCCGAAGAAGGCATGATCGATAAGAAGGAAGCCGTGCTGCGCGTGGCTCCGCAACAGCTCGATCAATTGCTGCACCCGGTGTTCGACGCGCCTTCGCTCAAGAAACTGACGCTGGTAGCCAACGGCATCGCGGCATCGCCCGGAGCGGCCGTGGGCCGCTGCGCCTTCAGCGCGGATGACGCGGTGGAACTCGCGAAAAGCGGTCCCGTGATTCTGGTCCGCAAAGAAACCACGCCGGACGATATTCACGGCATGGACGTTGCCAAAGGCATTCTTACTGCGGTCGGCGGCAAGTCCAGCCACGCCGCGGTGGTGGCGCGCGGCATGGGACGGCCCTGCATCGTCGGCGCGGGCTCGCATCACCATCAGCGAGCGCGACAAAGCATTTCACCACCACGGTCGGCGGCAAGACCGTCACCGTCAAAGAAGGCGACTGGATTTCCATCGACGGCACCACCGCCAACGTCTATCTCGGCAAGGCGCAGACCAACGAGCCCGATCCCAACTCGTCTTACTTCGGCAAGCTCATGAAGTGGGCCGACGAGTTCCGCGGCAGCTTCGGCGTGCGCGCCAACGCCGACATCCCGCGCGACGCCAAAGCCGCGCGCCTGTTCGGCGCCGAAGGCATCGGCCTGTGCCGCACCGAGCACATGTTCTTCGCCGAGGATCGCATCCCGCACATGCAGGCCATGATTCTGGCGCGCGACGAAAAGACCCGCCGCAAAGCGCTGCAGAAGCTGCTGCCCATGCAGCGCAAGGATTTCGCCGGCCTGTTCAAGGCCATGGACGGATTCCCGGTGGTGATCCGCACGCTCGATCCGCCGCTGCACGAATTCCTGCCCAAGCGCGAAGACCTGATGGTGGATCTCGCCCGCCTGCCGTACGCCGACGCCAAGGCCAAGAAGGAAATGTCGGAGAAATACAGCATCCCGGTTGGCGAATTGAAGAAGGCGCTTCCCGCAGCTGCTGCAGCGCGTGGAAGAGCTGCACGAGTTCAACCCCATGCTCGGCCATCGCGGCTGCCGTCTCGGCATCACCTATCCCGAGATCACCGAAATGCAGGCCCGCGCCATCTTCGAGGCCGCCGTGCATGTGGCCAAGAAGGGCGTCAAGGTCATTCCCGAAGTGATGATCCCGCTGGTGGGCGACGCGAAGGAACTGGAGAATCAGAGAGCCATCGTGGAGCGCATCGCCGACGAAGTGCTGGCGGAAGGCCGGCCTCAAGAAGCAGCATTACTTGGTCGGCACCATGATCGAGATCCCGCGCGCCGCCGTCACGGCCGACAAAGTGGCCGAGTTCGCCGAATTTTTCAGCTTCGGCACCAACGATCTCACGCAGACCACCATGGGCCTCTCGCGCGACGACTATACGAAGTTCTCAAAGGAATACGAGAACCTGAAGATCTTCAAAGCCGATCCCTTCGCCGTCGATCGATCAGGAAGGCGTCGGCAAGTTGATCGAGATGGCCATCAAGCTGGGACGCAAGACTCGTCCGGATCTCGAAATCGGCATCTGCGGCGAGCATGGCGGCGAGCCCAGCTCGGTCGAATTCTGCTACCGCGTGGGCATGAACTACGTTTCGTGCTCGCCCTACCGCGTGCCGATCGCGCGGCTGGCAGCGGCACAAGCGGCGATCTCCGGCAGCGACAAATCGGAAAGCATGCGGACCGCGTAGCGGCGATCGAATCGTAAGGTGGAAAGGGGACAGCGACGAAATGTCGTCTGTCCCCTTTTTGTTTGTCCCGTTTTTGTTTAGCGCTTCGCGCTCAGCGACGCATTGGCGACGGCAGGCTTCTGCGGCCCCGCCAGTAAATCCGAAACCTTGCGTGCGTCCTGCTGGGCGCCCACGTTATCGCCTTTATGGCGCCGCGCCGAGGCGCGATTCTCATAGGCGTTCAAGAAATTGGGCTGCAGCCGGATGGCCTCGGTGCAATCCGCCACGGCTTGATCGAACTGAAACAGGCGCAGGTGCGCATAGCCCCGCAAATTGTAGGCGGGTGCCGACCACGGATCAGTGTCGATGGCGCGGTCGAGCGGGCTTAACGCTTCCGTGAACTGATCCTTCTGGATCAGCTCGCGGCCTTGTTGTACGTACTGTTGAGCATTTGCCTGCTGCGCCGCGGACGGAGCCGGACGTTGCACGCGCACTGGAATCACCGCGGGTCGAGCCGACAGTTGCAGACTGGGCCGCGGCCGGCTGAGGTGCAGGGGGCGCAGCAACCGGCGTCTGCGCAACCACCGGCGCCGCCGTCATCACCGTCGCCTGTGTCACAACAGGCTGCGCTGCAACCGGCGTTGACACTGTCTGGGTTGCTGCCGGCGAAGCCGCAACGGAAGCAACCGGCGCCGATGCGGCCAGCGGAGTGGATGCCGACTCCTGCAGCGCCTTCGCCAGCGCGCCTCCCAACGGCAGCGGCTGGTTAAAGGTTTGCGCCGTCACCACCGCGTGATTCACGTCCTCCATCGCGCGGTCCGCCAGCTTCATCTTCAAATACGATTCCGCCCGGCACAGGTATCCGGCCGCGGAGTTGGGATTGATACGCACTGCGTTCTGGCAGTCATTTAGCGCTTGCTCCGGCTGGCCATCGGATTCCAAAACATCCGCCCGCCCCAGATAGGCCTTCTCGGATTGCGGCGCCACCAACACAGCTTTGTTGAAATCCGCCGACGCCTGGTCACGGCTGCCTTGCAGTTGATATAAGCGGCCGCGCAGCAGATACGCGTCCAGAAATTGCGGATCGCGCGCCAGAGCCTCGCCGGCATCGGCCAAAGCCTTGTCACTTTGCCCGCTCGAAGCCAGCGCCAGAGCGCGAGCTAGATAAGCCCGCGAACTATTGGGCTGCAGCGCGAGCGATTGCGTGAAATCCGAAATCGCGCCGGTGTATTCGCCGAGCTGAAACAGGCAATTGCCGCGATGTAAAAATGCCGTGTCGCTCTTGGGATCGAACTGAATCGCGCGGCTGTAAGCTTCGATTGCCTGGCTGTATTGCCGCTGTTCTTCCAACTGCTTTCCGTGTTTGTACGCTTCCAGAGCATTGTGCCAATTCGTGCTGGCCGCCACCGCCGTGGTGCTCGGAGCCGGCGCTGCGGCGACAACATTCTTATTACCCTTGGCTTCTTTCGCCAGCCGCAGCACGGTGCTCTGCAGCGCCTTCACCTCGTTCTGCAATCCCTTTAAAGTTTCTTGAAGTTGTTGCAGCGTGTTGGGGAGATTCTCCTGTGAGAACAGAGCAGTCACCGGAAGCATAATCGCGATCGCAACCGCGGACAGTAAGACGAATCGCCGTGACATATTACCTCTTGCCCTTCAGGGTATCGCAGGTTAAGGCTTGACGGCGCACCCACTCCCCTCCCCCGTGGTATCCCACGTGCATATACACAGCCGTGAGCTTGACGGAATCAATCAGTTGCGGGGGAAATCCGAAAAAATTCCCCGAATTGCCACGAAGGTTTTACCGGCTTCCGGGAGGCATAAGCGGCCTCACGGGAGGACGGGCGCCCGTCACGCCGCCTTCATTAGGAAGAAGAAACGCTTGATAGGAACAAAAAGGAGATCGCAAATGAAAACTACACTTCTAACGGTGGGCGCGCTCGGAATGAGCCTTCTAGGTACGGGATGCGTCGCAACCCACAAGTACGTCGCGAAGACAATCGCTCCGGTGGAAACGCGCGTCGGCGCGACCGAGGCTAAGAATACAGATCAGGATAAGGAACTCGCCAGCCATACGACGGAAATCGCCGACTTGGATAAAGATGTTTCCCAGACAAAGGAACATCTGCGCGATACCGATGCCAAGGCCACTCAGGCCGGTGAAGCTGCCAAGGTTGCGGACCAGAAAGCCGGCGCCGCCCAGCAGTCCGCTGATGGCGCGAAGATGGCCGCCGATGGCGCGCGCACTTTCGCCGAGCAGGGCCTGAATAAGCTGGATCTCTCCATGCAGGCGATGAACAAGTTCCAGGTCGCCAAGGAAGACGCTGTTCTGTTCGACTTCAACCAGGACAAGCTGACTGCCGATGCCAAAGCCAAGCTGGATGCAATCGCGCAGCAGGCCACTGGCATGGATCGCTACGTGATCGAGCTGCAAGGCTTCACCGACAAGAGCGGTTCGCCCACGTTTAATGAGACCTTGAGCGAAGCCCGCGTGCAAGCCGTGGCTCGCTACTTGGCCAACGAGCATCAGATCCCGGTGCGCACCATCTCGATGCTGGGTGCGGGTTATGCCCGGCCGGTTGCCGACGACAAAACCCGCGAAGGCCGCAAGATGAACCGTCGCGTGGAAGTCCGGCTGTGGGTTCCGGAAAGCCAAAGCAAGACCGTCGCTTCGACTGGCGGCGCGCAGTAACTTTCCTTCGGCAGGGCGGTCGCGTCAAGCGGCCGCTCTGCCAATGCCTCTCAGTTCCTCTGCTTTTTCTTTCCTCTATCCATTCACTTCGCGTTTTACCTAACCTCGCTTTTCCTAAAACATCCTCTACGCTGAGCACGTAAGCATCGGATACACCCACTGGAAGTCCGGTCGCAACATTACGGAGTCTCGAGCACCTCCGTAGTCTGCAGGGCAGTGTGGCGGGAGCGGACTACCGTAAAGCCGCTTGGGCGCGCCCTAAATTAGAATTCGCGATGAGAGTGAAGCCGGAAAGTGACGGACGCAGCAAAGCACAGATCGATGAGGTGTAGTAGTGCGCGTGCTCATCCTGTATGGGATAGCTACGCAGCCCGACTCGTCTCCACGCGCTTGATCAGTTTCGCGATCTCGCCAGGAGTCGCTCCAATAGCCAACAGCGACCGCACCATCAAGTCGACGGTAACTGATCTGTCCGCCGCTTCCATCTTGGCAACACGCGATTGGCTGGAACCCAACTGCGCCGCCAAGGCGGCTTGAGTTATGCCATGTTGCTCCCGCAGTTGCCGTACCCCAGCAGCAAGCGCCAGCTTCAATTCAACGAATTGGGCTTCCTGCAGATTTAGGTTGAGGAACTCGGCGGTATCCCCAACAGTCCACCCCTTCCGTTCCAATCGTGCCTTCTTCAAGTTATTCATTTTCGCTTCCTTTCCCCGCCCGAAGCTACGCGGATGTAAGCCGCGAGGCGTCTTCTGCAATTCGTCAATACTTCGTTTGGTGTCGCAGCAGTCTTCTTGCTGAACACATCGAGGATCACCACGGCGTCGGTAGCAACGTGGTAAACAATCCGCCAAGTTTGGTTCTCATCATTGACACGGAGTTCATGACATTGCGAGCCAACCGATGGCATTGGACGTGAATGCGGGAGACCAAGACTGTCCCCTTTCTGCAATCTGCGCAGCATAAATCCGGCTTCGACCCGAGCCTCGGCACTGAAAGGAGGCGTTTTCACCTCACCTTTCAACCAAACCAGCGGCTTATTCAGCGAACGAGCCATAATCTCTTATGTCCAATATGACATAACGCAAGTCCAGCCACACCTCCCCGCCTTCTTTTCCATTGACTTTTACAGTCACCTCTCGCACAATAAATAGGCGAACAAAAAGCGAATATGAAAGCCCTCCCGAAAGGCGCAATCAGCGAAATATTTGGCTGTGTTTCATCCGGCAAGACTCTGATATTGCAGGAGTTACTAGCCTCGTCCAGCGCTCGCGGAGAGTTCTGCGCCGTGGTGGATGCCTCCAGCGCTTTCGATCCGCTTTCCGCCTCGCGCGCGGGTATGGATCTGCGGCGTTTACTGTGGGTTCGCGCCGGCCATCGCGCCGATCATAGAATCGATCGCGCCTTCAAAGCGGCCGATATGATTCTGCACGCCGGCGGCTTCGGCGTGGTGGTGTTGGATCTGTGCGACGTTCCTTTGCGCGATCTCAACAACATTCCGCTTTCTTATTGGTACCGCTTCCGCCTCGCAGTCGAAAACACGCCCACCAGTTTGATCGTCACCGGCGATCAGCCGCTGGTGAAATCCTGCGCGCGCGTGCAGCTCGAAGTGAAGCGCGAGCGTCTGTTGTGGCGCGGCCCCGTCTTCGAAGGTATCGATTTTGAAATCATTCCGCGCAAGGCGCGCATCGCCATGGCAAGCCAATATCTGCGAATGGCCGGGTGAGCGATGTTCGCCTGTGTGTACGCGCCCTCTTGCGAGCAGGCGACTTTGCTCGCTCTGGCTTCTTCGTTTTCGCCGCTGGTCGAAGACACCGCCCCCGGCATGGCGATCTTCTCCATCGTGGGCCTGGGACGCTTGATCGGCACGCCGCCGGAAATCGCCGCCACTGTCGCGCGCCGCGGAGCTGAAGCGAGGATACATGGGAACCTCGCGATTTCGGCCGATCCCGACACCGCCATGCTCGCAGCCCGCCACTTCCGCGGCATCACACTGATCCCGCCTGGCCATGAAGCCGATCGCTTGGGAACTCTCCCGGTGCATGTGTTGCCGGCGGAACCCGAGCTGATTGAAACACTCGACCGCTGGGGCATCCGCACGCTGGCCGAGCTCGCCGCACTGCCGGAGTTGGGCTTCATCGCGCGCTTTGGCGATGCAGGCGAGCGGCTCATGCGCCTGGCGCGCGGCGAAACACGGCGCTCACTGCGCGTGATGACGCCTCCTGAAAACTATCACCGTCGCATGGAACTGGAGCATCCGCAGCGATTACTCGAACCGCTGCTATTCGTGATTTCGTCGCTCTTGAATGAGTTGATGCAAGGGCTATCGTTCAATCGCGTGACGCTCAAATTGAATGACGTGCCCCGCACGCTCGAATTTCCGGTACCGGTGCGTGATTCGAAAGTGATCCTGAAGCAATTGCAATTCGATCTCGAAGCCCATCCTCCGCAGTCGGCCATCGTCAGCGTTGAAGTGCAGTTGAATCCCACCGAGGCGCGCGTGTTGCAGCACGGCCTGTTCATCCCGCAAGCTCCCGCGCCCGAAAAACTGCAATTGACGCTGGCGCGATTGACCGCGCTGCTCGGCGAAGGCAACGTCGGCTCACCCGAACTGCTCGACACGCATCGACCCGATGCTTTCGTGATGCGCGCGTTTTCTGCCGAAGTTCCCGCGACAACCTCGCAGCCCATGGCCATTCGCTTCGCCTTTCGCTATTACCGTCCCGCCCATCGCCGCGCAAGTGCGCGTGAAAGCCGAGCGTCCAGTTTCCGTGAATGCCCAGCCGATCCTCACCGCTGCCGGCCCCTGGCGCGCTTCCGGCGACTGGTGGACTCCCGCGCCCTGGGACCGCGAAGAGTGGGACGTCGAGCTGAGTAACGGCGGCCTATATCGCGTCTACAACGCATCGCAACGCTGGTTTCTCGAAGGAATGTATGACTAGCAGCACTTACATTGAACTCCACGCCCGCTCGGCCTTCAGTTTTCTCGAAGGCGCGTCGCTGCCCGAAGCCTTGATCGCACGCTCGGCTGAACTCGGCTCGCCCGCGATGGCGCTGCTCGACCGCAATAGTCTTTCGGGCGCCGTGCGCTTCCACAAGCAGGCGCAGAAATCCGGCGTGCGCGCGATCATCGGCGCCGAAGTGGTCGCAGCCGAAGGCTTCCGCTACGCGCTGCTGGCCGAGTCGCGCCAGGGCTATCAGAACCTGTGCCGCCTGCTGACCAAAATCAAGCTGCGCACCGGACATGGCGATCAGGAAAGCGCCGCCGCGACCGCTGAAGATGTCGCCGAACACGCCGCGGGCCTGGTTTGCCTTAGCGGTGAACGGGTGGAGCAGATGGTCCGACATTTTCGGCCGGCACAACGTCTTCGTCGAACTCCAGCGCCATTACGATCGCGATGAAGAGCATCGCAACCAGGCCGCTGTCGCAATCGCCCGCAAACTGCAATTGCCGCTGCTGGCCACCAACGGCGTCTCGCACGCCGCTCGAAGACGAGCGCGATCTGCTCGACGTCCTCACCTGCGTCCGCAACAAGACCACCCTCGTCGAAGCCGGCAGGCTGCTGGCGCGCAACTCCGAGCGCCATCTCAAGATCGCCGCGCGAGATGTGCGCGCTCTTCGCCGATCTGCCCGAAGCCATCGCCAACACCGCAGAACCTCGCCGCACGCCTGCAATTCACGCTCGCCGATCTGGGCTACGAATTCCCCGCGTATCCCGTGCCGCCCGGCGAAACCATGAATTCGTTTCTGCGCCAGCGCGCCGATGAGGGCGCGCGCCAGCGCTACCAGCCCGTATTACGAAAAAGCCCAGCGCCAGATCGAGCGCGAGCTCGCCATGATCGAAAAGCTCGATCTGGCGGGCTATTTCCTGATCGTCTGGGACATCGTGCGCTTCTGCCGCGAGCAGGGACTTCTGGTGCAAGGGCGCGGCTCGGCCGCCAACAGCGCGGTCTGCTATGCGCTCGAAATCACCGCCGTCGATCCGGTCGGGATGGATCTGCTCTTCGAGCGCTTCCTATCCGAAGAACGCGGCGAGTGGCCCGACATCGATCTCGATCTGCCAGCGGCGACGAGCGCGAGCGCGCCATTCAATATGTCTACCAGCGCTACGGACAACTCGGCGCCGCCATGACCGCCAACGTCATCACCTATCGCGGCCGCTCCGCCGCGCGCGACATCGGCAAGGCGCTGGGCTTCGACGAAGAAACGCTGGGCACGCCTCGCGAAAGTCGTCCCGCACTGGGGATGGCATGACGCAGCCGACACCGCCGAGCGCCAATTCAACGAAGCCGGCTTCGATCTCCACGCAGCCGCTGCGTGCACAAATTTCTTTCGCTCTATGAGCGCGTGCAGGATCTGCCGCGGCATCTGGGGCAGCACTCCGGCGGCATGGTGATCTGCCAGGGCCAGCTCGATTCCATCGTGCCGCTGGAGCCCGCCACCATGCCCGGCCGCGTCGTCGTGCAGTGGGATAAAGAAGATTGCGCCGACATGGGCATCGTCAAAGTGGACCTGCTCGGCCTCGGCATGATGGCGGTGATGAAGGAATCCATCGGCCTGATCCAGCGACCACTACGGCGAAAAAGTCGATCTGGCGCATCTGCCGCCCGATGACCAGCAAGTCTACGCCGCCCTGCAGAAGGCCGACACCATCGGCATGTTTCAGGTGGAGAGCCGCGCCCAGATGTCGTTCCTCCCGCGCCTGCCGTCCCAATCGGTTTTACGACATCGTGGTGCAGGTGGCGATTATCCGGCCCGGCCCCATCGTCGGCAAAATGCTGCATCCGTATCTAAGGCGGCGGCAAAAGCTGGAAGCGGTCACGTATCCTGCATCCGGCGTTGCGAGCCGGTGCTGGAACGCACGCTGGGAGTTCCGTTATTTCAGGAACAGCTCTTGCGCATGGCCATGATCGTCGCGGGATTCACCGGAGGCCAGGCGGAAGAGCTGCGCCGCGCGATGGGATTCAAGCGCTCCGAAAAGCGCATGCAGGAAATCGAAGGCAAACTGCGCGACGGCATGACCCGCAACGGCATTGCCGCGGATGTGCAGGATATGATCGTGCGCTCCATCGGTTCGTTCGCCGCTTACGGTTTCCCCGAATCGCACGCGGCGAGTTTTGCGCTGCTAGCCTACGCCAGCGCCTATTTGAAGTGCCGCTACCTGGCGGCTTTCACAGCGGCAATGCTGAACAATCAGCCGATGGGTTTTTATCACCCGGCCACGCTGGTGAAAGATGCCCAGCGCCACGGCCTGCACTTCAAGCCCATCGATGTGACGCGCTCGGAATGGAACTGCACGCTGGAAAAAGACACTGGCCCCTGGCTCGTGCGCCTCGGCTTCAACTACCTCAAAGGCCTGCGCCGCGAAATCGCCGCGAGCATTATCGAAGAGCGAGCCCACACGCCATTCGCGAGCATCCGCGATCTAGTGCGCCGCGTGCCCGCGATCCGCAAAGAAGACTTGAACTCACTGGCCCAAGCCGGAGCGCTGAACTTTATCCGCGCCGAGCCCAGCCACCGCCGCGAAGCTCTCTGGGATTCAGAACTCGCCGCGCGGCCAGTGGGTGAGCTCCTCGAAGTCACAACGGCCCAACCGGATTCGTCGCCTCTCGCGCCCATGCAACCCGACGAGCGTCTATTCGCCGATTACACCTCCACCGGCCTCACCATCGGCATGCACCCCATGCGCCTGCATCGCGAACACATGAATAGTCTCGGCGTGATCCCGGCCGCGAGCCTCGGACGCATCCCCGATGGTGTGCTGGTCCGCATCGCCGGCAGCGTCATCTGCCGCCAGCGCCCCGGCACCGCGAAAGGTTTCCTCTTCGTAAGTCTGGAAGACGAAACCGGCATCGCCAACGCCATCGTCCTGCCGGATCTATTCACCGCCCAACGCCTGACCATCGTCGAAGAGCCGTTCCTGCTGATCGAAGGCATCCTGCAAAATCAGCGCGGCTCGGTGTCGGTGAAAGCCTTCCGTGTGGAAGCTCTGCGCGTTGACGCCGCCGCCGGCGTCTCCCACGACTTTCACTAATCGCTTTCAATAACCCCAGCTCGGCTGCTAGCATCGTTTTGAATGGATGAAACCGAAGTTTTTGCCGCAGTGGGCGAGGAAGGCTTCGCCCGCTTGATCGCGGCGTTTTATAAACAGGTACCGGGCGACAATATCCTCGGCCCTATGTATCCCAAAGACGACCTGCCTGGCGCCGAGCAGCGCCTGCGCGATTATTTGATCTATCGCTTCGGCGGCCCGCCAAGGTATATCGAGCAGCGCGGCCACCCTCGCTTGCGCATGCGCCATATTCCGTTTCCCGTGACGCAGGCCGCGCGCGACCGCTGGATGCTCCTGATGGACATCGCTCTCAAACAGACAGCTCTTCCGCCCGACGCCGAACAGCACGTCCGCCATTTCTTCGAAGGCATGTCGACCTTCATGATCAACCGCGCCGATCAAGGAGCGCAGCAGTAGTGGCGAACCTCTCCGGCAAAGTAGCGATCGCCACTGGAGCCAGCCGCGGCATCGGACGCGCCATCGCAGTACGCCTGGCGAAGGAAGGCGCGAAGACCGTACTCTGTGCCCGCAGCGCCGATGCTCTCCAAGCCGCCGTCAAGGAGATTGAATCCGACGGAGGAGCGGCCGCTACGATTGCGCTCGACCTGCGCCTTCCCGAAAGCCCCGCCCAGCTTGCCGATTTCGCCGTACGCCATTTTGGCGGCATCGACATCGTGGTCAATAACGCGGGCGCTACCAAGCGCGACGCGTTTCTCAATCTCACTGACGATGACTGGCTCGACGGCTTCGCCCTCAAGTTCTTCGGAGCGGTGCGCCTGACACGCGCCGCGTGGCCGCGTCTCAAGGCCTCGCGCGGATCGGTGATCAACATCTCCGGCGCAGGCGGGCGCACGCCCGGCGCAGAGTTCGCCATCGGCGGCTCGGTCAACGCCGCCATGCAATCTTTCACCAAGGCTATGGCGGAACTGGGCATCGCCGACGGCGTGCAAGTGAACGTGATCAATCCTGGATCGATTCGCACCGGACGTCTGCAAAAACGTCTCGACGCCCTTGCGGCCGAGAGTGGCACCAACCTTGCCGCTGCGGAGCAGAAAATGATCGCCGCCACCAAGACCACGCGCATCGGCGAACCGGAAGATATCGCCGCGCTGGTCGCGTTTATTGCCGGCCCCGAAGGACGATTCCTGCAAGGCTCCATGATCGACATGGACGGAGGCGCCACCAAAACACTATGAGTGAATCTCAACCAAATAAAATCGCCGTCGTCACCGGAGCCGGCAGTGGCATCGGACGCGCCGTCGCGCTCGGCCTCAGAGGTGAAGGCTGGTCGGTCGCAATCGCCGGCCGCCGCGCGGAAGAACTGCGCAAGACGGCGTCGATCGCGTGCGCAGGCCCGGAAATGCTGGTGGTCCCCACCGACGTCGCCCAGCCGGACGCAGTGCGCGACTTGTTCGCACGCGTCCAATCGACCTTCGGCCGCCTCGACCTGCTGTTCAACAACGCTGGCACCGGCGCGCCCGCCATCCCGATGGAAGACCTGACCTACGAGCAATGGAATAACGTGGTCGCCGTCAACCTCACCGGCTGTTTCCTGTGCGCGCAGGAAGCCATCAAGATCATGAAGTCGCAGCAGCCGCGCGGCGGACGCATCGTCAATAACGGTTCCATCTCCGCGCACGCGCCGCGCCCTTACTCGGTCGCCTACACCGCCACCAAGCACGCGATCACCGGGCTTACAAAGTCGATTTCGCTCGACTGCCGCGCCTACGACATCGCTTGCGGGCAGATCGACATCGGCAACGCCGCCACGCCTATGACCGAGCGCATGGCCACCGGCATCCTTCAGCCGTACGGAGCCGTGGTGCCCGAGCCGCGTCTCGACGTGCGCCACGTGGTCGATGCCGTGCTCTATATGTCGCGCCTGCCGCTCGACGCGAACGTGCAGTTCATGACGTTGATGGCGACCACCATGCCGTTCATCGGCCGGGGCTAGCGCGCCTTATGCCTTGAGCGCAGCCACAGTCTCTGTGGCCTTCTCCAGCATGAAGCCGATTTCGCTGTTGCAGCTCAGGAAGAGCATGCCGTGGTCGCGCCAATACTGGACCAGTTTTAGCGAGCGCATGTGTATTCCCGGCGCGATGCCGTGCCGGATGCACGCGTCGCGAATCTTCTCGATGGCCGCAACCAGCGTCGGGTGCTCGAATTGGCCCGGCGACGCCCAGCGAAATCGAAAGATCCGCCGGACCGATCATTACCGCGTCGATCTTCGGCACTGACAGCAGCTCGTCGATACGGTCGATGGCGGTTTTGGTTTCGATCTGCAGCGCCACCATGGTGTTGGCATTCGAATGCGCGATGATGTCCGGCATGCCGATGGCCTCGTAACCCACGTGAGTCGGCTGCAAGCCATATCCGCGCACGCCTTCCGGCGGAAAACGCGTCCAACTAATAGCTTTCTCCAGCAGTTCCGGCGACTCCACGCGTGGAAACAAAACGCCCTGCGCTCCGCAATCCAGCGCCCGCGCTACCAGCGGATATTGCAAGTCGGCGACCCGCACGATAGGGCACAAGCCGGCTTCGTTCGCCGCGCGAATCAGGTCTTGCAGCGTTTCGAGATCGAAGCCGCCGTGTTCGGAATCGAGGTAGCTCCAGTGGAGACCGGCCGCCGCCAGAATCCTTGGAACCTCGGGGGAGCGCAACATCGAAGTGTTGCACCCGAATTGAGCCTTGCCCTCCTTGAGGGCTTGTTTAACGGTGTTAATGCGCATGAACTAGATAGTATAAACGCGATGGTCGGGACACATTGGCTCGACCGCATCCGACAGCCCGTCGATCAAGTCCAGACCGTGCTGCGCCAGGAAAGGCAGGATCGAATAGAACCGTTCCTGGGGATGGCGGTGCGGATAGAGCATCGCAGCTAGATGGCGCGTGTCGGCCAGCGAGCGCTCGTCGCGGCGCAAGGTTTCGCGCGCGGTCTTCTTGCCAAGCTTTTCCATCTGATACAAGATCTTCGCCCGGCTCTTGCCCGCCGACGCGGCCAACGTGGGATCGAAGGCTACCAGTTCCGCGTGCAACCGATCCACTTGCCGCGCGACTTCCGCAGTCGCCGCTTCGATCGACCTGCCCACGGATTGCGGCACCAGCGCCGTTGCAATCCGCTCCTGCAGCCCGCCTTCATGCGTCATCACCTGCGCCACCGTCATGTGATAACGCTCCAGCAATTTCCGCGAGCGTGTGTCGAGGATGGTGAAACCGCTACGCGCCATCGCCACCGGCATGCGGCCCAACAATAGCTTGTAGGCCACCTCCGATTGCGCCAGAGTACGCCAACTCGCCCGGCCCGCCGACATAGGCGACGGTCGGCAGCAAATAATCCTGCCAGACCGGCCGCAGGAGCGCATTCGGCGAGACTTGTTCTGCGCGCGAGGCGAGTTCCGCATAGTCGGAATCCTTGCGCCGCAGCGTCGCGCGCTCGCCTTTGTCGAGCAGGAAGAACAGCGACGTCTTCGCATCCACGTGGACTTGCGCGTGATACCCCGCGTCTGTCAATTCCTTGTTGCGCGCCAGGAATCCGGCTTTCAATTCCGGCACGGCGCGTAGCGCCCGCGCCAGAAACGGCGCGCCGATCTTACGCACCGCCGGATCCAGCGGATCCAGATACAACAGGTCCAGTTTGGCAAGCAGAGCCTTGAGTAGCTCACGGAATCCCGCGCCCATAGTGCCCCCGGGGCGATAGGCTCGATCCACCAGCCCCATCACGTCGTCGAGGAACGGCAGCCCTGCCAAGGCTGCGCGCAATTCGTTCAACGGAGGCTGCGCGATCGGGATGCCGCCAACTGGCCTCGGCTTACCGGCGAACTCCGCAGGCGCTTCGACGCGAATCGCGGTGGGTTCGTCCGCCGCACCGAACACCCATGCGTGATTCACTTCCGCAAAGTCGTGATCTTCGGTCGCCAGCCAGAACACCGGCACCGCCGGGATGCCGCGCGCCGTAAGCTGCCGGGCCACGTGCGCCGCCGCGATGGCTTTATAAATCGTGTACGCCGGACCTGAAAACAGTCCCACTTGCTGCCCGGTCACGACCGCCACCGTCCCCGGCTGCGCCAGGCGTCTCAGCGACTCGCTATCGCCATTCTGCGCCCGCAGCGCCGCGACCATCGCCGCGCGCCGGTCATCCGGATATTGGATCTCGGCCGCCGCCCGCGCGAAGGATTCCGGATCATGCGGGTCGTGCTGATAAAACCGTGCGACGCGGTCAAAATGATAGGCGAAATCTGCAAAAAGGCGGGAGGTCCCGGGCAGGTCAGTGTGGCGGATACAGGCGGGCTGCATGAATCTGTTAGATGCTTCGCACGCCCAAGAGTAGCAGATTTATTGCGCGCTATGCTGGTACAAGGACCCCCTCGAAACCCATGGACGAACAAGAGTTTAAGAACCGCGCGACCAGGCCCTGGACGATCTCTACAAGCGGCTTTTGGCCGCCAGTGAGCGCCACGATTTCGAAGCCGACCTCGGCGGCGGAGCGCTGGTGATCGAGTTCGAAGCGCCTCCCGCCAAGTTCGTGGTTAGCCCCAATGCGCCGGTCAGCCAGGTCTGGGTTTCCGCCCAGATGAAGAGCTTCAAACTGGATTGGGACCCCGCGCCAGAACGCCTTCGTCGCTCGCCCGATTCCGGCGAGACGCTGGGGCGCTGGTCGCCGGCGCCATCGGACAGCAACTGGGAGAAGATGTGAGCCTGTAAGGTGGCCGGAGTCTACATTTCGTACCCGTTCTGCGCGCAAAAATGTACGTATTGCAACTTCGCGTCAGGCGTGTTCCCGCGCGAACTGGAAGACCGCTATCTGGGCGCGCTGCTCTCCGAGTTGCGTTCGACCCAATGGCCGTGGACGCCCGAAACCGTCTATCTCGGCGGAGGCACGCCCAGCCAGATGCCGCCCGCGGCGCTGGCGTCAATTCTCGTGGCGATTCCCGGCATGCCGTGGCGCGAGGCAACCATGGAAGCCGCGCCCGGCGGGCTCAACCCGGAAAAGATCGCCGCCTGGCGCGACGCGGGCATCAATCGCGTGAGCCTGGGCGTCCAGTCGTTCGTTCAGAAAGAGCTGGCGCGCACCGGCCGGCGTCACACGGCGGAGATCGTCGAACAGGAAATCGCGCTGCTGCGCGCGGCGGGTATCGAGTCGATCAGTGTCGATCTGATTGCCGGACTGCCGGGCCAGACGGCGGCGAGTTGGAGCGAGTCGCTGGATTGGATCGACCGGCTGGGTGTACCGCACGTATCGGTCTACATGCTGGAAGTGGACGAGGACAGCCGCCTGGGCCGCGAGCTCCTGGTGTTGGGATCGCGCTATGGCGCAGGCGACGTCCCGTCCGAAGACGCCATCGCCGATTTCTACGAGACTGCCGTCGAGCGCCTCGCCGGCCTAGGGCTTGAGCGCTATGAGATTTCCAATTTTGCGCGGCCGGGGTTCGAATCGCGACACAACCTGAAGTACTGGAAGCGCGAGCCTTACCTGGGCTTCGGCGCGGATGCCCATTCTTTTGACGGCACTCTGCGCTGGCAGAATCCGGAATCCGCCTCCGATTACGTGGCGTCGCCGGCGGCTCTCGATCGGATCGCCGCCGAGCCGCTGTCGGAACAATTCTTTCTGGGACTGCGCTTGCGCGAAGGCGTGGAAGGCAACGCGTTCCCCGACGCAATCGAGAAGTTCGTGCAGGACGGGCTTTTGGAGCGCGCCGGTACGCGAGTGCGCCTTACATCGCGGGGCGTGCTGCTCTCGAACGAAGTATTCGCGTCAGTGATATCCTCGAAATAAGTCTCCGCGAATTAAACCCAGCGGTTCCTATGCGCCCAGAAACTTATTCCACGCCGAGCGGCATTGCCGTCACACGTACCATTTCCAGCTTGTCCTACGGTCGTGGATTGAAGTGGCTGCTCAAGAAGATGGATACCCAGCGCGGCATCTATCTGTCCTCGGGCTACGAGTTTCCCGGACGCTATTCGCGCTGGGACGTCGCCGCCGTCGCGCCGCCTCTCGAGATCATCGCGCGCGGACGCGAGATCGCCTTCCGCCCGCTCAACCAGCGCGGCGAAGTCCTCACGCAGATTCTGGAGCCGGTGCTCGCGCCGCATCCGCATTGGGAGAGTTTCGCCAACGAAGACGGCACGCTGCATGGCACCTGAAGCCGCTTGCCGGCGCTGTTCTCCGGAAGAGGAGCGCAGCAAGCAGCCGTCGGCGTTCTCGATCCTGCGCGCGCTGCTCGACGAATTCCACCATCCGCTCGCGTCGCGCCTCGCGCTGGTCGGAGCGTTCGGCTACGATCTGCTGTTTCAGTTCGATCCCATCGAGCTCAAGCTGCCGCGCCACGATGTCAAGGACCTGCACCTCTTCCTCTGCGACGACATCTATTTCATGGATCGCAAGAAGGAGCAGATCGAGCGCTTCCAGTACGATTTCGCGCGCGGCGAAGATCACCACCGCGGGGCCTGGCGCGCACCGCCGAACGCGTGCAAGCGCGCGAAGAAGGTCAAGCCCGGCCCGCATCACCACCGATCACACGCCCGAAGAGTACATGGCCAAAGTGGAAACCGTGCGCGAAGGCATGCGCCGGGGCGATTATTACGAAGTGGTGCTGCGCCAGACGTTCCGCGCGCCCTACTCCGGCAGCCCGTCCGAGCTGTTCGAAAAGATTCAGCACGCCAGCCCCAGCCCCTATGAATTTTTGCTGCAATTCGGCGATGAGCAACTGATCGGCGCGTCGCCCGAGATGTTCGTGCGCGTGGAAGGCCGCCGCGTCGAAACCTGCCCCATCGCCGGCACCGCGCGCCGCACCGGCGATCCGCTGCAGGACGCCGAAAACATCCGCGAGCTGCTCAATTCGCACCAAGGAAGAGTCGGAGCTGACCATGTGCACCGACGTCGACCGCAACGATAAATCGCGCGTCTGCGAGCCGGGCTCGGTGCAGCGTGATCGGCCGCCGCCTGATCGAATCCTACGCGGGCCTGTTCCACACCGTCGATCATGTCGAAGGCACGCTCGCCGAAGGCTTCGATTCGCTCGACGCGTTTCTCACCCACATGTGGGCCGTGACCATCATCGGCGCGCCGAAGAAATGGGCCGCGCAGGCCATCGAGAATCTGGAAAAGAACGCGCGCGGCTGGTACGGCGGCGCGGTGGGCATGATCTCGCTCGATGGCGATATCAACACCGGCATCACCATCCGCACCATTCATCTGCGCGACGGCGATCGCCGACATACGCCGCCGGCGCGACGCTGCTCTACGATTCCGATCCCCGCGAGCGAAGAGCGCGAGACGCGCCTCAAAGCCACCGGCTTTTTCCGCGCGCTGCAACGCCGAGCCGGCCGCTGCCGGTCTACGCTCCGACGCCACGAAGACGGCTCGCGGCGTGCGCCTGCTGCTGGTCGATAACGAAGACTGCTTCATCCACACGCTGGCCAACTACGCGCGCCAGACCGGCGCCGAAGTGATGACCTATCGCGCGGGCTTTCCGCTCGAACTGATCGAGCAAGCTGCGCCGTCGCTGATTCTGGTTTCGCCCGGTCCCGGCCGGCCGGAGGATTTCGGCGTGCCGGCGCTGATCCGCCACGCCGCGAAGCTGGAAATCCCGGTCTTCGGCGTGTGCCTCGGATTGCAGGGCATGGTGGAAGCGTTCGGCGGCGAGCTGGGCGTGCTGGATTATCCCATGCACGGCAAGCCTTCGCTGGTCCGCCATCGCGGCGTGGGCGTGTTCGAAGGACTGCCGGAGGAATTCCGCGTCGGCCGCTATCATTCGCTCTACGCGATCCGCGAGAAGCTTCCCGGCTGTGCTCGAAATCACCGCCGAAAGCGAGGACGGCATCATCATGGGCGTCCGCCATCGCGACCTGCCGATGGAAGCGGTGCAGTTTCATCCCGAATCGATCCTGACGCTGGACGGAAACTGCGGCCTGAGGCTGATGGAAAACGTGGTGCGCGTACTGGGGCGATCGCGGGTTCGCGCGGGCGCTCGCTAGGTCGTACTGGAGCATAGGTCACTTGCCGTATTTGAGTACGGTGCGCCATACTAAAACCACGCATGGACTTCCAACCTTCCGACATCGTTTTCATCGCCATGGTCCTGTGGCTGGCTATCGAGTTGACCAGCGGCGGTGGCGGCGGTCGTCGCAAGCCGGTTCGCGTGGCGTCTTAGTTTTTCCCCTCAAAAACAGGCATTCCGATGGCTGAAGTCATCGTCATCGGCGGAGGCTTGGCCGGACTCGCCGCCGCTGCCGCGCTGGGCGGTGCGGGACACTCGGTCAAAGTCTTCGAAGTCGCGCCCGTTTCTGGGTGGCCGCGCCACTTCTTACGAAATCGGCAACGGCGAGAAGTCGAGTTCATCGACAACTGCCAGCACATCCTGCTGCGCTGCTGCGTCAATCTGCTGGATTTTTACCGGCGCCTGGGCGTCGAGCAAGACATCGCGTTCTCGCGCGAGTTCACTTTCATCGAGCCGGGCGGACGCCGCAGCGTGCTGCGCGCCGGCCTGCTTGCCCGCCGCCGGCGCATTTCGCGGAATCGTTTCTGAGGCTGAGGTTTCTGAATTTCAGCGAAAAGCTGGCGGTCGCGCGCGCGATGCAGGCCATCGCCGCGAGAATCCAAGCGCACCGATCTCGACAGCATCACCATGCTCGACTGGCTGGAAGAAAAGCGCCAGCCCCCGCGCGCCATCGAGCGCTTCTGGCGGCAGGTGCTGGTCAGCGCGATCAACGAAGAGCTGGATCGCATGGCCGCCGCGCACGGCTTTCAAGTCTTCCGGCTGGGATTTCTCGCGCGAAAAGACGCCTACGAAATGGGCGTCCCCGCCGTGCCGCTGGGCGCGCTCTATGGCAGCGAAGCCTGGAAACGCATCGGCAACGTGGAACTGCGCTTGCGCGCGCCGGTATCGACGAATCGTGATCGAAGACGGATCGGTGCGCGGACGTCGTCGCCGGCGAGCAGGAAGTGCGCGGCGATTTCTACGTCTGCGCGCTGCCCTTCGAACGCGTGAACGCAGTGGCGCCGGAGTTGGCTGTCGATGTCGAGCACGTTCGAGCACTCGCCCATCACCGGCATTCACTTGTGGTTCGACCGCCCCGTCACCGATCTGCCGCACGCGACGCTGCTCGACCGCACCATCCAGTGGATGTTCAATAAGCACGAAGGCCGCTACGTGCAATTGGTGGTGAGCGCATCGCGCAGCTTTGACGGAGATGCCGCGCGCCGATGTGATCGCGCTGGCGCTGCGCGAACTCGCCGAATTCTTTCCCGCAGCGCGCGAGGCCAAGCTGGAAAAAGCGCATGTGGTGAAGGAAATTCGCGCCACGTTTTCAGCCCGGCCGGGACTGGAAGCGCATCGTCCCGGGAACCGGACTCACATCCCCAATCTGTTTCTCGCGGGCGACTGGACCAGTTCCGGCTGGCCCGCGACCATGGAAGGCGCGGTCCGCAGCGGCTACCTGGCGGCCGAAGCGGTAACGGCAGCGGCCGGCGCGCCTAAGGTATTCATCCTGCCGGATATCGCGTAAAAAGCGGCTCCAGCCTGCGGTCATTAATTTCGGGCGTGCCTATTGCCTTCGCCAGCGCCGCCCGTTTATACTTCGATTTTGGTGGCAGGAACCATGATTGCCCGCGGCCAGACCGATCGTGATCCGTCGCCCAGCAGCCTGCTGCTGGACGAAATAGATCCGATGGCCCCGCAGCGCGAAGCTGCGATGTTCTACGGATTGTTCCTGCGCGGCCACTCCGCCGACTCCCTACGCCGCGATATCGATGTGCCCCGCAAGCTGCTGGATAAACTTCTCAAGCGTCACCGCAATGAGCTCGGCGTGCAAGTCCGGCTACAGCGGGCGTACCAATACCGTAAGCAAGTGCTGGCTATTTTCGATGAGTTGGTAGTTCGCGAACGCATCAAAGAGCGCGTGCACTAAGCGTCTTCTTGCAACCCTAGTTGTTTCCGAATCAGCTTCGCAAGAGAGTCGGGTATCTCGGTATGCCGCCGCACCGGCGCTGAGCGATTCGTTGCTGGATTGGTATAAATGTCGTGTCCGCCGCTGGTTCTCTTTAGACGGCAGCCGTGATGTTCCAGGTCGCGAACAAACTCCCTGCGCTTCAGGCGAGTACTTCTATCTCCCGTGTCTCGACCTTGGCTGCGTCAGGAGACGATTGCTCTTCGAGCATCAGACGATAAGCGTCGCGAATGTTCCGTTCCAATTCATCCAGCGTGGCGCCTTGGCTAAACACTCCCGGCACCTGCGGGTAGACGGCCGACGTACCATTTGCCATCCTTCCAGTACTCCATCCGAAAACGAAGAGTTTGCGCCATATGCTTGCTGGCTTATTATACGGGGAGGATTGCGGACGAAGTGCTTAGATCTTCTCAGGCAAATGCAATTGCGCCTTGCACAGCGCCTGATCGAGCGTCTTCGCGGCGTCCGCCTCGCTCCACCCGCGCGAGGTGGAAAGCTCCGTAATCAGCATGTGCCGGGCGCGATCCAGCATCTTCTTCTCGCGGAACGACAGCGGCTTTTCGGCTTGCAAAACCAGCAGGCTCTTCAACACCTCGGCGATCTCCAGAAGGTTGCCCTTCTGCATCTTCTCGGTGTTTTCCTTGAAGCGGTCCTTCCAGTCCAGCTGGCGCTTGCGGCGGCCCTCGCCCAGGTACTCGATCACGCGGGCCAGTTGCCCGTTGCGCGTGACCTTGCGCAAGCCGACATGGTCGGCGTGCGAAAAAGGGACCATCACAGTGAGGCTGCCGGCGGAGAGGCGAAGCAGATAGAAGCGCTCCTGCTGACCGGCGAAAGCGCGGCTGCTGATATTCTCGATAGTAGCTACCCCGTGGTTCGGGTAAACTACCTTCTCACCGACTTGGAAAGTCATTCAGGGACCTTACCTAACTACGAAGTGCCGGAATACAGTGAACAGCATCTTAAACTGATCCGTCATTTCTGTCAATGACCAAAGGGCGGTAATCGGGAATGCGTGCCCTACGGTGTAACATAAGAGGACATCCGATGGACTCCGCCCAGACTGATTTGAACCAGCCCGTTCCAAATAAGACGTCGACCTGAAGAAGACCGTCAATCTCCCGCAGACCGGCTTTCCCATGAAGGCCAACCTGGCGCAGCTTGAGCCTAAGCTACTGGAACAATGGGAGAAGAACGGAATCTACGAGCAGATTCGCCAAGCCCGCGCCGGCCGCGCGACGTATATTTTGCACGATGGCCCTCCCTATGCCAACGGCAACATTCACCTGGGCCACGCCTTCAACAAACTCTTGAAGGACTTCATCGTAAAGCTTAAGACCATGGAGGGTTACGATTCCCCCTACGTCCCCGGCTGGGATTGCCACGGCCTGCCCATCGAAATCAAAGTTGACGGCCAGCTGGGCTCGAAAAAGGCCGGGATGTCCGCGGCGCAAATCCGCGCAGCCTGCCGCAAGTACGCGGAAAAGTACGTCGATCTGCAGCGCAAAGATTTCATCCGCCTGGGCGTCTTCGGCCGCTGGCAGGACCCCTATCTCACGATGTCGCCGCAATATGAGGCCGTCATCGCCGGCGCGTTCGTCGATTTTCTGGACCAGGGCTACGTCTACAAAGGCCTGAAGCCGGTCAACTGGTGCATCCACGACCGCACCGCGCTGGCCGAAGCCGAAGTCGAGTACGAAAACCACTCCAGCCCGTCCATCTGGGTTCGCTTCGCGCTGACGACCGACCCGGCGGCCATCGATCCGGCGCTGGCCGGCAAAAAAGTCTGGGGGCTGATCTGGACCACCACTCCCTGGACCATCCCGGCCAACCTGGGGATCGCGTTTCATCCGCGCTATCACTTATGCCGCCGTCGAAGTCGCGGGCGACGTCTACATCGTCGCGCAGGATTTGCTGACCGCGACGGCGGAAGCGTGCGGCTGGGAGTCGCCGCAGGTACTTGACCACCTTCGAAGGCGCGAAGCTGGCCGGAACCGTCTTCCGCCATCCCTTCCTGGAGCGCGATTCGGTGGGCTTGCTGGGCGATCACGTGACGCTCGAGCAAGGCACCGGCGCGGTGCATACCGCTCCCGGCCATGGCCAGGAAGATTACGTGATCGGCGTCGAGAACGGCTTGCCGGTGTATTGCCCCGTGGACGGCGCCGGCCGCTTCTTCCAAGCCGAAGGCGCGCCCGGCAAGCTTCCCGAAGAACTTACTCGGCAAGACGGTCTGGGAAGGCAACCCGATCGTCATCGACATCCTGAAGAGCGCAGGCGCGCTGGCTGGCGACACGCAAGATCGACCACAGCTATCCGCATTGCTGGCGCTGCCACAACCCCACCATCTTCCGCGCGACCGAGCAGTGGTTCATCGGCATGGATCGCGTCGAACGGCCTAACGCTGCGCCAGAACGCGCTCGAAGCCATCAAGAAAGTGAAGTGGAACCCGGCGTGGGGCGAAGAGCGCATCGGCAACATGATCGCCACGCGGCCGGACTGGTGCATCTCGCGCCAGCGCGCCTGGGGCGTGCCCATCATCGTGTTCTATTGCGACGCCTGCCAGGAGCCGCTGACGGACCGCAAGATTCTGGATCGCGTGGTGGACCTGATCCGCGTGCACACCGCCGACGTCTGGTATTCGACCGACGCCGCCGAACTGGCGGGCCCGGACGCGCAAGTGCGCGCGCTGCGGCGGCGACGACCTTCCGCAAGGAAAACGACATCCTCGACGTCTGGTTCGATTCCGGCGCCAGCCATCTGGCCGTGCTGACGCCGGAGAATCACCTGCCCTGGCCCGCCGACATGTATCTGGAAGGCGGCGACCAATACCGCGGCTGGTTCCACAGTTCGCTGCTGATCGCCGTGGCGCTGCGCGGCGCAGCGCCGTATCGGGCCTCCGCCACCAACGGCTGGACGCTGGATGGCGAAGGCCATGCGCTGTCGAAATCGCAAGGGCGCGGAAGAAGTCGAGAAAGTCATCAACAAATACGGCGCGGAACTGCTGCGCCTGTGGACCGCGTCGGTCGATTTCACCGAAGACGTGCGCTTCTCCGACACCATCGTCAGCCGCTTGATCGAGGCCTACCGCAAGCTGCGCAACACGTTCCGCTACGCGCTCGGCAACCTGCACGATTTCGATCCGGAGACAGACGCCGTGCCGGTGAACGAACTGCTGGAAATCGACCGCTGGATTCTGGCGCGCACCGAGGATCTGGTCCGGCGCGCCCGCGCCTCCTACGACGAGTACGCGTTTCACAAGGTCTATCGCGCGATCTACGATTTCGCGACCACGGATCTGAGCGCCGTGTATTTCGATGTGCTGAAGGACCGGCTCTACACCGCGGCCACCAAGGGCCGCGCGCGGCGCAGCGGGCAAACCGCGCTGTACAAGGTCCACTACGCGCTGACGCGGCTGGTGGCTCCGCTGCTGGCGTTCACGGCCGAAGAAGTCTGGAGTCTATACCCGCAAGCCCGCGGGCGCGCCGGACAGCGTCCACCTGGCGCTGCTGCCGGAGCCCGGAGGAAGTTGCCGTCGGGTCTGGACGCGGCGAAGCTCGCCGCTGGGAGCGGCTGCTGGAAGTCCGCGAGCGTGGTCCTGAAAGCTCTGGAAGAAGCGCGGCAGGCCAAGTTCATCGGCACGTCGCTCGAAGCGCGCGTCCGCCTGGCCGGAGCGCAGACTTGGACGATTACGCGGACGACCTGCCCGCGCTGTTCATCGTTTCGCAAGTGGAGTCTCGAACCGGGCGACGAGTTGAAAGTCACGGTCGAACGCGCCGAGGGCGCCAAGTGCGAGCGCTGCTGGAAATACTCCGTCTTCACGGGCCCGGTGTGCGATTCGTGCGCCGACGCATTGAAGGAAATGCTGGGATGAACCTGCGGCTGCGGTCCGCGATCATCGCCTTCGCGGTGGTGATCCTGGACCGGTTGAGCAAGGTCTACATTCGCCGGTCCTACGCGCCGTGGGACGTAACGGTGGTGCTCCCGCGAGTCTTCAACATTGTGCACGCGGAGAATCAAGGCGCCGCGTTCAGTATGCTAGCGGACGCACCACCGCTGGTGCGCGCGGTGCTGCTGGTAGGCGTTTCCGTCGTCGTGATGACGGGAGTCGGCGTGATCCTGTGGCGCCTGCCCAAGAATGAGCACTGGTTGATGCCAACGTCACTGGCGCTGGTCTTCGGCGGCGCATTCGGCAATCTGTGGGACCGCGTGCTGCGCGGCTCCGTCACGGATTTCCTGCAAGTATTCATCGGCTCCTACGAGTTCCCGTCATTCAATGTGGCCGACAGCGCGATCACCGTCGGGGCAGCGCTGCTGGCGTTGGATCTGTTGAGAACGCGCCGGACGTAGTCTTAACCCGCGCGACGTTTTTACCGCCGCCGGAAGATAGTTCTCCTGGAATAATTTCCCATCGCCCGGGACTCTGCTGCAAACACTTGACCTTTCAGCCAATCGGCATTTTTGGCACGCCGAATGCACCTGCCCTCAGGTAAGCCGATGGCACAGAGACATGGTGCCACGAATTTCTCATTCGCAAGGAGACCCGATTCCATGGAACGTAGACATATTTATTCGATTCCGCTTGCCGCCATTTCTCTGGCTGCCTCGCTATCGGTCGTCCGCGCCGATACCTGGGACAAGAAGACCACCGTCAGTTTCTCGCAGCCAGTTGAAGTCCCCGGCGCTATCCTGGAGCCCGGAACATATGTGATGAAGCTAGTGGATTCACAGTCCGACCGTCATGTCGTGCAGTTCACGAATGTACGGCAAAATCACGTCTTCGCAACGACGATCGCTGTTCCGGCATACCGAACGCAGGTTACCGGCCGCACCGTCATTACCTTCTATGAAGCCGCCGCGGGACAGCCGGAACCAATCCGGAATTGGTATTACCCGGGAGATAACTTCGGACAGGAGTTCGTTTATCCGAAGGAACAT
This sequence comes from Bryobacterales bacterium, assembly GCA_963793395.1. GTDB lineage: Bacteria > Acidobacteriota > Terriglobia > Bryobacterales > Bryobacteraceae > Palsa-187. Next base: position 26,434 of record CAWCAP010000029.1, on the reverse strand, counting down.
CTCAGGGATATCGCATTTGTTCATCCCGCAACGCCGCCGGCCCTTGACGCGAGAAGTCAAGTCCAAAGTCCTGTAGTTGCTGCCGAACCCGTTCCGGAAGGCGGGTCGGCTTCAGTATCGGCTCCGGTCGAAACACAAGAAGAGGCCAGCGCTCTGACGAACGACAATACTGGCGCTCCGGTTGAGATTGCACAGGCCACTCCGCCGAAGCCAGAAGAGGCCGCCGCTCCGGAACAAACGGCCCCTGCTCCGACCGAACTGCCGAAGACAAACGGAAATTTCGCAGGCATCGCTCTGATGGGCTTGGCGTCGATCAGCGGTGCGGTGACAGCGCGCAAACTGCGCCGCTTCTAAAGACGGATGATGCGGGAATCGAGCGCGAGCCGCGTTGCCCGATGGCTCGAAATCTGTCTGTTCACGTTGGGTTGTCTGGCGTTGGGGTATTGCGCGTTCCTGTGGGGGCGCGCCCGGTATGACCAGGCCGAAGGCAAGTGGGCGCTGGAGCACACTCTACCTGGCGATCCCACGATGGTAACGGGACCCACCAGGCGTCCTCCGTATCGCAGGGAGGGCAGCCTGGTGGGCCGTATTGACATCCCGCGTTTGGATCTATCCGCTGTCGTGTTCGAAGGAACCAGCGATGGCACGTTGGCGCGTGGCGTGGGCCATCTGCGTGGCTCTCCGGGCCCGGGCGAGCCCGGCAACCTGGTGCTAGCGGGTCATCGCGACACGTTCTTTCGCGAGCTGCGAAATATACGGCAGGGCGACGAAGTGAAGGTCCTGGGCTCCGCGGGTGAATTCGAATATCAGGTGGAGTCCACCGCTATCGTCGAGCCCAACCAGACGGAAGTTTTGAAGCCCAGCGACGGCGCGACCTTGACTCTAATTACTTGCTATCCGTTTCGCTATATCGGAAACGCTCCGCAGCGCTTTATCGTCCGGGCAATCAAAATCGGCAAGGCGAAACACTCATCATGAAGCGATTTTGAGTCTAGCGGTCCCGCCTTGACGGCGCTTGCCTTCCGCGTTGCGCCAGGTAATGTTTATCGAGAGCCTGCCGCACCAGCGTCTTGATCACAGCCTGACGGCTCACATTCAATTCCTGAGCAGCACGGTCCAGTTCTTCGAGCATGGCCGCAGTGAGGTCCACATTCACGCGCTGAATCGGCCGCATCATGCGGCCCTGGCCCTTGAAGAAGCTAGAAACGTCCTCGCCACGATCGGCTAAACGAGCAATAGCGTCGGCAGAAACCGGCTTGGCGGGTTTACGGATTTTCTTCATATAGACGAATTTCCTCCTTAGTAGACTTTCACAGCGTCACCAGATGCAGAATCTCTCCCTGCTCGTCCTCGCGGATTTCAAAGACGACCGAGTACAGGCGCTCCCCCACCCACCCGATAGCTCGATGCTGTTCGGGAACATCGGAACGCTGGTCGAGCCAATACGACTGGGAGAATAGTTCCTGCGCTTCTTCGAACCCGATGCCGCGGCGAGGATTCGCTCTGAGCAGCTTGCTTTTCGGAGATCGAAACTGAAACGCATTCGATGGTATGACTGTTATACCATATCGAACAGGGATCGGCTCCTTCAAACGCGCAAGTGCGACAAGCCTTGCGCTTTTCCACTAAGGCGCTGTAAGCGTTCAGCTCTCTATTCATGTGGCCACCGCGTCCTACATCATCGCCGACGGCGGCGCGGGGTCTTCGGGGCGTCCGGCATTCGCCAGCGGCACGCGCACCATACCGAAGCCCAGATCAGCAGCACCACGAAGCCCGCGACGTAGGACGGGTTCTTGAAGATCTCAGCAGACCGCGATGTCTTTGAACTTGAAATAGGCGAACAGCAGTCCGGTCAGCGCCTCGCCGGCGATCAAGCCGCTGGCGACCAGGATGCCCGACGTTTTCGACGCGGGTCGTCTGCGCTTCGTTGTTCTGCGCCGCGCGGCTGCGCGAGTCGGTGATCCAGCGCAGCACTCCGCCGACGAAAATCGCGAAGGTGGTGGGGAACGGCAGATACATGCCCACGGCCACCAGCATCGGGCTGCGCACCTTGAACATGATCAGCGCGACGCCGAACATCGCGCCGGTGACCACCAGCGGCCACGCCATTTCGCCGCCGACGATGCCTTGCGCCAGCGCCGCCATCAATCCGGCTTGCGGCGCGGCCAGCTTGGGATCGCCGAAGCCGGTGCCGCCGCTCTTGATGTTGGCGATTTGCAGAACATACAGCGGGTAATACATGACCAGGCTCGCCACCACCACGGCAATCAGCTCGACGATCTGAATGGTGCGCGGCGTGCCGCCCAGGATGTAGCCGGCCTTGAAATCCTGCAGCAGTTCGCCCGCGACGGCCGAGGAAACGCACACCACGGCGGCGACGCCCAGCACCACCGCCACGCCGCCCGGTCCCGAACGCCCAGCGCGACCATCAACAGCGCCGCGATGATCAGCGTCGAAAGCGTCAGGCCGGAAATCGGATTGTTGGACGAGCCGATCACGCCCACCAGATTGCCCGACACGGTCGCGAAGAAGAATCCGACGATCAGCATGACGACGGCCGCCACCAGCGCCGCCACCACTTGTCCGGAGATGTAAATATACAGCGCGATCATCAACAGGAAGACCACGCCGATCAGCGAAGCACCGTCTTCGAACCCATGTAGCGCTCGGTGCGGGCCATCGATTCCAGCGGCGGCGCGCCGTGCCGCACTTCGGCCAGCGCGCGGCCCAGGCTGGACGTCAGTTTCTTGCCCATGCGGATCAGCGTGTAGGCCGCGCCCACCATCATGCCGCCCACCGCCATCGGCCGGACGATGTAGCGCCAGACGGCGGCCGCGAGGCCCGCCCAATCGCCGTCAGTCGCGCCCGGCGGGAAGAAACTTCTGCAGCTTCGGACCCAGGAAGTACATCAACAGCGGCACCAGCAATCCCCAGGCGAGCACGCTGCCCGGAAAAATTGAGCGCGGCCAGCTCCGGTCCGATCACGTAGCCGACGCCCAGCAGGCGGGGCTGACGGTGGGCGCGGACGATGGTCGAGATCGCGCCGGTTTGCAAAATGTTTTGGCTGCCGCGTCGCGCCCAGGCGCACGACGCTCTTGCCGATCTGTCCGATGCGGACGAAGAAGTCCTTGTCCACGGCATAGAGCTTCAATTCGCCGAAGGCTTGGACCAGCGTTCCGAGGCCGATGCTCCAGAAAAGGTACCGCGCGGCTTCCGCGCCGCGCTGGCCGGCCTTGTGAATCTCCGCCGCCGCCACCGATTCGGGGAAGGGCAGCGTCGGGATCTTCCACCAGCGCGCGCCGCACCAGCGAAACGAACAGCACGCCGAGCACGCTGCCGACCATCATCAGCGCGGTCGATTTCCAGTAGGCGTGGGCGGGATCGAACGAAGTCCACGAGCCGGACATCACGAACGCGGGCAGAGTGAAGATCGCGCCCGCCGCCACCGATTCGCCGATGGAGCCGGCGGTGCGCGCGATGTTCTCTTCGAGGACCGTGCCTTTGAAAGCGCGCAGGAACGCCATGCCGATCACCGCCGCCGGATAGGTGGCCGCGATGGTCTGCCCGCGTGCAGGCCCAGGTAAGCGTTGGCCGCGCCCAGCACCACCGTCATCACCAGCCCCAGCAGCACGGCGCGCAGCGTCAATTCCTTCATGACGTTCCCCTCGGGAACGAAAGGACGATTTGGAGTGGGAGCAGGAGGGGTCATAATTGGCTGCCGTAGTTACAATAAAGTTTCGCATGAGTCCCCGCAAGGCCGTTTGTCTATTGAGCGGAGGCCTGGATTCCTCCACCTGTCTCGCGCTCGCCCGGCGCGACGGCTACGAATGTTATGCGCTGTCGTTCGATTACGGCCAGCGGCATCGGTCGAACTGGACGCCGCCGCCCGCGTGGCCGTGGCTTTCAACGCGCGCGAGCATCGTACCGCGCGTATCGACCTGCGGGCCTTCGGCGGCGAGCGCGCTGACCGCGGATATCGACGTTCCCAAACACCGTTCGCCGGCCGAAATGGAGCAAGGCATTCCGATCACCTACGTCCCCGCGCGCAACACGATTTTTCTGTCCTACGCGCTGGCTTGGGCGGAGGTGCTGGAAGCCTCCGACATTTTCATCGGCGTGAATGCGCTGGATTATTCCGGATACCCGGATTGCCGGCCCGAGTTCATCCAAGCTTTTGAGCGCATGGCGAATCTCGCGACCAAGGCCGGTGTCGAAGGCCGCACGCATATCCAGATTCACACGCCGCTGATCGCGCTGAGCAAGGCCGATATCGTGCGCCTGGCCGCGCAACTGGGTCTGGACTTCAGGCTCACGCATAGCTGCTATGATCCCGATCCGGAAGGCCGCCCCTGCGGCCAATGCGATTCGTGCCTGCTGCGCGCGAAAGGTTTCGCGGAAGCGGGCATCCGGGACACCGTTGGTATAAAGCCGTGAAAATCTCCGAGATCTTTTATTCCGTTCAGGGCGAAGGCATCCTGGCCGGCGTCCCCAGCGTGTTCCTGCGCACCAGCGGATGCAATTTGCGCTGTACCTGGTGCGATACTCCCTACACGTCCTGGAACCCCGAGGGCGACGATCTTTCTCTGGAAAATGATTCTGGCCGATGTGCGCGGGAGCGGGTCCAGTCATGTAGTCGTCACGGGCGGCGAGCCCATGATCCAGCCGGAAATCGCGCAGCTCACCCAGCAGCTTGAAGGACCTCGATCTGCACATAACGATTGAAACCGCCGGCACCGTCTATCAGCCGGTGAAGTGCGACCTGATGAGCATCAGCCCGAAGCTAGCCAACTCGACGCCGACGGAGCGCGAAGGCGGACGCTGGGCCGCTCAACATGACCGCCTGCGCTATCAGCCAGGTGTTCTCAAACAACTCATGGCCGAGTACCCCTACCAGCTTAAGTTCGTGGTTTCCGATCCCGGCGATTTGACTGAGATCGAAGCCATCCTCAAAGAAACCAGCGCCGACCGCAGCCGCGTCATCCTTATGCCGGAAGGCACCAACTCGGAGACCTTGAACCAGCGCGCCCGCTGGCTTGTGGAAATTTGCAAGCGGGAAGGCTTCCGCTACGGACCGCGGCTCCACATCGACATTTACGGCAATCAAAGGGGAGTTTGACGGCCGGCGGCGGCTGGTGACGCCTCCCCGCCCCTCCCGCCCCCGCAACCCGAACATTTGCGTTACACTACCCGATTGTGGCCATGATTTCGCTAATGCCCGGACCTGTGGAAATCGATCAGCGGGTCCAGGATGCTTTCCACCAACCTCCCCTATCCCATCGCAGCGACGAATTTATTCGCCGCTTTGAAGGAGTTCGCGCCACGCTCGCGCGCATGACGGGCGCGAAGCATGTGGCGTTACTGAACGGCAGCGGAACTCTGGGTAACGAGGCCGTAGCAAGCTGTCTGGAAGGTCCCGGCGTGGTGCTGGTGAACGGCGAGTTCGGCGCCCGAATCGCACGTCAGGCGACCCGCTGGAATCTGCCGGTGAATATTGTCGAGTGGCCGTGGGGCGTGCCCTGGGATCTGGATCGCGTCGCCGCGCAGCTCGACGGCGCGCAATGGGTTTGGGGCGTGCACCTCGAAACCAGCACCGGGATGGTGAACAATATCCAAGGATTGATCGCCCTCGCGAATTCGCGCGGCGTACGCGTCGCACTGGATTGCATCAGCAGCCTGGCTGCGGTGCCAGTGGACCTAACCGAGGTCTGGATGGCGTCGGGCGTCAGCGGAAAAGCGCTGGGATCGTTCGCCGGCGTGGCGTTTGTGTTCGCGTCCGAAGTGCCCAAACTCACGCGCCCCGTGCCGGTTTATCTGGACGTAGCCGAGGCCATGCGCACCGAAGGCTCGTGCTTCACTTTCCCGTCGCCCCTGCTGCTGGCGCTAGAGGAAGCTTTGCGTAAGAAGCGAGATTACGCGCCGCTCGGCAATCTGGTGCGCAATCGCCTTCGCGGCATGGGTATTGAGCCGATGGTGGAGGAGCCCGTCGCCGCTCCCGTAGTCACGACCTTTGCGCCGCCGGAAGAGAAATTTCACGAGCGCTGCCTGCGCCTGGGCTACCGGATCGGCGGCGAAAGCGGCTATTTGGCCGCGCGCGGGTTGGTGCAAATCGCCACCATGGGCGCGGTACTGGCGACCCAGATCGACGGCCTCTTCGACCAGCTTCGATGAAAGTGCGTTACCGCTTCAAGCAAGCGGAGACCACGAACGAGTTCGAGCAAATTTTCCACCTGAATCACTCCGTATTCGCTGGTGAGTTAGAGCAGCATCCGACGCAGCCCGGCCAGCGCTTGGTGGACAAGTTTCACGACAAGAACCGCTACGTCATTGCGCTGGTGGGCGAAAAAGTCATCGGCATGATCGCGGTAAATGGCGATCCGCCTTTTTCCGTGGCCGCAAAGCTTGCCGATCCCAGCGTGTTGGACGCCTACGGCCGCCTGCTCGAAGTCCGGCTGTTGGCCGTCGAACCCGCGCACCGTAATGGAGTGGTGATGGCCGGACTGATGCTGGGCGTCTACGAGCACGCGCGCGATTTCGATGCCATGATCATTTCCGGCCACGTGGAAAAAGCCGGAATCTATCATGAACTCGGCTTCCGCGATTTGGGTCCACCGGTAGCCAGCGGGGAAGCGCTGTATGTGCCGATGGCGATCCGGGTGGCGGATCTGGCCGAGCGGCAGGCGCGCTGGCAACGGCGGCTGGCGAAGCCCTAAATGATCTAGGCTGTAGCTTTCATCTTCGCCATGCGGCGATCCATTTCTTCGGGCGAGACGTCTTCGACGTGCGTGGCGATGTACCACTGGTTGCCGAACTGATCGCGCACGCCGGCGCTGCGGTCGCCGTAAAATTGATCCGCCGGCTCGCGAACCGACGTGGCCCCGGCGGCAAGCGCTCGGGCATAGACGGCATCGACATCCGGCAAATAGAGATGGATCATGGCGTTGGTCTCTTTTCCGGGCTCGGGCTGCGCGAGCATAATTCTGGAATCGCCAATCGTCATTTCGGCGTGCATGATTCTGCCGCCGGGTCCATCCATCTTGAAAAGAAGCTGGGCGTTGAAGGCTTGCGTCAGAAAATCAATCAATTTGGCGGCGTCAGTAACGCAGAGGTAGGGCGTTACAGTCGCATATCCGGCGGGAACGGGATTCGGCACGGGATTTCCTCCTACCCGGCATTGTATATCCGCAGAGCTTTACGCGCCGTGGTGCTTAAGGGAATCTGACCGAGTTCCTTTTCGGTGTGCCAGCGCGTTCCTTTGGGCACGGTACCAGCGATCGCTTCTTTCACTGTGAAGCGATAGTGCCGGTGCGTGATGGTGTGGCGAAATTCGCCTAGCGTAGCCCCGATTCGAACGTTGGCGAGGTGCTCCGGCAGATCCCAAAAGCCTTTAACGCGCGGGCTCGGGGTCAGAAGAATTCTGCCGCGGCGGCAGATGACTAGTAAAGTACGTTCCAAGTCCTCGGGTGCGGGTTTCGAGCGCTTCAGGGGTAGATCGTGTTGTGTCCCGGCGCGGCGGGACGCACAGTGGGCTGCGACCGGGCATTCTCCACACAACGGTTCGCGCGGCAGACAAATGGTAGCGCCGAGTTCCATCACCGCCTGATTCCAGCGCGCCGGGTCGCTGGCGGTCGAGCAGGCGGTCGGCGATCTGCTGCGTGTCTGCGTGCCCGTCATTTGTCCAGCGCGCGAGCACGCGGCGGACATTGCCATCCACCACCGCGTGCGGCAGCCCGAAAGAAATGCTGGCGATGGCTGCGCGGTGTACGTGCCCACGCCCGCCAGTCCGAGAATCGACGTCGTAATCGCTGGGGAAAGCGCCGGATTCCACGATCTGCCGCGCGGCCTTTTGCAGATTGCGTGCGCGCGAATAGTAACCCAAGCCGCTCCACAGCGCGAGCAGTTCAGTCTCTGTAGCGCTGCGCCAGCGCCGCAGCGTCCGGGAAGCGATCGAGGAAGCGCTCGATAGTAAGGAATCACCGCAGCCACGCGGGTCTGCTGCAGCATCACTTCTGAGATCCAGATGGCGTAGGGATCGCGCGTGCGCCGCCACGGCAAGTCGCGCTGAGCGCGTGTCGTACCAGCGCGTGAGCTTCCTGCGCAGCGAACGGATGGTGGCCAAATTCAAACTTCTATAATAAAAGATGGCCTTCTCTGCTTGAACGACTTCATCTCCATCCGTGGCGCGCGCGTTCATAATCTGAAGAACGTTTCGCTCGATATCCCGCATGACCAGCTCACCGTGATGACGGGCGTGTCCGGCTCGGGGAAATCCTCGCTCGCCTTCGATACGATCTACGCCGAAGGGCAGCGGCGCTATGTCGAATCGCTCTCGGCCTACGCGCGCCAGTTTCTGGAGCGCATGGAGAAGCCGGATGTCGATGAGATCGAAGGCATCGCGCCGCCGGTCGCGATCCGCCAGAAGAACACCACGCGGAATCCGCGGTCTACCGTGGCCACGTCCACCGAGCTGTACGATTTCCTGCGGCTGCTGTGGGCGCGCGCGGGGCGCACCTATTGCCCGAACGATGGAATCCTGGTCGAGCGCGACTCCGTCGACCACGTCGCGGCGAAAATGCTGGCGCAGCCGGAAAGTTCGCGCTGGTACGCGCTGTTTCCGATCCCGCCCGAACCGACCACCGAGCTGCTGCGCGACCGCCTGTTCGATCTGCGGAAAAAAGGCTTCACGCGGCTGTTCCAGGCCGGGCGCGTGTTCGAGTTCTCGACGCCCGAATCGCTGCTCGATATCGATTTCACCAAGCCGGTATTCGCGCTGGTGGATCGCCTGGCGATCTCGCCCGCGATGCGCCAGCGGCTGGTGGATACCGTCGAGATCTGTTACCGCGAAGCCGGCGAAGTGATCTTTGAAAGGGCGGCCGGGGAACCTGGCGGCGGCGAGCGACTGCGCTTCAACGAGAAATTTCAGTGCAAGACTTGCGGCAAGGAATTCGTCGAGCCTGAGCCCAGGCTGTTCAGTTTCAACAACCCGTTCGGCGCGTGCAAGCGCTGCCAGGGCTTCGGCAACACCATCGATTACGACATGGATCTGGTGATTCCGGACCGCATGTTGTCTCTCGACGAGGGCGCGGTGGATCCCTGGACCAAGCCGCAGTATTCCGGCTACCTGGTGGATTTCCGCAAAGCCGTACGCGGCAAGGTGCGCATGAACGTGCCGTTCCGCGAATTGCGCGATGCCGAAAAAGCGCTGGTCTACGAGCACGTGCGGCGCTTTTTCAAATGGCTGGATACCAAGAAGTACAAAGTCCACGTGCGCGTTTTCATGAGCCGTTATCGCGGCTACACGCGCTGCCCGGATTGCGGCGGATCGCGCCTGCGTCCGGAAGCGCTCTACATTCGCGTCGGCGGAAAGACCCTGGCCGAAGTCGTCAAGCTGAACATCGCCGAGGCGCAGGATTTCTTCCTCACAGCGGAGCTTGGCGCCGGAAGAAGCCGCCATCGCCGATAAGATTCTGGTCGAGATCCGGCAGCGCCTGAAGTTTCTGAACGATGTCGGCCTGGAGTATCTGACGCTGGATCGTCTCTCGTCGACGCTCTCCGGTGGAGAAGCCCAACGCATTCAGCTTGCCACCTGCCTGGGTTCGCGGCTGGTGGGCGCATGCTATGTGCTGGATGAACCGTCGATCGGGCTGCATAGCCGCGACACCGGCCGGCTGATCAAGATCCTGCATGAGCTGCGCGATCTGGGCAACACCATTGTGGTGGTGGAGCATGATCCCGAAGTGATGCGCGCGGCCGATCACATCATCGACTTGGGGCCGGGCGCTGGCGAAAACGGCGGCCGCATCATCTTCGAAGGCTCGTTCAAGAAGCTGATGGCTCCCGGCAGCACTTCGCTTACGTCGCGTTACCTGCGGGGCGATCTTAAGACTTCGCATTTCTCCAGCAGGCGCGTGCCGCATCCCAAGCGCGCGATCCGCTTCCTGGGCGCGCAGGCGCACAACCTGAAAGGCATCGACGTCACCATTCCGCTCAACATGATGGTCGCGGTGACCGGCGTTTCCGGTTCCGGAAAATCCACGCTGGTGCACGAGGTCATCTATCAAAATCTGACGAAGCGCATGAATCGCGATTCTCCCGTCTCGCCGGACGAAGCCGAAGCCTGGGGACTGGCGCCGGAAAAGCTAACCTGCCAGAAGGTGGAGCACGCCGAGCTGCTGAGCGCCGTGGTTTTGGTGGACCAATCGCCCATCGGCCGCACGCCGCGCTCGAATCCGGTGACGTATATCAAGGCCTTCGACCTGATTCGCGAGCTGTTCGCGAAGACTCCCGAAGCGGACCGGCGCGGCTACACCGCGGGCCATTTCTCCTTCAATATTCCCGGCGGCCGCTGCGAAACCTGCCAGGGCGACGGCACGGTTACGGTCGAGATGCAGTTCCTGGCCGATGTCGAACTGGTCTGCGACGACTGCAAAGGAACGCGCTTCAAGCCGACGCGTGCTGGACGTGAGATATCGCGGCCTCAACATTCACGAAGTGTTGCAGCTTACCGTGAAGGAGGCCATCTCCTTCTTCTCCGCCACGCCGCGGCTGGTGCATAAGCTGCAAGTGCTGGATGACGTCGGGCTGGGGTATCTGCGGCTGGGCCAATCCGCGACCACGCTTTCCGGAGGCGAGGCGCAGCGCGTGAAGCTCGCCGCGCACTTGTCGCAAGCCACCAGCGAAGGCACGCTCTATATCTTCGACGAGCCCACCACGGGCTTGCATTTTGACGATATCGCGAAACTGCTCGACGCTTTTGAGCGCCTGCTGCGCTCCGGCGGCAGCATCCTGATCATCGAGCACAACCTGGAAGTGATCCGCTGCGCCGACTGGGTGATCGACCTCGGCCCCGAGGGCGGCGACCGCGGCGGCCGCATCGTCGCCGAGGGCACTCCCGAACAGATCGCGGAGGTTGCGGAGTCCTATACTGGCAGATATCTCAAAAAGGAATTGATTGCCTCAAACTCCCCACGTTGAAAAACATTTCGAGTCCTCCGATGTGGTGCGCGACATCGTGATCGGCATGGCGGATGGCCTCACGGTTCCCTTCGCCCTGGCCGCGGGGCTCACCGGAGCTGTCGATCGCTCGCACATCATCGTGGTGGCCGGATTGGCGGAGATCGCGGCCGGATCCATCGCGATGGGCCTGGGCGGCTATCTGGCCGCGCGCAGCGATGAAGATCATTACGCCAGCGAACACAAGCGGGAAGAACTTGAAATCATCGAACGGCGCGAGGACGAGCGGCAGGAAGTCCACGAGATTCTGGAATCCTACGGGCTGGAGCGGGAACCGCGCGAGCTGGTCCTGGCCTCTTTCGAACGCAATCCCGCTACCTGGGTGGATTGGATGATGCGTTTCGAGCTAGGTCTCGAAAAGCCGCAACCGGGGCGCGCGGTGCGCAGCGCCGGGACCATCGCGTTCTCGTATATCGCAGGCGGATTGATTCCCGCTGACGCCCTACCTGATCACGCCGCATGCGCTGGTTGCGTTGGGCTACTCGGTGGGCGCGACCATCTTGGCGCTGGCGATATTTGGCTTCGTGAAGGGACACTACACCGGCGTCTCTCCCTTGAAGAGCGCCTTCCGCACCACGCTTATCGGAGGCTTGGCGGCAGGGGCTGCGTTTTCGATTGCAAAGCTGTTTTCGGCGTAAGCGGATCGTAGGCTGTCAGCGTAGCCGGCTCGACGTTCGGATCCACCATCCAGACGTCGCGTCCAGACATGGACGCGGCCAGTTGCGCGTTCTCCGCATCGCCTAGATCGCGCGCCCAGACGAATCGCGAGCTGTCTAGATCGGCAGCATTGTAAATCCACTGAAATAGATTATTGGTATCTGTTTTCGCTCTGACAAACACCAGGTGCGTTGCCCGGCGTCTTCTGCCAGTTCGGCCATGATGCGAGGCTTGTTCCGGTTGCCTTCGACGCGGCAGCACCAGGTCTGGAAATTCAGTTTCTGCGTGTAAGGGAGGCCAACTTGTTCGGCTCCGATCCGCAGTGCCAGTACCAATACCATCGCTGCAGGCAACAGAGGAAGGATGCGGATGCGCGCGGCCTGCAGATGGCGGCAGCACTCGACTAGAATGGCGATCAAAGCCACGGTCGCCGGCGCCAGATAATGCGGTGACGCGGCGCCTTCCAGCAGAACGGCGGCGACGGCTCCCGCTAATCCAGCGAATAGCATTTTCCGGCGCCGCCACACGCTCCCGATCATGATGAGCGGAATGGTCAGCACGGGCCCGAAGAAGAAACGCCAGTATTCTTGAAACCGCAGAGTGAAGTACTCGATAAAGTCGATTGGATTCGAGACCTTTTCGTGTTCGCCAACTTCATAATTGTAATAGTTGGCCATCTCGAGGTGGCGATTTTGAATGCGCGGCGGCGGGGTCCACGCGAGCGCCATCGGCCATCCGTAAGTCTTCTGGCTGATGTGATAGGCGGTGACGAACGGGCTGCCGGTGACGGCCTTCAGATATACGCCGAGGCATCCCAAAGCCGCGCCTGTCACAACCAGCGCCGGTATCGCGATCCTCAGCAGCTCTGAGATTCTTGCGCGATACTGCCATGCCAGCATTACCAGGAGAGGCACTGCGAAAGCGGCACCTTCAAATGGCCGGGTCGTGGCAAGAATCGCGAGGCCCAGCCCCAGCGCCAGGCCATCTGTTACAGAAACTCGGCGGTGCAGACGCGCGTATGCGCCCAGGACCAGCGCGCCCCCAGCGGCCGGAACAAATCCGCCATGGTACGCGTTCACCCAATAGCTTGCGATCGCAAAACGCAGCGCTGCCAGCAGTACTCCGAAGAGGGCCCAGCTCGCTGGCATCCATCCGCGCAACGCCCAATAGAGAGTGAGCAGGAAGAACGCGCATCCGGCCAGTACACCCGCCCAAGGACTGTGAAGTGCAACTTGACCCGCTGCCAGGAACAGCGCCTGTCCCGGAAAATAGTTGGAAACGTAATGCGGCTGTAAAATGATGTGCAGGCTTTCGAAATGCTGCCAGTAGGGCGGCGTAGGATTCGCCAAACGCCCGTGCGCCAACGTGTCCGCCAGCAGTAAATGGCTGAACTCGTCGGTCACGAGCGGAAAGGGAACCGGCAAGAGTGGTATCAGCGCCAACCGCAGGGCGATAGCCGCAACCACTAGCCCCAACGCCGTTAACGCGGGGTGGCGAAGCCATACTTGAGGAATCCGCATCCATGCGGGGTAGCTCGGACGCCAGCCCTTAGCCCAGGCCCACCCTCCGCCCGCGATCAGCGCCACTTCCAGCAGGTTGAAATCCTGGCGCACGCCCTGCCAGACTCCGGCGAGCGTCATGATCAGGATTTCGAGCAGTCGCATCTTAGATGTCTACTTAGCCCCATCTAAGAAATCGACTGGCAGGGAGTTATTCTTTACCAATATTTGCGATCAATAGAGAGCGCAAAGACACGGATTCCGTGGCGATTCCGAGCGCTCTCGTCGCCGCGTTCAGCGACGGCATGGTTGGGCTAGTAGCAGACGCGCTTGCACGTCTTGTGCGACGCCTTGCAGCTCTTTCTCGCCGATTTCGAACGGGCACTCTTCATGCAAGTGTTATAGTCGGTTTCACAGCGGTTCCCGCAGTTGCGCTTGGGGGCTGCCTCCGCCAGCGGCAAAGCGCCGGCCAGCAGTAGTGCAGCGGTCAGAAGACGAAAGCCTGTTTTCAATGGTTCCTCCCTCGGGCCATAGTGGGCCCTCTCTAACTACCATCGGCCTCAGAGACCAATTTGTCCACAGCAATCCACTAAATTGTTGATTTTCCTTGGCGAATCGCCCCCAAACGCACTACAGCCGCGCCTGGGCCCCTTTATGCCGAAAAATCCCGGCCGCCTCGCATGCCGGGATCGGGGAACGGACGCAAATTGTCTTTCCCGGCCTCTGCGCCAGGCACGTGGGCCGGCGATCAGGAAGCCAGCGGCTACGCCAGTGCCTACGACCGAGGGAATGATCGCGGCCCAAGGCATGTAGCGGGCAAATACGGTTCCGGCGAAGGCCGATGTGATGGCAATGTAGGCGCTCATCATTTTTACCAGATGCTCCTGGACCCACACGCGTCTAAGCCAGGCATCCGGCAGAAAGTTCCGCAGCAGATCGTAGCCACTGACTGCGACCAGCCCTCCCAGGATCGACCAGGTAAGCACCGGCGACCAGGGCTGGTGCAGCCGCCGCATGATGGCGATGAAAATCCAGGGAGTGAGAAGTCCCACAATACTGGCGATGCGATCGATGGCCTGCGGGCGCCTGCCGCGGAGCTGCAGATGCACGATAGCCTGCGAAGGCGTCGTAGAAACTGAGCAGTGTCACCACGGCCAGAAAAGACCGGAAGTCGAAGGCAATCAGACCCACGATAGCCGTGCACACGACGATTGAGTAGGCGTACAAGAACAACTTCCCCGAACGAATGTGGAGCGGGCTACCTTTGCGGCTGCAGATGGCGGCTAGCCCAAATCCCAGCGCCCCCACTCCGAAAAGGACGTGGATTCCCAGGTTGGTCCAGTGTAGGGGAGTGTGGCTTGAGGGCAGGGTCATTCTAACTAACTGCCATCCGTTTCAGAAACCAATTTGTCCACAGCAATCCAGTAAATTGCCGGTTTTCCGTGGCGGTCACTCACGAATACCACGAACTGGCTATTGGGGGCGAAGACTGGGGCAACCAGAGTTGGGTCGCTCGCCCGGTGCTCGGCCACGGCCAGTTCCCGACGTGCTGCGCGGATCAGCAGGAGCAAATAGGGCGAAGCCTTACTGCCGCTGGCGCCTACGTACACACTGGCGTCGGCGTTGGCGTGGAAGCGCACGAACTGGCTAGTGTCGGCGATCTTTGTATCGGCGCCTGGTCCAGCGCCGGCGCCGGGTGTCCATTCCCGGAGTGCGGTCAGCCTCCGCGGGTCGGCTGGGCGGTTCAAATACTCGACTGCATGACCGTCCGCGGCCCATTGTGCCTGCGGCGTTTCTCCCTCGGCGAGCGGTAGGCGGCGGTTTTCCTTCCCGTTGAAACGGATGCTCCACAACTCGCCGCCGCTGCGGTACATCAGCGAGGGATCGCGCGGGCGGATCAGGGGCTCGCTCAGGTCTCCGGAGGATTCAAGCAAGGTCGCCGCCTCGCCGGATTGCAAATGCAGCAGCCGCAGGCGGTGGCCCAGCGCGCTCTTCTCTATAAAAGCCGCGTAGCGGCCGTCGTCGCTGTAGGTGGCGCCGGGCAACTTATCGAAACCGTCGGGAACCTTATAGACCACTCGCGACTTCAGCGCCGGGAAGGACGTTTCCACCAGGCTCAGCCCATCGAAATGCCAAAATCCGCGCTCGTTCGGGAGCAGCGCAATCGACGACGCATCCAGATTTTCGGCATCCGTCAATTGCCGCGATTCCTTGCTCTTCAGGTCCATGCGGTAGGCTTGCTGCTTGCCGTCCAAATCGGAAGCGTAGAGCAACTGGCGCGAGGTGACGCCGCGATTGCCGATGGCCGGCAGGGAGCTTGTGAACTGCGGATCGGTGAGGCGCAGCACCGTAAATTCGGTGGCGGGGTCCGCATAGCGCACGGCGACCGAGGGGAGGATGCGGCCCTTCGAGGTGGCTTCCGCGGCGCGGGCGGCTGCGGCCAGCGAGGCCAGGAATGCGCGGCGGGAAAACCGATTCCTCGTGGTCCGGCGGCGCATGCTTCGATCCTAGCATCCGGTAACTCACGGCCATAGCCCCGAGGTGTCCGCTAGCCACGCTCGCCGATGGATGCTACCTTTCGCTTCGCCGTCCGGAACTGATATCGAGTCATCAGCACTGCGAAGCTGGAGGTATCGCAGCGCACAACTTGGCCTCGTGTGACCAAGCAGACCGGCACCCTTCCGTACAAGAGCGACGGCCATTCGATCCTCAGTTCCATCCGCACCCCGACGGTGATTTGGTGTTGCGCGGAAACCAGGACTCCGTTTTTGCTCATGTTCGCTACCCGGCCCTCTCCGGAGCATCGGGATCCCCGCCCCAGGGTTCGGTAAGTGACTGGCAATTCGAGGGGGAAACGAACTTTTGAGCGGCGTTCCATCGAGGACGGGTAAGAAATCTCATTCGGATCGCTATTTTTTACCGGATTGGAGGGCATAGCGCTAGATTCTTTGTTTGCGAGTGCAAGTTGTGCGCCAAGTTGTGAGGGCTTGCCCCGAACTCTGTGAGTTCCCGCGTACGGGAGCGAAAGCTGTGCTCTGACCCTCCGTGGTCGGATGACGCTATGCCGTCGCTAACCCAACCGGCAAGATGGCAACAAGGTAGGTTCCTCGCAAGAGCTTGGCGAAACAATTGCAAGTGAAGGGGGGGAATGCAAGGATTGCAAATTCTGGCCGCTTAGTTAAGGGAAATTATGAGTATAGATACAAAGTCTTCAAAACCCCAAGATTTGTCCCCACTTCCATTCGACGCGGACGTATACCAGCAACTGATCCAGCAGTTTTATGAAAGCTCGATACAACGCTATGGCGCGGAAAGCGAGCAGTCGCGGATGCTGAAAGCGCATCTCGCCGCGCACGCGTCGCAGGACGAGATACAACCGGCGGATTAATTACAACCGGCGGCGAGTACTGGCTCCGAAACCTATTTCGGCGTGAGTTTCAACAGCTTGCTGGTGAGCGGCGTGCGGTATTGCATCGAGGGCGTGCCGCTGTCGGTCAATACGTAAACCGCGCCATCCGGGCCGACGCGAACGTCGCGGATACGAGTGTTTAAGTCCGTCAGGAGCGGTTCTTCCGAAACCACCTTGTCCTTGACGATAGTGAGGCGAACCAGCACCATGCCACGCAGGCCGCCGACGAAGATACTGTTCTTCCACTGCGGAAATAAACCGCCGCTGTAGAAGGCAAGGCCGGAGGGCGCGATCACTGGATCCCAATAATAGACCGGCTCCTCCATGCCCTCTTTGTGCGTGCTGCCATCGCCGATCGGGGTGCCCGGATAGTCGATGCCGTGCGAGACCACCGGCCATCCGTAATTCTTGCCCTTCTGGATGATGTTCAGTTCATCGCCGCCGCGCGGGCCGTGCTCGGTTTCCCATAGACGGCCTTGCGGATCAAAGGTCAGGCCTTCCTGGCTGCGCAGCCCATTGGCCCAGATCTCGGGAAGAACACCCGGCTTTCCCAGGAATGGATTATCGGGCGCGGGCGCGCCGTCGGGTGTGATGTGAATGATCTTGCCAAGGTCGGTGTCCATGCGCTGCGCGACGTCCCAGGGCGGCGAATCCGAGCGATCACCGATCGTCACGAACAGGTTTCCGTCGGTCCCGATCGCGATGCGGCCGCCGGTCTTGCCGCCGAGTCTCTTCGATGGCATCGCGGGCTGGGCCCGGAAGATAACTTTGGCGTCGATCAAGGCGCATTTGTCTTCGTCGAGCTTGGCGCGCACTACGTAGGTGTTGCTGTCGGTATAGGTGTCGGTGCCGGGGTTGTTGACGTAATCGAAAAAGGTGAAGAAGATTTGGTGGTTGGCGGCGAAGTGCGGATCGAGCTTCACATCCAGCACGCCAACGTCTTTCGCGCCCGGCGACATCAGCGCGGACACGCCGGCTACGGGTTCCGAGAGCGCGCTCTTGGGGTCTGCCTTCGGGTCAAAAATGCGGAGGCTGCCTGGCAATCTTTCAGTGAGGAGCAGCTTGCCGTCGGGCAGAAACGCGATGCTCCAGGTGACCGGCAGGTTGTCGATCAAAGTTGTCACTTTGAAAGGCGCGGATGCGTGATACGGCGCGCGGGTCTGCTGCGGGAAGAAGGGCTGATTGTCGCTTTTTTCCGGTGGGCGCGTCTCGGTGGTCTTGCCCTCGATCCGGGCGGGCTCCGGCCGGATGGTGGCCTGGGCGTTGAGCGTTACAGGAACGATGGCTACGCAAGTCCACAAAGCTGTGATCAAAAAAGGTCTCATGCGCATTCTTCGATGCTAGCACTCGTCGCGGTTGGAGCAAGGGGCCGTGGCGATCCCGGTGAGATCTGTGATAACAGTAGGGCCATGTCGCGTTTGCTTGCCGCTGCCTTTGCCGCCAGTTTGATGGCGCAGGCCCAGATTCCAGCCGTCGATTCGCGCAATACAAATATTCCGAATGTCGACACGCATTTTGTGCCGCGGACATACAAGACTCTGGCGGAGTGGGAGGCGCGCAAACGGGAGCTTCGCACCCAGATCCTCTCGGCCGCCGGACTGCTGCCGCTGTTTCCGAAGAACGATTTGCATCCGCAGATTTTCGGGCGCATTCAGAACCGCGACTGCATCATAGAAAAAGTTCTGATCGAGACGCTGCCGGGTTACTATCTGGCCGGCAATCTCTATCGTCCGCTCACGCCCGCGCCCGCCGGCGGATACCCTGCGATCATCAGTCCGCATGGCCACTGGAGTTATGGGCGGCTGGAGAACACAGACATCGTCTCGATTCCGGCGCGCGCGATTAATCTCGCCCGCCAAGGGTACGTGGTCTTTAGCTACGACATGGTGGGATACAACGACACCATTCAGACGCCGCACGATTTCGGCGACAAACCGGTGGAGGAACTCTGGAGCTTCGGCCCCTTCGGCCTGCAATTGTGGAACTCGATTCGCGCGATCGATTTCTTGGAGAAACTTCCAGGGGTAAATCCAGATATGATCGGGGCGACCGGGGCGTCGGGCGGCGGCACGCAGACATATAATCGTCGCGGCGGTGGATGATCGCATCAAATTTTCGGCTCCCGCCAACATGGTTTCGCTGATCATGCAGGGCGGAGGGCTATGCGAGAACGCGCCTGGGCTGCGGCTCGACACCAACAACGTCGAAGTCGCAGCCATGATGGCCCCGCGACCCATGATCATGTCGGCAGCGACGGGCGACTGGACGCGCAACATGCGCACCGAAGAGTATCCTGCGGTTCGCGCAATTTACGATCTGTATGACAAAGGCGGCGAGGTGGAGATGTTCTTCCAGGACGCTCCGCACAACTACAACAAGCCGAATCGGGAAGCGACGTATGCGTTCTTTGGCAAGCATGTGCTGGGCGAAACGGATGCTTCCAAATTGAAAGAACGACCTATCCAGATGGAGAAGTTGCAGGACATGCTGGTGCTGCATAATCGAACGCTGCCCTCTAACGCCGTGACCTTCGCGCAATTGTTCGAGGAATGGAAACGTCTCGCCGGGGAGCAGACTTCGAATTACCGGGAGCGTCTTACCGCAGCGCTGGCGGCGGAGTGGCCGTCGCAAGTCATCAGTGAAGGGACCGGCGAACACATTGCGTTGGGACGTCCCGGCAAGGGTGACCGCATCCCCGCGATCTGGATCAAGGGCTCGAATCCACCGGCGCTGGTGATTCATCCCGAGGGCGCGGAGGCAGCACGCAAAGACCCGGCAGTCGCGCGTTTGCTCCAAGCGGGCCGAGCGGTTCTTCTAATCGACGCCTTTCAGACGGGCGGTGCAAAGGCTCCGCGCGACCGTTCCGTAAAGATGTTCCTCACCTTCAACAAGACGGACGACGCCAACCGCGTGCAGGACATCCTCACCGCTCTGGCTTGGCTGAAGCAACCGAAAATCCAGTTGATCGGCTTGGGGAAGGCCGCGATCTGGACGGAATTCGCCGCGGCGGTCGCGCCAGTAGCCGTCGACTTGCAGGCCGATCTCGCAGGATTCCAGGGCACGGACGAAGAGTTCGCCAAAAACTTCTTTGTTCCGGGGATTCAGCGCGCCGGCGGTCTCCGCGCGGCTTACAGTTCCATCCGCTCGAGCTTGCGGTACAGCGTCTTGCGCTCGATCCCCAGGATCTTGGCGGCGCGGCTCTTATTGCCGTTGGTGGCCGCCAGGACGCGGCGGATCTGTTCGGTCTCGGTTTCGGCCAGCGATTCGCTGCCATGATCGCGCGAATCCATCTGTTCGATCGCGGCCTCGACCACGGCCTTATCGATGCGGCCGCCCGGCGCCAGAATCGTCAGCCGCTCCATCATGTGCTGGAGTTGGCGGATGTTGCCGGGCCAGCTATACTCTTCCATGCGCCTTGACGCCGGTGTCGGTGATCTCGCGTGTCGAGTCCGTAGCGCTCGTTATAGCGCTTCAGGAAATAATGCACCAGCAGCGGAATGTCGCTGGCCGCTCGCACAGCGGAGGCACGGTCAGCCGCACCACGTTCAGGCGATACCACAAGTCCTCGCGGAACTTGCCTTCTTCCACCATCTTCTGCACGTCGTGATTGGTGGCTGCGATCACCCGCACGTCCACCTTCTTGGCGCGCGCCGAACCCAGCGGACGAATCTCGCGCTCCTGCAGAAATCGCAGCAGCTTCAACTGGAAACCCAGGTCGATATCGCCAATCTCGTCCAGGAAAACCGTTCCGCCGTGGGCCGCTTCGAACACGCCCATGCGGTCGCGGTCCGCTCCGGTATAGGCGCCCCGCAGCGTCCCGAAGAGTTCGCTTTCGAGCAGCGAGGGCGCAATCGCTCCGCAATCCACCGGCACGAACGGCTGCTGCGAGCGCTGGCTGTTGCGATGAATCATGCGCGGCGATCAGTTCCTTGCCGGTACCGGTCTCGCCTTCGATCAGCACCGTGGCGTCGGTGGGCGCCACGCGCGAGAGGGTCTTGTAGATCTCGATCATGCGCGGCGAACTGCCGATCATCTCCGTGTCCGGCAGATCGTCGATGGCGGCGGCGTCGTTCTCGTCCTCGGCCGCTCCCAAGGATTTTTCGGCGCGCCTGATGGTGTCGATCATCTGCGCCATCTCGAACGGCTTGGCGAGATATTCGAACGCCCCGCCTTCGGTGGCGGCCATCACGGTTTCCATGCTGCCGCGGCCGGTCATCAGGATCACGGCGCACATCGGGTTCTGTTTGCGCGCGGCGTGCAGCACATCGATGCCGGTGCGCTCGTCCAGATAAATATCGGAAATGACGATCGGGTAGGGATCAGGCTCGGCCGCGAGCCGGTCTATCGCCTCGCGCGTGGAGGCGACGGCTTCGGGCTGATAGCCCTCCAGCTCCAGCACGGTCACCATGGTGTTCCGTACCGAGGGGTCATCCTCGACGATCAATAGCTTCTGCAATGTTCCTCCGAACCCCACTCTTCAAAACCATGGTAAAGCATGAGCCTTTTCCGGGCTCGCTGGTCACTTCCATGCGCCCGCCGTGATGGGTGACGATCTGCTCGACGATGGACAGGCCGATTCCGGTGCCCACTTCGCCGGATTCTTCGGCGCGCTTCGTCCGGTAGAACTTCTTGAATATATTCTTAATTTCCTTCGAGTCCATGCCAATTCCCTGATCCCGCACGGAAATTCGAAGCTGCTCGCCGTTTCGCTCTCCAAATATTGAGACTCGGGTTTCTCCCGGAGAATATTTTACGGCATTGGTCAGGAGATTGTAGAAGGCGTACTCCATCAACTCCCGATCGCCGGTCAGCGTTCCGTCTACCGGCGTTTCCAGCGACAAGCCGATGTTCTTGCGGGAGGCCAGCGGTTCGACGCGCCGTATGCAGGTGTCGATCAAATCCGCCGCTTCAAACGTCTCGCGCTTCAAATCCATCTGGCCTTCCGCCAGGCGCTCGACGTCGAGAAAAGTCTGGATCAGGCGGGCCAAGCGTTTCGATTCCGAGTTGATCATTTCGCTCAACTGCCTCTGCTTGGCCTCCGGCAGCGAGTAGTTGGTCATGATTTCGCTGGACCCTTGGATGGCCGTCAGCGGCGTGCGCATCTCATGCGCGGCCCAGTGGATGGCCTGCTGATAGCGCGATTTCTCGGATTCACTGCGCCGCAGTTGGCGGCGCACGAAGAAGTGCTGATAGGTGGCCGCGCCTGCGCAAGAAAGCCAGGCCACCGCAGCCGGACCAAAGAGCGGGAACACCACGCCCCTGCCGAAGAAAAAAATGGGCGCGGCGAGCGAGGTGGCTACGATTAATACCGCGACCGCGTAGGCGATCCATCCAGAAAGTAGCGCGAACGCCAGGCCCGCGCCCGCCGCGAATAGCAGCGACAATCCCACGGGCTCCAAGTTGCCGGCGCGCCGCAGGAAATCGCCACGCGCCATGGTTTCAAACGCGTGGGCGTGAACTTCGACGCCAGGGACGTTCACGCCGTAGGGATTCAACAGCCGGTCGCGCGCGGCCGAGAGCGCCGTGACCCCGAGGAATACAGTCTTGCCGTGCAGGAGATTTAGGTTTTCCCTCACATGCAGCGCTGAAACCGTCGGGATTCCAGCAGGTTGATAGCGAATCAACATCGGCCGTCCCGCATCGGCGCGCGCCGCGGGAATGACAGTGCCGCCCACTTCCACATCGCCCGGCGACTCAATAATCTCCTGCCCCTGCGAAATGCGAAATGCTTCGAGCGCCAGCGCCCACCGCCGCTGATGGTTCGCGGTTTCTTCGAGTGAAACCTCGCGGCTCACGCCGTCGAAGCGGTCGATTTCGGGGTGCACATGGCCCAGCGCCGCGGCTGCGCTGGCGAAGCGCGGCAGAGGATCTTCCCACGCGCCGCCCACCAGGTCGCAATCCAAGATCAAATTCTTGGTGTCGTGCAGAGCCGCTTCCAGGCGCGCGTCTTCGGCATCATCCGCTTTATCGCTGAGGATCACGTCCAGCGCCACGGTTTTTGGCTGCGCGGCGTTGATCTGCGCCAAGGCTTGGGTGAGAATCGGCCGGAGATTGCGCATCCCGCCTTGCGCGCGCAGCGTTTCTTCGTCGATCGCGACCACGACTGACGACGGCTCCGCGTTCTTCACGGGCGTCATCTGCGTCATCAAATCGTAAGCGTAGTGATCCACGCGCGCGGCAAGCGCAGTCCAGCCGGCCAGCGTCCCGGCAGCAAAGCATCCGGCCAGCACTGCGATGTAAACGAGATTGCGCCTACTTGCCAACAAGCTTTTCGATCTCTTCGGCTTCCTTGGGAAGCGCGGAGCTGAGCACCTCGGCGCCGGTTGCGGTCACTACCAGCGTGTCCTCGATTCGCACCCCTAGGTTTTCTTCAGGAAGGTAGATGCCGGGCTCGATGGTGATCACCATGCCGGGTTCCAGGCGCGTATCGAAGCTGCCCGGGTCGTGTACTTCCAGACCCACGAAGTGCCCCAGTCCATGCACGAAGTATTTTCCCAGCGGCGCGCCGTGCAAATCTTTACCATGGGCGTTGATGTAATCCATCGCGATCTTGCGCAGGCTGGTGGAGCTGTCGCCCAGCAGCGTCATCCCCGGCTTCACCGCCGCGATCGCCGCCTTCTGCGCCGCCAGCACGATGTCGTAAATCTCGCGCTGCCGCGGCGTGAACTTGCCGTTGGCGGGAACCGTGCGCGTGACGTCGCTCGCGTAGCCCGCGTATTCGCCGCCCACGTCCATCAAGCACCAAATCACCGGATTCGACCCGCCGCTGGTTCGCGGAATAATGCAGCACTACGCCGTTGGGTCCGCTAGCCACGATGGGCGTGTAGGCGCTGCGCTCGCAGCCGAGCTCCAGATAAGTTTCCATCATGGTAGCCGCGATCTGATATTCGAAGAGGCCCGGCTTCATCCGCTTCCAGGCCGCGCGATGGGCCGCGACGGTCGCGTCGGTCGCCTTGCGGATCAGTGCGATCTCGGACGGCGATTTCCGCAACCGAAAGCGCGTGATCGAATCCGCCGCGTCGCGCCTGTCATGCAGTGGAGCCAGTCGCGCGAGATCGCGGGCCTGCGCGTCGCCGCCCAGCGCGTAGACCGCGTCCGCCGACTCCATGGCTTTCACAAACTGCGCTTCGAGCTGAGCCCGCGGCAGCACTTTATCGAACCCGGATTTTTGCGCGGCGTCTTTTTCGTCGGGGCCGGTAGTCCGGCCGTTGTAAGTCTCGCGATTCGCCACGCGCGGCGGCAGGAACAGGATCTCGTCTTTGGGAGTCAGCAACAGCGCGGCGCCGGGCTCGTGCCAGCCTGTGAGGTATTCAAAATTCGGCTCCTGATAAAAGGTATCGTGCAGATCGGACGGGTCCGGCGCGCCCATGAGCACCAGCGCTCCGTCCAGCGATTTGCGGAAGTCCGCGCGCCTTTGACGGTATTCCGCCGGCGGAATCGTCTGCGCCCGGATAGGCGTCAACGCCGCCAGGCCCAGGATCAACAAGCACGCCACGCGGATCACAAACAATAGTTTAACTGCGCAGGCGGGCGCTCCCACGCGCGGGTTGAATGGTCCCCTGTGACGCTATGATGGCTGCAGTGGGGAGGTATGCGGTTATCCCCGCTACCCTCCCCCGGCACGAGAATTCAACAAACGTGTATTCCAAAGCAGGGAGATTTTCACCAAACATGATGTCAATTAAAAATATAGGCGCAACGGCGTTGCTTTTCGCCCTATGCGCGGCTTCAGCGTGGGCTCAACCGCTCATCATTTCCCAGATCGTTGACGGCGAGGTGTGGCAGACGACCATCGTGCTTACCAACACAACCACCACGACGGGAACCGCAAGCTTGAGTTTCTTTCAAGAAACGAATCTCAACGCAACGCAACCCTGGAACCTGACTTTCCAGGAAGTGACTTCCACGCAGTCGATCTCACTCGTGGGTGGCGAAACGCTGCTGCTCCACACACCGGGCACGGCCGCGACTCTCACCCAGGGATGGGGCCAACTCATCGGCAGCCCGGGCGTTGTCGCCTACGCCGTCTTCACCAAGCGGCCGCAGGGACTTCCCGCGCAGATCGGCACCTCCGAAGCCATCGCCAGTGCCAGCCGCATCCTGGTGCCGTTCGATAATACGTCCAACAATGTCTCGTCGATGGCTCTGGTGAACACCAGCCAGGCTGCGCAGACGATTACCGTCAAAATTCAGACCACTGGAGGCTTGATCTCACAGAGCGTGCTCTCGAACATTCCGGCTCAGGGGCATATTGCGTTCACGTTCCCCTCGCAGTTCGCAGCCACTGTGGGACAAAGCGGACTGGCGGAATTCTATACGTCGTCGGGGACGATCGCCCTGCTGGCGTTGAATTTCAATCCCGCAGGTTCGTTGTCCACGGCCCCGGCTTATCCGGAGTCCGGACCGCCGATTATTGGCGCGGTGGGCACAGGCGCTCCGCTGTTTTCCTCTTTCGGTCCAGTGGCCGTGCAGTGGCAGCCAGCCGGATTCGCCCCCGGCACCGTCTTGCTAACGCTGATTCCGAATCCGGACAACAGCACTTACTCGGCGCAAATAAACGGTGGCGTGACCTTCACCAACGGAATATTCACCAGCAATGGGCTGTCTTTTAGCGCCAGTATTTTGCAGCCCAACGCGACGGTCCCGCCGTATGGTTATCTGCTGGAGCCGGATTCCTCGCGCTATGTGGTTTCCAGCGGATCGTTGACTTTCAATCTGGGGGCGACGGTCACCTCGTCGAACACGCAGATCGGGAACATTGCCGGAACCCTCAGCATCACCGGCACACCCTACGGAGGCGGCGCTCCGGTAACGCTATCGGGACCTCTTCCTCGTCGCAGGCAGCGAAGAGTCGTGGTTGGCGCCACGCTTCTTTCCGGCTTCGCCTGCATCACGCCCGCCGACATGGTTTTTGTCGGCCACCACACCCGCCCCGGGCGCGATCTCAATTTCTTTAGCTTGCACATCATCCCCATCAGGGACAGGAGCCCTGCGCTTGGGTCTTAGGTTATAGTTATGTCGTCGGACCGTGACCTCTGGTTCCACTTCAGCTTTGCCAGGGTCAGTCCCTGCGACGCTCTCTGCTTCGGAGGTATCCGCCCCGGTGTCCGGGAGGTCCTCGTGGCCTCCATCGCTTTCCATTGCGACGAGTCAGGCGATATCCTGACTACCAGGCAATTACCGCGTAAATTTACGCGGTAATTACCCCGTAAATCTACGCGGTAAAGTTTACCGCGTAAAATTACGCGGTAAAAATTACCGCGTAAAATTACGCGGTAAAAATGTACTACTCTTCCTGAGCGGCGCTAGGACGGCACAGCGTTTCCTTAGGGCGTTTGAACGTCCTCGAGGAAACCGCGTACGCTCTCGCCCTTAGCCCTCAACGCTGACAATCTGCGTCAATCGTATTCACTCACGCCTTCTCCACTCCGAGCGTGATAGCGCCTACAACGCCTCACTCTTTTTAACACTTTTCAGATCGCAACACACTACGGGTACAGGCGGCGCATAGGATTTCTCCTGAATTATTTACAGCGAGGCAGCAGCGATGGCAGGCGAAAATTATATGGCGAAAAGGAAGCGAATTAAATCAGTATGGCAGAGCCAGCTAGTAATTCACCAGCTCGAACCACACCGCAGTTGATAACGCACGATCGGAAGCTGTTCGTGCGAGCTCCGTGCCTGTCCAAAGGGTCGTGAGACCGTGGCTCAGCTCTAGTGATACACCAGAACCACCAAGGAACTCAATACCCTAGACTACACGATAGGGATTCTTATATACAGCGATTTACCGCGTAAATCTACGCGGTAAATTTACCGCGTAATTTTACGCGGTAATTACCGCGTAATTTTACGCGGT